>CBDBEZ010000105.1:0-13291 GCA_965204485.1 Verrucomicrobiales bacterium
GCAAACCCGGCTTCCAATCCGACCAATGGACCCTCACCGACCGTCAGGTTCGAGAGATCACCGAGCAGCTCATTCGCATCGAAGAACACGAAGGGCATCCGGTAGACGTCGAATGGGCCTGTGCAAAGGATCGCGTCTACTTCCTCCAGGTCCGGCCCATCACCGCCTACGTTCCCCTCCCGGCTTCGCTGCAAACACCTCCCGGCGAACGCCGTCGGCTCTACTTTGACGCGGGGCTCATGGAGGGAGCCACCGTGAACGCGCCCCTATCCCAACTGAGCCTCTCGCTGATCGCCGATTTCGCCGTCACGTTCGAGCGAGAAGCCTTCGGAAACGCCGTGCTCTATCATTCCTCACAGCCAGAGGAAAGTCTGCTCATTCTCGACGGATGCCGGACCTACGCCAATCTCTCCAATACTTTTTGGATCTCTCGTCCCAAACAGCTGGTCCACCGCTACCAACCGATGGACGTCATCGCCTCCCAGATTCTCAAGCATGTCGACTCGAAGCGCTATCGCTCGGAACGAAAACCCAGGGCCCTCCGGTGGCTCCGCCTCCGCGCGCTGTGGGCTTTTCGGGGTTTGACCGCCTCCGTCGTCAAGGCCTGCTGGCGGCCCCGGCAATTCAGATCCGTCTACGACGCCAGGGTCCGGGCGTTCGAGGCCCGTTTTGAAGGCCCAGCAGGTGCCCAGTCGGCCGAAGAAAGGCATCGAGAGAACCTCGTTCAGTTTTCGAATCTCTTCCTCCATCTCACCATGCCGGCAATCATCGTCTACTGGTATCCCGGCCGGAACCTGGTGCACCTCCTCTTCCGTCGCGCCCCTGCGGAAATTCGAAAGCTGGCCGAGAAGCTGGATCAAGGACTCCCGGATGAATTGATCGTCAAGATGGGCATCGCCCTCGACCGGCTCGGTGAGCGGGTGAACGCCGAAGATTTCAAGGATCTTCCGCGATTGGTGGAACGCGTTCAACGTCGCGAAATGCCAGAAGACTTCCTGGAAGAATGGGACGCCTTCGTGAAACGCTTCGGAAGCCGCGGCCCGCAGGAGATGGAACTCTCCAATCCGCGCTACGGAGATTCCCCGCTCCTGCTCCTCGAACACGTGCGAGCCGTTCACCGCGGCGCCACCCGCCCCGCAGCCATCCATGACCGGCATCTTCGGGAACGCCACGAGGCTCACCAACAGCTCGACGCCTACCTGCGCCGACGATGGTGGCGACGTTGGAAACGCCTCCCTCTCCGATGGGCCTTTCATCTCATCACCACCTTTGGCGGGACCCGGGAAAACCCCAAACACCACCTGACCCTTCTCGGCGCTCACGCCAGGCAAACGGCCTTGGCCGAGGGAGGCGCCCGGGCCGCGCGAGATGACCTGGCCCGATCCGAGGACATCTTCGAACTCACCGTCTCCGAACTCTATCAGAGCCGTTCCCTACCCGCGTCGGAACTGCGCTCCCGCATCCAGGACCAGTCCGCCTTCTGCAAACTTCTCCAGGCCAAGGTCCGCAACTTCCCCCATCTCATCGATTCCCGAGGCCGCATCCTCCAACCGCCCCAGCCAAGACCGAACGAAGACGGCGTCTTCGTGGGCACGCCCGTTTCTTCTGGACGCGTTCGTGGCAAGATCCGCGTTTTGCGGCGGCCCGACGCCTCCGCGCTTCAAGAGGGTGAGATTCTCGTCGCCTACGTCACGGATCCCGGATGGACGCCCCTCTTCGTCAACGCTGTCGCCATTCTGTTAGAAGTTGGAGGCCCGCTACAGCACGGCGCTCTGGTGGCGAGGGAGTATGGCAAGCCCTGCGTCGTCGGGATCCACGACATCACCGGACTGTTTCAAGACGGCCAGGTGGTGGAGGTCGACGGAGGGACCGGCACCGTGCGTCTCCTCGAGGACGCTGGGGATGATTGAGGCCGCTCAGCTCACCACCACGGCGAAGGCGTTGTGATTGTGAATGGATTCGAAGTTCTCGCCTTCGATCCAGTAGCTCGCGATCCCCGGCAAGCCGCATACCTTCAACGCCACGTTCCGGACGAGATCTTCCACGAACACCGGATTGTCGTAGGCGCGCTCAGTGACGTGTTTTTCGTCCGGGCGTTTGAGCACGCTGAAGAGCTCCGAACTCCCACAACTTTCCACCAAGCGGATCAACTCCACGATCGAGGGCAGCGTGTGGTCGCCCTCAACGGTCAAGGCCACCGACCCTCGCTGATTGTGCGCCCCGCGTTCGCTGATGTTTCGGGAACAGGGACACAGCGTGGTCACCGGCACCTCGATTTTCACGCTGACGCGGGTCACCCCCGCCTCCCACATGCCTTTCAAGCGGACGGCGTAATCCATCTTCCCCTGGATCTTGGTGGCAGGCGCCTCTTTCGTCACAAAAAAGGGAAAAGCCAATTCCAGGGTGGCGGCGTTTGATTCCAGCTGCCGCGAAATCTTTTCCAGAATGACGGGAAGCCCGGCCACCGATACGGCCCCGGACTCTTCCTCCGCGAGCAAGGTCACAAAGCGGCTCATGTGCGTCCCGCGAATGTCTGCCGCCAGAGCGACCGACATGCTCACGCGGGCCACGGTTGACTGGACTCCGCCGCGAACGTCCTTGAACCGGATCGGGTGACTCAGATCACGGATCCCCACACGTTGAATCGCGACGTTGCGCACGTCAGGCTGATTCTGCGTGTCTTCGAGCTTGTCCATGAAACGTGAAAAGCCTGACCGGGAGCGGCAGGCTTCTTGTACCGTGAGGCAAGCTGTGAGATCTTCGCCCTGGTGCAAACGAAACTAAGGAAGCAAGTTGATGGCGCGGGCGCGCTTGATCTCGCGGGTGATGCGACGGTGCAATTTGGCCGAGACACCGGTGATGCGACGCGGGAGAATCCGACCGGTTTCGGTCGTGAACTTGGCGAGCAACTCCGGATCCTTCAAAGACACCTTTTCAACCGGCAAGTCCAAACGGCGGCGAGGCATCTTGCGGTTGGCACGACGAAGATTGGCCAATCGTTCCCTGGTTTTCGGTTCCATAAATCTTTCGGTAACAAGTTGGGGATGGACGGGAGCCGGTTGTTGGCCGGCGAATTAGCGCTTCTCCCGATGGAGAGTGCGACGCCTGAGGAACGGATTGAATTTCACTTTTTCCAAACGGCCCGGAGTACGAAGGCTTTTCTTGTTGCGGGTCGTCGCGTATTGCGAGGCCTGTTTCCCCTCTGCACGTGCTTCCGTGCACTCTAGAATGATCACGTCTCTTGGCATGGCGGACCGGACACTAGGAGGAAACCCCTTGCCTGCAAGTAAAAATTGGCCGCGCGATCCAGCTCCGCCCGCTCAGGTGGCGAAGAGCTGACTCGGATCCTTGAAACTCTTGAATTCCAGCGCATTGCCGGAGGGGTCGAGGATGAACAGGGTGGCCTGCTCGCCGGGGAGTCCCTCAAAACGAAGATAGGGTTCGATCAAAAAGGCCACCCCTTTCGACTCGAGATCCTTCGCCAGGGCATGCCAGGCCTCCCATTGCAAGACCACCCCGTAATGGGGCACTGGCACGGCATGACCGTCCACCAGGTTGGCCTCTCGCTCCCCGGCGCCCGGTGTCTCGTGGATGACCACTTGATGTCCGAAGAAGTTGAAATCGACCCATTTGACGTCGGATCGCCCCTCGGCACAGCCCAGGACCTCCCGGTAAAAGGCACGCGCTTCCGCCAGATTGGCCACCGGGATGGCGACGTGGAATGGCGGCAGAGCATCGGCGTCTCTCATGCGACAGCCATCGCGCCCCGCCGGGGAAAATCAATCCCCGAGTCAAAACGGGAAGGCAACCGCGCGGCTGAGAGCAAGCAGACTGAAGTGACTCCCCCCCGGCCTTCCGTTTCCCTTCACGAAGGCTTCCAGGGCTTCACCGTGCCCGCCGCCACTTCGAAAAACGCCGGGCCTCCGTTCGTCGACCGCCCCGTAGATCGCCCGGAGGCCTCCGGCAACCACCTCAACGAGGTCGTCGTGAGCAGTTGCTGACAGTCCACGGGCAGGGCATGCGTCAAGGCCTCCCGCCGCCGGGCATCGAGTTCGCCGAAGACATCATCGATCAGCAGGATCGGATGCCGTTCGCGCTGCGCTCGCAAGAGCGACAACTGCCCCAGCTTCAAGGCCAAGGCGATCGTCCGCTGCTGCCCCTCCGAGGCATAGCGCGCCGCTGGGCGATCGTCGACCTCGATGGCCAGATCGTCCCGATGCGGGCCGACCGTCGTCGTGCCGCGTGCCCGGTCGCGTTCGGACCGCTCCGCCAAGGCCTCGGCCAGGTCACCCTCGACAGCCGGGACGTAGGCCAGCGAGAGGCGTTCCCGGCTCTCACTGATCGCCCGGTGGGCCGACTCGATCTCGCCCTGCAGTTGCTCGACGAGACGCTGCCGCAAGTCTATCAGGACCCGACCGTGGCCGACGAGCACCTCCGAGTAAGCATCGATCTGCGCCACGAACGACGCCTGCCACTCCTTGAGAAGCCGGTTACGCGCGCGCAGAGCCGTCTCATAACTTCTCAGGGCCAGCCGATACTCCGGGTAAATCTGCGAGGCCATGAAATCGAGGTAGCGGCGGCGTCCCCCTCCCCCGCCGCTGATCAAGCCCACATCCTGGTTGCCCATCCACACCACCAGACCGCTGTGATCCAAATAATCGCGGCTGCGGGCCAGCTCGTTTTCGAAATGATACAGTTGACGCCGATGCCGCACTTCCTTCATCAACCGCAACTTCTGGCCGGCCCAGGTGCCGGAAATGGCGAAACCACCCTTCCCGAACTGGATCAGCTCGTTCGGCGACGAGGTGCGAGGCGACTGCAACCTGAGGAGAACGCAAACCGCCTCCAGAATGGAGGTCTTCCCCTGCGCGTTTTCGCCCGAAAAAACCGTCATCCCCGGATTCAGCTCCAGGGAGAGCCGGTCAAAACAGCGGAATTGGCTCAGATGCAGCGCGCTCAGCATGGAATGGCAAGACATGGCATGGCCCGGCCACGCCCTCAGCTTCCGGGCGTCATGGGGAGAATGATGGAGACCACAAGGGTCTGCACCAGGCCCACCAGGGAGATGCCCGCCAGGAGAACGGTCCAGGTCTTCAAAGTCTGACGCTCGCTAAAGCTGCTCATACGGCCCACCACCCAGAAACCGCTATCATTCATCCAGGAAAAAAAAAGGGAGCCGAAGCCCGTCGCCATGTAAAGATAGATCGGATGGTATCCGATCTGCATGTCGGCCACCACGCCCGCCATCATTCCCGACGTGGTGATCATGGCCACCGTCCCCGAGCCCTGAGCGATCTTCATGACCGCCGCCACGCCCCACGCTAGCAGAATCATTCCACGCCCCTCAGCCGACATCTCTTTGATCGTTTCCTCGATGCCGCTGTAACCGATCATTTTCCCAAATGCACCGCCCGCGCTGGTAATCAAAATGATCACGCCCGCCGTCTGAAGCGCGTCGCTGATGAAATGCTCCAGCTTCCCTCGATCGCCCCAGTGCTTCCGGAGCACCAGCCCCACGGAGAGCAGTGCCCCGACCAAGAGCGCAACGTTCTTGTTTCCGAAAAAGGCCAGAGTCTGATACCAGCCCAACGATTCGTCGGGTTTGAAAACGTCCACGATCGAAATCAAGGTGACTAGGACCACCGGCAACACCACCGGCAAGATCGCCAGAAGAAACGGCGGCAGTCCCTCCTCGGAAAAGCTGGCCTCATCTCCGCTTTCATCGACCCCGGGGTCCACGGGGAAACGCTCGTCGAGTTTCCGGGAGATCACCAGCACCACAAGGGCCGGCAGAAGTCCCATGAGCGCCCCGCCCAGAATAGCCAAACCAAGACTGAACTGCAAATTCTCCGCCATGGCAATCGGTCCCGGCGTGGGCGGCACCAGGGAATGCGTGATCACGCCGCCACCCGCCATGGCCATCACGAAGAGGACGTAGTGACGCCCCACTCGCCTGGCCAGCGCTCTGGCCAGCGGAATGAGCAGAAAAAACACCGTGTCGAAAAAGACCGGCACCGAGAGTACAAAACCGCTCAGAAGCATCGCCACTTCCGCCCGTTTCTCCCCTAACACCTCCACGAACCGCAGCACGATCTTGTCCGCCGCGCCGCTCTCCGTGAGACAGATCCCAATCACTGCGGCCAGGGCAATGACAAAGCCGATCTTTCCCGCCAACACCCCCATCTCCATCAGAGGCGTCTCCACCGCCTTGATCCAGTGGCTGTCCTCTCCCGGCAATGAGGGTGAGAGCATGCCCACCACGATCCCCGTCAACAAGAGCGCAAAAAAGGGATGCAGGCGCAGCTTGGTGATCAGAAGAATGACCAGCAGGATCCCCAAGGCGAGAATCGCCAGAGGCGGCAACTGGAAGGCGGCGAGAGTGAAGCAGGTCATTGAAAATCAGTGCAAATACCGGAGGCGCTCAAGCATGCGAGGGGGAGGGTTGGGACTTCACCGTCACCAACACCCATCCTGCCAGTGCCGCCAGGGCGAGAGAGCCCACCCAGAAAAGCCAGCCCACCTCGCCCTCGATCACCGCGAGGTAGAAAAGCCCGCCATACAAGCCGCCCAGAGCCGGCCCCAACACCGGGATCCAGGAGTAGCCCCAGTTGGAATCTCCCTTGCCTTCAATTGGAAGCACCGCATGAGCGATCCGTGGTCCCAGGTCGCGCGCGGGATTGATCGCATAACCCGTGGTGCTCCCGAGAGAATTCCCCACCGCCATGACCAAGAGCCCCACCACCAGGGGCTTCAAGCCCTCCGTGAACTCGTTGGCGCCGAGCAAGAGGATCCCGAGCACGAACATGGCGGTGGCGATCCATTCACTCAGCACGTTGGCGGGAGCATGCGGGATGGCCGGCGAGGTCGAAAACACTCCTAACTTCGTGCCGGGATCCTCCGTCCTCGACCAGTGCGGCAAGTAGTGAAAGAACACCACGACGGCTCCGATGAAAGCCCCTATCATCTGCGCGACCAGGTAACTCCCCACGTCTTCCCAGGGAAACTCGCCCGCAATGGCCAGGCCAAGCGTCACCGCCGGATTCAAGTGCGCCTGGCTGACCTCCCCGACGGCGAAGACGGCCAGTGCCACCGACATGCCCCATCCCACCGTGCCGAGCATCCACCCGCCCCCTTTGGCAAAGGTCCCATGGAGGGACAAGGCCGCATTGACGCCGCATCCCATGATGATCAGGATCATGGCTCCAATGATTTCTCCGACAAAGGGGCTCATGGGCGCTCATGCTGAAGGCGGCGCCCACCCGGCCGCAAGCGCGAAATGGCGGACTCACCGTCATCATCCCACCACGGATCCGCCTCCCACATCACCGGACGCACGAGCGTGCCGCTGCGGCTCCACGAGGATGATCGCGGCGGCCACGCACGATCCCCATCGCGCTGCACGCCCACCAGAACAGCATCGGAAAGCGGCTGTAGACCGCCAGGCCCACGCCGGGCCCGCACATCATCGCCAGTGACCAGACACAGCCGTTGACGCCCATGTAGCGTCCCCGCATTTCCACCGGAGCGAGCTTGGCAACGAAGGCGCCCATCAAGGGAAAGGCAATCATTTCCCCCAAGGTATGGATGCTCATGGAAAGGATCAGGACCCAGAGGGCGCCGCTCAGACCGCTCAGCGCCAATCCCGTTCCCAAGAGCACGAATCCCAGCGCCATCATGCGGCGCACGGGAAACCGCTGGGTCACGCTCGCGATGGGCAATTCAAAGAGGATGATCAAGAGGCCGTTGAGAGACAACAACTGCCCGTAGACCCTTTCACTGTAGGCCAGATCCCGCACCACGTAAGTAATATAAGTGGCGTGAGCCTGCATCAACCCCATAGCTTCATAAATCGGGGCAAGAATCCCAAGAAAATAGTGACAGGGGCCTTTGGGATAAAGTCAATTTGGAATCTACCAAAACACCAAACACTTCAACCCAAAAGCCACCTACAGTGAGAGTAGCACGACGTACGATTAATGCAAAGTCCAGAACGATTCCGGCGATCAAATTTGAAGATCAAGAACTGACCTCTTTCAGCGGTCTCGTTATCTTTCAGAAGCTCTTTCAGGAATTGGATCTGGAGGGGAAGCTTCAGCAATGCTTTGATCCACTGGATCGGCGCATGTCCCGCTTCTACAAGTTCCACAAGGTTTTCATGTGTCCTCGTGAGTGGGAAGTTCTCAGACCGGTTTCTCTTTGCCTGGCGTGTCTGTCTGACTGCGTAATAGAGCGATCTTCGCCTTGGATAGTTCAATGCTCAGATCGTAACTGATTAGCGCATCTAACAAGCTCTTGACAGCTTCGATAATTAAGACATCTTAACCATTGATGTCGTCCGATTCTCTTGAATCGCTCCCCACGAGAGAACTGATCCGGCTCGTCCGCGATCTACGGGAGCGGTTTGCTCAGTTGGAGGCGGAGAATCTCAAGCTTCGCGAGGAATTGGATGAGTTGAAGCGCAAGCAGAACAGATCGGCGGCTCCGTTCTCGAAGGGAAAACCCGAGGCCAACCCGAAAAGACCGGGACGCGAGCCGGGCCAAGGGTCCTTCCGGCGGCGGGAGGAACCGGAGATTGGGCCGGATGACAATGTTCGAAGCATGGAAGCCCGATTGCCCAAGGGGCGATCGTCAAATTGTCCTCGATGCGGAGGCAGGCTTGGAACTCGTCTGGAGACGGCAAGCACGGTCGATGTGCCGGAAAAGATTGCCCGAGACATATCGATCTGGAAAGTGGAAGTCGAAGAATGCAGTTGTGGCTACTGCGCGCGAGGAACTCACCGGGACTTGCCGCTCGACCAACACGGGGCCACCGCTCACCGTGTGGGTCCCAGGGTTCGGTCGTTTGGACTGGCTCTGCACTATCACTTCGGGGTGACTCTACGCAAAGTTCCTCCGATTGTTCGCGAGATTTGCGGCATTGATCTCAGCCAGAGCGCCCTGACACAAGACGCCCTGAAATTGGGAAACGGCGATGGAGCGATCAGCCGAGAAGCGGAGCGAATCAAAGCAGCCATCCAGCAATCCGATGACGTCAACACGGATGATACGGGATGGCGAACGGGGAGCAAAACGAGTTACCTGATGGGATTCGTGAGCCGCCAGGAGAATGCGGTGTATTTTCAGATTCGATCACACCACCGAGCCGAAGAAGTGGCCGAAATCATCACGGCGGCCTGTGAGTGTGTGCTTGGAACCGATCGGTTCCGGAGCTACGACGCGGAGCGATTTTCGCAGATGGACATGCAAAAGTGAGAAATGACCGGAAGTTGTGGATGAGGGCGGTCGGGGCATCATGAAGAGTTCAACCATTTACCAAAACAACTGAACTCCAATGAAAACCACCAACCACCCCACCGAATCCGCATCTATCCTCGGCCAGGAAGGAGCAAGCACCGTCTGCCAGAACGCCCTTGAGGCCACCCTGCGACAAGGAGCCCAAGTGCTTCTTCAGGCCGCCATCGACAACGAAGTCTCCGACTACATTCAAGCCCATCAACATCAGCGTGATGACCAGGGTCATCGCCAAGTCGTTCGCAACGGCCATCTTCCTGAAGCGACAACTTCAGACTGGAATAGGAAACGTTTCTGTTCGGCAGCCCAGGATCAATGATCGCCGATCAGGCCAGCGGTTCACCAGCGCCATCCTTCCGCCGTACCTACGCCGAGTCGCTTCACTGGACAACCTCATCCCGGCACTCTACCTGCGAGGAATCTCAACCTCCGAGATGAGTCGAGCCTTAGAGCCGATCCTCGGTGAGAACGCATCGGGTCTTTCTGCAGCCAACATCGTTCGACGAGGAAGAGCAATGGGAGAAAGAACGCGAGCAATGGAGCAAGCGTGACCTCAGCGACAAGGAATACGTCTATCTCTGGGCCGACGGGATCTACTTCCATGTCAGGCTCAATGACGACCGCCCATGTGTTCTCGTAATCGTCGGCTCCTTACCCGATGGAACCAAGGAATTGGTAACCATCAGCGATGGAGAACGAGAGAGCAAACTGTCCTGGAAAAATGTGCTCAGAGACCTCAAGAAACGAGGATTGAAAATCCCTCCGAAACTGAGTATCGCCGATGGAGCTCTCGGGTTCTGGAGCGCCTTGGAAGAGGAATATCCGACAAGCAAACAGCAACGATGTTGGGTGCACAAGACAGCCAACATCCTCGACAAGCTGCCGAAGAAAGCGCAGCCCCTTGCCAAGGAACGCATCCATGAAATCTACATGGCGGAAACAAAGAAGGCCGCCTTGGAGGCCTATGACGAGTTCTTCACGCTCTACGAAGCCAAGTATCCGAAAGCGTGCGCCTGCCTGAAGAAAGACAAGGAAACTCTACTAACGTTCTACGATTTTCCAGCCGAGCACTGGAGACACATCCGGACGACAAACCCGATTGAGTCGACGTTTGCCACGGTCCGCCATCGGACTCGACAAACCAAAGGGTGCGGATCGAGGAAAGCAACCCTTTCAATGGTCTACAAGCTCGGCCTGGAAGCCGAGAAAGGCTGGCGTCGACTGAACGGATATCGTCAACTTGACAAACTCGTGAGTGGGAAGTTCTCAGACCGGTTTCTCTTTGCCTGGCGTGTCTGTCTGACTGCGTAATAGAGCGATCTTCGCCTTGGATAGTTCAATGCTCAGATCGATCAGTTCGGTGGTCAGTTTCTTGAATTTCTTGTACTCCTCTGTTTCTTTTCGTAGTCCCTTCACGTGGTCTGGCCAGACGTGTTCAGTCCGGCTCCTCATCTTATGCGTGTAGCTCAGTTGGTAATACACGCCGCGCTGGCGTTGTCGATCTCGGTATTGCTTGCTGATGCTCCCAGGCCGCATTGGCCCGATTGCAGCTAACTTTGCCGCAAGTTTCTGGATTCTTTTTTCAGTGATCTGATCTTTTTCATGGTCATTACCTTATATATGCGAATGTCTAGGAAAATCAAATCATTTGTTATGGATCTCTGGATTTCTTGGTGGAATATCGTCTGTCTTCTGCGACCCGCTTTCTCGAGAGCCCGCACCTTTCTCTGGTTTCTGCTCGTCTTGGCCGCTTTCTCCGTGCGCAATGACCTCCTCGGGGTTTCCAGTTTCGTCCGCGCTCTCGGTTTGTCAGAACACTCCTATGAGCACTTACTCCATTTCTTCCACAGCAATGCCGTGAAGACGGACCGGCTTGCAGAACTTTGGTTCGCCATCGTGATCAAGCACTTCCCTGTCTACAAGATCGGTTGTCGCCCCGTCCTGGTTCTCGACGGCATCAAGAAGTCCAAGGAGGGCCGCAAGATGCCTGCGGTGAAGTATCTGCATCAACAGTCCGAGTCCAATTCCAAGCCTCACTTCATCATGAGCCATTCCTTTCAGGCCTTCGGCGTGCTCTGTCAGGTTGGCGGATACTTCTTCTGCGTTCCGGTCTGTGCACGCATTCACGAAGGTATCGTCACTTCAAACCGCGACAGGAGAACCTTGATCGACAAGGCCAACGAGATGCTCGCATCCGTCTGTAGAGGTCAGGAGTTCGTCTTGCTGGCCGACGCCTACTACGCCAACGGAAAGGTGATCCGGAGCACCAAGGGGCGTTCCGGTGTGCTGGTCACGAGGGTTCGACGCACGACAACCGGCTTTCGGCCTGCGGCAGTGCCACGCAAACGCAAACGCGGACGACCGAAAAAGTATGGCGCTGCGGTGAAGCTCCAGAATGTCTTTGGAACGGGCGGCTTCAGTTCCGTTCCCAGTCCCGTATATGGGGAGAGAAACATCTCTGTCCGGTTCAAGTCGGTGGATCTGTTGTGGAAGCCCGCCGGGGCGATGGTCCGCTTCATTCTCGTCGATCATCCCACGAGAGGGCGGATCATCCTCTTGCCTACCGACCTCACCATGGAAGCTCAGGAGATCATCTTGCTCTACAGTTTGCGTTTCAAGATCGAAGTCGCTTTCAAGCAAGCGGTGCATTCGGTCGGCTCATTCGGATACCATTTCTGGATGGCCGCTATGCGACCGCTCAAGCGTCGCAATGGTAACCAATACCTCCACCGGACTACCGAGAAATATCGCAGACAGGTGCAGAGAAAGATGCACGCATATCATGTGTTTGTGCAGACCGGCATGATCGCTCAGGGCATGTTACAGTACCTTGCCATGACATGTGACGGTCTGGTCTGGAAACACTTTGGAACCTGGATCCGAACCATCCGCCCAGACGTGCTGCCTTCGGAAATGATTGTCTCAGCCGCCTTGAAAAACACGCTGCCTGGATTTTTGCACCACGGCGGAAAAGGTTCAGCGTTCCGAAAATTCATCCTTGATAAAATAGACTTCACTCGCTCCGAAGGTTCACGCTTCGCCGCATGATGATCCAGTTACAGAACTTCTCACTCACGAGATCGTTCGACGAGGAAGAGCAATGGGAGAAAGAACGCGAGCAATGGAGCAAGCGTGACCTCAGCGACAAGGAATACGTCTATCTCTGGGCCGACGGGATCTACTTCAATGTCAGGCTCAATGACGACCGCCCATGTGTTCTCGTAATCGTCGGCTCCTTACCCGATGGAACCAAGGAATTGGTAACCATCAGCGATGGAGAACGAGAGAGCAAACTGTCCTGGAAAAATATGCTCAGAGATCTCGAGAAACGAGGATTGAAGATCCCTCCGAAACTGAGTATCGCCGATGGAGCTCTCGGGTTCTGGAGCGCCTTGGAAGAGGAATATCCGACAAGCAAACAGCAACGATGTTGGGTGCACAAGACAGCCAACATCCTCGACAAGCTGCCGAAGAAAGCGCAGCCCCTTGCCAAGGAACGCATCCATGAGATCTACATGGCGGAAACAAAGAAGGCCGCCTTGGATGCCTATGACGAGTTCTTCACGCTCTACGAAGCCAAGTATCCGAAAGCGTGCGCCTGCCTGAAGAAAGATAAGGAAACTCTACTAAGGAATGGCGCAAAAATAAAATGAACAATTTAAGGTTTCTCAACCTTATTTCTACGCTACTGTCAGTGCCATGCCTGACAGTTCCGTTGTCGAAAGCATTCGCCGGAAGTTCGATTCCCTGAGCCACCTCATGGACGAGCGGGCCCGGAGGTGTTGGGCGGCGGCGGAGGCCATGGAATTGGGTTGGGGCGGCGTATCCGCAGTTTCTCTTGCGACATCGATGTCGCGGACGACGATCACTGAGGGCATCAAGCAGTTACGGCGCGGCGACTAACACGGCACCCGAAGCCGACGGACGCATCCGTCGGCTTCGGGGGCGGGCGCAAGCCGGTGACCGAGACCGATCCGGAACTGCTTGGGGCTCTTGAGCG
>CBDBEZ010000106.1:0-94182 GCA_965204485.1 Verrucomicrobiales bacterium
TCGAACGCTGTGTCCGCGAGTCTCACAGGCGCGTGATAGGCTCTTCGTGGAGTAAAGGTGCCGATTCCGAGAGAGAATCCCGATGCGCAGCTTGCGAGTGACGGCTTCCGCCGGTGACTTATGATCTTCTTCCTTCTTTTCGGTACTCATGTCTCAAATCCTTTCCAATTAGGGGTCTTCAGCAGAATCTGTGGGTGAAATTCCGGATTTGCGAGGACAACGCTGGACGCCGGGTCCCGCTGCCCCTGGACCCCAGAACTGCTGAAACTACTTGTTTCATGCAGATAACTCGACGGGGGAACGACTGCGAAACTCCCCCTGGACCCCAGAACTGCTGAAACTACTTGTTTCATGGGCTGAGCCCTACCAGGGGCAGCCCCGGCGCAAGCGTTGTCCTCGCAAATCCGAGGTTTGGATGGGCAGCTGGCTTGTTGCCACAACTTCGATGCCCATTAAGATTGGATATAACTTGTTGCTGGTCAGGATTCTAGGTGAATCGCGCCGCCTGGGCACCCACAGATTCTGCTGAAGAGGCCCAATTAGGTATTGGGCTGCCGGGTCAACCGTAAACTGAGGAGCGATGGCGGTGCGGCCCAGTAGCATTCGAAACTTCATGCCTTCCCGATTCGTCAGGCTGAGATCGATTTCCCACTCGAAAGATCCGGCGCGAGCGACGGTCCAAATGAAGGGACGGCGCTCGGGATGTCCTCCGGAGTCTTTGACCTGCCGGTAATCCGAGACGGGTGTTTCGCAGGCGCACATGACGGATGGACGATGGGGCAAGGGAGCCAGATGAAACAGCACCCAGTCGTCACCATTTCGCTGAAAGACTTCGTAATCGTGCATGTGGAGCGCGGAGGAACGGGCACCGGTGTCGATCTTGGCCTTGATTCCGGGCACGCCGAGATGGGGCCGGGAAAGCCATTCGCGCCAGCCAATGACGGGCTTGGGATGATCGTCAGGAAGATCGGTCACGGTGAGTGGCTCGGGAGTGAGGTTTCGGGGTCTCGGGCGTTGGGCCGTGCTCGCGCGGAGGCGCTCATTTCACGCACGGCAGGGTGATGAGACAGCAAGGCCAGCGCCCGATCCGTCAGCTCTCGCCCCGGCGACTGCCGGTGCCAGGTGGAAGCGCCCGAGGGGTGGGGAAGCGCGATCAGGTCGAAAGTGTGTCGTTGCCACGTGATGCCACGATGGCATGTTCCCACAACCTCGGTCAACCGATTAAGCGTGAGGAATCGGGAGATGGCCAGTTTGCCCACCGGGATGACCAGCCGGAGCTTGAGAATCGCCATCTCGGCCTCCAGCCAGGGTTGGCAGGCTTCGATCTCGGTTTGGTTAGGGACGCAATCGCCGCCCCCTTCCTTGCGGCCGGGAAAACAGCGGCAGATGGCGGCGAGGTAGAGCCGCTGTCTCAAGGCGGCCTCATCGAATCCCGTGGCCTTTCGGAGCCACCCGGAAGAGGGTCTTGCCTGCTGTCCACGCGAAGGGCTTGCCGAGCGCGGGTTCGCGAGATCCCGGGGCTTGACCGACGAGGAGCACGCGGCTGTGAACGAGTCCCGGTGTGATGGGAGGCGGGGTCATGCCCGGGCATCGGCCCAGGGCCTGAAGGTGTTCATGCAAGTCCGTCATCCTCCTGAAGGCGGAGCTTTCCGGCGAAGGCGCCGCGCCAGGAGGCCGGGAAAGCGGAGGCACATGCCGAGCAGAAGCCGCACGAACATGCCGCTGAGGAGAAAATTGTCTCGCCCATAACGAAAATGAGAGACGCCACCCTCCTCCCGTTTGAGGTAGCGCACGGGTGCGGGAAGTTTGATCGCGGGAACACCCATCCAGGAGAGCCGGATGGCGGCCTCGGATTCGAAATCGAAACGTCGGGCCCAGCGCGTTGATTCCATGGCCGTCTTCAGTTCCACGAGAGGATAGACGCGCATTCCAAAAAGGGCATCTCCAATGCCGCCTCCCAGGGTCATGACTCCGGTGAGGAAGTTGGCCATTCGTCGCCAGAGCACGCGTTCAATGGGCGCCTCCGGTCCGAAGAGCGGCTGGCCCAGGACCATGGCCTCGGGATGTTGCCGGGATTGTTCGAGGAAACGGGGAATGTCCGCGGCGGGATGCTGCCCGTCGCTATCGAACGAGAGGAGGTGAGTGAAACCTTCCTCGAGCGCTCTCCGAGTGGCCTCAATCATGACCGTGCCCTTGCCGCGGTTTTCGGGAAAGCGAAAGAGTCGCAGCGTCTCCGGAAAATCGGATTCTGCCAGGCATTCCAGCTGCTCTGGAGTGCCGTCGTCGCTGCCGTCGATCATGACCCAGACCGGCAGACCGGGCTGGGCGACATTCCGGACGACATCCAGAACCTGAGGGCCTGGATTGTAAGAGGGGATCACCAGAAGGTGCCTGGGGGATCGCTGCGGTTGGGAGGTCGCCATCAGACATCGCGGTGATCGCGCAGTTTCTTGAGAAGACGATCGTTAAACTCCACGGCCGAGTCGTGGCCGAAAACTTTGAGCTTCACGTCCATGGCGGCGACTTCGATGAGCTTGGCCAAGTCCCGTCCGGGGGCGACGGGGAGTTCCACGTGAGGCAGGTCGAGGCCGAGGATGCGATAGGTCTTGGGGGTGAGGCCGACTCTCTCGAGCTCGTTGATGTCCTCGGCGGGGCGGAGCGTGATCACGACATTGAGGGCTTTCTCCAGCCGCACCGCGCCGATCCCGTAGAGGGCCATGACGTTGATCAACCCCAGCCCACGCACCTCCATGTGGCTGCGTCCGATCTCGGGCGCGGAGCCGACGATGTCGCCGCCCTCGATGCGCTGAAAGCGTACCATGTCATCGGCGACGAGGTTGGCGCCGCGATCGATCAAGCCCAGGACGGTCTCGCTCTTTCCCGAGCCGCTGTGGCCCCGGACGAGGACGCCGATCCCGTGGATGTCGATCATGCTGCCGTGCTCGGTGGTGGTGGGGGCGAAGGCCCATTGGAGCCGGATGGTGGCGGCGTTGAGAAAATGCATGGATGCCATCTCGGTTTGAAAAATCGAGAGGCGTGCCCGGCTCGCCTCGTCCATGAATTCCTGTGGCAGGGTGTGGCCGCGCGCAAGGATCAGGCAGGGAACGGCTTGTCGGCACAATTCGCGGAAGCGCCGCAAGCCCTCTTCTCTCTCCAGGCAGGTCAGGTAGGAGTGTTCGGCATTGCCGATCACCTGGATGCGCTGCTCCGCGAAATAGGTGTAGAAACCGGCCAGGGCAAGCCCGGGCCGGTTGAGTTCCGGTTCGATGATCCGCCGGTCGAAACCGGCATCCGATCCGACCAAGGTCAGCTTGAGCGATCGGCGGTAGCTCTTGAAGAAGGCACGGACCCGCATCACGGACAGGCGCTTTACGGGCGCCTTGCTCGTGTTCTGGTTCTTGTCCAGAACAACGGCTGCGTCTTCGCTGACTTTGGGGATCGGAAAGTCTTCCAACGAAGGGTGATCCGGTTAGGGTTCGATCATGCCGTAGTCGCCGTCGTTGCGGCGGAAGAGAATCGAGAGCTTCTCCGTCTTGGCATTGTGGAACACGATGAAGTCGCGCTCGCTCAGCTCCATCTCCATGATGGCCTCGTCTTGGTAGAGCGGCCGGATGCGATAGTGCTCCTTGTGCACGATGACCGGTTCGATGTCTTTGGCCTCCTCCTCCGGGCTGGTCTCGGGGATGTCGGGGCTGTAAACCTGCTCGTGAACGTAGCGAATGGATTCATTGGCGCGGGGCCGGTGGCTCTTGAGCAGGCGCGTCTTGTACTTGCGCATCCGCCGCGCGATCTTGCGGATCGTTTCATCGATCGACTTGTACATGTCGACGGTCGACGAGCTGGCCTCGATGGTGATGTGGTTGGCGCAGAAAAGGATGATCTCCGCGATGTGCCGGGTCTTCTTCTCCACATCCAGAATCACCTTGGCCTCGATGATCCGGGGATAGTCGAGGTGCAGTCCTTCGACTTTCTTGTAGGCGACTTCACGCATGGCGTCCGTGACTTCGACGTGGCGTCCAGTCACCGTGATCGGTAAGTTTACATTGGCTGTTTGCATCGTTCTTTTCGTTGTCCTTCTTGGTTTCAATGAGTCTCTCTTTGGAGAGAGACGGTTACATACTGAATCGATCTCCCAAGTAAAGCTCCCGGGTGATGGGATCGTTGATGAGAAACTCGCTGCTGCCTTCGCTCTCCACCTTGCCCTCGTAGATCAGGTAGGCGCGATCGACAATGTCGAGCGTCTCGCGCACGTTGTGATCGGTGATGAGGATGGCGAGGCCCGCCTGGCGTAGATTGCGCACGATTTCCTGGACGTCGCTCACCGCCTTGGGGTCGACCCCGCTGAAGGGTTCGTCCAGCATGAGGAGCGAGGGATTGGTCACCAGAGAGCGGGCGATGGTGAGGCGGCGTTTTTCGCCCCCGCTGAGGGTGAGGGAGCGGTTCTTGGCCAGCTTGGCGATGCCGAATTGCTCCAGAAGCTCTTCGCAACGGTCCTTTCGCTGCTGGCGATTGAGCGGCTGAGTTTCCAGGACCGCCAGGAGGTTCTCCTCCACCGTC
Source organism: Verrucomicrobiales bacterium (assembly GCA_965204485.1). Lineage (GTDB taxonomy): Bacteria > Verrucomicrobiota > Verrucomicrobiia > Verrucomicrobiales > DEV007 > JAACDM01. Next base: position 4,558 of record CBDBEZ010000106.1, read on the forward strand.
AATTTGCGGAAAATCGATTCCTCTTGCGGGAGGTAGCCCATGCCGAGGCGTGCTCGGCGGTACATGGGCTGACGCGTCACCGCGGCGCCGTTGAAAGTCACTTCGCCTCCGTCGGGGGGCACGAGGCCAACAATCATGTAAAAGGTGGTGGTCTTGCCGGCGCCGTTCGGGCCTAGCAAACCGACGATTTCGCCCTCCTTGACATGGATGTCGATTCCGCGAATGACGGGGCGGCCGTCGTAAATCTTAACCAGCTCCCGGGTCGACAGGAGCGCGGCGGCGGAGACCTCCTGCGGGACCGGAGACGGTCGCTTGTCATTAGGCTTGGCCCTGGCGTTGGTATCCCCCTTGGGCTCGGGAGATTTGGCGGTATTGGAAGGCATGGGGTTTGGTCAGGGAGCGACGCCTCCCTCGGGCTTCTTGAGCGAGATTTCGAAGTCTCCGCTGGCCTCGGGATCGATGTTCCCGTCCTTGTCGACGACGAGTTTGATCGAGGCATCACGGTCGCGCGCTTTCCACAAGCGCCCGGGCATACTGACTTCCGGCCAGATTCGGAGGTGGAGGTCGTTTTCGCGGTAGACGGCGTACTGGCAGCGTGCCTCGACCGGTCCTTCGTCGCTGGAGCCGTTGATCACGACCATGCGACCGGTGGCGATGGCCAGCTTGATCTCCTTGCGATCCTCTTTCAGATGCACTTCCAGCTTGTCGCAGCGGAGAGTGAACTCGTCCTCGCTGGTGACGAGGACGTCGCCCTCGAAAACGAGAATCCCTTCATCAAGGCTACTGGCGAATTTTCGCGAGTTCTCGATGGTGATCATCTCGCCAAGCGGCTCTTTAGCCCGCCTGGGAGCTTTTTCGGGGGCGGGGCCGAGGACGCCGGCCGCGCCACCGGTCGCCGCCGGAGCGCCGTTGACGGCGGCCTCCACCTGGCTCACGGCTTCGGGGGCGATCACGCCTTGTTCCTGTAGATCTTTCAAGCGGTCGCGGGCTTCATCGAGAATCTGGTCCGTCTCGGGGATGGCTTCGATATCCAGGTCCTGGAGGAGCCGGCGCTCGTCCAGCACGTCGCTCAATTTGGCTTTCTCCAAAAACTGGATGGCCTCGCGGAACAGAGCCAGGTCCTCTGCTTCCTTGCCGTCTGGGTCTTGAGACTGGACGTGGAGAGCCGAAGTGGCGAGGAGGGCGACGAGGATGGATGAGGGAAGGTGAGGAATCTTTTTCATGGCGTTTCTGACGAGTCGGGGAGCGTTGGCATTCGGCCGGGATCTGATGAGGCTTGCGCGGAGGGGAAGCGGGTCGTCACCTCGCTGAGAAGGCTCCAGACCTTGGATTTGAGCTCGTAGACGAACCCGCGGCCGGTGGCTTCCGGTTCGTCGGCACCCGGGCGTTCCACGCGGACCGGATGATCTCCCGCGAGGAGCTGGTGGTGGAGGTGGAAACGGGCGTGGGGCGTGGTGATGATGCGCACTTCTTCCCCCATCTCAAACAGGCGAATCTTCACATCCTCAAGGGTGAATTGCCGCTCACTCACGCGGCGGAGCCGCCCCACCTCGATGAGGGAAACGAGGGTGCGTTCGTCCGCTCCGCCGTCCTTCGTCTCTGGCGTTTGGTATTGGGGGAGCCGGAAGTTTCGGATTGGCACATTGAGCGGGATGCGCGAAACGAGGCGGGTCTTGGCGTCGAGGGAGGCGGCATCTTCCTCGTCAGCGAAGGCCGTCGCCGACAGGCCGCTGGCGAGCGTGGAGACGAGGCACAGGGCGCTGCGGAAGCTGAGAAGGGGGTTACGCATGGGCTGCCTGGTGGATCTTGAGGAGACGGGAAAGGACGCCCGGAAGCTCCTCAAGCGGCACCTGGTTGGGTCCATCGGAGAGGGCTCTGGCCGGATCCGGGTGGGTTTCCAGGAAGACGCCTTCGCAGCCCACGGCCACCGCCGCTCGGGCAAGGACCGGTGCGAGCACGCCATCACCCCCGCTGGTGGCCCCCTGGCCTCCGGGCCGCTGCACCGAGTGAGTGGCGTCGAAAATCACCCGGAAACCGTCCTCCCGCATCCAGTAGAGAGAGCGCATGTCCGCCACGAGATTGTTGTAGCCAAAGGAAGCGCCGCGCTCCGTGAAATAAAAATGCTTCGCGCCCGCCTCATGCAGCTTGTGGGCGACATTGCGCATGTCCCAGGGCGCCAGGAATTGGCCTTTCTTCACGTTGACCACCTTGCCCATCCGGGCCGCCGCAACGATGAGATCCGTCTGGCGGCAGAGAAAGGCTGGGATCTGCAGGACGTCGACGACTTCCCCGAGGATTTCCGCCTCTTCCGGCGTGTGGACGTCCGTCGTCACGGCCAAGTTCAGATCCTTCCGGATGGCGGCCAAGAGCTTGCCCCCGGCGTGGGCTCCGGGACCGCGGAAGGACTGGGAACTGCTGCGGTTGGCCTTGTCGTAAGAAGCCTTGAAGATCACCGCCGCGTTCAAGTCGTCACGGAGGTCGCGGATGGAGCGAGCCATTTCCCAGGTAAACTCCTCCGATTCCATGACACAGGGACCGAGAATGAAGAATGGCTGGGCCTGAGTTGGATCCGTGAGAAAGTTCCCGATCTTGGCCATAGAGTTTTGTTGAGGGATCCGGTCGATAACCTCTCTCGACCCGATGTCGACCCCTGATCGCTGAGAACCTGTCTTCCAAAGTCAATCTAGGAATTGTGGGGGGAGGTGACAAGTGCGTTCGACAAGATTCCCTGGCTGTTTGCTCTGGCCGGCGGGGGTGCACGAGAGTGGGAGGAGGTGCCCGTCCGGATCTCCGTTCTGGAAGACGATCAAGAAGATCGGAAACCGGAAAACTGCCTGTGAATGGAGGCAGGGGGGAGAAATGACCGGAAGTTGTGGATGAGGGCGGTCGGGGCATCATGAAGAGTTCAACCATTTACCAAAACAACTGAACTCCAATGAAAACCACCAACCACCCCACCGAATCCGCATCTATCCTCGGCCAGGAAGGAGCAAGCACCGTCTGCCAGAACGCCCTTGAGGCCACCCTGCGACAAGGAGCCCAAGTGCTTCTTCAGGCCGCCATCGACAACGAAGTCTCCGACTACATTCAAGCCCATCAACATCAGCGTGATGACCAGGGTCATCGCCAAGTCGTTCGCAACGGCCATCTTCCTGAAGCGACAACTTCAGACTGGAATAGGAAACGTTTCTGTTCGGCAGCCCAGGATCAATGATCGCCGATCAGGCCAGCGGTTCACCAGCGCCATCCTTCCGCCGTACCTACGCCGAGTCGCTCCACTGGACAACCTCATCCCGGCACTCTACCTGCGAGGAATCTCAACCTCCGAGATGAGTCGAGCCTTAGAGCCGATCCTCGGTGAGAACGCATCGGGTCTTTCTGCAGCCAACATCGTTCGACGAGGAAGAGCAATGGGAGAAAGAACGCGAGCAATGGAGCAAGCGTGACCTCAGCGACAAGGAATACGTCTATCTCTGGGCCGACGGGATCTACTTCCATGTCAGGCTCAATGACGACCGCCCATGTGTTCTCGTAATCGTCGGCTCCTTACCCGATGGAACCAAGGAATTGGTAACCATCAGCGATGGAGAACGAGAGAGCAAACTGTCCTGGAAAAATGTGCTCAGAGACCTCAAGAAACGAGGATTGAAAATCCCTCCGAAACTGAGTATCGCCGATGGAGCTCTCGGGTTCTGGAGCGCCTTGGAAGAGGAATATCCGACAAGCAAACAGCAACGATGTTGGGTGCACAAGACAGCCAACATCCTCGACAAGCTGCCGAAGAAAGCGCAGCCCCTTGCCAAGGAACGCATCCATGAAATCTACATGGCGGAAACAAAGAAGGCCGCCTTGGAGGCCTATGACGAGTTCTTCACGCTCTACGAAGCCAAGTATCCGAAAGCGTGCGCCTGCCTGAAGAAAGACAAGGAAACTCTACTAACGTTCTACGATTTTCCAGCCGAGCACTGGAGACACATCCGGACGACAAACCCGATTGAGTCGACGTTTGCCACGGTTCGCCATCGGACTCGACAAACCAAAGGGTGCGGATCGAGGAAAGCAACCCTTTCAATGGTCTACAAGCTCGGCCTGGAAGCCGAGAAAGGCTGGCGTCGACTGAACGGATATCGTCAACTTGACAAAGTCGTGCAAGGAATCATCTTCGTGGACGGCATCGAGCAGCAAACCGCTGCCTAACCCATGATCGAACTTCGAATGGTGTTCCGACCGCCCTCATCCACAACTTCCGGTCATTTCTCGGCAGGGGGACACGGACCACGTTTTGTTGGGGTGGATCTGGGAAGAATGACGTGGCCGCGCTGTGCGGTCGGCGTGGTATCGAAAACCCTCAGCCGTTTTTCGGGAATCGTCGTTCAGCCGCTTTGGCAGGGTGATTAGCGGTAGAAAGCGCTTGGGGGCAAGCGCTCCAAACCGCTACTATGCGGGCTCATTCAGGGCCTTTTCTCCCGCCTGTTTCGCGTTCGGATCGGTGAGTTCGGCTAGCCACTCGCGAGTGGCCATCTCGTCGATCTCCCTCCAGACGCTGACGACGTTTTTGGTGGCGAGTTGCCGCATCTCGGGGTCGCGGAAGGTCATCACTCGAGCCGCCGTTTCTTCCGGGGCGACCCGCGCCCAGTGATTCATGGCAGTTTGAACGCCCGTGACTTGGTCGCTGTTCATCTGCTGGGACATCAAATAGTCAATCACCGCCTCGGGCTGGTGGGGGCCCCATTGATGAGCGTATTCCTCCCAGGCACTGCGGCGGAAAGATGCTGGCACTTGTTCCAGCCAGGCGTGGGTGCCCTCGAGGCTGCGGACGCTGAGCGCCTCGACGAGTCGCTGCGAGACGATTCGCTGACCGGTGGGATCGTCCGTGAGGAGTTCCTGCGCCAGTTTGGGCAGCGTTTCCAGGGCGACGCTTGGTGCCGAGCCGCTCAAAAAACTCATGGCCGCCACGAGGGCATCGTCGCGCCGTTTCCCTCGGGGGAGCGTTTTTGCCCAGGCGAGTGCTCCCTCCGGGTCTTCCTGAGCCCAGGCAGCCGCGATCGAGCGGGAAGCGGACCTTCCGCCGGCCGCCACCACCTAAGCGTCGAGCGCGGCGGCTGCCGCGGGATTGGATTGTGAGAGCTTGTCAATCAAAACACCTTGCAGGGCCTCGGCTTCCCCTGGAACTCGCTGGTGCGCCTCCAGCCAGTCGAGAGCCGCCTGGGCATCTTGTTCGCTCCACTGGGCCAGCGTATGGCCTAACAACGCTTGCCGCGAGAACTTCGAGAGTTCGAGCGTCTCGATCTTCTTCGCGGCGTCCTCGGGTGAGCGTTCCGCCCACGCCATGACGATATCGTGGACCGCGCGGCCTCCCCCATCCGAAACTTGGTTATCCAGCCAATTCAAACTGTTTTCCGGATCCGTGGCGGCCCACTTTCGAGCGACTGCCTTGATGGCCGAATCTCGGTTCGAGACAGGGATGGCGGGCAAGTCTTCGGCACGCTGCGCGGCGCCCTTAAGATCGTTCTCGGCCAGCCGCGAGAAGATCGACCGATAGGCCGTCGAGTCGCCGAGGCGGTGTTGTTGTGCCAGGGTAAACGCCTCTTTGGGATCGCGCTCGGCCACCAGGTGAAGCAGGATTTTGCCACCCCGATCGCGCCGTGCTCCGGGAAACTCAGGATTTGCCAAGGCGTGCGCGGCAGAAGGTGGGTCCACTTCCGACCAGGCGCCGATGGCCGCGTCGATCCAGAACTCTACCGCGCCCTCACGTTTGGCTCTTCCCAGCACGTAGTCCCAGGCGCTGTTTGGGTCTCGTGAAATCCAGCGTTTCAGCGCCACCGCATAAAGGGCGCGAGTTGCGGGAGTCCACTCGGAGAACACGGGTCCGGGGAAGGCTCGAGGTCCTGTCACTTTGTCCGTGGGGCCGAGACGATCGAGGAAGCGCCTGATCTCATCCAGGCTCGCGGTTTCCAGGGCCGCGACCGTCGGTCGAAGGTCCAGTGGATGCTCGGGAAGATCGATCCGTCGCGCATCGATTCCGGAGGGTGAGGACGGTGCCTTGGCGATGACGACGGGTTCCGAGGGTGCCTTCGGGCGAAAATAGCGGTTGAAAAGCAGGCCTACGGTCAGGCCGATCAAGATCGCCGATATCGTTCGAACGAGGGTGGAATGCAGTCGCCTCATTTTTGCGTTCCCCCTTGATTGCGGTGATGTCGGGAAAGCATTTGATCCCATTCCGCAGGCTTCCATTCCGAGTTTCCAAACCATTGAATGGCGGCCTCGGGATCCTTGGTCATCCAGTCTTTGGCCATGATATTCAGCCAGAACTGCTGAGTCTTTTCCGACTGCGATTGCCCGATCCAATAGATCATGGCGTCGTAGTCCATGGGCGAAGAGTTCCCCAGGTGGCCTAACAATCCGCCGATGGCGCCCTGTCGGCGCGGGCTCGCTTCCAGATTTTCCACGAACTCGACCGCCTGATCCAGGTTGGTGCGAGCCATTTGATTGGTGAAATTGCTATAGGCACGGGAAAATGCCTCGTGCTCGGGATGCGTGGTCAGCCATTGGCGCGCTTCTTCAAGCCGTTCCGCGCTCAGCATTTGGCTGCTATCGACCCAGGTCTCCAGGACGGCGGCCTGTTTCTCGGCTTCCATGGCCTCGAATTCAGGGATGGCGGAAACGACGGTCGCCAGATCGCTCGAACCCAGGCGTTGGAGCAGAGAGTTGAGCGCGGTTCCCCGCGCCGTGCCTTCCAAATCGTTCGCCCACTTGAGGGACGCCAGGGGGTCGGGTAACTCTCGAGTCAACTGCATGGTGAGGGAATTCCTCAGGGAAGAATCGGGAAGAGTTCCCAGTCTCTCCGCCAGGTAGGCGGGATCGTCGCGCACCAGTTTCTTGCCGATCACCGTGCCCAGGTCGTGCTCAAACATGGACGACTTGGAGTTCATGGAGACGACGAAGTCGAGGGCCGCCGCGGCGTCGCTCTCGGCCAGATGCATGACCACGGTCTTCGCCGCTCTGGCAAGGGCTGCCTGAAAGTTGCTCCCTCCACTACCTCCCGAAAAATAGATTCGTTGCTGACCCACGCCGCTGAAATCACCCTGCAATTGTTCCAGGGCGTGTCTCGCGCGATCGAGGTCGGTCTTGGCCAGGGCGACCGCCGGTCCCTTCCAGGCAGCGACTCGCATCTGTTCGTCTTCGACAGTGGCGATGGAGGCCCTTGCCTGGGAAGCTTCCTCCGCCGCCAGCTGCAAACCCCATTCCTGTGCCAATCGGAGTCTTGCCAGGCCCTTCGGCATCTTGAGGACGTGTTCCCAGGCGGCGGATCGATCTGTTTGCAGCCATTGCTTCAAAACGGATTCCTGCACGCTCGCCCTCACCGAAGGCTCAGCGATCGCCTCGGCGTGCTGCATCGCGTCTTCGGGATCCGTGTTGGCAAGTTGTGCCAACACGGCCTTGAGTGCGCCCTCTCGGGCCATCAATGCGGGCAACTCCGTGGCCGCTTGAAGCGCCTGCTTCGGATCGCGGCCGGCGAGCGCCTCGAAGAGGTCCTCCCATTTCACCACGGTCTGGGCGTCTTCAGGGCTCAGGCTGGCAGCTCATTGATAGGCCCGCCAGGGGTCCCCTTTCTGGATGCCTTCAATGACCGCGCCGGCGAGCGTGACGGATCGCGAGCGAGCCTCCGTCCAGGTACCTTCCGGATCCACCTGTGCCCAGAGTATGAAGAGCGTGTTGTCTCGCAGAATCCTCGTCAAGGCCTGCTCTTGCTTCCTCCAGCGCTCGGCCCTCGCCAGGGTCTCTTCGGGCACAAGAGTGAATCCTCGTTGGAGAAAGAGTGAGAAGAAGAGCTCGGCCGAGGACTCCGTGGCGAAGCGTCCGAGATCGCGTTCGAGCGCTTCGGCCATGGTCTCGAGCGCGTCCGCATCGGCGACGTCTAACCAGGCAATGAGAAGGGCGATTCGATTCGTCCCGTGAGCCTGCAGAATCTCGTCGATCGACGGAACTTCGTCCGGCCGCACCCGATGCCGTCGCCCTTCGCGCTCCCAGGAGCGTCGCGGCTCTCGGCGACTCGGGAGTGCCCATGCCATCATCCCGGCGGATGCCCCAGCCGAGGCTGATGGGGATCAGCGCGATCAGCGCCGCCATGACGCTCCATCCCATGGAAGCGCCGAACGCCGAGCTGAGGGCGCCCATCGCTGACGAGGCGTGACTCTCACTCAGGCTGGCGACCCTGCCTTCGATGAGATCGACCAGGCCCACGGGTGGGAGCGCTGCAGCTTCGAGGCTGCTTTCCAACTGGCCGGCGGCACCCGCGCCCGGCACCGTGACGCCTTTGCGTTGAAGCAGTCGGGAGAGCTTCTCGAGGGCCCGGCTTCCTCGCTTGCGCAGGGCCGCTTCGCTCTGGTGGGACCGATCGGACAGCTCGCGGTAGGTGAGGCTCTCGTAGAACTTTGCCAGGATCAATTCTCGATCCCGGGGCGCAGCGATTCCGTAAGACGGCGTCGGAAAGAGTCGTAATGGCCTGAATTGGTGGGTGTTGAGCGTGTTGAAGCTGGCGCTAAGAGGGCGAACAGTTTCGTGTGGCGGTTCTCGGGCGAATTTCGGAGGGCTCGAGCCGCGAAATGGATCCCCCTGTCGGCAATAGGCAACAGGGAGCCAGACCGCTCCGATGGCGGACGCGAACCCAAGGTTACCGAGAGCGCAGGGCGGGCGTTCCTCAGCCCGGAGCCGGTGGCGGCCACCATCGATCCTCTCGCATGGAGGCGGCGATTTGACGGGCAAAATAGATGGCCGTGTGTCCACGGCGTATCTCTGGCTTCAAGTTGCGCTTGTGGAAGCAGTGGAACACGGCGTGGGCCATGAACATGATCAGCCACAGAACGAGAATGGAATTGGGATGATGATGATAGCAATGACCGGAATGCCAGCGGGAGCAGAGTTCGTTAAAGCCTTCGTTTTCGACCTTCCAACGGTCGTGCCCGAAATGGAAGATGGTCTTGGCATCGGCCATTGAGCGGGGCATGGTCGTCGCCCACCACCAGTGGCTATCGATGGGAGTCTCGACCCAATCCCCAGCGACGCGCTCGCGACGGATGCCAGTCTCATGGGAATGAACAACGCGAAGAGGAGTGTGAATGGATTCAGTGCAGAAGCCCTCAGCCTCTTGTAAATGAACGTGCCGCGCGGGCTTGCCCGGTGCAGCCGGAGTCTCAAATGATTCTGGCTCTTGCTCCTCAAGGGGCAGGAGCGTGCGGGCTTCGGACAATAGCTCAGGCTGATTATCCTTGAGTACGGCAACAAGGTATTTGCCGTGGTCTTCAAGAAGATTGATCACGGAGGGACGCAGGTAGAGCGCATCGGCAGTGAGCACGTCAAAGCAGCGTGGGTGGTCCTTAAGGACGCGAGTTATCAGCCGTATAGCCGCAGCGACTTCGTCGTCTCCAGGATCTCCGTCTTCACCAGGCTCAAGCATTTCCACGTCGAGAAGCAATTGAAAAGCCTCACAGATAATCTGAAACGCGACCAAGCGGTGGTAGAACTGTGTTTTGACCTCGTCTCCGACGGCGATCCGGCGTTGGAGACACTTTGGACAACAACGTTTGTAGCTACAGTGAGTTTCGTGACCATCGACGGCGGCAAGCATCCAACCGCGCTGTGGGGCAAGGATTTTGTTGCGTTTGAGGCAGAAGTAAATGTGTCCGAGACACCCTCGCACACTGTCAGGCTCGATGCGCTCGGAGACATACGCCAGTTCGTCGGCGCTGGGCAAACGGTGATTACCGAGCCAACGGGTCCAGCTGCTCTTGTTCCGGTGTTGCTCGAGTTCGTTGAAGCTTGGTAACCGGCAGCAGAACATGGCGAAGAATGCTGCCGGGAAAACTCGAGTGGGAATCTGTGGTTTGGGACGAGAGTCACGCACCCGCAGCCTCCACTGTTGGCGGAGGCTGAAAATCTTGTCCGCGTAAGTTAGTAGTCGCGTGAGAATGGTCGCTTCTTTTTTGGTGGAGAATTGCGCCCGGACTTGGCTTTGCCGGCTGATTTCTTACCGGTCTTGCCCTTCTTCTTGGCGGAGCTACTCGCCGCTCTGGCCTTGGTTTTTGCCTCCTCGAGTCGGAGGCGCCCCTGCTCGTCGAGGGCTTCCAGCAGAGCATTCGCCTTCTGGAAATCATCGATCCAGCGTCTCGCCTGAGCTTCCAACGGTCTGGGGACGTGCAGCATGGTGGTCTTGCCCTTGCGAGTCTGACCGATGGCCAAGGAGCGATGGCGCAAGGAGTCGTCGGAAGCGCAACGGCAAGTGGGCTTGCCGCATTTACGAGAGAGTTCGATGGGCGAGCCGTGAAGGAAGCCTTCGGCCTGGTCGAGGAGCTGGCGGAGGCGGCTGCGAATCTGGCGTTCGGTGGGGGGCAGGGAGTTTCTGCTTGGCATGAAGGTCGGCTCGTTCGGCGCACTGTAATATAATACTATTACAGAAACAAGCTTAAAAAAGATGAAATAACGAATGCGAATTTGCCATGGGGTCAAAAATGGGCGCTGCCGATCCGAATTACCCAAAAATACAGGGCTTGAGCCGCCTCAGCCGCCTATCTTACGGAATCGCTGCCACAGGTTTCCTCCGCGAGACAGCTCCACCGCCACTCAATCGACGGACTCCTCACGATGCCGGGGCGGAAGACGTTGACGAGGAAACGGCCGAGGGCTCATCGACCGGCAGACTCTGCAGTTTCCGGAAATAGCTCTCCATCCGCTCGTTCGGCGAGAGCCCGTGTTTCAGTGCCAAGTGATAGTGCTTCAGCGCCCGGCGCGCATCGTTGTGCCCGCTGTTGAGAATCGCGTAGGACAGATTGTAATGGGCGGCGGCCTGCCGTGGATCCAGATCGACCGCCATGCCAAGGGCGTCGACGGCATCATCCCACTCGGCTCGCACCACGTGGACCACGCCGAGAAAGGACCGCAATTCCGCGTTGTCTGGCTCCATCTCCACCGCCTTCCGGATGGAGGCCACCGCCGCCTCAGTATCGTCCAGGTGGAAGCAGGCGACCCCGTGCATGAAGTGAGCCCGGGCGCTCTCGGCATCCGCCAGGATCGCCCGGTCAAACAAACCGCGGGCCTCCTTTACCTGGTTCAGACGAATTCGGGTGACGCCGAGATTGCACAACGTTTCGACATCTTGCGGTGAAAAAGTCAGGATTTCCTCATAGTGCGCGGCCGCGTTCTCAAAGCGCCCCAAACCGAAGTTGTAGGCAGCCGCTTCGGCGAACCGGCGCAGACGCTGATCCCACTCACCCCCTCCCACGCCGGGCGCCGTTCCCGACACGTCTCCCGCGGCGGGTGCCAGGGAAGCATTCCCCCCGATCAAGGCCCGCTCTTCCTCGGACAAGGGCGCTTCCTCGGCCAGTTCGTTGATCTTGGCGATCAGGTCGTCCGAACCGGACTCCAAAACTTGCAACTCCGTCAAGTAGGCCTCGCGCTTTTGTTGACGAAAGGCCTGCTGTCTCAGCTGGCGCTGGATGATCTGGCGGAGCAAGACATTTTCGTGACGCAAGCCCTCGTCGGCTCCCGGCGTCCCGGCGTCCCGGGCCAGTTCCTCTCCCGCATCCTCCAACGAATCCTGCAGGGTCAGCATGCGTTGCTTGTAGGCCTCATTCTCCGCCTTGACCTGCGCCAACTCTTCACGCAGCTGGCTGACCTCCGCCCGCAAACGAGCGATCTCCTCCTGATCCTCAATCTTTTCGAATTCCAGCTCGTCGACCCGTGCCTGCGTGGCGTTCAGCAATTCTCGCAGGTGGGCGTTCTCCGTGATCAGATCGAGGGTGCCTTCCTCGGTCTGCAGGCCCTTGATGATCGCGGCCATCTCGTCGCGCTGCTGGGTAAGGTCTTCAGCCAGCATGGTTAGCTCGGCGATCGATTTCTGTGAGGCTTCATAAGCTCCCACCAATTCCTGGGTCTTCTCGTTCTGCTCCCGCAGGCGCTCGGTGGCCAGCGCCAGCTGCGAGCGCAATTCATCCACTTGGCTCTTGATCGCCACCACGCCCGTCCCCTCCAGTCGACTCAAGGCATTCTCCGCCTCCGCCAGGCGGTTCCTCAGCTCCGCCACCTTCTCCCGTTCCATGCCCAGATTCCGGTTCGCCGCCGCCGTGTTGTCCACCTGATCCTGCATCTGCCGGATCAGCCGGGCGCGGTCATTGCGCAGCCGCTCCACTTCGCGCTCGAGACGCTGAAAGCGCTCACGAGGCGTCGCACTTCGCGGCAGGGAGGCGACACCATCCGGTTTGTCGAGCTTGGGCAGGCCCACCTCGCCGCCCAGCGAGCCCTGGCCTCCACGCTGGGGCAAGCCGTCATCTCCATTCGCCAGCGATCTCTCCCACGAGGCCTCTCCCGGAGAATTCGGTCCCAACCCAGGATCCGGTTGCCGCTGCTCATCTGCCCGCTTCTTCAAGCGGAGATACTGCTTGCGGACCTTCTGGCGGCGGGAGTCGACCATGTCCGCCTGCCATGCCGGCCATCGCCGGACGATGGAATCGTACATCTCACTGGCTTTCCGGCATTTCCAGGCCGCCTCCCCGAAGCGACCCTCCGCTTCCAGGCTCCGCACCTCCCGCAAAAGCATGAAGGCTTGAAGATACACATTCGAGGGATCGGTGCGATCCTCCGCCGCCCTCGCATCCAAGACCCCGCCGCTCCAAACCGCCACCGACAGCAGGAGCGTTAGTATCCGGGAGAGTGAGGCGATCGAGAACATGCGGCTGAAGTCAGAGAAAGGTAAGGATTTTTAGCGCTAACGCAACGCCGAGAAGCCCGCAAGCGGAATCCGAAGCCTGCGGGATAAGGAATTTGGTTGCAATCTCCGTCGGACCCGCCAGGGTGGCGCAAAACCCGTGAGCGCGATTTTCAACAGGCGAGTGCTTGTGCTCAACCGGTTATGGCAGCCGGTGAATCTCTGCTCGGCGCGACGTGCCATCACCCTCGTCTTCCTGGGACACGCCCACGTCGTGGGCACGGATGAAGAAGATCAATTCTTTGCCCATGACGTGAACTCTTGGCTTCGCCACTCCGGCGGCCGACGGAACGGCGAGAGCAAGGCGGTGATCCGCTCGGTGTCGAGGTGTTTTCACGTGCCGGAGATCATTGTCCTCTCCATCTTCGATCGCCTTCCCAAAAAGCAGGTGAAGTTCACGCGGGAAAACATCTACCGCCGGGACAACTTCAGATGTCAGTACTGCGGGGACGTTTTTGAGACCAAGAAACTCAACCTCGATCACGTGGTCCCCCGCGACAAGGGCGGGCGCTCAACCTGGGACAACGTCGTCACCTCCTGCATCCCCTGCAACACCCGCAAAGCCAACAAGCTCCCGGGCGAGGCGAGAATGTTTCCCCGCTCCACGCCGAAAGCCCCGAGTTGGCGGCCGCTCTTCAGCACCGCACAGCGCCCCCTTCCCTGCGACAGCTGGGGCCATTTCATCGACTTGAAACAGAGCGACGTCGTCCTCACCGATTAGGCAGTTGTCCCTGAATGGCACCTCGCGTCGTCACCTTTTTCGACCGGTTGACGCCCTTCGGAGGAGGGCGGACGTCCCGGCCGCCGTGACTTTCTGTTCACCGATCCGGTAATCACGGAAGCGCAGGAGCGCTTCCCTCCCTCGCACAAACCTCGTTTCCACACCCGGGAGGGCGGACGTCCCGGCCGCCGTGACTTTCCCGGTGGAACCTTTCACTCGGCAAAAAAATCACGGAAGCGCAGGAGCGCTTTCCTCCCTCGGTTGAACGAATGGCGCCACACCCGGGAGGAACGGGATTCCCCTCACTTCTCGAAAGCCATCCTCTCTTCCATCGCTCGCGCCCACCAGGAAATGGGCAGGGTGAGAATGAGATAGCCCACCGCCAGGGGCAGGAAGGTCTCGAAGGGACTGAAGGTCTCCGAGTTCACCTTGCGCGCGTTGAAAGTGAATTCGTTGACAGCGATGGCGAAAAGTAGGGAGGAGTCCTTGATCAAGGAAGCCGATTGCCCGGCATAGGCGGGAAGCACCTGGCGAATCGCCTGCGGGAAGATCACGTGCAGGTAGGTCTGCGTCGTGCTAAGCCCAATCGCCCTGGCCGAATCAATCTGAGAACGCGGGATGCTCTCAATGCCGGCACGAAAAATTTCGCTCAGATAGGCCGCCGAAAAACCGGAGATGATAAGCACGCCGGCCCAGAAGGGATCGTCCAGTCGCAGACGCTCGAAAACCACATAGTAACCAAAGAGGATCTGCACAATGAGCGGCGTCCCACGGATGACTTCCACGTAGAACCGGCTCAGACAGCGCACGAAAAGGAATCGCGCGCGCTGACCAAACATCACCACCAGGCCCAGCACCGTACTCAGGAGCAGGGCCGCCAGAGAGAGCTGTAAGGTCACCCACCAGCCCTGTATCAGACGATTGCGATGTCGATACTCAAAAATGGTGGTCCAATTGAACTGATAGGAAAGACCGGCGAAAAAGACGTAACTAAAAACGCCCACGAAAAGAAAAACGCTCACCCAGGTCAGCCCCCACCGCAGAGGCGAGGGCGAGCCAGAGCCGGTCACGGACACACTCATCGGCCGACTCAGTCGAAGATGAACGGGATGCCTTGCTCCTCGAAGGCTTTCTTCTCCTCGGCCATGTAGCGCTCCGCCAGTTTTTCAAAGCCCTGGGCGGAGCGAAACTCCTGGAGAAAGGCGTTCACTTGCTCCCGCAAGACGTCCTCCCCATGCCGAAGCCCCACCGCCCAGCTCTCCGCCCGGATAGGCTCCAAGAGGGCCCGCGTCTGCTCGGGATGCGCCTTCCAACTGTTGTAGATGGTGATCTGGTCGTAGACGAAGGCATCGGCTTTGCCCTGCATCACTTGCAGAACACAATCGCTCGCCTGATCCAGACGGATCATCTCCGCCTGCGGCAAAGCATCGCTCACATAAGCTTCACCGGTGGTCTCCGCCTTCACCGCGATCCGAGTCCCCGGTTTCGCCAGGGCCGACGGATCCTCAATGGGCGAGTCCTTGCCCACCAGCGTGCAGAGCGAGTTCGTCACGTAGGGATCAGAAAAGGCGATCGACTTCTCGCGTTCTGCCGTCTTGGTCATCGATGAGATGATCAAATCGATTTTCCCCGTCCGCAGAGCCGCGATGATGCCATCCCACCCGACGTTGACGATCTCGATGGGCCATCCCAGGTGCTCTCCCAATGCCTCGGCCATGCGGACGCTGATCCCGTCGGGCTCGTCCTCCGCATTCGTCATCTCGAACGGCGGGTAGGTCAGCTCCATGCCGATTCGCAAAGTGTGCGGGTCGCGCTCCTGACACGCTCCGAGGAGAGCGAGCAGCATTATACCGACGAACGTCGTGACGAGAAAACGGATCATGTTGATGAAGAGGGTATCGAAGATTGTTGATCATTGAGGACTTCCGAGGCCGATTTGAAAGGAGAGATCAGGCCCGCCGAAAAGACCAGTTTCGTCGCTTCCTCTAACGAAAGCTTCGACTCGATGACGTGCTCGTTCTCCACGATGATCACAAAGCCCGTGAGCAGATTCGGCGAAGTGGGCACAGAGACCGACGTCACTCCCTTCTCGATCTGTGAGTCATAGTAATCCCCGGTCACAAACCCCACCAGCCGGGACCCCGGCACGGGGTGCTTCACGTAGACAACTCGCTGAAAACGGCGTTTCGGGCCATTCATTTGAAACGATTCAATCGCCTGCTTGAGCCCGCGATAGACGAAGGCAATCACCGGAATGCCCAGAAAAAACGCGTCCACGCCCTCGAGCACGCGCTTGCCAATCACGTTTCGCGCCATGAATCCCAGCCCCAAAATGATCCCCAGGATGATGAGAAACCCCGTCGCGCTCACCACCATCTGCGGCGGATCGATGGACTGCGGAAGGAGCAGCGCCACGAGCGGTTCACTCACCTTCTCAACGGCCTTGTAGACGAGTACCAAGAGCCAGCCGATGATCACCAGGGGAGACGCGAAGGCGATACCGGCGATCAGATAATTTCGCAATGTAGTCCCCAAGCCTTTCATGCCAACTTTGCTACTGCTTTCGATGGCGCACCTTGGCGCATTACCACCGAATGTCCAGAGGCCGTGATTCCGACCCCGCGACCAGGCCCCGCCCTCAGCTACTCGGCGCCTTCCACCAGGCGAATCACCGCCCGCAAATAACGGCTCCCCGACGGGAAATCGACCGGCCGCGACACACGAAGACGCTCGGCATCCAAGAATTCCTCCTCACGCGCTTCCACCGTCGGCGGAAGCACGCGCCAGGACTGGAGATCGTCCGAGGTCTCCAAGACCAGCGAACCGTCCACGACACCCCGTCGCTCACTCCAGGAAACTCGCCACCGCCGTTCGCCCGCTCCACCACCCCGATCCTCGAGGCTCAAACGGACGATGGGAGACCCGTCGTAAATTTTGGGAGAAGAACCCACCACATACTCCACCAAAGTAGGGCGGCCGTCTCCATCGCCGTCGGCCCAGCGGCCCGACAAGGCCTCATCCTCGAGTTCCTCGGACGAGAACACGCCCTCGAGCCAGGCCCCGTAGCGGACCTCTCCGCGATCCGGCGATCCCTCACCGTCGGCCCGGCCAGGCGACCCTCCCCGTTGATCACTCGGGCCCCAAAAAGCCGCCGCACCATCACGACCCGGCACTCCCCCCTCGCCGGGCAGCTGCTCGGCAAACGCCGGGTCACCGGTCCAGACCAGGGAGTACCCTTCGCCATCCGTTTCCTCAGGCCACGGTTCTCGATCATCGTAGCCCACACTCACCATCAGCTGTCCCGTGCGATCCGAAATTTTCAGCGATTCACCAGAATTTCGCAGCCGCCCTTCATACCGCCCCGCCACACGATCCCCCACGCCGGGATACCGCATAGCAAAGGCTTCGGGGTCCTGAACCACCAGGACATGCTCACTCGGATCCAGCCACCAATCCTCTTCAAACCGGAAAGCCACGCCGTCGACGAAGCGCACGCCCATCAGATTCACCCGCTGCTCGCTCACATTGCGCAATTCGATGAACTCAAAGTGAGATCGCCGCTCATACCCGGCCGCCCTCTCCGCCGCCGACGAGGGCGCTGGGTGATAGTGAATCTCACTCACGATCAAGTTCCCCACACTGGCCGGGACACCGACGAAAAAGAAGGCCTCCGACAAGGGCGACCACTGCTCGAAAATCGAGCGCGTCCTGGCCCGCACCCGCACCGACTCCCTCAACTCCACAGCCTCGCCACTCTGATAGGCAAGGGCTTCAGGATCGGCGGGATCCGTCACTCCATCGAGGGTGTAGAAGAGCTTACCCGTCCCTTCCAGGGTCAGAGTGGTTCCGGGAAGCACCTCTCCGCCGAATCGATCTTCGCCGTTGACCCGAAATACTGGCGCGTTGCCGTTGCCTGACAGGCGCACCGAATCCAGCTGCTCAAGCACGATGGCGGTTCGCTCCGGAAAATAGCGTTCAAAGAGAAATTTCTGGTTAGGCAGATAGTGCTCATTCACGGTGTAAAGAGCGTAATCGGAAGCCGCCCAGCGCCCGGGCACGAGGTCCCGCTTGTAATCGCCCCAACGCGCCGACTCGGCCACGATTGCCATGTCCATCAGGTCGGACCGAGTCTTCCAGATGGCAGCGACGCGTTCCGGGGTGAAGACACCGCCATGATGGAAGTGTTTCTGAATGCGGTCGGCGAAGCGCCGCTCGTAGTGCGGGTTGTCCAAGAGGGTTTGGTGGAGACCGGTGGGCCGATTGGCCCCGCCGTCGACCCGCGTGCGGTCAATGGTCAGAGCGTTCTCGATGGGCGCCGGGTTGTTGATTACGCCCGCTCCGTTGGGCGAGATGGCGAATTCACTGTCCCAGGGAAAGAAAAGCCATCCTCCCGGCTGTTCCGTCCCATGCCGCCCCGCCGCACGCCAGTTGTGGCCGTCCCAATCCCAGTTTCCCACGTAAAAATTGAGCAGCATGTAATCAATGAAGGCATCCACATTAAGATGCTCCTCAAGGGCCGCCATCCCTTCGTCATCCTCAGCGTTCCGCGCCGCCGACCACAAGGCGTCCCAGGACCGCAGGTCGCCATCCGAGGCCTGGCCGGAATTCACGGCGTCGTAGTCTTCCTTGGCCCCGCCGAAATAGCTGGCCATGTAATTGGCGTCCGGACGCTCATGCACATGATACATCCCCCAGTAGAGACCGTTGAGGAAACCGTGAAACCAGCGCCCGTGCACACCGGGATGCCCCATGGCCAGGTAGAGGTCGTTGACGAATTGATCGCGATTGTACTGCGCGTGGCGAGCTTGATAGTAATGCCGGTGCGTCCAGGCAAAGTTGAACCCCGCCCGTAACTGGAGAAAATCGAAACGATCCACCGCCGATTCCCCATAGGGCGCCTCGGCAAACATGGGATACTCCAGCTCGCCCAGTCCGTACTCCTCGCGAAACCGCAAAGAAAAAGAATGCTTGGGGATATCCGTCTGACGGCTGGATCCCCCCTGAATGCGAATGCCGCAGCTCACATGGAAATTCTCAGATTCATCCTCTGGAAAAAGAAACTCCACCGAGGTCGCCCGCTCCCATTCGGGCCCATCCAGCGTCGTGTTTTGATAGATGCCCTTGCGCCCAAAGAGATCCTCCAAGTCCATGGCGATGGAGAGCGTCGGGAACACGCGAAAAGCCGCGTCGAACCGGTCGCGGTATTCCGGTGACTGCACGATTTCTTCGTCCATTCCGTAGTCGGCGGGCTGTCCGCCCCATTCCTCCAGATAACCGTCGGGAGCTTCCAGAGGCTGCTTCAGCACATCCGCGAGGAACACATAGGTTTGCGCGTCCACGTCGGAGGACCGCCAGCCTTTCTTGAACGCCAAGGCTTTCAACACGGTCGTTCGGGCGATCTCGATCGGGCCCTCGTAGACTTCTCCCACGGGATCGGTGAACAGCGTGCCCTTGTCCGGGGTCGTGCCGTCCGTGGTGTAGAGAATCGTGGCATCGGACGGGTCCACCGTAATGGCGAGCGGGAACGGCTTGTCGTGATAGCCCCGATCCACGCTGAACTTGGTGTCCCCCACATAGCCCAAGATCACCACACCGTTGGATTCCCCGGGACTCGGTTTTTCAAAAAAAACCCGATCCCCGTTGCTGGCCACGCCGAAAGAGACATCGGTTCGCTGTCGTGGGAAGTCCGCAAATTCACTGAGCAACGCACCCTCGGGAGAACGCAAACTCAGAGATTCTCCGTCCCGGTTGAGCCGGAAATCGGCGTGCCAGTGACCCGCTCCATCCCGGGAAGTCTCTCTCCCCTCTCTCCCGGAGGCGAAGACCACGAGACGAGCGTCCGGCGCCAAAGGCGCGGAATCCGGAAAGGCCCATTCCCCATCGCCATCTGACAGCACGTAAGCCTTCAAGTCCACCGGCGCCTCCCCCGCGTTGTGAATTTCGATCCAATCGTGGAAGGCCCCCGACTCATCAGCCAAAATGGACTCATTTGCGGCGAGAAATTCAGAGATCACCGGCCCCGCGGCGGCCGTAGAAGCGAGACCGAGCGCAGTCAGAATACCAGGAATGAAGCAGCGTCGCATGGGAATCGGGTTGGACGGGGGGAACGGAGGGGGGCGGGAGGAGAACCGTAGACCGTGATGGGCCCCGGAGGCAGCCCCACCCCATCACAAACTCGCCCGAGCTGTAAAGACTGTCCTCTATTGACTTCCGCAAGGCCCCGAATCACCCTTGAGGACCATGTTCAAACAGATCCTCCACACCCCTGCCCTGCTCGGCCTGGCACTGATTGCCTCGGCACTCACCACCCAGGCCGCCGAGACCCAAGCCACCGGCAAGATCGCCCAGGCCGTCGCCGGCAAACTCGTGAAAGCTGAAGGCAAACGCGTGGCCAGTTACGCCATCAAGGCCAACCCGCGCTACTACGTCCTCTACCACTCCGCTGGCTGGTGAAGTTCCTGTAAGAAAGTGACTCCACAGTTGGTGGACCTTTATAAGAAACTCGACGGCAAGGCGGACCGCAAAGTGGAAGTGATCCTCGTCAATTACGACATCAACCAGAAGTCGATGGACAAGTACTTGACCAAGAGCAAGATCAACTTCCCAGGGCTGAAACAATCGGAGACCAAGACCAATTTCATCAATCAAATCCAAAAGGTGGAGAACTCCCTTCCCGCCATCGTCCTCGCCGACGCCAGCGGCAAGGTGATCGACTCCGCCACCGGGGCGGACTGCAACAAAATCATTGCCAAGATCCCGAGCCTGATGAAATAGAGATTCACTTCGACTCGATTATTCGCTCAAAACAAGGCCCGCCGACCCCCAAATCGGCGGGCCTTTGCTGTTTCCGGGGAATGGCCGACGCCCACGAACATCGAAACCCCTGACACTCCCATGGGCGTGTCAGCGAGGATTGGCAGCGATTCCGTAAGATAGGCGGCTGAGGCGGCTCAAGCCCTGTATTTTTGGGTAATTCGGATCGGCGGCGCCCATTTTTGACCCCATGGCAAATTCGCATTCGTTATTTCATCTTTTTTAAGCTTGTTTCTGTAATAGTATTATATTACAGTGCGCCGGACGAACCGACCTTCATGCCAAGCAGAAACTCCCTGCCCCCCACCGAACGCCAGATTCGCAGCCGCCTCCGCCAGCTCCTCGACCAGGCCGAAGGCTTCCTTCACGGCTCGCCCATCGAACTCTCTCGTAAATGCGGCAAGCCCACTTGCCGTTGCGCTTCCGACGACTCCTTGCGCCATCGCTCCTTGGCCATCGGTCAGACTCGCAAGGGCAAGACCACCATGCTGCACGTCCCCAGACCGTTGGAAGCTCAGGCGAGACGCTGGATCGATGATTTCCAGAAGGCGAATGCTCTGCTGGAAGCCCTCGACGAGCAGGGGCGCCTCCGACTCGAGGAGGCAAAAACCAAGGCCAGAGCGGCGAGTAGCTCCGCCAAGAAGAAGGGCAAGACCGGTAAGAAATCAGCCGGCAAAGCCAAGTCCGGGCGCAATTCTCCACCAAAAAAGAAGCGACCACTCTCACGCGACTACTAACTTACGCGGACAAGATTTTCAGCCTCCGCCAACAGTGGAGGCTGCGGGTGCGTGACTCTCGTCCCAAACCACAGATTCCCACTCGAGTTTTCCCGGCAGCATTCTTCGCCATGTTCTGCTGCCGGTTACCAAGCTTCAACGAACTCGAGCAACACCGGAACAAGAGCAGCTGGACCCGTTGGCTCGGTAATCACCGTTTGCCCAGCGCCGACGAACTGGCGTATGTCTCCGAGCGCATCGAGCCTGACAGTGTGCGAGGGTGTCTCGGACACATTTACTTCTGCCTCAAACGCAACAAAGTCCTTGCCCCACAGCGCGGTTGGATGCTTGCCGCCGTCGATGGTCACGAAACCCACTGTAGCTACAAACGTTGTTGTCCAAAGTGTCTCCAACGCCGGATCGCCGTCGGAGACGAGGTCAAAACACAGTTCTACCACCGCTTGGTCACGTTTCAGATTATCTGTGAGGATTTTCAATTGCTTCTCGACGTGGAAATGCTTGAGCCTGGTGAAGACGGAGATCCTGGAGACGACGAAGTCGCTGCGGCTATACGGCTGATAACTCGCGTCCTTAAGGACCACCCACGCTGCTTTGACGTGCTCACTGCCGATGCGCTCTACCTGCGTCCCTCCGTGATCAATCTTCTTGAAGACCACGGCAAATACCTTGTTGCCGTACTCAAGGATAATCAGCCTGAGCTATTGTCCGAAGCCCGCACGCTCCTGCCCCTTGAGGAGCAAGAGCCAGAATCATTTGAGACTCCGGCTGCACCGGGCAAGCCCGCGCGGCACGTTCATTTACAAGAGGCTGAGGGCTTCTGCACTGAATCCATTCACACTCCTCTTCGCGTTGTTCATTCCCATGAGACTGGCATCCGTCGCGAGCGCGTCGCTGGGGATTGGGTCGAGACTCCCATCGATAGCCACTGGTGGTGGGCGACGACCATGCCCCGCTCAATGGCCGATGCCAAGACCATCTTCCATTTCGGGCACGACCGTTGGAAGGTCGAAAACGAAGGCTTTAACGAACTCTGCTCCCGCTGGCATTCCGGTCATTGCTATTATCATCATCCCAATTCCATTCTCGTTCTGTGGCTGATCATGTTCATGGCCCACGCCGTGTTCCACTGCTTCCACAAGCGCAACTTGAAGCCAGAGATACGCCGTGGACACACGGCCATCTATTTTGCCCGTCAAATCGCCGCCTCCATGCGAGAGGATCGATGGTGGCCGCCACCGGCTCCGGGCTGAGGAGCGCCCGCCCTGCGCTCTCGGTAACCTTGGGTTCGCGTCCGCCATCGGAGCGGTCTGGCTTCCTGTTGCCTATTGCCGACAGGGGGATCCATTTCGCGGCTCGAGCCCTCCGAAATTCGCCCGAGAACCGCCACACGAAACTGTTCGCCCTCTTAGTGTAGTTCGTCAAGCAGACTGTAGTTTATTCAGTTTGGCTCTACCGCGCTTGACCTTTTCGAGAATATCAGAGGCAGCCGCGGTCCAGATGAAGGGAGATGGGTTTTCGTTGTGAGCTTCGATATAGCCTACCAACGCCTGTTCGAGGTCAGCGACACTGGTGAACACGCCTCTCCGCACACACTTTTCAGTCAGGTCACGGAAGAACCGCTCTACCATGTTGAGCCACGATGCGCTCGTAGGTGTGAAATGGATGTGGATGCGTGGTCGCCTTGAAATCCACGCGCGAACTTTCGCGTGTTTATGTGTGGCATAGTTGTCGCAAATAATATGGATCTCTTTGTCCGGCGGAACACTTCCCTCGATGAGCTTAAGGAATTTGAGCCACTCTTCGTGCCGATGTTTCTTCATGCATTTCCCGATGATTTTTCCCGTCGATGTCTCAAGAGCCGCAAATAACGAACTCACATCTGACCGATAATTCGAGGGCTTTACGCTAGTCTATTCCGAGGGCTTCAGCGCATTGATCAAATTCAAGTGATCCGGGATCCATATGGAGGGCTCGATTCAGGAAATCTTCCACTTCGCTGTCGATGGCTTCGAGAATGCGGTCGAGAGTTTCTTTCCCAAACGTATCGGCTAGGGCGTCCAGGGCGCCCTCGATGAGGCTGCGAAACAATTGCCAAAGCAATCCCGCGAAGCACAGCACTCGAAGATGCCCAGTTTGCCGGTCCCCGCACCTCCCCGTAGCTCGAGCGACCACTCCGAAGCATGGCCTCGAAAATCAGAGCGTATCGCATCGCAGCCAGATGCACCGAGGCATAGGCATACTGATAGGCGCCACTCTGTTCGGCGAGCAGGCCAAAGTTCTGTTTCGCCTCTTTAAAGTAGACTTCCACAGACCTCGCGAGTGAGAAGTTCTGTAACTGGATCATCATGCGGCGAAGCGTGAACCTTCGGAGCGAGTGAAGTCTATTTTATCAAGGATGAATTTTCGGAACGCTGAACCTTTTCCGCCGTGGTGCAAAAATCCAGGCAGCGTGTTTTTCAAGGCGGCTGAGACAATCATTTCCGAAGGCAGCACGTCTGGGCGGATGGTTCGGATCCAGGTTCCAAAGTGTTTCCAGACCAGACCGTCACATGTCATGGCAAGGTACTGTAACATGCCCTGAGCGATCATGCCGGTCTGCACAAACACATGATATGCGTGCATCTTTCTCTGCACCTGTCTGCGATATTTCTCGGTAGTCCGGTGGAGGTATTGGTTACCATTGCGACGCTTGAGCGGTCGCATAGCGGCCATCCAGAAATGGTATCCGAATGAGCCGACCGAATGCACCGCTTGCTTGAAAGCGACTTCGATCTTGAAACGCAAACTGTAGAGTAAGATGATCTCCTGAGCTTCCATGGTGAGGTCGGTAGACAAGAGGATGATCCGCCCTCTCGTGGGATGATCGACGAGAATGAAGCGGACCATCGCCCCGGCGGGCTTCCACAACAGATCCACCGACTTGAACCGGACAGAGATGTTTCTCTCCCCATATACGGGACTGGGAACGGAACTGAAGCCGCCCGTTCCAAAGACATTCTGGAGCTTCACCGCAGCGCCATACTTTTTCGGTCGTCCGCGTTTGCGTTTGCGTGGCACTGCCGCAGGCCGAAAGCCGGTTGTCGTGCGTCGAACCCTCGTGACCAGCACACCGGAACGCCCCTTGGTGCTCCGGATCACCTTTCCGTTGGCGTAGTAGGCGTCGGCCAGCAAGACGAACTCCTGACCTCTACAGACGGATGCGAGCATCTCGTTGGCCTTGTCGATCAAGGTTCTCCTGTCGCGGTTTGAAGTGACGATACCTTCGTGAATGCGTGCACAGACCGGAACGCAGAAGAAGTATCCGCCAACCTGACAGAGCACGCCGAAGGCCTGAAAGGAATGGCTCATGATGAAGTGAGGCTTGGAATTGGACTCGGACTGTTGATGCAGATACTTCACCGCAGGCATCTTGCGGCCCTCCTTGGACTTCCTTGATGCCGTCGAGAACCAGGACGGGGCGACAACCGATCTTGTAGACAGGGAAGTGCTTGATCACGATGGCGAACCAAAGTTCTGCAAGCCGGTCCGTCTTCACGGCATTGCTGTGGAAGAAATGGAGTAAGTGCTCATAGGAGTGTTCTGACAAACCGAGAGCGCGGACGAAACTGGAAACCCCGAGGAGGTCATTGCGCACGGAGAAAGCGGCCAAGACGAGCAGAAACCAGAGAAAGGTGCGGGCTCTCGAGAAAGCGGGTCGCAGAAGACAGACGATATTCCACCAAGAAATCCAGAGATCCATAACAAATGATTTGATTTTCCTAGACATTCACATATATAAGCTAATGACCATGAAAAAGATCAGATCACTGAAAAAAGAGTCCAGAAACTTGCGGCAAAGATAGCTGCAATCGGGCCAATGCGGCCTGGGAGCATCAGCAAGCAATACCGAGATCGACAACGCCAGCACGGCGTGTATTACCAACTGAGCTACACGCATGAGATGAGGAGCCGGACTGAACACGTCTGGCCAGATCACGTGAAGGGACTACGAAAAGAAACAGAGGAGTACAAGAAATTCAAGAAACTGACCACCGAACTGATCGATCTGAGCATTGAACTATCCAAGGCGAAGATCGCTCTATTACGCAGTCAGACAGACACGCCAGGCAAAGAGAAACCGGTCTGAGAACTTCCCACTCACGAGTGAAGACGTGCCCGTAGAGAATGGCATCGATTGGTGGCTGGGCACGATGTTAGCCGCCACCAAGGTGAAGGATCTGCTTGAATCTCAGGCCATCATCACCGCGTTGCCAGTGAAGAAGTTCAGGAAGCATACCAAGTTCTTGGACGGCAAAGAAGAGTGGTCTCAACCCTACCTGCTCTTCGTGGATGGTGATACGGAAACCGTCGTCTGGAAAACCAAGGCTTATGGGAATTCTGGCGCCGATTACAAGCACCTAACAAAAAGGCTCAAACAGTGGTTGGACTTCAAGGCGAAGCAATGACAGGCCGGAGCCCCTCTGAGGGAGAACGTAAACCCGTATACATCATGAATCTCACCCAGAAAGTCCGAGATCGCCTTGAGAAAGCGAACAAGGCTTGCGCGGATGGATTTGAACCCCCTCCAATCCCGATCACTTCGACGCCTCTGATACCACGAACGAAAAGCAATTTCCTAGCAGTTATCTGTTTTTTATTGCCTGGATCCATCGATGCCCTGAAGTCATGAAGGGAGGTTCTGGCCGGCCTGTCGGGTTGCCTTCAGTGCTGGGAAGGAGCAGCTGCATTCCAGGGATTCCCCTGCCTGCTTTATCTGCTTTATCTGTTTTTCATTGCCTGGATCCATCGATGCCGGTGCAGCTGCTGCCTTCCTCCATGCCTTCCAGATTCCCTGGCGCTAGCCAGGCACTGAAGGGGTGATGAGTCTCTCACCTGGTCTTCTCGATGCCCTGAAACCTCTCGATGCCCTGAAACCTCTCGATGCCTGGAGCCTCTCACCTGGCCGGCATCTCGAATAAAGCAGATAGAACAGATTGAACCCCCTCCAATCCCGATCACTTCGACGCCTCTGATACCACGAACGAAAAGCAATTTCCTAGCAGTCAGTGGCCAAGATTAAATCTTGACCTCGGCCAAGATTTCACGCAATTTCACTGAACATGGCGGCGCTTTTCCCCTTTCCTCCCCCTGAACCCCCTCCAATCCCGATCACTTCGACGCCTCTGATACCACGAACGAAAAGCAATTTCCTAGCAGTCAACGCGTTCCACACCACTCTGGTAAGCCTTGTCCTAATGGTTTTTGTCAATGCTGCCTCTGAAGTGACGAGCGATCACTATCACTTACACTCAGAAGGAAATGCTAGTGAAACCGAAGAAATGATCAAGGTCTTGGAAGCGGCGTGGCCTCAGTTTGCGAAGTTCTTTCAAGGTGCACCTAAGCTTCGCCAAGAGAAACTTGCCATCTACTTTTTCAACACAAGAGAAAGCTGGATTAGAAAACTAACACAAGATGGCCACGAGGTTCCAAATGACGGTGTGGGCGGTAAGTACTTTTATTCCAACAAGACGGTTTATCTCTATCGTCAGCCTACTCGCTACTACACACGCTGTCTCCTCCTTCACGAAGCCGCCCACCAGTTCCACTACCTCACTCGCCGTCGCCGTATCGACAAAGAGATCAGCGCCAGCTGGTACATAGAAGGCGTTGCCGAACATCTCTCCCTCCATCACTGGGACGGCCAAACTCTTCAGCTAGGGGCAGTGCCGGTTTCGCTTGAGAACTATCTAGGCAAAGCCCTCAACACAATGACAACGACCCCACGCCCTCTGGTCGCTATGATCCAGAACGGCCAAGCGAATCGGCCGCTCGGTGCCATGGTCATCCGCTACCTCGCCACGAAAGAGCCAAAGAAGTTCTCCCGTTTCGCCAAAGCAATCGAGAAAGGAAACGCATCGGACCGTCTCTTCCAACGCTCCTTTGGCAGCTTCCCCGCTTTCTCCAAGCCATTCCTGACTTGGCTCGAATCTCACCAAGAGCCGCTCGAAATCCGCTTCGACGAGTGGGAGCGCACGGGGTCGAAGTCGATGCTCGGCCACTCTAAAGATCGTATTTCTATCACAACATTCGAGGACACCGTTTCTCTCGTGCAATGTCGCATCCCAAATCGCCAAGAAGAAACTGGACGAGTCGGCCTCGTCCTGAGCTACCGCGCTCAAGATGACTTCACCGTGGCGCTCATCGATCAGAAGGGGCAGCTGGAAATCCTCACACGCGAGCCAAACAACTGGAATCGCGTCGAACGCAAAGCTCTCGCTGCTCTCGCAGGTTCCGACATTCGCCTCGCGGCCAAACGCGATGACACTGGCGTCAGCCTACTCATCAACGACGAACGTCTCGGCCCATACCTCTTGCCTAACGGATCCCTTGGGCTCGCCCTCGATAGCTGTGAAGTGCGGTTCACAGACCTATCTGGTAAAAAGTTAGGGCGAGGTTGATGCCTCATGGTTGACGACACTCTGGCCTTGGTGGGTTTAGGTTGGTTGATCTTCGGTTGAAGTGGTTCGAGGCCATGGATCTTGCGGCCTTCATTTTTCTTTTCCAAGTAGTCTTTTTGATGAACGAGGGTGCCGATTGGCAATCGATTGACTGGGTGGACGCCTTCTTTTCCGCGTAGCGGCCTTCTGAATGCTCTAATGCGAAGCCTAACACGCTAAAGAGAAAGACCACTCTGAGGCCCAGCTGGCCTGAGGCGTCTTCCATGGGCTGGCCTACGGCCACTAGCCTTTTACGTGGACCGAATGCATAGAACACTTCCCACCAGAACATGTTGACGGGAGGTTGCGTAGGGAGATGGGATCAAGTGATCCCGCAGCGATCATGACGGGTTGCTTTCATTGCGGTCATCAGGCTTGCCCAACGATTGTTGAACTAACCCGCTAGCTCAGGTGGCGTTTGAGGGTTCTCGGGTGAGCGGCGGTGTGACAGACTCGTAGGCTATGTCCATTCATAATCTTACGCGTCGTTCAGCGGCTTGCAAGTCGCTTCCTCACAACCGCCAGCCCAACCCTATCTCCTATCCTAGCCATCCCTTTGAGTCCATGCAACGCTTTGCTCAGGATCTCAGTCTTAGCGGTTTGGGAGATCGTTCCTGTCACTCATACTATCGGCAGATCCGCCTCATTTCGAAGCACTTTGACCACGTTGATCCCGCCTCTCTTAATGAGGATCGCGTTCGCTCTTATATCATTCATCTCAAATCGGTGAAGCAGTGGAGCCCGAGGACTCTGCGGATCTTTCTTGCGGCCGGGAAGCTCTTCTTCGCCCAGATGCTTAGCCACACCACATGGAAGGTTTTCGATTTGGCCAAGGCGAAGGATGTTCCCTATCTCCCCGAGGTTCTTTCTCGTCTGGAGGTGGCTGCGCTGCTGAAGTCTATTCGTAAGGGGCGCTTCCTTACCCCTATCAAACTTCTCTATGTTTGTGGCCTTCGTTTGCAAGAGGCGTTGACGCTGGCTCCTGACGACATCCGTGGTTCGGAGAATAGGCTGTTGGTGCGCTGTGGTAAACCCCATAGTTTCATAAATCGGGGCAAGAATCCCAAGAAAATAGTGGCAGGGGCCTTTGGGATAAGGTTGATTTGGAATCTACCAAAACACCAAACACTTCAACCCAAAAGCCACCTACAGTGAGAGTAGCACGACGTACGATTCATGCAAAGTCCAGAACGATTCCGGCGATCAAATTTGAAGATCAAGAACTGACCTCTTTCGGCGGTCTCGTTATCTTTCAGAAGCTCTTTCAGGCTCACATCTGACCGATAATTCGAGGGCTTTACGCTAGTCTATTCCGAGGACTTCAGCGCATTGATCAGATTCAAGTGATCCGGGATCCATATGGAGGGCTCGATTCAGGAAATCTTCCACTTCGCTGTCGATGGCTTCGAGAATGCGGTCGAGAGTTTCTTTCCCAAACGTATCGGCTAGGGCGTCCAGGGCGCCCTCGATGAGGCTGCGAAACAATTGCCAAAGCTGAACCCCCTCCAATCCCGATCACTTCGACGCCTCTGATACCACGAACGAAAAGCAATTTCCTAGCAGTAGTTTTCCTAGCAGTAACGCCGACCTTTTCCTCATCGATCGTGCCCCAGTAGTCGACCCATTTGGCGGCCTTGCCCCAAAGGTCCTTGTCCTTGTCACCTGCGCTATTGACGGCCTTCCCGTTGGCGACTTCGCCTTTCAAGCGCAAGTTAGGGTGCGTGCGGATGGACATGCTGCCTTCCTTGGTGTCGCCGAAGACCACGTCGCCATTGGTCGCCTTGATGGTGATCTCGAAATCGATGTAACGGTTGTCGCCCAAGGTGCCGAAAACCACGGTGCGGCTGTCCTGACAGATCTCCTTCTCTCCGACCAGACTGAGCCACTTGCTGGTGGTTTTGAGGACGGCACGTTGCTCGCCGTCTTCTTTGGACACGAGTTTGTCGTGGACAATCTTGCCGCCCTTCTCGGCCTGCTTGCCACCGCCGTGCCAGAAGTCGAGCCCGTTGACATCGCCGTGTGTGTACCAGAGAGAGGTGTGGTGCGGATGGTCCTTGGCTTCGCCTTCACGCGCGTCTTCCAATGGATACTTCCTCGTCATGGGGACGCCATTGGGGCCATGGATCGGATAAAAGCAAGGCACGCGGAGGTCCTTGTGCTTGTAGACGGTGAAGGGTTGGCCATTGATGCTCACGGCGTAGCCGGCATCCGATTCCTTGATGGTGACTTCAGCTTGGGCGAGGGAGCAGGTGAGGCCAAAGAGCGCGACACCGAGGGAGAGTTGAGCTAATTTCATGGTTCGATTGGAGTTCGTCTGCGTGAGAATCGATCAGGCTTCGAAGATTTGTTTCAGATAGGCAAGGCTTTGCGTCGCGATGGTTTCTGGGTCGGGCGTGTAGTCGAACACTTCGACGGAGATGTAGCCAGCGTAATCGGTCTCCTTCAAGGCTGACGCGATGGGGGTGAAATCGACGTCGCCAAAGCCGGGGCCTCGCAGATTGGGGTCATTGGCGTGAAAATGCACGGTGTGGTCACGACTGTCCCGAATGATCTCGGGGATGCTTTTCGCTTCGTCGCTCATGGCTTTCACGTCCAGGTGGAGTTGGCACGCCGGGTGATCGACCTGGTGGATCAGGCGAACGGTTTCCTCCGCCGTGGTCAGGAAATTGGTTTCCTTTCTCCCCAGAGGCTCCATGGCGAGGGTGACATCGTGTTCGCCGGCGACTTCGCTGATGGCGCGCAAGGTTTCCGTCGCCCGTTTGGCAGCCTCGTCATAGTCCCAGCCCTCTTCCAGATTGCGTTGTTTGGGGCTACCCCAAACCATGATCTTGCCCCCCATGGTCGCGCAGACGCGCACCAGGTGCTGGCCAAACGCGATGGTGTCCTTTTGCAAGAGCGGATCCGGTGTCGTGAGGTGCAGCCAGGCAGGTTTCACTAACAACCAGTGCAGTCCAACCACATCGAGGCCTGCGTCCGCGGCCACGGCAGCGTGTTGCTTGGCATCGGCTTCCGTTAGCTCTCGCGGATCGTCCTTGAGGGTGAAGGGGGCGATCTCGACCCCGTGATAACCCGTCTTGGCGATGTGGGCGCAGGTATCCTCGAAGGACCAGCCTTGGTAGGTCTCGTTGCAGAGAGCGTATTTGGGTTCCATGGCCCGCAGACTAGAGGATTCGACTGCAAAAACAAGCGGCAACCCCGGGTGGGGTTGCCGCTCAGTTTTCTTTGATGACTGTTGTTTGAGAGGCGTCCGCGGAGCGGACTCAAGACCATCGCCCACGGAGTGAGCGATCCACCTTTGGTTCGCTCCGGGAATGGGCGGCCGGTCAGGAATCCTTCTCGATGGAGAGTTCTTCGACCTCGGACTTCAGGTCCTTGATAGTGCCCTGGAGCGCTTTGATGGTGTCCTCCAGATCGTCGATTGGTGGAACTTGGGGCGGTGAGAAGAGCTGGCCATGGTTCCACTGAGGAACCGGAGGGTGAGAGAAGGGATTGCTCGGCGGTGTGGCGGGCTTGGGGAACGCATGATTAAAGATCGATTCGGGCGCCTGGTGCTTCTGGATCTCCGTCTTCAAGGCGACCACGACCTTCTCCCCTTGTCGAAGGACACTGAGGGTCAGTTCCCTGTCTTCGATGCCGGCCGTCTGTACCGCGTCGACAAGATCCTCAACTCGGGTGAGTGGGCGGTCGTCGGCCTGGAGGAGGATATCGTGTTGTTGGATTCCGGCACCCTTTGCCGGAGTGCCCTCAAAGACCTGGTCGACGACAATGCCCTCATCAATGAGCAATTGGGAGCGAAGCAGGCCATCGAGCGGACGGCATTTCACGCCGATCATGTGTTTTTTGTTAGGGTTGGCGTAGGATTCGGCAAGAACGCGGGCCCGTTCGATGGTGTCCTCGCTGATTTCCAAATGCTTGAGAGATTTGGCAATGTGAGGCCAGACGTGTTGGATCTGTGCCTCGCCGGTATGGAAACTCTGGATCCAGTCCGGGTGACCCTTGCTGCGCAGTTCGACCACGTGGCGTTCGCCATCATCGTCGACCACGATCGCAGATGACTTGAAGTGGTCGTCCAGGACTGAGTCGGTCTTCTTGAGAGCTTGGCGCACGGCTTCCATGGTCTTCTCGTCGAGGTTTTGCTTGGTCAGTTGATCTTCGACATTCTTCCAGATGCCCTTGTCGGGGGCACCGTTGCTATCAAAGACGAGTTCTTCGACGTTGTCGCCGTCCTTGGTTCGAATGACGATGCGGCTCTTGGATTCCATTTTGTGGATCTTGGGCTTCTCCGAGGACTCGACGACGGCGTCGACGGCGTCGATCGAAATCTGCCCAAAAGCGGCGGGTGCACTCAGGGCGGCACCTGCAAGGGCGAGGGAAGGAATGATAGATTTTTTCATGATTGAGTTAGGTTCGTGTGTGGTTAGGTATGAATCATCATTGCCCGCGATAGCGCGGGTTGGGTAAACTGACGGGGACATAGACTTGGGTGCCGTCTTGGAGTTCGCCTGTGAGAAGATCGGTTTGCCAGGAAACTTCCCAGCCGGAATTGCTCAGGCTTGGACGAGAGGCTGCCGCCGCCTGAATGTAGGACTCGTCGTAGGCGGGAAGTCGAAGGAACTCGCTTTGACCTTCAGCGTTGGTCGACTCCACAAGCAGACGGTAGGGTGCCTGTGCGTTCGGCGATGAGGAGGTGGGGTTATGAGTGGGCTCGACAGACGCTGGTAGCACTCTGGATAGGCCGTCACCCATGGCCTGGGGGAAGCGACTGCCCGCGTAGAAGCTCCCTAACAAGGCAAGGAGGGTGACAAAAGTAGCGGCCATCGCCCAAAGAGGTGAACGGGGTGGCAGCCCCGCGCTCTCGGTCAAGGCGAGCGGTCGAACCGACGTCTCGTCCTGCTCACTCGATGGGGCCGTCTCGTCATCGAAAAGGGTTCCGATCTCCTCTCCCAGGATCTGGGACTCGACGAAGGCGAGGCCAATCTCTCGCCAGAGTTCTGGGTTGGCGTCGGCCTCCTGGAGGAGGGCGTGCCGGACTTCGGGGCGCAGTTCCCCATCGACAAGACGTTGCAAGAGGGCTTCGTGATCGGTCATGGTTTTGACTCAGGGACGATGGTTAGGGAATTCTTCGGCTGCAGTTGCTGGACCTTTAATTCTCGTCGCAGCGCCTTCCGGGCTTTGAGGAGCCGGTGCTCCACGACTTTTTCGGTGACGCCCAGAAGAGAGGCCAACTGGCGGTAGGACAGTTCTTCGCTGTATTTCAGAATGAGGATCTCGCGGTCGTCGGCCGGCAATTGTTCGAGGGCGTAGCGGACGCCCTGCGATTGCTCTCGCTGCATGACCCACTCGCGTGGGTTGGGGAGCGATTGAGTGTTCTCTCGGCTCTGCTCGGCATAGCGATCGAGGAGGCGTTCGTGTTGCCCTCGCTTGCGCAGGAACTGGCTGGCCTGGCGCACGGCGACGCCGTACAGCCATGGGGCCACCTTCTCTGGATCCTGGGGGCGGCTGTCCTGCTTGAAAACCGCGGAGGAAATTTCCTGAACGACGTCATCCACATCGTGGGCGTGGCGGAGACGCGCGTTGACCACTTTGCGGATCCACGAGCCATGATGGTCGAGGGCCGCTGGCCAATCGATGCCCTCCGGGGCAGGTTGAAACGTGACGCTGTCCATCCTCTACAAGGGATGTCGTTATCAGCGTCGGGTTTCCCTGAACTTTTTTAAGCTTTTTCCGCCTCGGGATTCGGGCGCTTCAATTCCACCAGGGTGGCACCCCAAGATCCGGTCTTTTCGTCGCCGAGTCGGAAGCCGGCCACCGCGGGATGTTGGCGAAGCTTCTTGTGCACCAGCTCGCGCAGGGTGCCTGTGCCTTTGCCGTGTACGATGCGGAGGGAGTAGATCTTCAGCCGAAGGCACTCGTCGATGTAATCGGGAACGAGTTCTCGGACTTCCTTGGGGCGGAAAGTGTGGAGATCCAGTTCACCCGTGATGGGCACGACCACTGAACCCCCTCCAATCCCGATCGCTTCGACGCAGTTGATACCACGGACGAAAAGCAATTTCCTAGCAGTCAGTCAGTCAAGCAGTTACGGCGCGGCGACTACACGGCACCCGAAGCCGACGGACGCATCCGTCGGCTTGGGGACGGGCGCAAGCCGGTGACCGAGACCGATCCGGAACTGCTTGGGGCTCTTGAGCGGCTAGTTGATCCTCTCAGTAGAGGCGACCCTCAATCCCCATTGCGCTGGACATTGAAGAGCACTCAGAGGCTTGCCAGGGAACTCACATCTCAGAACCACCCGGTCG
Organism: Verrucomicrobiales bacterium; assembly: GCA_965204485.1. Classification (GTDB taxonomy): domain Bacteria; phylum Verrucomicrobiota; class Verrucomicrobiia; order Verrucomicrobiales; family DEV007; genus JAACDM01. The sequence continues at coordinate 38,364 of CBDBEZ010000106.1, forward strand.
GTGCGCGTACTGTTGCCGCGTTGCCGCGCAAGGCCGGCTATAGTCTGCTGGCAAATCGCAAGACCCGCGAAGAGGCACAGCACCCGGACCGCAACAGGCAGTTCGAATACATCAACGATCAGGTGCGTCGCTTCCAACATTGCGGCCAGCCAGCAATCTCAGTGGACACCAAGAAGAAGGAGTTGGTGGGCGATTTCAAGAACGCCGGGAGGCAGTGGAGGCCGAAAGACAACCCTGAGCTGAACCCCCTCCAATCCCGATCACTTCGACGCAGTTGATACCACGGACGAAAAGCAATTTCCTAGCAGTAGCAGTCATGCCTTCCAGATTCCCTGGCGCTAGCCAGGCCCTGAAGGGGTGATGAGCCTCTCACCTGGTCTTCTCGATGCCCTGAAGCCTCTCGATGCCTGGAGCCTCTCACCTGGCCGGCATCTCGAATAAAGCAGATAGAACAGATAAAGCAGGTGAGGTATCCCCACGATTGCGAATGCCCGGAAGGCAAGCCGGCCTAGTCCGGATCGACCATCTTCCCTTGCTCGCTCCGACTGTGCGATTCCAGCGGTGGCGGGAAAACCCAGAAACTAGCGCTATTTTGAACAGTCTCGGGACCCTCGAGCAGCCAGCCAGAAGGACCCTCTCCGGATTGCCATGCCCTCTCCCCGGTGGCCTGCCTGGCTGCTCTCCGTGGCTCTGGCTGACTCCGTGCTCATGCCTTCCAGATTCCCTGGCGCTAGCCAGGCCCTGAAGGTGTGATGAGTCTCTCACCTGGTCTTCTCGATGCCCTGAAGCCATGAAGGGAGGTTCTGGCCGGCCTGTCGGGTTGCCTTCAGTGCTGGGAAGGAGCAGCTGCATTCCAGGGATTTCCCTGCCTGTTTTATCTGCTTTATCTGTTTTTCATTGCCTGGATCCATCGATGCCGGTGCAGCTGCTGCCCACTCGCCTTCCAGCATCACCTTCCCTTCCTGGATCCTCGATGCCTTCCAGTCCGGACCCTGGTCGAAGACGTGGCCTTCTCGCGGTGCCGTCCGTGGTCGATGCCGGTGCAGTCCTCATGTAGTCCTCACCTGGTCTTCTCGATGCCCTGAAGCCTCTCGATGCCTGGAGCCTCTCACCTGGTCGGCATCTCGAATAAAGCAGATAGAACAGATAAAGCAGGTGAGGTATCCCCACGATTGCGAATGCCCGGAAGGCAAGCCGGCCTAGTCCGGATCGACCATCTTCCCTTGCCCGCTCCGACTGTGCGATTCCAGCGGTGGCGGGAAAACCCAGAAACTAACCCCATTTTGAACAGCCTCGGGACCCTCGAGCAGCCAGCCAGAAGGACCCTCTCCGGATTGCCATGCCCTCTCCCCGGTGGCCTGCCTGGCTGCTCTCCGTGGCTCTGGCTGCCTCCGTGCTCATGCCTTCCAGATTCCCTGGCGCTAGCCAGGCACTGAAGGTGTGATGAGTCTCTCACCTGGTCTTCTCGATGCCCTGAAGTCATGAAGGGAGGTTCTGGCCGGCCTGTCGGGTTGCCTTCAGTGCTGGGAAGGAGCAGCTGCATTCCAGGGATTCCCCTGCCTGCTTTATCTGTTTTTTTCATTGCCTGGATCCATCGATGCCGGTGCAGCTGCTGCCCACTCGCCTTCCAGCATCACCTTCCCTTCCTGGATCCTCGATGCCTTCCAGTCCTCACCTGGTCGAAGACGTGGCCTTCTCGCGGTGCCGTCCGTGGTCGATGCCGGTGCAGTCCTCATGTAGTCCTCACCTGGTCTTCTCGATGCCCTGAAGCCTCTCGATGCCTGGAGCCTCTCACCTGGCCGGCATCTCGAATAAAGCAGATAGAACAGATTGAACCCCCTCCAATCCCGATCACTTCGACGCCTCTGATACCACGAACGAAAAGCAATTTCCTAGCAGTCGAACGGCTTCTCGCCAACGCGCTCGATCACCCTTACTACGGCGTCCGCTTCCACGCCTTGCGCCTTGCCGAACCTTGGCTCAATCGTGAGGGAGAATCGATCATCGTTTCCAAGATCCTCACCCTGGCCGACGACCCGGATCCACGGGTCCGCCTCCAACTCGCCCTCACTTTAGGCGAAATGCCAAAACCGGAAATGGTGCCTGCCTGGCAACGACTCGCTCGCGCGCACTTGTCCGAACGCTGGATGTCCACCGCACTCTTGAGTTCCGCTAATCACGCTTTCGCCAAGGATCTGCTCTTCGAGAGTTTGGCAAATCTATCCGCAGCCGAGGAATCGCGCTCGCTCATGGCACCGTTGGCCCGCACCCTTGGCAGCCGTGGCAATTCGCGGGCCGCGCTCGCATTCATGCGGGCCCTGCTGAACGCTCCTGCACCGTTTAAAGTCGAGAGCCTGAAAGGTCTGCGAGACGGCTTGGCGAGCGCCAGTCTCGCCCGGACAACCCTGGTGAAGAACGATGAGGCGACTCTCACACACTGGTTGACGCAACCGAACTTCAACCTCCGGCTTCCGGCGATGAAGATTGCCGTTCTCCTGAAGGCCTCGGAGCTGAAGGCCTTCAAGGCCGTGATACAACAGTCCGTCGCGGACGCACTCGACGCCCAGACCGCCTTGGAAGCCCGCATCAATGCCATTCGTCTCCTCGCCTACGGCGATCTCGAGAGCTTGCTCCAAACGGCCACCGCCCTGCTCGCGCCCCAGTATCCGCCCGCCCTTCAAGCGGCCGTCCTCCAGGTTCTCGGCGAGTCGTCCGCCCCCGGGGCCGGCCGTACGCTCATCCGCCATTGGAAGAGCTTCAGCCCGGCGAGCCGCCGAGAAACCCTCCGTGCGCTCCTGGCGAACGAAGCCCACCACGCCGTCTTGCTTGAAGCGCTGGACGAGGGCGGCATCGAGCAGGCCGCTGTCACCGGACCGGAACGGGAGAAACTCATCCAAAGCCGCAATCCAGCGCTCGCGCAACGCGCCCAAGAAATCTTCCGGGTTTCCCCGCAAGCCGCCGCCGATCTCCAAGCGCGACTCGAGCGCTACCGCCAAGCCCTGCAGGGCCCACGTGATCTCGGCCGCGGCCGCGAAGTGTTTCGCCAAACCTGCCTCGCCTGTCATCCGTTAGGCGACGAGGGCGTGGAGATCGGCCCTACGCTGAGCCTCGTCACCAATCGGCCCGAGGAAGCCATCCTCGTGGATCTTCTCGATCCCGGGAGCAAGATCGACCCCGAGTACACCCTCTACATTGTCTCCACGCGATCGGGCGAGAGTTTTGCGGGTATCCTCACCACCGAATCCGCCACTAGCCTCACATTGCGCCTGGCCAACGGCGACGACGTCTCCGTGCTGCGCCAGGACATCCTGAGCATGACCGCTTCACCGCTTTCCCTCATGCCGGCCAATTTGCACGAATATATCACTCCAAGCGGCATGGCCGATCTCCTGGCCTATCTCCGCCAGGCATACAGCGGCCCACCCGAACCACCCGCTTCCCCGTAAGACTTGCGGGTCGAACCTGGCGGCCGGAGCGGCCACCCTGCCAGGTGTCGTGGTTGTTAAGGAAAGCGCTTCGCTTGCCATGGCGTGGCGTGGCGTTCTGCGCTGTGTGGTGGAAAATCGCAACGACCCACAGGATCGCAGCTCGATCTTGGATGGCTCACGGGCGCTTGCCGATCCCGGTCGGCGTCGAGGCGGAGCGAACACCGTTCACGACATCCATCGACAATCCACGATCACCTCTGCGCTGACGGTGCCGGTGCCGTGCTTTCATCGTGCAATCGCAGCCGAACTTTTCTAAAGAGAAACCATGGCCGCCATCCTCTCCCTCCTTCCCATCCTCGTGGTCGCAATTTTCTTGGTGGGTCTCAGGCTTCCTGCCAGCCGTGCGATGCCGCTCTCCTACTTCACGGCGGTGCTGCTGGCGGTCTTTGTGTGGAAGGTGCCCGCACTTCAAGTGGCGGCCGCCTCGCTCAACGGTCTCATCATCACCGCCACCCTGCTCTACATCATTTTCGGCGCCATTCTCTTGCTCAACACCCTGCAGGAGAGCGGAGGTCTCGAAACCATCCGCAACGGCTTCACGCAAACCACGCCTGACCGGCGGGTCCAGGTCATCATCATCGCCTGGCTCTTCGGTGCCTTCATCGAGGGATCGGCTGGCTTCGGAACCCCCGCCGCGGTCGCCGTACCTTTGCTCGTTGGTCTCGGGTTTCCCGCCATGGCCGCCGTGGTCGCCGGCATGCTCATTCAGAGCACCCCCGTCAGTTTCGGCGCCGTGGGCACTCCCATCATGGTGGGCGTGAGAGGCGGGCTCGACGGCGCTCGCCAAGTGACCGAGTTCGCCCAGGCCCAAGGACTGGAAACGTGGGAGGCTCTCCTCCCCCAGATCGGCGCCAAGGTCGCGATCCTCCACGCCGCCGCCGGGACCCTGATCCCCCTCTTCGTGATCGCCTTCATGACCCGCTTTTTCGGGCCAAACCGTTCCTTCGCCGACGGTCTCCGGCTCTGGAAATTCGCGCTTTTCGCAGCTCTCGCCATGACCATCCCCTACGTGGTGATCGCCCACGTCCTGGGCCCCGAATTCCCCTCCCTGCTGGGTTCTCTGGTAGGCCTGGCCGTCGTCGTGCCGGCGGCCAAGCGGGGACTGTTTCTACCCCGTGACGAACGCCCGTGGGATTTCGCCGATCGACAATCCTGGGACAGCACCTGGAGCCCCCCACTTCCGGCACGCGTCGAACGCGCACATCGGCCGGCTGGCGGCAGTCTTCCACTCTGGAAAGCCTGGTTCCCCTACTTCCTGATCGCCCTCCTCCTGGTCGCCTCCCGCTTGCCCCAACTGGGCATTGGGTCACTCTTGAAGGCCTTCACGCTTCAGGGGCATTTGTTAGGATTTTCCATCCGAGCCAACGTCCAGCCGCTCTATCTTCCGGGCACCATTTTTGTCATCGTCGTCCTGCTGACAGTTCCCCTTCACGGAATGTCGAAAGAAGCTTTTGGCAGGGCCTTGAAACGTTCGGGAGGCATGCTGCTGGCCGCTTCCGTGGCACTGGTTTTCACCGTCCCCATGGTGCAAGTGTTTATCAACTCCGCCGGAGGCGCGTCGGGCTGGGCATCGATGCCGGTCGAACTGGCCGGAGGCGTGGCCGCACTGGCCGGAAAAGCCTGGCCTCTCTTCGCGCCCTTCATCGGGGGCATCGGCGCGTTCGTGGCGGGAAGCAACACGATTTCTAACATGATGTTCTCGCTCTTCCAGTTCGAGGTCGCCCAGCAGATCGGAGCTGACCCCCGTTGGATCGTCGCTCTCCAGGCCGTCGGCGGCGCGGCCGGAAACGTCATCTGCGTCCACAACGTGGTGGCCGCTTCCGCAGTGGTGGGAATGGTAGGAAGAGAGGGCGATGTCATCCGCAAGACCGCTCTGGTGTTCCTTTACTATGTGACCTTCACAGGCCTTCTCGGTCTCGCGCTGACGCGCTTGTGGCCTGACCCTCCTTCCACCTCCCATGCCGCCCGATCCGGCCTCCCGCTCAACATGGGCCCCTTCCTAACGGAAAAACGGCCCCCATTCACCTCCGAGAACCCCTGAATCGGAAAAAATTTGAAGAAATTACAAAAAAAACTTGGAAAATTTAGACACGCACAATATTAAGTCCTGCTAATTAGACTTCCCAAAGTGACTATGCCGAGCCTCGCCGATCCCGCCACTAGAGAAGACACTTTGCTCGAATTTGATCCCGAAACGGAGACTTTCAGCCCCACACGACCACCGGCGGGGGAGCCTGACTTCAAGCGGGAAAGCCCGGCCTCGCCTCGCCCCTCCGTCCAACATCTCATCGAGGTCGAGGATGAGGTAAAAAGGGCCGAGGAACGGCTGGCCTTGCTTCAAGAGGAGAAGAAACTTCTCAAAGAGCGGCGGAAGGAAAAGGAGAAGCTGAACGCCCGTTGCCTGGAGTTCACGGAAGAGAAGAACGAACTGGTCCGCGCCCTTACGGAGAGCCTCCCCGAATTGCGGGACGAGGTGGAACAGGCCCAGCGACGCGCGGAGTTTCTCCGCCAAATGCAGGACCTCTTCGGCCAGCATCTCGAAATCTTGAAGACCATTCGGCCCGACGAATGGGACAAGGAGGAACTCACCGCGGAACTCGATCACGCGGCGCCAATGCTGAACGAGGCCAAGGCGGAGATCGAACGCTTTGAGGAACGGCTCCCGGACTACGGAGGCGGGTCGGTCAAAGCCAGCGCCGGTCGGAAAGGGCCTCTGAAGGAAGCGGAGTTCTCTCAATGGATCAAAATAGGCTTTGCCTTTGCCCTGCCCTTGATGATCTTCACGGCTCTCGCTCTCATTGTCACCTATCTCATTGTCAGTCAATCCTAGGAAGAAAGGAAACTTTCGTCATGCCATTGAGCCAGTTCACGGAGTCCACCCAGGCTGCGGTCGCCGACCCCGCGGATGACATCGAATTTGAATTGAACGCGCTTCAGCGCTTTCTCAGCGCGGCTCCCCGACTCCGTGAGGAATCCCGCTACCTGATCCCGCCACCGGAAGACTTGGTCCCCTTGATGCCCAGGACACCGAGCCGGGCTCAGTTGAGGAGACGACAAAGGTTGAATCTCTACCACGCCACCAAGCTCGTTCTCCTTCTCAACATCCTCCTTTTCGTGTCGTTCTGGTTTGTCGATCGCCTGCTAACCTTCATGCGCTAAGCCACACTCACCCCTCACTTTTTGTCACGATGGAGAAGGCCCCCTACTGCGTGGAAACACACGGTAGGGGGTTCTCTATTTCCAGGTCGGCACTGGAAGACAGACGCCACCCCCGGTGGAGATGAGACAGTCGAGTCATTTTAGATTTTGATAAAACTAATAATAAAGATATCCTAAATAATATGAAACCGATCCAAAGCACTCTCTGCTTCGCCATTGCCGCATTCACCGTCCTCCCGCTCGAGGCTCAGCCCAGAGCCACGCAATTCCGGTCGCTCTCTCCTTCCGGCAGCCAATCCAACGCGTACTGGGTGGCTCATCTCAACGCCATGTCGGAGGCCGAGCGGCAACGCCGTGTGCGCACTTACGGAACGTCACCAGCACCCGCCAATCCCCGCGATCGCGCGCTTCGTGCCCAACCCGAGCGACGTCTTCCTTCCCTCTCTTCCTCCAATGGCGCACCCCGCTCGATCTACCAAACGCAAGCCGCTCAACCCGCGGCTGTTCGCCCAGCTCCGGCAGCCTCACGCCCTGGCATTCCCGTCACGCAAGCTCGCGTCGTCGCCCCGACCGTCAGAGCACCCAAAGTGAGCCGCCCGGCCACCCCCTCCCGGCCGCAGCATTCATCGTCGCCAGGAAAAACCACATCGACCGCGGCCCACTCCATCACACCCGCACCCCCTTCACAGAACAAGATCACACCGCGCGCCTCTTCTCCCCGTCGCCTCTCCACACCGGTGGCCAGGCCCCAGCGAACGACGACCGTTGTCCACCGCACTCCCTTTCAGGTGACCACCCAGGTAACGACGAAGACGGGCACTACGCGGCACAAACATCCAAGCCTGCCACGCCTATCACTTCGCCGTTTGTTCGGTCAAGACGGTCCATCCGTGGCCTCGCCCCGTCGCACCGTGCCCGTTGTTTCCAAACAGCCTTCCGCTCCCGAAAAAACGGTCGAGCAAACCCCCAGCAAAGCGGCGTCCACCCTTCGCCAGCAATTGGTTTACACACCAAACACCGCCGCAGGCCGCAAGGTGACTCCGTGGGCACCTTACGCCAGCCGCGAAGCCTACCGGAGGGCGGCGGCCGACGCCCAGTGGAAACCTCTCGGTCCCACCGCCGAGAAACTGCAGAAGGTGTCTTCGGCAAAGCCAAAAAAACGCTGGAGTCTCTTTTCTTTGTTCAAGCGTTCCCATTCCGATCGCGATGATGACCGTTCCGCCTCGGCATCCTCTCGCAAACGGCTCTCGACCAAAGTTCCAGGCAGTCGTATCGTCACAGCCGGTCTGCCCCAAACGGAACGTTCCTCAGGCCCCATGATCGAAACCACGCTGTTCGATCTTTGATCGGCAGCCTGGATCCTCCTGCCATGGCGTCCCCGCCCCCACGGGGAGGATCCCCGCCGAAGGGGACGCTTGAAATCCTGTCCGGTTTGCAGCACGACAAAAGGAGCCGAATCCTGATTGGCCTCTCTTCGGCACCCCTTCTTCCGTGTCCGATCATGCCCATTCTCATTCGCCAACTCCGACGTCGGCTTCGGACACCGTCATCACGTGGCGCCGTCTATCGCGACGCCTGACAGTCTACCCCAGCGTTTCATAAAATGGCCAGTCAGGCCATCATGTAGTAGGCGATTTCTTCTTCGACGGCCTGATTGTCTCCGAGTGTCAATGTGAGTCGACCTTGAGGGCGAGTCAAACGTCCGGCACGCTGGATGATTTTGCGGCGAATCGTGCCGAGTCCTTCAAACTCACATCTGACCGATAAATCAGCTCAGTTTTCTTGCCCAAAGTGTTAGTTTATGTTGCGTTATATGCCGCCTGCCCTTAAGGTCTTGTGTGAAAAAAAACACAAAAAGACAGGCGGCAAATCCAGCCGAAAAAACGCTTCTCGGAGCTATCAACCGATCTCTCAGGCCCTGAGCGACCCCAGAGTCTTTGCTGATACCGAACTCGGAGATGGTATTCGCGCTCATGGGATGGTCAACCTTTTTCGGGCCGTCTTCGGTAAGGCACGCCGCATCGATGGCGAATGCCCAGGGGCCATCCTCGCCGCCCTGCTGGTATGGCCCATCCTCAAACTCGAGAATTCCAGTATTCATGCTTTCTGTTCGGAGCTTGGCCAGTTCTTGAAGAGCCGCGTAGATGACTGCAAATACAGGGCGAACACTCTTTACTTTGCAAGAGCATTTTCAACGCCAACTCCGTGGGTCCAGACGATCAGCGAGCGTTCGTCATCGACGACACAATCAAGGTGCGACGGGGCAAGAAAGGTCGAGGGCTCCTCTTTGCACTGGGACCACACGGAGAACCGCTATGTCACAGGTCACCAAGTGGTGGAGCTTGGCATCGCCGGTGAAAAAGAATTCCTTCCGGTTGATCGGCAGATTTTCATGGGCGAAAAGGAAGCGGTAGGAAAAGCGCCTGAGAACGAATTCCGAGATAAGAGATGTGCCGCCGCGAGAGACATGGAGAGGGCAAAAAATGAATCGAAACACACGATGTTTCGAAGGATGCTCAAGTCGGCGCTGGATGTGGGATTTCGAGCGGCCTACGTGCTGGGCGACGCTTGGTTCGGTTGCAAAGAGAACATTCGAGCCTCCCTGGTTCTCGGCCTCGTCGCCATTTTCCAGATGAAGCGGGGCAACATGAATTACTGGTTGGCGAATCCGCAAACCAACCGGAAAGCAAAGTGCTATACCGCGCCTCAACTCTTCAACGAATACAAGTGTCAGCTCGAGGCATCGAGCTCCAAGGCGCGCTACCGGACTTATCACGTCACAAGGTCTGGATCAACTTGGAGACAGAGGCCAAGCGAGCCCCAAAATGGCAGGAGGTGACACTCATCTTCAGCGCCCCGGTGAATCCCAGTTCTGGAGCCTGTCCAGAGAAAGCGTGGGTGGTGTTCCTGACCACGGACATCGAGGCCTCCGTGGAGAAGACGCTTTCAATATATGCCTTGAGATGGTCTGTGCTCGTGAGTGGGAAGTTCTCAGACCGGTTTCTCTTTGCCTAGCGTGTCTGTCTGACTGCGTAATAGAGCGATCTTCGCCTTGGATAGTTCAATGCTCAGATCGATCAGTTCAATGCTCAGATCGATCAGTTCGGTGGTCAGTTTCTTGAATTTCTTGTACTCCTCTGTTTCTTTTCGTAGTCCCTTCACGTGGTCTGGCCAGACGTGTTCAGTCCGGCTCCTCATTTTATGCGTGTAGCTCAGTTGGTAATACACGCCGCGCTGGCGTTGTCGATCTCGGTATTGCTTGCTGATGCTCCCAGGCCGGTAACTGATTAGCGCATCTAACAAGCTCTTGACAGCTTCGATAATTAAGACATCTTAACCATTGATGTCGTCCGATTCTCTTGAATCGCTCCCCACGAGAGAACTGATCCGGCTCGTCCGCGATCTACGGGAGCGGTTTGCTCAGTTGGAGGCGGAGAATCTCAAGCTTCGCGAGGAATTGGATGAGTTGAAGCGCAAGCAGAACAGATCGGCGGCTCCGTTCTCGAAGGGAAAACCCGAGGCCAACCCGAAAAGACCGAGACGCAAGCCGGGCCAAGGGTCCTTCCGGCGGCGGGAGGAACCGGAGATTGGGCCAGATGACAATGTTCGAAGCATGGAAGCCCGATTGCCCAAGGGGCGGTCGTCAAATTGTCCTCGATGCGGAGGCAGGCTTGGAACTCGTCTGGAGACGGCAAGCACGGTCGATGTGCCGGAAAAGATTGCCCGAGACATATCGATCTGGAAAGTGGAAGTCGAAGCATGCAGTTGTGGCTACTGCGCGCGAGGAACTCACCGGGACTTGCCGCTCGACCCACACGGGGCCACCGCTCACCGTGTGGGTCCCAGGGTTCGGTCGTTTGGACTGGCTCTGCACTATCACTTCGGGGTGACTCTACGCAAAGTTCCTCCGATTGTTCGCGAGATTTGCGGCATTGATCTCAGCCAGAGCGCCCTGACACAAGACGCCCTGAAATTGGGAAACGGCGATGGAGCGATCAGCCAAGAAGCGGAGCGAATCAAAGCAGCCATCCAGCAATCCGATGACGTCAACACGGATGATACGGGATGGCGAACGGGGGGCAAGACGAGTTACCTGATGGGATTCGTGAGCCCCCATGAGAATGCGGTGTATTTTCAAATTCGATCACGCCACCGAGCCGAATAAGTGGCCGAAGTCATCACGGCGGCCTGTGAGTGTGTGCTTGGAACCGATCGGTTCCGGGGCTACGACGCGGAGCGATTTTCGCAGATGGACATGCAAAAGTGCATGAGCCATATTTTGAAGAATCTCTCTGAAGTTCTGGAGAAGAAGCGAGGGCGGGCACGAAGTTTCTGCGAGGGACTGAAGAATTCGCTCCGACAGTGTCTGAGGCTTTGGCAGCAGTACCACAACGGCGAGTTGACTTTAAACCAATACGAGGAAGAGAGCTTGAAAAAGATCTATGAACTCGATCATTACCTGCGGGACCGGACGCTCAAAGATCCCGACAACCAACGCATGCTCAATGAGCTTGGCCGGCACTTTGACCAAGGGAATTTAACGATGTTCCTGGAGGATCCGGAGGTAGAGCCGACCAACAACATCGCCGAGCGGATGCTCAGGCCGGCGATCGCCGCCCGCAAGGTGTCGCAATGTTCCAAGACGGAGCGGGGAGCCAATGCCTACGCGGCATTCAAGAGTGTGCTCTCGACTCTTTCGCTGCGAGGAGCGAGGAGCGAGTTCCGTATTCAAGTCGCTTGCCAAAATCATCGCAGGCGAGCGTACCCTTGCATGAGATGCCTGTGGCGTTTGCTGGTTAGGAGCGCTAATCAGTTACTCAGGCCGCATTGGCCCGATTGCAGCTAACTTTGCCGCAAGTTTCTGGACTCTTTTTTCAGTGATCTGATCTTTTTCATGGTCATTAGCTTATATATGCGAATGTCTAGGAAAATCAAATCATTTGTTATGGATCTCTGGATTTCTTGGTGGAATATCGTCTGTCTTCTGCGACCCGCTTTCTCGAGAGCCCGCACCTTTCTCTGGTTTCTGCTCGTCTTGGCCGCTTTCTCCGTGCGCAATGACCTCCTCGGGGTTTCCAGTTTCGTCCGCGCTCTCGGTTTGTCAGAACACTCCTATGAGCACTTACTCCATTTCTTCCACAGCAATGCCGTGAAGACGGACCGGCTTGCAGAACTTTGGTTCGCCATCGTGATCAAGCACTTCCCTGTCTACAAGATCGGTTGTCGCCCCGTCCTGGTTCTCGACGGCATCAAGGAAGTCCAAGGAGGGCCGCAAGATGCCTGCGGTGAAGTATCTGCATCAACAGTCCGAGTCCAATTCCAAGCCTCACTTCATCATGAGCCATTCCTTTCAGGCCTTCGGCGTGCTCTGTCAGGTTGGCGGATACTTCTTCTGCGTTCCGGTCTGTGCACGCATTCACGAAGGTATCGTCACTTCAAACCGCGACAGGAGAACCTTGATCGACAAGGCCAACGAGATGCTCGCATCCGTCTGTAGAGGTCAGGAGTTCGTCTTGCTGGCCGACGCCTACTACGCCAACGGAAAGGTGATCCGGAGCACCAAGGGGCGTTCCGGTGTGCTGGTCACGAGGGTTCGACGCACGACAACCGGCTTTCGGCCTGCGGCAGTGCCACGCAAACGCAAACGCGGACGACCGAAAAAGTATGGCGCTGCGGTGAAGCTCCAGAATGTCTTTGGAACGGGCGGCTTCAGTTCCGTTCCCAGTCCCGTATATGGGGAGAGAAACATCTCTGTCCGGTTCAAGTCGGTGGATCTGTTGTGGAAGCCCGCCGGGGCGATGGTCCGCTTCATTCTCGTCGATCATCCCACGAGAGGGCGGATCATCCTCTTGTCTACCGACCTCACCATGGAAGCTCAGGAGATCATCTTGCTCTACAGTTTGCGTTTCAAGATCGAAGTCGCTTTCAAGCAAGCGGTGCATTCGGTCGGCTCATTCGGATACCATTTCTGGATGGCCGCTATGCGACCGCTCAAGCGTCGCAATGGTAACCAATACCTCCACCGGACTACCGAGAAATATCGCAGACAGGTGCAGAGAAAGATGCACGCATATCATGTGTTTGTGCAGACCGGCATGATCGCTCAGGGCATGTTACAGTACCTTGCCATGACATGTGACGGTCTGGTCTGGAAACACTTTGGAACCTGGATCCGAACCATCCGCCCAGACGTGCTGCCTTCGGAAATGATTGTCTCAGCCGCCTTGAAAAACACGCTGCCTGGATTTTTGCACCACGGCGGAAAAGGTTCAGCGTTCCGAAAATTCATCCTTGATAAAATAGACTTCACTCGCTCCGAAGGTTCACGCTTCGCCGCATGATGATCTAGTTACAGAACTTCTCACTCACGAGTCATCATGAGCCATTCCTTTCAGGCCTTCGGCGTGCTCTGTCAGGTTGGCGGATACTTCTTCTGCGTTCCGGTCTGTGCACGCATTCACGAAGGTATCGTCACTTCAAACCGCGACAGGAGAACCTTGATCGACAAGGCCAACGAGATGCTCGCATCCGTCTGTAGAGGTCAGGAGTTCGTCTTGCTGGCCGACGCCTATTACGCCAACGGAAAGGTGATCCAGAGCACCAAGGGGCGTTCCGGTGTGCTGGTCACGAGGGTTCGACGCACGACAACCGGCTTTCAGCCTGCAGCAGTGCCACGCAAACGCGGACGACCGAAAAAGTATGGCGCTGCGGTGAAGCTCCAGAATGTCTTTGGAACGGGCGGCTTCAGTTCAGTTCCCAGTCCCGTATATGGGGAGAGAAACATCTCTGTCCGGTTCAAGTCGGTGGATCTGTTGTGGAAGCCCGCCGGGGCGATGGTCCGCTTCGTTCTCGTCGATCATCCCACGAGAGGGCGGATCATCCTCTTGTCTACCGACCTCACCATGGAAGCTCAGGAGATCATCTTGCTCTACAGTTTGCGTTTCAAGATCGAAGTCGCTTTCAAGCAAGCGGTGCATTCGGTCGGCTCATTCGGATACCATTTCTGGATGGCCGCTATGCGACCGCTCAAGCGTCGCAATGGTAACCAATACCTCCACCGGACTACCGAGAAATATCGCAGACAGGTGCAGAGAAAGATGCACGCATATCATGTGTTTGTGCAGACCGGCATGATCGCTCAGGGCATGTTACAGTACCTTGCCATGACATGTGACGGTCTGGTCTGGAAACACTTTGGAACCTGGATCCGAACCATCCGCCCAGACGTGCTGCCTTCGGAAATGATTGTCTCAGCCGCCTTGAAAAACACGCTGCCTGGATTTTTGCACCACGGCGGAAAAGGTTCAGCGTTCCGAAAATTCATCCTTGATAAAATAGACTTCACTCGCTCCGAAGGTTCACGCTTCGCCGCATGATGATCCAGTTACAGAACTTCTCACTCGCGAGCTACTCTCACTGTAGGTGGTTTTTGGGTTGAAGTGTTTGGTGTTTTGGTAGATTCCAAATCAACCTTATCCCAAAGGCCCCTGCCACTATTTTCTTGGGATTCTTGCCCCGATTTATGAAACTATAGGGTTGACTTTCCCGCGCATGGCGACAGTGAAGAGATCTTCGACAAGATCGCTGTCGACACGGCCGTGCTCCGCTTCGTCGGTCCGTTCGACACTGTCATCTGGCGACTCGGCTGCTTCTGGGCGCGAATGTGGACCGGCACCGATCTCGACAGGCACCGGCCCATCGACGCCGTGAGCCAGATGGCTCCCGACCGGCTACTGATTCTCCACGGAACGTCCGATGGGCTCATCTCGATCGAGGAGGGCCGGGCCCTGCATGAGGCGATCGGCCGTCAGGCTCGCTTCATCGCCGTGAAAGGATACCGGCATGCGGAGACTCTCCATCATCCCGATTATGCCCGGTGGCTGGACGAGTTCTTCGGACCGTGATACAGCAATCACCACCATCCCACCATGAGAGGTTTCCCGATCCCCGCCTTATTCGTCTTCCTTCTCATTTCGTTTTTCCCGAACTGCCGGGACAAGTCGACTTCCAGCTCAGTCTCTCAAGTGCGCAACCTACCGCCCAGTTGGCGTGCCAGTCTCGTCTTCTATCGGATTCCTCGCTGCTTTCTGTGTGAGGAACTGGCCGTCACCGTCGACGCCCTGGAGAATGAATACCGCGCACAAATCCATTTCGACACCGTCGACTACCACATCCCTTCCTGTCAGGAGGCCATCCGGCGCCACGGATTGGGCTCCCACGGTATCGTCATTGCCAGCCACCATGGGGAGACTCTCTGGAAACTCCCCGCGCACGAGAAAACAGCCGAGCAGCTAGTCTCAGCCGTGCAGCAGGTCGCCGCGGCCCAGGCCGCCATGATCACGGCGCAATGACCACGCGATAGAACCCGCTGCGGCCACCTTCGGGTGGAGCTTCCAGGGCGGCCTCGGTCTGTTCGGCACTGGCGATCAACGAATGCACCATTCGCCACGGTGACCGCATTCCCGGAGAATGCTGGACGGCGTAAAGCCCGGCCGGGCACGCTCGGCCAGACAAGCCGCACGAGGCCACCGCCTTCCACCGTCACTCGATCCACTTGAAAAAGGCTGGCGGGATCGTGCGGTAGGGTGCCCGCAATCACTTCCTGAATGTCGGATAGGCCATCGCGATCGGAATCCGCCCATGTCTCTGGCGGCGGTGCGAAGAACACCTTGTCCTGCAATCGTGTCAGGCCGGTGTTGCTGCCAATGACATCGGCCAGCGTCGTCTCGAGGATCGCCGTTTTCTCTTCGGCACTCAGTGCGGGATCGGCTGTAGAACGACAATTAGAATTCCCCGGTAACGACAACTAAGGAATTGCGCAAAAATAAGATGAACATTTACTTCGAGGGTTTGATTGTGTAATTCCATGAGCCGTGTGTTTCGTGCCTTTCCAGTTTTACGGCGGCCAGTTCCTCGTCCGTCACTTTGATCCCCGTCTCGTAGCTTTTGGTATCGAGCCTGGCCCTGACCTTCAGGCCTCCCTTCGTCGTTGTGCTTCCAATCAACTCGACGATCGTCTGCAGGGTTGCCAGTGGCTCGCCTTGCCAGTTCTGGGTGATGTAGCTGAAGAGACGGTGCTCGATCTTGTTCCACTTGCTTGTCCCCGGCGGGAAGTGGCAGACGACCAACTTCAGCCCGGTCTCGTTCGCCAACTCCTGGAGCGAAAGCTTCCAAAGCCGCGAGCGGTGGCTGTTGCTCCCACCGCCATCGGCGGTGATTAGCAGCCGACGGGCGTGGGGGAACCGCGCAGAGCCCATTTCCGTCCACCACAACAGGATGCTGCGGGTCGCGAATTGGGCCGTATCATGGTCGATTCCGACGCTAACCCAGCCCTGGTTGTTGAGCATATCGTAAACGCCGTAGGGGATTGCCTTGCCCAGGTCCTTGTCCTTGAAGTCATGCACGCGGACTTGCTCAGGGTTGTCTTTCGGCCTCCACTGCCTCCCGGCGTTCTTGAAATCGCCCACCAACTCCTTCTTCTTGGTGTCCACTGAGATTGCTGGCTGGCCGCAATGTTGGAAGCGACGCACCTGATCGTTGATGTATTCGAACTGCCTGTTGCGGTCCGGGTGCTGTGCCCCTTCGCGGGTCTTGCGATTTGCCAGCAGACTATAGCCGGCCTTGCGCAGCAACGCGGCAACAGTACGCGCACCGACCGGGTGGTTCTGAGATGTGAGTTCCCTGGCAAGCCTCTGAGTGCTCTTCAATGTCCAGCGCAATGGGGATTGAGGGTCGCCTCTACTGAGAGGATCAACTAGCCGCTCAAGAGCCCCAAGCAGTTCCGGATCGGTCTCGGTCACCGGCTTGCGCCCGCCCCCAAGCCGACGGATGCGTCCGTCGGCTTCGGGTGCCGTGTAGTCGCCGCGCCGTAACTGCTTGATGCCCTCAGTGATCGTCGTCCGCGACATCGATGTCGCAAGAGAAACTGCGGATACGCCGCCCCAACCCAATTCCATGGCCGCCGCCGCCGCCCAACACCTCCGGGCCCGCTCGTCCATGAGGTGGCTCAGGGAATCGAACTTCCGGCGAATGCTTTCGACAACGGAACTGTCAGGCATGGCACCGACAGTAGCATAGAAATAAGGTTGAGAAACCTTAAATTGTTCATTTTATTTTTGCGCCATTACTAAATCAGCTCAATTTTCTTGCCCAAAGTGTTAGTTTATGTTGCGTTATATGTCGCCTGCCCTTAAAGTCTTGTGTGAAAAATAAACGCAAAAAGACAGGCGGCAAATCCGGCCGAAAAAACGCTTCTCGGAGCTATCAACCGATCTCTCAGGCCCTGAGCGACCCCAGAGTCTTTGCTGATACCGAACTCGGAAATGGTATTCGCGCTCATGGGATGGTCAACCTTTTTCGGGCCGTCTTCGGTAAGGCACGCCGCATCGATGGCGAATGCCCAAGGGCCATCCTCGCCGTCCTGCTGGTATGGCCCATCCTCAAACTCGAGAATTCCAGTATTCATGCTTTCTGTTCGGAGCTTGGCCAGTTCTTGAAGGGCCGCGTAGATGACTGCAAATACAGGGCGAACATTCTTTATCGTGTCATGCGCCGTGAGGACGTCAATTGGCGGACGATGGCCATCGAGCTTTGCAAGAGCATTTTCAACGCCAACTCCGTGGGTCCAGACGATCAGCGAGCGTTCGTCATCGACGACACAATCAAGGTGCGACGGGGCAAGAAGGTCGAGGGCTCCTCTTTGCACTGGGACCACACGGAGAACCGCTATGTCACAGGTCACCAAGTGGTGGAGCTCGGCATCGCCGGTGAAAAGGGATTCCTTCCGGTTGATCGGCAGATTTTCATGGGCGAAAAGGAAGCGGTAGGAAAAGCGCCTGAGAACGAATTCCGAGATAAGAGATGTGCCACCGCGAGAGACATGGAGAGGGCAAAAAATGAATCGAAACACACGATGTTTCGAAGGATGCTCAAGTCGGCGCTGGATGTGGGATTTCGAGCGGCCTGCGTGCTGGGCGACGCTTGGTTCGGTTGCAAAGAGAACATTCGAGCCTCCCTGGATCTTGGCCTCGTCGCCATTTTCCAGATGAAGCGGGGCAACATGAATTACTGGTTGGCGAATCCGCAAACCAACCGGAAAGCAAAGTGCTATACCGCGCCTCAACTCTTCAACAAATACAAGCGTCAGCTCGAGGCATCGAGCTCCAAGGCGCGCTATCGGACTTATCACGTCAAGGTCTGGATCAACTTGGAGACAGAGGCCAAGCGAGCCCCAAAATGGCAGGAGGTGACACTCATCTTCAGCGCCCCGGTGAATCCCAGTTCTGGAGCCTCTCCAGAGAAAGCGTGGGTGGTGTTCCTGACCACGGACATCGAGGCCTCCGTGGAGAAGACGCTTTCAATATATGCCTTGAGATGGTCTGTGGAAGTCTACTTTAAAGAGGCGAAACAGAACTTTGGCCTGCTCGCCGAACAGAGTGGCGCCTATCAGTATGCCTATGCCTCGGTGCATCTGGCTGCGATGCGATACGCTCTGATTTTCGAGGCCATGCTTCGGAGTGGTCGCTTGAGCTACGGGGAGGTGCGGGACCGGCAAACTGGGCATCTTCGAGTGCTGTGCTTCGCGGGATTGCTTTGGCAATTGTTTCGCAGCCTCATCGAGGGCGCCCTGGACGCCCTAGCCGATACGTTTGGGAAAGAAACTCTCGACCGCATTCTCGAAGCCATCGACAGCGAAGTGGAAGATTTCCTGAATCGAGCCCTCCATATGGATCCCGGATCACTTGAATCTGATCAATGCGCTGAAGCCCTCGGAATAGACTAGCGTAAAGCCCTCGAATTATCGGTCCTCGTGAGTGGGAAGTTCTCAGACCGGTTTCTCTTTGCCTGGCGTGTCTGTCTGACTGCGTAATAGAGCGATCTTCGCCTTGGATAGTTCAATGCTCAGATCGATCAGTTCGGTGGTCAGTTTCTTGAATTTCTTGTACTCCTCTGTTTTTTTTTCGTAGTCCCTTCACGTGGTCTGGCCAGACGTGTTCAGTCCGGCTCCTCATCTTATGCGTGTAGCTCAGTTGGTAATACACGCCGCGCTGGCGTTGTCGATCTCGGTATTGCTTGCTGATGCTCCCAGGCCGCATTGGCCCGATTGCAGCTAACTTTGCCGCGAGTTTCTGGACTCTTTTTTCAGTGATCTGATCTTTTTCATGGTCATTAGCTTATATATGCGAATGTCTAGGAAAATCAAATCATTTGTTATGGATCTCTGGATTTCTTGGTGGAATATCGTCTGTTTTCTGCGACCCGCTTTCTCGAGAGCCCGCACCTTTCTCTGATTTCTGCTCGTCTTGGCCGCTTTCTCCGTGCGCAATGACCTCCTCGGGGTTTCCAGTTTCGTCCGCGCTCTCGGTTTGTCAGAACACTTCTATGAGCACTTACTCCATTTCTTCCACAGCAATGCCGTGAAGACGGACCGGCTTGCAGAACTTTGGTTCGCCATCGTGATCAAGCACTTCCCTGTCTACAAGATCGGTTGTCGCCCCGTCCTGGTTCTCGACGGCATCAAGAAGTCCAAGGAGGGCCGCAAGATGCCTGCGGTGAAGTATCTGCATCAACAGTCCGAGTCCAATTCCAAGCCTCACTTCATCATGAGCCATTCCTTTCAGGCCTTCGGCGTGCTCTGTCAGGTTGGCGGATACTTCTTCTGCGTTCCGGTCTGTGCACGCATTCACGAAGGTATCGTCACTTCAAATCGCGACAGGAGAACCTTGATCGACAAGGCCAACGAGATGCTCGCATCCGTCTGTAGAGGTCAGGAGTTCGTCTTGCTGGCCGACGCCTACTACGCCAACGGAAAGGTGATCCGGAGCACCAAGGGGCGTTCCGGTGTGCTGGTCACGAGGGTTCGACGCACGACAACCGGCTTTCGGCCTGCGGCAGTGCCACGCAAACGCAAACGCGGACGACCGAAAAAGTATGGCGCTGCGGTGAAGCTCCAGAATGTCTTTGGAACGGGCGGCTTCAGTTCCGTTCCCAGTCCCGTATATGGGGAGAGAAACATCTCTGTCCGGTTCAAGTCGGTGGATCTGTTGTGGAAGCCCGCCGGGGCGATGGTCCGCTTCATTCTCGTCGATCATCCCACGAGAGGGCGGATCATCCTCTTGTCTACCGACCTCACC
The DNA here is from genome assembly GCA_965204485.1 of Verrucomicrobiales bacterium. Lineage (GTDB taxonomy): Bacteria > Verrucomicrobiota > Verrucomicrobiia > Verrucomicrobiales > DEV007 > JAACDM01. The sequence goes on from CBDBEZ010000106.1 coordinate 58,144, forward strand.
ATGGAAGCTCAGGAGATCATCTTGCTCTACAGTTTGCGTTTCAAGATCGAAGTCGCTTTCAAGCAAGCGGTGCATTCGGTCGGCTCATTCGGATACCATTTCTGGATGGCCGCTATGCGACCGCTCAAGCGTCGCAATGGTAACCAATACCTCCACCGGACTACCGAGAAATATCGCAGACAGGTGCAGAGAAAGATGCACGCATATCATGTGTTTGTGCAGACCGGCATGATCGCTCAGGGCATGTTACAGTACCTTGCCATGACATGTGACGGTCTGGTCTGGAAACACTTTGGAACCTGGATCCGAACCATCCGCCCAGACGTGCTGCCTTCGGAAATGATTGTCTCAGCCGCCTTGAAAAACACGCTGCCTGGATTTTTGCACCACGGCGGAAAAGGTTCAGCGTTCCGAAAATTCATCCTTGATAAAATAGACTTCACTCGCTCCGAAGGTTCACGCTTCGCCGCATGATGATCCAGTTACAGAACTTCTCACTCACGAGTGATGGCGAACAATCCCGGATAATCACCCAAGGTCCGCGCGGTCTCCCAGACCTTGTCCACCGCCCCCTGCTGGGCATCCCAGTCCTCGAAAAAACAGCGATGCTTCTCCCAGGGCACGTCGACAAAAACGCGGAGCCCTTGGGACAGGGCGTCGTCGAAAAACTGCCGCTTAGGCGGAAAATAAACGCGCAGGCTGTTCGCTCCGAGAAATGACCGGAAGTTGTGGATGAGGGCGGTCGGAACACCATTCGAAGTTCGATCATGGGTTAGGCAGCGGTTTGCTGCTCGATGCCGTCCACGAAGATGATTCCTTGCACGACTTTGTCAAGTTGACGATATCCGTTCAGTCGACGCCAGCCTTTCTCGGCTTCCAGGCCGAGCTTGTAGACCATTGAAAGGGTTGCTTTCCTCGATCCGCACCCTTTGGTTTGTCGAGTCCGATGGCGGACCGTGGCAAACGTCGACTCAATCGGGTTTGTCGTCCGGATGTGTCTCCAGTGCTCGGCTGGAAAGTCGTAGAACGTTAGTAGAGTTTCCTTGTCTTTCTTCAGGCAGGCGCACGCTTTCGGATACTTGGCTTCGTAGAGCGTGAAGAACTCGTCATAGGCCTCCAAGGCGGCCTTCTTTGTTTCCGCCATGTAGATTTCATGGATGCGTTCCTTGGCAAGGGGCTGCGCTTTCTTCGGCAGCTTGTCGAGGATGTTGGCTGTCTTGTGCACCCAACATCGTTGCTGTTTGCTTGTCGGATATTCCTCTTCCAAGGCGCTCCAGAACCCGAGAGCTCCATCGGCGATACTCAGTTTCGGAGGGATTTTCAATCCTCGTTTCTTGAGGTCTCTGAGCACATTTTTCCAGGACAGTTTGCTCTCTCGTTCTCCATCGCTGATGGTTACCAATTCCTTGGTTCCATCGGGTAAGGAGCCGACGATTACGAGAACACATGGGCGGTCGTCATTGAGCTTGACATGGAAGTAGATCCCGTCGGCCCAGAGATAGACGTATTCCTTGTCGCTGAGGTCACGCTTGCTCCATTGCTCGCGTTCTTTCTCCCATTGCTCTTCCTCGTCGAACGATGTTGGCTGCAGAAAGACCCGATGCGTTCTCACCGAGGATCGGCTCTAAGGCTCGACTCATCTCGGAGGTTGAGATTCCTCGCAGGTAGAGTGCCGGGATGAGGTTGTCCAGTGAAGCGACTCGGCGTAGGTACGGCGGAAGGATGGCGCTGGTGAACCGCTGGCCTGATCGGCGATCATTGATCCTGGGCTGCCGAACAGAAACGTTTCCTATTCCAGTCTGAAGTTGTCGCTTCAGGAAGATGGCCGTTGCGAACGACTTGGCGATGACCCTGGTCATCACGCTGATGTTGATGGGCTTGAATGTAGTCGGAGACTTCGTTGTCGATGGCGGCCTGAAGAAGCACTTGGGCTCCTTGTCGCAGGGTGGCCTCAAGGGCGTTCTGGCAGACGGTGCTTGCTCCTTCCTGGCCGAGGATAGATGCGGATTCGGTGGGGTGGTTGGTGGTTTTCATTGGAGTTCAGTTGTTTTGGTAAATGGTTGAACTCTTCATGATGCCCCGACCGCCCTCATCCACAACTTCCGGTCATTTCTCGCGTTCGCTCCCAGTAGTCGCATGTGAGCAAAATCGGCCAACATGCGCTCGCGCTCCGGAAAATGTTCACCCCGGGAATTGGGGGCAAATAGTCCGTAACTGAAACCTCTCAGATACCACTTTTCCCCTTCGACTCGAAAAAACTTCCCGGCCGCTTGCACGCGCTGCCTCACGTTCGGCTGAGTTTCCGATGAATTGACTGATTCATTCACCTCCTTTGTTTGCCCAAAGAGAGGTTTGAGCGGCGTCTTTGATGAAGCGTTGCTCCCATCAGATGGGAAGCCCCGATCATTAACACACACACCAGCCAGCCCCAAGGCAATTATGATCTTTTGCGCAGAATTGCGTCTCAAATAATCGAACATAAACGCGACCGAATGGAGCAAGACGATGGTTAGGGATGTTGATCCCTCTTTCAAGCCATCGCTTCGGGGCCGCGATTGCTCTGTGAGTGGTGAACGTTAAGATGACTTAAGAATGCTCAATGCTTGAATCGTCCGCGATCCGGACCCTGCATCCACTTCCAGGCGGACTCGATGGCCAAGCGTACATCGATTCGCGCCGCCTTCCACCCCAAACCCTCTTCAGCCAGGCTCGGATCCGCCACCAAACGCGGAGGATCGCCAGCCCGTCGACCCTCCTCGAAGACCGGGATGGTGCGACCCGTCACCTCCTCAGCCCGCCGAATCACTTCCCGAACCGAGAACCCTTTCCCCGTCCCCACGTTACAAGCGATCGAGGCTTTGCCGCCGGCAAGGTGGCGGAGGGCTTTCACATGCGCGTCCGCCAAATCCTCCACATGAATATAGTCGCGGATACAGGTGCCATCGGGGGTGTCGTAGTCGGTGCCGAAGATCTTGATCTGCTCACGCTCGCCCGACGTCGCCATCAACACGAGAGGAATCAGGTGGGTTTCCGGATCGTGATCTTCTCCGATCACTCCGTCTTCCGCGGCTCCGCAGGCGTTAAAGTAGCGTAACTTGACACTACGCAGGCCAAAAGCCCGTTCGCAATCTGCCAGGATCCATTCAAGCATCAACTTGCTCCGACCATAGGGATTGATGGGCGCCTGCGTTTCGTCCTCGGTGATCGGAACCACCTCCGGCGTGCCGTAGGTGGCGCAAGTCGAAGAGAAAACAAAGGCGTCGCAACCGTGCTTCTGCATGGCCTCAAGAAGCGCCAAGGGAGCAGCAGTGTTGTTCCGATAGTATTTCAGCGGCTCCGTGACCGACTCCCCCACATAGGCGAAGGCGGCGAAATGCACGACGGCCGAAAAGGCTTCTTCGTGAAAGAGGCGATCGAGAAGGGCCGCATCCGAAATCTCACCCTCCACCAAAGGCGCACCCGACCGCTGCACGGCTTCTCGATGGCCATAGACCAAATTGTCCAGGACGACGACCTCATGGCCCTCGGCCACGAGACGCTTCACGGTATGCGAACCGATGTAACCCGCCCCACCGGTGACCAAGACATTCATGGGAGACTCATTCATCAATACCACCTCCTTTCTCAAACGATTTCTTCTTCACGCTCACAAAACAACTCAGCAGGATTCGTTCCCACGGAGCTTCCAAACGCCCACTTCTATCGAAAACGAGCGGCCGCCGCCCGCCCAACCTCTTTCGTTGAATGCCAGCCTCGTCTTCCCTTCCGACGAGACGCCGATCCCACCCGCCGCTCTCATTCGAGTCCTCTCCAACCGCTACTCCCTTCCAGCGCACAATCCCAGGGCTACAGAGGCATTCCTCATGGGATCGGCAGGTTTCCTTAATCATGATAACTATTGAAACATCAAAGAACAACGCTCGCAAAGAACAGAAAGCATGTTAATTATGAAATACTTCGCAAAATTGAAAACCACCAACGCGCTGCGGCCCTTCTTTTTTCAATCGGTGACAGTCGGCTGCCTGCATTCATAGGGCATCGAGATCATGATCCGCTGGTTTGCTCACAACGGCATCGCGGCCAATTTTCTCATGGCCGCGATCCTCTTCGTCGCCTACACGCGGATCCCCCTGGAAGTCCAGCCTACCTGGCAGAAGAATTACATCTACGTCTCCATGGAGTACCGCGGAGGCACTCCCCGCGACGTCGAACAGGGCGTGCTCATCCCGATCGAAGAGGCCCTGAAGGATCTCGAGGGCATCGAGTCTCTCTTTTCCTGGGCCTATCGCGGGTTCGGCGATGTCCTCATCGAGGTCGACGGTGACGCCGACCTCCGGGAGACGCTGGAAGAGGTGAAGAGCCGTGTGGACGGGATCACGACCTTTCCCAACGAGATCGAAAAGCCGATCATCCGCCTCCAAGACAGCTCCGACTGGCACAAAGTCCTCTCGGTGGCCGTCACCGGCCATCTCGAGGTACGAACTGCGCCGGGTCGCCCAGCGGGTTCAAGACGATCTCATCGCCATCGATGGCATTAGCCGAGTCGCTTTTGACGGCGCGCGCCGTTACGAGATCGCCATCGAAGCCGACCAAGCCCGCCTGGAGGCTTTCGATCTCGGTTTTGAGGATCTTGCCAGTGCCATTCGTCAATATTCGCTCGATCTGCCGGCGGGTTCAATCGATAGCACCAGCGGAAGTCTCACGGTCCGCACCAGCGGGCAGGCTTACACACAGACGGAGTTCGAAAACATTCCCATCCGTGCACGCAATGGCGCCGAACTCTTGTTAGGTGATGTGGCTAAAGTGAAAGACGGCTTCGAGGAAGAACGCGTCATCACCGACTTCAACGGCCAGCACGCCATGATCCTCGACATTCTGCGCACAGGCGACGAAAGCGCCATCAACATCTCGGACAAGGTGCAAGAATACGTGGCCACGGCATCCAGCCGATTTCCCGAGGGCATCCATCTCTACACCTGGGCGGATGAATCCATCTCCATTCGCGGACGCCTCGGGACTCTGGTGTGGTCTCTCATTCAGGGCAGCCTGCTGGTTTTCATTCTCCTCAGTCTCTTCTTTCGACCCCAACTGGCTTTTTGGGTGGTCACCGGCATTCCCGTGAGTTTCGCCGGAGGCGTGATTCTCATGCCCTATTTCGGCCTAACCGCCAACGTGATGAGCCTCTTCGGGTTCATCATCGTCGTGGGCGTCGTGGTCGATGACGCCATCATCACCGGAGAGAACGTTTACGCCAAGCTCAAGACCGGTTTGAAGCCTCTCGAAGCCGCCGTTCAAGGCGCCCAGGAAGTGGCCGTACCCGTCACTTTCGGCGTGTTGACAACGGTCGTGGCTTTCCTCCCTCTCATCCTTTTCGAGGGACAGTGGGGGCAATTTGCCAGACAGATTCCGCCGGTGGTCGCGCCGGTCCTTCTCTTCTCGCTCATCGAATCGAAGCTCATCCTGCCGGCTCACCTCAAACATCTCTCGATCCAGCCCCGGCGTTCGTCGATTCTCTCCCGAACCCAAGGCGCCATTGCCGACGGACTGGAAGCTTTCGTCGAACGGGTCTATCGCCCCACCCTGATCAAGGCCACTCGCCAGCGCTACGTGGTGATAGCCGCCTTCATCGCCGCGGGCCTCATCCTGATTGGCTACTGTCAGGGCGGACGCCTCGGTTTTGTCTCCATGCCCACCGTCGACCGCCTCCAGATCAGCGCCAATCTGGAAATGCCGCTCGAAGCCACTCTTTCCCAAACCGAGATCCGCCTCGATCAAATCGTGAAGGCCGCACACCGCTTGCAAGAAGAATTCGTCGATCCCGAGACCGGCGAATCGCTCATTCGCAACGTCATGACCACTCTGGGAGGACATTCGCCCGGCGGTTCTTATGACAAATCCCGCGCTAGCGCTCGCGTCGAGGTCACGCCACCCAGCCGACGCTCCCGACCGGGGCCAAAGAACAGCGAAATCGCGCATCGTTGGCAGGAACTCATCGGCCCGATTCCCGAAGCGCGCTCGCTCATCATTCGCGGCGAAAAGAGCGGCGAAAAGAGCGGCGGAAAGAGCGGCGGAAAGAGCGGCGGAAAGAGCGGCGGAAAGAGCGGCGGAAAGAGCGGCGGAAAGAGCGGCGGAAAGAGCGGCGGAAAGAGCGGCGGAAAGAGCGGCGGAAAGAGCGGCGGAAAGAGCGGCGGAAAGAGCGGCGGAAAGAGCGGCGGAAATCACCGCGCCATCAAGGGGGAGGAACCCATCAAGATCGAACTTCGCGGGCCGAACTCTCCACCTCAGCGTTTCATAAAATGGCCAGTCAGGCCATCATGTAGTAGGCGATTTCTTCTTCGACGGCCTGATTGTCTCCGAGTGTCAATGTGAGTCGACTTTGAGGGCGAGTCAGACGTCCGGCTCGCTGGATGATTTTGCGGCGAATCGTGCCGAGTCCTTCAAAGATCCACTCCGCAGCCCTTTGGGGGGACGATTTGCGTGACCGCTCCGCAGATCGCATCTGTATTTCGCGTGTGAGATTGTGGGGGAGGATACTGGCCAAAAGGAAAGCTTCGTTGGCGGCACGTCGCTTGGCCGGAATATAGTCCATCTGGGCCTGGCTCTTGGCTTCGCCAAAAATCTTCTCCTGAGAGCCACGCCCTTCATGAAATTTCACCACATGAGCGGCCGTGTTTGTCTTGTTGGTGATGATCGCCTCGTATTCATAGTTCTCCTCGACTGGTTCGAAAAGATCCAGTTGGAGCGGTCCTTTGCGCTGAGTGCGCCTCATGGTTCGAATGCACAAAATGCGCGCTTTGCGCGCCCAACTTTTTGGTTTCCAGCGGATTTCGAAGTGATGAGTTTTTCCCTCTCCGCCTCGGGTTCGGGACCAGCGACGGCGCTTCTCGATGATGCCCTTGAGTTCAACAAGCCGCTCGAAAGGCACCGAGAACGTATATTCCAGGCCAAGGGTTTTTGCCTCTGAAACCATCTGATCGCTGAAAAACGCGCTGTCGGCGCGCAACTCGATCTGCACATCAGGCAGCACCTTGCGAATCTTTTCCACGCAGTCGCGAAGAAATTCCACCGCGCCATTGGAGTCATGGACGTTGCCGCTTCGATGAAGGTAATCGAGAATCTGTCCGATTTGGGAGATCGTCGCGAGCAGCGGATAATAACTGCGCTCGCCTTTTTTCTTCTTGTTAAGTCCCACAGCCGTCGCCTCCGCATGGCGACTCGTGCTCTGCACGCTTCCATCCAAATCCAGCGTGATGCGTTTGATTCCTTCCTCCTGGAGACGCGACAGGCAAACGAAGCGATTCATCTCCCTCATCCTCTCAAGGCTTTGACAGTCGACCTCTCCCAACATCCGGCTCATCGTTGGGACACTGGGCAATTGGTGCATCCCCAAAACCTGCCGTACAAGGGGATCATCTCGGTAGTAGTCCATATCGCGAAGCATCCAGTAGCCCAGTGCAAGATGCACGATAAGACACATGAAAACCTTGTGGAACTTGTAGAAGCGGGACATGCGCCGATCCAGTGGATCAAAGCACTGCTGAAGCTTCCCCTCCAGATCCAATTCCTGAAAGAGCTTCCGAAAGATAACGAGACCGCCGAAAGAGGTCAGTTCTTGATTTTCAAATTTGATCGCCGGAATCGTTCTGGACTTTGCATTAATCGTACGTCGTGCTACTCTCACTGTAGGTGGCCCTTTGGGTTGAGGTGTTTGGTGTTTTGGTAGATTCCAAATCAACCTTATCCCAAAGGCCCCTGCCACTATTTTCTTGAGATTCTTGCCCCGATTTATGAAACTATGGGGTCCACTGAAGACCGCCACAGCCTATCAGATCATCGATCTGCTCCACACCTTTGACGGGATCAGCGCCGCCTGGACGACCATGACCGGAAACATGGACGAACTGGAGATCACGCTCAAACCGCGTGCCATCGAACTCGGAATCACGCAGGAATTGCTGGCTGGGCAAGTGCGTCAGGCCTTCTTCGGTGAGGAGGCGCAACGCATTCTTCGCGACCGCGACGACATCCGCGTCATGGTCCGCCAAGACCGCGAGAGCGTTCACACCTTCGACACCTTGAAAGTGCGTTCTCCGAGCGGCGCCGAAGTCCCTCTGGAAACGGTGGCTCACGTCGCTTTCGTCAAGGCCCCCTTCTTACATCGAACGCCAGGATGGCGCCGAGGTCGTCGAAGTTTTCGCCCATCCCATGGACTAGAAAGTCGATATTATCGGCATCGCGGAGGAAGCCGCGCCGGCCATCCAGGAACTCCTTGCTCAAGACGAGAACCTCTCCTTCCACTACACCGGCTACATCGCCGAGCATCGCGACTCTCAACGAAAAACGCTCTTCAGCATCATCGCACTGGCCTTCGCCTTCTTCGCGTTGCTTGCGATTCCTTTCAAGTCCCTGACACAGCCTCTCTATGTGCTCGCCGCCGTCCCGTTCGGCGTCATCGGCGCTTTGTTAGGTCACCTGGCCATGGGCGTGACTCCCTCTTACCCCCATAGTTTCATAAATCGGGGCAAGAATCCCAAGAAAATAGTGGCAGGGGCCTTTGGGATAAGGTTGATTTGGAATCTACCAAAACACCAAACATTTCAACCCAAAAGCCACCTACAGTGAGAGTAGCACGACGTACGATTAATGCAAAGTCCAGAACGATTCCGGCAATCAAATTTGAAGATCAAGAACTGACCTCTTTCGGCGGTCTCGTTATCTTTCAGAAGCTCTTTCAGGAATTGGATCTGGAGGGGAAGCTTCAGCAGTGCTTTGGTCCACTGGATCGGCGCAGGTCCCGCTTCTACAAGTTCCACAAGGTTTTCATGTGTCTTATCGTGCATCTTATACTGGGCTACCGGATGCTTCGCGATTTGGACTACTACCGAGATGATCCCCTTGTACGGCAGGTTTTGGGGATGCACCAATTGCCCAGTGTCCCAACGATGAGCCGGATGTTGGGAGAGGTCGATTGTCAAAGCCTTGAGAGGATGAGGGAGATGAATTATTTCGGGGTCTTCAGCAGAATCTGTGGGTGAAATTCCGGATTTGCTCCGGGAACGCTGGACGCCGGGTCCCGCTGCCCCTGGACCCCAGAACTGCTGAAACTACTTGTTTCATGGGCTGAGCCCTACCAGGGGCAGCCCCGGCGCAAGCGTTGTCCTCGCAAATCCGAGGTTTGGATGGGCAGCTGGCTTGTTGCCACAACTTTGATGCCCATTAAGATTGGATATAACTTGTTGCTGGTCAGGATTCTAGGTGAATCGCGCCGCCTGGGCACCCACAGATTCTGCTGAAGAGGCTTATTTCGTTTGCCTGTCGCGACTTCAGGAGGAGGGAATCAAACGCATCACGCTTGATTTGGACGGAAGCGTGCAGAGCACGAGTCGCCATGCGGAAGGGACGGCTGTGGGATTTAACAAGAAGAAAAAAGGCGAGCGCAGTTATTATCCGCTGCTCGCGACGATCTCCCAAACCGGACAAATCTTCGACTTCCTTCATCGAAGTGGCAACGTCCATGACTCCAATGCCGCAGTGGAGTTCCTCCGTTCCTGCGTGGAGAAGATTCGCAAGGTGCTGCCTGATGTGCAGATCGAGCTGCGCGCCGACAGCGCGTTTTTCAGCGATCAGATGGTTTCAGAGGCAAAGACCCTGGGCCTGGAATATACGTTCTCGGTGCCTTTCGAGCGGCTTGTGGAACTCAAGGGCATCATTGAGAAGCGCCGTCGCTGGTCCCGAACCCGAGGCGGAGAGGGAAAGATTCATCACTTCGAAATCCGCTGGAAGCCAAAAAATTGGGCGCGCAAAGCGCGCAAAGCGCGCATTTTGTGCATTCGAACCATGAGGCGCACTCAGCGCAAAGGACCGCTCCAACTGGATCTTTTCGAACCAGTCGAGGAGAACTATGAATACGAGGCGATCATCACCAACAAGACAAACACGGCCGCTCATGTGGTGAAATTTCATGAAGGGCGTGGCTCTCAGGAGAAGATTTTTGGCGAAGCCAAGAGCCAGGCCCAGATGGACTATATTCCGGCCAAGCGACGTGCCGCCAACGAAGCTTTCCTTTTGGCCAGTATCCTCACCCACAATCTCACACGCGAAATGCAGATGCGATCTGCGGAGCGGTCACGCAAATCGTCCCCCCAAAGGGCTGCGGAGTGGATCTTTGAAGGACTCGGCACGATTCGCCGCAAAATCATCCAGCGTGCCGGACGTCTGACTCGCCCTCAAAGTCGACTCACATTGACACTTGGAGACAATCAGGCCGTCGAAAAAGAAATCGCCTACTACATGATGGCCTGACTGGCCATTTTATGAAACGCTGGGGTCCAATATCCAACCCTCGCCGCTCCCCACGCTCTCCTGCCTCAGTCGTAGAGGTCCACGCTCAATCGCTGAGCCGACAAACCCAACATGTTGAGAGTGTCCGCTGCGAACGCGTGAGTAATCGGCCAACCTTGTGGGTTTGTTAGAAGCATCAGGCAGCGCTCGCTTGCAAACGCCAACGCCACTGGAAGGTCGAGATATTTCGTCACGTTGAGAAAGATGGGTCCGTCACGATGATCTCGTGTCAGACGATTCAAGACCAACCTGCGAACCTTCTCCGAAAACAAGCTGGCATAGAGTGCGATCCCTGCGGCTCGATCCGTCGCTCGGAGCACTACCGTCTGAGCTTTGCGCGTCTGCAATTGCTGCACCAAATCCCACACGCGCATGCCATCCAAAGTCTGGCCCAGCAACATGAACCGACGACGTAGGTGGTGGGCCTCTTCAGGAGTCCGCGTCAACTCGGCAAGTTCAATCAACTGCAAGCGATAGAAATTCACTTCGTCATTGCCACTGGCTTCTCCTTCCTCCTCCAAACGCACCAGCTTGGGCAAGCGGCATTCTTCGCCTTCCTCCGGCCAACCGCCAAAAACTTTGGTTCGCAGGGCCTCCATCCAAGACGCCTTCTGTCGCTCCCAGTCCTCCCGGCTGGCCGGAACCTCGGGCGGGTCGGACGCCGGGACAAAGGTCTCGTGAATCACCGAGGTCCGCTCGTCCTCGGGCAATGTGTCGAAAACCCGCAGCGCGGATGGCTCGATCAGGGGCTCGGCCGGCACGCGGATGAGGGAATCGTCCTCTTTCAAGAAACGATTGAACCATCGAAAGGCGTGAACCCGCAGCTCTTGAGTGTCCCGGTGCAGCCCTTCCGTGATCTGCAGGCCCAGCTTATCTTCCCCGTCCAACAGTTTGTAGATGCGGCGAACCTTGCGGTGGACGTCGAGCACACCATCCAGCGGGAAGATCCAGTCCTTGTCGGAGTTCGAGATCAGCAGGGGCCGGGGCGCCATCAGGGCCGCCACCTGTGGGAAATCCCACCGGTAAGGAATGGCGCAAAAATAAAACGAACAATTTAAGGTTTCTCAACCTTATTTCTATGCTACTGTCAGTGCCATGCATGACAGTTCCGTTGTCGAAAGCATTCGCCGGAAGTTCGATTCCCTGAGCCACCTCATGGACGAGCGGGCCCGGAGGTGTTGGGCGGCGGCGGAGGCCATGGAATTGGGTTGGGGCGGCGTATCCGCAGTTTCTCTTGCGACATCGATGTCGCGGACGACGATCACTGAGGGCATCAAGCAGTTACGGCGCGGCGACTACACGGCACCCGAAGCCGACGGACGCATCCGTCGGCTTGGGGGCGGGCGCAAGCCGGTGACCGAGACCGATCCGGAACTGCTTGGGGCTCTTGAGCGGCTAGTTGATCCTCTCAGTAGAGGCGACCCTCAATTCCCATTGCGCTGGACATTGAAGAGCACTCAGAGGCTTGCCAGGGAACTCACATCTCAGAACCACCCGGTCGGTGCGCGTACTGTTGCCGCGTTGCTGCGCAAGGCCGGCTATAGTCTGCTGGCAAATCGCAAGACCCGCGAAGGGGCACAGCACCCGGACCGCAACAGGCAGTTCGAATACATCAACGATCAGGTGCGTCGCTTCCAACATTGCGGCCAGCCAGCAATCTCAGTGGACACCAAGAAGAAGGAGTTGGTGGGCGATTTCAAGAACGCCGGGAGGCAGTGGAGGCCGAAAGACAACCCTGAGCAAGTCCGCGTGCATGACTTCAAGGACAAGGACCTGGGCAAGGCAATCCCCTACGGCGTTTACGATATGCTCAACAACCAGGGCTGGGTTAGCGTCGGAATCGACCATGATACGGCCCAATTCGCGACCTGCAGCATCCTGTTGTGGTGGACGGAAATGGGCTCTGCGCGGTTCCCCCACGCCCGTCGGCTGCTAATCATCGCCGATGGCGGTGGGAGCAACAGCCACCGCTCGCGGCTTTGGAAGCTTTCGCTCCAGGAGTTGGCGAACGAGACCGGGCTGAAGTTGGTCGTCTGCCACTTCCCGCCGGGGACAAGCAAGTGGAACAAGATCGAGCACCGTCTCTTCAGCTACATCACCCAGAACTGGCAAGGCGAGCCACTGGCAACCCTGCAGACGATCGTCGAGTTGATTGGAAGCACAACGACGAAGGGAGGCCTGAAGGTCAGGGCCAGGCTCGATACCAAAAGCTACGAGACGGGGATCAAAGTGACGGACGAGGAACTGGCCGCCGTAAAACTGGAAAGGCACGAAACACACGGCTCATGGAATTACACAATCAAACCCTCGACGTAAATGTTCACCTTATTTTTGCGCAGTTCCTAAGTGTTGATCTGATACATGCAATCGCAGTGCCCTTCGACACAGCCCTCCACCACGTGATTGCGCAGGCTGGTGATGCCCGCCACGGGCACGGCCACCTTGACTCGATGGTCGAGCGCCCCCACCCACCACGTGTATATGCCACCGCCCGAACGCCCCGTCATCCCGATCCGCTCCGGATCCACGTCTGACCGCAAACACAGGTAATCCAAAGCCCGGATCCCGTTCCATGCTTCCACACCCCCGCCGGCGTGTAGCCGCGACTGTTCCACCACCACATGCCTTCCCAATAGGTGCCGTGGTGAAGGCCTTCGATCTCGCCTAACTGAATCGTGTCGATGACCAGGCAAACGTAGCCGTGCCGGGCGAACCAGGCCGGATGATGCTGATACCGCGCCTTGTTGCCGAGCCGCACACCATCCTCCACGACGTGACCGTGACCACAGACATAGAGAATCGCCGGCAATCGTCCTTCGACGTCGTTCGGTCGATACAGATTGGCTGTCACGTAGAGACCGGGAATCGACTGGTAATGCAGTTTCTCCACGGTGAACCGATCCCGCTCCAACCTGCCGGTCACCGTCACTTGAAGATCTGTGCGCTCGGGATACGGCGACAGGCCCAGCATCTCCTGCAACTCGCGTCGATAACGATCCCGATGTTGAAGCCAGTCCTCGCTCGTCTCGATCTCCGCCAGGCATCGCGCCTCCAGTTTTTGCGTTTCGTGAGCGAAATAGTCCACCAAATCATTGGCAATGAGCCTATTCGGAGTGCTCAAGGCACAGAAAACGAGCGACGGAACGAGGAAGAGGTGCTTTTTCATGTCTTCAGATTTGAGCCAGAATCTCCTCTACCATGGCCTCTGGCGACTGGTCGATCGAAACCCAAAGGGCCTCGTCCTGGGCGGGTTCCTCGAGGATGGCCAGCTGACTGTCCAGCAGCGAGGCGGGCATGTAGTGGCCTTGCCGGGCCTCCATCCGTTCACGGAGGAGTTCTTCGTCCCCGTGCAAGTAGAGGAAGCCGAGATTCGGATCGCCCTTGCGAAGGATTTCCCGATAGCTCGCCTTCAGGGCGGAACAGCCCACGAAACACCAGGCCTTCGCCTCGGCGTGTTCGCGAACGACCCTCGCCAGGGTCCCCAGCCATTGCTGGCGATCGGCATCGGTCAATGGCGTCCCCGAGCGCATTTTCTCCACGTTCTCGTCCGAATGATAGGAATCACCCTCGATGAAAACCCCCTGTTTGGCCCTGGCCAGTTCCTCGCCCACGGTGGTTTTTCCACAGCCGCAGACGCCCATCAACACGTAGACCGTTCCTTTCCCCATCTCCGTGGCTTCATTCCATTCAAGCGTCTGCGGTCCCCATCGCTTTCATTCACGGAGCCTTCGCCTTCATCGCCTCGAACCAGGGCGTGTAGTCGAGTCCGTGCGACTTGGCCACCGCTTCGTAGGTGCACTCGCCGCGATAGGCGTTGAGCCCCTTGGCCAGCTCCGGGCCGCCCTGACAGAAGGCCTCGACGCCCTCGCCGGCCAGCCGGAGGCCGAAGTTGAGCGTCACACTGGTCAGGGCCAGCGTCGACGTCCGGGCCACCGCCCCGGGCATGTTGGCCACACAGTAGTGAACGATGCCGTCGACCACATAGGTTGGATCGTCGTGGCTGGTGGGGCGGGAGGTCTCGAAACACCCGCCTTGATCAATGGCCACGTCGACAATCACCGCACCCGGCTTCATTTTCGCCAAATCCTCACGTTGAACGAGTTTCGGCGCTTTGGCTCCCGGAATCAGCACCGCTCCCACCAAAACGTCGGAATCTCCCAACACCTGATCGATGTGGTGCGGCGTGCTGTGCAGCGTGGTGATCTGCGAGGAAAAAATGTCGTCTAGATAGGCCATCCGGTCGAGCGAAAGATCGAGAACGGTCACGTCGGCACTCAAACCCGCGGCCATTTTGCAGGCATTCAGTCCCACGATCCCGCCGCCAATGATGCCCACCTGCCCGCGCCGCACCCCGGGCACTCCTCCTAACAAGACCCCTCGCCCGCCGTAGGCTTTTTCGAGATACTTGGCGCCCTGCTGGATCGCCAGACGCCCGGCGATTTCGCTCATGGGCCGGAGACAGGGCAAGCCTCCGCGCGGATCTTCGAGGGTCTCGTAGGCGATGGCGTTCACTCGCCGTTGCAATAGACCCTCGGTCACCTGGCGGTCGGCGGCCAGATGGAAGTAGGTGAAGAGGATTTGATCCTCGCGGAGCCTATCGAGTTCCGAAGGCTGGGGCTCCTTGACTTTGACCACCATCTCCGCCTGGCCAAACACTTCCTCGGCGCTGGGCAGGATCTCGGCGCCGTTCTCAGTGTAGTGCGCGTCCGTGAAGCCGATGGCTTCCCCGACGCCCGACTCCACCAGCACGCGGTGGCCCTGGGCCGTGTAGGCTCGCACGCAGGCCGGCGTGAGGCCGACGCGATACTCGTGACTCTTGATTTCCTTAACCGTTCCAACAATCATCTCTGCTTAGTTCCATTACGCTTTTCGACCGTTCCTCGACAAGTAATCACGTCTCGGCCTGCGAGCAAAATCCCTTGTCACTGAACGGACAAATGGGAGACCGCTGCCTCCACGACCTCATCGACTTGGATCTCTCTCAGCAGCCCGCTCGGATGCTCCACCACCATCACGTGCCGGTGTGGGGGCGCCCACACCGCGGAATCGGTCGGCCCGAAGAGAACCACGCCCGGCGTTCCCACCGACCCCGCCAGGTGGGAGATCCCGCTGTCGTGTCCCAGATAGACCCAGCAGGACGCCAGCGCCGCGCCCAACACCGGGAGCGGCCAGCGATCGGCCAGAACCACCGGAAACGAGGCGCCTTTCAAGTCCTTGAGAAAGGCCGTCACCGCCTCCTCCTCGGCTTCTCCGGTGGAGACCAGAAAGCCATCCACCGCTCCACTCTCCCACAACCGCTCCATCACCGCACGCCAGCGGTCAAGTGGCCAGTTCTTGTAGGGACTCCCGCTCCCGGGGTGGAGAGCCGCCAGCCGCTGACCCGCCATTTCTGCCAGATGCGAGGCGGAAAACGCCGCCGCTTGAGCGGCTCCGTCCAGTGCCAGACGGGGAGCCTCGCGGTCGGCGTCCAGGAAAAGCGCCAGCGATTCCAGCGGTTTGGCCAGCTGAACGGCCGCCGGACCGCCCCCAACCGCCACCCGATGCGAACATTCGACCAGGGTCTCCACCCCCACCCGCTCGAGATTCTCCCGGAAATGGCGATCGGGATCGTAGAGGTAAGACACCACCACGTCGAAGCTGGAGAAATACTGCCCGAGCGCTTCATCCAACGCGGCGCCTCGAGCAAAGAAAGGCGCCATGGCGCCGTATTCGATTGAGCGTGTCCGTCGCGCATAACCGCCGGACCGGGCCAGGGTCACGATGGACTCATAGCCCATGACTTCAACTTCCGCCGCAGGCAGGTCTTCTCCTAACAAACGGATTGCGGGCAATGTCAGAATGAAATCGCCGATAGCTCCGCCCCGAATGACCAATATCTTTCCCATCGCCGCCTCTCCTCTTCGGCTCAATCGTCCTTCGACTTGGAGGTCGCCAAGCTGGCTCCAAGCATGAAAACCACCAGGCTAACGCTGAGGCTGATTCCCAGGATCGTGACGTTGGGATATCCCAAGTGTAGGAGCACGCCGACCACCGCCAGCCCGCCGCCAGTCGCCAGACTTCCAAAAATCTTCCGCCCGCGACGGCTTTCCGCACCGTTCCAGAGCACATAGGGCATCACCGCGCACAAAAGCGCCGCGCCGAGGGCCACCACGCCAAGCTCTCCCGCGAGCAATCCTCCGCCCGCGGCCAAATTGCCGGCAATCACGCCGCTGCCCGCCACCAAGCCCTCCGTTCGCTCAGATCCTCGAATGGCTCGACGCGCCCCGGCATCGCCCAGGACCATCAGCGTCCCCAGTGCTCGCGAGGCATGGCTCCAGACCACCAACAGAAAGGCGATGCCAACCAAGGTCATGGCCACTTCCAGCCAAACCGACGTGACCAGAGCCAGAACCATGGCCACCACCGCGACGAGCCCCCATCCGACTCGCAAGCGGACCGGTCCCGCGCGGCTGACCGAAAACGCCATGCGAAGGAACGATCGATAAACCACCGACCGCGCCCGATAGGCTTCCATCAATCCTTCCCGAGCCGGATCGAATCCCGGATCCAGTCGCAGGGCCTCACGGAAATGCGTTTCCGTCCGCAAGTGATCGCCCGACTGGAGAGCCGCCAGTCCCCCCGCGTGATGAATCGTCGCCTCCTCGGGCTCCCGCAAGAGCATCCAGGCGACGTGGTTCTCGTTCTCAATCCGCTTGCCCTGACAAAACAAGGCATGTGCGAGAATCGTCGCCGCGCCGCCTTCTTCTGGATCGACGGTGAGGGCCATCCGCGCTTCCGCCTCGGCTTCGCTCCAATTCCTCAGCCTCATGAACGCTTCCGCCCGCGCGGTGTGTCCCAAGGATTCATCGGGATCCAGACCGATGGCCCGTTCGGCCGCAGTCAAGGCCTCTTCCCCCCGATCCATCTGGGAAAGCACGAGCGAACGCAGCACGTGATTCTGCGGGTCGAGTGGCCTCCTCTCGATCGCCTGATCGATTGTGGTAAGCGCTTCTTGATCCCCGGCATCGGAACGGAGTTGGCACCAGGCCAATTCCTTCAAACGATCCGGATTGTGTGGATCGTGCAGCAGGGCGGCGCGAAACGCGGTCAGGGCCTCCTGGTCGCGTCCCAAGTAGCCCAGATGACGGCCGCGCAAGGCGTGCGCTTCCGCCGATTCACTCCACTCGCTGTCCGGGTTGTTCACAGACATGAATGCATCACTTGATACTCCGCGTCGCCACTGGATGGCAACACGCCGTGAACGGAACTTTCCACTTTTGCGGCGATCCAGGCAACCAGGATGGCCGCACCGCCCGGCACGGAAAGTTGCCGCGTCGTTGGCAGGCAAGCCATCCGCACGCCGTGACGTGGCATTTCACGCTATCAGGACGACGGTTCGCGGCTACTTCTTGATCCCGAGAAACTGCAGCACATCGTCGTAGAACCCGCTCTGGTTGGCATAGAGCGCGTAGTTCTTCGCGCTCTCGAACCAGGGCTTGGTCGAAGGCGTGATGCCCTTGGCGGCCCTCAACAAGCTTTTGGTGGTCATCGGCACGACCCGCCCCTGCTTCATGGCCTCCGCCAAGGCTTCCTCGGCTGCCCGGTCAAAGACCGCCTTCAAGTCTGCGCCACTGAAATGCTTGGTCCGCTTGGCCAACACCCCCGCATCCAAGTCCCGGATCGGCTTGTTGCGTGCCATCACCTCGATGATCCCCTCACGCGCGATCTCGTCGGGGGGCGGCGCAAAGATCACCCGATCGAAGCGTCCCGGCCGGCGAAAGGCCGCATCGATATGCCACGGGGCATTGGTGGCGCCGATCACCAAGACGCCGTCGTTGTTGGCATCGGTACCGTCCATCTCCGAGAGAAACTGATTGATCAAGGTCCGTCCCGCACTCTGCCGCATGTCCTTGCGATCGGCCGCCAGAGCGTCCACCTCATCGAATAAAAGCACGGAAGGCGCGTGATTGCGGGCCAACTGAAAGACCTGATGGAGGTTTTTCTCACTGTTTCCGATGTACATGTCTAGGACCTGGTGAAGGCCCAGAGCGAAGAAATTCGCTTCGATTTCTCCAGCCGCCGCCTTGCTAATCAGCGTCTTCCCGCAACCCGGCGGCCCGTAGAGCAAGACCCCGCCGCCGACGGACTTGCCGTAGGCCTTGAACAGTTCTTGGTTCTGCATCGGGTAGAGAACCTTCATCCGGATCTCTTCCTTGAGACTCTCCATCCCTCCGACATCGCTGAAGTTGACCTTGAGCCGATCGAAATCCGCCAGGGTGAGTTCACGGCCGCCATCGAAAAACCCACCGAGTCCTCCGTCTTCCTCGTCGTCATCGAAGAAAAACTCGTCATCCTGGTCGCTGCGCAGCTCGGGATCCTCGTCCCGCCAGTCGCCAGAGAAGAGGTAACGCTGCTCACCCGAACGTTCTTCCGCTCTTTCCATCTTGTGCAGGCCCAACTGTTTTTCGAGCGCCGGATCCACCGCCTGCTTGCCCAGAGCGAGCGCTCGCTGGTAGTAATCGGCCGCCAGACGATCGTTGCCTTCGCTGAGATAGAGGCGGCTGAGGAAGACCAACACCGGCGTGTAGTCCGGCTTTTCCTTGATCAGTGATTCGGCCCGGATCGCCGCTTCCGACGTTTTCCCCTCAAGATAGAGGACCTTCGCCACGCCGAGACGTGCATCGAGGGCGGTGGGCTGGATGCGCAAGATTCGGTCGTACGCCTCCCGCGCCTCCGGCAGGGAGAAGGCATCGATGCACGACTGCGCGTAGAGCTGCAGAAGGGGCACATTCTCTGGCGACTCGGCGAGTGCGCGACGCAACGACTCCAAATCGGTCATACGCCACCGTATAGACGCGACTCCGCGGACTGAAAACCGAAATGTCCCGGAAATCAGCGGGAATCAACCGGCGGGAATCTTCGCCAAAGCGTCGCCAGAAGGCTCCCGAGAAGACAGTGATAAACGGCGGCGATGGCCCCTGGGACCGACACGGCCGCGTTGGCGAAATGCCGCTGGGCCAGGGCCACCGCAAGCCCCGAATTCTGCATCCCGACCTCGATGCTCACCGTGCGACAGAACCGTTCGGATTGCCCCATGAGCCGAGCCGCCAGATAGCCGAGCGCGAATCCAACCAGGTCGAAGAGCAGAATCGCCAGAAGAAGTGATTGCCAATGGGCCTTAAGCTTCTCAAGGTTCAAGGCCACGATGCAAGCGACGATCACCGTCACCAGCGATTCCGTAAGACGACGTCGGAAAGAGTCGTAATGGCCTGAATTGGTGGGTGTTGAGCGTGTTGAAGCTGGCGCTAAGAGGGCGAACAGTTTCGTGTGGCGGTTCTCGGGCGAATTTCGGAGGGCTCGAGCCGCGAAATGGATCCCCCTGTCGGCAATAGGCAACAGGGAGCCAGACCGCTCCGATGGCGGACGCGAACCCAAGGTTACCGAGAGCGCGGGGCGGGCGTTCCTCAGCCCGGAGCCGGTGGCGGCCACCATCGATCCTCTCGCATGGAGGCGGCGATTTGACGGGCAAAATAGATGGCCGTGTGTCCACGGCGTATCTCTGGCTTCAAGTTGCGCTTGTGGAAGCAGTGGAACACGGCGTGGGCCATGAACATGATCAGCCACAGAACGAGAATGGAATTGGGATGATGATGATAGCAATGACCGGAATGCCAGCGGGAGCAGAGTTCGTTAAAGCCTTCGTTTTCGACCTTCCAACGGTCGTGCCCGAAATGGAAGATGGTCTTGGCATCGGCCATTGAGCGGGGCATGGTCGTCGCCCACCACCAGTGGCTATCGATGGGAGTCTCGACCCAATCCCCAGCGACGCGCTCGCGACGGATGCCAGTCTCATGGGAATGAACAACGCGAAGAGGAGTGTGAATGGATTCAGTGCAGAAGCCCTCAGCCTCTTGTAAATGAACGTGCCGCGCGGGCTTGCCCGGTGCAGCCGGAGTCTCAAATGATTCTGGCTCTTGCTCCTCAAGGGGCAGGAGCGTGCGGGCTTCGGACAATAGCTCAGGCTGATTATCCTTGAGTACGGCAACAAGGTATTTGCCGTGGTCTTCAAGAAGATTGATCACGGAGGGACGCAGGTAGAGCGCATCGGCAGTGAGCACGTCAAAGCAGCGTGGGTGGTCCTTAAGGACGCGAGTTATCAGCCGTATAGCCGCAGCGACTTCGTCGTCTCCAGGATCTCCGTCTTCACCAGGCTCAAGCATTTCCACGTCGAGAAGCAATTGAAAATCCTCACAGATAATCTGAAACGCGACCAAGCGGTGGTAGAACTGTGTTTTGACCTCGTCTCCGACGGCGATCCGGCGTTGGAGACACTTTGGACAACAACGTTTGTAGCTACAGTGAGTTTCGTGACCATCGACGGCGGCAAGCATCCAACCGCGCTGTGGGGCAAGGATTTTGTTGCGTTTGAGGCAGAAGTAAATGTGTCCGAGACACCCTCGCACACTGTCAGGCTCGATGCGCTCGGAGACATACGCCAGTTCGTCGGCGCTGGGCAAACGGTGATTACCGAGCCAACGGGTCCAGCTGCTCTTGTTCCGGTGTTGCTCGAGTTCGTTGAAGCTTGGTAACCGGCAGCAGAACATGGCGAAGAATGCTGCCGGGAAAACTCGAGTGGGAATCTGTGGTTTGGGACGAGAGTCACGCACCCGCAGCCTCCACTGTTGGCGGAGGCTGAAAATCTTGTCCGCGTAAGTTAGTAGTCGCGTGAGAATGGTCGCTTCTTTTTTGGTGGAGAATTGCGCCCGGACTTGGCTTTGCCGGCTGATTTCTTACCGGTCTTGCCCTTCTTCTTGGCGGAGCTACTCGCCGCTCTGGCCTTGGTTTTTGCCTCCTCGAGTCGGAGGCGCCCCTGCTCGTCGAGGGCTTCCAGCAGAGCATTCGCCTTCTGGAAATCATCGATCCAGCGTCTCGCCTGAGCTTCCAACGGTCTGGGGACGTGCAGCATGGTGGTCTTGCCCTTGCGAGTCTGACCGATGGCCAAGGAGCGATGGCGCAAGGAGTCGTCGGAAGCGCAACGGCAAGTGGGCTTGCCGCATTTACGAGAGAGTTCGATGGGCGAGCCGTGAAGGAAGCCTTCGGCCTGGTCGAGGAGCTGGCGGAGGCGGCTGCGAATCTGGCGTTCGGTGGGGGGCAGGGAGTTTCTGCTTGGCATGAAGATCGGCTCGTTCGGCGCACTGTAATATAATACTATTACAGAAACAAGCTTAAAAAAGATGAAATAACGAATGCGAATTTGCCATGGGGTCAAAAATGGGCGCTGCCGATCCGAATTACCCAAAAATACAGGGCTTGAGCCGCCTCAGCCGCCTATCTTACGGAATCGCTGTAAGGTTGCGAGGTTGCCGCGCGCCCAAACCAGGCGATAAGCTGGGTGGTGCGCCGCTCTTTTTCCAAGGTTCTCGCCGTCCTCGCCGTTGCCTGGTTTTCCCTTGCCATGGCCTGGAGTCACCCGAATCACCAGCTGGACCTGATCTACACCAGCCCGGCAGAGCAATGGGAAAGCGACGGCTTGCCACTGGGAAACGGTCATTTCGGGGCCCTGATCCTCGGCGGCGTGGCGGAAGACCGCTTGAGGATCACGCATCCGGGCTATCGCGATGCCGACGGCGCGCTCCTGCCCCTGGGCGATCTGCGGATCGCCCAGGGGCACGATCCGGAAAACGCGCGCACCTTCATGCGCCGGCTCGACCTGCAGACCGCATCAGTGGAGGTGAGTTATCGCGACGGACGTCTCCGGCATCGCCGGGAGTATTTCGCTTCCTACCCCGATCGCGTGTTGGTCGGACGGATTCGCGCCGTGCGGAAGGGATCGATCAACCTCGAGATCTCCTGGTCGCCGGTTTCGGGGGCTTCGCGGGTGGGCAGTGTGGCGCAAGCGCAGTATGAAGAGGGCACGCGCAGGTTGCTCTGGGACGTGCGCCCGCCGGGCGTCGGGAAAAGAACCTTGTCTAGCGAAGTCTCCGCGCAGGGTTTCCGTGCGGAAGTGGAATTTCGTCTGCAGGGTGGAAGCTTCGAGCCCGCTCCCTCGGGAGCGGGCGTGATCATCAAGGACGCCGATGAAGTGACCCTGCTGCTGACGGTGTCGACGGTAGAGGGGCCGGAAGCCAATCCCTCGGCTTTGAAGGCGCTCGCCCACGATGATGCCGTGACGCTCTATCAACGCCACTTGCCGGATTACCAGGAGCAGTTCCACAGCATGTATCTCACCCTGGAGGGTGGCGCCAAGACGCAGTTGGCCACCGCAAGGCGAGCTGAGAGTTATGCGGCCATGCCCGAGGAAGATCCTGGATTTGAGGAACTGCTCTTTCAGTATGGTCGTTATCTGCTGCTCGCTTCGTCACGCACCGAGAGTTCCAGCGACTTGGGATCGCGGGGGATCTGGTGGTTTCCACCGGGGGAGGGGTTGATGGACAACCGGCCGGCGGAGGCTCATGAGGGGCTGACCACGCTCCTCAAGGCGGGGGCGGGCCCATCGCAGATGGCGGTGAAGGCAGCCCCGGGGGATAATCTCTTCGCTTTTCCCGATCTCGGGCGGTGGTCCGGGGCACGTGAGGCGAGTCTCTCTCAGGAAATGCGCCGCGTGATCGCGATGCTACGGGCTGTCGAGAAAGGGAATGGGGACGCGGCTTACTCCGAATTGCGTGGCCTGCTCCAGTCGGCAGTGAGTCCCAACCTGCTCTTGGGCGATCAGAACGTGGCGGCGAATCTGGCCATCGTGCGAGGGATGACCGATCTCTTCGCGCGGGAAATCGACGGCGTGATCCACTGGCAAGGACTGAGGCCTCGGGCCTGGCCCGACGGAAGCGTCGTCGGCTTGCGGACACCGACGTTTGAGATCGCCTATGTCTGGCAGGGCGAGGAATTCGTGGAAGGCTATGTGACCCGCCTGGAAACCGGGGAGACGCGCATTCGGAGCACGGAGTCCATGTGGCTCGACCGGCCGGGCGGGGAAGAGGCGCGGCGTTTGGATTCCGATGCCAACGGCGTGCTGAGTTTTCGTCGGGAAAAGGAGGTGACGATGCGCCTTCGGGCGATGTCGGATGACGGTGAGTCCGCGGAGTGATGGAATCGGGATCAGGATAGCGATGGCTTGGAAACGAAAGAACCCCTTTGCCCGAGGATCGGACAAAGGGGTTGGTTTGGCAGGGGGGGAGGGGTGGGGCCGTTCCAGGCCGTCAAGGGATTCGTTTCGAATGAAAGCGAGGCTTTTTTAGTTAGTGAGTGAGTTAGTTCACCGCAGCGTCTTCGTCTTTCAAGACGATGGCTTCCACGCGGAGCAGCTGGGTCAATCCGCTGAAGGACATCTCGATTTCCTGCAGGGCCGCTTCTCCATCTTCGGGGATGTCGAAGGAGGTGAGCTCGAACCAGTGCTGACCGGTTGGGCTTCCTAACAAGCGGTATTTCCTGCCGGGCATGCTCTGGAAACGCGCCAGACCTTGACCCGGCTTCTGGCTCATCAACTGGATGCGATCGATGCCGAAGCGAGACCGGCGGTCGTCGGGAGCCGAGCCCCCGGCGAATTCCTCGCCATTGGTGAGTCCGTCGCTGTCCAGGTCCCGATCGTCGACGTGAGCGTCGAGGCCGTGCGCTTCCTCGAAGGGGTCCGGCAAACCGTCGCCGTCGGAGTCCGGGCCATTCTTGGGATCGAAGAGAGCCAGGCCACCCTCGGCACGGGGGGCGGGGTTTTCCTCTGAGGAGGGCTCGTTGGGAGAAGCTTCCTCCGCCGCCTGACCGTAGAGGAAGGTGGCGTTGTCGAAGACGAAGGCGACATCCTGAGTCATGGAGTCCTCGATCCGTTCGGTGGGGCGGAGTCCGGCATGTTGGCCGCCCGAGAGCTTCACCGAGGCGATCCGCACGTTCTCCAGTTCGATGCGCACTCGATCTTCGGTGGCGCCCTCCCGTTCGCGGATCCAGAGGACGATCAGCTTGGGGAAGACCTCGCCTTTGAGGGCGGCCTGAGCCAGGAGCGGGGTGGCCTTGTCCAGCGGGCGCACCACGTCGAAGGAACGTTTGATCTGGGGGACGCTGCGGGCGCCGCCCGCGGCCTCCGCCGGGGAGGCCGCGTGTTTGAGAGACTTTCCGAAAGCCAGGGCGGCGATCCAGCTGTCCCAGTTTTCCGCGAGGTGGTCGCTGGCGATCTGGGATCCCTCGAGTTTCAGATAGACTTTCTGTGTGGCGGGAGCGGTTCCGAGAAGGCCGGAGACGAGAGCTGCTAACAAAATCGCCTGATAGCCTCTGCGGCGGTGGGTTGGGACTGCGAGTTTCATGGTCGTGATGGGATGGTTAGGGATTTCGTTAGCGATCGACGGTGGCGCGGGCTCAGCTCTTCCGGACCGGCGTTTCGATCAAATGGACGATGCTCGTGTCATCCCCGACAGTGGGCTTGGTGGGATCGGCTTCTTCGATGAGCGCCACTTCGCCTTCCTCAATTTTCCAGCTGTATTCGACGTTCCCTTTCTTGGCACCATCGGCGCCCACTTCGGTGTAGGTGACCTTGATTTCCTCGAAGTTGAGCGAGATTTGCTCCACGGGAACCGAGTCGCTGCTGGAGCCCCCCACGCTGTAGCTGGTGACGAGGACGTTCTTGAGTTCGTAGCGGTAGTAGGTGACCCGTTCGCCGCCCGCATCCCGCGTGAGGTGGATTTCCACTTTGAGGAAGACCTTTCCCTTGGCGATGGCCTCGGCGATTTTGGGAGAAGACTTGTCGAGTTCCTTGCTGTAGGTGAGGTCCTTCATGATGACGTCGCCGCGGCGACGAGTGGCTCCGGTGGCCGACCCGCCGGGCTTGTGAATGGCCTGGCTGAACGACTCAAGCTCGGACCAGCCCCGGTGATCTTTGTCGGTTGATTCGCCGTCGATGCCGTCGAATTTGATGAAGGCAGCCCCTTGAGCGGCACTGAGGAGAAGCCCGGCCACGGTGGTGTTGAGGGCGAGAACGAGCAGTTGATTGATGGACTTTTTCATGAGTTTGGTTGGTTTGGTTTTGGATGTTTCGTGTTGCTTCCGGGAGGGCCCGATGGCGAGCACGTCGTTGTCATCCCTCAGAATGCGATCGGCTCGCCGAAGGTACGAAAATCCGTGAAAAAACTTGGCCGCGACGGGTGATTGCCGGGTCAGTTCAATCCCGATGTGGAATCCAACGACCCCCCAATGAGAAACGCACCCGGAAGATCGGGGGCACTGGTTCTGCGTCTGGCAAAGCTCTTTGGGACGATCGCTTCGGCGACGATGGTGTCCGCTCAGGTGCCGGTGGCGGAGTTGGACGCCTTGCAGCCGCCCGGGGGGTGCGCGGGCGAGACCGTGGATTTGCAGGTGCACGGAAGTTATCTCGAGGAGCTGGAAGGGGTGTGGGTGTCCGACCCCGAGATCGAGGGCGCGGTCGACGACGATGGGCGGATTCGGCTGGCAATTCCCGATAGAATATCTTCCCGCGCGGTTGACGTGAGTGTCTACGGCCGCTTTGGCGTCTCGAATCCAAGGGTCTTTGTCGTGGGCACGCTGCCGGAGCAGGACGAGGAGGGAGACCATCATCGCCGGGAACAGGCCCAGGTGATGGAGGTGGGCACGACCCTCAACGGCACGGCGGAGAGTGCGGCGATCGATTGGTACCGCGTCACGCCGGAGGGGCCTGAGCCGCTGTGGATCGATGTGATGGCGGAACGTCTCGACTCGCGCATGGACCCCACGGTGGTGATTCTCGATGGCGAGGGCCACGAGTTGGCACGGTACCACGATGTCCGGGGGAGGGATGTCACGGTTCATTTCGAGCCGCCGGTGTCTGGTGAGCCGCTTTTCATCGGTGTGCACGATTTCTTGTATGACGGCGGCACGTCTTATTTCTACCGGCTCACCGTGGCGCGCGAGGCTGTGCCCTGCCGGATTCCGAAACGGGATGCCGCCGACTTGCCGGTTGTCGACCTGACGGCTTCACCGATGCCGTATGCGCCCGGCTCGACGGTCGATCATCTCCCGGCGTCAATGAACGGGCGCTGCGAACAAGGGCAGCCCCATGAAGTGGATCTGCTCGTGGAAGAGGGTGGTGAGGTGGTCGTGGAGCTGTTTGCGGAGCGTCTGGGAGATCCCTCCGACTTTCGCCTCCGGGTCGACCGGATCGGCGACGAGGGCGAGGTCAAAAAAGTGGGTGAAGCCGACGACTTGAACGATCCCGTGAATGACAAGCGGTTTCGCTTGGGCAGCCGGGACCCGGTGGTGACCTTCAATGCGGAGGGTGGCGTGCGCTACCGGGTGCGCTGGTCCAATCAGTTTCGGACGGGTGGAGCCTATCGTTTGGAGTTGCGCTCGCCTCGACCGAACGTCCATCTCGTGGCGGCGGCGGAGAAGCCATTGGAGCAGGGAAATCAGCTGTCCCGCTGGGTGCCGGTCTTACGGCGTGGGGGCACGGCTCACTGGGAGGTTCTGGCCTTGCGCCGGGACGGTTTTGCCGGACCGATCAGGGTCCGGGCGGAGTCGCTTCCGGATGGGCTCGAGGCCCCGGAGGTCGTGATCAAGAGAGTGCGGCACCAGGTGACCTTCACCGTGACGGCGGGCATGGAAGCGCCGGCCTTTGCCGGTCCGATCGAGCTGGTCGGCGAGGCCACGATTGGAGAAGAGACGGTCACTCGAAAAGCTCGCGGTGCCACGCTCTTGTGGAGCATTGGAGATGCCAACCGGGAACGCTGGGAGAGCCGTCTCACGAGCGCTCCCTTGCTGGCGGTGTTGCCGCAGGAAACGGAACCCATCCGCCTGCTTCCGACCGAGCGGGAGTGGGCGAGTTGCGTGGGCGGAAGGCTGGAGATTCCCTTGAAGATCGAGCGTTTGTTAGGCCAGTCGGGAAATTTCAAGACGCGTCTCTCGGGTTTGCCGGGATTGAACAAACCTCTTGAGGCTTCTTTTGATCCGAACGCCGAAGAGGTGAAGTTCACGCTGGATCTGGCGAACAAGAACAATAACAAGTTCGCGCCGGGCACTTACTGGATTCATGCGCGGGCACATGAGGGAAAGGTCAAGCACCGAACCAACCCGGAAGCGGCGGAGCGAGCCGAGGCCGAGCGCAAAGCCAAGGAGGCCTCGGCGGAGGCGCTGGCCAATCGCCTCAAGGATCTGGAGGCGAAACAAGCGACACCGTCGGAGGTCGAGGAGGTCAAGAAGCAATTGGAAGCTGCCAACCAGGCCAAGGAGGCTGCCGCCAAGCAGGCGGAAGAGGCGAAGAAGCGCGCCGCCCCCCGGGAATTGACGCACGCCTTTCTCTCGCCGCCCATGCGTTTGAGGATCGATGATGGACCCTTGCGGATGCACCTTCCGGACGGCGTCGAGGTCACCGCGGGCGCCACGATCAAGCAGGTGGTGACGTTCGAGCGCCGCTACGGATTCGCCGATGCCGTGGAATTCACGCTTTCGCCGCCGTCGAAATCGAAGCTGTTCGAAGCCGTCACGGTGAGCGCGGGCAAGGACGCCACGGAAGCCAGGCTCGCTGTTTCCCTGGCGGAGGACTTGAAGCCGGGTGTTTATGAGGCCACCCTGGCGGCCAAGAGCCAGGTCAATGGAACGGAACTCACGCAAACCCGTCTGTTGATCATCACGGTCGTTCCCTCCCCCTCCCCGTCATCTCTTCAAGTAATTCAACTCGACCCCAAATGATCACCATGAAAAGGGCATGCTTTTGCTTGAGCCTGTTGGCTTGGATGGCTTCCTGGAGCCCGGCCCAAGACGCCGATCCCGCGCCGATCCCCATCGCCGATCTGGAGCGCGAGGACCCGGTCGATTTCGTCAAAGAAATCTACCCCTTGTTCAAGAAGAACTGCATCGCCTGTCACAACAGCTCCGAGGCCAAGCTCAATCTGGAAGACCCGAAGGCGATCATCAAGGGCGGGAGCGGAGGTCCGGCGGTCATCCCGGGGAATCCCGAGGAAAGTTTTCTGTTGCAGGCGGCTTCCTGGCAGGAGGATCCCATCATGCCTCCGGAAGGGAACAAATCCAATGCGGTGCCCTTCACCTCCGAGGAATTGGGTTTGATCAAACTCTGGATCGCCCAGGGAGCCAAGGGAGAGGCCATGATTGCCACGGCCACGCCGACGGACTGGATGTTGGCCAAGCGTCAGGATTATCCCGTCTATCACATGGACTTGGGCCCGGATGACCGGATCGTCGCGGCATCCCGCGGCCAGCGCGTTCAACTCTACGACATCCGGCAGGGGGTCTCTCTCGGTCAACTGGTCGACCCGCAACTGGCGTCGGACGAGGTGTTCCGACAGGCGCCGCCAGCCCACAAGGATTTCGTGCAAAGTGTCGCCTTCAGCCCGGATGGCTGGTTGGCGACGGGAGGTTTTCGCAATGCCAAGCTGTGGAAACCCGTGCCTTGCCGAGACGAGAGCGTTCTGGTCCTTCCGGAAACCGTGACTGCCCTGGCAGTTTCCCCGGACGGTTCTTGGGCGGCGGCTGGCGATGGCTCGGGTCATGTGGCGATCTGGAAACCGGAAGCGTCAGGTCCCGCGGTGAAGATTGAAAAATGGCACGAGGGAGAGGTGAGTGGGCTCGCGTTTTCGCCCGAGAACGGCCGGCTCGGAACGGGCGCGGCGGACGGGAAACTGCATGTGGTGAATCCTGCCACGGGCGAGATCGAGAAGACGCATGTGGGCGAGGGACCCTGGGTGGATCTCGTGTTCCTGGAGGAAAACCGTTTGTTAGGCGCGGCGGCATCCGGAAAGCTGCTTCAGTGGACTCTCGATGGGGACGATCCGAACTCCGTCGAGGCTCTGGCTGATGAGGGCGAGACCGTGGTGGCCTTGGCGGGAGGATCGGCGCGGCCAGGCGCCGTCTTCGCTGCAGGAAGCGATGGCAAGATCCGGCACTGGGATCTTGGCGAGGGCAAGGTCACTCGGACGATGGAGCACGGCGAAGCGCTGGTGGATCTGGCGCTTTCACCCGACGGTCAGTGGCTGGTTTCCGCAGGAGCGGGAAGCGCCAAGTTATGGAAGGCGGAAGATGGTTCTCACGTGCGAGATCTCGGAGCGAATCCCGACGCCGACCTGGAGAAGCAGCGAATGGAACGGCGACGAAGCGTTGCCGAAGCGCTGGTCGAGAACCGGAAGAAGAAGCTGGGGGATCGCGAAAAGGCCTACAAAGACAAAGTGGAGAAGGCCAAAAAGGCCGCCACGGATCAGCTGGCGGCGAAAGAAAAACGGGACGAAGCGGAAAAGGCCAATCATGCGGCGAGTTTGGCCGGGGCGGCTGCCCAGCGCGACCTGGAGGCAGTCCAAGCGGAACTGGTGGCGCTCAAGGCGGAGGTGGAGGCCAAAGCGTCGACCGCGAAAGCGGCCGATGCCCGGTTGGCGAAAGAGCGAGAGTCCTTTGGGCCCCAGGTGGAGGCGCTCGCCGCTGAGGTGGCCGAAGCCGGCTCGGCTCTGGAATCGAAACGCCGTGCGCTGGAGTCGGCCCGGCAGGATGCCCGTCGGCACTTGGAGATTCGAGAGAGAGCGCAGACGGCCCTGACGGCTCTGCGGCAGGTCGCGGAACTCAAAGGGGAAGCGGCGACGACGGGGGCGGTCGATCTCGTCACGCAGACGGAGAACTTCCTGGCGGATACGCAAGAAACTCTCTCGGCTGCCGAAGGAGAGGTTTTTCAGGTGACCGAACAGGAGCGCGAGGCCGTCAACCGGTTGGCTCAACTTGAGGAGCGGCATGAGAAAGCGGCCGCCGTCCTGAGGGCTTTGGAGGAGGGGCTGGCTGCGGAGAACGCGGCGTTGGAACGCGCCAAGGCCGAACTGGCCAAGGGAGAAACCCTGCAGAAGTCCCGGGAAGAGGCTGGTAAAAAGGCCGAGGAGGCTGCTCAGAAAGCGGCGGCGGAGGCGCTGGCCGAAGCCGACAAGACCCATCAACAGGCCTTGGAGAACGAGGCGCTGGCGCTGAGGTTGACCCAGCGTGCTTCGGAGGCTCACACCAAAGCGCAGACCGCCCTCACGATCTCCGAGGCACTCTTGCAGAAAGCGCAAAAGGCTGAGGAGGCGCTCGCCGAACGCGAGCCGAACCCATTGGCGGCGGTGGCCTTTTCCAACGACGGAACCGCGGTGTTGCTCGCGCGGGAGAGAGCGCCAAGTTTGCTGCGTTATCCGGTGGAGGATTCGAGTTGGGTGGATCTGTCAGGGGAAAATCCGGTGAGCCACGTGGCGTGCCTGCCGGGCGGGCGATGGCTGGCCGATGGCGCTTCAAAGGAAGTGCGGCAGGGCCATTTCGCCAGGCATTGGAACTGGAACCGGACCATCGGCGCCATCGAGGATCCCAAAGCCTTGGTCGATCGCGTGACGGCGCTGGCGTTCAGTCCGAACGGAACGCTCTTGGCGACGGGTAGCGGCGCGCCGTCCCGTAGCGGTCAGCTGAAGATCTGGCGCGTGGCCGATGGAACCCTCCTCATGGAAATGGAAGACGCTCACAGTGATACCATCGTCGGTCTGGAGTTTTCTCCCGATGGCCGCTATCTGGCCACGGCCTCCACCGATCGGTTTGCCAAGGTCTTTGACGTGCTGGACGGGAGCCGGGTGGCGGCCTTCGAGGGACACACCGGGCACGTGCTCGATGTGAGCTGGCGCGCGGACGGCCTGGCCCTGGCCACTGCCGGGGCGGACAACGTGGTCAAGCTGTGGGATTTCGAGGAGAAACGGCAGATCAAGACTATCAACGATTACAATCAGGAAATCACTTCGGTTGCCTTTGCGGACCTGGGAGAAAAGCTGGTGACCAGCTCGGGCGACAAGAGTGTGCGCCTGGGGAATGAACGGCTGGACGGCAAGGAATTTGTTTATGCCAGTGCCCTCAGCCGGGACGGGCTGTGGCTCGTCGCCGCGGCCCAAGACAGCGTGGTTCGGGTCTGGCAGGCCAAAGATAAAAAGTTGGTGAAAGAGTTCGAGGCCCCCGGGGACTGAGATCCATCCATGCGGCTGGTCATCAGGAGCGTCGAACACGACGGCGCGCTCATCCACTTCAAGGACAGTGAAACCGGGCTTGTCAGGGAGAAGGAGCAGTCGATCACCAGGGAGTGGGTGGTGGGGGACCGTCTCGACGTGAGCGTGGCCGATCCGCCGGTGTTCCGTTTGGAATCCCTCGATACCGGTGAGGTGGCTCACGTATTGCTCTACCAAGACAATCAACCGATCATCGATCTCTTGGACGACGGGGATTGAGCTTGGTCGTCGTCGAGGGCAATGGCCAGCGGATGGGGAAGGTCTCGCTTGGCCTCCCTTCAAAAGGCGGCTACTCTTGGAAGTATGAAGCCTTTGGGAATCTGTCTGGCTTGTTGGCCAGTTTGGCTGGCGGCCGCGCCTCCATCTCTTCGTCCCGAGGAGGGTCTGCGGGAAAACGTGCCGACGGTTCACGCCCTGATCGGGGCGAGATTGGTGCCGCGACCCGGTGAGGTGGTCGAGACGGGAACCATCCTTATGCGGGATGGTCTCATTGAAGCGGTGGGCGAGGCGCTTGAAGTGCCCCCGGAGGCAAGAGAGTGGGATCTCGAAGGGATGACGATCTACCCGGGCTTCATCGATGCCTATGCGGATTTCGGTGAGGGAGGTGGATCGGGCCAGCCGGTCCAGGAACCTCACTGGAATGGGAGTGTCCGGCCCGATCTCTCGGTGATGGCAGCGCGGACGATGAAGAATGAGGATCTGGATGCGCGGCGCCAATTGGGGTTCACCTCGGCCCATTGGGTTCCCCCCAATGCGGGCGTTTTCGCGGGTCAGGGAGCCGTGGTGCAACTGACGACCGTGGAGGATCCTGGGCTGGTGCTCAACCCGTCGGTGGCCCAGCACCTGGCCTTCAACACGAGATCGGGCGACTATCCCAAGTCCCTCATGGGATGCGTGGCCCTGGCGCGGCAGACGTTTTCGGACGCGCGCTGGTTTCGGCAGTATCGCAAGGCCTATCGGAAAGATCCTTTACAGACGCGGGCGGGTGAAAGCGAAGCCCTGAGGGCCCTGGGAAGTGTCGTGGCCGGGCCGAAGCAGCCCGTCTTTTTTCTTCTTCGCGATGAGAGCGATGGTTCGCGTGCCAAACAGCTGGCGGAGGCCTTTGGTCTCCGGCCAGTGTTCGTTAATTCGGGCCATGCCTACCGGCACTGGCAGACTTACAAGCGCGGCCGGCAGCCAGTGATCCTGCCATTGGACTTTCCGGAAGCCCCTCTGGTGAGGGATCCCGATCGCGCGTTGGATGTTTCCCTCGAACAGCTGCAGCACTGGGAACTCGCTCCCTCGAGTCCCGCCATCTTGCAGAACCACGACGTCGCGTTCGCGCTCTCGACGCATCGCTTGGGTAAGGATCTGAAGAAGTTCTGGCCCAACCTGAGACGGGCGGTGGCCAAGGGCTTGAAGCCAGAGACAGCCCTGGACGCCTTGACTCGCGTGCCGGCCAAGTGGCTGGGCGAAGAGACACGGATGGGAGAACTGGCGCCAGGTCGCCTGGCCAATTTGGTGGTCAGCTCGGGGGACTTGTTTCTCGAGAAAGACGCCGAGATTCGCCAGGTGTGGGTCGATGGACATCCCTGGCTGGATGAACGGGAGCAACCCGAAGAAGGGCCTCAAGGAAAATGGCAGGCAGCGTGGTCGGGAGTGGAAGGTCCGGCGGGATTTGAACTGAAAGGCAAGAGTGAGAAGCTGGAGATCGCACTTTCGCCGGCCGAAGAGGGCCAAGGTGAAAATGCTTCGGTGAGCCTCTCGGGCCGCGATCAGCTCGAGTTTGCATTGCTCGCGGCACCTTTTGGCGGCGAGGGCGGGGAGGGAGTCGTCAGGCTGAGCGCTTATCTCAACCTACGGACAATGGTGGGCCAGGGAATCACGGCGGATGGGCGCCGGTTCTCCTGGTCGGCGAGGCGCGCGGACCAGAACGAGGGCGAGGATGAGGACGCTGAGAAGGACAGGGTCGACGCGGGCGAGGAGACTCCAGGTGAGGGGGAGACGGAGTCCGTTGAGGCGTTCGCGCAGTATCCGGCGGGTGCGTTCCCGGGCATCTCCGGCGGGAAGAAGCCCTCCAAGAAACGGATCGTGATCGCGAACGCCACCGTATGGACTTGCGGACCTCAGGGTGTTCTGGAGGGGGTGGACGTGGCGATTGAAGAGGGGAAGATCGTGGCGGTCGGCGCGGGCTTGCCCCGTGGGAACAAGGACTGGGTCATCGACGGCAGCGGCAAGCATGTGACGCCGGGGTTGGTCGACTGTCATTCCCACACGGCCATTCATCGAGGCGTCAACGAGGGATCGCACGCGGTGACCTGTGAGGTGCGGATCGGAGACGTGGTCGATCCGACGGACATCAATCTTTACCGCCAACTCGCCGGCGGTTTGACGACGGCCAATCTCCTCCATGGATCTGCTAATCCCATGGGAGGGCAGAACCAGGTGATCAAGTTGCGCTGGGGCGCGGATGCGGAGGGGCTCAAGTTTGCCGGCGCCAAACCGGGCGTGAAGTTTGCGCTCGGGGAAAATGTGAAGCAATCAAACTGGGGAGAGCGTTTCACGACACGGTATCCGCAGACACGCATGGGCGTCGAGCAGTTGATGCGGGACACTTTTCTGGCCGCCCGCGAATACGGTGAACGAAAGCGGCGTCATGCCGAGAGAGAGGAAGTTTTCCCCTTCCGCACGAACTACCGGCTGGAAGCGGTTTTGGAGATTCTGAGAGGTGAACGCCTGGTGCATATCCACTCCTATCGGCAGGACGAAATCCTCATGTTTGTGCGTCTGGCCCAGGAGTTCGGATTCACCGTGGGAACTTTTCAGCACGTGCTTGAGGGTTACAAGGTGGCCGGGCATCTGAGAGAGATTGACGCGGGTGCCTCGAGCTTCAGCGATTGGTGGGCTTACAAATTCGAGGTTTACGACGCCATCCCGCACAACGGCGCCCTTCTCCATGAGGCGGGTGTGCTGACCTCGTTCAATTCCGATGACAGTGAACTGGCCACGCGCCTCAACACGGAGGCCGCCAAGGCCGTGAAATACGGTGGGGTTTCTCCGGAGGAAGCGCTCAAGTTCGTCACCCTCAATCCGGCGAAGCAATTGCGCCTCGATCATCGCATCGGCTCGATCGAAGTCGGTAAGGATGCGGATGTCGCGGTGTGGAGCGGGCCGCCGCTCTCCACGATGAGCCGCTGCGAGCAGACCTGGATTGAAGGAGTGCGTTACTTCGATCTGGAGGCGGATCGTGAACAGCGTGCCTGGGTTGAGCGAGAGCGACGCCGCTTGATCGCCAGGGTTTTGGAGAAGCCGAGCAAAGACAAACCGGAATCCGCGACAGAGGCTTCTGAGGAGGAGGACGAAGAGGCGGTTCTTGGCGAGGCGGACCTTCTGCGACTCTTCAGCCCCTGGGGACAGTATCGAACGATCGATTATCAATCACTCTATCATGATGGCGAGAGCCTTCATGTTTGCACCGGATGTTACTGCGATTTTCGCTAAGCAAGAGCTCATGAAAAGACGAGGAATTCTTATTTTGATTGGCTGGGCCTTGGTCTTGGCCGAAGGAACGGCAAATGACATTCTGCCGGGTCGTGAACCGTCCGGGCCCATTCTCCTTCACGGTGGAACGGTGCATCCGGTAGCCGGGCCGAGTATTGCCCGAGGCAAGGTGCTCATCGACGGCGAACGGATCGTGGCGGTGGGGCGGGAGGACGCTGCGTGGGAAAGGGAGGATGGGGCCAGCAAGATTTCCTTTGCCGGTCAGCATCTCTATCCGGGATTGATCTCCGCCAACGGCACTCTGGGGTTGGTCGAGATTTCGGCGGTTCGTGCCACTCGTGATTTGACGGAGCCCGGGCCCATCAATCCGAGTGTGCGGGCGGAGATCGCCGTGAACCCGGACAGCGAGCTGCTGCCGGTGGCACGAGCGAATGGGATTCTCACGACCTTGACCGTTCCCCAGACGAACGGACTCATCAGCGGTCGCTCGGCTCTACTCCAACTCGACGGCTGGACCTGGGAAGAAATGGTGCTGAAAGCCCCGGTGGGGATGCACCTGTTCTGGCCCCGAATGCGGCAGCGAGGCATGGCCTCCAGGGATGAGCGAAAGGCGTGGCGTGAACGTACTGACAAGGATCTGGCAAAACTCCGTGGGTTCTTTGAAGATGCGCGCGCCTATCAAAAAGCCAAGCAGGCGAGACGGGAGGATTTTCGCACCGATGTCAGATTGGAAGCCATGTTGCCCGTGCTGGAGAAACGCTGGCCGGTCTACGTGCATGCCCTGGGCGTGATCGAGATCCAGAGTGCCTTGCAGTTTGTTCAGGCGAATCAGCTGAAGGCGGTCCTCGTCTCGGGGCAGGACGTCTGGCGTGTGGCCGATTTGATCAAGGCGAGAGAGATTCCGGTGATCTTGAGCACGGTCCAGGAACTGCCTTTGAGGCGTTGGGAGGCCCACGACACCGCCCGAAGAGTGCCTGCGAAGTTGTTGGAAAAAGAGATTCCATTCTGCATTGCCAACGGCTCCGGAAGCTCGGGCTCGAGCAGCGCGCGAAACCTTCCCTACGTGGCGGCCTCCGCCGTGGGCGAAGGCTTCACGCCGACGGATGCACTCAAGTCGGTGACCTTGCACGCTGCCGAGATTCTCGGTGTCGGCGAGGAATTGGGATCGATCGAAGCCGGCAAGAGGGCGACCCTGATGGTGACGGACGGGCATCCCATGGAGATCACTACGAGCGTGAAGCGGGCCTTTATCTCGGGGCGGGAA
>CBDBEZ010000107.1:0-137580 GCA_965204485.1 Verrucomicrobiales bacterium
GACGAGGAACTGGCCGCCGTAAAACTGGAAAGGCACGAAACACACGGCTCATGGAATTACACAATCAAACCCTCGAAGTAAATGTTCACCTTATTTTTGCGCAATTCCTAAGGAGCCGACGATTACGAGAACACATGGGCGGTCGTCATTGAGCCTGACATTGAAGTAGATCCCGTCGGCCCAGAGATAGACGTATTCCTTGTCGCTGAGGTCACGCTTGCTCCATTGCTCGCGTTCTTTCTCCCATTGCTCTTCCTCGTCGAACGATGTTGGCTGCAGAAAGACCCGATGCGTTCTCACCGAGGATCGGCTCTAAGGCTCGACTCATCTCGGAGGTTGAGATTCCTCGCAGGTAGAGTGCCGGGATGAGGTTGTCCAGTGAAGCGACTCGGCGTAGGTACGGCGGAAGGATGGCGCTGGTGAACCGCTGGCCTGATCGGCGATCATTGATCCTGGGCTGCCGAACAGAAACGTTTCCTATTCCAGTCTGAAGTTGTCGCTGAGGAAGATGGCCGTTGCGAACGACTTGGCGATGACCCTGGTCATCACGCTGATGTTGATGGGCTTGAATGTAGTCGGAGACTTCGTTGTCGATGGCGGCCTGAAGAAGCACTTGGGCTCCTTGTCGCAGGGTGGCCTCAAGGGCGTTCTGGCAGACGGTGCTTGCTCCTTCCTGGCCGAGGATAGATGCGGATTCGGTGGGGTGGTTGGTGGTTTTCATTGGAGTTCAGTTGTTTTGGTAAATGGTTGAACTCTTCATGATGCCCCGACCGCCCTCATCCACAACTTCCGGTCATTTCTCAAATGGAAGATGGTCTTGGCATCGGCCATTGAGCGGGGCATGGTCGTCGCCCACCACCAGTGGCTATCGATGGGAGTCTCGACCCAATCCCCAGCGACGCGCTCGCGACGGATGCCAGTCTCATGGGAATGAACAACGCGAAGAGGAGTGTGAATGGATTCAGTGCAGAAGCCCTCAGCCTCTTGTAAATGAACGTGCCGCGCGGGCTTGCCCGGTGCAGCCGGAGTCTCAAATGATTCTGGCTCTTGCTCCTCAAGGGGCAGGAGCGTGCGGGCTTCGGACAATAGCTCAGGCTGATTATCCTTGAGTACGGCAACAAGGTATTTGCCGTGGTCTTCAAGAAGATTGATCACGGAGGGACGCAGGTAGAGCGCATCGGCAGTGAGCACGTCAAAGCAGCGTGGGTGGTCCTTAAGGACGCGAGTTATCAGCCGTATAGCCGCAGCGACTTCGTCGTCTCCAGGATCTCCGTCTTCACCAGGCTCAAGCATTTCCACGTCGAGAAGCAATTGAAAATCCTCACAGATAATCTGAAACGCGACCAAGCGGTGGTAGAACTGTGTTTTGACCTCGTCTCCGACGGCGATCCGGCGTTGGAGACACTTTGGACAACAACGTTTGTAGCTACAGTGAGTTTCGTGACCATCGACGGCGGCAAGCATCCAACCGCGCTGTGGGGCAAGGATTTTGTTGCGTTTGAGGCAGAAGTAAATGTGTCCGAGACACCCTCGCACACTGTCAGGCTCGATGCGCTCGGAGACATACGCCAGTTCGTCGGCGCTGGGCAAACGGTGATTACCGAGCCAACGGGTCCAGCTGCTCTTGTTCCGGTGTTGCTCGAGTTCGTTGAAGCTTGGTAACCGGCAGCAGAACATGGCGAAGAATGCTGCCGGGAAAACTCGAGTGGGAATCTGTGGTTTGGGACGAGAGTCACGCACCCGCAGCCTCCACTGTTGGCGGAGGCTGAAAATCTTGTCCGCGTAAGTTAGTAGTCGCGTGAGAATGGTCGCTTCTTTTTTGGTGGAGAATTGCGCCCGGACTTGGCTTTGCCGGCTGATTTCTTACCGGTCTTGCCCTTCTTCTTGGCGGAGCTACTCGCCGCTCTGGCCTTGGTTTTTGCCTCCTCGAGTCGGAGGCGCCCCTGCTCGTCGAGGGCTTCCAGCAGAGCATTCGCCTTCTGGAAATCATCGATCCAGCGTCTCGCCTGAGCTTCCAACGGTCTGGGGACGTGCAGCATGGTGGTCTTGCCCTTGCGAGTCTGACCGATGGCCAAGGAGCGATGGCGCAAGGAGTCGTCGGAAGCGCAACGGCAAGTGGGCTTGCCGCATTTACGAGAGAGTTCGATGGGCGAGCCGTGAAGGAAGCCTTCGGCCTGGTCGAGGAGCTGGCGGAGGCGGCTGCGAATCTGGCGTTCGGTGGGGGGCAGGGAGTTTCTGCTTGGCATGAAGGTCGGCTCGTTCGGCGCACTGTAATATAAGACTATTACAGAAACAAGCTTAAAAAAGATGAAATAACGAATGCGAATTTGCCATGGAGTCAAAAATGGGCGCCGCCGATCCGAATTACCCAAAAATACAGAGCTTGAGCCGCCTCAGCCGCCTATCTTACGGAATCGCTGAGTGGCAGGGGCCTTTGGGATAAGGTTAATTTGGAATCTACCAAAACACCAAACACTTCAACCCAAAAGCCACCTACAGTGAGAGTAGCACGACGTACGATTAATGCAAAGTCCAGAACGATTCCGGCGATCAAATTTGAAGATCAAGAAGTAACTGATTAGCGCTCCTAACCAGCAAACGCCACAGGCATCTCATGCAAGGGTACGCTCGCCTGCGATGATTTTGGCAAGCGACTTGAATACGGAACTCGCTCCTCGCAGCGAGAATCGGGTCGAGGCGGCAGGATTGCGCCTGCCGCCCCTCCCACACCACCGGACATGCGGGACCGCATCCGGCGATTGGATCCATTTGGTCTTAACTCTTGAGGTCTGATGGCATCAGGAACCCGTAGCGTCTCAGAGTTCGGTTGTTGAGGGCTTCGTGCATGACAGGGTTTCCCGCCATGCGCCACGCTCCACGACTGCTCCTCCCGACGATGGCTCGACTCGGCGGTAGGCCGACTCGGCGGTAGGCCGACTCGGCGCAGGGCGGATTCCCGTCCCTTGCTTTTATGCCAACGTTGCCAGAAGCATTTGCGAATGTGGCGACGGATCCACGGTTCTTTCCGGTAGATGTCCCGTCGCCATTCGCAGCGCCGGTAGTAGCCCCACCAGCCGTTCACGTAACTTCGCCATTGATCGCGCAGTTGCTCGCTGGTCAGTGGTTGCCGGGCGTTCCAGAGTTCTCTCACGCGGTCTTCAAACCGGGTGAGGCTTGCAGGAGCAATCCCGATGAGCAGCGCGCTGGTGATGATGAACCCCAGGAACTTCCGTTCCCAAGGCCTCCCCACCCCGCTTTTGCTCTCGCTGACCTCCAGCCGGAGGTGGCGCTTGATCCAGCCAGTGAGGCTGGCAAGCACACGCTCCGCTGCGGCTTGGCTCTTTACGTAAATGTTGCAGTCATCGGCGTAGCGGGCGAATCGCAGTCCGCGTTTCTCCAGCTCCTTGTCCAGCGCGTCGAGGTAGATATTGGCCAGTAGCGGCGAAAGCAGGCCGCCTTGCGGCGTTCCTTCTTCGCTGCTGACCTTTAACCCGTCGGGCATCACCACCCCGGCTCGCAGGTATTTGCCGATGAGTTTCATCACGGCTTTGTCCCCTATCACGGTCCCAATTTTACTCATCAGGATGTCGTGGTTCACCTTGTCGAAGAACTTGGTAATGTCCATGTCGACGACGTGGGTAAACCCTCCCCGGGCAAAGCTCTGGGCGGCTTCCACCGCATCGTGGGCGCTGCGTCCGGGACGAAATCCGTAACTGCTTTCGCTGAAACGGGGTTCGAACACCGGCCGGAGCACCCCGAGCAGAAGTTGCTGCACGAAGCGATCTTGCACGTTTGGGATGCTCAGTGGGCGGGTTCCGCCGCTGGGCTTGGGGATGTCTCGACGCTTTGCAGCGCCGGGCTTGTAGCTGCCCTCTAGCAGCCTCTTCTTGATCACTTCGCCATGGATGGCGAGGTGTGCTCTGAGTTCGTCGGCCCTCATGCCGTCGGGGCTGGGTGCCCCGTCATTACGCTCAACGGCGTAAAGGGCGGCTCCCCAGTTTCCTGACCTGATGGCCTTCTCCATCAGTCCCTCCAGCTTTGCTGTCCATTCGCGGTTCACGCGCACCTCCAGGAGTTCCTCTCTCCGCAGGGCTTGCCGCGACTGCATCGCGTGGGCTCTTTGGGTTCGCGCAGGAATTCGGGATCCTTTGTCCGTACGTCCTGCTGACGTCGGGGCGTATTCTGCCCTGGGGTGCAATGCTCCGTAGAGCGCTGCTGTTGGTTCCTTCCGCCCTTCACAGGAGAGAGTTTTCCGGTTTCACAGTTTCCACGGGCTTCTTCCAGCCCCCGGCTCTGCTCTCTGCTACTATGGCTTCTGCTGACTTCTCTCCTGCTCTCACAGGAGAGATCTCCCCGGATAAGGTCCTTAACTTTCTCCGCATCCCATCCGGCTCTACTTGCTATGTCTTGATGAGCTTTGGGCTTCGCGTTTACTAGTACGCTCGCCGCCCACGGCCTGCCTCGCTGCCGGTTCGTGTTCCTATGGCCGCGGATTTGCCTGCCGCTTCCTTCAGCTCCACCCTCGCGGGCGTCGCCTTGCGGTTCAGCTACGGTTGCTCTCATCAGCTCCGATGTCATCGTTTCATGTCATTAGTTAAGGCCCATGCCGGGCACACGAGCGCCGGCCGGCGGACCGGCTGGGGGATTTCACCATCATCCGCCCAGGGCGAAATCGGTGATCTGGATTTTCTTGTCGGGCGGTTACAGCCACGTGGAGACCTTTGATCCGAAGCCCACGTTGAATCGTTATGCCGGGTGGACGTTTGACAAGACGCCTTTTGCCAATCCCTTGGATTCGCCGCTGCACCGGAAGCGATTCCGCTCGGTAGCCGCAGAGGAGATCAACGTGCGTGACGTCTATCCCGTCATTTACCCGATGCAGGTGGGGTGGGGGTCGCATGGCCGGAGCGGGATCGAAGTCACCGATTGGTGGCCGCACCTGGCCCGTCAGGTCGATGATCTTTGTTTCGTGCGTAATGTGTGGACCACGGACAATGATCATGCCGCGGAGAATCAGATTCACACGGGAAGGCATCGCCTGGACGAACAGCAGCCGAGTATCGGTTCCTGGGCGAGTTATGGTCTGGGCGGGATGAACGAGAATCTGCCCAAGTTTGTGGTTTTGGGAGGACTCACTCGCTCGGACACACGTCTCTCGATCGATTCGCTCTATTTGGGGCCGCAGTATGCCGGTGTGCCGCTGGCCTTGGATCCGGGCAATCCATTGCTCTTCGCCAAACGGCCTGAGTCCCAGACGCTCTCGGAACAGCGGCGGGAGTATGAGTGGATTCACCGGCTCAATGCGTTGACGGCGATCGAGTATCCAGAGGATGAGGCCTTGGTGGCGCGCATCCGCTCGTACGAGCTGGCTTTCCGCATGCAGGCGGCGGTGCCGGAAGCGCTCGATCTCGAATCGGAGGACGAGGGCATCCGGGAACGCTATGGACTCGATCAGGATTCGACTCGCCTGGCAGGAAAACGACTCCTGGCGGCGCGCCGGTTGGTGGAGAGAGGGGTGCGATTTGTCCAGGTCTTCCCCTCACCCTACGGAGTGTGGAATTCCCATCAGAAACTTCGGGAAAACCATGCCCGGCTGTGCGCGAGCGTTGACCAGTCCGTGGCGGCGCTCATCGAGGATCTCAAACAGCGTGGGCTGTTTGAGGAGACCCTGGTCGTTTTTTGTACCGAATTTGGTCGGACACCGGGGCTCGAGCAACGAAACGGCGGGAGCGACGGGCGCGATCATCACCCGAACGGCTTCACGATTTGGCTGGCGGGAGCGGGAGTCCGGCGGGGACATGTGCACGGGGCGACCGATGAACTGGGCTATCATGCCCTGGGAGAGGGCCATTACGTCACCGATCTCCACGCGACCGTGCTGCATCTCCTCGGTCTGGACAATCGGCGGCTCGAGATCCCGGAGAGAAAGCGTCTGGAAATCGATCATGGACGCGTGATCCACGAAATTCTGGCCTGAAACGCTCTTTTCCGGCCTGGCGGGGGTGACTCTTCCAGGCTGGAGGGTGCGGCCCGGCGCCTTGCGGTCATGAAGAAACCCCTAAACTCCTGATCCGCCCGGGCCGCACTTTTCCAGCTTGGTGATGGTTGAGGGAGCAGGCGTCATGCCAAGTTCGCGGAGGAAATGGTTGGTTCGGCGGTCCGGCGTGCCGGTGGGGAGGCGGTGACCTTCCTTGAACGGGTCCGTTTGCCGTGGAAATCGCGGGACTTCCGGATGGCTGGAGTTGCTTGAGAGGCTGTTTGGGAACTTGAAAAAAGTGCTTGGCAAAGTGCTTGGGCTGCACAAATTTGGCCGCTCGTTTGGCGGTGGGCTCCGGAGAGAAAAGAAGTCCGGCCACTGCCGCAGCGACGCACCTCATCACAGCTCATGCCCGTAGCAATCAGACTCAGAAGAGAAGGAAACCGCAACCGCGCATTTTACCGCATCGTGGTCGCTGACAGTCGCGCCCGTCGCGATGGGCGATTCATCGAAATGATCGGCACTTATGATCCCAACGAGAAGGGGACCAATTTCCAGGTTGATATTGAGCGTGCGGACGATTGGATCACGAAGGGGGCGCAGCCTTCCGAGACCGTGCGGAGCCTTTTGCGCAAAGCGCGCCGTGGCATCGGCGTGGCCGATACCGCCAAGCTCGCCGAGGAGGGGGAGGGCGGTGAAGAAGAAGCGGCTCCCCTCAGCTCCCAGCCTCAGGCGGCGCCGGCAGCGGAGAAACCCGCGGCCGAAGTGAAGCCTGAAGCGGACTCCAATACCGAGAAGAAGACGGAGCCCGAAGCCCAGAAGGATGCGGAGCCCGAGGCGAGCGAGGGGGCTTCCGAAGCCACCTCGGATTCCGGGGGAGAGCCCGCGCAAGCGGACGCTTCCAAGGCTCCGGTTGAAGGGGCCTCTGCCAAGGTTGAAGGTGATGGCGAGCCCGAAGGGGAGCAAAAGGCCGAACCGAAAGAGAAAGAGAAAGAGGAGAGTTAGACCCGCGACCCGGTTGCACTGGAATGGATTCGGCGACGGCC
This sequence comes from Verrucomicrobiales bacterium, assembly GCA_965204485.1. GTDB lineage: Bacteria > Verrucomicrobiota > Verrucomicrobiia > Verrucomicrobiales > DEV007 > JAACDM01. Next base: position 7,024 of record CBDBEZ010000107.1, read on the forward strand.
CTCCGCGAGTTTTTGGAATACATCATCGGCCAGCTGATCGAGCAGCCGGAGGAGGGGGCGATTGCGCACGAGTGGTCGGATGACGGTCATCATCATCGGTTTGTGGTGACCTTGACCGAGGATGATATGGGGCACATCATCGGAAAAAATGGTCACACGGTGGCGGCGATCCGCAGTCTGTTGGGCGCGGCCGCGCAACGTGATGGCGAAACGGTTTCGCTCCGCGTGGTCGGCCCGAGTGATCTCGAATTGCCGCACGGGGAGCATCTGGAGCCGGAGGCTTCTTCCGAGCCGGCGAATGACGAGGCCTAGGCTTCGAGACTGGGGAGAGTGTCGTTGCGGGAAGCAAGGAGCAGTGAGGTGGGTTGGCTCAAGCCCTGAGGCCGGTCGTCCCGCTTGGTTTCCACACCATCAAGGCCACCGGAGGGTGTGGCGTCGTTCTCCGAGCCCCAATCCGGTTGAATCTGATCCGCTTCCAGTTTAGGGAGACGCTTTTGCTTCCCTGATTCGCCCCGCCCATGCTGCTCCACCTGATCCTGACACTCCTTGGACTGATTCTTCTCTATTTCGGAGCGGAGTGGCTGGTGGGGGGAAGTTCCCGCCTGGCGGTCCACCTGGGCGTCGCTCCCCTGATCGTCGGATTGACCGTGGTGGCCTTCGGAACCAGCAGTCCGGAGCTGCTGGTATGCCTGCATGCCAATCTGTCCGCCATCGACCCCATGGCCGGTGGCGGATTTGTGATGGGAAACATCATCGGCTCCAACATCTACAACATCGCCCTGATCCTGGCGGTGGGGGCCTTGATCCGGCCCATCGCCGTGTCCCCGCAAATCCTCGTGCGGGAGGGACCCTTTCTCATCGGCGCGACCGTTCTGTTGCTCTGGCTCGTGCGGGATTATCGGATCGATCGAGGGGAAGGCGCGATCCTGGCCATCCTTCTTCTCACCTTCCTGGTCTTGTCAGGAATCACCTCCGCCCGGCAAATGCGTGGAAAGAATGGGAAGGATGTCTCGAAGGTTCTCGAGGATCTGGGACAAGAAGACAGTGACTGGGCGGAGGAAGCTCAATCGTCTTCTTTGCCGAAGCTGATCGGGCTCATTGTGGTGGGACTGGGTGCCCTGGCGGGCGGGACGTACGTCTTGGTGGACAGCGCCTCGGAGCTGGCCCTGATGCTGGGCGTGCCGCCTGCCTTCGTCAGTTTGACCCTCGTGGCTTTCGGCACCAGCGTGCCAGAATTGGCCACCGTGATCGTGGCTTCGGTGCGCAAACAGGGGGACATCATCACGGGCAACGTGATTGGCTCCAATATCTTCAACATCCTGGCGATTCTTGGAATCACGGCCCTGGTGAAGCCTGTGCTCTACGATCCGGTGGAGGTGAGGCCCTTGGAACTCTATTACATGACCGGGCTGACCTTGTTGCTCTTGCCCCTGCTCATCACCCGGAGACGGCTGGCACGATGGGAGGGTATCGTCCTGCTCGCCAGCTGTCTCGTCTACACGGGCTTTCTCATCGAGCGGCTGCCCGCCAAAGCCGGGCCTGATCCTGATCCCGCAGCGGTTTCGGCAATGATTCCCGGTGATCTCAACGGACTTGAGTCTCTTTCAAACTAACGCTTAGTTCTTCTCTCGGCATTCACGAACGATCATGGCTTACGACAACAAACGACGATACATCGTGACGGGAGGCGCCGGAATGATCGGAAGCGCGATCGTCTGGGCGTTGAACAACCGCGGCGTCGACAACATTCTCATCGTCGACCGTCTGGGGAACGATGACAAATGGAAGAACTTGGTCCCCTTGCAGTATGCCGATTATCTGGAGGCCGACGAATTTCTCAAGATCGCCAGAACCAAGGGGGATACTCTCGGGCAAGTCGGTGCGGTGTTTCACATGGGCGCCTGTTCGTCCACGACGGAGACCGATGCCTCCTTCTTGATGAAAAACAATTTCGCCTACACGCGAGACCTGGCGAATTGGGCGGTGGCCAGAAGAATTCGTTTTGTCTACGCGTCCTCGGCGGCGACTTACGGCGACGGCTCTGAGGGAATGAGCGATCGCTCGGAGGCGCTTTACGCCTACCGCCCCTTGAATGCCTACGGGTATTCCAAACACTTGTTCGACTGTTACGCCATTCAGCGGGGTATCAGCCGCGGAATCGTCGGGCTCAAGTTTTTCAACGTTTTTGGCCCTAACGAAGATCACAAAGACGAGATGCGCAGCGTGGTGCACAAGGGTTATCACCAGATTCTCGAGACGGGAAAGCTCCGGCTGTTCAAGAGCTACCACCCCGACTTCCCGGACGGAGAGCAGAAACGCGATTTTCTCTACGTGAAAGACGCCGCCGAAATGGCCCTGCACCTGGCCGAGTTGCCGCTGGCCGGCGGCTTGTTCAATATCGGTTCGGGGCGAGCCTCCACCTGGCTTGAACTCGGTCAGGCGATCTTCGCCGCCATGGGGCGCCCCAGTCAGATCGAGATCGTGGACATGCCACCGCATCTCCGGGAAAAGTATCAGTACTTCACCGAGGCGGACATGACGCGCTTCTGGGAGACCAACTATCCCGAGACCCTCACGCCCCTGCAGGATGCGGTGCGCGATTACGTGCAGAATTATCTCCGAGAGGAAAAGCACCTGGGCGATGAGCCCTGGGATGAGGCCGGCGAGATGGAGTGAGTGACCGGCGGCCGGGCCGCCTCAGTCGTTCAGCAGTGCGTTTGATAGGCGGCAATGATCCGCTCGAGGTAGGCTTGCTGATCCTGGCTCCAATAGTCCGAGGAGAAGATCTCCACTTCGATGGGACCGCGGAAACCGCTGTCCTCGACCCAGCGGCGGATCTCTTTGAGAGGAATGCAGCCCTCGCCCATCAAGCCCCGGTCCAGCAGGAGATCGCTCGTGGGCGTCTTCCAGTCGCAGACGTGGAAGGCCAAGAGATGGTTCCCCGCGCCGCAACGGGTGATTCCTGCTTTGAGATGGGGATCCCACCACAGGTGATAGACATCGACGGCGACGCCCACCCAGTCTGAATCGAGGGCTTCGGCCATGTCATTGGCTTGTGCTAGGGTGTTGATCGCCGAACGGTCTCCGGCGTACATCGGATGGAGCGGTTCGATCGCGAGCCGTACGCCGTTCGCCTCTGCGTGAGGGAGCAGCGCGGCGATGCCATCTTGAATCTGGCGGCGCGATTCGCTCAGCGGCTGCGCGGGGTCCGCGCCGCAAACGAGAACCACCATGGGTGCCTGTAGAGCGGCCGCCTGGTCGATGGCCAGGCGGTTGTCATCGAGGGCCTCCGCCCGTTTCTCGGCGCGGGTGCTGGGAAAGAACCCGCCGCGGCAAAGCGAGGTGACCTGAAGCCCTTGGTCCCGAATCATTCGATTCGCGTCTGTCAGCGTGAGATCTTCCAACACGTTTCGCCACACCGTGAGGTGAGGGATGCCGGCCTGAGCGTAATGCTGGCAGCACTCTCTGAGAGACCAGGGCTTGTTGGTCATGGTGTGGAGGCAGAGGCGTTCCATCATGGCGATCCGTGAGGCGGGTGGGTGGCGAAGTGCATGGGGCGGGCCCGGTGGTGTGAATTTTCGCTCAGCGAACGCAGTCGAAGAAACGGTATTCTCGCTCGCCCCGGAGGACCTGTTGCACGTAGAGAGCGAGTTCTCTCGCATGGTAATCTCCCCACATGCTGGATTCGCCGAGCGGGATGCTCTGGTTTGGCGGCACGTGATCCCATCCGTTGGGCCGGTGGTAGATGGAGTGGCGAACGAGGCCCTGGTGATCGGCCTCGGTAATGAGGTAGGGCGTTTGCAGGAGCGTTCTCAGAACCGTGAGACCTGCCTGCCAGTAAGTTCGTCCCTCGCCGCCCTCCGCGTTCCCGAGGTAACGGCCGAGCCTGAGGAGTCCCTGGGCGCCGATGGCGGCCGCCGAACTGTCGATGGGTTCGTGGGCATTGAAAGGATCCGAGGGACGGTCCAGGTAGTCGCCCAGGTGAACCAGGCCGGGGGCCCCGGTGTCCCAGTAGGGAATGCCGTCCGTGGGTGTGTGCTCGAGATAGAAATCGCAGGTGGCCCGGGCGGCTTTGAGAAAGGCGCCCTTCACCTTTACCCAGTCCCAATCACCGTCGATCCGTTCGGGATCGAGTTGAGCGAGGCATTCCAGTTCCTCGGCGAAACCGCACATTGCCCAGGCCAGACCGCGGGTCCAGGTGGTGAAGCCGGTGTATCCTTGCTGCGAGTTTGGGCAGCAAAAAGCGCCGTCCTTGGTGTTGAAGACCGATTCGTGGGCGGTTCGGCCCCAAAGGTCATAGCTGTCCCGGCCCTCACCGTAGTAGACGGAGTACTTGGCGGTCGCCAGGGCATGCTGAACGGCTCGTTCTAACAGACAAATTTCGCGATCGCCCTCGTCCATGAATGAGTGGCGGAGCATCCAACTCACCATCAGTGCGCGACAGGATCGGATGGTGTCGACGAAAAGCGAATGAGGCCCGTTGAAGGAGTGGATGAAACCACCGCCCGGGATCCGCGTCCATCGCCGGGCTTGCACGGCTCCCGAAATTTTCAGCGCCAGCTCGTAGAAGTTTCTCTCCCAGAAATTCTCGGGAAGGCGGCCTTCGTTCATGAGGCGAAGAAGGTTCCCATAGGTGCTGACGTTGTTAAAGCCATGGTCGTGGACGCCAAAGTGGCTCACATGATGAGCCATCTTCTCCACCGTCATCCGCCGGCCGTATTCGAGCCACTCTTCGTCTCCGGTGACATCGAACTGGAGAATGGCCGACCCGAATTCGAAACCCTGCGTCCATTCCGTCCAGCCTCGGGTGGTGTAGCGGCCTGCGGCGGTGAAGACGGGGCTGCCTTGGGAATGATCGTAGTGGTCGCGGATGAGGCGGATTTTCTGGCCGGAAAGTTCCCAAAAAGTTTGCAGATCGCCTTGGAGATCTTCCGGCTTGAGTGCGTGGTCGGTGTCGAGCATGAGAATGTTAGAAACGGTTGCCTTTTTTCAGGTGCAGGAGAATGAAGATGCTGTCTGCGAGCGCCTCGTAGGTGTGGTCCTGGATGGCGTCGAACTGGACGCTCTCTCCCGAATCGAGCGTGAGGGTTTGCTCCCCGATGGTGAGTCGCAGCCGGCCGTTGATCACCCAACAGGTTTCCAGGTCATCGCCATGGATGTCGGGCCGGCTGAATTTGGCGCTGCCCTGAGCCTCGCCCAGAAAGCAGTGGTGGTTGGCGTAGCGAATGCGGTGAAAAAAGAAGCCGTCGATCTCGTGGCCGTCCGCCGTCTTTCGGTGCGCCAGCGAGGCCTCGGCCAGGGCGACCAGGTTGGAGGGCGCCATGCCGAAGGCGGCGGCGATCTTGGCCAGGGTCTCGAGCTCGGCAGTCGTCTGGTTGCGTTCGAGCTTGGAAATGACGGGGACGGAGATGCCCGATCGTGCTGACAGCTGCGCGAGCGTCAGGCTCTCTCGCTGCCTGAGCTGACGCACCACGGAGAAATCATAGGGAGAACGCGGCCCGGGATCGGCGCCGACCCCGGCACGAGTATCGAGACCGGCCTCGGCGCCCCGGTCGTTGGGGATGGCTGCCGGGGAAGGATCGGGGCGAAAAGGCACCCGAACGATTTCTCTCTGTTTAAGAATTCGTCAATAAATGAATGCCGAAGAAAACTCTTACTGAGTCAGCGGATGTAAGGTCAGCTCGACTCTCCGGTTTTGGCGTTTCCCGGCGGCGGTCTGGTTGTCGGCAACGGGGTAGTCCGGGCCGTAGCCGGTCACGTAGAAGCGGGCGGGGGCGACGCCGCGGTCGCGCAGGTAATCGGCGACGCTCACCGCCCGTTCTTCGGAAAGCCGCAGATTGTAGTCACGGGAACCCGTGCTGTCGGTGTGTCCGGCGACGTCGATGGTGGTCTTGTTGAACTCTCGCAGGACTTTGGCGACCGAGTCGAGGACGGGATAGAAATTACCTGAGATCGTGGCGCTGTCGCTGGCGAAGGTGACGTTTCCTGGCATGTTGAGGATGAGTTCCTCACCCCGGCGGGAGACGCTCACTCCGGTCGCGCGGAGTTCCTGGCGGAGGCGGCGTTCTTGATTGTCCATGTAGGCGCCGACGGCGCCCCCGGCGAGCGCGCCGATGCCGGCCCCGATCAGGGCTCTCTCACGGCGTTCCTTGCTGTTGTCCCCGGTCAGGGCTCCGACGCCGGCTCCGGCAGCTCCGGCGAGCGCGGCTCCCAGAGCGGTCTTACTGAGCTGTTGTTCTCCCGTGTAGGGGTTGGTGGTGCAGGCGGGCGTGAGCGCGAGGGCTCCGGCAAGGGCGGTCAGAAAGGCCTTGGCGAAAAGGGGGGAAGTCAGAAACGAATTCATGCTGTCCTCACTCTCTCACGGGAAGGCACGGCCGCGCAACACCGGTTTGGAGGATGATCCTGCGAGTCCGTCCTCTGAACGGCATGGCTTGGAGCACGGGCATCCCGAGCCCTGACCGCATCAAACACGGCAGTGGCGGGCCAGGGGCGCCGTCGGACTCGACGCACTCCTCCCCGCTACATTAACTAGTCTGAATGTCAATCGAGACTCTCCCAGCCCTCAACGTAAGACATCTTTGCCGCCCTAACAGCAGCCTCGCTGTAATGCTTCTCCGCAATCCTCCATGCCCTGGTTGCGTCGGCTACCCCATACTTCCGGTCGCCTCTGCCAATATTGTAGAGCATCTCCTTCGCTCCATGATATGCTTCCGGATGGACTCCTGGCGGCCGGGTATTATTATCCTGATACTTGATCCCAAGAGCCAGGATTACCATCACAGCGATTATCAGCCACCAGCGGACCTTGATATTGGTCAATCGTTGATTCGCTTGCTGCGATCACCGTGGGGGTCAATGAGTGATCCTGTACAGTCCGAGCAACAAGTCACCCCCACCACGATCAAGAGGTTTGTTCGGAATACTGCGCGTGGGATCTCCAACGATCTCGTGACTGCTGTTGAGAGCCTTGAGGATTTCCTCGAATCTGATCCCCAAGAGAACCCACAGGAGGCCGGGGAGGCTGCCCAGATCATCACACGCCAGATTGAGGCCGAGCGGATAGATATGCAGCGCTTGCTCGACTTTATGGGGCGGCTGAAGACTGCCGAGCTTGCGCGCAGCCGGAAGAATCGCGGCATGGCTTGGAGCACGGGCATCCCGAGCCCTGACCGCATCAAACACGGCAGTGGCGGGCCAGGGGCGGCGGCATTCCCACCAAGAGTTCTCCTCCCCTTCTTGGATGGGCGCTGGCCGTCGATGTTTGGATGATGGGGCGGGTGATGCTTTGATCTTTTCCAGGAGCAGATTTTCGTATAGCCAGATCTCAAACGGACCGCTGGGATCGGACGGGGATCGAGTGGCTTGCCTTGGCGAACGATGCGAAGGCCTGCGGTTCTCCGACCCTGTGTGGATCGGTTTCCATTCTAGATCCTAGAACAATGACTAATGATCGAATGATGAGAGTGGTCGCCGCGCGACTGGCAATTTCGACCCTCTCACGCGGATTTCTCGGTTTCGGCATCCTCGCCATCGCGAGTTTGCCGAGTCTGGCTCAGCAGGTGCCTCCGCTAGAAATCAGGAAATTGCCGGACCCCTTGGTCGAGCTATCCTGGCCGGTGACCTCCCCGGAATGGGTATTGGAAACCACGATTGACCCCACCCCACCGGTGAGCTGGGATCCCGTGGTCGACCCAATCGTGACGGTGGATGTACAGAGTTTCGTCCGAATCACGCCCGATCAACCCGTTCGCTTCTTCCGCCTTTTTCAAACCGCGGCCCCCCGTAATTCCGCTCCCGTATTCACTCCGGTCGGCGAGATCACGTTGACCTTGGGTTCCGAAATCGTGGTGCAGTTCGAAGCCACGGATGCGGATGGAGACCGGTTGTCGTTTGGCGCATTGACCGTGCCGCTTCCCTCTGATGCACAGTTGGATTCCACCACCGGGCGTTTCACGTTCAGGCCGACGGCGAGCCAGGTGGGATCGCATGCCCTCACGTTTTTCGTATCCGACGGGATCGCCATCGCCGCGCAAACGTTCAATATCAGTGTTCAAAGCGCTCTCGGCGAAACCATGATGCGTGGCCGACTACTCGACACGACATCCGCTCTCGCCGACCTTGATGTCCCCGTGGTGGGCGCGCGCGTTTCCCTGCTTGGTACAAATCTCGTGTCTGTGTCGGACGCCGAGGGCCATTTCACGCTCTTGAACAGCCCCTCCGGCAGCCAGGTGCTGGATATCGACACCGCCACCGCCAGCCCCGCCCCGGACGGCTCGTCCTACGCCGGATTCCGCGAGGAAGTGCATTTAATCGAAGGCGCGGACAATGTGGTCAATCGTCCCTTTTATCTGCCACGCATCGACATCAGCAGCCTGACCGACGTGGACCCGTCGCGCACCACGACCGTGTTGAATTCCAATCTTAGGGTCTCTCTGACGATCCCGGCCGGCTCTGCCAAGCTGGGGGCTGAGCTTTTTTCCGGACAGATGTCCATCTCCCTCGTTCCGGGCAACCTGGCGCCGGCAGCGCTGCCGGCAGATTTGAATTTCGGGCAGTTGGTGACCATTCAGCCCGTCGGGGTCACGTTCTCCCAACCCGCCCAGATTGGCTTGCCGAACCTGGATGAACTGCCTCCTGGCAGCGAAGTCGACATCTGGTCGCTCGACGTGGGAACGGGGCGCTTCGTGGTGGTAGGCACGGGTCGCGTGTCGGCGGATGGGATGCGCATCGACACCATCTCCGGCGGCATCCGTGCCTCCGACTGGCATGCGGGAGCGTCTCCCGGTGTCATCGCTTCGCCCGCTCCCAACAACTCCACGAATCAAGATCCCTCTGACGACTGCGTGGCGCAAACGGGTTCCCGGACTTCGCTCGGCGATGGGAATCTCGAGGTGGATCATCTCCTCCCTCCCTACGTCTCCCAGAATCAGCCGCAAACCTTGCGCTTTGTTTATCGCAGCCGCGCGGCGGATCCGGTCGCGATCCTCAAATCGGATTCGACCCTACCTCTGAAAGCGGCCGTTCCTCAAGAAGTTTCCATGCGGGCCAAGCCCGGTGGGACCGCTCTCGGTGGCGAAGTGTTTGTAGACCCCAGCGCGCTGTCCGCCGGGGACGCCTTTCGACAGGGAATCGGGATCGACGCGAGCTTCCTGCCCACTGGCCGTTATCCGGTCGAAGCGATTTTCGAAAGTCACTTTCTGGTTTCGTCCACGGCCACCCGTTTTCGGGATCAGGTTTTGATTCTCAATGAGCGCGAAAGCCCGTTCGGAGCCGGCTGGATGCTCGACCGCCTGGAACGCCTCTTTCCGGGCTCTGCGGGTGAGATGATTCATGCCGGTGGAGACGGTTCGATCCGTGTGTTTGCACCGGCCATGGCGGGGACCGGCAATTTTTTCGGTTCGGTAAGCATCCCGACGGAGGCCAGTCCGCAGAGGGCCGCTGTGGGGGACTTCGACAAGGACGGGATCCTCGACGTGGCGGTGGTGCGCACGGCACGCAATTTCGACCGCAGGATGGCCGTTTTCCGGGGAACCGATGACGGAGGTTTTACCCTCTCGGATGAGCTTGAGTTGAACAGCGAAGCCTTTGGCGTCGTGGCGGCGGACTTCAATGGAGATGATACGCTCGATCTGGTGGCGGGCGGAGCCAGATTTCATTACGCGCAAGGCAATCCAGCCGGGGGATTCATGGATCCCGTCACTGCGTTCAGTGGCCTGTCCCAGGCAGTGGACGTCGGCGCCGCCGATTTCACCGGTGACGGCCATTTGGATTTGGCCATCGTGCAACAGGGAGCGAACAACGTCGCCCTGTTCGGCGGAGACGGAGCCGGGGGGTTTGCGTTTCAAGAAAATACCAGCACCGGGAACTTTCCCCAGGAGCTGGCTCTGACGGACCTCAACAACGATGGACGGATGGATCTCGCCGTCGCCAACCTGTCCACGAACGATGTGACCATCTTGCTGGGCGCAGACTGGATCCTTCGAGATCCAGCCCGCCGTTCCCACGGGCCGCCGCGCCGTTTCCCTGGCCGTGGGCGATTTCAATCACGATCAGATTCCCGATCTCGCGGTGGCCGCCAGCGGCGCAGCCGCGTTCGACCCCGCCGTCCTGATTCACTTCGGGGATGGGTTGGGGGGATTCTCTGAACCTGTCGGACTCTTCCCGATTGGCAACGCCCGTGCGATCGCTGCGGCCGATATCGACGGTGATGGATTTGACGACCTGTTCACTGCTTCGAGCACCGGACAAACTTCACAGTTCCTGGGGAACGGCGCGGGAGGTTTTGGATTCCCTTTCAGCCTGGAAACGGGAGCGGGCGTGTCCCAACTCCTGACTCACGATTTCAACGGTGATGGATTTCCCGACTTGTTGGCGGTGGACAGCGCCGGGTCGAGCCTGTCCGTGCTCTACGCCGATGGAAGCCTCTCAGTCCAGGCAACGCCGTCCTACGCAGCGATTCCGTAAGACGGCGTCGGAAAGAGTCGTAATGGCCTGAATTGGTGGGTGTTGAGCGTGTTGAAGCTGGCGCTAGGAGGGCGAACAGTTTCGTGTGGCGGTTCTCGGGCGAATTTCGGAAGGCTCGAGCCGCGAAATGGATCCCCCTGTCGGCAATAGGCAACAGGAAGCCAGACCGCTCCGATGGCGGACGTGAACCCAAGGTTACCGAGAGCGCAGGGCGGGCGTTCCTCAGCCCGGAGCCGGTGGCGGCCACCATCGATCCTCTCGCATGGAGGCGGCGATTTGACGGGCAAAATAGATGGCCGTGTGTCCACGGCGTATCTCTGGCTTCAAGTTGCGCTTGTGGAAGCAGTGGAACACGGCGTGGGCCATGAACATGATCAGCCACAGAACGAGAATGGAATTGGGATGATGATGATAGCAATGACCGGAATGCCAGCGGGAGCAGAGTTCGTTAAAGCCTTCGTTTTCGACCTTCCAACGGTCGTGCCCGAAATGGAAGATGGTCTTGGCATCGACCATTGAGCGGGGCATGGTCGTCGCCCACCACCAGTGGCTATCGATGGGAGTCTCGACCCAATCCCCAGCGACGCGCTCGCGACGGATACCAGTCTCATGGGAATGAACAACGCGAAGAGGAGTGTGAATGGATTCAGTGCAGAAGCCCTCAGCCTCTTGTAAATGAACGTGCCGCGCGGGCTTGCCCGGTGCAGCCGGAGTCTCAAATGATTCTGGCTCTTGCTCCTCAAGGGGCAGGAGCGTGCGGGCTTCGGACAATAGCTCAGGCTGATTATCCTTGAGTACGGCAACAAGGTATTTGCCGTGGTCTTCAAGAAGATTGATCACGGAGGGACGCAGGTAGAGCGCATCGGCAGTGAGCACGTCAAAGCAGCGTGGGTGGTCCTTAAGGACGCGAGTTATCAGCCGTATAGCCGCAGCGACTTCGTCGTCTCCAGGATCTCCGTCTTCACCAGGCTCAAGCATTTCCACGTCGAGAAGCAATTGAAAATCCTCACAGATAATCTGAAACGCGACCAAGCGGTGGTAGAACTGTGTTTTGACCTCGTCTCCGACGGCGATCTGGCGTTGGAGACACTTTGGACAACAACGTTTGTAGCTACAGTGAGTTTCCCCCAGTGTTTCATAAAATGGCCAGTCAGGCCATCATGTAGTAGGCGATTTCTTCTTCGACGGCCTGATTGTCTCCGAGTGTCAATGTGAGTCGACCTTGAGGGCGAGTCAGACGTCCGGCACGCTGGATGATTTTGCGGCGAATCGTGCCGAGTCCTTCAAAGATCCACTCCGCAGCCCTTTTGGGGGACGATTTGCGTGACCGCTCCGCAGATCGCATCTGCATTTCGCGTGTGAGATTGTGGGTGAGGATACTGGCCAAAAGGAAAGCTTCGTTGGCGGCACGTCGCTTGGCCGGAATATAGTCCATCTGGGCCTGGCTCTTGGCTTCGCCAAAAATCTTCTCCTGAGAGCCACGCCCTTCATGAAATTTCACCACATGAGCGGCCGTGTTTGTCTTGTTGGTGATGATCGCCTCGTATTCATAGTTCTCCTCGACTGGTTCGAAAAGATCCAGTTGGAGCGGTCCTTTGCGCTGAGTGCGCCTCATGGTTCGAATGCACAAAATGCGCGCTTTGCGCGCCCAACTTTTTGGCTTCCAGCGGATTTCGCTCGTGAGTGGGAAGTTCTCAGACCGGTTTCTCTTTGCCTGGCGTGTCTGTCTGACTGCGTAATAGAGCGATCTTCGCCTTGGATAGTTCAATGCTCAGATCGATCAGTTCGGTGGTCAGTTTCTTGAATTTCTTGTACTCCTCTGTTTCTTTTCGTAGTCCCTTCACGTGGTCTGGCCAGACGTGTTCAGTCCGGCTCCTCATCTTATGCGTGTAGCTCAGTTGGTAATACACGCCGCGCTGGCGTTGTCGATCTCGGTATTGCTTGCTGATGCTCCCAGGCCGCATTGGCCCGATTGCAGCTAACTTTGCCGCAAGTTTCTGGATTCTTTTTTCAGTGATCTGATCTTTTTCATGGTCATTACCTTATATATGCGAATGTCTAGGAAAATCAAATCATTTGTTATGGATCTCTGGATTTCTTGGTGGAATATCGTCTGTTTTCTGCGACCCGCTTTCTCGAGAGCCCGCACCTTTCTCTGGTTTCTGCTCGTCTTGGCCGCTTTCTCCGTGCGCAATGACCTCCTCGGGGTTTCCAGTTTCGTCCGCGCTCTCGGTTTGTCAGAACACTTCTATGAGCACTTACTCCATTTCTTCCACAGCAATGCCGTGAAGACGGACCGGCTTGCAGAACTTTGGTTCGCCATCGTGATCAAGCACTTCCCTGTCTACAAGATCGGTTGTCGCCCCGTCCTGGTTCTCGACGGCATCAAGAAGTCCAAGGAGGGCCGCAAGATGCCTGCGGTGAAGTATCTGCATCAACAGTCCGAGTCCAATTCCAAGCCTCACTTCATCATGAGCCATTCCTTTCAGGCCTTCGGCGTGCTCTGTCAGGTTGGCGGATACTTCTTCTGCGTTCCGGTCTGTGCACGCATTCACGAAGGTATCGTCACTTCAAACCGCGACAGGAGAACCTTGATCGACAAGGCCAACGAGATGCTCGCATCCGTCTGTAGAGGTCAGGAGTTCGTCTTGCTGGCCGACGCCTACTACGCCAACGGAAAGGTGATCCGGAGCACCAAGGGGCGTTCCGGTGTGCTGGTCACGAGGGTTCGACGCACGACAACCGGCTTTCGGCCTGCGGCAGTGCCACGCAAACGCAAACGCGGACGACCGAAAAAGTATGGCGCTGCGGTGAAGCTCCAGAATGTCTTTGGAACGGGCGGCTTCAGTTCCGTTCCCAGTCCCGTATATGGGGAGAGAAACATCTCTGTCCGGTTCAAGTCGGTGGATCTGTTGTGGAAGCCCGCCGGGGCGATGGTCCGCTTCATTCTCGTCGATCATCCCACGAGAGGGCGGATCATCCTCTTGTCTACCGACCTCACCATGGAAGCTCAGGAGATCATCTTGCTCTACAGTTTGCGTTTCAAGATCGAAGTCGCTTTCAAGCAAGCGGTGCATTCGGTCGGCTCATTCGGATACCATTTCTGGATGGCCGCTATGCGACCGCTCAAGCGTCGCAATGGTAACCAATACCTCCACCGGACTACCGAGAAATATCGCAGACAGGTGCAGAGAAAGATGCACGCATATCATGTGTTTGTGCAGACCGGCATGATCGCTCAGGGCATGTTACAGTACCTTGCCATGACATGTGACGGTCTGGTCTGGAAACACTTTGGAACCTGGATCCGAACCATCCGCCCAGACGTGCTGCCTTCGGAAATGATTGTCTCAGCCGCCTTGAAAAACACGCTGCCTGGATTTTTGCACCACGGCGGAAAAGGTTCAGCGTTCCGAAAATTCATCCTTGATAAAATAGACTTCACTCGCTCCGAAGGTTCACGCTTCGCCGCATGATGATCCAGTTACAGAACTTCTCACTCGCGAGGATTTCGAAGTGATGAGTTTTTCCCTCTCCGCCTCGGGTTCGGGACCAGCGACGGCGCTTCTCAATGATGCCCTTGAGTTCCACGAGCCACTCGAAAGGCACCGAGAACGTATATTCCAGGCCAAGGGTCTTTGCCTCTGAAACCATCTGATCGCTGAAAAACGCGCTGTCGGCGCGCAACTCGATCTGCACATCAGGCAGCACCTTGCGAATCTTTTCCACGCAGTAGCGAAGAAATTCCACCGCGCCATTGGAGTCATGGACGTTGCCGCTTCGATGAAGGAAGTCGGAGATTTGTCCGGTTTGGGAACGGAAAGGTGATCCAGAGCACCAAGGGGCGTTCCGGTGTGCTGGTCACGAGGGTTCGACGCACGACAACCGGCTTTCGGCCTGCGGCAGTGCCACGCAAACGCAAACGCGGACGACCGAAAAAGTATGGCGCTGCGGTGAAGCTCCAGAATGTCTTTGGAACGGGCGGCTTCAGTTCCGTTCCCAGTCCCGTATATGGGGAGAGAAACATCTCTGTCCGGTTCAAGTCGGTGGATCTGTTGTGGAAGCCCGCCGGGGCGATGGTCCGCTTCATTCTCGTCGATCATCCCACGAGAGGGCGGATCATCCTCTTGTCTACCGACCTCACCATGGAAGCTCAGGAGATCATCTTGCTCTACAGTTTGCGTTTCAAGATCGAAGTCGCTTTCAAGCAAGCGGTGCATTCGGTCGGCTCATTCGGATACCATTTCTGGATGGCCGCTATGCGACCGCTCAAGCGTCGCAATGGTAACCAATACCTCCACCGGACTACCGAGAAATATCGCAGACAGGTGCAGAGAAAGATGCACGCATATCATGTGTTTGTGCAGACCGGCATGATCGCTCAGGGCATGTTACAGTACCTTGCCATGACATGTGACGGTCTGGTCTGGAAGCACTTTGGAACCTGGATCCGAACCATCCGCCCAGACGTGCTGCCTTCGGAAATGATTGTCTCAGCCGCCTTGAAAAACACACTGCCTGGATTTTTGCACCACGGCGGAAAAGGTTCAGCGTTCCGAAAATTCATCCTTGATAGAATAGACTTCACTCGCTCCGAAGGTTCACGCTTCGCCGCATGATGATCCAGTTACAGAACTTCTCACTCACGAGGAAAGGCACCGAGAACGTATATTCCAGGCCAAGGGTCTTTGCCTCTGAAACCATCTGATCGCTGAAAAACGCGCTGTCGGCGCGCAACTCGATCTGCACATCAGGTAGCACCTTGCGAATCTTCTCCACGCAGGAACGGAGGAACTCCACCGCGCCATTGGAGTCATGGACGTTGCCGCTTCGATGAAGGTAATCGAGAATCTGTCCGGTTTGGGAGATCGTCGCGAGCAGCGGATAATAACTGCGCTCGCCTTTTTTCTTCTTGTTAAATCCCACAGCCGTCCCTTCCGCATGGCGACTCGTGCTCTGCACGCTTCCGTCCAAGTCAAGCGTGATGCGTTTGATTCCTTCCTCCTGAAGTCGCGACAGGCAAACGAAATGATTCATCTCCCTCATCCTCTCAAGGCTTTGACAATCGACCTCTCCCACCAACATCCGGCTCATCGTTGGCACACTGGGCAACTGATGCATCCCAAGAACCTGTCGTACAAGGGGATCATCTCGGTAGTAGTCCAAATCGCGAAGCATCCGGTAGCCCAGTGCAAGATGCACGATAAGACACATGAAAACCTTGTGGAACTTGTAGAAGCGGGACATGCGCCGATCCAGTGGACCAAAGCACTGCTGAAGCTTCCCCTCCAGATCCAATTCCTGAAAGAGCTTCTGAAAGATAACGAGACCGCCGAAAGAGGTCAGTTCTTGATCTTCAAATTTGATCGCCGGAATCGTTCTGGACTTTGCATTAATCGTACGTCGTGCTGCTCTCACTGTAGGTGGCTTTTTGGTTGAAGTGTTTGGTGTTTTGGTAGATTCCAAATTAACCTTATTCCAAAGGCCCCTGCCACTATTTTCTTGGGATTCTTGCCCCGATTTATGAAACTATGGGGTACATCCTTTGGGCGTCTCCTCCAACGTCATCCGAATGATCTCACTTTCCTAGCTCTTCGGCAAAGCTTTGATACGTCCAGGCCGGGTCTTGTCCTTCTCGATTCCCGCCAGCCCCATCTCTGTGAACCTCTTTCGCCAGCGGCCCACCTGTGGTTCGTCCAATCCAAGTTCTTCCGCGATCCGCTTATTGGTCATCCCCTCGCTGGCGAGAAGCACGATCTTGGAACGAACTCTCAATTTCGGAGAAACGTTGGACGCCTTGCTGAAACGCAGGAGCTTGTTTCGCAGGTTTGCTTCAAGGTTGATCGGCACAGCAGTTCTCATTTCCATTAAACTAACACTCTCCGACTTGAGCGCAAGCTTAAAATGAATTATCTGTAAGGCGGACTGCACTAGCCAGCCCGTGAACGAACGTACAGAAGCTGTGTAGCGCTTCCGAGTGGCGACTCCCACAGTCTCGGCTTTTCGGGCTAGCCCATTCGTCGGCCCACCTTCTCACAGTGAACGTCGTGAATTCCTCATCGGACGACGCCTTAAGGATCCTGTGGCAAGGTGGGCTCGAGCCTTGAAGACAGTCAGCCGCTCTTTTAGGGCATCCTCGCCTGCCTCCGCGAGAATCACGTGAATCTTCCGAGCCTTGGTATCAGAGACACCCGCCGACTCGCGAGCGGAACGCTCCAGCTCGACGGCGACTCGCTCTGCTTCACGGCGTTTTGTCTTGCTTGTCGACTTCCGCACCTTTTGCGTCCCGTCTTCGGTTGGGACGTAGAAGGCGCACTGCCAAACGCGTGAGTTCTCTCGTCGATAGATGGAGGCCATGAATGATTTGAATTACCTGGATGTGTCCTAAACTGCGTCATGTCCAAGCTGTTCGCACAAGTCCGAATATGTGCGAAACTCTATAAAATAGGGGGTTCCCCTCGCAAGAAGTTTCCCCGGGAACGAATCGGCGGTTCGATCCCGTCCCCGCGCACCATGATATGACGGGAGCCGAATTCGCTGGGTGTGTTGGTTTGAGGGGCTTCAAATCGTGATCCCTTCGCTGGCGGAGCACCCGCCTGACCTGGCGCGGAGATGGGCTCGCGAAGGCGAGCCGTGGTGATGTGGGAGGACGTACGAACGTCTAGCCAGTCAGTGGGCGGTTTCGTGGCGATCTCTTCCTTGACAAAGCTGCCGTGCCTCTCGCGGGGGTGCGAGACGGCCGAGTTTGGCTGGGTATCGGGTTTGACTTGATCGGAGCGCCCCCCTTCTCTAAGTTTGATTGCTGGAGTTCGCGATCAAACCAAACCAAACCAACCCCGATAAGACCTTATCATGAAAAAAATGCCCACTCATCGACTGCATGTTCTCGCGCTAGGCTGGTGCCTGGCCGCCACCGGATGGTACGCCACGCCGTCGCCTGCCGCGGATGGCGACCTTTGCTACGAACAGAATTTCGACGGCTTTGATGACGGGGAGACTGATCTCGGTGATGGCTCTGTGATCACCAGTAACGACGGGACGAACTCGGTGCAGAATGGGGCCTTGCGTTTGACCCAGGCAGGTACTAATAGCACGGAGGCGTCTTTCGTCTTACCCCCGTTTGATGTTTCCGCTGGCTGGAGTGCGATTTTCGATTTCACGGTCGAACACAGCGGCGGGAACACGCCCGCCGATGGTTTCTCCTTCAATTTTGGTGAGATTCCGGGTCCCGACGATTTCGGCAATCCGGCGGAAGAGGGCTACGGCGATGGCGTTCCTCACATCTCCTATCAGGTCGATACCTGGCAGTGGAATGACGATGCCCAGGATGCGGGCGTGGGCATCGAGGTGGCGGGCCTGGAAGTGGCCTACAATCCGGCCAAGAACGACGAGGCCAATTTCAAGCCCGACGAATCCGTCAGTGCGTCGGCCCTGGTTTCCTGGGATCCCCAGAACGGAGTGAGCTTTCAGACGAGTGGCTTGAGAACCAACGCCGATTTCGTGAACGTGCCGATCGAGGACTTTGACGCCGAAGCGGATTATGGCTTTTCCTTCCTCGCCCGTACGGGTGGGCACAACGAGACCGTGATCATCGACAATCTCGCGGTGGGCCCTCCGGGCAGCTTTGAACTCAGGGTGCGCGATCCCAAGATTGACGGTCCGGCGACCCTGAGTCTCGCGGCCGAGTTTGGAAAGAGCAGTGTGAGTCAGCTTCGGGTCTTGAACGCCGGCGCCACCCAGGATCTGGTGATTGACGGGGCCACACTGGCCGGGGATAGCCCCGGGGCTTTCGAGGTCACGACCGCGTTTCCGGTGACGCTGGGCCCGGGAGAGGAGACCTTGATCGATGTGGCCTTCTCGGCGCCCGACGCACTCGGCAGCGTCTTGGCGACGCTGATCCTGTCGAACAACGACACCCTGGGAATCGCGCAAAATCGGGTGATTGAACTCGTGGGCAATCCGTTCGCGCCCACAGGCAGTTACATCGAGAATTTCGACGGTTTCGCCAACGACACCGTCGATCTCGAAGACGGCAGCATCATCTTCAGTAACAACGACTCCGCGAAGATCGTCGACGGCACGCTTCAGTTGACCGAGGATGGCATCGGAGGCAGCTCGGCGAACTTCAAGCTGCCGGCTCTCGGGCCGGGCGGCAACGAGGCCTTCATTGTGACCTTTGATCTGAAGCTGGAAGCCGAAGGGACCCCGGCCGATGGAATCTCCTTCAATTATGGGAACATCCCCGACAACGCGACCGGGAGTGAGGAAGGCCTGGGAAGTGGTCTGGCCGTGGAATTCGACACCTGGGACAACGGCGGCGAGGGAGCCGATAGCGGCATTGGTTATGACATCAGCGTCGACGGCAACGACGTTCCCGATGGTCAGATGCGGATCGAGGCCGGCGATGATCCGCGGGACAACCGTTTCTTCAAATTTGATGGCCAGTGGCGTCCCGTGGAGATCATCTGGTTCAAGAGCGGTGAGGACTCCGGTCTCTTGACCTTGATTGTCGATGATGAGGTCTTCTATGACAGTCTGCCCACGCCGGATTTCTCTCCCGAGCCCGGTTATCGCTTCGCCTTCGCGGCACGGACGGGAGGCGCGTTCGAAACCGTGCAAATTGATAACTTGAGCGTGCTGACGGGAACGGAAGATCCGAATCTCTTCGTCACTTCGCGAGTGGCTTCGGGGATTGTGCAGCCCGACTCCGGCTTGCAGACGATCAACCTTCCACTGCGGAATACCGGAACGGACACACCGCTCTCCATCAGCAATGTGAGCCTGAATCCCTCGGATAGCGAAGTCTATAGCTTGGGAGCCTTTCCGCAGGAGATCGCTCCCGGCGAGAGCGCGATCATCGAGATCACACTGGATCCCTCCAAGGCTCAGGGTCTGGTCACGGCAGATGTGGTGATCGAGAGTTCCGATCCGAGCGAGCCGACCCAGACGGTGGCGCTCTCGGTGAGCGTGCCGCTGTCTTCCGGTCTGTTGGCCTGGTACAAGATGGATGAAACGGTGCCCGGTCCCCTGCTCGATTCCTCTGGAAACAATCGGCACGGCACTTACGCCGGAGACGTGAGTTTCGGCGAGGATCCCCTGGCCTCGGGTACCTCCGTTCAACTCAACACCACCGGCGACAGTGTGGCCTTCGCCGAGGTGCCGTCCTTTCCCGAATCCTCGGCCCTGACGGTGTCGATGTGGGCTGAGGTGACGGGAGACAGCCCGACGGGCGTCTCCACGCTTTTCTCCAAGGCGAGCCCGGAAGACGGGGTGGCCTTTGGTCTCTCCCTTTTCCCCGCCCTGGAAAAAACCACCCTGGCCTGGGTGGTGAGCGAGCGTCCGGTGGAGAACCTGGAGGATCTCGAAGTTTTCGCCAATCAGCAAGATCTCACCGCGCCCTCTCACGTCGTGGTGGTCTATTCTGATAGCAACGGCCGAGCCGCCGGTGCGGATTTCGCAAGGATCTACGTCAACGGCGTGGAAGTGGCGTCGGTGGACAATCCGAGCGGCTACCGGGATGCGGAGGATGCCTTTCAGATTGGCGCACGCCTGGGCGACAACGGTCTGGTGGGCCTGGTGGATGACGTGCAAGTTTACCGTGTGGCCTTGACCGCCGAGGAAGTCGGGGACTTGTTCGAAAACCCCGGGACGATCCTGGGCATTGAAGTGGAGCCCGAACCCGAGCCGGAGTTGGTGCCCGATGGCGAGGTGGCTTACTCCCAGGATTTCGAGTTTTCCGATGACACCGTGGAACTGGGGGATGGCTCGATCGTGGCAGGCAACGACGGAACCAATTCCGTGCAGGACGGCGCCTTGAGATTGACGCAGGATGGCGTGGGCAGCACAGCTTCCTCCTTTCTCTTGCCCAAGTTCAACGTCAAAGAGGGTTGGACGATGACCTTCGACTTGACTCTTGAAGCGGAGCAAGGAGCCAACCCGCCCGCGGACGGTTTCTCCGTGAACTTCGGTGCCCTGGAAGACAACGCCACCGGTAGTGAAGAGGGCATGGGAGATGGCTTGGCGGTCGAGTTCGATACCTGGGACAACGACGGTGAAGGGGCGGATAGCGGCATCGGTTACGACATCAGTGTCGATGGCGCTGATGTGCCGGACGGACAGATGCGCATTGGCGTCGATGACGATCCCTTCGACAACCGCTTCTTCAAGTTCGATGGTCAGTCGCGTCCGGTGGAGATCTCCTGGACCAAGGGTGCCGACGGCGTGGGTCTTCTGACCTTGCGAGTGGACGGCGAAGTCTTTTACGAGAACCTGCCGACGCCCGATCTGGAGCCCGACGCCAACTTCCGTTTTGGATTCGCGGCCCGCACGGGAGGCGCCTTTGAAACGGTCAAAATCGACAACCTCGTGGTGACCGCCGGTGGCGGTGACGGCGGTGACGGCGGCGGAGGTGATGACGACCGCTTTGCCAGCCTGAGCGACGTTCTGTTCGTCGTGCCCGATGGTGGGGCGGCCGGCGAAGGCGCGATCCGATTCAGCCTGCCCGATGGCGTCTCCGCCGACATCGAGTACTCGACGGACCTGATGGTCTGGGAAGTGATCGCCAACGGCGTCACCGGTGAATTTGAAGAAAGCGACGCCGCACGGACCGGCGATCCGGAAGGTTACTACCGCGCACGCCAGCCGTGAGCTGTGCCGAACGGCACTCGCTCACCGCTCGTATCCGGTGAGCGCGAGTTTTGTGAGGGCGATGAATCCACCGCGATTCATCGCCCTTTTCATGGTAGTCGCTGACCACTCCGTGGTCAGTTCGTGAGCAGAGCCGGACTCCGTGGTCAGGTCGATACGGGTTACACGCTCGTTGTCACGGCGGTGCCGCTCACGGTGACCATGAGCATGCTGCCTTGACCGCCCACGGTCTCGTAGTCGATGTCGATGCCCACCACGGCGTTGGCACCGAGTTGAACGGCGCGGGCTTCGATTTCCTGGAAAGCAATTTCCCGAGCTTTGCTGAGTTCCTTTTCGTAGGCGGCTGATCGCCCGCCCACGATGTCGCGAATGCCGGCGAAGAAATCCCGAAAGATGTTCGCACCGAGAATGGCTTCACCGGTGACCACTCCGTGGTATTGAGTGATGGTGCGTCCCTCAATCGAAGGTGTGGTGGATAGAATCATGGATCGGTTGGTTTGGCGGTGGCGTTGTTCGTTTGCTTGGGATGCGTTTGAGAGGGTCCGTGATCGACTTCCTGGCCGCTCAAGACTCTAACGTCCCGTTCCAGCGGTGTCCAGTGAGAGAACGTGGCCGCTTGGCCGACCCGATCGCCACTTTCATCGACCAGGTTCCAGACGGTGGCTCGAGTGATTCGAAACCGCCGTCCCGAGGCCGAGATGCGAACGCCGGAATAGTCGTCGATGAACCCGTGCTGTTTGACTCCTTGCAGAAGGCGGGCACGCTCCTCGCGGACGGGCGCCTCCGCGGTGAAGCGGGACGGCGTCTGCGTGAAGGTTTCCCAGCTCATTTCGAAGAGCCGCAGGGCCGTGAGATTTCCGTAGGTCAGGACGGGGTCGGGCGCGGTGTCGTGGGACGCCACGAAAAACGGCGCCTCGTAGATCTGCCGGGCGTCCTCGATCGGATCGCCGGTGCTCGTCGACAGCAGATGACGTCCGGTCAGACGATGAAAACTCTGGAGGAGCTGCGTCACGTGCGCGGCATGATAGCCGTTGCCCGGGCCCGGCTCTTCCACGAGGGTATCCATGACGTGATCGCGGCTGCGAGAAGGCGGGGGCGATCTATTCGGTCACCGCTCGGTAGAAACCGTGGCCATCGGCCAGGCGATCGGTGTCGGTGTCTTCAAAGCTTCCCGTCCCGCCAGCTCCCATGAGGCCTGTGGCGATTTCCGTCCAGCTATCGGCTTCCAGGCTTGTGGAGTATTCGATCCGATAAACTTCCAGTGTGGGAGCGTTGAGAATGGGGTTGTTGTCAGGAAAAGCGGGCGCCTGATTGAGGAACTGAATGTTCAGGGCTTCGTCTTTGGCGGTGAAAATCACGGTGGTGACCGCCCTCATGGTGGGCTCGTTGATGCCGCCCTGGGTTTGCGGCACGTTGAAGTCGTCGAAGACGCGGGTTCCCTCGAGGTAGATGTCCCAGCCGCGGTCGCAACAGCTCTCGGCAAAGAGCAGTTGGAGCTTGTAGGTTTCGCCTATTGTGAGGCCTCCCAGCTCCATGTTGACGGGACCGGCGTTCCAGCGAATGGACTGCATGAGGACCTCGTGATCGTCATCGAAGGGGCTGTCGCCGTATTCCGGGGCATGCCAGTCGATGATTTCGTTAGGCTGGTCGAAGGTGAACCCGTCGATGAAATCATCGGTGAAGTTGGCCTCGCCCACGGTGAGATCTCCCGGCCCCAGGGGATTGATGGCGTAGACGAAATCCCCCTCGAGGTCGAGACCCTCGCCCGGGTCGCCTCCGGTGAAGGCGGTGGCGGTCGGAAGGGCCGCCGGCAGGCTGGCCGACTGCGTCGGATTCGAGTCGAGGAAGAGTTCCAAAGGATCCGGCACGCCATCCCCGCCGCTGTCGGTGAGCGTTGGGTTTGTCTGGTGAGTGTTCACCTCGGCGCCGTCGTTCAGACCATCCCCATCGCTATCGGCTTCGTCGGGCTTGGTGCCGCCCTCCTGCTCTTCCAAGTTGGTCAGGCCATCCTCATCGGGATCGCCCTCCGCCGTCTCGTCCGTATCGCCGAAATGCAGGAATTCCCAGGCATCGAGAAGGCCGTCGCCATCGCCGTCCTCCGCCACACCGAGCTGTTTGAGCGTGAAGCCGTTGAGGATGGGATTGGTGTCAGGGAAATTGACGTCGTCGTTGGCCAGGGTGATGTTTAGCTGGCTGGTTTCCGCCGTGAACGTGTAGCGGCCCACCACGCCCAGGGTCGGCGAACTTTGATGGAGGGCGTTCGGACTGAATTCCTCGGCCTCGCGCACGCCGTTGATGCCGATGTCGAAACTGCGGTCACAGCAGTTCTCAGCGAAGAGCAGTTGGAAGACGTAGCGCTGACTCACCACGAGATTCTCCAGATCGATCACGACCGGGGCGGTGTCCCAGCGAATGGACTGCATGACGAGTTCCGGGGCATCGTCATTGGGGCTGTCGCCGTAGTCGGGCGCGTGCCAGTCGATGATGTTGTTCACGGCTTGAATGGTCACGCCGTCGATCTGGTCGTCCGTGAAGGCCGCATCGCCGACGCGGGAACCGCCCGGGCCAAAGACATTCACGGCGTAGGTGAAGGCGCCTTCCATGTCGAGACCCTCCCCCGGGTCGCCTCCAGTGAAGGTGCCGATCTCGAAGGCCGCCTCCGGAATGCTTTGCCCGTCGAGAGGGTCACTGCCTTTCCGCAGTTCCGTGCCATCGCCGAAGGAATCGCCGTCCGTATCCGCGAGGAGCGGGTCGGTGCCGTGAACCTCGATCTCGGCCTTGTCATTGAGCGAATCACCGTCGGTATCCGCATTCAGGGGATCGTTGCCGAGGGCCGCCTCGTCGACGTCGCAGAGCCCGTCGCCATCGCCGTCCACGCAACCACCCACGGGATCGCCAGGGTTTTCCATGAGAAAGACGATGTCTTCGGGTGTCAGCAAGCGATCGTAGACCTGGACGTCATCGATGACGCCGCTGAAAGGCAGGGCGCCGTTGTAGGCGCCGACCACGAAAGGGAAGGTTTCGCTATCCGCCACTGCCACGGGATCCGTGGTTTCGGCCACCGCGACGCCGTCGAGGAACAGGGTCACCCTGCGGGCGCCCTGCGGGCGCCGACGGTGTTGTCGAAGATCGCCGCGACGTGATGCCTCTGGCCGGCCTGGAGAACGGGATCACTGGTGAACTCGGGCGCCTCGCCGCCGGAGAACCAGGCCAGCGTGTCGCCAAAGGTCAGCAGGGCGAAGGTTGGCGTATCGGCGTCTCCCTTCCCGAAAAGCGTTTGCAGACCTTCCGGAAGGGAGTCGGCCTGGATCCAGAGCGAGACGGCGAAACTGTCCAGGGCGCCGTCGAGGGCTTCACCGGGGACGGCCACGTGCGAACCGCCCTGGAACTGGACGGCCGTGCCCGTGGCCAGCGCGGGTTGCCCCGCCGTGACCGTGCCGATCTTGCTGACGTAGCGGCCGTGACGGTCGTTGCCGGATCCGTCCAGGGCCAGGTGCAGGGCGGGGCCGTTGCGATTGATCACGCTGGCGGTGATGGCCACGATGATGAGGGGATCACTCGAGTCATTGGACATCAATTCCAGGCTGGCCTGAAAGAGACCGCTTGCGCCGGCAGCGTCGAAGCGGATCTCGAGCGCGGCCGATTCGCCGGGAGCCAGTGGATCGGGGAGGGTGCCGATGGAGAACCTTGCCGCGTCTGGCCCCGTCAGATTGGCCTCCGCGAGAGTGAGCGAATTCGTCGTTCCCACGTTGCGCAGCGTCAACGCTTGGGTGGTGGCGGGAGAGGAAGGCACCTGGCCGAAACGCAGGCGTGAACTCACGACGAGGTTCGGATCGTCGGCCGCGCCCTCGAGTTCCTTCACGAGGATCCCGCTCAGAATCGGATTGCGATCGGGAAAGGCGGCGTCGGTGCCGTCGAGTCGGATCTCCAGGATCTCGGAGACCCCTTGATCGATTTGAACGGTGAGAAAAGCTCCCTGGACACCGCGTTGCCCGACCTCCTGGACGAGATCCAGACTGAGCTCATCGGCGATGAGTTCACCGTTGATCGTGATGTCGAAACCACGGTCGCAGCATTTCTCGGCGAAGAGGAGGGTGACTTCGTAGCGCCTTCCCGGTTCGATCTCGAAGTCCGCATCCACGTTGGGCGGGTTGTCGCTGACGGCGGTCCAGCGGATGGAATTGAGCATCGATTCCAAGGCATCCTCATCGCTGCCGTTTCCGAAATCGATCTGAGGGTCCCAGGCGGGGATTTGATTGCGAGCGGCGAAAGTCAAGCCGTCGGTATCGTCTTCACCGGTGTAGGTGACGTTCCCGATCTCGACCGTGGGGCCGCCCACATTGACGGCGTAGACCACGTTGCCGCCCGCGGCCAGACCGAGGTCCAGTCCCTCCGTCGGGTCCGTGCCGGTGATGGGGCCGGAGAGGATCTCCTGAGAGTGGCCTGGGGAGGAGGCAAGGATTCCTAACAAAGTGAGGGCAGAGAGAAAGCGCTTGAGGTGCATAGATCGGGGTGAGGGTTGGAAAAAGAGTGGCCATGCATGGACGGGGTGGCAAGAGGGAAACCGTGGCCACGGCGTTGACCGATGCGCATTCGCCCCTCTAAGTTGGTCCGATCACCCCTTGCCCTCATGCGTCCCCCTCGATCCTTTGCTTCTATTCTTCTCGCGTATGGCTGCCCGCTCGCGCTCGCGCTTCCCGTATTTGGTGAGGTCGATACCGTCGTCGTCTTCAACGAAATCCATTATCATCCTTCCGCGGGTGCGGAGGGATCCGAGTTCGTCGAATTGTACAACCAGAACAGCGTCAACGTCGACTTGAGCGGTTGGACGCTGGAAGGCGCGGGAACCTTCCTCTTTGAAAAGGGGACCACGATTGAAGGGCGTTCCTTCTTGGTGGTGGCCAAAGATCCCGGAGTGCTGGGGGCAGCCGATGCGCTGGGACCCTTCCCCGGTGCCCTGGCCAACGACGGGGAAGTTCTGACCTTGCGAAACCACAACGGGCGGGTCATGGATCGGATCGACTATCGTGACAGTCATCCATGGCCCACCGGTGCCGATGGCTCCGGGGCCTCGCTGGCAAAGCGTGATCCTTTCACCGCCAGCGGGCGCCCGGGGAACTGGCGTTCGAGCCGTGCTCTGGGAGGCACGCCGGAGTCTGGCAATGACACTGAAGCTGTGGTGAAGCCCGTGGTGTTCAGCGAAATCCCCGGTTTTGGAGAGACGCCGTTCTGGGTTGAGTTGACCAACCCGGGTGAGCAGGCGGTGGATCTAACGGGTCTCCAGGTGGTGACGGGAACGGGTGAGGTGGCCGCGGCTCTGACGGGTGACCTGGGTCCGGGCACCTATCTTCAGGTTCCCCTTTCTCTGAATACGGCCGCTGAGGACGGCCTTCGGGTGTTTGTGTTGGATCCTGGAGAAGGCGTGTTTCTCGATGCCGGCATCGTCCAGGAGCGTCCGCGGGCGCGCATCGACTTTCCGGCCGGACGGTTTCTCGTGACTCCCGCCGCCACGCCGGGGGAGGCCAACACCGTCCCGATCGACGACCGCATTGTGATCAACGAGATCATGTCTCACCATCGGCCGGACTATGAAGACCCGGACGAGCCGGACTCGGTCTATCGGGAAAACGATGAGGAATGGATCGAGCTGACCAACCGTGGAGACGAAGTCGTCGATTTGTCAGGATGGAGGCTGCGCGCCGCCATCGAGTATGAATTCGAGGAAGGGGTGACGCTGGCGCCCGACGCCTTCCTCGTGGTGGCGCGGAATGCGGCGGTGCTGGCGGAGAAAATTCCTGACATTGCCATCGTCGGCGATTTTCGCGGATCGTTGAACAATGGCGATGAGCGTGTCGAGTTGCAGGATCCCGCCGGCAATCCGGTGGACGCCGTGCATTATTTTGGGGACAGGCCGTGGCCGGCCGACGCGGACGGAGGCGGTTCCAGCCTGGAACTTCGAAATCCGGGCATGGACAACGAAGTGCCGGAAGCCTGGGTGGCCAGCGACGAGAGTCTCAAGTCCGAATGGCACACCTACACCTACCGGGCCGTGGCGCAACGACCGGTTTACACGGCGGGCGTGCGCAGTTTTCACGAATTGCGGGTGGGATTCATCCAGGCGGGGAGCTGTTTGATGGACAATGTGAGTGTGGTGGAGGATCCGGACGGCGCGAGAACGGAGATCGCTCGCAATCGGACTTTCGGAAGCCTCTTCGCGCCGGTGACGGCGAGCAATTGGAGGCTGATTGGGAATCATGAGCAATCGGAAGCCATCATGGATCCGGAGGCCGGCGCGGTGCTGAAGGTGGTGGCGGAGAGTTCCATGAACTATCTCAACAACCTCTGTGAAGGCTCCCTGACGAAGGAAGTGGAAACTGGCAAGGAATACGAGGTGAGTTTCGACGCCAAGTGGCTGTCGGGCAGTTCGCAGCTGCGGACGGAAGTCTATTATAACAAATTTGCGAAAAAGCACATCCTCGAGATGCCGGAGAAGCACGGCACGCCTGGAGCGCGAAACACCGCCTTTGAGGAGACCCCGGGTCCGACGTTTCGTGCATTGAGGCACGCTCCCGCGGTGCCGGGGGCGTCCGACGAGGTGAGCGTTTTCGTGGCGGCCGAAGACCCGGATGGGATCGAGTCCCTGACGCTACGTTATTCGGTCGATGAAGGAAACTGGCAGGATGTGCCCATGGCCGTGGGAGACGACGGCGCATTCCATGGCGTCGTGCCCGCTCAGGCGCGCAACGCGATCATTCAGTTTTATGTCGAAGGGCGCGACCTCCAGGGCGGGGTTTCGTGGCACCCCGCTGGGGGCCCCGACTCGGGGGCTTTTGTTCAAGTGGACAACGCGGTGGGGACGGATCAGCGGCAAACCATGCGTTTGATACTCAAAGATTCGGACAGCGATCTGCTTCACGATCCGCTCCTCATTCTCAGCAACGCGCGTCGGCCAGCCACCCTGATCATGAACGAGAGCGACATCACCTACGGATGTGCCGTTCGGCAGCGGGGCAGCATGTTCAGCCGCAGCGGGGCGGGTGCTGGATTGAATATCAAGTTCCCCGGTGACCGGCTCTTCCGTGGGGTGCAGCCGACGGTGATCATCCGTTGGCGAAATCCTCACGAAATCCTGGTGAAACACATGGCCAATCAGGCCGGCGACGTGCCCACGAGCTACAACGATTTCCTGGAATACCGCGGTTATCGTAGCGATCATTCGGGCCTGATTCGCATGGAGATGGCTCGTTTTGGAGAGAACTTTCTGGCGGGCGCCTATGAGAACGGTGATGAGGAACCGGTCTTCAAGATGGAGGGGATTCGCGATTTTCAGCAGGAGGGGCCCGGCGGCATCAAGCGCCCCATGCCG
This sequence comes from Verrucomicrobiales bacterium, assembly GCA_965204485.1. Taxonomy (GTDB): domain Bacteria; phylum Verrucomicrobiota; class Verrucomicrobiia; order Verrucomicrobiales; family DEV007; genus JAACDM01. The sequence continues at coordinate 35,501 of CBDBEZ010000107.1, forward strand.
ATTGGCTGGATCGTTCAATATGACCTGGCGGATCTGGGTGACGACAAGGAACAGTACCGCCACGTCCTGCGCATGATCAACGCGCGGCGACGGGATGACTACAGTGCGATGCTGGATCTTTGCAAGGCTTTCAGTGCTCCGGACGAGTCGTTCCGCGAGGCCATTGAGGCGGTGATCGATACGGATCAGTGGTGCCGGATGATGGCGGTGCAGACCTTGTGCGGGATCGCGGATGTCTATCCGGTGGAGAACCCGCATAATATGAACTTTTACCGGCGTCCGACGGACCGGAAAATCATCTCGATACCGTGGGATTGGGATTTCGTTTTCAATCTCGCGGCGAGTTCTCGCATCATCGATCCGCGATCGAGCAACAAGAATCTTTGGCGCTTGCTGGAAGAGCCGGGGATCAATCGCCTTTTTCGGGGGCATCTTCTGGATGTCATCGACACGGTGTTCAATGAAACGTATGCAGATGAGTGGTTCCGGCATTACGCGGAGGTCGGAGGCGTGAATTACAACTCGCAGATCGGTTACGTGCGTTCACGTGCCAGTAACGTCCGTGGGCAGGCCGCCAGCCAAACGCCCTTTCAAATTCTCACCAATGACGGCGATGATCTCACGGTGGATGGATCCGAGGTGACGCTCCAGGGCGCGGCGGGCGTGCGAGTCCGAACGATTGAGCACCTTGAATCGGGTCTGACGGTGGAGCCTCGCTGGATTGATGACGAGACTTGGGAATTCACGGTGCCGCTGGGCGGGGAAGTGAACACGGTGACGCTTCAGGCACGGGACTACCAAGGGACGAAGGGCTCTCTCTTCAATCCCGCAGGCAGTGATCGCATCACGATCACGAACACGAGTGCTGTTGACGCTCCTCAGGCGGGAGGACTCCTGATTTCGGAATTCATGTATCACTCGGCCACGCCAACGCCGGCGGAAGTCGCCGCAGGTCACGATGACCAGAACTCGTTCGAGTTCATCGAGATCGTCAACGGCGGCTCCCGGTCCGTGAACCTTGCCTCGCTTGCCTTCACCGACGGCCTCACGTTTGATTTTGCGGAGGGAGCGGATCCCGTGATTTTGGAGGCCGGGGCTGTGGGGCTCTTGGTGGCCGATCGGGCTGCCTTCGAACTGCGTTATGGGCCGGGATTACCGGTCCTGGGCGTCTACACGGGAAACCTGGCCAACGAGGGGGAGCGCGTCACCCTGGCCGCGGGGAATGCGAGGGTGATCGTTTCGTTCTCTTACGATGACCGCGCGCCGTGGCCGGAGTCGGCGGATGGGGAAGGGTATTCGTTGACTCTGACAGATCTCTCGGGCGGGGCGGATGCGAACGCGAGCGAATCCTGGAGGGCCAGTGCGCTTCCGGGAGGCACTCCCGGGGTGATCGAGTCCGCGCCGGAGACCTTGCGTTACGTGGACTGGGTGGCCGAGGAGTTCTCGGAGGAGGAGCGCGAAAAGCCCGAGATCAGCGGATTTGAGGCGGACCTCGATGGCGACGGCCTGGCGAATGCGCTGGAGTTTGTCCTGGGCAGCTCGCCTCGCGTGCGAGACAGTTCGGCCCTGCAAGCCACGCTCGCCGGGGAGGTTTTGAGACTGACGTTTTTCCGGCGGATCGACAGTGAATGGACGGTGGTCGCCGAGCGATCGGCAGACTTGCGGGTGTGGGAGCCGTTGGGTCAGGAACGCATTCAGTCCGAAACCGCCAAACGCCTTGAGCAGCGTGAGGATGTGAATCTCTCCGTGTCGCGAAGCGGTGCCAAGGAGTATTTCCGGCTGCGGGTGGAGAGTGGCGAGCCGGCGCCGTGACATGAATGATCGAGATGTGGAATGCAGATAGACGTGTATCCGTGTCGTGGAGAGTAGGGCGGACACTCATGTCCGCCATCGGGAGCGCTCGATGGGGATCTTGCGTGAGCTCAGATCCGGTTCTGTCCCCTCTGCCGGAAGGGATGGCGGAACCAGTGTAGAAAGCGGCGCCACGATCTTTCAAGATCCTCACCGGCCAGGAGTGCGCAGGGGATGAGATAGAGGGTGATGACGGTGGCGAAGAGAATCCCGAAGCCCAGCGAGATCGCCATGGGGATGAGGAACTGTGCCTGAATGGACCGGTCCATCAGGAGCGGCAACAGACCGACAAAAGTGGTTAGAGAGGTGAGCATGATGGGACGAAAACGCCGCGTGCCCGCTTGCCGGATGGCTTCCTCCAGGGAAAGGCCCTCGCGTTGGCGGCGATTGATGTAGTCCACCAGCACCAGGGCGTCGTTCACCACGACACCGGCCAGAGCCAGCATGCCGAAGACCGAGAGGTAGGAAGGGACGATCCCCATCACGATGTGACCCAACAAGGCGCCGATCACGCCGAAAGGAACGGCGAGCATGACGTAGAGTGGTTGCACCATGGATTTGAAAGGAATGGCCAGCAGCGCGTAGAGAGCGAAGAGCAAGGCGACGGCCCCGCTGATCGTCCGTTCTTTGGAAGCTTCATGCTCGGCGATGTTGCCGCTGAACCGAAATTCGAAGTCTTCTTCTTTTTCTAGCATCCTCTCTAAACGAGGCTCAAGGTCTCGGGCGATGCCGATGACGTCGACCGTTTCGTCGCTGGGCTGGGCAAAGATCTTCACCACCTCGGCGCCGTCGTAGCGCATGATTCGGGTCGGCGCGGTGACGAAGCGCAGATCGGCCAAGGTGCGAAGAGGGATCTCCGCGCCCGAGGGTGTGCGGATCGCCAGTTCCTCCAGGGTGTAGAGCGTTTGCCGGTCCGCCTTGGGAAGACGCACCATCACGCGAATGGAGTCCAAGTCGCGTTGCACCCGTTGGGCTTCTTCTCCGTAGAAAGCCTGGCGCACTTGCTCCGCCAGTGAACGCAAGGTGATCCCGAGTTCGACGGCTCTCGGCTTGAGACTGATCTCCAGTTCATCGCCTCCTCGCCCACGCCGATCCGTCCAGGCCTCGGCGATGCCCTCGTAGCCGTCCAGGAGGTCGGCGATCGACTCGGCCAGCGCGTTCTTGGTCTCTGATCCTGGGCCGTGCAGTTCGATCTCGATCGCTTCATCGTCTTCGTCGGAATCGTAATAGCCTGTGCCGGTTTGCTCTGCCCGGATGCGAAATTGGGTGGCTCCTGGAATCTCACCGACCAACTCCATCCAGCGGTTGGCGATCTCACTATTTCGGGGACCCGGTTCCGTCCGAAGGCTGGGCGGCACGACCTCAATGGTCACGCTGCCCTCTTCCCTGTCGAAACCACCATAGCCGAGGTGGTGGGTGCCAGTGACCTCGAGGGTATGGACGATGAGCGATCGACCGGTGCCGGGGTCGACGAACTCCCTTTTCAAGATATCCACTGCCTCGGCGATGCGATGGGTATTGGCGATGGTCTCCTCATAGGTGACGTCGCGCGAGAGATCGAGGTAGGCGCCGATGGTCAGACGATCGATGGTGGGCGCGGAGACAAAGCCCAGCCGTCCTCCCTGCCAGATTCCCAACAGCAGCATGCCCAGGGCAATGAAGCCGCAGAGGACGGAATGACGATGTCGCAGGCTAAAGCGAAGGGAGGGCTGATAGACGCGGTTCACGACCGTCTGGAGCCCTCGGGTGACGGCGACTTGGAGGCGGGTCACAGGGTTCCGGCTATGGGCGGGCTGGAGCCGCAGATGTTTGAGGTGTGAGGGAAGAATGAGCTTGGACTCGATGAGCGAGAAGAGAAGCACCGGCGCCACGACGTAGGGAATCTGATTGGCAAAATCGCCCCAGGCGCCGTCGAAGAACAGGAGTGGGACAAAGGCCACCACCGTGGTGAGGACGCCGAAGGTCACCGGCACGGTGACCTCCCGGGTTCCAAGAATCGCCGCCTGCTCCGGCGGGACGCCTGATTGCCGTTTGGCGTAAATGTTTTCCGCCGTGACGATGGCGTCGTCGACCACCAGGCCCAAAACGATGATGAAGGCGAAGAGGCTCATCACGTTGGCGGTGATGCCGAAGATGGGCATGAAGATCAGCCCTCCGGCAAAACTGAGAGGAACGCCGATCACTACCCAGAAGGCCACCTGGGGCTGAAGGAAGAGGCCGAGAACGAGGAGAACGAGCAGGCTGCCCTGGAGGAGGGAAGAGGTGAGCGAGCCGAGGCGGCCTCGAATGGAGAGGGAGTCGTCTTTCCAGGCGTAGAGCGAAATTCCCTCCGGAAAGCTCGCTCCCGAATCTTCGACGTAGGCCCTCACTTTGTTCGAAATGTCGATGGCGCTCTCTTTGCCAGAGCGCACGGTTTCCACGATCAAGGCGGGCTTGCCGTTGAAGTGTGCGAGTATACGTCCCTCCTCGAAGCCGTCGATCACGGTGGCGACCTCGCCTAACAAGACTTCGGCGCCGTTGGCGGCGCGCACCGGAATGTTTTCAAAATCCGGTCGATGGTAGGCCTGGCCGCGGGTTCGCACGGTCAAGTTGCCGCTGGTGCTTTCGATGGCGCCAGCCGGGAGATCGATCGACGAGCGGCGGATGGCCTCAGCAAGATCGTCAAAGCCGAGGTCGAAGGCGTGGAGCTGGTCTTGATCGGCTTCGATGGCGATTTCGTATTCCCGGTGGCCCATCACATTGACGTGACTGATCCCCTCGATCTCGAGCAGGTCGAAACGGACCCGCTCCGCGACCTGGCGCAGTTCCTTCTCTTCAAGGTGGCCGGTGACGGCGACCGAAATCACCTCGTACCAGTGTGCGCTGTCCCAGATCTTGATGATGGGAGGCTCGGTTTGCGCCGGGAAGGTGGTGATGCCTTCGATGAGAGATTTCGTGTCTTCGAGCAATTCGTGGAGGTCGACATGTGGGTCGGCATCGATCCATACGCGGCTGTATCCGGGGCGCACGTAGGAGCGGATGGTGTCGATTCCCTCCAGCCCCTCGAGGGTTTTCTCGATGGGGATGACCACCGACTGCATGATGTCTCTCGCCGTGCCACCCGGATAGTCCATCCGGCAGTAGAGGGTGCGGTATTCCCGAGCGGGTTTGACCTCGAGGGGGATCCGGTAGAAGGCCGAGTAGAGGCCCGCCAGCAGGATGCCAACCAGCAGCAGATTGGCGGCGATGTCGTTGCGGGCGAACCAGGCGATCATAGGGAGGTCGGCGTGTCCGATGTAACCGCCTCGGCGCGAGAGAGGCGTGGTGAATTGCCCCGGAAAAGACGCACGGGACGATTGGGTGGTGAGATGCTTCGCCGTCGACGCGTTGATTTACGGCGCGGACATGAGTGTCCGCGTCACGGCCGGTCGTGGACACGACTTCGACGACGGAGCCGGTGCTGTGGCTGGGGACGCCGTCGGCGGTGCGAGCGGGTGGCCGAATCGAAACCACCGTGGCCGGAGAGCGTTTGGCCATCGGCGTGGCCGCGGTGATGCACCGCGCGGACATGAGTGTCCGCGTTACGGGCGGATTACTGGGTGGTGGGCACCGGCGTTTCCTTGCCGGAGAGCAGGGCGAGCGCCTCGCCCGCAAGGAAGAGGGAACCGGTGATGAGGATCGGTTCTTCGAACGTTTCCGCGAGGTCGAGTGCCTCGGAGAAGCTCCCCGTGGAGAAACAGGCATGCTGGGTGATCTCGGCCAGGTGAACCGGGTTCGCCAAACGCGGCGAGGGAATCCGGGTGAACACGAACCGGCGTGCGATTCGGCCGAGCGGCGAGAGAAGATTGGCGGCGTCCTTTCCCTGGGCGCAGCCGAAAATGACCGTGGCCTTGGTCGATCCCTTGATCTCGGTCCAGGTCTCCACCAGGGCTCGAATGGACGCGGGATTGTGTGCGCCATCGATCGTGTGGCGAGGTGAAACCGCTTGGAAACGAGCGGGCCAATGGGTATTGGCCAAGGCCGTCGGGAGTTTTTCGGGTGAGAGGGCGACCCCATGCGCGGTGGCCTGGAAAGCGGCGATGGCCAGAGCGGCGTTGGAGCGCTGGTGCGTTCCCGACAGCGACAGCGGACCCTCGTAGATCGCGTCTGCCCACTGGATCGGGGGGGCACCCGCCTCGGCGGCGGCCTCTTCGAGTGCCAGAGCGGCTTCCGGGGCCTGGAGTGCGCTGACGATGGGCACTCCGGGACGAAAAATGCCGGCTTTTTCCTGGGTGATCTTGGCTAGCGAGTTTCCGAGGATTTCCGTGTGGTCGAGGTCAATCGGAGTGATGACGCTCACGTGCCGGGGTTCGACCGCGTTGGTGGCGTCCAGGCGGCCGCCGAGTCCGGTTTCCAGGACGAGGCAGTCCACCGAGTTTTGGTAAAAATGCCAGAGACCCAGGGCCAGTGTGATCTCGAAAAAGCTCGGGTGGGGATCCCAGGATGAAACCATTTTTCGCCAAAGGGTGAGACCTCGGTCGAGATCGGTCTCGCCAATGCAGGCGCCGTCGATGCGAAGCCGCTCGTGAAAACGGATGAGATGGGGCGACGTGAAAAGGCCGGTTTTCAGTCCGTGCGCGCGGGCGAGAGCGTCGAGGAAGGCACAGACGGAGCCTTTGCCGTTGGTTCCCGCGACATGGAAAGTGAGGGGAGGCGGTGAGGGTGGAGAGAGCGTGGCGACGAGACGCCGCATGTTGTCGAGGCCGAGTTTGACCCCGATGTGTTGCAGCCCGTAGAGCCAGTCGAGAGTGCTCAAGACCGTGGAGACGGCGAGCCCGCGCCCCGCCGTGTTGCTTTGGTTAGGCCGACGTCCGTTGGTCCTGTGGCATCATGAAGCCGAGCAGGGCGGTCAGGGTCGCCCGCATCTCTTTGCGTTCGACGATCCGGTCCACCAGTCCGTGGTCCAGCATGAACTCCGAGGTCTGAAATCCCGGAGGAAGATTCTGATGGGTGATTTTCTTGACCACCCTCGGGCCGGCGAAGCCGATCATGCACTTGGGTTCCGCCAGGATGACGTCGCCCAGGGTGGCGAAACTGGCGGTCACGCCGCCCGTTGTGGGATGGGTGAGCACGGAGATGTAGGGGAGGCCGGCTTCGGCGTGCCGTCCCAGGGCCGCGCTGGTCTTGGCCATTTGCATGAGGCTGAGGATTCCCTCGTGCATTCGGGCGCCGCCCGAGGCCGAGAAGAGAATGACGGCCGCTTTCTGTTGGGTGGCTCGTTCGATGACGCGAGTGATTTTTTCCCCGACGACGGAACCCATGCTGGCGCCCAGGAAACGGAAATCCATCACGCCAAGATTGATGGGAAATTCGCCCAGTTTGGCGGAGCCGGTCACGATGGCCTCGTTGAGAGAGGTTTTCTCGCGGTTTTGAGCGATTTTCTCCGTGTAGCCTGCGAACTCGAGAGCGTTCACGGTGACGAGGTCGGCGTCGCACTCCTCGAAGGAGTCGGGATCCACGAGGAGCTTGATGCGGTCGGTGGCCGACATCCGGAAGTGGTGCTGGCAGTTTCGGCAGACCCTGTGGCTCTTGGCCAGCTCGATGTCGTGAATGACCTTGGAACAGTCGGGACATTTGTGCCAGAGCCCCTCGGGCACATCTCTCTTCTTGGTCCGGGTGAGGCCGAAAGGGGGTTTCTTGAAGATGGGCATGGCGAGGGCGTGGAGGGAGGAAGTTTAGCCGCGTGCGAGAGTGATCACAACCACCTTCTTCGCGCCGGCGGAGCGGAGGACGCGGGCGCATTCGTGGGCGGTGGAACCCGTGGTAAAGACATCATCGATGAGGACCACGGTTTGGTCGCGCCACTTTGGAATCGTCGACGTCCGGACGGCAAAGGCGCCGCGTAGATTGGCGAGTCGTTCGGTTCGCCGGTAGCGTGTTTGGGTCGAGGTGTAGCGGATTCGACGAAGGGCATTGATGAACGGAAGGCCGCGACGCTTTGTCAGTTCTCGGCAGAGTTCCTCCGCTTGGTTGAATTCCCGTTCGCGCTGACGCCGGGGATGGAGGGGAACGGGAACGGTGGACCAACCAGGCGGGATCGCCTGGAGGCGGGGCTCGGCGAGAACGTGCGTCAGAAGTTCGCCCAGGACCGGGCGGAGAAAAAGCTGCCGCTGATATTTGAAACGGTGAATCAGATCGCGCAGCACGCCTTTTGCACGATAAGGAGCCACGGCAAACTCGAAAGCGAAGGCTCGGCCCGTGCAGGTCTGACAGACAAACGAATCTCCCGAGTCCGGCGGAAAACTCTCGCCGCAGGTCTGGCAGCAAGGGGTCTCGCGGGGCCAGAGATCGGCGCGGCAGTCGTCGCAAAGATCTCGCGCTTCAGAGGTCGAAGACGATTCGCGTGTGGCGGGGGGGCGGGCCGTTCCGCATCCGGGGCAGTGAGGGGGATAGACCCAGTCGAGCGCGGCGGACTCCAGGCCACGACACCAATCGCGAAGGTCCATCGTCCTCAGGGCAGCAGCCAGGAGTCCGTGATGTATTCGACGATCTCCACCTGATAGGAATTAGCGGCCCCGGTGGGAAAACGGATGTCCAATACCATCGAGATCTCGATCCGGCCGCCTTCTTGATTGGGCAGGCTATTCTCGCTGGCCGACTCGAAGATCCGCTCCGTCAGGCGAGAGAATTTCATTTGATTATGACGGTAGTAGGCGTAGAGCCGGTGCTCGCGAGTGGGGTCTTCAATGCGGAGGCAGCGGTAGCGTTCCTCATCGCCGAAGGGTGCTTCGTAATAGTCGTCGTCCGAGATGTAGACGCGCATGCGAACCGTCTTCGTGGCCCGGGACTCCACGAACTGGTCCCAGGGCATCTCTCCAAGCCCCACAAAACTCTCCCAATCCAGTCGGAACCCGTGCGTTTCCGTTTTCTCGATGTACATCGGCCGGGAAACGGTGCCGAGGATCATTTGATAGCGGATGAAGTCCTTGGGCAACGACCCGCGGACTCCCGTGACCGCCTGGAAAGTCATCGATCGAGAAGGGAGTGGGTTTTCCTCGTAGTAGGCATGAATGGCGGGACTGATCTGCTTGGGCCGTCTCACCAACTGAAGGATATCCTCCACGGATTCGACCTCGCGAATTTGGGCGAGCAAATTGAGCCGGTTGCCGATGACCGAGCCGATGGGCTCGGAGTCGGTGAAGGCATTGGCCAATGACGCCGAGGCCCGGTCGGCATCTCCGCCTTCGCCCTCGTTCTTGTAAAATTGAGAGGCTCCCCAGAGGGCGAGACTGATGACGAGCACCGCAAACCCGCCGCCCATCGTCATCAGGCGGCTCATGCGCTGCTTTTCCGTCAGTCGCTTCTTTCTCGTCCGCACGCGGATGCGCTTGTATTTGCCGCCGCTTTGCGCCTCGATCACCGCGTTCAACTCGCTCTCGTCCGGTTGGGATTGATTCGTCTCCACGGATTCCACGCGGCGGCGCTCCAGATCCAGCGCTGAACGCACCGGAAGGCGCGAGGGCGGGGCGGGTTCCTGTTCTGGCTCCGGTTGATTGGCCGAGGGCGTCAGGACCAGTTTCACCACGCCCTCCGAGGGAAGGCTGGAGGCCGTGGGGCGGCTCCTGGATGAAGGAGACGGACTCTCGGATTTATCGGATTCCCCGCGCGCGAGATCCGTTCCCTGGCGGCCGTCACTCGAACTACGGGGTCCTCGCCGCCGACGCACGCGGGACGGGGCTTTGCGGGGCGGCAATTTCACCTCGCGATTCAGCAAGGGCTCGAAGGGGCTGGAACAGGCCGGACATTCGATGGGATGGACGCTGTCTTTCCGGTCAAGCTTGATGGTTTGCGAACAGCGTGGGCAATCGAAAATCAGCCATTGGTCGACGACCATCACGTCGAGCGGGGCCGATTGGGTGAGGACCTGTTGATCGGGGGCGGAATCGGCTTCGGCGGACATCAGTCTGGTTTCGGCGGCGTGTCGTTGGGTTCCTCGGGGTCGGAGGATGCGGGAGGATGCGGGAGGATCCTCTCCCTCGTCCTCTTTCTGCTCGCGGGTCGTGCGGTCGTCAACCGATTCGGGGCTTTCGGCGGAGCCAGGCGTTTCGTCGGGGTCGCTGGTGGCTTCGTTGTCCGCGTAGGGCTCGTTGTGAAACGCGTCGCTGCTGTAGGGATCCGGGGAGTCGTCGTCCGAATCTCCGGGGCCGAAACCCTCCTCGTAAACCGGCGGGTCGGCATGGTCGGGATCACCGGTGGCCGGTTCGCCGCCGGACGCTCCGGATTCCTCCGAACTCGGCGGCTGGGGTTCACCCTCGCCTCTCAGTGCGTCATTCTCGGCGAATTGCGACTCGAAATGCGCGTCGTCATTCTCGTTGTCGCCCTCTTCCGTGTCCGTGTCTTTGACGTCCGTGTCGTCCCCATCCTGGCGACCGACGGTTCCGAGCGGAAGGCCGGGCGGCGGCGTCTCGAGAAGTTTGGCCTTGGCGCGTTTTTCGCGGTAGAGCGCCCGTTCCGCTTCTTCCTCGGCTTCTTCACGGCGTCTTCGCCGGTCGAGGAAGTAGGCCATCCAGATACAAATTTCGTAGAGGATGACCATGGGGACGGCCAGCAGGCAGAGCGTGGGGGCGTCGGGTGTGGGCGTGATGAGGGCCGCGACCGTGAAGATGATGATGATGGCGTAGGACCGGTTGCGAGCCATGAACTGGTAGCCGAGCAGGTCGAGCTTCACCAGGGTCATGACGACCACCGGCAGTTCGAAGCTCACGCCGAAGATGAGCACCAGTTGGCTGACAAAACTGACGTAGTAACCAATTCGCCACTCCGAGTTCACCCCCAGTTCGTCGGCGTAGCCGTGGAAGAATTCCAGCACTCGAGGGGTGACCACCCAGTAGGCGAAGGTGGCCCCGAGGAGGAAGAGGCCGAAACCGATCCCGACGGCGGGAAGCACCGCCCGTTTTTCCTTGTTGGTGAGCCCCGGAAAGACGAACTGGGCGATGAAATACAGGAGGAGGGGGAACGCGAGAATGATGCCCGCCAGCATGGAGATCTTGAGCGAGAGCATGAAGGCCTCGGGCGGCCGGAGGGCACTCATCTCGATCAGGTTCCCCTGGCGATCGATCTTGGCGCCGGGGTTTTCTCTGACGAGTTTGAGGATGGTGTCTCGCAAGGCCGGATTCGTGGCGATGGCTCGCCCGACGAAGTCCTCCCGGCGTTCCTTGTCGAGCACAAGGGTGGCGTTGAAGACCGGTAAGGCCTCGACGTAGAGCCTGAGCGACTCTTCCTCGTCCGTGAGCGCCTCTTGGAGAAAGGCTTCGCGAACGAGGGGATCGAGCGATTCGGCCGTGGTGGCCAGGGTCTGGACCTTGCGCCATTCCTGTTTGGTGATGTCCTTGGGCAGCTCGATGCTCGCGCCGAGGCCGGCGAGCTCCACCGGGCGCCGAATCAGCTCCATGAGCGGGGTGCGAAAGACGAAAGCCCCGATGGTCACGATGATCAACGTGATGATGATCCTGACCAGGGTTTGCCGCAGCTCCTCGAGGTGCTCGAGGAACGGCATTTCCTTGTCCTCGAAGCCGCGTCTGCGAGCCATCCGTTCACGGGCTCCGAAGAGCTTGACGAGAATCCCTTTCATCGGTCAGCGGGAAGGGTTCATGCCGAGGGCGGATTCCCAACGATCCAATTCTTCGGCCACTCTTCGCGGCGAGGGAGCGCCCACCGCCTCCCGGGCTGCCAGGGCTGTCTCGAGATTGAGGGCATCAAAGACCGAGTGATCGAAGGCTTCGGAAAACTGGCGGTATTCTTCCAGGTTCATGTCGGGAAAGGCGCGTTGCTCGGCGAGAGAGTGGGCGGTGAGTTTGCCGATGATCTCATGGGCTTGGCGAAAAGGAACCCCGCGTTTGACGAGATAGTCGGCGAGATCGGTGGCGAGCAGGAAAGGATCGCTGGCCGCACGGCGCATGGAAGCCTCCTTCACCTTGGCCTGGGCGATCATCTCCGTGTAGATGTCGAGGCACATTTCGACGGTGTCGATCGAATCGAAGAGGCGCTCTTTGTCTTCCTGCAGGTCTCGATTGTAGGTCATCGGCAGCCCCTTGAGGGTGGTGAGAAGAGCGGTGAGATTGCCGTAGAGTCGGCCGGTTTTTCCCCGGGTGAGTTCCGCGGCATCGGGATTCTTTTTCTGGGGCATGAGGCTGGAACCCGTGGTGTGGGCGTCGCTCAAACTCAGAAAATCGAATTCGGCGGAGACCCAGAGGATCACGTCCTCGCTCAGGCGTGAGAGATGGGTGCCGATCAGGGCCAGGCCGAAGAGCAGCTCGGCCATGAAATCGCGGTCGCTCACCGCGTCCATGCTATTCCGTGAGAGGCGCGAGAAACCCAGTTCCTCGGCCACGCCTTCGCGATCGAGCAAGATGGTGGACCCCGCCAGGGCGCCACTTCCCAGAGGCAGGCAATCGATGCGCTTGGCGGCGTCCTCGAGGCGTTCGTGATCCCGGTCCAGCATCTCGACGTAAGCCAGCAAGTGGTGAGCGAGAAGCACCGGCTGGCCTCGCTGCAGGTGGGTGTAGCCTGGCAGCATCGCGTTGGGATGGCGCCGGCCGAGCCCGACAAGACTGCGTTGGAGGTTTCGAATTTTGCCAGTGAAGCTCTGGACGGTGTCGAGGGCGTAGAGCCGCATGTCCACGGCGACCTGGTCGTTCCGGCTCCGGGCGGTGTGCAATTTGGCGCCGGCGTTTCCGATGCGCTCGGTCAGCGCCTTCTCGATGTTCATGTGGATGTCTTCGAGATCCACGCTGAAAGCGAAGGAGCCCTCGGCGATTTCGGCTTCGATGGCGCGCAGCCCTTCCTTGATGGCATTGGCCTCGTCGTCCGTGAGCACGCCGGCGCGAACGAGTCCGTTGGCGTGGGCAATGGAGGCCTTGATGTCATGCCGATAGAGACGCCAATCGAACGAGATGGACTCGCCGAAGCGCTTCATCAGATCGGTGGTCTCTTCCCGAAAACGGCCCTTCCACATGACCGCGGGAACATGATGGGTACCCCCAGCCGCGCAAGTCCTTTAATCGCCGGCGGCCTTGCCGTCCTGGGGCCCTTCGTCGTTGCGGCTGCAGGCCCCGAGCCGTTTGAGTTCGTCGCAAGAGGCCTCGATGCGAATCATCTTGCGAGAGGGTTTGAAGCCCAGCCGCCGGGTGATGCAGTCTTCCAGGAGATTGATGTGCTCGTCTTCGAACTCGACCACCTTGTCGCAGTCCGTGCAGATGAGGTGGTTGTGATCGGGATGATCGAGGAAGTTGGGGTCGTAATGCTTGTTTTCCTTCCCGAGATCGATTTCGGAGAGGAGGCCGCCCTCCACCAGTAACGAGAGGGTCCGGTAGACGGTCGCTCGCGAGGTCGAGGCATCGAGCCGCCGCGCCCGTTCCCAGAGTTCGTCGGCCGTGAAGTGCTCATCGGAGCCGAAGGCGGACTTGACGATCGCCTCGCGCTGAGGCGTCTGGCGCAGCCCCTTCTCCCTCAGGAAGGATTCGAAGCGCTCCTGGACCTCCGCGAGTTGCATGGAGTCCGATGATAACGGGAAATGGCCAACGGTCAATTCCACTTCCTCGTCCGAAAGGCGGGCCGAAGTGGCGGCTCGGGAGAGGGCTGACAGTGGGGGGAGACCAGGAAGCTATGACAATGCCGGTCAAGCTACCGTTGCTCCCTTTCGGGCCTGGCGGGGTTCGCAAGCCGACACTCCATAGCTCCTGGCGAGAGTGCGATAAGCGGTTTTGCAGGCTGGGCAAGATCTTTTTCGCGGAAAGCCGGGGCCGGGCCGCCTTGGCGCTGTGTATATAGCGAATGCCCGGGCTTCCCGCTCGTGGCCGCTTTCTCGGGGACTTCCCGGTCGCTTCAAACCCTTGTTTGCCGAGATTGATCTCAGAAAAGGGTTGCCAAACCTTCGATTCTTGGACAGAAAACCGTTCCTCGTGGCATACTCACACGCGGCCCTCGTCGATTTGAAATTTCCATAGTAACCTACATCCAAGCACCCATGCACAACATGCTAACCACCCTGTCGCTGATCGCACTGATCGGCGCGGCCATCCTTAGCTTCATGAACAAGGACAACCTCGCCAATGCCAGGGCGGACCATCTTGATCTTGAGAAGGAGTTGACGGCTGCCAAGGAGGAATTGACGGATTCGAAGGGCACGCTCGAGGCCCTGAAAGCGGATTTGGCGAGCACCACGTCGGAGGGCGAGGCGCTGGCCCAAGAAGCCGAGAAGATCGCTGCGGACATCACCGCCAAGGACAACGAGCTGGAGACGATCGAAGAGGAGCTGAACGCGGCCAAGGACGAGCGGGATGCGCAGAAGGAAAAACTGGCCAATTTGGGTGACCTTGAAGTGGCCCTGAAGAATCTGGAGGAAATGCAGGCCTCCAACGCCACGCTGGCGGCAGAGCGTGGGTCGCTGGCCAGCGAGGTGCAGAGCCTGACCAACGCCTCGGAGAACCTCCAGTCTCAGATCGATAACATCAGCAAGCAGATCGAGGACGCGGAAGCTGGTCGGGTGCCCGAAAGCTTCAGCGCTTCGATCGCTCAGGTTTATCCGAAATGGGGCTTCGTCGTCATCGGCGCAGGCAACGCGCAACGGGCCGCCGAAGGCGCGCAGCTTTCTGTGCGTCGGGGTGGCGTCGAAGTCGCTCAGGTGGAAATCACCGATCTGCTGCAAGACCGCTCGGTGGCCGACCTTGTCCAGGGCACGTTGATCGAAGGGGGATCCATTCAACCGGGTGACCGCGTGGTCCCCGTCGCTCAGTAAATCCATCTCATTCTCTCTCTAAGAACGCACAGACATTATCATGAGTAAGATCTTTCTTATCTTGGCCATCGTCGCCGCAGGCGCGGCCGCCTTCGTCGCAAACCAGAACAGGCAGGAGTCTGCGGAAGTCCTTCAAGCCAACAAGGACCTCGACAAACAAACCGAACAGCTCGAGCGGGACAACAACAGCGAGCAGTTGGTGATCGATGACTCGCGCGCGGAACTCGCCACGGCGCAGAACAACCGGGATGAAGCGCAAGCGCGCCGGGATTACAGCCGCAGCAACCTGAACAACCGTGTCAATGAGATCAAGAGCAAGCGGGATGAGTTGAGTGAGGTCAATTCGGAGATCCAAGAGGTGGTCTCGAAGCTGGAGCTCTACAACCTGCCCTCGCCCGAGGCCCTCAACGCGCAGTTGGAAAAGGAATCCGCCAATAAGATTGAGTTGGAGGAGCAGATCGGGGAACAGACCGTATCGGCCCAGGAACTGCGTCAACAGGTGAACGACAAGCGGGGCGTGCTGGGCAATCTCCGGGACACCTTGGCGGAGCGTAACGCCGAGTTCAACGTCAAGGCGCGCCGCGCCACCATCACTCAGGTCAATCCGGAGTGGGGCTTCGCGGTGATTCCGATGAACGCCACGGGAGTGAGCGTCAACGACCGCGTCATCGTAGAACGCGGTGGGCAACGGGTGGGCATGCTGGTCGTCAAATCGGTCCAGCCTTCCGAAGTCGTCGCCAATATCGTCCCCGAGGCGAGCGCTGGCGTCACCATCCAACCCGGCGATACCGTGATTTTCGAGAAGAAGAAGAGCGACGGTTGATGGGACATGGCGGACGGCGCGGGCCGGACCGAACCGTTTGTTCCCTCGCTCGCTGTTCTCCGATTTTCCTCCGCCAACAATCCTGACCTTCTTTCCAACGCCCCCCAACTCCGCTGTCATGACGATGCTAAAATCTTTTCTGTGCCGCGGCGGATGTTTGCTGCTCGGAGTCTCCACGCTGTTCCTCATGGGAGCGTGTCAAAGCGCCAAGTCTCGTACCGAAAACGGCGGGAGTGCGATGCCCTGGGCGACCCCGGAGGGCTTTGAGAACTCGGGAGCCGGCACTCCCTTCGGTTTGATGGGAGGGCTTCAGGGCCGTCGTTAGGCAGCGACCGCTTGAAGGAAGTCTCGATTGGGACTGACTCCTCCAACGGACTGTCGCCTAGCGGAGGACGCCATCCCGGTCTGTGAAGCTTCGTTCACCTTTGTTCGTGCGGTTCTTCTCCAGCTGCCACACCTCGCGGAATCGTCATGGCCAATAACGTCGTCGGAACGAGCCTGGCGGTGTGCTCCCGAGATCCTCTGACCGGGTTCTTCCGCGATGGCTGTTGCCACACCACCGGTGATGACGCCGGGATGCACTCCGTGTGCGCGGTGATGACGGACGAATTCCTCGCGTTTTCGCAGCGGGAGGGAAACGATCTCTCGACGCCTCGAAGAGAATACGGATTTCCAGGGTTGCAGCCCGGGGATCGGTGGTGTGTGTGTCTCGCCCGCTGGGTGCAGGCTCTGGAAGCGAGCTGCGCCCCACCCGTGGTGTTGGAGGCGACTCACGCATCCGCTGCGGAGTTCATCGATCTTGAGGTCTTGAAGGTCCATGCCATCGATGTGGACGGAGAGGAAGGACGCCCGCCGGCGACCGGTGGATCGTCGGATCCTCCCGCTTGAGCCCCGGAGTTTCCCGGGACGAGTAAGAGAAGGATCCTGCCTAACGCTGGCTCGAGCGGATCCCGGGGTGTCGTTTCCACACCCGGGAGGGCGGACGTCCCGGCCACCGTGCTTTTTCTTCCGCATATTCACCGAACCCGAAATCACGGAAGCACAGGAGCGCTTCGCTCCCGTGGATGAAGTTCCACTCGGAAGGGCGGACGTCCCGGCCACCGTGCTTTTTCTTCCGCATATTCACCGAACCCGAAATCACGGAAGCACAGGAGCGCTTCGCTCCCGTGGATGAAGTTCCACTCGGAAGGGCGGACGTCCTGAGGCTGTCTCAAAACCCGGGTTTTCGTGTGACGGCCGGACGAGTGCAATATGATTGCTCTACTCCGTGGAGTTTTTCGAAAAAGTCGTTGGCGCCGCCGCGAGCGTGGGTATTGGTTTCGGTGTGACTCACATTGACGCTGATTTCGATCAACTTCACATCTTACCTCCCAGCATCGAGGACTGGGTCGGCCCGACTCACCCGGCGCGATTCATTCGTTGCTTTGTCGAATCCCTCGATTTGATGGATCTCGGCATTGAAGTGCGGGACTTCGGGACCGCTGGCCGTCCACCCTTCGCCCCGGCCCTGCTTCTGCGACTCTGGCTCTACGGCTATTTCAAGAAGATCCGCAGCTCGCGTAAGTTGGAGGAGGCATGCCGAAACGACTTGGGCTTTATCTGGCTATGCGGCAATCAGGTGCCCGACCACAACACGCTCTGGCGGTTTTAGAGTCAACATCAGAAAGCTATTCGCAACCTGTTCAAGCAAAGCGTGACGACAAGCTGCGAGATGGGGCTCGTAGGGCTGACCTTACAAGCAGTCGACGGAACAAAGATTCAGGCGGCCGCTCATGCCGGGAAGAAGTACGACAAGGAGGACCTGGCCAAGCGAATTGAGCGGCTTGACGAACAAATCAAGGTTTTGGAGGAGGAGATCGAGCGCTCCCAGGCCGGTGATGAGCAACCCTCCGCAGAGTTGCCAAAGGAACTTGAGAAGAAAGAGGTGCTTAAGAAAGCCATGCAAGAAGCGATCGAGACGCTCGACACCAACCCGACCGTAAAGCATATTCACCCGCTTGAACCTGAAGCGCGACGTGTGAAAGCCAACACAGGGGGAAAGCCCTTTGGATATAACGCCCAGGCCGTCGTTGATTCGGAGAATCAAATTGTGGTGGCCGCCGATGCTGTCAATGAGGCCACCGATTTGCCAGCGATTCCGTAAGACGGCGTCGGAAAGAGTCGTAATGGCCTGAATTGGTGGGTGTTGAGCGTGTTGAAGCTGGCGCTAAGAGGGCGAACAGTTTCGTGTGGCGGTTCTCGGGCGAATTTCGGAGGGCTCGAGCCGCGAAATGGATCCCCCTGTCGGCAATAGGCAACAGGAAGCCAGACCGCTCCGATGGCGGACGTGAACCCAAGGTTACCGAGAGCGCAGGGCGGGCGTTCCTCAGCCCGGAGCCGGTGGCGGCCACCATCGATCCTCTCGCATGGAGGCGGCGATTTGACGGGCAAAATAGATGGCCGTGTGTCCACGGCGTATCTCTGGCTTCAAGTTGCGCTTGTGGAAGCAGTGGAACACGGCGTGGGCCATGAACATGATCAGCCACAGAACGAGAATGGAATTGGGATGATGGTGATAGCAATGACCGGAATGCCAGCGGGAGCAGAGTTCGTTAAAGCCTTCGTTTTCGACCTTCCAACGGTCGTGCCCGAAATGGAAGATGGTCTTGGCATCGGCCATTGAGCGGGGCATGGTCGTCGCCCACCACCAGTGGCTATCGATGGGAGTCTCGACCCAATCCCCAGCGACGCGCTCGCGACGGATGCCAGTCTCATGGGAATGAACAACGCGAAGAGGAGTGTGAATGGATTCAGTGCAGAAGCCCTCAGCCTCTTGTAAATGAACGTGCCGCGCGGGCTTGCCCGGTGCAGCCGGAGTCTCAAATGATTCTGGCTCTTGCTCCTCAAGGGGCAGGAGCGTGCGGGCTTCGGACAATAGCTCAGGCTGATTATCCTTGAGTACGGCAACAAGGTATTTGCCGTGGTCTTCAAGAAGATTGATCACGGAGGGACGCAGGTAGAGCGCATCGGCAGTGAGCACGTCAAAGCAGCGTGGGTGGTCCTTAAGGACGCGAGTTATCAGCCGTATAGCCGCAGCGACTTCGTCGTCTCCAGGATCTCCGTCTTCACCAGGCTCAAGCATTTCCACGTCGAGAAGCAATTGAAAATCCTCACAGATAATCTGAAACGCGACCAAGCGGTGGTAGAACTGTGTTTTGACCTCGTCTCCGACGGCGATCCGGCGTTGGAGACACTTTGGACAACAACGTTTGTAGCTACAGTGAGTTTCGTGACCATCGACGGCGGCAAGCATCCAACCGCGCTGTGGGGCAAGGATTTTGTTGCGTTTGAGGCAGAAGTAAATGTGTCCGAGACACCCTCGCACACTGTCAGGCTCGATGCGCTCGGAGACATACGCCAGTTCGTCGGCGCTGGGCAAACGGTGATTACCGAGCCAACGGGTCCAGCTGCTCTTGTTCCGGTGTTGCTCGAGTTCGTTGAAGCTTGGTAACCGGCAGCAGAACATGGCGAAGAATGCTGCCGGGAAAACTCGAGTGGGAATCTGTGGTTTGGGACGAGAGTCACGCACCCGCAGCCTCCACTGTTGGCGGAGGCTGAAAATCTTGTCCGAGTAAGTTAGTAGTCGCGTGAGAATGGTCGCTTCTTTTTTGGTGGAGAATTGCGCCCGGACTTGGCTTTGCCGGCTGATTTCTTACCGGTCTTGCCCTTCTTCTTGGCGGAGCTACTCGCCGCTCTGGCCTTGGTTTTTGCCTCCTCGAGTCGGAGGCGCCCCTGCTCGTCGAGGGCTTCCAGCAGAGCATTCGCCTTCTGGAAATCATCGATCCAGCGTCTCGCCTGAGCTTCCAACGGTCTGGGGACGTGCAGCATGGTGGTCTTGCCCTTGCGAGTCTGACCGATGGCCAAGGAGCGATGGCGCAAGGAGTCGTCGGAAGCGCAACGGCAAGTGGGCTTGCCGCATTTACGAGAGAGTTCGATGGGCGAGCCGTGAAGGAAGCCTTCGGCCTGGTCGAGGAGCTGGCGGAGGCGGCTGCGAATCTGGCGTTCGGTGGGGGGGCAGGGAGTTTCTGCTTGGCATGAAGGTCGGCTCGTTCGGCGCACTGTAATATAAGACTATTACAGAAACAAGCTTAAAAAAGATGAAATAACGAATGCGAATTTGCCATGGGGTCAAAAATGGGCGCTGCCGATCCGAATTACCCAAAAATACAGGGCTTGAGCCGCCTCAGCCGCCTATCTTACGGAATCGCTGATCATTGGCAGTGCTCGTTGACGCCTCGGCAAATGGGGGTCCCTGGAGGACGGCGGCCCAGAGAGCCAACGTTGAGGGGGAATCTGAAGCGGGAGCCGAGGCTTCCATGATCCAGGCTCGCGCCAAACAGAGGGCGGCGAGCACGATGCCGGTGAAGAGTGTGAGGCGGTGAGTTCTCCCTAGGCCCGGCGAGGGACTCCGGAGGAGAAGCAGGACGATGGCCAGGACCAGACATCCTCCGGCGCAGAACGCGCCGAGACGGGAGGCGGCGATTGGGAGCGTCAGAGGAACGAGCGCGATGAGGATCAAACCGGGAGGGGCCTTTCCCGCGGCCATTGCCTCCAAAATGAGGGCGAGACCGAGAACCAGGGATACCAGAGCCAGGGCGATCAGGTCCGTCTGATCCTCCAAAGTTCAGAATTCCTGACATACCCCCGGGACATTTGAGGAATTCTAGGTCCACAGGGAATTAAAGAATGGCGGTTTTTGGCTCGATTCCGCGTGAAAAACCGCCACTCAAACACCCGACATAAAATCGGCAAAATCTTCTCTATTAAAGGCTTACGATAATCTCGAGACGCCAATTCCGTGTCGCGAGAACCGCCAACCTTTGATTCGCCCATGTCAGGAGTTCTGAAGTTTGGAGAAACCAGCCGAATGAGAGGGAAGTTGCGTCGGGAGAGGCCAGGGAGAACAACCGGGTGGCGCAGCCCATGGCGATGAAGAGAGTACCCAGGAGCAGGACGCCGAGGAGGATGGGACCGGCTGTGGTGGGGCGCTGCATGCAAAGATGGGCGGCGGCGGCGGCGGCCGTCAAGCCGGTGATGGTTCCCAGGTGTTTGGAGGTCACTGAGAAACCAAGGGTATCGACCGAGCGCGTGCCGGCGAGCGCGACGAGAAGGAGAAGGGGAACGAGCGGGACGAGGGATCGCCATGGGGGCCGGATCGAGCTCTGGCTGCCGTGGACCATCGAGAGGAAGCCCCAACCGATGGCGCCGATCGCGAGGCCGCGGTGTGGCTGTTGAGCGCCTGGGCCACCATGGTGAGGGCGAGGACGGTCAGGAGTGCGCCGACCGTGAGGGAACCGGCTCCCCGAGTCCAACGCGGTTTCCCGGCTGGAAGCAGCCGATCGACCTGACTGGCCTCCCAGGGTTGGACGAGGCGTTGAGCGGAGTAATCCATTCGCAGAAGGGAGCTTCCAAGCGTGTTTCTATGTTCCCTGAATTGTCAATTAATATTAAATTCAATTATTCGCGAAGCTTCTTTTCGACAGGATCTATTGTGAGCGTCTGAGGGAGTGGCCAGGGGAAAACCTTTCCGATCGAGAGGGGGTGGTCATTGAGGGGAATGTCATGGCAGATGGTTGGGTGGCCGGTGCGTTTGAGAGGCGGCCGTGTTCCCTGAGTTTTTATGGTTGCCTTTTTAGCGCTAGTTGCGTTAGAAGAACTTCCTTCTTAGGGTTCTGGTGGCGTCGAGTCCCTTCCCCATGCGCCCGATCGGATGATGTCCTCGCAGATGATTAGCAGTTGGAGTGAAGAACTGACCTGGGTATGGCTTGGCGCCTTGCCGCGGCAGGCCATCTTAGTTCTCGCGGTGGCGCTCCTGGTTCGGTCCTGGCCTCGGCTGGCGGCGGCCTGGCGTCATTGGCTCTGGCTGGCGTCGGCCTTGGCGGTGGGTCTGTTGCCACTGGCGGCGGTCTGGCTTCCGCAGTGGCCGCTCATTCCGGCAGAATGGGTATACGGCGAGGCCGTCAACGCGGCGACCCCACTGGAAGCCGAACAACTTTTGATTGAAGCGATGAGTGTGGGTGAGGGGCGCGCGGCGTTTCATCTGGGCTGGTTGGAGGCGTGGACCTTGGTTTGGCTGGGCGGCGTGACCGTCTTGACAGGGCGCTTGGTAGCCGGCCTGGCGGGGCTTCGCTCGTTTCAAGGCGGGCGCCTGCCGGTCTGCACGGGCCGTCTGTGTGCGCGTTTGGAATATTGCCGGCGTCTGGCGGGCGTGACGACCTTGGTGGACCTCTATCTTTCGAGGCGCAGTCCGCTGCCGATGACCTGGGGTGTTCTGCGTCCGGCGATCAACCTGCCGATGGAGGCGGAACACTGGGCCGACGAGCGTTTGGACGCGGTGTTCCTGCATGAACTCGCTCACATTCATCGAGCGGATTGCTGGACCAACATGGTTCTGAAGACGGTGTGCGCACTGAATTGGTTCAATCCACTCGTCTGGATGGCAGCTCGCCGCACTTACCTGGCGCAGGAAGTGGCCTGCGACGACTTCGCCTGTCAGAAACTGCGTCCCTCAGACTACGCGCGGCACTTGTTAGAATTGACAGCGGTCGTCAAGGACTTCCATCGGAGGCAGATCGAGCCTGCGGTGGGCTTGTCCTCCTGCGACCATCTCCGGCTGAGAGTGGCGGCCGCACTGGATCCCGAGCGGAGCCGGAGGCCTTTGCCGAGCCGAATTGCCAGCTTGATCTCCAGCCTGGTGTTCCTGGTTATGGGAGGAACGGCGATGGTTTCGCTCCGCTTTGTGGAGGATTCGCGTGCGGCTCCCATGGCTCCGCGATTGTCGAGTTCTGGAGTCCTGGCGGAATCACCGAGAAGCCTGCAAGCCGCCTATCCCGGGTGCGAGCCGTGGGAGAGCTACGGGGGGGAATCGGGGTTGAGCACACTCACGCGGCAAGAGCTTGGCATGAACCCTCCCTGGCGGGCGCTGAAGCGTGTGTGGGGAGAGGTTCTGCTGGTTTTGAAAAGTGCCAGTGGAGCCTGGTTGAGCCGCTCACTCGAGCGACTTCTCGACGTTGAGATCCCCGAATTAGCGGGAAAGCGGCCGGGCGAACGTGAAGCCGAAGGGATGGACGGGACGACCGGCGACCGAGCGATGTCGCCCGTGTTGACGACCGTGGCCACGGATCGTGCCGCTCGATCGCTGGCACCGGGGACGGTGGCCGGCGTCGTTTCCACGGGAGCGGCGGCGCCGGGACGGTCGAGCCCTCCGCCAGTGCCCCTGCCCCCCCAACAGCTCGATCGGGGTACCGTCGATTGGGAGAGTTTCCAGCGCCGGCCGGGCCAGCGACGCGGTCGCTCGGTGGTTTTGAATGTGGAGGAGAGCGTGTGTAACCGCTATTCGAGATTGTCGCCCGCCGACAGGGTGCGGGCGGGAACACTCAAGGAGTATCTCTGGCGGGCTGGCATTCATCTCGATGATGAGGGAATTCGGAAACTGATTGCCCGCACGCGAAGTCGATTTCGGTAAAATGCGGAGTTCAGAGCGCGCTGGACGAGCGTGATTCCATGAAGGCCCGCATGGCGTCGGTGGCGCGGCCGCGATGGCTCATGGCGTGTTTGGCGGCGCTGGGCAATTCGGCGAAGGTTTGGCAGTGGTCCCGGGGAATAAAAAGAGGGTCGTAGCCGAAGCCGTGGTCGCCCTTTTCGCGATTGGCGATCACGCCCTCCACGAATCCGTTGGACTGGTGGATGATTTGGCCGTTTAAGGCGAGTGTGAGAACACAGCGAAAGCGTGCGGATCGTTCCTTGCCTCTGGCTCCCCTCTCTTCAAGCCGCCGCAGCAACAGGGTGCGGTTGGATGCGTCGGTGGCCCCCGGATCACTGTAGCGTGCCGAATACACACCCGGTTCGCCTTCCAGGGCGTCGACTTCCAGACCGGAGTCATCTGCCATCACGAGGGTCTCCGGGAGGGCTCGGCTGATCTCGATTGCCTTGAGCGCCGAGTTCTCTTCGAAGGTCTTTCCGGTCTCCATGACCTCGGGGAGTTCGGGGTGCGCGCTCAAGTCTTTGACCTCGAAGCGATCTCCGAAGATCTGGTGGAATTCGGAAGTCTTGTGCGCATTGCGCGTTGCAATCAATAGGGCTTCGGTCTTAGTAGCCATCCCGTCGAACCAGCCATGAGCGAGCGCAGAAAACAATATCCCTTTGATGAAATCGAGGCCCGTTGGCAGGGCCACTGGGAGACGGAGGGGACGTTTCGCGCCTTGAATCCCGGCGATCCGGGATTCGATCCGGACCGACCGAAGTATTACGTGCTGGACATGTTTCCCTACCCCAGTGGCGACGGACTTCATGTGGGACATGCGGAGGGTTACACGGCCACGGATATCATCGCGCGCTTCATGCGCTTGCGTGGGTACAATGTGATGCATCCGATGGGCTGGGACGCTTTCGGCCTGCCGGCGGAGCAGTATGCCATCAAGACGGGTCAGCACCCGCGGGTGACGACAGAGCGCAATACGGAGCGGTTCCGCATGCAGCTCAAGCGCCTCGGATTCTCTTACGACTGGGACCGGGAGATCAACACGACGGATCCCGGTTATTTCAAGTGGACTCAGTGGATTTTTCTCCAGCTCTACGGCGCTTACGTGGACGAGTCGTCCGGCAAAGCCAGGCCCATCGGCGAATTGGAAAACCTGCGGCAGGCCTCGCATCCTGACGAAGATCCCGAGAGGTGCCGGGCATATCTGGACAGCCGTCGCCTGGCTTACGTGGCGGAAGTGCCCGTCAACTGGTGTCCCGAGCTGGGAACGGTTCTGGCCAATGAGGAGGTGAAAGACGGCAAGAGCGAAGTGGGTGGTTTTCCGGTGGAGAAGCGGCCGATGCGGCAGTGGATGCTGCGCATCACCGACTACGCCCAGCGGCTCCTGGATGAGCTAGAGGGTCTGGATTGGCCGGAGGGGATCAAGATCATGCAGCGGGAGTGGATCGGGCGAAGCGAAGGGGCCGATGTCATTTTCGATTTGGAAGGAGCGGATGAGAGTTTGCGAGTGTTCACGACCCGCCCGGACACGCTGTTTGGAGCCACTTACATGGTCATGGCGCCCGAGCATCCCTTGGTGGAGACCTTGATGACGAGCGATCGGCGTGAGGCGGTGGAGGCTTATCGGCGTGAGGTGGCGTCCAAGTCGGATTTGGAACGCACCGAATTGGCGAAGGAGAAATCCGGAGTGTTCACGGGCGGTTACGCGATCAATCCGGTGAATGACGAACGGATTCCGGTCTGGGTGGCCGACTACGTGCTCATGACTTACGGCACCGGGGCGATCATGGCAGTGCCCGCCCATGACGAGCGCGACCACGCCTTCGCCCGGGCCTTCGAGCTGCCGATTCGTGAGGTGGTGAGGTCGGAAGCGGGCGGGGAGGAGGCGGAAGAATGTTTTTCCGGTGAAGGCGTGGCGGTGAATTCCGGTTTGCTCGACGGCTTGCCGACGCCCGAGGCGAAGCAGGTCATCATCGAGTGGCTGGAAGAACGAGGGCGCGGCCAGCGCACGGTGAACTTCAAGTTGCGCGATTGGCTGTTCTCGAGGCAGCGCTACTGGGGAGAGCCCTTCCCCATCGTTTGGGTGGACGGGCATCACGAGCCGCTGGGGGTGGAAGAGCTTCCGGTATTGCCCCCCGAGATGGATGATTTCCGGCCGACGGGCACGGCCGATCCGCCCCTGGCCAAGGCCAGAGAGTGGGTGGCTTACGGTGAGGGAGCCGAGCGCGAGACCAACACCATGCCGCAATGGGCGGGATCCTGCTGGTATTATCTGCGGTTTGCCGATCCCCGAAACGCGGATGCTCTGGTCTCTCCGGAGGCCGAAGCCTACTGGTTGAATTCTCCCGAACGGTCCGCCAGTGTCGACCTTTACGTCGGCGGGGCGGAGCACGCCGTGCTCCACCTCCTCTACGCCCGTTTTTGGCACAAGGTTCTCTTTGATCTGGGGTATCTCAGCACGCCGGAACCCTTCCATCGATTGGTCAACCAGGGTCTGATTCTGGGGCCGGACAGTCAGAAAATGTCCAAGAGCCGGGGCAACGTGGTGAATCCGGACGATGTGATTGAGCGTTACGGGGCGGACGCGCTGCGGCTCTACGAGATGTTCATGGGCCCGCTTGAGCAGGTGAAACCCTGGAGCGATCGCGGCGTCGAGGGTTTGTATCGTTTCCTGGGACGCGTTTGGCGGCTGTTCATGGAGGAAAACCAGGAGGGCGAGTGGGAGATCTCCGGCTCCACGGTCGAGGGCGAAGCCGAAGGGGAACTGAACCGGCTGCGGCACGAGACCATCAAGAAGGTGACCGAAGACACCGAGAAGCTGGCTTTCAACACGGCGATCGCCCAGATGATGGTGTTCGTGAAGGGTTACACGGCGGCGGATCGCCGTCCGGTGAAGGCATTGAGGGATTTCCTCGTTTTGCTGAATCCCTACGCACCGCACCTCACCGAGGAGTTGAATCAACGCCTGAGTGCCCGTTTTTTGGGGGGAGAAGCCCTGGCCCAATCGGCGTGGCCGCGACACGATGAAGCCGCGCTGTCGCAGGAGCAGGTACAGGTCGTGGTGCAGGTGAACGGAAAGCTGCGGGACCGCATCGAGGTGGCGGTGGATGAGGAGAAAGAGGCCGTGATCGCGAGTGCGCGCCAATCACGGGCCGCCGAGTTTCTCGACGGGGACGTGGTCAAGGTGGTGGTGGTGCCGAACAAGCTCGTCAATTTCGTGGTGCGGCCCCGTTGAGAAACTCGGCGGCAGGCTTCGGGAACGCGCGAGTTGACACGGAATCCGAACTGAGGCAATAAACGATGCACGGAGACGGCTCGTAAAAATTTAAGTAACCTCGAGAATTAAACAAGGTTATTATTTTTATGGACACTAGTGCGGGTATAGCTTAATGGTAAAGCTCCAGCCTTCCAAGCTGGCTATGCGGGTTCGATTCCCGCTACCCGCTCCAATTGCTGACCCAGTGATTCTCATGATCCGCCTGCGTTTCTTTTTTGTATTCCTGAGCTTGCTCGTCTGGGCAGGCGTGGTCGGGGCACAGAATGAAACGCGCTGTTCGGAGGCCCAGAGGGAACTGGAAGCGGTGATCCGCGAGTATCCCGAGAAAGCTGCGGAGAATTTGGCCAATCACGCCCGTCGCCGTCCCGATTGTGCGGGTTCCTTGGTGGAGAGCGCCATCGCCGCCAGTCAGGCCAGCGACGAATTGGTGGCCCAGATGGTGAAGGCCGCGGTCGGCGTGTCGCCTACCAAAGCGGTGGTCATCGCCGAGCGCGCGATTGCCTCGGCTCCCTCGGCCTCTGATGAGGTAGCGATCGTGGTGCAGGAAATTCTGGGCGATTGTGATTCCATCGCGGAAGATGTCACGATCTCCATCGGCCGGAATCAGGATCGCCTGTTGGTGGTTCTGGAGGATGCGTTGCGAGCGCACGGGAACTGTGTTTGTGAGATTGTTTCGGCCGCCGTTCGGGCCGCGGACGGTAGCCAGCCGGTGATTTCTCAGGTTGTCGAACTGGCGGTGACGGTGAAGCCGGCGATGGCTGCGGAGATTTCCGAATGTGCCAGTGCCGCCGCGCCCAGCTTGGTGGCCGCCGTGCAAGAGGGTTTGGATCGGGCTTTGAGCGACCAGGCTCGCGGCGAGAACGCTCTTCCGGCCCAGGTCGAGGTGGAGCAGGTCGAGGAGCAGCGGGAAGCCTACGAAGCGGCTCAGGAGCTGGTGAGCGATGCCCGCGCGGTGGCAAGCCGAGCGTTCGGAGTGGATCTGGCTACGGCAAGAACGCCAAGGGAAGGGGTAAGGACGCGGGCCAGGGGAAGGCTGGCAAGCAGGAAGAAACCGAGATTGTGGAGGAAGACGATGCCTGGGATTGGATTCATTGGGACGCTTACAGTGGAAATCAGAGTGCCGTCTATCTGATTGCGCCGGCGGGAGGAGTGGTCTCCCCCGGTCTGTTCAAGCCTCGTAAGCCCCTGTCGCCCAGTGACCCGAAGCCGGATCCCAAGAAGGATCCCCACAAAGACGATGTTCCCGAGAAAGGTGTTCCCGAGGACGATGTTCCCAAGAATGATGGGAAGGACCCTTCGGAAGATGACAAAAACGACCCGAAGAAAAAGGACTGATCTCGGGCAAGAATCCTTGATATTTGCGAAAATAAGTCTTTATCAAACGCAATTCCTTCTTTACTAGTAGAGCCCCACAACCCAAAATTTGCGCAACCTATGTTTACGATTACTATGAAATTTACAAGACTAGCATCGGCCTTCGCGCTCTCGCTCGGACTCATCACTGGAGTTGCCAATGGGCAGGGTTTGCTGAGCATCGGCCAGAACGCTGATGATTTCGAAC
This sequence comes from Verrucomicrobiales bacterium, assembly GCA_965204485.1. Lineage (GTDB taxonomy): Bacteria > Verrucomicrobiota > Verrucomicrobiia > Verrucomicrobiales > DEV007 > JAACDM01. The sequence goes on from CBDBEZ010000107.1 coordinate 63,286, forward strand.
AGGAAGACATTCCGTTGACTTGGACGATCTCGGGGTACGTGGGTTACGATAGCAACATCAACTCTCTCGACATCGCCGAAGAAGAGTCTGTCTATCTCCAGGCGGGGATCGGTACGCAGTGGGCAGGTGGATCCCGGACGACCCGTTACACCTTGGGTGCCTCGGCCTCGCTGATTTACTATTTTGACGACGTCGCGGTGAATGACGACGAGAGTTGGTTCTATTCCGTGCGTCTTCAAGGTTCGGTCGTCCATCGTGCGTCGCGCCGGCTCACCATCTCGGACAACTTTTACGTCACCTACGAATACGAGCCCAATCAGACGATCGGAGCTTCGATCGCTCGCCGGATCGACCAGTATTTCTACGTCTACAATAACCTCGCCGCGAGCTATGCCTGGACCCGCCGTTTCTCCACGGTCGCGAATTGGGCCTTCAGTTCGATCATCTACGATGGCAACGACATCGAAGATCGTTACACAAACTTGCTCGGGGTGGCGGCGCGCTACATGTGGACGCGCAACACGACCGCGGTAGGTGAGTATCGTTTCCAGGCCACGAGCTACGAAGACAACGGCGGTGCCGACTACATCAGTCATTTTGTCTTGGGAGGTGTCGACCATCTCTTCAGCCGCACCTCACAGGGTTCGATTCGCGCTGGTGCTGAGTTCCGCGATTACGATGACTTGGGCAACGAGTCCTTCCCGTATCTAGAAGCCTCTTTCGTGCAGCAGCTGAACAAAGACTTCAGTCTCCGCTGGGCCGCTCGTTACGGTTTGGATGATGCCGAGTTGGGCGTCTACTCCCAACGCGAGACCTTCCGCATGGGGGTCACGGGCACGTATGAGTTCACGCGTCGTTTGTTGGGTTCCGCCGGAATCACCTACGTGCATGCCGAGTTGAATGACTCCCGTTTGGCGGGCATCAACGATGGCGAAGAGGACTTCTTCGGATTGAACCTCGGGCTTTCCTATCTTCTCTACTCCAACGTGAAGGTTGAAAGCGGTTACGCTTTCGGCAACTTGGACTCTGATCTAGACGCAGGGATCGACCGCGACTACGATCGGCATCGCCTGTGGATGGGCCTTTCGGCGACCTTCTAAGAGATTGATCCTTTTTGAACAGTTGGCTCCCTTGGTTGTCCAACCTCGGGAGCCAATTCCGTTTCAACCATCAGAGAAAACCATTAGATGAACGAACAAAAGCCTTCTTCCGAAGCAAAACTCCATGCGATGGACTACTGGCAGGTCCTTCGCAATCGCTATGGCGTGATCCTGCTCGCCTTCTTCCTCATCTTCATGACGGCGGCGGTGATCACTTACATCTTACCCAGAGAATTTGTGGGGAAGGTGACCATGCAGATCAACCGGGAGGCGCATGACATGAAGATCTTTCCTGGCGAGGTGCCTTCGGGCCGCTTCTTCGTCCCGCCCACTTTCATTGACACGGAGTTCAATATCATCACGAGCAGGATGACGCTCTATCAGGTGGTGGACACGCTGAAGTTGAATGACCGCTGGAAGATCACTCGCTCCATGGCGGCCGACAAGCTTTTCGCCAATCTGAAGACCCGGGAGACGCGAGGCACGGATTTGATCTCGATCGAGTATTTTGACACGGATGCTCAACTTGCGGCCCACGTCGCGAACGCGGTGGCGGTGGCCTATCATGAACGGCGCACGACCCTGGAGAAAAAGCGCAGCAACGACGCCATGGACACCCTCAAGCGCCAGTTAAAGGAGCAGGCGGATACCGTTGAGGAAGCGCGTCTCAAGATGCTGGACCTCGCCGAGCGCTATCGCATTGTCGACCTGGCCGCCATGAACAACTCGGCCTCCATCACCGGAAGTCCCGTGACGGGGCAGGGATCGATCCTCATGATCGCCAAGCGGGACACCTACGAGGCGGAGGCGGCCATCTCCCAAATCAAGATGCAGATCGAGACGCTGGCCGGTTTGGAAGGCGATCAATTGATCCAGAGCGCCGCGATGCTCGATATTCAGGATCCGACCCTGCAAGCGCTCTGGCCCACCTATCAACAGTATCAGCTGAACCTGAGAGGTCTGCGGGATTCGGGATTGGGTCGCCGGCACCATCGCGTCACCGAGGTCGAGGGACAATTGGAGAAGACCCAGGAGTTGTTGACTCAGGCGGTGGCGAGCGTGCGCAATGCTCTGCGGATCAAACTGAAAATGGCCCAGCAGGCGATGGAACTGTCCGTCGGCATCGAAGAGAAAAACAAGGACGCCTCGCTGGATGAAGGGCGGAAAAAAGAGGAGTACGTGGAGGCCAGTATGGGATACGAGTTGCAGAAAACCATGTTGGTCAACATGCAAGCACGCTACGCGACCGAATCGGTGGATCTGGGCATGCCCAAGGTGCCGATGAGCCTCCACGAGGAGGCCGAGGTCGCCACCAATCCCACCAAGCCCAACGTCGTCCTCCACTTGCTAATGGGCGCCGTGGTCGGTTTGGCCTTTGGTGTGGGTCTCGCCTTCTTCCTCGAGTATCTCGACACCAGTGTGAAGACGCTGGAGGATGTCGAGCGTTACCTGCAGATCCCGGTGCTGGCCGTCATTCCGCGCGACGTTGGCGTGCTCCACAAACAGAGCGGGCTCACTCCCGATGCGGAAGCCTACCGAATCTTGCGAACCAACATTGAGTTCAACCGGAAAAGCGCGGACGCGAACTCCATCACGGTGGTCAGTGGCGGTGCCGGTGAGGGTAAGTCCACCACTCTGGTGAACCTCGCCTACATCTGTGCCCAGGGTGGTTACAACACCTTGATGATCGACGGTGACCTGCGCCGCCCGAAATTGCACACCTTCTTCGACATCAACAACTCGGTGGGTCTCACCAATTACCTGACCACTGAACTGATGCTCGAAGACGTCATTCTCCAGACACCGGTGGACAATCTCTACTTCATGCCGAGCGGCATCTTGCCGGCGGATGCGGCGGGTATCCTCAACTCCCGACGCATGTCCGAGCTCATTGCCGACGTCAAAAACCGCTTCGACCTGGTCCTGATCGACTCGCCTCCCATCCTCGGGGTGAGTGACGCCGCGGTGTTGGCGAGCGAGGTGGACTTGACGATGGTGGTCATCCAGCACCGCAAGTTGCCGCGCAGCATGCTGCTCCGCGTCAAACAATGCGTCGAGAATGTGGGCGGCAACCTCCTCGGAGTGGTCCTCAACAACGTCGACGTCCGGAGCGACAGTCAGTACCAGTATTACACCAGTTACTACACCTACTACTCGCCGACCAACGCCCAAACCCGTTCCACGCGACGCAAGGAGCGTTCGGAGATCGACACCCCGGTGGCTCAAGAATCCGGATCGGGAGCGAGCCCGGCTCAGCGGTCGGCCGATGACGAGTATTAAATCCGCGGTGACGCCCTCATGGCGCCCGCCACTCAACCAACAACACCTATCCATCAACTCATGAAAAAGTTCATATCTCTCTTGTTTGTCGTGACTTCCCTGGCGACGGGCGTGACCACGGCTCAAAACTCCAAGACGGAGACCAAGATCAAACCCACGGACACGATCGTCATGCGCATCTCGGGGGTGCCCGCGGAAGACGTGAACCAGATCTCGCAGACCTACTCGGTGGCCAGTGACGGCAAGTTCCCCTTGCCCTACGTGGGGCGGATCACGGCCGCGGGCATGACGCCCTCTCAACTGGGCCAGCGCATCGAGCTGGCCTTCAAACAAGCGGAGATTTTCACCCGGCCCACGGTGGTTGTCTCCACGCCGGAGGCCACGCAGAACGGCGCCGTGCGGAAAGTGGCGATCAATGGTGAAGTGCGTGTTTCCCAGCGGGCCGCCTACGAGGACGGGATGACTCTCCTGGATGCCATCGCGGCTGCCGGCGGATTCTCCCCTTGGGCGGACAAGGAGCGCGTGCGTCTGATCCGTGATGGCAAGACCAGCGAGCACGACATGCGCAAGATCTCCGAGCAGCCATCGTTGGACATCACCTTGCGGCCCGACGACAGGATCATCGTCATTCACCGCTGATCGCTGGGTGTTCCCCAGCCTCTCTCGGTGGACCAGGTCGTGATTTTTCACGTCATTTTGGAGAGCCTTCGACTTGCCCTCGGAGGCTCTCTCGTCTCTGGTCTGCCCAGTCTTACCGATCTATGAAACGTATAGAGAATTTCTTTGTCCTAGGTCTGCTGTCGTCCGTCTGCGCCTGTCTGATCGTTGGCTGCAGTGAGCAGCGGTTGCCCGAGGAGGCACAAACCGGGAATGTGGATTCGCCGGGAACTGCAGAGGATGGGGTTGCCATTCCCGAGGCAGATTCTGGGAATGCTGTTGCCGTTTCGGAAAGTGAGGCGGTTCCTGTCATCGAGAGTGTCGGGGATGGGTCCATCACCCTGACCATCGAGCCGGGAATCGGGACAGGTCAGCCCGGGATCACCCCCATGGATGTCACTCTGGGCGACGTTTCCGTGGCTGCGTCTGCGCCCGTCCAGTCCGGCGATGGTGATTTGGACCCGGCTGCGGCCGGGGAGTCCGATGACCCGGTCAGCGTCGAACTGTCGGGTGACTTACCCCCGGGGATTTCTTTGCCCGACTTTTCCCAGATCCTGGGCGCGGGAGACTACCAACTCGAATCGGTGAAGGTCAGCGTGGCCGAGCCGGGCGAGGGGCCGATCGGACCGGACGGCAAGGTGGTGACCCCGGAGGCTTTTCTGGCCGCCCAGGGGCAAATTCCCGCACTCTCCCCCGGCTCCTCGCCTTCGGAAAACCCGGGTGAAACTTCCGCCCCGTCGCCGGAAAACGAGGATCGGGACGCGGTGCCCACCGCTGAACCCGTCAGTCGTCCTCTCGATCCCAGTGAAGCCCCGGATCCTTCCCAGCTGGAGGGAAGCCTTCAGAAATCCTCGGAGTGAATCCTCCGCTCCCCTTTCGGAGGGGAGAATTTTTCCTTTCGAAAAGGCCCGATAGGGCCTAGCTCTCTTCCCTTATGACTGCTCGTCTTCCCCTCGATCGGGTCAACTGGATCACTAGCTTCTTCCTTGCTGGAACGGCCGTCGTCGCGCTGGTGGGTGTGCCCCTCTACCTCTGGCGCTTTGGTATCGACTGGTTTCAGATCGCGCTTTTCATTTTCTACGTGTATGCGACCGGCATGAGCATCACGCTGGGCTACCATCGCCTTTTCGCTCACAAGGCCTTTCGTGCGAAATTACCTGTCCGGCTGTGGACTTTGATTTTTGGCGCCTGTGCGTTTGAGAACTCGGCCCTGGATTGGGTTTCCGACCATCGGCGTCACCACAAATACGTCGACCACGATGGTGATCCCTATGATATTTCGAAGGGTTTCTTCTGGGCTCACCTCGGTTGGCTGATGGTCAAGCTGCACCCGGAGCCGCCCATGGACAACGTGGCGGATCTCCGCAAGGATCGCTTTGTGATGTGGCAGCATCGGTGGGTCCAGTCAATTGCCGTGGTGGTCGGCCTGATCTTCCCCGCCTTCCTCGGCTGGCTGTGGAACGGAGGTGTGGGTGCCCTGGGAGCTTTCCTGATCGCCGGTGTGCTCCGGGTGGTGGTTGTGCAGCACAGCACGTTTTTCATCAACTCGCTCTGTCACACCGTCGGGCGCCGGCCCTACTCAAGCGGTTCAAGCGCGCGTGACAGCGGCCTAATGGCTTTCTTCACCTTTGGAGAGGGCTATCACAACTACCATCACACCTTTCAATACGATTACCGCAACGGCGTGAAGAAGATCAGTTTCGATCCCACCAAATGGGCGATCTGGCTGTTGTCCAAAGTGGGTCTTACCAGTGATCTCAAACGCGTGGCCGCGGAGAAGATCCTGCTTGCCGAAATGGCGGAAGCGCGCCGCCGGGCGGTGGCTCACATGGAGGCTGGCGCTGGGTCGGCACAACATCACCTTACGGAAAAGTGTCAGTCGATGATCGATTTCCTCCAGGAATTGACAGACCGTGTGACCCACAGTTATCAGGAACTGGATGAAGTCATCAGCCGTCGAGCGAAGACCTCGCGAGAAGTGTTGGATCGCTACCGGGCGCAGACCAAGGAACTCGTGGATCATCTGGCCGACATCGGCCGATTGAAAGCCTCAGGGGCTTTTGGCTGATCGAGAAAGCGTCGTCGCCTATCGTCTTCGTCTGTGGGACGAGCTCGAGGGAGTCCCAACGTTCCCTTTGGCTCCGTCCACGTCGGAGGAACGGCTCTCGATGAGCACCGGTTCCGCAGAATTCCGGACTAGGTGTTTGCCTTTCGCCGAAGTGGGAGGCCGCGTTCAGGTCCAGATCCCGGCCTCTTGCAGTTGTCGGGTCGCCTGTTCGGCCCATCCGCGATTGGCCGCCGGGCTCGCGGGGCTGGGATGAAGGATTTTTTCAAGACGCATGGCTCCAGACTCATTCAGGGCCTTTTGCGCCCGCTTGAGTGCGAAATCGCCAATCGCAACGACCCATTGGGGGCGGAGGATGTCGGTCGCCGAACGGAGAAAGCCGTCACAGATGGCGTAGACAGCCTCTCGTTCCTGTCGTGAGAGCTTGTCAGGGGTGCGGTTCCGACCGGACTCTTCCATGAAGACGAGGGGGCAGTAGTTGACGACAAAATGCTCCTTGAAAAAGCGGGTCGGTGATTGAAAGCGCTCGGCAAAGAGCGACCAGAGCCTTCGGCCACTCACTTCGGACCGTGGACAGGCGAACCCGGTGACGGGACGTTTGGGGTGGGCGTGGTCCGGTTGACCGATGGGTTCCTCGATGCCCATCCAGTCTCGCACTGCGGCGACTTCTCCAAAGGGAACGGCTGTCTGCGCCATCCCGAATGGCCCGGGATTCATTCCCAAAAACATCACGCGTTTTCGGGCGGAGGCGTAGTTTTGCAGATAGCGCGCGTGAGCACTCCAGCCGTAAGCGAGGGGGTTGTAGACGTGGGTCACCGGTTTTTCAAACCGGATCTTGGCGAGAGACGCGTTCATTTCCCGAGTCTCCAGGATGAGCCTTTCCGGGATGGTCATGGCATGGGGGAAATCGATCGACGCAGACGGCGGGCTGAGGTGAGGGCAGGGGCTGGGAGGCGGCGTGTCGGCACTACGAATCGCTTGGACTGGGCGTGCCGTGCCAAAGCGATTTCTGCTCAATGGGGGTTCGTCGTCCTTCGAGGACCAAGCCCTCTTGCGGCCAGCCGAGGTAAAACAGGCCGAGGCAGCGATCGACGATCTCTTCGCCGACAAACTGGCGGAATGGCTCCGTGTCGACGACGGGCGGTGAAGACCAGAAGGCGCCAAGCCCCATGGCGGAGGCCGTCAGGTGCATGTTTTGAACGGCGCAGGCCACGGCGGCGATCTCCTCGACCTCCGGGATTTTTCCGGTCGGGTCGCGATGCAAACCGATGACGATGACCGCGGGAGCGAGGAGCGGGTTTCTGCCTAACTTTTCCAGTTTTTCCGGCCGAAAGGCGTCCGGCGAGGTGAGCGATTGGTAGAGTGTTTGCAGCGTGGCTGCCAAATGCCGACGGGCCTCTCCTTGGTAGATCGAAAAATGCCAAGGCTCGGTTAGGCCGTGGGTGGGAGCCCAACGCGCGGTTTCCAGAATCGTTTCGATGGTTTTCCGAGGGAGGGAATCCGGCCGCATCCGGTCGGGTTTGACGCTGCGTCTTTGCCGAATGATCTTTATGATAGAATCGGAGTCCATGGGCCGGAGAAATTCCTACGGGTAGCCAGATTCCGGTGCATTGCCGCCTCGAATTCAAGGAAATACGACTTGGAATCTAGAAGGTTTGAGCCTTAGTCTTCCCGGGCATGCTCACCTTAGCGAAGGATTCCCAGGCCCCTCGATTATCACGGCACACGATCTTTTCGTATCGCTTGGTCCTGGCTGTGGTGTGGGCGTTTTGGGGGGTGCGAGACGGGATCCTTCTTCGCAGTTTTGAAGCGAATGCGCACGGTTCGCTGCTGACCGGTTCGTTAGGTATCACCAAGCCCATCCTCTCGATGGTGATCGGTGTGCTGATGCTCGGGATGGCCTTTTGGCTGGTGGCGGGGTGGGCGTGCCGCATGGCCGCCGTCGTCCAGCTTGTGGGGCTGTTTTTTCTTTGGTGGCTTGGTTTTCAGGGAGGCGCGAAATGGATGGGAACTCTTCTCGAGCAGCTGCCGATGATCGCGCTGGTGTTGACGGTCTGGGCGTATGGCCCGGGAACCTGTGTGTGGAAGAAGGCCCGGCACGGAACCACCTGGACGAGGGGTTAGTGCGGCGGAGGGGAAGACCCTCAAGAGTCATGGAGACGGTCGAAGAGCGAGAGCAAGGGCCAGTGAGGGCGCAGGATACGTCTTGGTGGGGTGGGGGCGAGAGTACCCGGGAAATTCGGGATCGGGCCTGGGAAAATGGTGAAAGGGTGCAGGGAAACGACCCGGCGCTTTGGCGTAAAGACGAATTCGGCGCCTGGATTCACCGGCTGGAGTACGGGAATCGCCGGTCAGAATTCGGTTGGGAATGGTTGGAAACATCGGGTCGAGCCGGAGGGACGGTGCGCCCGCTGCAGTGGCAGAACTACGTGGATCAAGTGGCGGCCCACACGCAGAGCCGGGTCACGGCGCGGGGCTTGCGAAACTCCAGACGGCTGCTGTGAAGAAGCGGAAATAGACCGTTGCAAATCTGAGATTATCGGGTAAAAGCGGGAGAACTGCCGACGGAAGACCGAGGAAATCAGGCGGTTCTTTTGTTTTCTATGCCACCATCAAACAGACGAGGAAGACGCCCGGGGAGGAGATCGAACCGTGGCCGACGCGGTGATCGTTCCCGCAAAGATAAGAAAACCGGCGACTCCGCGGAGGATTGTTTTGAGATGGAGGGAACCATCGCCGCGGTGCTGGCGGGGACGATGTTTCGTGTGAAGTTGGACAACACAGAACACACCGTTCTGGCACACATTTCGGGCAAGATGCGAAAGCGGTTCATTCGTTTGGTCATTGGTGACCGGGTGAAATTGGAGATGTCTCCCTACGACACGGACAAGGCCCGGATCGTCTATCGCTTGCGATAAGGGGAGCGGAGTTCCGGGTGCACTCGCTGCGCGTCGCCGAATGGCTGCGGCTTGGGTTGAAACGTCGCGTGGGACGAGAGTCTGGTGGGGTGCGGGAAGGGCGATCGTGGGCCTGCGGGTGTCTCGACGCTGGCGGGGCTGCTTTTCCCTGGCTTTCACCCGGGCCCAATGCATTCATGGGGGACTTTGCCTCGAAAACCACCCTCTGCCCCGAATCCATGAACAAGACCATCAAAATCCTCCGGATTGCCCTGGAGGGGAATCCGGAGAGTTGGGAAACCCGGCGTCATTTGGCCGAACTGCTCCTGGAAGAGGGACAATCCCGGGAGGCTCGGGATTGCCTGTTGGCGGCGCCGGCTGTTCCTGCCAACGAGGATGATGAACTGTTCATCGCCAAGCACTTGTTAGAAGCACAGCCCGCAAAGGCCGGGCCCTACATCGACCGCGCCCTGCGGAGGAACAAGGGATCGGCCGAGGCGCACTGGCTCAATGCGCAACTGTTTCTGGCCCTCGGGTTGGCGGACGACGCTCGCCGGCACTACACCACCGCGACGGTTCTCGAGGACGCCTACGAGAACCCTGGCTTCGAAGCCACGCTGGAATCAATGAGCGGAGCTGCCGTCCGTTCAGAGGAGTCCGACCAGCGGGCGGATTTTCTGGAGTCAGCCGAAGCGGAGCTCATGGAACCGGCGCCCGAGTCGGGGACGGAGGAGGGATCGCTTTCGACGCCCGAGCCCGCTTCGCCCGTGGCCTCGACGGAAACCACCCTCCCTGAAGATCCTGCCGAAGGGGACTTGGCCGGGGCGAGTGCCGCAGAAGAGACGAGGACGCCGCACACGAGGGGACTTCCCAGGCCGCCGGCCGCCCGGCTGGCGACCCCGCCGGTGGACGCCTCGGTGTCGGCGAACCCGGCCGTTTCGGTTTCCGCAGGGTTGGCGGGGCGACCAAAGGTTTCCGGGGAACGGGGGAGAGGACGCGTGGCGAAGTCATCATCGGCGCCGTCGGCCGCCGTGGCCGCATCGGCGGGATGGTCGCCAGACATGATGGCAAGGCGCGTCGAGGAGACCCAGGCCAAGGCGAAAAAGAAGAACCGTGCGGTGGCGGTGTTCTCGGCCGGCGTGCTGCACGCGCTGGTGATCCTTCTCTGTCTCTTTTGGATTTTGAAGCCGGGTCCCTTGCCGGAACCCTCGGTGATCATGTCCATGAAGGCTCCCGAAGATCTTCGGGAGCAGATTGAGAAGAAGACCATCGCCCAATACCTGCATCAGCGACCGTCGTCCTCGAGCGCCAGTCGCGCCAGCGTGATCGCGGCCAACACGACCTCGCCCCTGACGGCTCCTATCGTGGAGGTGGAGGAGATCACGGATGACGTCCTCGGGGCGGGCGACAGTTTCGGCATGGGAAGCGGCTGGGGAGATGGCATGGGTGGTGGCGGCGGTGGATCCGTCCGTTTCTTTGGAGACGAGCAACAGGCCAAACGAGTCTGCTACATCGTGGATTTTTCGTCCAGCATGGGGAACACCAATGTGGAAGGAGAGACCCGGATTGCGATGCTGAAACGTGAACTGAAGGAGAGCATCCAAAATCTCGCCCCCTCCATGCGTTACACGGTCATCTTCTTTTCCGGTATGCCGTGGTTGCAGGACGAGAATCCGGAGAGCGGCCAGGTGATCGGCCGGCAGCGGATGGTGGACTTTGAGCTGGACGTGACCTGGTACAATGCGAGTCAGAAAAACAAGCAGGCCACCATTGATCGCATTGACGGGATGGCCTTGGCCGGACAGCGCACGGGAGGAGGGACCATCTGGATGAGCGGATTTGAGCCCGCCATGAAAATCAAGCCGACGCCCGATTTGGTCTACCTCCTGACTGACGGCATGTGTCAGGACTACATCCGGATGCCCAACGCCAATCATGAGGAATTCGTGAAGGAATTCATCGCGAACGAGAAGGCATGGAAAACCTTCCTGGGTCGAATGACCGAGCTGGTTCCCGGGGGCGTGACGGTGAACACCATCGCCATGGAGGTGGCGGGAACGGTGGCCGCCCGTCTGGCGGAACTGGCCACGGAAACCGGCGGCGATTTCAGCATCGTCTACGAAGGCAAGACCTACACCGGCAAGAGAGCCCAGAGGTTCGGCGACAAGGAATACGACGAGTCCCTGTGATGGAAACGCGGCGTTTTCCGAGAGAGCCGGACGCGGATTTCTAAACTTCGCGACCGGGTTTGACGCTCTGGCTGGCTTGGCGTGGTCGATCCCCTCGGGGCCGAAAAGGTTTGGATTTCTCGGTTATCAAGCTTTATAGGAGTGGCTTGGAGAGCGGGCGGAACGGGTTGGTCTTGTTCGAACCTGGTTTGTCTTTCTTCGCGTGGTCCGTTGACTGAGAATCCTTACAACGAGTCGAATGAAGCTCCGGATCGGGTGCTCGAGCAATCGCTCCGCCCGCCCGTGTTCGATGATTTTTGCGGCCAGCAGAAGGTCAAGGACCGTCTGATGCTGATGGTGGAAGCCGCGAGGCAACGCGGTGATGTCCTCGGACACATCTTGCTGAGCGGGCCTCCCGGCCTGGGCAAGACCACTTTGGCGCACATCATCGCCGCCGCCGTGGGATCCAAGATTCACATCACCAGCGGACCCCAGATCGAGAAGGCCGGCGATCTCGCCGGTGTCCTGACCAACCTCCAGGAAGGCGACATCCTGTTCATTGATGAGATCCACCGGCTTCATCCGAGCGTGGAGGAGTATCTCTATCCGGCGATGGAGGATTTCAAGTTGGACATCATGATCGACCAAGGCCCGAACGCGCGCACGATTCGCCTCTCGCTGCCGCCGTTCACCCTCATCGGGGCCACGACGCGCGCGGGGATGTTGACCGCGCCTCTGCGCTCGCGTTTTGGGCTGACGGATCGGCTCGACTATTATCCCGTCGACGAATTGACCCGGATCATCCTGCGTTCGGCGTCCTTGTTAGAAGTTGAGATCGAGCCGGGAGGCGCTCACGAAGTGGTGGTGCGATCGCGTGGCACGCCGCGGGTGGCCAACATGCTGTTGCGTTGGGTGCGGGATTACGCGCAGGTCAAGGCGGACGGTGTGGTGACAGCGACGGTGGCGCGGGATGCCCTGATCATGAGAGAGATCGATGAAGACGGCTTGGATGAGATGGACAAGCGGATTCTCGAGGCGGTGATCTACAAGTTCAATGGAGGTCCGGTGGGATTGACGTCGCTGGCCGTTGCAGTCAGCGAAGACGCCTCCACTCTGGAAGATGTCTATGAGCCGTATTTGATCATGCAAGGATTTTTCAAGAGGACTCCGCGGGGCCGCGTGGCGCTGCCGGCGGCTTACACGAAGTTAGGTGTCAAGGTGCCCAGAGGGCACGAACACGAACAGCCCGAACTATTATGATCGACCAATTCTTGAGTATACTGGGAGAGATCAAGGCGTTGTTTCAGATGATTGGTGAGGATGGCTATCTTCACTTGGTCATGGAGCCCCTATTTACCTATGGAATCGGGTTTGGGCTCTTGCTCTTCATCGTGGCGCTCGTGGCGAGGGAGCGGATGAGCCGGACTTTCGCTCTGCTCATTCTCATGGTTTCTTCCGTTTTCATCTATCCTTATCAGCACAAACGTGAGGAGAGCGCGCCTCGCACGGGCTACCGCGAGAACTGGACGACGGAGAGTCAGGAGCTTTGGGATCAACAGACGGCGCGTCGGCAACAGTTCCAGTATCTCTATTACCTCCTGGCGCTGGCGGCGCTTCTGAACATCGTCATTTCGCCTGAAAGCTTGCTGGGGAAAGGGCTGGCCGGGATGGTCTTGCTGGGCGGGACCGTGGTGCTGATCTGTGGTCTTTGGTTGAATCTCCAGGAGAAGCGCATTTTTTTTCCGGATTTACGCTACGATCCCGGTGGTCGGCCCCCGCCGGTTTCGCAGGCCGCAGATGGCGCGGGTTCCCGGTCTCAGGCCTGGCTGGGCGAAAGTAACGATGTTAGAGTGTCTCTTGCTCAACGCACAACCTGAAGAATCCCCTATCCGTGCTGTCTTTCGATGACGAAGCCCTGGTCACCGAGCTGAGGGGATTCCCGTTTCCATTCAATCAAATTGTGAGAGATTTCCGCGTAAACGCGGAAGGAACCGAGATCCTCCCGGATCGGAACTCGCCATTCGAACCGATAGGCATCCCGGCGAACCGGGGGTGGAGGCGGGGGATCTTGACGGCGGGGATCGCCGTTGATGACGAATTCCATCCATCTTCCCATGCCATCGCCGTCGGGGTTGTCCTCATCCGAAGTCTCCCGGATTTCCGCGACGTTGTGATGAGTGAAGAGCCATTCGTTGTAGGGTTCGAGCCCCTGGAGGGGCGCCTCGTTGGGAGGCGCGCTGATGAAAACGAAGTAGTGCTCGTGGTCGGATCCGGGGATGTGCGCGTAGCCGACGCCGAAATGGGTTTGGTCGAGGAAGAAGAGGGATTCCCCCAGGACGTGCCGGCGGTGGCTGGCCGATTTCATCCAACTATCGAAGATCGCTTCTGGGCGACCCCCGTAGCCGAGTCCCAGAGATTCCACGGTGTTGGAGTCGAGGGTCATCTGGGGCAGCCACCAGGATGGAAGGCCGTAGCCCGCGGCCAAGAGGGTCTCATTGGGGCCGTATCCATCCGGGTCGACGTGGGAGGAACAGTTGCGTTTCCCGAGGTTCTGTGCCCGGTGGCGAGCGACCATGTGGAGGATGGGATCGTGCACCAGCGCCGCCCGACTCTGCCCGGAGTGTTGGAGAATCAGCTGAGTGAGTTCCAGTTCCTCACCGTTCGGATCGAGTGCACGGGCGTGGCCGAGAAGGAAAAAGAAAAGGAAAGGGATCAGGGAGGTGAGGCCAGCGGTGGTGGGGGACGTTCGGCGAACGCAAGGGTTCGGTTCTGGAACTGGTGCCCTGAGCGGGCATTTGGCAGGGAGGAGTGGATTCAAGATTCGCGACGTCATGGGGGCCAGGGAAGGGAGGAAAGCCGCTCGCCGTGAGCTTTCAGGAGCCGAAGCGATTGGCGCAGCGGAGATTGCTAGCCGTGAATTTGCCTGACGTCAATCTGACGGCCTCGAAGGAACGAAATCCTGTTCGCGGACAAGGATGATTGGCGCGTTTGCGAAGCATGAGTGCGCCGAAATGGGAGGGATACGACGTGGGATACGAGTCCGCTTGGCGTTTTCCGGTGGCCGGATTTCTCAGATTGGGGCTGCGGTCGGCGATCGTTCCGCGGGCGGGTCGGCAGGGCGGCACGAGCGGAGGAAGGCGGACATCGGCGCTTGTGTGGCAAGCCCAGGCAGTCTAATCTGAGCTCATGTTGACGGTGAGCGGACCGGATCAGGGCCGCCGGCAAAGGGTCGGTGTGCCGCGTCGGGAATTTCTCCGGGCGGGGGCATTGGGCGTGGGTAGCCTGACCCTGGCGGATGTTTTGCGAGCCGAGCCAAGTGTCCGGGAAGGGATCGTCGGAGCGCGCGATCATCCACATTCACCTGGACGGCGGGCCGCCGCAGATGGACCTGATCGATCCGAAACCGGATTCACCTTCGGAGTATCGGGGCGCCTTTCGGCCGATTCCTACCCGCATACCGGGCTTTCACGTGTCGGAGCTGCTCCCCAAAGTCGCGTCGATCGCGGACCGGTTGGTCTTTCTTCGCTCCCTGGTGGGAGCGGCCAGCAAGCACGACGCCTTTCAATGTCAGAGTGGTTTTGACGAGAAGAACTTGGAGAGCGTGGGAGGCCGGCCGGCATTGGGATGTGTGGTCAATCATTTGCTGGGCATGCCGGAAGATCGGGCGCCGTCGTTCGTGGATCTGATGCAGGGGCGACCCCTGGTTCGCAACAGTGCGCGGCCGGGATTTCTTGGACCCGCTCATGGTCCTTTTCGGCCCGACATCTCTCATCTCTTTCATCGCGAGTTGGAGGATGGCATGAAGATTGAGCTGGCCAGGCTCGGCGCGGGTCACCAGACGAAGCTGTCGCTGATGGAGGACTTGAGTGTCGGGCGGCTCGATGACCGCCTCTCACTGTTGCGCGGCCTCGATCGCGCACGTCGTGGCATGGATTCGCGAGGCGAGATGGTCGCGATGGATACCTTCACCCAGCAGGCCTACCGGATCCTGACGTCAGGGGAGTTTGCGGAGGCGATGGATTTGGAGCAGGAGGATCCCAAGCTCGTGAGTGGGAAGTTCTCAGACCGGTTTCTCTTTGCCTGGCGTGTCTGTCTGACTGCGTAATGGAGCGATCTTCGCCTTGGATAGTTCAATGCTCAGATCGATCAGTTCGGTGGTCAGTTTCTTGAATTTCTTGAATTTCTTGAATTTCTTGTACTCCTCTGTTTCTTTTCGTAGTCCCTTCACGTGGTCTGGCCAGACGTGTTCAGTCCGGCTCCTCATCTCATGCGTGTAGCTCAGTTGGTAATACACGCCGCGCTGGCGTTGTCGATCTCGGTATTGCTTGCTGATGCTCCCAGGCCGCATTGGCCCGATTGCAGCTAACTTTGCCGCAAATTTCTGGACTCTTTTTTCAATGATCTGATCTTTTTCATGGTCATTACCTTATATATGCGAATGTCTAGGAAAATCAAATCATTTGTTATGGATCTCTGGATTTCTTGGTGGAATATCGTCTGTCTTCTGCGACCCGCTTTCTCGAGAGCCCGCACCTTTCTCTGGTTTCTGCTCGTCTTGGCCGCTTTCTCCGTGCGCAATGACCTCCTCGGGGTTTCCAGTTTCGTCCGCGCTCTCGGTTTGTCAGAACACTTCTATGAGCACTTACTCCATTTCTTCCACAGCAATGCCGTGAAGACGGACCGGCTTGCAGAACTTTGGTTCGCCATCGTGATCAAGCACTTCCCTGTCTACAAGATCGGTTGTCGCCCCGTCCTGGTTCTCGACGGCATCAAGAAGTCCAAGGAGGGCCGCAAGATGCCTGCGGTGAAGTATCTGCATCAACAGTCCGAGTCCAATTCCAAGCCTCACTTCATCATGAGCCATTCCTTTCAGGCCTTCGGCGTGCTCTGTCAGGTTGGCGGATACTTCTTCTGCGTTCCGGTCTGTGCACGCATTCACGAAGGTATCGTCACTTCAAACCGCGACAGGAGAACCTTGATCGACAAGGCCAACGAGATGCTCGCATCCGTCTGTAGAGGTCAGGAGTTCGTCTTGCTGGCCGACGCCTACTACGCCAACGGAAAGGTGATCCGGAGCACCAAGGGGCGTTCCGGTGTGCTGGTCACGAGGGTTCGACGCACGACAACCGGCTTTCGGCCTGCGGCAGTGCCACGCAAACGCAAACGCGGACGACCGAAAAAGTATGGCGCTGCGGTGAAGCTCCAGAATGTCTTTGGAACGGGCGGCTTCAGTTCCGTTCCCAGTCCCGTATATGGGGAGAGAAACATCTCTGTCCGGTTCAAGTCGGTGGATCTGTTGTGGAAGCCCGCCGGGGCGATGGTCCGCTTCATTCTCGTCGATCATCCCACGAGAGGGCGGATCATCCTCTTGTCTACCGACCTCACCATGGAAGCTCAGGAGATCATCTTGCTCTACAGTTTGCGTTTCAAGATCGAAGTCGCTTTCAAGCAAGCGGTGCATTCGGTCGGCTCATTCGGATACCATTTCTGGATGGCCGCTATGCGACCGCTCAAGCGTCGCAATGGTAACCAATACCTCCACCGGACTACCGAGAAATATCGCAGACAGGTGCAGAGAAAGATGCACGCATATCATGTGTTTGTGCAGACCGGCATGATCGCTCAGGGCATGTTACAGTACCTTGCCATGACATGTGACGGTCTGGTCTGGAAACACTTTGGAACCTGGATCCGAACCATCCGCCCAGACGTGCTGCCTTCGGAAATGATTGTCTCAGCCGCCTTGAAAAACACGCTGCCTGGATTTTTGCACCACGGCGGAAAAGGTTCAGCGTTCCGAAAATTCATCCTTGATAAAATAGACTTCACTCGCTCCGAAGGTTCACGCTTCGCCGCATGATGATCCAGTTACAGAACTTCTCACTCGCGAGTCCCAAGGTCTTGGCCAAATACACGCCCGTCTCGCGGGATCGAAGCAAGTTGTCCTACACGAGTGACGGTCCCATGGCGGCCCGCAAGCTCCTTCTGGCGCGCCGCCTGGTGGAGGCCGGCGTGCGTTGTGTCAGTGTCTCGATCAGTGACTTTGACACGCACGCCTCGAACAATGAACGCAGGCCGATACTCGACCATGCGCTTCACGCCCTCATCACGGACCTCGATGAGCGTGGGATGTTGGATCGGGTGACGGTGGTGGCGTGGGGTGAGTTCGGCCGGATGCCCAAGATCAATCCCAAAGGGGGGCGGGATCACTGGCCTCGAGTGGCGATGGACATCATGGCGGGCGGCGGTCTGCCGAGTGGCGCCGTGCTGGGAGCGACCGATCGCTACGCGGGCGAGGCGACCGAACGACCGATTCATTATCAAGATGTCGTCGCGACGCTGTATCATCAGTTAGGCATCGATCCCGCGGCGGCGCAGATCCACGATCCGACGGGGAGGCCGCAGTTCCTCGTCGATGAAGGGTGCCCCATCGCGGAGTTGATCTGAGAGGATCCGATTTCGGAGAAATCCGCGACGATGGGTGGTGACGGCTCTCTGCCGAGGCGTGGCTTAGGTCAGGCGCAAAAATAAAATGAACAATTTAAGGTTTCTTAACCTTATTTCTATGCTACTGTCGGTGCCATGCCTGACAGTTCCGTTGTCGAAAGCATTCGCCGGAAGTTCGATTCCCTGAGCCACCTCATGGACGAGCGGGCCCGGAGGTGTTGGGCGGCGGCGGCGGCCATGGAATTGGGTTGGGGCGGCGTATCCGCAGTTTCTCTTGCGACATCGATGTCGCGGACGACGATCACTGAGGGCATCAAGCAGTTACGGCGCGGCGACTACACGGCACCCGAAGCCGACGGACGCATCCGTCGGCTTGGGGGCGGGCGCAAGCCGGTGACCGAGACCGATCCGGAACTGCTTGGGGCTCTTGAGCGGCTAGTTGATCCTCTCAGTAGAGGCGACCCTCAATCCCCATTGCGCTGGACATTGAAGAGCACTCAGGGGCTTGCCAGGGAACTCACATCTCAGAACCACCCGGTCGGTGCGCGTACTGTTGCCGCGTTGCTGCGCAAGGCCGGCTATAGTCTGCTGGCAAATCGCAAGACCCGCGAAGGGGCACAGCACCCGGACCGCAACAGGCAGTTCGAATACATCAACGATCAAGTGCGTCGCTTCCAACATTGCGGCCAGCCAGCAATCTCAGTGGACACCAAGAAGAAGGAGTTGGTGGGCGATTTCAAGAACGCCGGGAGGCAGTGGAGGCCGAAAGACAACCCTGAGCAAGTCCGCGTGCATGACTTCAAGGACAAGGACCTGGGCAAGGCAATCCCCTACGGCGTTTACGATATGCTCAACAACCAGGGCTGGGTTAGCGTCGGAATCGACCATGATACGGCCCAATTCGCGACCCGCAGCATCCTGTTGTGGTAGACGGAAATGGGCTCTGCGCGGTTCCCCCACGCCCGTCGGCTGCTAATCACCGCCGATGGCGGTGGGAGCAACAGCCACCGCTCGCGGCTTTGGAAGCTTTCGCTCCAGGAGTTGGCGAACGAGACCGGGCTGAAGTTGGTCGTCTGCCACTTCCCGCCGGGGACAAGCAAGTGGAACAAGATCGAGCACCGTCTCTTCAGCTACATCACCCAGAACTGGCAAGGCGAGCCACTGGCAACCCTGCAGACGATCGTCGAGTTGATTGGAAGCACAACGACGAAGGGAGGCCTGAAGGTCAGGGCCAGGCTCGATACCAAAAGCTACGAGACGGGGATCAAAGTGACGGACGAGGAACTGGCCGCCGTAAAACTGGAAAGGCACGAAACACACGGCTCATGGAATTACGCAATCAAACCCTCGACGTAAATGTTCACCTTATTTTTGCGCAATTCCTTAGGTCAGGCGCCTTCTGCTTTGGCGGTGGCGGCGGGAGCGGCGTCCGCCTCCTTGGCGGCGTAGCATTCGGGATCCATCTTGCGTTTCACCGCCTCTTCAATTTCCCGATAGAGGGCCGAATCGTCCTTCAGAGCCTCCTTGGCGGCGTCGCGGCCCTGGGCGAGTTGGGTGCCGCTGTAGCTGAACCAGGAACCGCGTTTTTGCAGAACATCGTATTCCAAGGCCAAATCTAGAAGAGAGCCGACCGCGGAAATGCCTTCGTTGTACATGATGTCGAATTCGGCTTCGGTAAACGGGGGAGCCACCTTGTTCTTGACGACCTTCACCCGGGTGCGGTTTCCGGTCACCGTGCCATCGGTATTCTTGATCATGCCGATGCGACGAATGTCGATCCGGACGCTGCTGTAGAACTTGAGAGCGCGCCCACCGGGCGTCGTCTCCGGGTTTCCAAACATCACTCCGATTTTTTCCCGAATCTGGTTGGTGAAAATGCAAGAAGTGCGAGCCCGGGCGATGAGGCTGGTCAGTTTTCGAAGTGCGGCACTCATCAGGCGAGCCTGGGCGCCGACCGTGGCGTCACCGATCTCACCTTCCAGTTCAGCCTTGGTCACCAGGGCCGCCACCGAATCGACCACCACCACGTCGAGGGCGTTGGATCGCACCAGGGTTTCGCAGATGCGGAGCGCTTCCTCACCTGAACTGGGCTGGGAGACGAGCAGGTTATCGAGGTCGACGCCCAGTCGCCGTGAATACTCGGGATCGAGAGCGTGCTCCACGTCGACGAAGGCCGCCAAACCGCCCATCCGCTGGGCCTGCGCGATCACGGTCAGCGTGAGGGTGGTCTTGCCGGACGATTCCGGGCCGTAGATTTCCACGATACGCCCGCGGGGAAAGCCGCCCACGCCCAGGGCCCGATCGATGAGGAGATTGCCGGTGGGAATGACGTCGACGTCGGAACGGTGGGCGTCTCCCAGACGCATGATGGCTCCTTCGCCGAAATCTTTTTGAATTTGCGAGATCGCGAGGTCCAAATTCTTGGCGCGCCCGTCGGAGATCTTCGAGGGAATCACAGAGTCGTTCGTTTTCTTGGCCATGGGTCGGTGGGTTACTGTTCAAATGAGCAGTTTCGAGACAATCCGCAAGAGAATTTCGAGATGGAGACGTGTTTTTTTCCGATGAGACCACTCAGCGCTCGCGCCAGGGTTGTTTTCGGGCGTAAGCCTCTCGGTGTCTTTTTAAGGTGGCCAGCTGGGCCGCCGCCGCAGATTGAGCCGGGCCGTTGGCTCCTCTTACCTCTTCCTGCGTGGCGATGACTCCGTCGAGAAATCCGATCGCCTCGTCGAAGCGGCCCAGTTCGGCGAGAGCGGCCGCAGTGATCTGGGCTCCCGCGGGGTCCGTGGCCGGGTTTCCATCGAAGGAGGCGCGGGCGAGGCGCAGGGCTTCCTCGCCGTTTCGATAGGCGGAGTCCGCCGAGGTGGAGAGAATCCAGGAGAGCAGACGCATGGCTCGCGGGTTGCCCGGGCGGTCTCGGATCCAGCCGTGGAGAGCTTCGATGGCATCGCCCAATCGGCGTGTTTGATAGAGCGCCGAGATCCACTCGAACCGCAGGCTGTCGTCGTGGGTCGAGTGCGCACTTGCCTGCTGAAAGTGATCCAGGGCGGGGTCGATCTTTCCCGCGCGCAAGAGTTGTCGCGCCAAATTGCGATGGGCCTGGGCGTGCTGCGGATTGTGGCGGAGGGCGGATTGATAGGCCGCGATGCTGCGATCTCTCTGGCCGGCTTCCTCCAAGAGTGTGCCCAGGAAGTAGTGCAGGGCATCGCCACTCACGTCTTCGTGCCCCGGTGCCTTGGTTTCCTCCGTTTCAATGAGCTGACCGAGGTAGCGACGTACATGAGCCACATCTCCGCTTTCGTACAACTTGAGAGCGACTTGAAGGGGATCGATTCTCGACGGCCAGCTGTGGCGAATTCCCTCGAAAGGCGTGGCGATCTCATTGAGGGCGGTGCCCGAGTGCGGTAGGAGTTCGATGTCGGCCAGGACCTGCTCAGCGGTGACGGGACCGCGGTAGAGGACGGCCATCCGTCCGCGGTCGTCGACCAGGAAGCTGCTGGGCAAGGGCGATTGCTCGTCCAGCAAGACGCGTTGTACGGCCTCGAGCCCCGCGATGGCCGTGTCGTCTGCCCAGGCCATGGTGAAGGGGAGACCGAGCTTCTTGACGACCTCCCGGGTGGCTTCTTCGTCGCCGATTTCGGGGTCCAGTCGATCCGTGCTCAAGGCATAGACTCGCAGCCCCCTGTTCTCCAGATCGGAGGCGCGCCGGGCGAGATCGCCCAACTCTCGAAGGCAGGGGGCGCACCAGCTTCCCCAGAGATTCACCAGGAACGGGACTCCCGACATTCCGCCCACTTCGACCGCTTGATTCGGAAAGCCCGGGAGCCGCATCCGTGGAAACGGCAGGCGGCTGTAGGCAACCGTGCGCAGGCCGCCGACACCGACACCGGCGCCGGGCGAGGGTGCGGAATCGATGCCGTCTGGCTTGAGAACGGAGGTTTTGGTCGAGGCCGCGCGTGCGAGGGGAGGAGGGCCGGGCAGGGGCACGGCGCCGCCGCTTCCCTGGATGACGGTGTAGCGCTGGTCGATTGGCAGGTCGGTGAGGGTCTCCTGTGTGCCGTCGGGCCAGCGGATGGAGACTCCCAGAGAGGAGGGCGCCTCGGCTCCGAGCCCGAATTGAATCCACTTGCTGGAATGCGAGACGAAGGCGTCGCCGGCCCGCACGGTTTGGATGGCCGGTGCCGGTGTGCCTAACAAGGTCACGCGCGCGCCGATGGCATCGCGATTGGCGGTCGTGCCCTGCAGGCGGAGGGCGATGAAATGCGCATCCTGCCCGACTTCGTTGCGCAGCACGCGGACCGTAGGCGCCGTGCGGTTGGTGATCCAAAGATCCCAGTCGCCGTCGTGATCCCAGTCCGTGAGCGCGAGCCCTCGACCGTCTTCCGGGTAGTCGAGGCCGGAGATCGAGGAGATATTCGCCATGCTTCCCTCGCCCAGATTGAGATAGACGCAATGGCGCTCGTGGCCACTCCAGCTCCTTCCGCTACGCAAGAGCGCGTTGATGGTGATCCACGACATGCGATAATCCGCGATCGCCCCGGCATCCGCCCCGCGTTCGATATCCTGCGCCGCCACGCGTCGCCAGTAAAAACTTCACAAGTCCTCCGGCTCCTGATTGGTGACGAAGCCGTTGACGATGCCCACGTCCTCCCAGCCGTCGTTGTTGATGTCGACGAACTTGGAGGCCCAGCGCCCCATGGTGAGCCCGGACTCGAGGCTGACGTCGCGGAATCCCTCGGGTCCGCGATTCTCGAACAGTGAGTTTCCCCGGGCCATGCGGCGCAGTGAGGTGATGGCTTCCTGGCTGCTGCCTGAGCGGAATTGGCGCTGATAAGCCACGCGATTTCCTGCGCTGGAGAACATGTTTCCCACATAGACATCCATCCACCCGTCGCGGTTGACGTCCGCCCAACTCACGGACATGCCCGAAGAGATGTCCTCCACGCCCAGGTCGCGGGCGACGTCCCGAAAGGTGCCGCTGTTGTTTTGGTAGAGGTTGTTGCGGCCGAAATCATTGGCGACGTAGAGATCCTGATCACCGTCGTTGTCGTAATCCTCCCAGGCGGCGGCGCAGGAGAAACGCGCATTGTTTTCGTTGAGGCCGGTGGCTTCGGTGACGTCCTCGAAAACCCAGTCGCCGGCGTTGCGGATCAATTGGTTGGGTTGGCCGTTTTCCGCGTCGTAGATCGGGATTGGCATGCCTAGGACGCTTTCTTCATGTTCGGTGCCGGTGGGCGTGTGCCCGCACAGATAGACATCGATGCGGGAGTCGCCGTCGTAGTCGGCCGCCGCCATCGAATCGATGGTGGAAGGAAAGCTCAGGTGGTGCCGGTGGGCAAAGGCCAGCGCCCCTTGGTTCTCGAATAGGTGGGTGCCGCCATCGCAGCCGACGACGAGGTCTTGGTCGCCATCGTTGTCGAGGTCGAGGAACAGGGCGCTGGAACAGGGATCCAGGAGATCTAGGCCGGCGGCCGGGGCGACGTCGCGCACGGTGCCGTCCTCCTGGTGAACGAGAAGCCGGTTGGGCAGGCTCATGGGCTGGCAAAGATAGACATCGTCTCGCCCGTCTCCGTTGGCGTCGCCAATGGCCAGCCCAGGATTGGAGGGCAAACCGGGGGCGACGGAGCGCTCCAGACGCCGGCGCCAGTCGTCCACGCCCTTTCGCAGATGCGAAGCCCAGCCGGGCTCGCCCTTGAAGACCGGCGAGGTGATGTCTGCGAAGAGGGTGGGATGGTCGCTGATGGACCGGCTTTCCTCGAGGGATTCCAGCGTGATCCCGGCGATTTGGGGGGCGTGCGTGGGTCGGTCCGGTTCCAGCGCAGGTGCCAGGTGGCGTTCTGTTGATGGCGTCCATCGGCTCCTTTGCCGCTGACTTCAAAGAGGATCCGCGTCTGGACCTCCCCGGGAACCGGTCCGGCTTCCACCGTCACGATTTTCGCCTTTAGCTGCAGGCCGGAGGGGTCCGCGTAGGGAGCGAGAAACCGTCGGAGTGTCTTGGCGAGCGCCTCGTGACCGCGTTCCCTGGGAGCCCCCTCCGCCGGACCGGCTCTCCAGACGGCCACGGCGTGATCGCGAAACACGGGTTCGAGTTCGGGGCGGGGCGGGCTCACCAAGACCTGGGGCAGCACGGTGTCGGCGAGGTTTTCGGGCATGGCTGAAGGATCGCGGAGCGCTTCTTTGAATCGGTCCAACTGGGCCGTCGCCTCGCGTTCGAAGACCTCGGTGTCCCAGCCGTCCTTGGCGGCATCGAGCTTGCTGAACTCCTCGCGAAAAGGTTGGTTGAAGGACCGTTCCTCGTGCTTGGGAACGAGATCGAGAGGCTCTGGGACGCTGGCGGCCGGGGTTGTTGGCGTCCCGTCGGCGGCGGCGGTGGCCTCACCGGTTTGGTCCTCGCGCGCTCTCTCGTCCTCTTGTCCTTCGTGGGGGGCGGTTGGGCCGACGAGTTTCGGGCCTGGAGAGGGCTCGGGTGTACTCGCCTGCTCTGAATCTCCGCATTGCGTGAGAAGCAAAGCCAACCAGATCAGCAGGGCACGGGCGTGCATCAAGTGAGTCGTTTTAGGGATCGATCGATCGAAAATCAAAGAAAGAATGCGGGCGGGCGGCAAGGGCCCGCTCGTTTCCACGGGTGCCTCTGGAAGGGGGGCGGGGGCTGGCGCGAACCCTGGGAGCCTCTCTCTCGAAGTTGGCGATCGCTCCTTCCGCGACAAGTTCTGCTTGAGTTTCCGAGCCGCGTAGAAATGATGCGGCCATGTCTTCCGAATTCTTCCCCGGCATCCCGGTCATTCCGTACGAAGGCCCGTCTTCTAAGAATCCGCTGGCGTTCAAGCATTACGACGCGCAAGCCGAGGTGGGTGACAAGACCATGGAGGAGCACCTGAGGTTCTCCATGGCTTACTGGCACACCTTCCGCAATGGCTTGCAGGATCCCTTTGGCGTGCCGACAGCGGTTCGTCCCTGGGAAGGTGCCCAGGACACGGTGGAGAACGCGCAGAATCGCGCACGGGTGGCCTTTGAATTCATGCAGAAGGTGGGCATCAAGTATTACTGTTTCCACGATCGTGACGTCGCTCCGGAAGGAGCGACCCTGGCGGAATCATACGCCAATCTGGACGCCGTCGCGGATGTCTTGCTGGAGGAACAGCAGCGCACGGGCATCAAGCTGCTCTGGGGAACGGCCTGTTTGTTCGTGCATCCGCGCTACAACCAGGGAGCGGCCACCAGCCCCTACGCGGAAGTCTTCGCCTATGCGGCCGCCCAGGTGAAGAAGGCCCTCGAGGTCACCCTTCGACTGGGGGGAGAGGGTTACACGTTTTGGGGAGGACGCGAGGGTTACCAGACTTTGCTGAACACCGACATTGGCCGTGAGCTCAAGCATCTCGCGCGTTTTCTTCACATGGCGGTGGACCACGCCAGGGAAATCGGATTCACCGGGCAGTTCTACATCGAGCCTAAGCCCAAGGAACCGACCAAGCACCAGTACGATTCGGACGCCGCGGCCTGCCTCAATTTTCTCCGAGAATTCGATCTCATGGGGCATCTCAAGCTCAACATCGAGACCAACCACGCGACCTTGGCGGGGCACACCGTGCAGCATGAACTCGAGGTCGCGGCCGCTGCCGAGGCCCTGGGCTCGGTGGACGCCAACACCGGTGACGAGATGCTGGGCTGGGACACCGATCAGTTCCCCACCAATATCTACATGACCGCGCAGATCATGCTTTCGCTCCTCCGGTCCGGCGGCTTCACGACCGGTGGACTGAACTTCGATGCCAAGGTGCGGCGGGAGAGTTTCGAGCCGATCGATCTTTTCCACGCGCATATTGGGGGGATGGACGCCTTTGCCCGCGGTTTGAAGGTGGCGCACGCCATCATCGAGGATGGGCGCCTGGACGAGTTCGTGAAGGCGCGTTACGCCAGTTTCGACGGCGGTCTTGGCAAACAGATCGAGAATGGAGAAGTGGGGTTCAAGGAGCTGGAATCCTACATCCTTGAGAATGGCGAACCTGGTCAGACGCCCAGTGGTCGTCAGGAGATGCTGGAGAATCTCATCAACGAGTTCCTCTAATCCTCCATCGCCTCGCGGCGAGCACGATCTTTTCTTGTTTGCTCGGTTTTCGGGAGCAAAGCCTGTGAGCACGAACTGACGGGCGCGTTCCCGAAGAGAGGGCCGGATCGACAGGAACTCCGATGGCGTCGGTCGGGGTTCCGCTACCTTTTGGACGCATGGCGGGCTTACCCGACTGGAGAAAACGCCTGAGTGAGGTCAAGAAACCTCGTCGGGTTCTTCGTCACTTGCTGGAGTCAGCCTCCCACGAAGCGCCCTATCTGCACTGGGAAGCCCTTGAACGCCTCGACCCTCCCGGAAAATGGACGCGCGACGAGTGGTGGTCCCTGCTCAAACTGCGCCGCTCGCAGCGATCTCAACGGCTTGCCTTGCCCGGTGGGCCCTGGAGTTACGGGCCCACCGCCAACGATCAACCGCCTGCTCGACCGCCTGACCTTGTTGCCGAGGACCGGCGCGCCTCGCGAAGAGGAGGCGACTCGTTTCGTCATCAGTGCCCTGACCCGTGAAGCCATCCACTCGTGCCGGTTGGATGGCGTGCCAGTGGAAGTCAATCATGAGACCAAACTGGCGGTCCGTAGCCGTTCGGCCCCTCCCGAGGGGCCGATCCGGGCCGCTTGGAACCTTTTCCACTTCCTCGCCGAAGATGGCCGTCGAGCGGTTGGCCGAAGGCTCGACTCGGCTTTCCTGGCCGGTGTGGCCCGGCAATTGACCGACGGCATCTCGGAAGCGGAGGATTGGCCCGGGATTGAGGATGTTGCCTTGCGCGACCTGAGCGCTTTCTTGGAAGGGAGTGAGACCGCCTTTTACGTCTCTCCACTGGTGAGAGCGACCGGGGTTTACGCCTGGCTGAGGAGTGAGTTGCTGGACTGGAACGCCGGAGGGCGTTTGGCGCGGGCGCTTTTTCTCTGGAGTGCCCAACGCTTGAGGATACCGACCGTGGCCACGCTGGCCTGGTCCGAGGTCTTGACGACGACGCCCAAGAAGGCTCTCAGGGCCCTGAGGCAGAGCGTCTCGGACGAGCATGACTTGAACTACGTTCTCCACCATCAGCTTGAGATCCTGAATCGTGCCCTGGAAAGGGGGGAGCGCCGGGTTGCTCGCAAACGTCTGCGGGAATCGGAGATGCCCTGGGCGGGGGCGCGGGAAGTCCAGGGCTTGAACGTCCGGCAGCGGGCGCTTTTAACCTGTGCCTGCGCACACCCCGACACGTCCTTCACCATCGCCGTTCATCAAGACGCTCACGGAATTGTTTACGAGACGTAGGCGCCGACGCAAACCGCCTCCTCGAATTGCGAGTTCATCAAGACGCTCACGGAATTGTTTACGAGACGGCGCGCACCGATCTGGGCGGGCTCGAGTCGAGGGACTTTCTGGTGAAATCCAAGCAAGGCCGCCAGTTCGTCTATCACCTGGCCAGACGATGGAGATCGCGGTCGGGCACGTAGAGTAGCGCAGTGTAAGGGCGTTTTTCTCCGGAACGACCCGGGGCGGCAGTTCAACCCTGGATGGGCTCTCGCTCGGGGGTCTTCGGCCGACAGAATTCCCTTTCCAGGATCGCCTGGGCGTCTCCCAGGGAGAGATGATCGGGTAGTGTGTGGCAGACGGTGATGTAGGCGGAGTCGCGACCCGTGTAAGCCGTCAGACCGAAGATGTTCCCCTGCAAGTGGAGGTAGATGCGGGAGGTGATCGCGTGAATGAGACCGATGCTATGGTTTTGAGTGACCACGTGGAGCTGGTAGCGGCCGGACTCGTCCCAAGGGCGCAAGGTGAAGGTTCCTCTCTCGAGCGGGCGGGGTGAACCGGGTGATTCGGGAAACAGCATTTGTTTTTGGATGAGGCTCTGCAGGTCTTTGGTGAGTTCGTTGCCCTGCAGGCGATCAGGAAGCGAAATGTGGAAGAAGTCAAGCGCCAAGCCGTAGCGCTTGGCGGAGAAAAGGTGGGCCTGAATCATGGGGATCCCCCTCTCGGCCAGCGCGCCGGTGATCGTGGTGGCGAGACCGCGATAGTCTTTGGCGGCGACCCCGATGATGGTGGAGGGACCGTCAAAGATCAGCTTCACCAGGGCACCTTTGCTAGGATTTTCCGCGAGTTCAACCAAGTGATAGCAGAAGCGGTGAGAAAGCCCAGCATAGGCCCCGTTGAACACGCCGCGCAGGTCTTCGAAAAGATCGAGCTGGTCGGAGGTGAAGCCGGCGTTCACGAGCTGCTTCTCCATCTCCGCGAGCGGGTGGTAGTTCCCCATCGCTTTCACGTAGAGTTCGCGGATGTTGAAGCCCTGCGGGCGGTGAGCGGAGTTCAGTTCGGCGGGCGTCCACTCGGCCTGGTCGGCCTGGTCGGCCTGGGTGAAGACGTAGAGCGCGCGCAGCCAAGCCTCTGAACCGCAGTGTTCGACAAAGGTCTGAACTCGTTCGTCCGAATTGAAGCCGATCTTCGCCAGTTCGCGAAGGGCTCCGCGATTGCGGACGAGGAACTCGGTGAGTTGCAGTGTTTTGCGGGAGAACTCCGCGTTTTCCCGGTAGATATCGTAGGTTCTAACATCAGAAAATCTTGCGTAAAGTCTCTCGGTTTATTGTTGTTCAATGAGTTAGACTGCAAGCTGAAAGGCGAGTCGTAACTGATTAGCGCTCCTAACCAGCAAACGCCACAGGCATCTCATGCAAGGGTACGCTCGCTTGCGATGATTTTGGCAAGCGACTTGAATACGGAACTCGCTCCTCGCAGCGAGAGAGTCGAAAGCACACTCTCGAATGCCGCGTAGGCATTGGCTCCCCGCTCCGTCTTGGAACATTGCGACACCTTGCGGGCGACGATCGCCGGCCTGAGCATCCGTTCGGCGATGTTGTTGGTCGGCTCTACCTCCGGATCCTCCAGGAACATCGTTAAATTCCCTTGGTCAAAGTGCCGGCCAAGCTCATTGCGCATGCGTTGGTTGTCGGAATCTTTGAGCGTCCGGTCCCGCAGGTAATGATCGAGTTCATAGATCTTTTTCAAGCTCTCTTCCTCGTATTGGTTTAAAGCCGACTCGCCGTTGTGGTACTGCTGCCAAAGCCTCAGACACTGTCGAAGCAAATTCTTCAGTCCTTCGCAGAAACTTCGTGCCCGCCCTCGCTTCTTCTCCAGAACTTCAGAGAGATTCTTCACAATATGGCTCATGCACTTTTGCATGTCCATCTGCGAAAATCGCTCCGCGTCGTAGCTCCGGAACCGATCGGTTCCAAGCACACACTCACAGGCCGCCGTGATGACTTCGGCCACTTCTTCGGCTCGGTGGCGTGATCGAATCTGAAAATACACCGCATTCTCCTGGCGGCTCACGAATCCCATCAGGCAACTCGTCTTGCCCCCCGTTCGCCATCCCGTATCATCCGTGTTGACGTCATCGGATTGCTGGATGGCTGCTTTGATTCGCTCCGCCTCTTGGCTGATCGCTCCATCGCCGTTTCCCAATTTCAGGGCGCTCTGGCTGAGATCAATGCCGCAAATCTCGCGAACAATCGGAGGAACTTTGCGTAGAGTCACCCCGAAGTGATAGTGCAGAGCCAGTCCAAACGACCGAACCCTGGGACCCACACGGTGAGCGGTGGCCCCGTGTGGGTCGAGCGGCAAGTCCCG
This sequence comes from Verrucomicrobiales bacterium, assembly GCA_965204485.1. Lineage (GTDB taxonomy): Bacteria > Verrucomicrobiota > Verrucomicrobiia > Verrucomicrobiales > DEV007 > JAACDM01. Next base: position 92,574 of record CBDBEZ010000107.1, read on the forward strand.
GTGAGTTCCTCGCGCGCAGTAGCCACAACTGCATTCTTCGACTTCCACTTTCCAGATCGATATGTCTCGGGCAATCTTTTCCGGCACATCGACCGTGCTTGCCGTCTCCAGACGAGTTCCAAGCCTGCCTCCGCATCGAGGACAATTTGACGCCCGCCCCTTGGGCAATCGGGCTTCCATGCTTCGAACATTGTCATCCGGCCCAATCTCCGGTTCCTCCCGCCGCCGGAAGGACCCTTGGCCCGGCTTGCGTCCCGGTCTTTTCGGGTTGGCCTCGGGTTTTCCCTTCGAGAACGGAGCCGCCGATCTGTTCTGCTTGCGCTTCAACTCATCCAATTCTTTGCGCAGTCTTCGATTTTCCTCGCGAAGCTTGAGATTCTCCGCCTCCAACTGAGCAAACCGCTCCCGTAGATCGCGGACGAGCCGGATCAGTTCTCTCGTGGGGAGCGATTCAAGAGAATCGGACGACATCAATGGTTGAGATGCCTTAATTATCGAAGCTGTCAAGAGCTTGTTAGATGCGCTAATCAGTTACGATCGGTTGATAGCTCCGAGAAGCGTTTTTTTGCGTTTCTTTTTCACACAAGACCTTAAGGGCAGGCGGCATATAACGCAACATAAACTAACGCTTTAAGCAAGAAAACTGAGCTGATTTATCGGTCAGATGTGAGTCATGAAGGGCGTGGCTCTCAGGAGAAGATTTTTGGCGAAGCCAAGAGCCAGGCCCAGATGGACTATATTCCGGCCAAGCGACGTGCCGCCAACGAAGCTTTCCTTTTGGCCAGTATCCTCACCCACAATCTCACACGCGAAATGCAGATGCGATCTGCGGAGCGGTCACGCAAATCGTCCCCCAAAAGGGCTGCGGAGTGGATCTTTGAAGGACTCGGCACGATTCGCCGCAAAATCATCCAGCGTGCCGGACGTCTGACTCGCCCTCAAGGTCGACTCACATTGACACTCGGAGACAATCAGGCCGTCGAAGAAGAAATCGCCTACTACATGATGGCCTGACTGGCCATTTTATGAAACGCTGGGGTACGCTTTCAATATATGCCTTGAGATGGTCTGTGGAAGTCTACTTTACCCCATAGTTTCATAAATCGGGGCAAGAATCCCAAGAAAATAGTGGCAGGGGCCTTTGGGATAAGGTTGATTTGGAATCTACCAAAACACCAAACACTTCAACCCAAAAGCCACCTACAGTGAGAGTAGCACGACGTACGATTAATGCAAAGTCCAGAACGATTCCGGCGATCAAATTTGAAGATCAAGAACTGACCTCTTTCGGCGGTCTCGTTATCTTTCAGAAGCTCTTTCAGGAATTGGATCTGGAGGGGAAGCTTCAGCAGTGCTTTGGTCCACTGGATCGGCGCATGTCCCGCTTCTACAAGTTCCACAAGGTTTTCATGTGTCTTATCGTGCATCTTATACTGGGCTACCGGATGCTTCGCGATTTGGACTACTACCGAGATGATCCCCTTGTACGACAGGTTTTGGGGATGCACCAATTGCCCAGTGTCCCAACGATGAGCCGGATGTTGGGAGAGGTCGATTGTCAAAGCCTTGAGAGGATGAGGGAGATGAATCATTTCGTTTGCCTGTCGCGACTTCAGGAGGAGGGAATCAAACGCATCACGCTTGATTTGGACGGAAGCGTGCAGAGCACGAGTCGCCATGCGGAAGGGACGGCTGTGGGATTTAACAAGAAGAAAAAAGGCGAGCGCAGTGAGAAATGACCGGAAGTTGTGGATGAGGGCGGTCGGAACACCATTCGAAGTTCGATCATGGGTTAGGCAGCGGTTTGCTGCTCGATGCCGTCCACGAAGATGATTCCTTGCACGACTTTGTCAAGTTGACGATATCCGTTCAGTCGACGCCAGCCTTTCTCGGCTTCCAGGCCGAGCTTGTAGACCATTGAAAGGGTTGCTTTCCTCGATCCGCACCCTTTGGTTTGTCGAGTCCGATGGCGGACCGTGGCAAACGTCGACTCAATCGGGTTTGTCGTCCGGATGTGTCTCCAGTGCTCGGCTGGAAAATCGTAGAACGTTAGTAGAGTTTCCTTGTCTTTCTTCAGGCAGGCGCACACTTTCGGATACTTGGCTTCGTAGAGCGTGAAGAACTCGTCATAGGCCTCCAAGGCGGCCTTCTTTGTTTCCGCCATGTAGATTTCATGGATGCGTTCCTTGGCAAGGGGCTGCGCTTTCTTCGGCAGCTTGTCGAGGATGTTGGCTGTCTTGTGCACCCAACATCGTTGCTGTTTGCTTGTCGGATATTCCTCTTCCAAGGCGCTCCAGAACCCGAGAGCTCCATCGGCGATACTCAGTTTCGGAGGGATCTTCAATCCTCGTTTCTTGAGGTCTCTGAGCACATTTTTCCAGGACAGTTTGCTCTCTCGTTCTCCATCGCTGATGGTTACCAATTCCTTGGTTCCATCGGGTAAGGAGCCGACGATTACGAGAACACATGGGCGGTCGTCATTGAGCCTGACATTGAAGTAGATCCCGTCGGCCCAGAGATAGACGTATTCCTTGTCGCTGAGGTCACGCTTGCTCCATTGCTCGCGTTCTTTCTCCCATTGCTCTTCCTCGTCGAACGATGTTGGCTGCAGAAAGACCCGATGCGTTCTCACCGAGGATCGGCTCTAAGGCTCGACTCATCTCGGAGGTTGAGATTCCTCGCAGGTAGAGTGCCGGGATGAGGTTGTCCAGTGAAGCGACTCGGCGTAGGTACGGCGGAAGGATGGCGCTGGTGAACCGCTGGCCTGATCGGCGATCATTGATCCTGGGCTGCCGAACAGAAACGTTTCCTATTCCAGTCTGAAGTTGTCGCTGAGGAAGATGGCCGTTGCGAACGACTTGGCGATGACCCTGGTCATCACGCTGATGTTGATGGGCTTGAATGTAGTCGGAGACTTCGTTGTCGATGTCGGCCTGAAGAAGCACTTGGGCTCCTTGTCGCAGGGTGGCCTCAAGGGCGTTCTGGCAGACGGTGCTTGCTCCTTCCTGGCCGAGGATAGATGCGGATTCGGTGGGGTGGTTGGTGGTTTTCATTGGAGTTCAGTTGTTTTGGTAAATGGTTGAACTCTTCATGATGCCCCGACCGCCCTCATCCACAACTTCCGGTCATTTCTCGAGCGCAGTTATTATCCACTGCTCGCGACGATCGCTCAAACCGGACAAATCTTCGACTTCCTTCATCGAAGTGGCAACGTCCATGACTCCAATGGAGCAGTGGAGTTCCTCCGTTCCTGCGTGGAGAAGATTCGCAAGGTGCTGCCTGATGTGCAGATCGAGTTGCGCGCCGACAGCGCGTTTTTCAGCGATCAGATGGTTTCAGAGGCAAAGACCTTGGGCCTGGAATATACGTTCTCGATGCCTTTCGAGCGGCTTGTGGAACTCAAGGGCATCATTGAGAAGCGCCGTCGCTGGTCCCGAACCCGAGGCGGAGAGGGAAAAACTCATCACTTCGAAATCCGCTGGAAGCCAAAAAGTTGGGCGCGCAAAGCGCGCATTTTATGCATTCGAACCATGAGGCGCACTCAGCGCAAAGGACCGCTCCAACTGGATCTTTTCGAACCAGTCGAGGAGAACTATGAATACAAGGTGATCATCACCAACAAGACAAACACGGCCGCTCATGTGGTGAAATTTCATGAAGGGCGTGGCTCTCAGGAGAAGATTTTTGGCGAAGCCAAGAGCCAGGCCCAGATGGACTATATTCCGGCCAAGCGACGTGCCGCCAACGAAGCTTTCCTTTTGGCCAGTATCCTCACCCACAATCTCACACGCGAAATGCAGATGCGATCTGCGGAGCGGTCACGCAAATCGTCCCCCCAAAGGGCTGCGGAGTGGATCTTTGAAGGACTCGGCACGATTCGCCGCAAAATCATCCAGCGTGCCGGACGTCTGACTCGCCCTCAAGGTCGACTCACATTGACACTCGGAGACAATCAGGCCGTCGAAGAAGAAATCGCCTACTACATGATGGCCTGACTGGCCATTTTATGAAACGCTGGGGTTTAAAGAGGCGAAACAGAACTTTGGCCTGCTCGCCGAACAGAGTGGCGCCTATCAGTATGCCTATGCCTCGGTGCATCTGGCTGCGATGCGATACGCTCTGATTTTCGAGGCCATGCTTCGGAGTGGTCGCTCGAGCTACGGGGAGGTGCGGGACCGGCAAACTGGGCATCTTCAAGCGCTGTGCTTCGCGGGATTGCTTTGGCAATTGTTTCGCAGCCTCATCGAGAGCGCCCTGGACGCCCTAGCCGATACGTTTGGGAAAGAAACTCTCGACCGCATTCTCGAAGTCATCGACAGCGAAGTGGAAGATTTCCTGAATCGAGCCCTCCATATGGATCCCGGATCACTTGAATCTGATCAATGCGCTGAAGTCCTCGGAATAGACTAGCGTAAAGCCCTCGAATTATCGGTCAGATATGAGCCTCAGTGAAAGCGCCTGCAAGGCGGGCATCGACCGAAAAACAGCCCGCAAGTGTATCCACGGAGGGCCGCCCCAAGGCCGTCGCGGCCCCCGGACATGGCGGACGCGAGAGGATCCCTTCGAGGGCGTCTGGAAAGAGATCGAGGGCCTACTCAAGCAGTGTTCGAACATCAGGCGGTGCGCCTGCTTGCCGAACTGCAGCGACGCCATCCGAAGCGCTTCGAGGATGGTCGTCTGCTGCGGACCCTCCAAAGAAGACTCAAGCAATGGCGACAGCAGCACGGCGAGACACCGGAACTCTACTTTCCACAAGAACATCGCCCTGGAGAACAGCTGCAGTTGGATTGGCTTGAGGGGAAGTCCCTCGGGATCACCATCGCCGGAGAGCCTTTCGTGCATCTGCTCTGCCACACAGTGTTGCCGTTCTCGAACTGGGAGTGGGTCATACCGGCGCGCAGCGAATCGTTTCTCTCCCTGAAGCGAACCTTGCAGGCGACCTTGTTTCAGTTAGGCAAATCGACTTCGATATGTCAGACGGATAACAGCTCGACGGCCACTCACCAACTCCGTCGAGGCAAGAGGCAGCGAGGCATTAACGAGGTCTATGCGTTGTTGTTAGCGCATTACGACATGGAGGCGGCGACAACCAACATTGGCTCACCCCATGAGAACGGTGACGCGCGAAAGCGCGCACGGCCATTTGAGATCCTACCTCAATGACAGTCTCGATCTGCGCGGTCACCGCGACTTCGAGAGCGAGGAACATTATCAGGCCTTCCTGATTCGCAATGGCAATCGCCGCGAAGCACTCGCCCTCGAATAGATGCACGCCTTGCCGAGTCATGCCCTGCCCGAGTACGAGGTGTCGGATTGCCGGGTGAGCAAGGATGGAGTGGTTCGCGTGGCCAAGATCGGCTATTCGGTGCCGGCGAGATGGGCGGGCGCACGGCTTCGAGCGCATCTCTATGAGGATCGAATCGAGCTTCTGGACGGCCGATTGGTGGTGGAGATTCTCGAAAGGCGCTACGGAGACCGCGGCACCTACGTCGACTGGCGACACCTGCTGGAGGCCCTGCGAAGAAAGCCCGGCGCGTTTCGTCGCTACCGCGAGCAGTTCTTTCCCTCGCTGATCTGGAGGAAAGCCTACGACACTTTCCAATCGGCCTTCTCCGAGGGGAGAGCCGAACGCGATTATTTGGGTTTGTTAGCCTTTGCGCTGCCGGAGTCTCAGCAGAAACGCGTGGAAGAGGTCGTGGCGAGGTTGATGCAGCAAGGGGCCCTGACTCTGGACGAGGCGCGCCGTGAGCTCGGCGCCCCTGAGAGCACGAGCCATCGAGCGTTGTGCATTGACGCTCTGGAGGCGGATCTAAACGCCTACGATGATCTTCTCATCGAAGACAAAGCCTAACGTTACCGTTACAATGACACAGAAACAAGAAGTGACGCTTAAGGCGATGGCGCCAATGTTACGGAGTTTTCGTTTGACTTCGATGCTAGCAGCCTTGGATGAGATCACGGAGAGAGCGCGTGGAGAGAGCTGGGACTACCCGGAATATCTGCGGCGCCTCTGCGAAGTGGAATGGGAGGCGCGCCACGGTCGCAAGCTCGAGCGTTTGCTGAAAGGGGCGAAGTTGCCCGAAGGCAAGACTTTGGCGACTCTCGACGAGACGAAGCTCTCACAGAAGCTTCGAAGAACTCTCAAGCAACTCATCGACGGAGGTTTCGTGGAGAGACGCGAGAACGTCATTGCTTTCGGACTACCGGGACGAGGAAAGACCCATTATCTGAGCGCCGTGGCTCACGAACTGATTATCCGTCATCAGTATCGCGTGCTGTTTGTCCTGACATTCAAACTCGTCCAGCAATTGTTAGCAGTCAAATCCTCCTTGAATCTCGAGGCAGTGGACCGCTTGGTGCATCACAGTGTACTGCTCGAGTTCGGTGGCTCGAGTTACCGGGTGACGAAAGGAGAGAAAAGCGAAAAGGCGGCGCTGTGACGGGCGATGTCGCTGGCGCCGCAAATCAAAGGCACACGATTCCGCGAACCTCCCGCGAGGTGGCGCCCGAGAGTGCAAGCAGGGCGGGAAGCTGTCCTCGGCGCCCTTGCGGGAACGCTGGATCATGGGCCCCGATCCCCCTGGACCCCCGGGACAGGGCGGCCGGGGGTGGAGGGGAGCCGCCTGCCGCCTCGGCAAGGCTACCAGGGGGATCCCCATGACCAGCGTTCCCGCAAGGGCGCCTGCGAGATCTTCCGGGTTCCCCGAAGAGGGGACGGGTTCGGCTGGCGCTGGTATCGGGAGGGTTGGGGTGCACCCCCTTCCCCTTTCGCCCCCCTCACCGAGGCGCACCGGCAAGGAAGGAGCCCCGTAGATCGAGAACCGTTGGGCAGGTCAGCGCCACATTCCGTTAAAAATACAGCGCCCACTAGGGTGGAGAATTATAGTTGTCACCAGATGGGGAGTTTTAATTGTCGTTGACCATGCCTCCGCATCGAGGACAATTTGACGACCGCCCCTTGGGCAATCGGGCTTCCATGCTTCGAACATTGTCATCCGGCCCAATCTCCGGTTCCTCCCGCCGCCGGAAGAACCCTTGGCCCGGCTTGCGTCCCGGTCTTTTCGAGTTGGCCTCGGGTTTTCCCTTCGAGAACGGAGCCGCCGATCTGTTCTGCTTGCGCTTCAACTCATCCAATTCTTTGCGCAGTCTTCGATTTTCCTCGCGAAGCTTCAGATTCTCCGCCTCCAACTGAGCAAACCGCTCCTGTAGATCGCGGACGAGCCGGATCAGTTCTCTCGTGGGGAGCGATTCAAGAGAATCGGATGACATCAATGCTCGTGAGTGAGAAGTTCTGTAACTGGATCATCATGCGGCGAAGCGTGAACCTTCGGAGCGAGTGAAGTCTATTCTATCAAGGATGAATTTTCGGAACGCTGAACCTTTTCCGCCGTGGTGCAAAAATCCAGGCAGTGTGTTTTTCAAGGCGGCTGAGACAATCATTTCCGAAGGCAGCACGTCTGGGCGGATGGTTCGGATCCAGGTTCCAAAGTGCTTCCAGACCAGACCGTCACATGTCATGGCAAGGTACTGTAACATGCCCTGAGCGATCATGCCGGTCTGCACAAACACATGATATGCGTGCATCTTTCTCTGCACCTGTCTGCGATATTTCTCGGTAGTCCGGTGGAGGTATTGGTTACCATTGCGACGCTTGAGCGGTCGCATAGCGGCCATCCAGAAATGGTATCCGAATGAGTCGACCGAATGCACTGCTTGCTTGAAAGCGACTTCGATCTTGAAACGCAAACTGTAGAGCAAGATGATCTCCTGAGCTTCCATGGTGAGGTCGGTAGACAAGAGGATGATCCGCCCTCTCGTGGGATGATCGACGAGAATGAAGCGGACCATCGCCCCGGCGGGCTTCCACAACAGATCCACCGACTTGAACCGGACAGAGATGTTTCTCTCCCCATATACGGGACTGGGAACGGAACTGAAGCCGCCCGTTCCAAAGACATTCTGGAGCTTCACCGCAGCGCCATACTTTTTCGGTCGTCCGCGTTTGCGTTTGCGTGGCACTGCCGCAGGCCGAAAGCCGGTTGTCGTGCGTCGAACCCTCGTGACCAGCACACCGGAACGCCCCTTGGTGCTCTGGATCACCTTTCCGTTGGCGTAGTAGGCGTCGGCCAGCAAGACGAACTCCTGACCTCTACAGACGGATGCGAGCATCTCGTTGGCCTTGTCGATCAAGGTTTTCCTGTCGCGGTTTGAAGTGACGATACCTTCGTGAATGCGTGCACAGACCGGAACGCAGAAGAAGTATCCGCCAACCTGACAGAGCACGCCGAAGGCCTGAAAGGAATGGCTCATGATGAAGTGAGGCTTGGAATTGGACTCGGACTGTTGATGCAGATACTTCACCGCAGGCATCTTGCGGCCCTCCTTGGACTTCCTTGATGCCGTCGAGAACCAGGACGGGGCGACAACCGATCTTGTAGACAGGGAAGTGCTTGATCACGATGGCGAACCAAAGTTCTGCAAGCCGGTCCGTCTTCACGGCATTGCTGTGGAAGAAATGGAGTAAGTGCTCATAGGAGTGTTCTGACAAACCGAGAGCGCGGACGAAACTGGAAACCCCGAGGAGGTCATTGCGCACGGAGAAAGCGGCCAAGACGAGCAGAAACCAGAGAAAGGTGCGGGCTCTCGAGAAAGCGGGTCGCAGAAGACAGACGATATTCCACCAAGAAATCCAGAGATCCATAACAAATGATTTGATTTTCCTAGACATTCGCATATATAAGCTAATGACCATGAAAAAGATCAGATCACTGAAAAAAGAGTCCAGAAACTTGCGGCAAAGTTAGCTGCAATCGGGCCAATGCGGCCTGGGAGCATCAGCAGGCAATACCGAGATCGACAACGCCAGCGCGGCGTGTATTACCAACTGAGCTACACGCATGAGATGAGGAGCCGGACTGAACACGTCTGGCCAGACCACGTGAAGGGACTACGAAAAGAAACAGAGGAGTACAAGAAATTCAAGAAACTGACCACCGAACTGATCGATCTGAGCATTGAACTATCCAAGGCGAAGATCGCTCTATTACGCAGTCAGACAGACACGCCAGGCAAAGAGAAACCGGTCTGAGAACTTCCCACTCACGAGATCAATGGTTAAGATGTCTTAATTATCGAAGCTGTCAAGAGCTTGTTAGATGCGCTAATCAGTTACATACGTTCAAACAATGGTGGCGGGCCCACGCAAACTTCTTCGGGAATGAAACCGAAGGCCAAGAAGCACAGGTGCTGCGAAGATGGTTTGCCGTGGATCGCCATCACGCTCTCAAAATCTTGGCCTCTCCCCTAGGCTGCGGCTGGCTGGAACCGCTGGCAGCTCTCTGGGTCGCCGCTGATGCCGAAGAGGCTCTGGCGATTTTCACACGGGAGGCCTACATTGGAGGCTTTCGCGCACTGGTCGCCGCTGTCGAGCCAGGAGAGGAACGCATTTTTCTCCAGGGTCTTTCTAAAAGAATGTTCGAGCCGCCCCATCAGCACACGCTGGCAGGGTCCCTGGTGATTTGGGCTGAGCATGCTCCAGCGCTGACTCTGGTAATCCTGGATGATTTGGGACCCAGGGTTGAAAGTTCGAAAGGGGAGGTGCTCCGGCGCTGGGTCAAAGTGGACGTGGCGGGAGCACTGGAATGGGCGAAAGCCTCCCAGTCGGACCAATGGCTCAGAGTCATCGGCCAAGAATGGGCGAAACGGGATTTCAAGGCGGCCTTCGATGGGATGGAGAGGCTCCTTGAATCAGACGATCGCCTCCGGTTCATCACCTCGTTACCGGAGGACCAGACCGATCGGTTCGTCGACTGGCTAGAATCTCATCCCGAGTATACCACGAAGGTTTCATGGTCCCACTTGCTGACAAACGCGTTGCGAGCCGACCCGACACGATTGGAGATGTGCGCATAGTAACTTCGCCAAAGAGCTTCCAATCGATCTTCCGACGGTGCCTCGCGCGACGAGACTCCCGGGGTGAAGCGCAGTTCATTCCCGTCCCAGTGCGCACATCCCAACGGCGTGAGGATCGACCAATCGTAACTGATTAGCGCATCTAACAAGCTCTTGACAGCTTCGATAATCAAGATATCTTAACCATTGATGTCGTCCGATTCTCTTGAATCGCTCCCCACGAGAGAACTGATCCGGCTCGTCCGCGATCTACGGGAGCGGTTTGCTCAGTTGGAGGCGGAGAATCTGAAGCTTCGCGAGGAATTGGATGAGTTGAAGCGCAAGCAGAACAGATCGGCGGCTCCGTTCTCGAAGGGAAAACCCGAGGCCAACCCGAAAAGACCGAGACGCAAGCCGGGCCAAGAGTCCTTCCGGCGGCGGGAGAAACCGGAGATTGGGCCGGATGACAATGTTCGAAGCATGGAAGCCCGATTGCCCAAGGGACGGTCGTCAAATTGTCCTCGATGCGGAGGCAGGCTTGGAACTCGTCTGGAGACGGCAAGCACGGTCGATGTGCCGGAAAAGATTGCCCGAGACATATCGATCTGGAAAGTGGAAGTCGAAGAATGCAGTTGTGGCTACTGCGCGCGAGGAACTCACCGGGACTTGCCGCTCGACCCACACGGGGCCACCGCTCACCGTGTGGGTCTCAGGGTTCGGTCGTTTGGACTGGCTCTGCACTATCACTTCGGGGTGACTCTACGCAAAGTTCCTCCGATTGTTCGCGAGATTTGCGGCATTGATCTCAGCCAGAGCGCCCTGACACAAGACGCCCTGAAATTGGGAAACGGCGATGGAGCGATCAGCCGAGAAGCGGAGCGAATCAAAGCAGCCATCCAGCAATCCGATTACGTCAACACGGATGATACGGGATGGCGAACGGGGAGCAAGACGAGTTACCTGATGGGATTCGTGAGCCGCCAGGAGAATGCGGTGTATTTTCAAATTCGATCACGCCACCGAGCCGAAGAAGTGGCCGAAGTCATCACGGCGGCCTGTGAGTGTGTGCTTGGAACCGATCGGTTCCGGAGCTACGACGCGGAGCGATTTTCGCAGATGGACATGCAAAAGTGCATGAGCCATATCGTGAAGAATCTCTCTGAAGTTCTGGAGAAGAAGCGAGGGCGGGCACGAAGTTTCTGCGAGGGACTGAAGAATTCGCTTCGACAGTGTCTGAGGCTTTGGCAGCAGTACCACAACGGCGAGTCGGCTTTAAACCAATACGAGGAAGAGAGCTTGAAAAAGATCTATGAGCTCGATCATTACCTGCGGGACCGGACGCTCAAAGATTCCGACAACCAACGCATGCGCAATGAGCTTGGCCGGCACTTTGACCAAGGGAATTTAACGATGTTCCTGGAGGATCCGGAGGTAGAGCCGACCAACAACATCGCCGAACGGATGCTCAGGCCGGCGATCGTCGCCCGCAAGGTGTCGCAATGTTCCAAGACGGAGCGGGGAGCCAATGCCTACGCGGCATTCGAGAGTGTGCTTTCGACTCTCTCGCTGCGAGGAGCGAGTTCCGTATTCAAGTCGCTTGCCAAAATCATCGCAAGCGAGCGTACCCTTGCATGAGATGCCTGTGGCGTTTGCTGGTTAGGAGCGCTAATCAGTTACGACCAATCCATCCCCGCAAAGCGTTTCACGAAGAAGGGCGCCGTCGACTCCACGATGAAATGGTCCGGCTCAAACCAAGCCACGAATTGATCGCGCTCTCTTTCGGATTCTCCCACGGCACGGAACCGCACGAAAGCCTTCATCTTGTGCTGATCTCTCCGCACCTGAGCCTCCCATTCACGAGGCTTCTCGACGTCAACGTCAGTCGCGATTTCTAACAAATGTCGATCACCCTCTCGCGCCACGCGCCACAGAACGCGATAAAGAAGTGCCCAGCGACTGGGATCACGGTGACAGGCCACCCGTTCCGCCAGCTTGAGAAATGCGGCCGGCACTCGGAGACTTTCGGAGGGCTTGGAGTCTTCCGCTTCGCCGTCCTTCGCTTGATCGGCCGGCGATTGGAAAAGGCTGTCGGTCCCGGCGCGTTCATCTTCCCAGAGGATGGTCTCCGGTCTCACACCCTGGCGCAACAAGGCCCGGGCACGCTCGCGCCACGCACGGTAGGAGGATTCGATCCGGATCGTCCGCATGAACCGTTTCCCCGCCTTTACAGCTCGCCGGTGACGACGCTGGAAGGCCGATCGATGAAGGAAAACTCCAACTGCCTGGCCGGCTTGCGGAACCTCTCCACCAATCGATCCCCGTCCCATCCAAGACAGGCCGGGTGGTGATCGAGGGTCTCCACGAAGGGAAGGCATTTCTGAAAGGACAGACCCAGCTTCTTGAGATCGTCCAGACGCAGGGAAAACCAACGCCGAATCCGCAAGATCTTCTCCACCGACCGAATGCCGATCCCCGGAATTCGCATCAAGCGCTCACGCTCAGCTCGATTCACATCCACAGGAAACTCATCCCGATGCCGGAGAGCCCAGGACAACATGGGATCCATTTCCAAGTCCAGCTGCGGAGCCTCCGCCGGCACGATGTCATCGACCTCAAACCCATAGAATCGCATCAGCCAGTCGGATTGATAAAGTCGGTGTTCCCGGATCAAGGGAGGAGCGCTCAAGGGCCGCAGGGAGGAGGGGCTGGGAATGGGACTGAACGCCGAGTAGTAAACGCGTTTCAGGCGAAAGGCGCCGTAGAACACGTCGGCTCTCTGAAGGAGCAGCCGGTCATCAGAGGCATCCGCCCCGACGATCATCTGCGTGCTCTGACCGGCTGGCGCAAAGTCTCGGTCGCGTCCGCGAGTCGTCTTTCCGCACTTCTTGCGAAACTGACGCCGGTCGCCGTCACCCTCGATCCGCTGACGGATCCCAGCCATGGCTTGCTGGGTCCGTCGCAAGTCTTTCTCCGGCGCCAGTCGGCGAAGACCCGCTTCCGTCGGCAACTCGATATTGACGCTGATGCGATCGGCAAATTCTCCCGCCTGATCGATCAATTCCTGCGAGGCTTCCGGGATGGTTTTCAAATGAATGTAGCCCCGAAAATCGTGCTCGAGCCGAAGACAACGGGCGACTCCCACCACCTGCTCCATGGTATGATCGGGATCCCGGATGATTCCGGAACTCAGGAAGAGTCCTTCGATGTAATTTCGTTTGTAGAAATCGAGCGTGAGATCCACCACCTCGTGCATAATGAAACGTGCGCGCGGCAAATCGCTCGACCGCCGATTCACGCAATAGTGGCAGTCGTAAATACAGGCATTGGTCATCAGGATTTTCAGAAGCGAAATGCATCGCCCGTCCGGAGCATAGCTGTGACAAATTCCCGAGCCGCCCGTCGATCCAATGGCCTTCGCCGATCCCGTCGAGTCCCGCGAGCGACTCCCACTGCTGGCACAGGAGGCGTCGTAATTGGCGGCATCGGCGAGAATTTCGAGCTTTTTCTTCAGATCCATGAGGCGAATGTTGGAGGAGGATTCGAGCACCCGGCCGACTCGACCCTGCCTCGGAGGATTTCACCTCAGATGGCATCGTCTTGATCCGGCAACCCTCCCATTCTACGAATCGTAGCCATGGTGTGGCTCGCCGGAATCGCTGTTTGCCTTCCAAAATCTGTCCTGGCTGTGGCCTACCGTTCACCTGGCGCCGCGCATGGTCCCGATGTTGGGACGAGGTGAAATGGTGCTCCGAGCACTGCCGGCGGGAGCGGCGGCGCCAGCGAATGAGGCAGGTGACCGGCGACATGGAAAACCAAGGCGCGACTCAAAGACAGACCCTCCCCGGCTTGAAAGGCCCCGGAGGTGAGCCCTGACGGCGGTTTCACTTCCTTCCTATCCACCGGACCCACGCGCCCGATTCCGTTCGCGCAAGACCGCATTGAGATCGGCCTTCAAGCCTTCTTCGGCCTGAGGATCGAGGTGCGGGCGAAGACGCTGCACGAGATCCACCACCTGAGCCTGGCCCGGCATGGCGCGCCAAAGCACGCGAATCTCCGCGCCCGCCGCTTTCCAATCCTTCGTTTCCAAGTACATCTGACAAAGGTACAAGCGCGCTTGCAGGTTGGCGGGGTCATTGTTCACCATCTGCGCAAACCACCGCCGCGCCTCGGCGAACTCCTGCTTCTTCACATGAGCGATGCCCAGTCCAAGAAGCACCTGAGGATCGTCCGGAGCGAGCTTGACCGCCCGGTTCAGGTAATCCAGCGCCTCATCCAATCTGCCTTCACGGCCGTGGTGATTGCCGAGGACCGCCAGGGCGGGCACATAGTTGGGATGCACCTCGAGCGCCATTTCGTAGGCTCGAAGAAATCGGGGATCCTGTTGAAGCCGATGGAAATCCGCCAAGTGCTCGCAAAGGAGCACCCACCGCGTTTTCGCCTCCGCCGTGTTGGTCAAACCGGGCCGCGCCTCCACCAGGTAACGCTCGAGATAAGCCTGGCCCGCCGCCAGATAGCCCTCACGCTTCCACGCCACCAACGCCGACACGACATCGGGCTGGGGCGGCTCCACCGCATGCCAACGGCCCTGGAAAGGCAAATGGTTCTGGCGGATCGCGCCGGCCGACTTCGGCAAGAGCGCGGCGTCCTCGAGAACTCGCTCGGCCGTGACCGGACCCCTGTAAATCACCGCCAGGCGGTCATCCGCATCAATGAGAAAACCCGTGGGCAGGGGCAGGGGACGACGCAAACTGAGGAAGGAACGATGGAAGACATCGAGCGCGCCGGCCTCCTCCGCGGCGAGCCGCACGACCGGGTAGGGCCAGCCTAACTTCTTCATGAGCCGAGTCGTCTGCGAGGCGCCGATGCTGGTGCTGGAACTCGTCGGGGCGTCAAGTCCGGGCACTTCGACCGCCTGCACCTCCAGACCGCGCTCACGAAACGCGGCTGCCTGCTGCACCAATTCCGCCATCTCACGGACACAAGGCTGGCACCAGGGAGCGAAAAAGACCAAGAGCTTCCCACGAGTTCGGCCGCCGGGCGACAGGCTGCCCGCGTGCACTTCTTCTCCTTGAATCTGCGGCATCGGCAATCGGCTCACCAGCACCGTGCGCGCCTCGGTCTGCCAGGCATGTCCCTCCGCTTTCCCGGTCGCCAGGGGCGGTTTACCAGCCCCTGGAGGCGCGAACAGACGGGGCGAGTCTCCCTGTCGAACTTGCCAATAGGCCTTGGTAGAAAGCCCCGCGAAAGTCTCCGACTGACCGTCCGACCAATCGACCTGCAAGGTCACCTCTCCCGACTCCCGGCCCAAACCCACGTGGACCCAGGCGGAATTCTGAGAGAGAAAGCCCTCGCCCGCGCGGCGGCTTCGACGGAGCTTGCGGCCCGACGCCGTCTCAAGGGTCAAACGCGCGCCGATCCCATCCCGGTTCGAAGTCGTTCCCTCGAGCTTGAAAGCGATCCAGGTCGCGTCCGCAGACAGTTCATTGCGCAGAAAGCGGAGGCGAGGTGCCGTGCGATTGGTCAGCCACACATCGAGATCACCGTCGAAATCCCAATCCACCGTCACCACGCCTCGCGTGTCGTCTTCATAGGCAAACCCGGTGGCCGTGCTGGCGTTGGCCATGCGTTGCGGTTTGAGGTCCAGGCGATTGCCGCAATGCAGGAAAAGGCTGTTCCGTTCACGGCCAGAGAGCGAGTTGCCGTTCATCAAGAGATCGGACATCGCCGCGTAGGCGAGCTTGTAGTTCATCGCGTCTTCACCCGACTGGTCCGGCGATTGCGACGCCACGCGCCGCCACATGAAACTTCACAAGTCGTCCTCCTCGGGCCCCGTGATGAAACCGTTGCCGACCAGGGCGTCCAAATAACCGTCGTTGTTGACGTCGCTCAACTGATTCCCCCAAGCCCAGCGACCCAGCGTGACACCGGCCGCTTCACTGATGTCGCTAAAAGTGCCGGCACCGTCACTCAGCAACATGCTGTTTCCCCTGGCAAACCGCTTGTGCGAGGCCAGCACCGAAGCCTGGCTGCCGGACTTGTACTGTGGCTGCCAGGTGATGCGATTGCCAGCTCCGGAAAACATGTTGCTCACATAGAGATCCATCCAGCCGTCTTCGTTCAGATCGCCCCAGGAACAGGCCATTCCGGGAGAGATATCCTCGGCCTTGGCCGCTGGCGCCACATCCTCGAAACGCCCGTTCACGTTGCGATAGAGGTTGTTGCGTCCGAAGTCGTTGGCCACGTAGAGATCGATCCAGCCGTCCCGGTCCATGTCCTCCCAACTGGCGGCAAAGGAAAAGCGACTGTTGTTCACCCCCATGCCGACCGCTTCCGTCACGTTCTCAAAGCGGAGACCGCCCTGGTTCTGAAAGAGCGCATTGGGCGCGCCGTCGTTGGCATCGTTCCACGGCGTGGGAACGCCTTCTTCTCCAAAGGAAATCAGATCCCGGCCATAACTGCATACATAAAGATCCACCCGACGATCGCGATCAAAGTCCGCCGCCGCCAGGCCATGGACGCGCGCGGCCGCCTGGAGCACCGCCGCTTCTCGGAAGCGTGCCTGCCCGTCATTCGCCATGATGAGGACACGATCTTCCAGAGCCAGTGCCAAGTCCTGATCACCGTCGTTGTCAAAATCCACAAAGAGAGCGGCCCGGCTGCGATCCAGATAATCGAGCCCCGCCTCCACCGTGACATCGCGCAAGGTCCCGTCCGCCTCATGGAGAAACAGCCGCTTGGGCAAGCCTCCGGAATCCGTGTAAAACAAATCCTCCAGACCGTCGCCATTGGCGTCGCCCAGCGCGATCCCATTGATCCCGCCCGCCTCGATATCCAGCGCGGTCTCCAATCGCAAACGCCAGTGATCGATCCCATAACGAAGTTGCGATTCCCATGCCGCATTCCCCGATAGCACTGCTTCGGTGGAGTCCGCGAACATCGGCTTGTCGGCCGCCGACCGGATTTCCTCAAAACGCTGCAGCGTCACGGAAGTCAATTTCCAACCCGCCGTCTCGGAGGGCTGATACCATTGGGTTGACCAAGTGGCGTTTTGCTGCAAAAGGCCGCCGTCGCTGGCGGACCCGGTCGCATCGACAAGGACGATGGCGGCGCCTTGCTTGCCTTTCAGGAGCACGCGATAAATCTTCGTGTGCACCTCCACCGATCGGCTTTCCGCGAAGCCCTCGAGCCATCGCGCGAAGACCGCTTGCGGCGGACTCACTCGTGTTTCCTTGGACAGCACCCCTCTCGGACGCCACACCTCGAGCCCCCCTGACAAAGTTTGCCGAGCCAGCTCGGCCGGCCGCAAATCCGTGGCCTTGAAGCGTTCATAACAGAGATCGTCCGCCCCCGAATCCTCCCAGGACTCGCGCTCGCCCAGCGGAATCAACAGCTGTTTCAGAAGGGGCTTGATCGCGTCGTGAAAGACCTCGGTATCCCAACCGTCCCGGGTCGGATCCACTCGCTGAAATTCGTTGGCCAGGAAGCCATCCTTGACGGCCGAGCGAGCCCCTCGCACTGCACTGGCCTCCCCGCCTCCCTCCTGGGCTCCCAAGGAGACGATTCCCAGGATCACGCAGGCACCAAGTATCGGGAAGGGCGATCTCATAACTCCGACTTTAACGCGCGAGGCTCAGACAAGACAAGGCGTGAACCGCCGGGCCCAGCGATTCCGTAAGACGGCGTCGGAAAGAGTCGTAATGGCCTGAATTGGTGGGTGTTGAGCGTGTTGAAGCTGGCGCTAGGAGGGCGAACAGTTTCGTGTGGCGGTTCTCGGGCGAATTTCGGAGGGCTCGAGCCGCGAAATGGATCCCCCTATCGGCAATAGGCAACAGGAAGCCAGACCGCTCCGATGGCGGACGTGAACCCAAGGTTACCGAGAGCGCAGGGCGGGCGTTCCTCAGCCCGGAGCCGGTGGCGGCCACCATCGATCCTCTCGCATGGAGGCGGCGATTTGACGGGCAAAATAGATGGCCGTGTGTCCACGGCGTATCTCTGGCTTCAAGTTGCGCTTGTGGAAGCAGTGGAACACGGCGTGGGCCATGAACATGATCAGCCACAGAACGAGAATGGAATTGGGATGATGATGATAGCAATGACCGGAATGCCAGCGGGAGCAGAGTTCGTTAAAGCCTTCGTTTTCGACCTTCCAACGGTCGTGCCCGAAATGGAAGATGGTCTTGGCATCGGCCATTGAGCGGGGCATGGTCGTCGCCCACCACCAGTGGCTATCGATGGGAGTCTCGACCCAATCCCCAGCGACGCGCTCGCGACGGATGCCAGTCTCATGGGAATGAACAACGCGAAGAGGAGTGTGAATGGATTCAGTGCAGAAGCCCTCAGCCTCTTGTAAATGAACGTGCCGCGCGGGCTTGCCCGGTGCAGCCGGAGTCTCAAATGATTCTGGCTCTTGCTCCTCAAGGGGCAGGAGCGTGCGGGCTTCGGACAATAGCTCAGGCTGATTATCCTTGAGTACGGCAACAAGGTATTTGCCGTGGTCTTCAAGAAGATTGATCACGGAGGGACGCAGGTAGAGCGCATCGGCAGTGAGCACGTCAAAGCAGCGTGGGTGGTCCTTAAGGACGCGAGTTATCAGCCGTATAGCCGCAGCGACTTCGTCGTCTCCAGGATCTCCGTCTCCACCAGGCTCAAGCATTTCCACGTCGAGAAGCAATGGAAAATCCTCACAGAAACTGTGTTTTGACCTCGTCTCCGACGGCGATCCGGCGTTGGAGACACTTTGGACAACAACGTTTGTAGCTACAGTGAGTTTCGTGACCATCGACGGCGGCAAGCATCCAACCGCGCTGTGGGGCAAGGATTTTGTTGCGTTTGAGGCAGAAGTAAATGTGTCCGAGACACCCTCGCACACTGTCAGGCTCGATGCGCTCGGAGACATACGCCAGTTCGTCGGCGCTGGGCAAACGGTGATTACCGAGCCAACGGGTCCAGCTGCTCTTGTTCCGGTGTTGCTCGAGTTCGTTGAAGCTTGGTAACCGGCAGCAGAACATGGCGAAGAATGCTGCCGGGAAAACTCGAGTGGGAATCTGTGGTTTGGGACGAGAGTCACGCACCCGCAGCCTCCACTGTTGGCGGAGGCTGAAAATCTTGTCCGCGTAAGTTAGTAGTCGCGTGAGAATGGTCGCTTCTTTTTTGGTGGAGAATTGCGCCCGGACTTGGCTTTGCCGGCTGATTTCTTACCGGTCTTGCCCTTCTTCTTGGCGGAGCTACTCGCCGCTCTGGCCTTGGTTTTTGCCTCCTCGAGTCGGAGGCGCCCCTGCTCGTCGAGGGCTTCCAGCAGAGCATTCGCCTTCTGGAAATCATCGATCCAGCGTCTCGCCTGAGCTTCCAACGGTCTGGGGACGTGCAGCATGGTGGTCTTGCCCTTGCGAGTCTGACCGATGGCCAAGGAGCGATGGCGCAAGGAGTCGTCGGAAGCGCAACGGCAAGTGGGCTTGCCGCATTTACGAGAGAGTTCGATGGGCGAGCCGTGAAGGAAGCCTTCGGCCTGGTCGAGGAGCTGGCGGAGGCGGCTGCGAATCTGGCGTTCGGTGGGGGGCAGGGAGTTTCTGCTTGGCATGAAGGTCGGCTCGTTCGGCGCACTGTAATATAATACTATTACAGAAACAAGCTTAAAAAAGATGAAATAACGAATGCGAATTTGCCATGGAGTCAAAAATGGGCGCTGCCGATCCGAATTACCCAAAAATACAGGGCTTGAGCCGCCTCAGCCGCCTATCTTACGGAATCGCTGAAGCCGAAGCGCCCCGATTCCCATGCTCCGCGGTCCGACCGACCGGTCAACTCGGTTAGGCCGGGCGAGTGGCCGCACACTGGCGTACGATCGCCTGGGCGCGCTCGCGCTCTTCCCCCACCAGGGTCAGGCGGGGCGCCCGCACGGTTTCCGTCCCATACCCCATCTCCGTGCAAGTCAGCTTGATGTACTGCACCAGCTTGGGCACGCTGTCGAAGTGCAGCATCGGCATGTACCAACGATAGATTTCCAGCGCCCGCCGATAGTCTCCCGCCATGGCGGCATCCCACAAGAGACCGTTCTCGCGAGGAAAGGCATCTACCAGACCCGAGATCCACCCGCAGCACCCTAACATCAGACTCTCCAGCGCCACGTCATCCAGGCCCGCGAAAATCAGGTAGCGATCGCCCAGGGCGTTGAAGAGATCCGTGATGCGGCGGACGTCGCCGGCGGCCTCTTTGATGCACACGATGTTCTCCACGTCGGCGAGGTCCTGGAACATCGACGGCGTGATGTCCACGCGATAGACCGGCGGGTTGTTGTAGCACATGATGGGGAGGTCCATGGCCGACGCGATCGTGCGGAAGTGCTGCACGGTTTCCCGCGCATCCGAGTTGTAAACCATGCCGGGCATCACCATGAGCCCGTCGACCCCTGCCTTTTCAGCAGCCCGTGCCGTCTCGCAGGCATTCCGGGTGGTGAACTCCGCCACGCCATTGAGCAGGGGCACGCGGTTGCCCGCCACCTCCCGGGCGGCCTTGAGCACGGCGACCTTCTCGTCCAGGGAGAGGGAGCAGTTCTCTCCAATCGTACCGAGCATGACCAGACCGTGCACTCCGTTCTCCAAGAGTGCTTCGACATGCCTCTGCGTGCCGGGGAGATCGAGGGAAAAATCCTCTTTAAACTGAGTGGGAACGGCGGGAAACACGCCCTTCCAATCGACGCTGACAGGCATGGCGGCACCGTCCCGCCAGCCCGAAGGAAGTCAACCTCGCGGAGGTCCGTGAAAACGATTCGACCGATTTTTGAGGGATCTGAGGGCTCCGGAACGTGTCCCTTCCAAAGCACGTCTTCGTTTCCCATGAAAAATACCTTCTCCCGGTTCCCTGTGCCACCCCGCTTCAAGCTCTTTGCGGTCGCCCTCCTCTCTCTGAGCGCTCTCGGGTTTTTGCGTCCGTTGATCGCCCAAGACGATCCCTTTGCCGGTGGAAGCGCGCCACCCGCCGAGGCCTTCTACCTGGAACTCGTCGAGCCGACGGTCCGGGAGGTTTGCGCCGCCATCACCGATGCGGTCTCCACCGACGAGCGCCGGTCAACATCGTCGTCTCGCGTGAGGCCCAGGACATCGTCCTGCCGAGCATGAAGCTCCACCGCGTCAGCCTGGAACAGGTGGTGCGATTCCTCAACAGCCTCGGGCAGTCAAACGAAAACCAGTCTTTCCAACTGATCGACAACAAGGGCATTTGGTATGCCTGGGCGCCGCCCAAAAAATCCACGGAAAGTCCAACCGAAACCCTGGTCCTCCACGTGGCGGAACTCGAGGCCGCCCTCGAACTGATCGAGGTCGTGATTGAACACTCGGACACCACGCCGAGCGATCGACCGGATCTCAAATTCCACGAACCCACCCAGAGCTTGATCGCCACCGGGAAGCCCGAGGCGCTCCAGTTCATTTAGCAGATCGTGTCGCAGGCAGAGGAGCGCGCCGACGCTGCCAGAGAAGCCGAACAAGCCGCCGCGGCCAGCGGACGGCAAGCGGAACTCGAACATCAGCTCGCCCTGACACTGGACAAACTCCAACGGAGGGAATTGAATATCCAGGAACTGGAAGAGCGAGTCCACCGGCTCCTGGAAGAAATCGACCTTCTGTCCGTGAGGCTTGCCGAGGAGAAGGCCCAAAACTAGTCTTTCTCCCATGGCGTCCCTCGGCATGGCCTGCCCCAGTCATTCGGTGAGGACATCGCCAAGTGATCTCGCCCCACGCGGCCTCGGGTCGTTGACGGGATCGATGGCACGGTGGAGGGAGGACGCCTGGAGCGAATTCCATGCCCGCTATTTCGACCGGCTGATGGCTTATGCCGTCCGCCTGCATCGCGGCCAGCGCGCACCGGCGGAAGACTCTGTCCAGTCGGCTACCTACGGGTCGTCCGGCACATCCGGCGCTTCGATGGCGAGACGGTCTTCTGGTCCTGGCTCACTCTCCTCTTGCGCTGCGCGGCGGCGGATCAGGGTCGGCAACTGGCGATGGGGTCTCGTCTCGAGCGCGCTCTGGTCGCTGAAACGTTTTCCTCAGACCCTTGTGAAGCCGCTTTTCCGCCGAGTCGATTGGTCCTCCTGGAAAAGGCCCTGGGCCAGTTGACCGATGAGGACCGCCAGCTCCTCGAAGCCAAGTACGTCGAGGGCCATCTTACCGCCGATTTGGCCCACCGTTTGGGCGTCACGGTGGAATCGATCGAGAACCGGCTCCGCCGATTGCGCCGCCGCTTTCGATCCCAAATCCACACACTTTCTCAACAAGTCCATGGCTGAGTTCCGGCAGAGACTTTTGGAGGAAACCCTGGAATCGATGGGCCGTCATCGCCGGGCGCGACGTCGTCGACACATCACCACCCTCACCACCCTCGCCGTGTGTGGCGTGCTGGGTGGCTCTCTTTTCAAGTCGGAGCGCGAACAAGGCCGGGCGGTGATCTCCCAGACGACGGCGCGACCCGTCGAGATGACGCCCGCTCCCCCGGAATCGGGAGCCCCTTTGATCAAGCGTCTAACGGGCGGGGAACCCCCGCGCCATGTCATTCGCCTTCGGTCCAGACCCGACGTTTCCTCCATTCATAGGGTTAGGGTCAGCTCTCGTACACCCACGATTCGGCGCCTGAGTGACCAGGACCTGCTCGAGAGCCTTCCCCCGGATCATCCGGCGGCCCTCATCTAGCGGCCCAACGGCACTTACGCTCTGGTCACGATTCCTTCTTCCTGAAGCCGCGAGCCGCGACTTCCACCGCCGGCTCTCACCGCGATGGCGATCGCGAGTTTTGAAGAAGAATCGACTTCCCGAGGCTCGCAGAGTTGCGAGATTATCAAGGGAACCTAATCTTTGCCTTGTTGTTTCTCGAGCAGCCCCCTACTCTCTGACTTGAGAAGGATTCTCATCTTTGACTTTCATGGCGGCCGTTTCCGATAAAATGACCTTGGCCCGAAAGGCTCTCCTCATCACGAGCGGTCCCGCGATGCTCGAGAAGATGGTGCTACCCCTCAAGGAGGCCGGACTGAGCGTGAGCGCTTGCGACAACTTCATTGATGCCAAGCGTGTGTATTCCCAGCAGCCATTGGTGGTTCTGCCGATCAAGGAAGATGACCAGGAAGAAGCCCGGGCCTACGTTGATTGGCTGAGACGTTACAGCGATCCGGTTCCCTACATCCTGGGAGTCGGCCGGTGCGAAGCGGGCCAACGAAAAGGTCTGGTGGCCAAGATGGGATTGAACGATCTCATCACACTGCCCTTCAATCCGGGAGACGTGCAGGAGCGGCTGAGTTCCTTCCGCAGCTGGCTGCAGTCCAGGGACGCCCAGGCACGACCGGCGGGCGAGGCACCCCGAGAGGAGGCCACAGCCCTGTCGGCCCCTGACATCCCCGGTCGTCACGACATCGATCCGGACCTTCTGCAAACCACCCGGGTATCTCTCTTTGCCGGAGCCGAACCGGGTCGGGAGGAAGAATCCCCCGAGACCATCTACTGCCGGGAGACGCCGGCGGGCGTCGCGATGTTTGACCGCGACATGCGGTATGTGCTGGCCAACCCGCGGTGGATTCAGCAGTTCCGGCTGAAGAACGAGGAGGTCATCGGGCGCAGTCAATTCGAGGTTTTTCCCAGGCTCCACCCCAACTGGCGGAAGATCTATCAGCGCTGCCTGAACGGCGAAACTCGACGGGGTCGCGAGACAGTCGACTCCGGGCAGGGACCGCTGGAGATGCGTTGGGAGGTTCGCCCCTGGCACTACCGGGCCGGGCAGATCGGCGGGATCACCATCGCGTTTGAAGAAGTCTGGCAGCCGTCCGAGGAAGGGCAAACCCGCGACGCCCACAAGATTGCCGATCCCCAAGGTCTCTCCCTCCCCGCCAGTCAATTGGCGGCGCCCGCGCAGTGGGTCGACCTGGACGGGAACGTGATCGAAGTCAGCCGGGCGGCTCGCGCCCTCGGCGCGGCCGAGCCCGAAGCGGCTTTTTTCGAGGCCCTGCGAGGCGGGATCGGCGAGCTGCCTCTCCTGCAGTTGGCCGATCATTGCGATGTCGAAATCGGGGTGCCCGGCAGCCTGGCATGGACCCACACGGTCCTGCGAGACGCTGCGGGAAAACCCAGCGGGATCCTGCGAGTGGGCGCGTTCATCCCCGAGAGCTTCCTTCCAGGAACCGAGTCGCCATCCGCTTTGATGGATTCCCGTCCGGAAGTTCCGCTCGAGATCGACAGCTTCGAGAACGACGCTCTCAATGAGGAGCCCGCTCTCATCTGGAAAGCCAATCCCCGCGGGGAAATCACTTTTTTCAACGCCGCTTGGCTGGCCTTTCGGAATCGGCCGCTGGAACGAGAACTCAACGGCGGCTGGCTCGACGGCCTGCATCTCGGGGACGCCCGAGCCACCAAGGCCATCGTCGCCGAAGCGATCCGCGAACAACGGCCCCTGGAACACGGGTTCCGGCTGCGTTCCGGCGAGGGTCATTTTGTGGAAATGGACATGTGGGTCCGGCCCTTCCACGACCCCGACGGAACCCTGCTGGGCTTCTACGGTGCCTGCCGACCGGCCCGGACGGAGACGCCAGCGCCCACCACGGCCGGCCCCGGCGTGAAGGGGACGGCTGCTTGGCCGACCCCAAGTGCCGAAGATCTCTACCTCAAGGAAAAGCTAGCCGCGGCCGAGACCGATCTCGTCGCTCTGCGAGCCCTGCTCGATCAGAAGGACGCCGACCACTCCCCTTTCCAGCAGGCGCCGGTCATGCTCTGGGCTTGCGACGAGGACGGCGCTTTCACCGCCGTCAACCAAGCCTGGGAGCAGGCGCGCCATCGCCCGGCCGACGAGGAATGCGGCGAGGGCTGGCTCGAGGCTGTTCCCTCAGCCGAAGAGCGTCAAAACCTTCGGGAAACCTTGCGGAAAGCGACCGGGGAAGAAAATTCGGTGCAGCTCCGTTTCCACTGGGTGGACGGCGCCGATCGCCAAAGGCTAGTCGAGCTGCACGGCACCCCTCTCCGGGACGAAGAGGGCATCGCCCTCGGCTTGAGCGGCACCTTGCGTGACGTCACGGAAGATCACGAAGCGCTGGCCTCCATTCGGGAGTATCTCGCACCGGGAACCGGCGACGAGGGCACCCTGCTCGTTTCGGATCTCTTGCACGACCTCTCGAGAAAGCTTCCCTCCTGGACGCAGAGCCAGAGCGCGGCGAGCGCGGATCTCGAATCCTTCCGGGAAATCTTCGATCACGTCGGCACCGGCATTGTCTTGTTAGGTCCGGACAACAAGCCGATCTTCGCCAACCGGAGACATCGAGAATTGTTGGGTTTCGGCATCGAGGATGCGGGAGACATGGAGGCCTGGCTCAGCCAGTCTTGCAACGATCAGGAACACTCACAGGCCGTCCTCAAGATCTGGCAGGAAGACATCTGGAGACGCCAGCTCACCAAGGTCGTCGCCTTGAAGAATGCCCGGGGAGCCCTGCGCGACATCAAGATCGAGCCGCAATTGTTTCTCGACGACAACCGGCTGTTGCTCACCATTCAGGACGTCACCGAGGCGCACCGGAGCGAGGAGGCCATGCGAGACAGCGAGATCCGTTTTCGGGCGCTCTTTCGCGAATCGTCAATGGGGATCGCTCTCATCGACGGCGAGGAAAAGATTTACGACATCAACCCCGCCCTGGAACGCATCCTGGACATCCCGCGGCGCCAGCTCCTCTGCCGGCACTTTGACGAATGCGTGCTGCCTGAGGATCTCCCGCGCAAGCAGTCCCTCGTCAAGGAGCTGCTCCATTCCCCGAAGCGTAGCGCACAACTCGAGCTGCGATTGGCGTCCCTGAAAGAGACCGCCGGGTCGGAGGACGAAGTCTGGGTCCGCCTGCACATTTCGCTCGTGCGCGACGTCGATCAGCGAGTGCTCTTCACCGCCTACTTCGTTCAGGACATCACCGAACAAAAACGAGTTCAGGCCGAGTTGGCCGTCAGTCAGGAGCAGAACCGGGCCCTACTCGAGATCATTCCGGACCTCATCTTGCTGGTGGACCGCACGGGCGAAGTGATCGACTTGATGCCCGGCGAGGAATCGATTCTCAAGCTGCCGGAGCCGGGAACGGTCGGCGCTCGGATTCACGACATGATTCCCGCTTTTCGCGGCCAATTCGAGGCCCTGATGGAGCAGGCCTACACCCTCGACGATGTCGTGCCCTTTGCGTTCTCCACCGGGGAGGAGCAGGACTTCGTGGCGAAGATCGTCGCCTGCAAGCCCGACAGCGCCGTCGTGACCATTCAGCGAAGCAAGACCTCGGGGGGCCGGCCAGAGACGGAGGCCCCTGCCCCGGCGCCTCCGGCGGAGATCCCGGCCGCGCTGAGGCTGCGCTCGCTGACCGTTCAACACGTCCCGGATGCGGTGATCACCACCAACTTCTCGGGGGCCATTCTCGACTGGAATCCTGCGGCCGAGGCGCTCTTCGGCTACACCAAGAGCGAGGCGGTGGGTCAACCCTTTCCCGCTCTATTCGGCGTGGATTCCCTGGACGCCTTGACCCGGCACCTGAAACCCGGCGACGGGAATCGCTGGGCGGGGGAACTTCTTTTCCAGCGCAAGAATCAATCCGAGGGAACCGCCATGGTGACCTTCCTTCCGCTGAGATTCGAGTCTGGGGAAACGGCGGGTCAGGTCGCCTTCGTTCGGTCCGTGGATCGGGAGGAAACGGTGAGCGGGTCGGTCGCCCCTACGCGCGGAGACGCCAAGGCCCCGCCCGATTTCGCAGCCCACCTGCCCCAGGTTCATCAGCGTCTGCGCAATAATCTTCAGATCATCAGCACGCTGCTCAATCTGCAATACAAGTCGCAGACTGAACCCTCCGCCCGCGCGGCACTCCTCACCTGCACGACCCGGACTCAAGCGCTCTTCCTCCTTCACCAGCACCTCGAAGTCAACCAGGGCGAGGAGCGTGTGGACTTTGCGCGCTACTCCGAGGCCCTGGGTGCCCAGCTGCTCGACACCTTCCGGGCCAAGGACCGGGTTGATCTGGCCCTGGACGTCCAGGCCGTCCTCGATCTTCAGGCGGCCAGTCCACTGGCGCTGATCCTCAGCGAACTCGTCTCGAACGCCATCCATCACGGCTTCCCCGCTCCGGGCAGGGGTCAGATCCAGGTCAGAATGCGCGTGGAAGGCACTCGCGGTCAATTGAGCGTGCGCAACGATGGGATTCCGCTCAATCAAACGGCGGAGAACCCCTCAGGAATGGGTCTCCATATTGTAAAAACTCTCGTTAGCCAGATTGGAAACGGTCTGGAAAAAATAGATACTACAGAAACTGAATTTCGAGTTTACTTTAAGGCTTCGCTGCACGATTAAGCAGAAGTCGTTTGAGTGTACCTCCCACCATTTTGGTCGTCATCCACGATGCCACCGTGGGGCGAACGATTCAGGCAAGCCTCGAGCGGATCGGCTTCAAGGGAGTCTTCGCCAACACTTGTGAACAGGCCTTGGCGTGGCTGGACCAGCAAGGCCCGGATTCCTCGGTGGTCGCCCTGGTCGCCCTGGCGCTTCCGGGATCCCTCGGTGGACGTGCCCTGGGCTACCGGCTCAACACCATTTACGAAGTCCCCTTTCTCTACCTCGCTCAGGCCGCCTCTGAGCTGCAGGACCGCCGGGTCATCGAGACGCAGCCGCACGGCTACATCCTCCCAAACACCTCGGATGAGGAGCTGCGGGCCACGCTCACTCTCGCCGGGGAGTGGCTGAAGGAATGCCAGGATGCCCGTCCCGCCCGGGTTTCTCTCGTCACCCCTTCCACGCAATCGGAAGCCACCATCGTCACCGATCTCTCCGGCCGGATCACCTATCTCAACACTCTCGCCGAAGACCTCACGGGCTGGAGCCTCGCCGAGGCCATGCGTCAGCCTTATCAGAGCGTCTTTCAACTCGTCGACGAACGCGAATGCCGCGTCGTCCACGAGCCCCTCGCATCGGGCCGGAATCGCGGCGCCCTGGTCGACGCCAAATTGAGAAGACGGCAAGGGGGGATCCTCCGGATCCGCGAGCGCACCTCGAGTCTCACCCACGGCGACGGAAGCCTCGCCGGGCTCTTCATCGCCTTCTTCCCCGAGCCCCAGAGCGAGGGTCCTCCGGCCGTGCCTGCTTCGGTCGGGCTCGTCAACGGTGGGGCGGCGCCGCTCGCGGGCGCCAAGCCCTCGGCGGCTCCCCTGGCCAACATGCTGGACGCCGTGCCCGATCCCCTTTTCACGCTCGATGCCCACTGGCGCTTCACCTACGCCAATCGGGCAGCCATCGATCTCTTCGGGCGCGGCCTCGATTCCTTGCTCGGAAAGGACTTTCGCGAGGAGTTTCAGGGTTCCGAACTTCAGCAAGCCTGCGATGCCCTGGCCCAGGGCGAGGGGACCCAGCAAACTCACGAGTTCGAGTTTCACCTCGAGGAGCGCGATCAGTGGCTGGAACTCCACGCCTATCCCTTTCCAGATGGAGTGCTGGTTTTCCTCACCAACATCACTCAGCGACGGAAAGAACAGGAGCGGGCGAGCAAACTGGAGAAACTGGAGAATCTCGGGCTGCTGGCCCGTGGCTTCGCTCACGACTTCAACAACTTGTTAACCGTCTTGATCGGCAATCTTTCCATCGCGCGCACCGCCGAGCCCGGTCAATCCGATTACCACGACTCCCTCAACGCGGCGAAACACGCCACCGAGCAGGCGCGGAACCTCGTCCAGCAGCTCTTGACCTTCGCCAAGGGAGGAGTTCCCATCGCAGAGAGAATCGATCTGAATCGCTCGGTCGTCCGGGAGGTCTTCACCCAGCACCGGAAGTCGTCGCACGTCGACTACGATCTCTCCCTCGCCGACGAAGCCATCATGGTCGAAGCGGACCCCGGCCAACTCCGCCGCCTGCTGCAAAACCTCATTCGCAACGCCGAGGAAGCCATGCTCAGCGGCGGAGAATTGAGAATCTCCAGCAAAATCCTGAGTCGCGACGACCCGATTTGCCTTCACCAACCGGTCAGCCTCGATCGCAAGACGGACTACGCCGTTCTCGAGATCCACGACACGGGCATGGGGATCCCCGACGTTCATCTCGACAAGGTTTTCGAACCGTATTTCAGTACCCGCACGGATGCCAATGCCACGGGCCTGGGCCTCACCGTCTGCGAATCCATCGCCCGATCTCACAACGGTTTTTTGTCGATCGATTCCCGCTACGGTAGTCATACCACGGCCCGACTCTTCATCCCGACCCTGCGCCAGACCTGGGACACCGAGCGGACGCGAACGGGAGAAGCCCGAAGGCCCAGTGCTTCTACCGATGAGGATAACGATGGCCATCGCCGCATCCTGATCCTGGAAGACGAGAGGCCCATCCGCATCCTCATGGGCCTGAGCTTGAAAAAAGATGGCTACAAGGTGGTCGAGACCGCCGAGGGCAGCGAAACGGTTTCCGCCTACTCAAAGGCGCTCGAAGAGGGTCGTCGCTTCGATCTGGTCATCATGGATCTCTCCATTCCCAACGGCATGGGAGGGGCCGAGGCCATCCAACAAATCCGGCACACGGATCCCGAGGTGCTCGCCGTGGTTTCCAGCGGCTATTCGGACGACCCCGTCATGTCCAATTACGAGCACTACGGCTTTTCTGCGGTCCTCCCAAAACCCTACGAGCCTTCTTCATTGCGGCAACTTGCCCATCGCCTGATCACGGGCGAGGAGTTGCCTCTTGAAGCATGACGAACCCGCCCTCTTCGCTGACTCTCGTCGTCCTGGCAGCTGGCATGGGAAGCCGCTACGGAGGACTCAAACAACTGGATCCCGTCGGCCCGAACGGCGAGGTCATCCTCGACTACTCGGTCTTTGACGCCGCGGCTGCCGGGATCGATCGCGTCGTCTTCGTCATCCGCAAGGATTTCGAAAAGGCCTTCCGCGAAGGCCTGGGCAAACGCTTCGAGAGCCGCATCTCGGTCGATTACGCCTTTCAACGCCTCGACGCCCTCCCCTCGGGTCATCGCGTGCCCGACGGCCGCCGCAAACCCTGGGGAACCGGGCACGCCATTCTGGCCGCCCGCAAGAATATCTCCACTCCGTTCATGGTGATCAACGCCGACGACTTCTACGGCCGCGACAGCTACCGCACGCTGGCCGGGCACCTTTCCTCCACACCGTCCGCCGGCTTCTCTGAAAAAGAACCCATCTGCATGGTCGGGTTCCCCCTTCGCAACACCCTTTCCGAATATGGCACGGTGGCCCGCGGTCTCTGTCGCTGCAATGATGCGATGGAGCTGGAATCGGTGGAGGAGATCACCAACATCCGCAAGACCGCCAAGGGAGCGGCCTACGAAGCACCAGGCAGCGGGACCGTCGACCTTTCCGGGGACGAGAAGGTATCGATGAACATGTGGGGATTTCAGCCTTCGTTTCTCGAAAAGCTGGCGGAGCGCTTCGAGCACTTTTTGCGCACCCACGGAAACTCGGACAAGGCCGAGTTCTACATTCCCTTCGCCGTGGACGAGTTGATCCAACAGGACCAGGCCACCGCCAAAGTCCTCACCACCGAAAGCCGGTGGTTCGGCGTCACCTATCAAGAGGACAAGCCCGTGGTGGTGGAGGCGCTTCAGTCGCTGACGAATGCAGGCAAATACCCCACGCCACTCTGGGGATGACGGTCAGTCATCCCGGAGAGAAGAACGCAGCGGCAATGTCAGGACCGGCGAACCGGGAGGCCAACGGAAAAAGAGGGCCCGATCCGGCTCCAGAACGACCCGGTTCGTCTCATTCTGAAGGCTCTCATCGCCCTCACGTGTCCACTGCCGTTCACCGGGCGCGTTCTCCATCAGGAACCAGAGATCGTAGCCCTCTTGAGCGGCTTCTCGATCTCCTTGCCAGATCATGAATTGATCGGCATTCACCGGTGCCCTGTCCGCCCGCAGTTCCGTCTCCGCCAGCCATCCCAGAGCCCCCGGACTTACCGCCAATGCACTTTCCGGGCTGATCAAGGAGATTTCCTCAGACAAGGTCAGCCACCCGGCATGACGCCGGGGCTCGCCGATCACACGCACCCGCCGCCCATCGCCCCCGTGCGTGAGGACAAAACAACTCGCCTCGGGCGCCAGCACGCGATCCCCCTGGTCGCTCAGGGACAAATCCTCGCCACTCACCCAGCGAGGCGCTTCTCCTTGTTTTTCTAACAAAAACATGGCTTCAAAACGACCGCTCTCGAAAAAGAGCAATTGGTCGCCATCGAGGAGGTCCGGACCACCCTCAAAACTGTCGGGAGAAAACAAACTCCTCACGCTCCAGTGGGGGCGGATCGCCACGCGGCTGCCCACCAAGCCATCGGGAATCGGGAACACGCTGTGACGCGAGCGGCCCTCCGCCAGGGCGACAACCGCGCCCCCACCCGTGGCGATCTCGAAACGATGTCCTTCAAACACCCCATCGAGAACCTCCAGATAGTGGGCTTCGCTCGCTCCAAGGGTCAGGCCCGCGGCCGTCAAATATACGGTCGTCCCGGAGATCGCCCGCACGGTCGATTGGTAAACCGACGGCCGGCGCAGGGCGGGCCCAAAGGTCTGGTAGCCCTCACGGAAAGACGTGTCCCGCCAGCCCATTGGCGGCGCCACACTGCTCTCACCGCTGTCCTCCCGAATCACGCGCAGCCGCAAAAAGCCCTCTGGCGTGGAGGAGAGAGTCGCCGCCACGCGTTCCCGTGCGTCTCCTCCAAGCCCCACCGTCTCGGTCGGCACTTCCTCCCAGGAATCCCCCTTCAGACTCTCTGAGAACTCCATCTGGTAAACGATCCCTCGCCGCCCGGGCGGACGCAAAAAAGCCGCTTCCAGCTTCCCCGCAGCTTCATCGAAAACGAGCTGAAGAGGCGCCCTGCCAGTCGCCCCCGAAGACGGATCCGTTCCCAATGCAAATTCCATCAGGTCATCCAGGGCATCGCCATCGCGATTCGACCGGGCAGCGTTTCCCGCCCCGGGAACGGACGCCTGCCATTCTTCAAAAGACAGCGCCTCATCCACCTAGCCCAAGTTCGTCAGTTTAGGAGAAAAATGATGCAATTTTGGGGTGGAGGACCCCCGAATTGCTGATTCTACCGGGGTTTGATTTCCCCGTCGCCGGTGTAGTAGCGAACCGCACGTTGCGATGGCTGCCGTGGATCGGAAAGTGTGTCATGTTTCTCAAGCGCAATCGACGGAAGGCCAAGGGTGAGACGTATGAATACTGGTCGCTGGTAGAGACCGTGCGCACGGAGCGCGGCCCCCGCCATCGTGTGGCGGCCAATTTGGGGAAGGCGCCGGGTTTGGACTCCAATTCTCGGCACCGTTGGGAAGACATCGGTGAGCTGCTTGAGGGCCGGTCGAATCATGAAGAGCAGCTTCAACTCGACGGACAGGCTTCGCCGGAAGATCAGAAGAGAACTCATCGATCTCAGTGGACAGAGGTCGATATCAGAGGGCTTCGGGTCGGGCGCAGCCGTGAATTTGGCCAAATCTATCTCGCCCTGGTGCTCTGGCACCGTCTTGGGTTGCACCGTATCCTCCAGCAACTCATTGACACCGGCCGGGAGTCGGTGCCTTGGGCAGTGACTGCATGCATCCTGACCATCGCTCGTTTCTGCGGGAACAAGAGCGAGTTGGAGGTGGCCGAACGCTGGTATCAAGACAGTGCATTGCCCGATCTACTTGGGGTGCCCTGGCCGAAGATCAATGATTCGCGCCTTTATCGAGGACTCGATGTCCTCAACAGCCACAAAGACGCCCTCTGCCGACATCTCATGGAGCGTTACCAAAGCTGGTTTGGCGTGGAGTTCGAATTTCTGCTCTATCATGTGACCAGCACTTACTTCGAGGGTGAGGCGAAGTCCAATCGTAGAGCGAAGCGCGGCTATTCTCGAGACAAACGGCCTGATTGCAAACAGGTCAACATCGGCTTGGTCGTCACTCCTGAAGGCGGCCTACCGATTGGCTACGAGGTTTTTGATGGGAATCGCGCCGATGTCACCACCGTCGAAGACATGGTGCGATTGATGGAGGAAAAATATGGCAAAGCCAGGCGGATCTGGGTCATGGACCGAGGGATGGTCAGCGAGGATAACATCGAGTTTCTCCGCGAGCGCAAGGCGCAATACATCGTTGGCACCGCAAAAGGGCAGCTGTAACTGATTAGAGCATCTAACAAGCTCTTGACAGCTTCGATAATTAAGACATCTCAACCATTGATGTCGTCCGATTCTCTTGAATCGCTCCCCACGAGAGAACTGATCCGGCTCGTCCGCGATCTACGGGAGCGGTTTGCTCAGTTGGAGGCGGAGAATCTCAAGCTTCGCGAGGAATTGGATGAGTTGAAGCGCAAGCAGAACAGATCGGCGGCTCCGTTCTCGAAGGGAAAACCCGAGGCCAACCCGAAAAGACCGGGACGCAAGCCGGGCCAAGGGTTCTTCCGGCGGCGGGAGGAACCGGAGATTGGGCCGGATGACAATGTTCGAAGCATGGAAGCCCGATTGCCCAAGGGGCGGTCGTCAAATTGTCCTCGATGCGGAAGCAGGCTTGGAACTCGTCTGGAGACGGCAAGCACGGTCGATGTGCCGGAAAAGATTGCCCGAGACATATCGATCTGGAAAGTGGAAGTCGAAGCATGCAGTTGTGGCTACTGCGCGAGAGGAACTCACCGG
Source organism: Verrucomicrobiales bacterium (assembly GCA_965204485.1). Classification (GTDB taxonomy): domain Bacteria; phylum Verrucomicrobiota; class Verrucomicrobiia; order Verrucomicrobiales; family DEV007; genus JAACDM01. The sequence goes on from CBDBEZ010000107.1 coordinate 126,117, forward strand.
GACTTGCCGCTCGACCCACACGGGGCCACCGCTCACCGTGTGGGTCCCAGGGTTCGGTCGTTTGGACTGGCTCTGCACTATCACTTCGGGGTGACTCTACGCAAAGTTCCTCCGATTGTTCGCGAGATTTGCGGCATTGATCTCAGCCAGAGCGCCCTGACACAAGACGCCCTGAAATTGGGAAACGGCGATGGAGCGATCAGCCAAGAGGCGGAGCGAATCAAAGCAGCCATCCAGCAATCCGATGACGTCAACACGGATGATACGGGATGGCGAACGGGGGGCAAGACGAGTTGCCTGATGGGATTCGTGAGCCGCCAGGAGAATGCGGTGTATTTTCAGATTCGATCACGCCACCGAGCCGAAGAAGTGGCCGAAGTCATCACGGCGGCCTGTGAGTGTGTGCTTGGAACCGATCGGTTCCGGAGCTACGACGCGGAGCGATTTTCGCAGATGGACATGCAAAAGTGCATGAGCCATATTGTGAAGAATCTCTCTGAAGTTCTGGAGAAGAAGCGAGGGCGGGCACGAAGTTTCTGCGAGGGACTGAAGAATTCGCTTCGACAGTGTCTGAGGCTTTGGCAGCAGTACCACAACGGCGAGTCGACTTTAAACCAATACGAGGAAGAGAGCTTGAAAAAGATCTATGAACTCGATCATTACCTGCGAGACCGGACGCTCAAAGATCCCGACAACCAACGCATGCTCAATGAGCTTGGCCGGCACTTTGACCAAGGGAATTTAACGATGTTCCTGGAGGATCCGGAGGTAGAGCCGACCAACAACATCGCCGAGCGGATGCTCAGGCCGGCGATCGTCGCCCGCAAGGTGTCGCAATGTTCCAAGACGGAGCGGGGAGCCGATGCCTACGCGGCATTCGAGAGTGTGCTCTCGACTCGTGTGCCCGGCATGGGCCTTAACTAATGCCTCTTCAGCAAAATCTGTGGGTGCCCAGGCGGCGCGATTCACCTAGAATCCTGACCAGCAACAAGTTATATCCAATCTTAATGGGCATCAAAGTTGTGGCAACAAGCCAGCTGCCCATCCAAACCTCGGATTTGCGAGGACAACGCTTGCGCCGGGGCTGCCCCTGGTAGGGCTCAGCCCATGAAACAAGTAGTTTCAGCAGTTCTGGGGTCCAGGGGCAGCGGGACCCGGCGTCCAGCGTTCCCGGAGCAAATCCGGAATTTCACCCACAGATTCTGCTGAAGACCCTAACTAATGACATGAAACGATGACATCGGAGCTGATGAGAGCAACCGTAGCTGAACCGCAAGGCGACGCCCGCGAGGGTGGAGCTGAAGGAAGCGGCAGGCAAATCCGCGGCCATAGGAACACGAACCGGCAGCGAGGCAGGCTGTGGGCGGCGAGCGTGCTAGTAAACGCGAAGCCCAAAGCTCATCAAGACACAGCAAGTAGAGCCGGATGGGATGCGGAGAAAGTTAAGGACCTTACCCGGGGAGATCTCTCCTGTGAGAGCAGGAGAGAAGTCAGCAGAAGCCATAGTAGCAGAGAGCAGAGCCGGGGGCTGGAAGAAGCCCGTGGAAACTGTGAAACCGGAAAACGCTCTCCTGTGAAGGGCGGAAGGAACCAACAGCAGCGCTCTACGGAGCATTGCACCCCAGGGCAGAATACGCCCCGACGTCAGCAGGACTTACGGACAAAGGATCCCGAATTCCTGCGCGAACCCAAAGAGCCCACGCGATGCAGTCGCGGCAAGCCCTGCGGAGAGAGGAACTCCTGGAGGTGCGCGTGAACCGCGAACGGACAGCAAAGCTGGAGGGACTGATGGAGAAGGCCATCAGGTCGGGAAACTGGGGAGCCGCTCTTTACGCCGTTGAGCGTAATGACGGGGCACCCGGCCCCGACGGCATGAGGGCCGACGAACTCAGAGCACACCTCGCCATCCATGGCGAAGTGATCAAGAAGAGGCTGCTAGAGGGCAGCTACAAGCCCGGCGCTGCAAAGCGTCGAGACATCCCCAAGCTCAGCGGCGGAACCCGCCCGCTGAGCATCCCAAACGTGCAAGATCGCTTCGTGCAGCAACTTCTGCTCGGGGTGCTCCGGCCGGTGTTCGAACCCCGTTTCAGCGAAAGCAGTTACGGATTTCGTCCCGGACGCAGCGCCCACGATGCGGTGGAAGCCGCCCAGAGCTTTGCCCGGGAGGGGTTTACCCACGTCGTCGACATGGACATTACCAAGTTCTTCGACAAGGTGAACCACGACATCCTGATGAGTAAAATTGGGACCGTGATAGGGGACAAAGCCGTGATGAAACTCATCGGCAAATACCTGCGAGCCGGGGTGGTGATGCCCGACGGGTTAAAGGTCAGCAGCGAAGAAGGAACGCCGCAAGGCGGCCCGCTTTCGCCGCTACTGGCCAATATCTACCTCGACGCGCTGGACAAGGAGCTGGAGAAACGCGGACTGCGATTCGCCCGCTACGCCGATGACTGCAACATTTACGTAAAGAGCCAAGCCGCAGCGGAGCGTGTGCTTGCCAGCCTCACTGGCTGGATCAAGCGCCACCTCCGGCTGGAGGTCAGCGAGAGCAAAAGCGGGGTGGGGAGGCCTTGGGAACGGAAGTTCCCGGGGTTCATCATCACCAGCGCGCTGCTCATCGGGATTGCTCCTGCAAGCCTCACCCGGTTTGAAGACCGCGTGAGAGAACTCTGGAACGCCCGGCAACCACTGACCAGCGAGCAACTGCGCGACCAATGGCGAAGTTACGTGAACGGCTGGTGGGGCTACTACCGGCGCTGCGAATGGCGACGGGACATCTACCGGAAAGAACCGTGGATCCGTCGCCACATTCGCAAATGTTTCTGGCAACGTTGGCATACAAGCAAGGGACGGGAATCCGCCCTGCGCCGACTCGGCCTACCGCCGAGTCGAGCCATCGTCGGGAGGAGCAGTCGTGGAGCGTGGCGCATGGCGGGAAACCCTGTCATGCACGAAGCCCTCAACAACCGAACTCTGAGACGCTACGGGTTCCTGATGCCATCAGACCTCAAGAGTTAAGACCAAATGGATCCAATCGCCGGATGCGGTCCCGCATGTCCGGTGGTGTGGGAGGGGCGGCAGGCGCAATCCTGCCGCCTCGACCCGATTCTCGCTGCGAGGAGCGAGTTCCGTATTCAAGTCGCTTGCCAAAATCATCGCAGGCGAACGTACCCTTGCATGAGATGCCTGTGGCGTTTGCTGGTTAGGAGCGCTAATCAGTTACGTTTCAGGGATGTAAACGGCAGACCCGATAAAGTGGCTGTTCAGCTTAGGGCTCTTGCCTACGCGGACAATATCGTCCCAAAGCTGCTGACAATGGCTTTGCTCCCAACTGTAGGTGCGCTGAAAGATCGGGATGATGAACTGCTTCGAACCTTCTAGAAGCTGAGTGAATTGTAGGTCTTGGGCTTTCAAATTTTGTGAATGGCTGGTGGTTACAAAAAGTCAAACGTTGCAGATTCGCGGCTAGCCTTAGCTATCGCTTTTCCAAAGTTGATAGATTTCTCGTCTTCGCCGGAAAGCGTCTTCGCCGCCTTCCATGACTGTCACGATCCGTTTCTGAATAGATTTGTCGTCAATGCTGCCGTGCTCGAATGAAAAGTTTTCTCCATCCTTCCTGCAAACGACCACTTGTTCGGCGTCTCCCAAGACAGGAATGTTTGGGTTATGGGTCGCGAAAACGAACTGAGTCAGTTCCTTTCGATCCAAGAGCTGCTGAATAAAATGGCTGTAGAGAGTCTCATTATCCAAATCGTCTTCTGGCTGGTCGATAAGAATCACGGGATTACGGCGCAAGTGCATCAAAATATGGAGAATTACTGTAGCACGTTGTCCAAGTGAGTAGTCTCCAAGGGGCTCCCCTTGGTAGCGAATTACCGATTCATCTGGCGTCCGATAAGTGAGGAATTCGTAGAGCTTTTCAGGTAGAGCATTCTGCACTTTGACAGCCATAGCTTCGCTCACGTGTTTCTCCAGATCAGAACGGCTCTGATCAAGCTCCCTTCCGTCGGCAAAAGCCTCCCTGAGAGCTTCATAGGCAGGGCCTTGCAGGCCTGAGCCTCTCATTGTCTCTCGTAGGAATCCCTCAAATGAAGCGCGTTTCTCTTTAAACGAAATCTGAATTCTAATGTCTTGTGGCAACTCCTTTTCGAGGCGGCGCACTTCTGCCTCGCGTTCCGTGAAACGCTCACGTCAAAAGTCATGAAGCTCGTTCACCTTGGCACCCAAGGTATCCCGAGCCGATTGCTCTGACTTAAATTTCTGGGTCTTCAGCAGAATCTGTGGGTGAAATTCCGGATTTGCTCCGGGAACGCTGGACGCCGGGTCCCGCTGCCCCTGGACCCCAGAACTGCTGAAACTACTTGTTTCATGGGCTGAGCCCTACCAGGGGCAGCCCCGGCGTAAGCGTTGTCCTCGCAAATCCGAGGTTTGGATGGGCAGCTGGCTTGTTGCCACAACTTTGATGCCCATTAAGATTGGATATAACTTGTTGCTGGTCAGGATTCTAGGTGAATCGCGCCGCCTGGGCACCCACAGATTCTGCTGAAGAGGCAAATTTCTTTGCCCCAGCATCGAGCAACGTTTTCAATTTTTCGAGTCGAACCTTCTTCTTGCGAAATCCAGCAAGGTCGAGCTGCGGCTCATTCACGCTCTTCTGTAATTCGGCAACCTCGGATTTCATTTTCTCCTTGGCAGGGTCGAGTCTCTTAATTCCTTCTGAAATTAGCCGATACGCCTCCCTCAAGGACACCATCACCTGTTCTGCTGAAGCTTTGGCTTCATCCGATTTTGTCTTTGCGAGGGCTAAGTCATCAGCAATCGCCTCAGTGCTTTTGGATTTTAGTTCAGGAAATGCCTCGTCGGCCTCGCTCCAATCTAGAGCGCCCTTTAGTTTGGCATCCAGCTCCTTCAAATTATCTTTCCATCCGACAACCGATTGAACATCGGTGTCGAAGACAGTCATGTCCTTCAGCTTTTTATCTAGGCATTTTTCGACAAATACTTGTAGCTGAACTTCGAGTTCATTCCTTTCCTTGCTAAGAGCTGCAATCTGTTCTGCCGCATTGATTGTGTCTTTGAGATTTTTACCGACTGTTGGACTTGCTCCAGCAAGCGTTCCTCCTCTTGAGGTTGAGCGTCAAGGCGGTCAGCCAAGAGTCGATCTAAGAAACTTTCGTCGAATGACTCCGACCGCGTGGAAAGGTCTTTCTGGCCAAAATATAAAAACTCACTGAGAACACTCGTGAGTGAGAAGTTCTGTAACTGGATCATCATGCGGCGAAGCGTGAACCTTCGGAGCGAGTGAAGTCTATTTTATCAAGGATGAATTTTCGGAACGCTGAACCTTTTCCGCCGTGGTGCAAAAATCCAGGTAGTGTGTTTTTCAAGGCGGCTGAGACAATCATTTCCGAAGGCAGCACGTCTGGGCGGATGGTTCGGATCCAGGTTCCAAAGTGCTTCCAGACCAGACCGTCACATGTCATGGCAAGGTACTGTAACATGCCCTGAGCGATCATGCCGATCTGCACAAACACATGATATGCGTGCATCTTTCTCTGCACCTGTCTGCGATATTTCTCGGTAGTCCGGTGGAGGTATTGGTTACCATTGCGACGCTTGAGCGGTCGCATAGCGGCCATCCAGAAATGGTATCCGAATGAGCCGACCGAATGCACCGCTTGCTTGAAAGCGACTTCGATCTTGAAACGCAAACTGTAGAGCAAGATGATCTCCTGAGCTTCCATGGTGAGGTCGGTAGACAAGAGGATGATCCGCCCTCTCGTGGGATGATCGACGAGAATGAAGCGGACCATCGCCCCGGCGGGCTTCCACAACAGATCCACCGACTTGAACCGGACAGAGATGTTTCTCTCCCCATATACGGGACTGGGAACGGAACTGAAGCCGCCCGTTCCAAAGACATTCTGGAGCTTCACCGCAGCGCCATACTTTTTCGGTCGTCCGCGTTTGCGTTTGCGTGGCACTGCCGCAGGCCGAAAGCCGGTTGTCGTGCGTCGAACCCTCGTGACCAGCACACCGGAACGCCCCTTGGTGCTCCGGATCACCTTTCCGTTGGCGTAGTAGGCGTCGGCCAGCAAGACGAACTCCTGACCTCTACAGACGGATGCGAGCATCTCGTTGGCCTTGTCGATCAAGGTTCTCCTGTCGCGGTTTGAAGTGACGATACCTTCGTGAATGCGTGCACAGACCGGAACGCAGAAGAAGTATCCGCCAATCTGACAGAGCACGCCGAAGGCCTGAAAGGAATGGCTCATGATGAAGTGAGGCTTGGAATTGGACTCGGACTGTTGATGCAAATACTTCACCGCAGGCATCTTGCGGCCCTCCTTGGACTTCTTGATGCCGTCGAGAACCAGGACGGGGCGACAACCGATCTTGTAGACAGGGAAGTGCTTGATCACGATGGCGAACCAAAGTTCTGCAAGCCGGTCCGTCTTCACGGCATTGCTGTGGAAGAAATGGAGTAAGTGCTCATAGGAGTGTTCTGACAAACCGAGAGCGCGGACGAAACTGGAAACCCCGAGGAGGTCATTGCGCACGGAGAAAGCGGCCAAGACGAGCAGAAACCAGAGAAAGGTGCGGGCTCTCGAGAAAGCGGGTCGCAGAAGACAGACGATATTCCACCAAGAAATCCAGAGATCCATAACAAATGATTTGATTTTCCTAGACATTCGCATATATAAGCTAATGACCATGAAAAAGATCAGATCACTGAAAAAAGAGTCCAGAAACTTGCGGCAAAGTTAGCTGCAATCAGGCCAATGCGGCCCGGGAGCATCAGCAAGCAATACCGAGATCGACAACGCCAGCGCGGCGTGTATTACCAACTGAGCTACACGCATGAGATGAGGAGCCGGACTGAACACGTCTGGCCAGACCACGTGAAGGGACTACGAAAAGAAACAGAGGAGTACAAGAAATTCAAGAAACTGACCACCGAACTGATCGATCTGAGCATTGAACTATCCAAGGCGAAGATCGCTCTATTACGCAGTCAGACAGACACGCCAGGCAAAGAGAAACCGGTCTGAGAACTTCCCACTCACGAGGAGAACAGAACCCGGTGAGATTTCTTGGTAATCGTCGTCAATATACACGGATGGTTGGCCTGATTTCTCGCGCTCGATTCGTATTGCTCTTCCATGCTCATCCAAGGCATTAACGACGACTTTTCCTGCGGGTGAGAGGATACAGTCAACCAATCCCGATTTATAGGGCGAATCGGATCCTGCTTTACTCACATCTGACCGATAATTCGATGGCTTTACGCTAGTCTATTCCGAGGGCTTCAGCGCATTGATCAGATTCAAGTGATCCGGGATCCATATGGAGGGCTCGATTCAGGAAATCTTCCACTTCGCTGTCGATGGCTTCGAGAATGCGGTCGAGAGTTTCTTTCCCAAACGTATCGGCTAGGGCGTCCAGGGCGCCCTCGATGAGGCTGCGAAACAATTGCCAAAGCAATCCCGCGAAGCACAGCACTCGAAGATGCCCAGTTTGCCGGTCCCGCACCTCCCCGTAGCTCGAGCGACCACTCCGAAGCATGGCCTCGAAAATCAGAGCGTATCGCATCGCAGCCAGATGCACCGAGGCATAGGCATACTGATAGGCGCCACTCTGTTCGGCGAGCAGGCCAAAGTTCTGTTTCGCCTCTTTAAAGTAGACTTCCACAGACCATCTCAAGGCATATATTGAAAGCGTTTTCTCCACGGAGGCCTCGATGTCCGTGGTCAGGAACACCACCCACGCTTTCTCTGGAGAGGCTCCAGAACTGGGATTCACCGGGGCGCTGAAGATGAGTGTCACCTCCTGCCATTTTGGGGCTCGCTTGGCCTCTGTCTCCAAGTTGATCCAGACTTTGACGTGATAAGTCCGGTAGCGCGCCTTGGGGCTCGATGCCTTAAGCTGACGCTTGTATTCGTTGAAGAGTTGAGGCGCGGTATAGCTCTTTGCCTTCCGAGTGGTTTTTGGATTCGCCAACCAGTAATTCATGTTGCCCCGCTTCATCTGGAAAATGGCGACGAGGCCGAGATCCAGGGAGGCTCGAATGTTCTCTTTGCAACCGAACCAAGCGTCGCCCAGCACGTAGGCCGCTCGAAATCCCACATCCAGCGCCGACTTGAGCATCCTTCGAAACATCGTGTGTTTCGATTCATTTTTTGCCCTCTCCATGTCTCTCGCGGCGGCACATCTCTTATCTCGGAATTCGTTCTCAGGCGCTTTTCCTACCGCTTCCTTTTCGCCCATGAAAATCTGCCGATCAACCGGAAGGAATCCCTTTTCACCGGCGATGCCGAGCTCCACCACTTGGTGACCTGTGACATAGCGGTTCTCCGTGTGGTCCCAGTGCAAAGAGGAGCCCTCGACCTTCTTGCCCCGTCGCACCTTGATTGTGTCGTCGATGACGAACGCTCGCTGATCGTCTGGACCCACGGAGTTGGCGTTGAAAATGCTCTTGCAAAGCTCGATGGCCATCGTCCGCCAATTGACGTCCTCACGGCGCATGACACGATAAAGAATGTTCGCCCTGTATTTGCAGTCATCTACGCGGCCCTTCAAGAACTGGCCAAGCTCCGAACAGAAAGCATGAATACTGGAATTCTCGAGTTTGAGGATGGGCCATACCAGCAGGGCGGCGAGGATGGCCCTTGGGCATTCGCCATCGATGCGGCGTGCCTTACCGAAGACGGCCCGAAAAAGGTTGACCATCCCATGAGCGCGAATACCATTTCCGAGTTCGGTATCAGCAGAGACTCTGGGGTCGCTCAGTGCCTGAGAGATCGGTTGATAGCTCCGAGAAGCGTTTTTTTTTGCCGGATTTGCCGCCTGTCTTTTTGTGTTTATTTTTCACACAAGACCTTAAGGGCAGGCGGCATATAACGCAACATAAACTAACACTTTGGGCAAGAAAACTGAGCTGATTTATCGGTCAGATGTGAGTTCTCTGCCCGGCGGCGTTTTGCTTCTTTTGCTTCAAGCGTAGTGAGATATTCCTCAAAACGTTCCCCCACTCTTGTCTAATATTCTTTTAGCTCCATGGCAGTTTAATTTCCAAGGATGCGATGCACGGCGTAGGGGAGTTGACAAAACTCGATCCGTTTTTTGGTAAGCTCCTTTTGGCTCATGAACTTCGCGACCGCGAAAACGAATGCCCGTTTGCCTTTGGTATTGCTCTTCGTAAATAGCTTCCACTCGCTCGGCATTCAGGGCGGCATCGTTCGATCTTAACCAAGCCTTATCGGGCTGGTAGATGAGATGAACACGAAACAAATCCGTTTCGACAATGAAACCAGCGTAATTGGCTTTGGGAAGCTTCTCTAATGATTGGCCGGTAGCGGTGTAGAAGACGTAGCGAACCAGAGCTTCATAGCTGGGCATTTCTTCGCCAGTGAGCAGGCTTTCAATATTGATCGGTTCACCCAAGGTGCAGAAAGTAAAGCTACCTCCAAGACCGGGCACTTTATCTTCGATCTTACGTTCTCCCGTGACAGTCAAAACACCGTCTTTGATCTGTTTCTTGACCTTATCGAACTCCGCGCCTTCGAGCCTATCAATGCTCTCGATCTTTTCGAGGATGGCAGCGGACTTCTTGGAGAAATTACTCCAAGTGATTTTTTCACTGTAGGGTTCCTTCCTTTGATTGCTCTTAAATTTGTAGCCTTGAATCACTCTTCGAACACGTTCCGCTGTGAGATTGTCAGCGTAGTCCTCGCACTCAACGAGGACAAAGCGACGATTGCCTCCATCTCTTGAGTTGGCAGCTAATACGGCGTGGGCGGTTGTTCCTGATCCTGCGAAAGAGTCTAACACAACTGAGCTTTCGTCCGTCGTGATTTCAAGTATCCGCTCCAATAGCTTCACGGGTTTGGGCGTGAAAAACTCTGTCGCACCGTCATCTAAGATTTCACGTAACGATTTCTTTGCTTCGTCGGTGTGGCTAGCAAATTCATGTGGCCACCAGGTGCTTGGGACGGTTCCCTCTCCACCCTTTAACATGTGACGATAGCGTTTGAAACCGGGCTTTCCTTTCCCATCTTTTCCCCAATAGACAAGATTATTAGCGACGTTCTCATCATGGCGTTCCTTTGAATAACGCCAAACGGCAGTCTTCTGCGGCCATACATCCTCTCCGGTGTTTGGGTTCGTAACGGGGTAGTAAAGATTTGGGTGTTCTTCGGAAGTTTTGTTGCAGGTATAATTATCTATACGATACATGCCCTTTGAATCGGAGTGTTTGTAGTTCTGGTCATTCTGCGCAGTTCTTTCTAGCAAGTTCCTCGAAAAATCAGCGCTTTTCCGATAGAATAGAACGTGATCAAACATTGTCGAAAAACTTTTTGCATCGTTAGAAGTGGCATACTTTTTCTGCCAAGCGATATGTCCGTAGAAATTTCCAATATCCTCTTTCGAGTAGTCGTTTAATTGAAAGATTTCGTCGAGAATGGATCTGAGCCGATGCTGCTCATTGTCATCTATCGTAACAACAAGAACACCATCGTCAGCCAATAATTCATAGAGCAAGTTTAAGCGAGGCCACATCATGCACAGCCACTTATCATGTCGCTCCAAATCCTCTTTATCTACGGGATTTGCCTCCTTTTTGAGCCACTGCTTCATAAGCGGCGAACGCACGTTGTCATTGTAGCACCAGCCCTCGTTGCCCGTATTGTATGGGGGGTCGATAAATATGCAGTCCACCTTGCCTGCATGAGTTGGCAACAAGGCTTTCAAAGCCTCCAGATTATCTCCGTGAATAATTAGGGGTCTTCAGCAGAATCTGTGGGTGAAATTCCGGATTTGCTCCGGGAACGCTGGACGCCGGGTCCCGCTGCCCCTGGACCCCAGAACTGCTGAAACTACTTGTTTCATGGGCTGAGCCCTACCAGGGGCAGCCCCGGCGCAAGCGTTCCCGGAGCAAATCCGGAATTTCACCCACAGATTCTGCTGAAGACCCATTTGAAGATCAAGAACTGACATCTTTCGGCGGTCTCGTTATCTTTCAGAAACTCTTTCAGGAATTGGATCTGGAGGGGAAGCTTCAGCAGTGCTTTGGTCCACTGGATCGGCGCATGTCCCGCTTCTACAAGTTCCACAAGGTTTTCATGTGTCTTATCGTGCATCTTATACTGGGCTACCGGATGCTTCGCGATTTGGACTACTACCGAGATGATCCCCTTGTACGGCAGGTTTTGGGGATGCACCAATTGCCCAGTGTCCCAACGATGAGCCGAATGTTGGGAGAGGTCGATTGTCAAAGCCTTGAGAGGATGAGGGAGATGAATCATTTCGTTTGCCTGTCGCGACTTCAGGAGGAGGGAATCAAACGCATCACGCTTGACTTGGACGGAAGCGTGCAGAGCACGAGTCGCCATGCGGAAGGGACGGCTGTGGGATTTAACAAGAAGAAAAAAGGCGAGCGCAGTTATTATCCGCTGCTCGT
>CBDBEZ010000108.1:0-42542 GCA_965204485.1 Verrucomicrobiales bacterium
AGCCACGTCGGATACGGGCTTTCCGATTTCCAGGAGTTGGACCTCGTGAGTGGGAAGTTCTCAGACCGGTTTCTCTTTGCCTGGCGTGTCTGTCTGACTGCGTAATAGAGCGATCTTCGCCTTGGATAGTTCAATGCTCAGATCGATCAGTTCGGTGGTCAGTTCCTTGAATTTCTTGTACTCCTCTGTTTCTTTTCGTAGTCCCTTCACGTGGTCTGGCCAGACGTGTTCAGTCCGGCTCCTCATCTTATGCGTGTAGCTCAGTTGGTAATACACGCCGCGCTGGCGTTGTCGATCTCGGTATTGCTTGCTGATGCTCCCAGGCCGCATTGGCCCGATTGCAGCTAACTTTGCCGCAAGTTTCTGGACTCTTTTTTTCAGTGATCTGATCTTTTTCATGGTCATTAGCTTATATATGCGAATGTCTAGGAAAATCAAATCATTTGTTATGGATCTCTGGATTTCTTGGTGGAATATCGTCTGTCTTCTGCGACCCGCTTTCTCGAGAGCCCGCACCTTGCTCTGGTTTCTGCTCGTCTTGGCCGCTTTCTCCGTGCGCAATGACCTCCTCGGGGTTTCCAGTTTCGTCCGCGCTCTCGGTTTGTCAGAACACTTCTATGAGCACTTACTCCATTTCTTCCACAGCAATGCCGTGAAGACGGACCGGCTTGCAGAACTTTGGTTCGCCATCGTGATCAAGCACTTCCCTGTCTACAAGATCGGTTGTCGCCCCGTCCTGGTTCTCGACGGCATCAAGAAGTCCAAGGAGGGCCGCAAGATGCCTGCGGTGAAGTATCTGCATCAACAGTCCGAGTCCAATTCCAAGCCTCACTTCATCATGAGCCATTCCTTTCAGGCCTTCGGCGTGCTCTGTCAGGTTGGCGGATACTTCTTCTGCGTTCCGGTCTGTGCACGCATTCACGAAGGTATCGTCACTTCAAACCGCGACAGGAGAACCTTGATCGACAAGGCCAACGAGATGCTCGCATCCGTCTGTAGAGGTCAGGAGTTCGTCTTGCTGGCCGACGCCTACTACGCCAACGGAAAGGTGATCCGGAGCACCAAGGGGCGTTCCGGTGTGCTGGTCACGAGGGTTCGACGCACGACAACCGGCTTTCGGCCTGCGGCAGTGCCACGCAAACGCAAACGCGGACGACCGAAAAAGTATGGCGCTGCGGTGAAGCTCCAGAATGTCTTTGGAACGGGCGGCTTCAGTTCCGTTCCCAGTCCCGTATATGGGGAGAGAAACATCTCTGTCCGGTTCAAGTCGGTGGATCTGTTGTGGAAGCCCGCCGGGGCGATGGTCCGCTTCATTCTCGTCGATCATCCCACGAGAGGGCGGATCATCCTCTTGTCTACCGACCTCACCATGGAAGCTCAGGAGATCATCTTGCTCTACAGTTTGCGTTTCAAGATCGAAGTCGCTTTCGAGCAAGCGGTGCATTCGGTCGGCTCATTCGGATACCATTTCTGGATGGCCGCTATGCGACCGCTCAAGCGTCGCAATGGTAACCAATACCTCCACCGGACTACCGAGAAATATCGCAGACAGGTGCAGAGAAAGATGCACGCATATCATGTGTTTGTGCAGACCGGCATGATCGCTCAGGGCATGTTACAGTACCTTGCCATGACATGTGACGGTCTGGTCTGGAAACACTTTGGAACCTGGATCCGAACCATCCGCCCAGACGTGCTGCCTTCGGAAATGATTGTCTCAGCCGCCTTGAAAAACACGCTGCCTGGATTTTTGCACCACGGCGGAAAAGGTTCAGCGTTCCGAAAATTCATCCTTGATAAAATAGACTTCACTCGCTCCGAAGGTTCACGCTTCGCCGCATGATGATCCAGTTACAGAACTTCTCACTCACGAGCCCAGCCGTCTTCCAAAATTTAACAATCCCAGGGCAATCCTCAGTTTGGCTCTACCGCGCTTGACCTTTTCGAGAATATCAGAGGCAGCCGCGGTCCAGATGAAGGGAGACGGGTTTTCGTTGTGAGCTTCGATATAGCCTACCAACGCCTGTTCGATGTCAGCGACACTGGTGAACACGCCTTTCCGCACACATTTTTCAGTCAGGTCACGGAAGAACCGCTCTACCATGTTGAGCCACGATGCACTCGTAGGTGTGAAGTGGATGTGGATGCGTGGTTGCCTTAAAATCCACACGCGAACTTTCGCGTGTTTATGTGTAGCATAGTTGTCGCAAATAATATGGATCTCTTTGTCCGGCGGAACACTTCCCTCGATGAGCTTAAGGAATTTGAGCCACTCTTCGTGCCGATGTTTCTTCATGCATTTCCCGATGATTTTTCCCGTCGATGTCTCAAGAGCCGCAAATAACGAAGTTGTCCCGTTGCGCTTGTAGTCGTGGGTGAGAGTCTCACATCGACCCTTCTTTAGGAATGGCGCAAAAATAAAATGAACAATTTAAGGTTTTTCAACCTTATTTTTATGCTACTGTCAGTGCCATGCCTGACAGTTCCGTTGTCGAAAGCATTCGCCGGAAGTTCGATTCCCTGAGCCACCTCATGGACGAGCGGGCCCGGAGGTGTTGGGCGGCGGCGGAGGCCATGGAATTGGGTTGGGGCGGCGGCGGAGGCCATGGAATTGGGTTGGGGCGGCGTATCCGCAGTTTCTCTTGCGACATCGATGTCGCGGACGACGATCACTGAGGGCATCAAGCAGTTACGGCGCGGCGACTACACGGCACCCCAAGCCGACGGACGCATCCGTCGGCTTGGGGCTCTTGAGCGGCTAGTTGATCCTCTCAGTAGAGGCGACCCTCAATCCCCATTGCGCTGGACATTGAAGAGCACTCAGAGGCTTGCCAGGGAACTCACATCTCAGAACCACCCGGTCGGTGCGCGTACTGTTGCCGCGTTGCTGCGCAAGGCCGGCTATAGTCTGCTGGCAAATCGCAAGACCCGCGAAGGGGCACAGCACCCGGACCGCAACAGGCAGTTCGAATACATCAACGATCAGGTGCGTCGCTTCCAACATTGCGGCCAGCCAGCAATCTCAGTGGACACCAAGAAGAAGGAGTTGGTGGGCGATTTCAAGAACGCCGGGAGGCGGTGGAGGCCGAAAGACAACCCTGAGCAAGTCCGCGTGCATGACTTCAAGGACAAGGACCTGGGCAAGGCAATCCCCTACGGCGTTTACGATATGCTCAACAACCAGGGCTGGGTTAGCGTCGGAATCGACCATGATACGGCCCAATTCGCGACCCGCAGCATCCTGTTGTGGTGGACGGAAATGGGCTCTGCGCGGTTCCCCCACGCCCGTCGGCTGCTAATCACCGCCGATGGCGGTGGGAGCAACAGCCACCGCTCGCGGCTTTGGAAGCTTTCGCTCCAGGAGTTGGCGAACGAGACCGGGCTGAAGTTGGTCGTCTGCCACTTCCCGCCGGGGACAAGTAAGTGGAACAAGATCGAGCACCGTCTCTTCAGCTACATCACCCAGAACTGGCAAGGCGAGCCACTGGCAACCCTGCAGACGATCGTCGAGTTGATTGGAAGCACAACGACGAAGGGAGGCCTGAAGGTCAGGGCCAGGCTCGATACCAAAAGCTACGAGACGGGGATCAAAGTGACGGACGAGGAACTGGCCGCCGTAAAACTGGAAAGGCACGAAACACACGGCTCATGGAATTACACAATCAAACCCTCGAAGTAAATGTTCACCTTATTTTTGCGCAGTTCCTTAGCGGAAGCCCGGGCTGTGTCCTGTCGAGTGCCTGAATCTGACTCTTCTCGTCGCAACTGAAGACCACTGCGTGCTCTGGCGGCGCCAGGTATAACCCAACGATGTCCTCGGGCTTCTCTTCAAATAGCTTGTCGTTCGAAAGCTTAAACGTCCTCACCCGGTGTGGCTTGATTCCGTTGCGTGCCCAGATCCGTCCTACCGTGGACTCACTGACGCCAACTTCAGCGGCCATCAGCGATCGACTCCAGTGAGTACATCCTTTGGGCGTCTCCTCCAACGTCATCCGAATGATCTCACTTTCCTTGCTCTTCGGCAAAGCTTTGATACGTCCAGGCCGGGTCTTGTCCTTCTCGATTCCCGCCAGCCCCATCTCTGCGAACCTCTTTCGCCAGCGGCCCACCTGTGGTTCGTCCAATCCAAGTTCTTCCGCGATCTGCTTATTGGTCATCCCCTCGCTGGCGAGAAGCACGATCTTGGAACGAACTCTCAATTTCGGAGAAACGTTGGACGCCTTGCTGAAACGCAGGAGCTTGTTTCGCAGGCTTGCTTCAAGGTTGATCGGCACAGCAGTTCTCATTTCCATTAAACTAACACTCTCCGACTTGAGTGCAAGCTTAAAATGAATTATCTGTAGGACGGACTACACTAGCTCTTTCTCTTGAGGAAAGGAAGCCTCGTAGTGGGGCTTTCCATCACTTCGTACCCTTCAGGGAGGGCATCGCAGGCGCCTTCGTCTTTGACGGCTCCCGCGAAGTAGTAGAGTCTCGTTTCCTTCCCGTCCTTGCGCCTGTTGACGCGGACGTGGAGGTGAGTGATAGGTCTTGCCGGATTTTTTGCCGACTACGCTATAGGCCATGGAGTTTACCGAGGTGTGGCAAGGACGATTCAGCTCATCCCCACCGAGTCGAAGGCCCGATGATACCAGAAACCTTAGATTAGGCCAGCTTTTTTCAACGTCTTGTAGGCGCCGTTCTTGGAAACCGTTTTCAGGGCCCGTGCGGTGAGCTTGACTTTGACGTGGCGGCCCAGTTCAGGGACCCAGATGCGCTTGACGCGCAGGTTCGGGGCAAAGGTGCGCTTGACCGTCTTGGTCAATTGCAGCCCGATCCCTCCCTTTTTCTTGGCCAAACCGCGGTGATGGATGCGATTTCCGCGGGTAACTTTTGCTCCGGTGATGCTGCAGACTTTGGCCATGGCTTGAAAAGCGTTGTTCGTGGGAGGCGTAGCCATAGCCTGATTGGAGGGAGCGTCAAGCTGGCATTCCAAGGAAAAGCGTGGATTTTTCGGATCGTGGCATCGGAAATCCCATGGGGAGGGTCTGCTGGCTGGCCCAGGGCCGATCCGAGCGGGCGAGCGGGCGAGTGCATGGCACCGCTGCGGCGGACGCGGTGCCAGCGACTTCTTGATGAGGCCCTGGATCGGGCGGAGACAAGGGGATGGACCGTGCTCCCATTCCGTCGAATCTGTTTCATCCGCTGCCGGAACCACGCGGCGATGGCGAAGAAGATTTCCAGGAGCTGCTGGCGCGGTCCGGAGTGAGGATGGAACGCATCGTCTCCCGAGGCCAGGTGTCGCCCGAGGGATTCTGGTATGACCAGCCCCTCGACGAGTGGGTCTTGGTGCTGCGGGGGGAATCCATCCTTCGTCTGGAAGATCCCGCAGAGACTCGAACGCTCCAGCCCGGCGATCATCTGATGATTCCTGCCGGCCGTCGTCACCGGGTGGAATTCACCGCGGATCCGACGGTGTGGCTGGTGCTCTGGCTGGGATCGTGAATGCCGGAGAGCGGTGCCTGCCCGGCTGGCGCCTGATGCAAGATGCGCGAGGCCGGTCATTTCATCGGACGTTGCCTTGCCTAGCGCTGCCTTGCATTGTGCGCTCGGGCAAGAGAAGGTGGGACGATGAGAGTGGCGTTGACCATGGGAGATCCCGCAGGCGTCGGTCCCGAGATCTGTCTGAAGCTCCTGCACCGGACGGATCTTTTCGCGGGCGTGAATTTTGTTTTTTTCGGAGACCGGGCTCTCCTCGAGCGGGTCTCTCGGGTGACGGAACTTCCCTTTCCGGAGGAGGGTATTGCCAGCGGCCGGATCGAGCTCCGCCAGATCGATTCCCTGACCGATGCCGGCGGTTTGGAGAGCGGCAAGGTGGCGGCGGCCTGTGGCCGGGCGAGTTATGACTACCTGGAAGCGGCGATCCATGCTGCGCAGGGAGGAGACGTCGACGCCATCGTGACCGCGCCGATCAACAAGGAGGCGCTGCACGAGGCGGGCATCACCTATCCCGGGCACACGGAAATCCTCGCGGCCCTGACGCAATCGCCCAAGGCCTGCATGTTGCAGTACTCCCAGGAAGTGACGGCGTCCTTTGTCACCTGTCATTGTGGTTACGCCGATGTGCCTCGCCTTCTCACGCGGGAGCGTCTGCGTGAGGTCATCGACCTCACCCACGAGGCGGTGTCGCGGATCAAGAGGCGGGCCGCCCATCTCGTGGTGCTGGGGCTCAATCCTCACGCGGGAGAGCACGGCTTGTTCGGAGACGGCGAGGAAGAAAAAGTGATCGTGCCGGAAATCGAGGCGGCTCGAGAACGGGACATCGCGATTCGGGGTCTCGTGCCTCCAGACACGGCTTTCCTTCCCAAGATGAGGCGTGAGACGGACGCCTTCGTTTGCATGTACCACGACCAGGGCCACATCCCCTTGAAAGCGCTGGCTTTTGACAGTGCGGTCAATGTGACTCTCGGATTGCCGATCGTCCGCACGTCAGTGGATCATGGCACGGCCTTTGACATCGCCTGGACGGGCCAGGCGGATCCGGGTTCGATGCTGGCCGCGGTGCGATTGGCGATGGAACTGGTGCCTTCGACGGCTCAATGAAGCTGATGCAAGAGTTCGATCACGCGGTCTACCATCCGCTCGCCAGTGCCGGGCTCGGCGTAGCTGTGATAGCCTGTCCACACTTGATAACCACCTAACTGATGCGCATCCCGGTCCGGCAGGTAGCCGATCCAGCCGTTGGCGAGTTCGGCGATGTAGGTGTGGCGAAAGGGTGAGCGATTCTTGATGTCGCGGCCCAACTTGGTGAAGAATTCGGCGGGCACGCCAACAAGAGCGACGTCTCCAATGGTCATGGTCTGGATGACGGTGCTCCTTTTTTGACCCCGCTGAGGCGCCAACCTCAGAACTCCTGACATACCCCTGGGACGTTTGAGGAATTCTAGGTTCACAGGGAATTAAAGAATGGCGGTTTTTGGCTTGATTCCGCATGAAAAACCGCCACTCAAACACCCGATATAAAATCGGCAAAGTCTTCTCTATTAAAGGCTTACGATAATCTCGAGACACCAATTCCGTGTCGCGAGAACCGCCAACCTTCGATTCGCCCATGTCAGGAGTTCTGAACCTTCGGCGCATTTCGCGAAAGACGGGAATCACGCGCTCCCCGTAGTCGCCCGCCCAGGTGCGGCAATAGCGGCTGACCGCGGCCTCTTCAGCCGCCTCGTCGAACTGGCGGAACTTGAAGGTGAACGCTTCCTTGAGGGAGGCCAGGCGGTGAACCGGGTGGGGTTTCGCACGGCTCAAGCTGTCGTTCACGCTGGCCATGACTCGGTCCCGCATTTCCGCGCAGGAAAGGGTGAGGTTGTGGGTGGAGCCGGAAGCGTCCTCAAGGAAGCTGAAAACCCCACCGAAAGTCGATTCGAGTTGTTGCGCCGCCAGTCCGTAGAACGAAGGCGATCGGACGCCGGGTTGGATGGTCCCGATGGTGTGGGTGGAGTGATTGGAGAGAATTGCTTGCCAGGCGGCGTTCGGCGCGGGGGATCGAAACGCCAGGACAGGAAGTTCGGGGTCGAAAGGGCCGGTCGGTCGCACGAACTGATCGCGAGGTCCGATCCAGTAGATTTGGCCGTCGGGCAGCCGTTGCCGGCTGTTCTGACCGACGGTTTTCTCTTCCCCGAGGTGAAAATGAAAGACGCTCTCTTCGGCCGAGAGGCGATCGTGGGCCGTGGTGACGGCGTTCACGACGCCCTCTTGCACGCGATGGATGAAACCGAAGTCGGCTCCGTACCCGTGGACCTGAAGCGTGCTGGGAGCGTGATGCGTGTGAGTGCAATTGATGAGAAGATGGGACTCGGGGATGCCCGTGGTTTCGGAAATCTCGGCGATGGCGGGCGCGAGCGATTCTCGCGTGATCATGAGAATGTCCAGCGTGACAATGGCCAACTTCACTTCGTGTTTCTAGAGGACAATGGCAGTGGCGCGTAGCTCGCCTTCCTGACCATGAGCGGTTCCGGGATGGATGCCGCCGGCGATTGTCATCGAATCGAGAGCCTTGAGAGGCACCGCCGCAGCGCCGACGCGGACCCCTTCGATGGCCTGGCTGCGGGGAAGGGTGAGAAGAGTGGTCAGGATGGCGGCCCAGAAAACTTGGGGGCAAGGAACGACGGAAGGCGGCGAGCTTGGACGGGGGCATGCATCGGCATGGAGGCGAGAGAGAGGCGGGTCAATGGGCGTATAGCGGATCGAGAGGTGAAGGGTCGAGGAGATTGGTAAGGTCGGTGAAGTTGAGGTTGAGGTTGAGGTTGAGGTTGAGGTTAAGGTTGAGGTTAAGGTTGAGGCTGAGATTGACGTTGAACGAGCCCTTGACCGGTGGGGGGCGATCGCGGAGCATGGGGCCCACTTTCCATGAAATCACGCCTACTCCCTGGATTCCTCCTGGCGATGTTCGTTTTGGGTGCCCTGCCCGTCTGGGCCGATGATCGTCCCAACATTGTCTTTTTCTTCACGGATGATCAAGCCAGCAGCATGCTAGGCTGTTACGGGCATCCGCTCGTCAAGACGCCGAACATCGATCGATTGGCGACCAAGGGAACACGATTTGCCAATGCCTTCGTGAGCCACCCCATCTGTTGGGTCAGCCGCACGACCATCCTCACCGGTCTCACGGGACGGAGTTACGGGACGCCCGGGCAGCGCGATCTGGCGCGTCCGGATGCCGTTAAAGCGCTCTACTCCGACGAACTGTGGCGGGCAGGTTATCGCACGGGTTTTTTCGGGAAGTGGCACGCCAAGATGCCGCCTGGCTTCAAGCGTGAAGATCACTTTGACGTGTTCGAGGCGATCGGACGCAATCCCTTCTACAAGAAGCAAGCGGACGGTCCCCTTCGTCACGAGACGGAAGTGATCGTTGATCGCGGGATCGCGTTCCTTCAGAATCAGCCCCGAGACCAACCCTTTGCCCTCAACCTCTGGTTCAATGCCTGTCACGCCGAGGATGGCGATCGCCGGCCGGGGATCGGGCATTTTCCATGGCCTCGCGCGGTAGACGGGCTTTACGCCGAAGATGAGATGGCGCCGCCCCGTTTGAATGATCCGGCGATTTTCGATGGACAACCCGAGTTCCTGCGCACGACGATCAACCGGGAACGCTTTTTTTGGCGATGGAACACCGACCTCAAGTATCGCACCAACATGCGAGCCTACCTGAGGATGGTAAGCGGCATTGACGGCGCCATCGGACGTTTGTTGAGGATGCTCGAGGAATCCGGCCTGGCCGAGAACACCATCATCGTCTATTCGGCGGACAATGGTTATCACATGGGCAATCGAGGCTTCGCGGGCAAATGGTCGCATTACGAGGAGTCCTTGCGGGTTCCCTTGATCGTGATGGATCCGCGGCTGCCGGAAGCCCGCCGTGGCCGGGTGACCGAGTTCTCCGCGCTCAATCTTGACCTTCCCTCGACCTTCCTCGACTGGGCGGGAGTGGAGGTGCCGGCACACTATCAGGGATTGAGCCTCAAACCCATCCTGGAGCGCAACGCGCCAGCGTGGCGGCAGGAATCCTTTCATGAGCACTTTGCGGTGCGCGCCCGCATCCCCGCCTATGAAGCGCTGCGAACGGGTCGCTTCAAGTATGTGCGTTACGTCGATCACGGAAACCACGAGTTCTTGCACGACCTGAAAGAGGATCCCGACGAGTTGGAAAACTTCGTTGATGACCCGCGGTATGGCGAAGTTCTCCGCCTCATGCGTGATCGCCTGGACCGTCGCGTGACTCAGTTAGGCGGTTCCCTTGAGCCTTTGCAAGCGCGCTTCACGGCCTCGACCGTTCCCCATCCGGACGCCTCCGCCGCGGTGACCGTCCGTCCGGGGGCGGATGGCTGGGTGAATCTCATCGCTCGCAACGGACTGCAGGGCTGGGCGGGAGATCGGGCTCACTGGTCCGTCAACGAGGGCGTGCTCACGGGGGTGACGGATGGATCCTTGAAGAGGAACCAATTTCTCACCTGGAAAGGCTCGACGATCCGCAACTTTGAAATTCGTGTCAAAGTGAAAGTGTCACCCGGGGGGAACAGCGGGATCCAGTATCGGGGACGATCGCGCCCGGAGATCGGTCTCGACATTGTGTCAGGGTATCAATGCGACGTCGTGGCGGACCAGCCGGACTACAACGGGATGCTCTATGCAGAGCGAGGGCGTCGCATTCTCTCGCACACCGGTGAAAAAGTGATCGTCGATGAAGAGGGGCAGTCCTGGGTGGTGGGCCACATGCCGGTGAGGAAATTCCCGGCCGGTGAGTGGCACGATTATCGGGTGGTGGTGGAGGGAAACCATCACCGGCACTGGATCGACGGCCATCCGACGGCGGACCTGATCGATTTCGACGAGGAGGGCCGCGCGCTGGAGGGCGTGCTGGCGGTTCAAGTGCATGTGGGACCGGCCATGACCGTTCATTACAAAGATTTCCGGATCAAGCATTTGCCAGATGACCTTCCCTTGCTTCAGCCGGAGAATCATCCCATTCCGGCGGAGGCCTATGGTGTACGGCCGCAGGGACGATTGCCCGCGGGTTGGAAGGCACCAGTGTTTGGTGAACGGTGAGAGTCC
The DNA here is from genome assembly GCA_965204485.1 of Verrucomicrobiales bacterium. GTDB lineage: Bacteria > Verrucomicrobiota > Verrucomicrobiia > Verrucomicrobiales > DEV007 > JAACDM01. The sequence goes on from CBDBEZ010000108.1 coordinate 10,591, forward strand.
GGGCTGGCGTGGAAGGGATTTGGTTTGAGGAAGATGGAAGGGGCGGTGTCCTCGACGTCCGCGAGGCGACGATGTGGCCGAATTGGCAGGACGCCAGTCGCGGCTTAGCGCGTCCCCCCCCCGGAAGAATTCGTAAGGCCCTGGAGGGGCGGCGTCCCCGCCGTCTGCGGTGCGACCGAGGTGGCCGCGTTCCGCCGTGACTGCTGATCGGGTCGAGGCGGCAGGATTGCGCCTGCCGCCCCTCCCACACCACCGGACATGCGGGACCGCATCCGGCGATTGGATCCATTTGGTCTTAACCCCATAGTTTCATAAATCGGGGCAAGAATCCCAAGAAAATAGTGGCAGGGGCCTTTGGGATAAGGTTGATTTGGAATCTACCAAAACACCAAACACTTCAACCCAAAAGCCACCTACAGTGAGAGTAGCACGACGTACGATTCATGCAAAGTCCAGAACGATTCCGGCGATCAAATTTGAAGATCAAGAACTGACCTCTTTCGGCGGTCTCGTTATCTTTCAGAAGCTCTTTCAGGAATTGGATCTGGAGGGGAAGCTTCAGCAGTGCTTTGATCCACTGGATCGGCGCATGTCCCGCTTCTACAAGTTCCACAAGGTTTTCATGTGTCTTATCGTGCATCTTATACTGGGCTACCGGATGCTTCGCGATTTGGAGTACTACCGAGATGATCCCCTTGTACGACAGGTTTTGGGGATGCACCAATTGCCCAGTGTCCCAACGATGAGCCGGATATTGGGAGAGGTCGATTGTCAAAGCCTTGAGAGGATGAGGGAGATGAATCATTTCGTTTGCCTGTCGCGACTTCAGGAGGAGGGAATCAAACGCATCACGCTTGATTTGGACGGAAGCGTGCAGAGCACGAGTCGCCATGCGGAAGGGACGGCTGTGGGATTTAACAAGAAGAAAAAAGGCGAGCGCAGTTATTATCCGCTGCTCGCGACGATCTCCCAAACCGGACAGATTCTCGATTACCTTCATCGAAGCGGCAACGTCCATGACTCCAATGGCGCGGTGGAATTTCTTCGCTACTGCGTGGAAAAGATTTGCAAGGTGCTGCCTGATGTGCAGATCGAGTTGCGCGCCGACAGCGCGTTTTTCAGCGATCAGATGGTTTCAGAGGCAAAGATCCTTGGCCTGGAATATACGTTCTCGGTGCCTTTCGAGCGGCTCGTGGAACTCAAGGGCATCATCGAGAAGCGCCGTCGCTGGTCCCGAACCCGAGGCGGAGAGGGAAAAACTCATCACTTCGAAATCCGCTGGAAGCCAAAAAGTTGGGCGCGCAAAGCGGGCATTTTGTGCATTCGAACCATGAGGCGCACTCAGCGCAAAGGACCGCTCCAACTGGATCTTTTCGAACCAGTCGAGGAGAACTATGAATACAAGGCGATCATCACCAACAAGACAAACACGGCCGCTCATGTGGTGAAATTTCATGAAGGGCGTGGCTCTCAGGAGAAGATTTTTGGCGAAGCCAAGAGCCAGGCCCAGATGGACTATATTCCGGCCAAGCGACGTGCCGCCAACGAAGCTTTCCTTTTGGCCAGTATCCTCACCCACAATCTCACACGCGAAATGCAGATGCGATCTGCGGAGCGGTCACGCAAATCGTCCCCCAAAAGGGCTGAGGAGTGGATCTTTGAAGGACTCGGCACGATTCGCCGCAAAATCATCCAGCGTGCCGGACGTCTGACTCGCCCTCAAGGTCGACTCACATTGACACTCGGAGACAATCAGGCCGTCGAAGAAGAAATCGCCTACTACATGATGGCCTGACTGGCCATTTTATGAAACGCTGGGGTGAACTCTTGAGGTCTGATGGCATCAGGAACCCGTAGCGTCTCAGAGTTCGGTTGTTGAGGGCTTCGTGCATGACAGGGTTTCCCGCCATGCGCCACGCTCCACGACTGCTCCTCCCGACGATGGCTCGACTCGGCGGTAGGCCGAGTCGGCGCAGGGCGGATTCCCGTCCCTTGCTTTTATGCCAACGTTGCCAGAAGCATTTGCGAATGTGGCGATGGATCCACGGTTCTTTCCGGTAGATGTCCCGTCGCCATTCGCAGCGCCGGTAGTAGCCCCACCAGCCGTTCACGTAACTTCGCCATTGGTCGCGCAGTTGCTCGCTGATCAGTGGTTGCCGGGCGTTCCAGAGTTCTCTCACGCGGTCTTCAAACCGGGTGAGGCTTGCAGGAGCAATCCCGATGAGCAGCGCGCTGGTGATGATGAACCCCAGGAACTTCCGTTCCCAAGGCTTCCCCACACCGCTTTTGCTCTCGCTGACCTCCAGCCGGAGGTGGCGCTTGATCCAGCCAGTGAGGCTGGCAAGCACACGCTCCGCGGCGGCTTGGCTCTTTACGTAAATGTTGCAGTCATCGGCGTAGCGGGCGAATCGCAGTCCGCGTTTCTCCAGCTCCTTGTCCAGCGCGTCGAGGTAGATATTGGCCAGTAGCGGCGAAAGCGGGCCGCCTTGCGGCGTTCCTTCTTCGCTGCTGACCTTTAACCCGTCGGGCATCACCACCCCGGCTCGCAGGTATTTGCCGATGAGTTTCATCACGGCTTTGTCCCCTATCACGGTCCCAATTTTACTCATCAGGATGTCGTGGTTCACCTTGTCGAAGAACTTGGTAATGTCCATGTCGACGACGTGGGTAAACCCCTCCCGGGCAAAGCTCTGGGCGGCTTCCACCGCATCGTGGGCGCTGCGTCCGGGACGAAATCCGTAACTGCTTTCGCTGAAACGGGGTTCGAACACCGGCCGGAGCACCCCGAGCAGAAGTTGCTGCACGAAGCGATCTTGCACGTTTGGGATGCTCAGCGGGCGGGTTCCGCCGCTGGGCTTGGGGATGTCTCGACGCTTTGCAGCGCCGGGCTTGTAGCTGCCCTCTAGCAGCCTCTTCTTGATCACTTCGCCATGGATGGCGAGGTGTGCTCTGAGTTCGTCGGCCCTCATGCCGTCGGGGCCGGGTGCCCCGTCATTACGCTCAACGGCGTAAAGAGCGGCTCCCCAGTTTCCCGACCTGATGGCCTTCTCCATCAGTCCCTCCAGCTTTGCTGTCCGTTCGCGGTTCACGCGCACCTCCAGGAGTTCCTCTCTCCGCAGGGCTTGCCGCGACTGCATCGCGTGGGCTCTTTGGGTTCGCGCAGGAATTCGGGATCCTTTGTCCGTACGTCCTGCTGACGTCGGGGCGTATTCTGCCCTGGGGTGCAATGCTCCGTAGAGCGCTGCTGTTGGTTCCTTCCGCCCTTCACAGGAGAGAGTTTTCCGGTTTCACAGTTTCCACGGGCTTCTTCCAGCCCCCGGCTCTGCTCTCTGCTACTATGGCTTCTGCTGACTTCTCTCCTGCTCTCACAGGAGAGATCTCCCCGGGTAAGGTCCTTAACTTTCTCCGCATCCCATCCGGCTCTACTTGCTGTGTCTTGATGAGCGAGAAATGACCGGAAGTTGTGGATGAGGGCGGTCGGGGCATCATGAAGAGTTCAACCATTTACCAAAACAACTGAACTCCAATGAAAACCACCAACCACCCCACCGAATCCGCATCTATCCTCGGCCAGGAAGGAGCAAGCACCGTCTGCCAGAACGCCCTTGAGGCCACCCTGCGACAAGGAGCCCAAGTGCTTCTTCAGGCCGCCATCGACAACGAAGTCTCCGACTACATTCAAGCCCATCAACATCAGCGTGATGACCAGGGTCATCGCCAAGTCGTTCGCAACGGCCATCTTCCTGAAGCGACAACTTCAGACTGGAATAGGAAACGTTTCTGTTCGGCAGCCCAGGATCAATGATCGCCGATCAGGCCAGCGGTTCACCAGCGCCATCCTTCCGCCGTACCTACGCCGAGTCGCTTCACTGGACAACCTCATCCCGGCACTCTACCTGCGAGGAATCTCAACCTCCGAGATGAGTCGAGCCTTAGAGCCGATCCTCGGTGAGAACGCATCGGGTCTTTCTGCAGCCAACATCGTTCGACGAGGAAGAGCAATGGGAGAAAGAACGCGAGCAATGGAGCAAGCGTGACCTCAGCGACAAGGAATACGTCTATCTCTGGGCCGACGGGATCTACTTCCATGTCAGGCTCAATGACGACCGCCCATGTGTTCTCGTAATCGTCGGCTCCTTACCCGATGGAACCAAGGAATTGGTAACCATCAGCGATGGAGAACGAGAGAGCAAACTGTCCTGGAAAAATGTGCTCAGAGACCTCAAGAAACGAGGATTGAAAATCCCTCCGAAACTGAGTATCGCCGATGGAGCTCTCGGGTTCTGGAGCGCCTTGGAAGAGGAATATCCGACAAGCAAACAGCAACGATGTTGGGTGCACAAGACAGCCAACATCCTCGACAAGCTGCCGAAGAAAGCGCAGCCCCTTGCCAAGGAACGCATCCATGAAATCTACATGGCGGAAACAAAGAAGGCCGCCTTGGAGGCCTATGACGAGTTCTTCACGCTCTACGAAGCCAAGTATCCGAAAGCGTGCGCCTGCCTGAAGAAAGACAAGGAAACTCTACTAACGTTCTACGACTTTCCAGCCGAGCACTGGAGACACATCCGGACGACAAACCCGATTGAGTCGACGTTTGCCACGGTCCGCCATCGGACTCGACAAACCAAAGGGTGCGGATCGAGGAAAGCAACCCTTTCAATGGTCTACAAGCTCGGCCTGGAAGCCGAGAAAGGCTGGCGTCGACTGAACGGATATCGTCAACTTGACAAAGTCGTGCAAGGAATCATCTTCGTGGACGGCATCGAGCAGCAAACCGCTGCCTAACCCATGATCGAACTTCGAATGGTGTTCCGACCGCCCTCATCCACAACTTCCGGTCATTTCTCGATGAGCTTTGGGCTTCGCGTTTACTAGCACGCTCGCCGCCCACAGCCTGCCTCGCTGCCGGTTCGTGTTCCTATGGCCGCGGATTTGCCTGCCGCTTCCTTCAGATCCACCCTCGCGGGCGTCGCCTTGCGGTTCAGCTACGGTTGCTCTCATCAGCTCCGATGTCATCGTTTCATGTCATTAGTTAAAGCCCATGCCGGGCACACTAGCCGGGGATGCCATCCCCGGGCGGTGCCACGGAGGTGGCCAATCGCCAGGACCCCAGTCGCGGCCCAGCGTGACCCGCCCGGCGTGGAGGAAACGCTTTTGTGTTCTCCGAGGGTGACGCTGGCTGGTATCACTCGATGGTTTGACGGCGTCTCGGTCGATCCCATTGATAAGACGGTTTTCCAGGATTGTTCGCCTGCTTTGTCTGCTTGTGCTGACATGGACGATCTCTGGCGCGGTGGCCGAGAAGGAAAAGCCGAACGTCATCCTCTTGCTCGTCGACGATCAGGGCTACTACGATCTCGGGTGTTACGGAGCGACGGAGGTGAAGACGCCGAGGATCGACCGGCTCGCCTGGGAGGGGATCCGCTTCACCGATTATTACGCGGCCGCCCCGATCTGCAGTCCCTCGCGGGCGGGTCTGCTGACCGGTTGCTATCCGCGTCGCGTGGGAAACGCGACCTGGGTCCACCGTGCAGATTCGACTACTGGCATTCATCCCGATGAGATCACGCTCGGTGAACCCCAGCGTTTCATAAAATGGCCAGTCAGGCCATCATGTAGTAGGCGATTTCTTCTTCGACGGCCTGATTGTCTCCGAGTGTCAATGTGAGTCGACCTTGAGGGCGAGTCAGACGTCCGGCTCGCTGGATGATTTTGCGGCGAATCGTGCCGAGTCCTTCAAAGATCCACTCCGCAGCCCTTTTGGGGGACGATTTGCGTGACCGCTCCGCAGATCGCATCTGCATTTCGCGTGTGAGATTGTGGGTGAGGATACTGGTCAAAAGAAAAGCTTCGTTGGCGGCACGTCGCTTGGCCGGAATATAGTCCATCTGGGCCTGGCTCTTGGCTTCGCCAAAAATCTTCTCCTGAGAGCCACGCCCTTCATGAAATTTCACCACATGAGCGGCCGTGTTTGTCTTGTTGGTGATGATCGCCTTGTATTCATAGTTCTCCTCGACTGGTTCGAAAAGATCCAGTTGGAGCGGTCCTTTGCGCTGAGTGCGCCTCATGGTTCGAATGCACAAAATGCGCGCTTTGCGCGCCCAACTTTTTGGCTTCCAGCGGATTTCGAAGTGATGAGTTTTTCCCTCTCCGCCTCGGGTTCGGGACCAGCGACGGCGCTTCTCAATGATGCCCTTGAGTTCCACAAGCCGCTCGAAAGGCACCGAGAACGTATATTCCAGGCCAAGGGTCTTTGCCTCTGAAACCATCTGATCGCTGAAAAACGCGCTGTCGGCGCGCAACTCGATCTGCACATCAGGCAGCACCTTGCGAATCTTCTCCACGCAGTAGCGAAGAAATTCCACCGCGCCATTGGAGTCATGGACGTTGCCGCTTCGATGAAGGTAATCGAGAATCTGTCCGGTTTGAGAGATCGTCGCGAGCAGCGGATAATAACTGCGCTCGTCTTTTTTCTTCTTGTTAAATCCCACAGCCGTCCCTTCCGCATGGCGACTCGTGCTCTGCACGCTTCCGTCCAAATCAAGCGTGATGCGTTTGATTCCCTCCTCCTGAAGTCGCGACAGGCAAACGAAATGATTAATCTCCCTCATCCTCTCAAGGCTTTGACAATCGACCTCTCCCAACATCCGGCTCATCGTTGGGACACTGGGCAATTGGTGCATCCCCAAAACCTGTCGTACAAGGGGATCATCTCGGTAGTAGTCCAAATCGCGAAGCATCCGGTAGCCCAGTATAAGATGCACGATAAGACACATGAAAACCTTGTGGAACTTGTAGAAGCGGGACCTGCGCCGATCCAGTGGATCAAAGCACTGCTGAAGCTTCCCCTCCAGATCCAATTCCTGAAAGAGCTTCTGAAAGATAACGAGACCGCCGAAAGAGGTCAGTTCTTGATCTTCAAATTTGATTGCCGGAATCGTTCTGGACTTTGCATGAATCGTACGTCGTGCTACTCTCACTGTAGGTGGCTTTTGGGTTGAAGTGTTTGGTGTTTTGGTAGATTCCAAATCAACCTTACCCCAAAGGCCCCTGCCACTATTTTCTTGGGATTCTTGCCCCGATTTATGAAACTATGGGGTGAACTCTTCCAAGCTCACGGGTACGCCACTGCCTGCGTTGGGAAGTGGCACCTGGGTTTTCACGAGCTGATTCTGCCACGGAAACAGGGCTTCGATCACTACTTTGGCCTTCTTCACAACCTGGATGCCGTCGAGGTCGTCTACTTCGAGGACGAGGGAGGGGTCCCGCTCCTGCGCAATGACCAGGTGGTGAAACGGCCCGCCGATCCGGCGGAGCTGACGAGTCTCTACACCGATGAAGCTATCGCCTTCATTTAGAATAACGTTAGTCAATCCTTTTTCCTCTATCTTCCTCACACGATGCTGCATCAGCCCTTGGGAGTGAGTGAGGAATTCAAAGGCTCGTCCGAGTGGGGCGACTATGGCGATGCCATCCAGGAATTGGATTTCCACACCGGAAGGCTCCTGGATCGCTTGGAGGCGCTTGGCTTAGCGGACGATACGGTGGTTCTCTATCTCTCCGACAATGGCCGGGGTCCGGGTAGGCACGCTGGGCAGCCGATTCGGGGATCCAAATTGACCACCTACGAAGGCGGTCTTCGCGTGCCCGCCATTGCGTGGGGTCCTGGTGTGGGCATTCGAGCCGGGCACGAGAGCGATGGACTGGTTCATGCCATGGATTGGTATCCGACCCTGGCTTCATTGGCGGGGATCGAGGTTCCGGCGAGTCCTGTTCTGGACGGCCGGGACCTCGCCGATCTCCTGCGGGGAAAGACGGATGACATTCCACTGCCCTCCTCGGGATCGCTCAATGCCTCGCTGCCCTGGCGTCGCTCATGGAATCCGCCGGGGGAGTGGGCCGGCCTGATCGATCGCCTCGAATACCAGAACGCCTTTTTTTAACATGGGAGTCAGGGGAGCCTGGCCGCCGTCCGCTCGGGACCGTGGAAACTCTTTCTCAATCCGAGGCCAATGCTCTATCATCTTGGTCAAGATCCGGGAGAGAAAATGCCCGTGGTGAATCGGTTGGTCCTGCGCAAACTCCGTGGGATGGCCATTCTTTTTCAAGAAGAGATGCGGCGTGATGCGCGACCTGCCGGAGAGGTTTCGGCAGCCGAGGTCGAGTAAGATTAGTGCCAGGATCGGGAGGCTCGCCGTCTTGGTCGTGCCTGGGGCGAGCCCGCTCCCCCGAATTCGAGCGTGAGTGGTTTTGAGAACTGCGTCTCGGTAATGAGATTGGCGTGCGCGATTCCCCGGAACGAGCCCGCTGTTGTAGCTGGTTAAGCATTCTAATTGTTTCAGGGTAACTGATTAGCGCTCCTAACCAGCAAACGCCACAGGCATCTCATGCAAGGGTACGCTCGCCTGCGACGATTTTGGCAAGCGACTTGAATACGGAACTCGCTCCTCGCAGCGAGAGAGTCGAGAGCACACTCTCGAATGCCGCGTAGGCATTGGCTCCCCGCTCCGTCTTGGAACATTGCGACACCTTGCGGGCGACGATCGCCAGCCTGAGCATCCGCTCGGCGATATTGTTGATCGGCTCTACCTCTGGATCTTCCAGGAACATCGTTAAATTCCCTTGGTCAAAGTGCCGGCTAAGCTCATTGAGCATGCGTTGGTTGTCGGGATCTTTGAGCGTCCGATCCCGCAGGTAATGATCGAGTTCATAGATCTTTTTCAAGCTCTCTTCCTCGTATTGGTTTAAAGTCGACTCGCCGTTGTGGTACTGCTGCCAAAGCCTCAGACACTGTCGAAGCAAATTCTTCAGTCCCTCGCAGAAACTTCGTGCCCGCCCTCGCTTCTTCTCCAGAACTTCAGAGAGATTCTTCACAATATGGCTCATGCACTTTTGCATGTCTATCTGCGAAAATCGCTCCGCGTCGTAGCTCCGGAACCGATCGGTTCCAAGCACACACTCACAGGCCGCCGTGATGACTTCGGCCACTTCTTCGGCTCGGTGGCGTGATCGAATCTGAAAATACACCGCATTCTCCTGGCGGCTCACGAATCCCATCAGGTAACTCGTCTTGCCCTCCGTTCGCCATCCCGTATCATCCTTGGCCTCTGTCTCCAAGTTGATCCAGACCTTGACGTGATAAGTCCGGTAGCGCGCCTTGGAGCTTGATGCCTCGAGCTGACGCTTGTATTTGTTGAAGAGTTGAGGCGCGGTATAGCTCTTTGCTTTCCGGTTGGTTTGCGGATTCGCCAACCAGTAATTCATGTTGCCCCGCTTCATCTGGAAAATGGCGACGAGGCCGAGATCCAGGGAGGCTCGAATGTTCTCTCTGCAACCGAACCAAGCGTCGCCCAGCACGTAGGCCGCTCGAAATCCCACATCCAGCGCCGACTTGAGCATCCTTCGAAACATCGTGTGTTTCGATTCATTTTTTGCCCTCTCCATGTCTCTCGCGGCGGCACATCTCTTATCTCGGAATTCGTTCTCAGGCGCTTTTCCTACCGCTTCCTTTTCGCCCATGAAAATCTGCCGATCAACCGGAAGGAATCCCTTTTCACCGGCGATGCCGAGCTCCACCACTTGGTGACCTGTGACATAGCGGTTCTCCGTGTGGTCCCAGTGCAAAGAGGAGCCCTCGACCTTCTTGCCCCGTCGCACCTTGATTGTGTCGTCGATGACGAACGCTCGCTGATCGTCTGGACCCACGGAGTTGGCGTTGAAAATGCTCTTGCAAAGCTCGATGGCCATCGTCCGCCAATTGACGTCCTCACGGCGCATGACACGATAAAGAATCTCGCGAGTGAGAAGTTCTGTAACTGGATCATCATGCGGCGAAGCGTGAACCTTCGGAGCGAGTGAAGTCTATTTTATCAAGGATGAATTTTCGGAACGCTGAACCTTTTCCGCCGTGGTGCAAAAATCCAGGCAGCGTGTTTTTCAAGGCGGCTGAGACAATCATTTCCGAAGGCAGCACGTCTGGGCGGATGGTTCGGATCCAGGTTCCAAAGTGTTTCCAGACCAGACCGTCACATGTCATGGCAAGGTACTGTAACATGCCCTGAGCGATCATGCCGGTCTGCACAAACACATGATATGCGTGCATCTTTCTCTGCACCTGTCTGCGATATTTCTCGGTAGTCCGGTGGAGGTATTGGTTACCATTGCGACGCTTGAGCGGTCGCATAGCGGCCATCCAGAAATGGTATCCGAATGAGCCGACCGAATGCACCGCTTGCTTGAAAGCGACTTCGATCTTGAAACGCAAACTGTAGAGCAAGATGATCTCCTGAGCTTCCATGGTGAGGTCGGTAGACAAGAGGATGATCCGCCCTCTCGTGGGATGATCGACGAGAATGAAGCGGACCATCGCCCCGGCGGGCTTCCACAACAGATCCACCGACTTGAACCGGACAGAGATGTTTCTCTCCCCATATACGGGACTGGGAACGGAACTGAAGCCGCCCGTTCCAAAGACATTCTGGAGCTTCACCGCAGCGCCATACTTTTTCGGTCGTCCGCGTTTGCGTTTGCGTGGCACTGCCGCAGGCCGAAAGCCGGTTGTCGTGCGTCGAACCCTCGTGACCAGCACACCGGAACGCCCCTTGGTGCTCCGGATCACCTTTCCGTTGGCGTAGTAGGCGTCGGCCAGCAAGACGAACTCCTGACCTCTACAGACGGATGCGAGCATCTCGTTGGCCTTGTCGATCAAGGTTCTCCTGTCGCGGTTTGAAGTGACGATACCTTCGTGAATGCGTGCACAGACCGGAACGCAGAAGAAGTATCCGCCAACCTGACAGAGCACGCCGAAGGCCTGAAAGGAATGGCTCATGATGAAGTGAGGCTTGGAATTGGACTCGGACTGTTGATGCAGATACTTCACCGCAGGCATCTTGCGGCCCTCCTTGGACTTCTTGATGCCGTCGAGAACCAGGACGGGGCGACAACCGATCTTGTAGACAGGGAAGTGCTTGATCACGATGGCGAACCAAAGTTCTGCAAGCCGGTCCGTCTTCACGGCATTGCTGTGGAAGAAATGGAGTAAGTGCTCATAGAAGTGTTCTGACAAACCGAGAGCGCGGACGAAACTGGAAACCCCGAGGAGGTCATTGCGCACGGAGAAAGCGGCCAAGACGAGCAGAAACCAGAGAAAGGTGCGGGCTCTCGAGAAAGCGGGTCGCAGAAAACAGACGATATTCCACCAAGAAATCCAGAGATCCATAACAAATGATTTGATTTTCCTAGACATTCGCATATATAAGCTAATGACCATGAAAAAGATCAGATCACTGAAAAAAGAGTCCAGAAACTTGCGGCAAAGTTAGCTGCAATCGGGCCAATGCGGCCTGGGAGCATCAGCAAGCAATACCGAGATCGACAACGCCAGCGCGGCGTGTATTACCAACTGAGCTACACGCATGAGATGAGGAGCCGGACTGAACACGTCTGGCCAGACCACGTGAAGGGACTACGAAAAGAAACAGAGGAGTACAAGAAATTCAAGAAACTGACCACCGAACTGATCGATCTGAGCATTGAACTATCCAAGGCGAAGATCGCTCTATTACGCAGTCAGACAGACACGCCAGGCAAAGAGAAACCGGTCTGAGAACTTCCCACTCACGAGTAAAGAATGTTCGCCCTGTATTTGCAGTCATCTACGCGGCCCTTCAAGAACTGGCCAAGCTCCGAACAGAAAGCATGAATATTGGAATTCTCGAGTTTGAGGATGGGCCATACCAGCAGGGCGGCGAGGATGGCCCCTGGGCATTCGCCATCGATGCGGCGTGCCTTACCGAAGACGGCCCGAAAAAGGTTGACCATCCCATGAGCGCGAATACCATTTCCGAGTTCGGTATCAGCAAAGACTCTGGGGTCGCTCAGTGCCTGAGAGATCGGTTGATAGCTCCGAGAAGCGTTTTTTCGGCCGGATTTGCCGCCTGTCTTTTTGCGTTTATTTTTCACACAAGACTTTAAGGGCAGGCGGCATATAACGCAACATAAACTAACACTTTGGGCAAGAAAACTGAGCTGATTTATCGGTCAGATGTGAGCCATCAGGTAACTCGTCTTGCCCCCGTTCGCCATCCCGTATCATCCGTGTTGACGTCATCGGATTGCTGGATGGCTGCTTTGATTCGCTCCACCTCTTGGCTGATCGCTCCATCGCCGTTTCCCAATTTCAGGGCGTCTTGTGTCAGGGCGCTCTGGCTGAGATCAATGCCGCAAATCTCGCGAACAATCGGAGGAACTTTGCGTAGAGTCACCCCGAAGTGATAGTGCAGAGCCAGTCCAAACGACCGAACCCTGGGACCCACACGGTGAGCGGTGGCCCCGTGTGGGTCGAGCGGCAAGTCCCGGTGAGTTCCTCTCGCGCAGTAGCCACAACTGCATTCTTCGACTTCCACTTTCCAGATCGATATGTCTCGGGCAATCTTTTCCGGCACATCGACCGTGCTTGCCGTCTCCAGACGAGTTCCAAGCCTGCCTCCGCATCGAGGACAATTTGACGACCGCCCCTTGGGCAATCGGGCTTCCATGCTTCGAACATTGTCATCCGGCCCAATCTCCGGTTCCTCTCGCCGCCGGAAGGACCCTCGGCCCGGCTTGCGTCCCGGTCTTTTCGGGTTGGCCTCGGGTTTTCCCTTCGAGAACGGAGCCGCCGATCTGTTCTGCTTGCGCTTCAACTCATCCAATTCCTCGCGAAGCTTGAGATTCTTCGCCTCCAACTGAGCAAACCGCTCCCGTAGATCGCGGACGAGCCGGATCAGTTCTCTCGTGGGGAGCGATTCAAGAGAATCGGACGACATTAATGGTTAAGATGCCTTAATTATCGAAGCTGTCAAGAGCTTGTTAGATGCGCTAATCAGTTACGAAAAACTCATCACTCCGAAATCCGCTGGAAGCCAAAAAGTTGGGCGCGCAAAGCGCGCATTTTGTGCATTCAAACCATGATGCGCACTCAGCGCAAAGGACCGCTCCAACTGGATTTGCCTCTTCAGCAGAATCTGTGGGTGCCCAGGCGGCGCGATTCACCTAGAATCCTGACCCGCAACAAGTTATATCCAATCTTAATGGGCATCAAAGTTGTGGCAACAAGCCAGCTGCCCATCCAAACCTCGGATTTGCGAGGACAACGCTTGCGCCGGGGCTGCCCCTGGTAGGGCTCAGCCCATGAAACAAGTAGTTTCAGCAGTTCTGGGGTCCAGGGGCAGCGGGACCCGGCGTCCAGCGTTCCCGGAGCAAATCCGGAATTTCACCCACAGATTCTGCTGAAGACCCCAAAATAGTGAAGGTCGGGCTGGATGACGTCGACGCCCCGATTGGCAATGGTCCAGATGATGCGGCGCATGGAAAATTCCTGTTCGCCGCCGGCCACGGGGATGGCGAGGGCGTCGGCAACCTGTTTGGTTTCCCAGAGATGATCAAACGGACAGGGTTCCTCGAAGAAGGCGTAGTCGTGTGCCTCCATGAGCTTTCCGATGCGCAGGGCGTTGGGAACGTCGTAAGAGCTGTTGGAGTCGGCGTAGAGCGTCATGTCAGGACCGAAAGCCTTACGCGCCAGGGGAATGAGCGCTTCGCTGCGGCCGGGCAGGGAACCGGCATTGCGGCTCATCCGTCCTCCCAGCCGAAATTTCAGAGCCCGGGCGCTGGTTTCCTCGGCGAGCTTTCGGAGATGATCGATCTCTTCTTCGGGACGATTGCCGCGATTGCCGCTGGCCCGGTAGACGGCAATGTCGCGTCGCACCACGCCGCCGAGCAGAGCGCCGACGGTTTGGCTCGCCCGCTGGCCTAACAAGTCGAGGATGGCCATGTCGATCGCGGCCACGCAAACCCAAAAAGCCAGTCCCTGGAGCTTGTAGTTGCTGCCGTGACGATAGAGTTCGGTGAGGAGCGATTCGACATCGCGGGCGTCTTTGCCGATGAAAAAGGGCGCCACGTGCTGGGTGAAGATGGGATGGGCGAGGCGGATGCGGGAGGCGTTGGGAACGGTGATCGATTCGGCGCCGTCCCGGGAGCGTATGCGCACGAGATAGGTTTGGCCAACGCGAAGCAAGTCGAGGGACTCGATGAGGACTGGCTCCTTCAAGAGCCGGCGTTGGAGAACGGGTTCCTCCGCGAGCTTCATCAAGTCCGCCTCCGAGGGGCGGGGTGGAGCGTTCGGATCGTCGTGTCGTTCCACGGCCGAGCGGGAATGATGGGGCGGTTGGCCCGGCAGCTCACGGGGTTGGGTTGGGCGCACGCGGTCGAACCAAGCGGGCGTGTCGCGGGGCAGACCGGATCCCGCGTCCCTTTTACCCGGAGACGGAGCCGGCACCGGTGGCGATCACTTCGCGAGCCTGGGCGTGCGCCCAGGTATCGGCCTCGAGGATCTCGTCCAGCGTCGGGTGTTCGCGGACGGTGTGGCGGGCCATGGTGGCTTCCACGGTCTCCCAGATCCCTGGAAAGGAGAGCCGGCTCTCGCGAAAAGCCTGCACGGCGATCTCGTTGGCCGCGTTGAGCACGGCGGGCAGGGTGCCGCCTCGCTCGCCACTCTCCCGGGCCAGGCGCAGCGCGGGAAAGTTGGTGACGCGTGGCGCCTCGAAATCGAGCTGTTTCAACCGGGCAAAGTCGAGGGGTTTCAGCGAGTTGGCGACTCGATCAGGCCAGGTGACCGCATACTGGATAGGGAAACACATGTCCGAGTGGCTCAGTTGGGCCAGGACGGAACCGTCGATGAATTCGACCATGGAATGGACGATGCTCTGGGGGTGGACGACGACGTCGACCCGCGCCATGGGGATGTGAAAGAGCCAACGCGCTTCGATCATCTCCAGGCCCTTGTTGAAGAGGGTGGCGGAGTCGATGGTGATCTTGGCGCCCATGTCCCAGGTCGGGTGTTTCAAAGCCTGATCCAGAGTGACCTCGGCCAGCCTCTCAGCCGGCCAGGTTCGGAAGGGTCCGCCGGAAGCGGTGAGGATGAGACGGCTGACCGTCGAGCGGTCGGTGTTGGCATCGAGACACTGAAAGATGGCATTGTGTTCGCTGTCGACGGGCAGGACATTCACCTGGCGGCGTTTGGCGGCCTGCATGACTGCCTCTCCCGCCATCACGAGAATCTCCTTGCTGGCCACGGCGATGTCCTTGCCGGCCTCGATGGCGGCGAGAGCTGGGCGTAGACCCGCCGTGCCCACGATGGCCACCAAGACCATGTCCGCCCCGGACAGCTCGGCCAGTTCAATGAGACCGGCCTCTCCCGCGCCCACGTGGACATCGGGGCCCAGCGCCTTTCGGGCCTGCTCGGCGGCGGCTTCGTCCCACAGGGCCACCTGGCGGACACCCGTCTCGCGAGCCTGCGCGATGAGCGCAGAGGCACTGCGGTTGGCGGCCAAGCCGACGATCTCCATGCGTTCCGGAATGTCCCGCGCCACCTTGAGAGCGCTGGTGCCGATCGATCCCGTGCTCCCTAACAGGACTACTTTTTTCGTTTTCACCGTTCCCATTTCAGGAGACTGCGAGCAGCTTCACGTGGTTCAGGTAGAGGTAGAGCACGGGAGCGGTGAAGCAGAGGCTGTCGATGAGGTCCAGACTGCCGCCGATGCCGGGGAGCACGTGGCCGGAGTCCTTGGTCTCCAGGCAGCGCTTGAGGACGGATTCTGCGAGGTCGCCGACCACGGCCGCCAGACCGAGAATCAACGGCAGGATGAGCGCATCGATGAAATCGAGGTGGGTGAAGTGTCCGCGAAGAGGAAAATAGATGATCGCGCTGGCGACGTAAGCTCCCAGAAAGGCGCCACCGAAACCTTCCCAAGTCTTGCCGGGACTGATGTGGGGAATCATCTTGTTCTTGCCCCAGAGAGAACCGATGGCGTAGGCGCCCATGTCGGTGAATTTGGTCACCGCCAGGAGGTAGAGCGCGTAGTAGACGCCGTTCTGCGCCGGAAGATAGATCACACGGGCCACAAAGAGGAAGAGCACGATGGCATAGAAAAAGCTGAAAAAGCTTCCCAAGAGCCGGTGCAAGGTCGCTCTTCCCTCGAGAGGGCGCGTGAGTGTGAGGGTGAACAGACCGACAATAAGGAGGACGAGAAAGAAAAGGTCGAGATGAGCGAAATGGGCGCGAGAGGGCGGGGCTTGAGTGTTGACGTGGTGAAAGACGGCAACCAGATAGGCGGCGCCCATGAGGACGGTCCAATTGCGGTAGCGGCGATCCTCCGAAGCTCCGAACATCTTCAGACACTCGAACAATGCGAGGAAGGCCAATCCTCCGATCAAGATTGTAAAGAGCCAGTCGAGATCGAGCATCATCCCCGCGCCGACGATGCCCCACAGCACGAGGGTGCTCCCGAGCCTGGACAGAAAGACCGATTTCCTGGATGGGTGCGAGGAGGATGCGCTGGAGGCGGACATGGAAGGTGCGGTTCCAGGTTATGACGGCGGTGGCGCGGGCTGACAACTTTTTATTGGAATCCCTGCGCTGTCCCCGTTTTTTCTAACATTGACACGACAGTTTCGGCGCTGGCGGGCCGCTCATCGGGTCTTTTTTCCAATAGCTGGAGGATGAGTGCCTCGAGGTCCGGCGGCAACTCGGGCCGTTTCTGCCGGGGTTGGACCGGGTCGGCTTCCGCGATTTGACGGAGGACGTCGACGAGGTTCTGGCCGTCGAAAGGGCAGGAGCCGGTGGCGGCGGCGTAGAGGGTGGCCCCCAGACTGAAGAGATCGCTTCGGGGAGAGAGGGCGGCGCCTTGCACCTGTTCGGGCGAGGCGAATCGCGGCGTGGCGGTCATCACTCCCGTGGTCGTGAGATCGTGGTCCTCTCGGGCTCTGGCCAGACCGAAATCGGCCAGCCACACCCGTCGACCTGGGGCCGCCTCTAGCAGGACGTTGTCCGGCTTGAGATCGCGATGGATCAGGCCGTGAGCGTGAGCTGCCGCCAGGCCTCGGGAAATCTTGAGGGCGACCGGGAAGAACTCGTCGAGTGGCAGCGGACGGTTGCGGTCGAGCCGAGCCTGGGTCCATTCGCCCTTCACTCGAGGCATGACGATGTAGGGATAGCCGCGGGATTCACCGACCGAATGCACGGGGAGCACATTTTCGTGATCCACCGTGGCGAGTGCCCGGGCCTCGCGAAGGAAGCGTGCCCGGGCCCGATCTGAAGTGGCGAGGTGATGAGTCAGGACCTTGATGGCCACCGATCGCTGTAGATTGGGATCGAGGGCCTCGAAGACCAGTCCCATGCCGCCTCGGGCGATGAGGCCCTGGATCTTGTAAGTGTCGAGCCATCCGAGGCCGTCTCCGGCCGTGGCGGGAGCTTTCAAAAAGGGCCAGGCTAGTGTAGTCCGTCAAGCAGACTGTAGTTTATTCAGTTTGGCTCTACCGCGCTTGACCTTTTCGAGAATATCAGAGGCAGCCGCGGTCCAGATGAAGGGAGACGGGTTTTCGTTGTGAGCTTCGATATAGCCTACCAACGCCTGTTCGAGGTCAGCGACACTGGTGAACACGCCTCTCCGCACACACTTTTCAGTCAGGTCACGGAAGAACCGCTCTACCATGTTGAGCCACGATGCGCTCGTAGGTGTGAAGTGGATGTGGATGCGTGGTCGCCTTGAAATCCACGCGCGAACTTTCGCGTGTTTATGTGTAGCATAGTTGTCGCCAAATAGCTTGTCGTTCGAAAGCTTAAACGTCCTCACCCGGTGTGGCTTTGATTCCGTTGCGTGCCCAGATCCGTCCTACCGTGGACTCACTGACGCCAACTTCAGCGGCCATCAGCGATCGACTCCAGTGAGTACATCCTTTGGGCGTCTCCTCCAACGTCATCCGAATGATCTCACTTTCCTTGCTCTTCGGCAAAGCTTTGATACGTCCAGGCCGGGTCTTGTCCTCCTCGATTCCCGCCAGCCCCATCTCTGCGAACCTCTTTCGCCAGCGGCCCACCTGTGGTTCGTCCAATCCAAGTTCTTCCGCGATCTGCTTATTGGTCATCCCCTCGCTGGCGAGAAGCACGATCTTGGAACGAACTCTCAATTTCGGAGAAACGTTGGACGCCTTGCTGAAACGCAGGAGCTTGTTTCGCAGGCTTGCTTCAAGGTTGATCGGCACAGCAGTTCTCATTTCCATTAAACTAACACTCTCCGACTTGAGTGCAAGCTTAAAATGGATCATCTGTAGGGCGGACTACACTAGATCGCCGCCGCTCGCGGAAAGCGGGACGGGCTCGATCATGGTGGGCAAGGCGGATTCGGCGTCGAAGGTCGCCAGGGATTGTTCGGATTGAACACGGATGATGAAACCGGATCCCCGATGGGTGGCGAGGAAGCCGGTTTCCTTGAGCTGGTCCACCGCCTTCTGAGCGGTTCTGGGGCTGATCCGAAGCGATTGGGTGAGATCACGGATCGAGGGGAAGGGATCTCCATCGCGCAGCTGACCGGATGCGAGGGCGTCGCGCATGGCCGCGATGATCTGCTCATGGGCGGGCGCTCCTCGTTTCAATTGGATGGAGAAAGGAAGCATGGACAGCGGCCATTTTAGGAGTCGGGGACGGAGAAACATCTGGAAAAACAGTGGTGAGTCAGAAAAATGAGAAATGACCGGAAGTTGTGGATGAGGGCGGTCGGGGCATCATTCGAAGTTCGATCATGGGTTAGGCAGCGGTTTGCTGCTCGATGCCGTCCACGAAGATGATTCCTTGCACGACTTTGTCAAGTTGACGATATCCGTTCAGTCGACGCCAGCCTTTCTCGGCTTCCAGGCCGAGCTTGTAGACCATTGAAAGGGTTGCTTTCCTCGATCCGCACCCTTTGGTTTGTCGAGTCCGATGGCGGACCGTGGCAAACGTCGACTCAATCGGGTTTGTCGTCCGGATGTGTCTCCAGTGCTCGGCTGGAAAGTCGTAGAACGTTAGTAGAGTTTCCTTGTCTTTCTTCAGGCAGGCGCACGCTTTCGGATACTTGGCTTCGTAGAGCGTGAAGAACTCGTCATAGGCCTCCAAGGCGGCCTTCTTTGTTTCCGCCATGTAGATTTTGCTTGTCGGATATTCCTCTTCCAAGGCGCTCCAGAACCCGAGAGCTCCATCGGCGATACTCAGTTTCGGAGGGATTTTCAATCCTCGTTTCTTGAGGTCTCTGAGCACATTTTTCCAGGACAGTTTGCTCTCTCGTTCTCCATCGCTGATGGTTACCAATTCCTTGGTTCCATCGGGTAAGGAGCCGACGATTACGAGAACACATGGGCGGTCGTCATTGAGCCTGACATGGAAGTAGATCCCGTCGGCCCAGAGATAGACGTATTCCTTGTCGCTGAGGTCACGCTTGCTCCATTGCTCGCGTTCTTTCTCCCATTGCTCTTCCTCGTCGAACGATGTTGGCTGCAGAAGGACCCGATGCGTTCTCACCGAGGATCGGCTCTAAGGCTCGACTCATCTCGGAGGTTGAGATTCCTCGCAGGTAGAGTGCCGGGATGAGGTTGTCCAGCGAAGCGACTCGGCGGAGGTAAGGCGGGAGGATGGCGCTCGTGAATCGGTGGCCTGATCGGTGATCATTGATCCTGGGCTGCCGAACAGAAACGTTTCCTATTCCAGTCTGAAGTTGTCGCTGAGGAAGATGGCCGTTGCGAACGACTTGGCGATGACCCTGGTCATCACGCTGATGTTGATGGGCTTGAATGTAGTCGGAGACTTCGTTGTCGATGGCGGCCTGAAGAAGCACTTGGGCTCCTTGTCGCAGGGTGGCCTCAAGGGCGTTCTGGCAGACGGTGCTTGCTCCTTCCTGGCCGAGGATAGATGCGGATTCGGTGGGGTGGTTGGTGGTTTTCATTGGAGTTCAGTTGTTTTGGTAAATGGTTGAACTCTTCATGATGCCCCGACCGCCCTCATCCACAACTTCCGGTCATTTCTCTCAGAAAAAAGCGCTTGCTTCGTTTTGCGTGTAACAGTAATAGTGTAACACTAGTTACAGTTGCCGCCCCCGATGCTTCCATTCCCCATCGACATCCAGCATGGCGAACCCGTCTACGAGCAAATGCTCGCGGCGGTCCGGCGGGCCTTGTTCACCGGCCAGTTGCAGGATGGCGATCCCTTCCCCTCGGTCCGAGCGCTGAGTCAGGAACTGCGGATCAGTCCCACCACCGCCCACAAGGTCGTGGGCCTACTCAAGACCGAGGGAGTGCTGGTGTCTCGTCCCGGGGTGGGCATGGTCGTGACGGCGGCCGAGCTTCCCAATCGGGATGGCCGTTGCGAGATGATTACGGAAACCACGCGAAAGCTTGTGCGAGAGGCCAAGGATCTCTCGCTCGAGCTCTCCGACGTGACCGAGACTTTGGCGGAGGAGTGGCGGCGCGATGAGGCGCCGCCGATCGCCGCGAAAACCCAAGAATCCTAACGGTATTCGATGATAATGAAGACGATGATAGAGTTCGACCAGCTGGTCAAGCGTTTCAAGCGGACCACCGCGGTGGATGGCCTGAGCCTCTCTGTTCCGGAGGGGAGCATTCTGGCCTTTCTCGGGCCTAACGGAGCGGGCAAGACCACCACGATCAAGACGATGCTGAACCTGTATCAGCCAGATGCAGGGAGTGTCCGTGTGCTGGGGGTGGACTCCCGCCAGCTGAAGCCGGAGCAATTCCGGTCGATTGGCTATGTGTCAGAGAACCAGAGGATGCCCGAGTGGATGACCGTTGGCGGCTTTCTTTCTTACTGCAAGCCGATGTACCCGACCTGGGACGATGCTTTTTGTGAGCGGTTGCGGGAGCAGTTTGCCCTGCCCCGGGACAAGAAGCTCAAGGCGCCCTCGCGCGGGATGAAGATGAAGGCGGCGCTCCTTTCCAGTCTGGCCTACCGGCCCAAGCTGGTGGTGCTCGACGAGCCCTTTTCGGGGCTCGATCCCCTGGTGCGGGACGAGTTCATCCGAGGGATGCTGGAGTTGACCGAAGAAGAGGGCTGGACGGTTTTCATTTCCTCTCACGACATCGACGAGGTCGAGCGTCTCTGTGACTCCGTCGCGGTGATCGATGAGCGGCAGATGTGCCTGAGCGAGTCGGTCGATGCGCTGCAGGCGCGATTCCGCCGGGTGGAGATCCAGTGCTCGGCCGCGATTTCCACGCCGAGCGTTCCGCCCGAATCCTGGGTTCACCTCGAGGTGCAGGGCCGGACCGCGTCCTGGGTGGAGAGCGCCTTTGAGAACGATGCGGAGTTGAGGAATCAAATCGAAGCGGTGATCCCGGAGGTTCAGCGCGTGCAGGTGGTGCCTCTCTCCCTGCGGGAGATTTTCATTTCCCTTGCGCGGTCCTTCCGACTGAAACATGGGAACGGTGGCGGGAACCCGTTCCGTTCCAAGGAGGACGTGGCATGAGGGAGCTCTTTTGGAATCAATGCCTCCGGGAACTGAGGCAACATGCCCCTTTGATCGTGCTTTGGTGGGCCGTCTTACTGTTTCTATTGGCGCGTGGCCTGCGGGTGGCCGACACCGTCTTCACGGAGTCCGGCTATCAGTTCACCTCGGGCGGGTTGTCGGGCATGGGCTTGCTGCTGGCGGGACTGCTCATCGCCGTGCTCATGGGCTCTGCGGATTCTTCATGGGCTCTGCGGATTCTGTCTCCGACGATTGCGGTTTTCTGCACACGCGGCCGGTTTCGCCCGTCACCGTTTGGGCAGCCAAGATGGTGGTATTGTTGGGAATGGTGGTGGGGCCGATGGCCGGGGTTTCGGTGATGGTGGTCCTTCGGCATGGAGGAAGTGTGTGGGATGCCATCGCCGCCGTGCTCGCCACGGGCTTGATGGCGGCGCCCGTGGCGCTCTTCATGATGTATTGGGGTGGTTTGGCAGGAAGCGCTCGTGAACTCACGCGCATGACTTTTCTCGGAGGCGCCCTGGTTTGGGGCGCTTCCCTGCTGGCGGTGGGCGGGGCCGCTGAGGCCGTCTCAAAATGGCCCAGGACTGCCTCACAAAATATGAGAATTTTAGTTTCGATGATGGTTGATCTCACATTCCGGCGGAATTCCGCGGTGCCCTCTCGACCGAGCTTCGTCTATCGCGACGCGGTAGGGCACGAATAGCGCATCTACCTCGGCTCCAGCGCGACTTTTTAGGCCGCTTTGGCTTGCTTGCTTGTTCCGTCGATTGGCGCGTTCTGGGCGGCCATCCAGTGCCGATACATCACTTTCAAGTTCCAACTCGTACAGAGCATCATCCACTGCGTCCTCACTTTCTCCAATGAGAAATGACCGGAAGTTGTGGATGAGGGCGGTCGGGGCATCATGAAGAGTTCAACCATTACCAAACAACTGAACTCCAATGAAAACCACCAACCACCCTACCGAATCAGCATCTATCCTTCGCCAGGAAGGAGCAAGCACCGTCTGCAGCGATTCCGTAAGACGGCGTCGGAAAGAGTCGTAATGGCCTGAATTGGTGGGTGTTGAGCGTGTTGAAGCTGGCGCTAAGAGGGCGAACAGTTTCGTGTGGCGATTCTCGGGCGAATTTCGGAGGGCTCGAGCCGCGAAATGGATCCCCCTGTCGGCAATAGGCAACAGGAAGCCAGACCGCTCCGATGGCGGACGTGAACCCAAGGTTACCGAGAGCGCAGGGCGGGCGTTCCTCAGCCCGGAGCCGGTGGCGGCCACCATCGATCCTCTCGCATGGAGGCGGCGATTTGACGGGCAAAATAGATGGCCGTGTGTCCACGGCGTATCTCTGGCTTCAAGTTGCGCTTGTGGAAGCAGTGGAACACGGCGTGGGCCATGAACATGATCAGCCACAGAACGAGAATGGAATTGGGATGATGATGATAGCAATGACCGGAATGCCAGCGGGAGCAGAGTTCGTTAAAGCCTTCGTTTTCGACCTTCCAACGGTCGTGCCCGAAATGGAAGATGGTCTTGGCATCGGCCATTGAGCGGGGCATGGTCGTCGCCCACCACCAGTGGCTATCGATGGGAGTCTCGACCCAATCCCCAGCGACGCGCTCGCGACGGATGCCAGTCTCATGGGAATGAACAACGCGAAGAGGAGTGTGAATGGATTCAATGCAGAAGCCCTCAGCCTCTTGTAAATGAACGTGCCGCGCGGGCTTGCCCGGTGCAGCCGGAGTCTCAAATGATTCTGGCTCTTGCTCCTCAAGGGGCAGGAGCGTGCGGGCTTCGGACAATAGCTCAGGCTGATTATCCTTGAGTACGGCAACAAGGTATTTGCCGTGGTCTTCAAGAAGATTGATCACGGAGGGACGCAGGTAGAGCGCATCGGCAGTGAGCACGTCAAAGCAGCGTGGGTGGTCCTTAAGGACGCGAGTTATCAGCCGTATAGCCGCAGCGACTTCGTCGTCTCCAGGATCTCCGTCTTCACCAGGCTCAAGCATTTCCACGTCGAGAAGCAATTGAAAATCCTCACAGATAATTTGAAACGCGACCAAGCGGTGGTAGAACTGTGTTTTGACCTCGTCTCCGACGGCGATCCGGCGTTGGAGACACTTTGGACAACAACGTTTGTAGCTACAGTGAGTTTCGTGACCATCGACGGCGGCAAGCATCCAACCGCGCTGTGGGGCAAGGATTTTGTTGCGTTTGAGGCAGAAGTAAATGTGTCCGAGACACCCTCGCACACTGTCAGGCTCGATGCGCTCGGAGACATACGCCAGTTCGTCGGCGCTGGGCAAACGGTGATTACCGAGCCAACGGGTCCAACTGCTCTTGTTCTGGTGTTGCTCGAGTTCGTTGAAGCTTGGTAACCGGCAGCAGAACATGGCGAAGAATGCTGCCGGGAAAACTCGAGTGGGAATCTGTGGTTTGGGACAAGAGTCACGCACCCGCAGCCTCCACTGTTGGCGGAGGCTGAAAATCTTGTCCGCGTAAGTTAGTAGTCGCGTGAGAATGGTCGCTTCTTTTTTGGTGGAGAATTGCGCCCGGACTTGGCTTTACCGGCTGATTTCTTACCGGTCTTGCCCTTCTTCTTGGCGGAGCTACTCGCCGCTCTGGCCTTGGTTTTTGCCTCCTCGAGTCGGAGGCGCCCCTGCTCGTCGAGGGCTTCCAGCAGAGCATTCGCTTTCTGGAAATCATCGATCCAGCGTCTCGCCTGAGCTTCCAACGGTCTGGGGACGTGCAGCATGGTGGTCTTGCCCTTGCGAGTCTGACCGATGGCCAAGGAGCGATGGCGCAAGGAGTCGTCGGAAGCGCAACGGCAAGTGGGCTTGCCGCATTTACGAGAGAGTTCGATGGGCGAGCCGTGAAGGAAGCCTTCGGCCTGGTCGAGGAGCTGGCGGAGGCGGCTGCGAATCTGGCGTTCGGTGGGGGGCAGGGAGTTTCTGCTTGGCATGAAGGTCGGCTCGTTCGGCGCACTGTAATATAAGACTATTACAGAAACAAGCTTAAAAAAGATGAAATAACGAATGCGAATTTGCCATGGGGTCAAAAATAGGCGCTGCCGATCCGAATTACCCAAAAATACAGGGCTTGAGCCGCCTCAGCCGCCTATCTTACGGAATCGCTGCACCGTCTGCCAGAACGCCCTTGAGGCCACCCTGCGACAAGGAGCCCAAGTGCTTCTTCAGGCCGCCATCGACAACGAAGTCTCCGACTACATTCAAGCCCATCAACATCAGCGTGATGACCAGGGTCATCGCCAAGTCGTTCGCAACGGCCATCTTCCTCAGCGACAACTTCAGACTGGAATAGGAAACGTTTCTGTTCGGCAGCCCAGGATCAATGATCGCCGATCAGGCCAGCGGTTCACCAGCGCCATCCTTCCGCCGTACCTACGCCGAGTCGCTTCACTGGACAACCTCATCCCGGCACTCTACCTGCGAGGAATCTCAACCTCCGAGATGAGTCGAGCCTTAGAGCCGATCCTCGGTGAGAACGCATCGGGTCTTTCTGCAGCCAACATCGTTCGACGAGGAAGAGCAATGGGAGAAAGAACGCGAGCAATGGAGCAAGCGTGACCTCAGCGACAAGAAATACGTCTATCTCTGGGCCGACGGGATCTACTTCCATGTCAGGCTCAATGACGACCGCCCATGTGTTCTCGTCATTGTCGGCTCCTTACCCGATGGAACCAAGGAATTGGTAACCATCAGCGATGGAGAACGAGAGAGCAAACTGTCCTGGAAAAATGTGCTCAGAGATCTCGAGAAACGAGGATTGAAGATCCCTCCGAAACTGAGTATCGCCGATGGAGCTCTCGGGTTCTGGAGCGCCTTGGAAGAGGAATATCCGACAAGCAAACAGCAACGATGTTGGGTGCACAAGACAGCCAACATCCTCGACAAGCTGCCGAAGAAAGCGCAGCCCCTTGCCAAGGAACGCATCCATGAGATCTACATGGCGGAAACAAAGAAGGCCGCCTTGGATGCCTATGACGAATTCTTCACGCTCTACGAAGCCAAGTATCCGAAAGCGTGCGCCTGCCTGAAGAAAGGCATCTTCAGCAGAATCTGTGGGTGCCCAGGCGGCGCGATTTACCTAGAATCCTGACCAGCAACAAGTTATATCCAATCTTAATGGGCATCAAAGTTGTGGCAACAAGCCAGCTGCCCATCCAAACCTCGGATTTGCGAGGACAACGCTTGCGCCGGGGCTGCCCCTGGTAGGGCTCAGCCCATGAAACAAGTAGTTTCAGCAGTTCTGGGGTCCAGGGGCAGCGGGACCCGGCGTCCAGCGTTCCCGGAGCAAATCCGGAATTTCACCCACAGATTCTGCTGAAGACCCGAAGAAAGACAAGGAAACTCTACTAACGTTCTACGACTTTCCAGCCGAGCACTGGAGACACATCCGGACGACAAACCCGATTGAGTCGACGTTTGCCACGGTCCGCCATCGGACTCGACAAACCAAAGGGTGCGGATCGAGGAAAGCAACCCTTTCAATGGTCTACAAGCTCGGCCTGGAAGCCGAGAAAGGCTGGCGTCGACTGAACGGATATCGTCAACTTGACAAAGTCGTGCAAGGAATCATCTTCGTGAACGGCATCGAGCAGCAAACCGCTGCCTAACCCATGATCGAACTTCGAATGGTGTTCCGACCGCCCTCATCCACAACTTCCGGTCATTTCTCTTCTCCAATCCCTTGAATGTCCAGCGCCAGAACTCTCCGTTCTTTTTGATCTGGCCGAATACCGGTTCCACGATTCCTGCCCGTTGCTTGAGAAGCTCCTTGTTTTCTTCCTTGTTCATCTTCTCTTTGTGCCTCTCCACCGACGCATTCCAGGGGCTGATGTCGATGGTCCGCCCGTGGCGATCCTTCGTGCATGTTCCAAAGGCGGGGCAATTCTTGCAGGTCGACGGAGCGCCGCGATAGACACTCACCGGAACACCTTCTTTGACTCGTTCACGCCTGAAGGGGAGCGATTGGCCTTGGGGACATGTCACCACGTCGGCCTCAGCGTCATAGACGAAGTTCGATGCGTGATACTCTTCGTCCTTCTTGTTGACTGATTGCGGAGGCAGAGGCATCACCACCTCATGGCCGGCCTCTTCTGCCAGGCCGATTTGTTCAGCGCTCGGGTAGCCGGCGTCACCGAGAGAAACCGGTTGGCTGGCCGGCTTGCCATCATTCTCTTGCTCTTGCTGATAAGTGGCCAGGTTCTCAGCAGCCTGATCCAACATCGGCGTTAGTTGCCGCAAATCGGTGGCTTCATTGACAGCATCGGCGGCCACCACAATTTGATTCTCCGAATCAACGACGGCCTGGGCGTTATATCCAAAGGGCTTTCCCCCTGTGTTGGCTTTCACGCGTCGCGCTTCAGGTTCAAGCGGGTGAATATGCTTTACGGTCGGGTTGGTGTCGAGCGTCTCGATCGCTTCTTGCATGGCTTTCTTAAGCACCTCTTTCTTCTCAAGTTCCTTTGGCAACTCTGCGGAGGGTTGCTCATCACCGGCCTGGGAGCGCTCGATCTCCTCCTCCAAAACCTTGATTTGTTCGTCAAGCCGCTCAATTCGCTTGGCCAGGTCCTCCTTGTCGTACTTCTTCCCGGCATGAGCGGCCGCCTGAATCTTTGTTCCGTCGACTGCTTGTAAGGTCAGCCCTACGAGCCCCATCTCGCAGCCTGTCGTCACGCTTTGCTTGAACAGGTTGCGAATAGCTTTCTGATGTTGACTCCAAAACCGCCAGAGCGTGTTGTGGTCGGGCACCTGATTGCCGCATAGCCAGATAAAGCCCAAGTCGTTTTGGCATGCCTCCTCCAACTTACGCGAGCTGCGGATCTTCTTGAAATAGCCGTAGAGCCAGAGTCGCAGAAGCAGGGCCGGGGCGAAGGGTGGACGGCCAGCGGTCCCGAAGTCCCGCACTTCAATGCCGAGATCCATCAAATCGAGGGATTCGACAAAGCAACGAATGAATCGCGCCGGGTGAGTCGGGCCGACCCAGTCCTCGATGCTGGGAGGTAAGATGTGAAGTTGATCGAAATCAGCGTCAATGTGAGTCACACCGAAACCAATACCCACGCTCGCGGCGGCGCCAACGACTTTTTTGAAAAACTCCACGGAGTAGAGCAATCATATTGCACTCGTCCGGCCGTCACACGAAAACCCGGGTTTTGAGACAGCCTCCGCTCTGCTGCACCCCGAGCGTGTGGAGATGATCGTCGGCGAACGTGGCAGTCTGGCCGCACGCTGGCTCATCGTCGCCTGGTTTTCGGCGGGGATCGCCGCTGTGGTACTGTTTCGCCAGAGTCGGCATAAGGATCGCCGCGGGCCCTTGTGGCGAGTGATCCTTCCGGTGATGGTCCTGATCGGGTTGGTGTGCCTGGTGCCGGGGATGAATTTTCTGCGGCCGAGAACCGCCTTGCCCGAGTCTGTCGAGGCAAGCCTCCGCACGGTGACCGCGACCGTGGATCCCTACGATGCCAAGGCGTGGACCACGCGCACCCTCGACAAGGATGAGAAACGGGAGCAGGTCTACCTGGAAGCGGAGATTTAGTTGGATCAGACACCGCGAGACCTCGTTGTTTTTCCGCGGTATGTGCGGGGCACTCTTTCGGATGGGGAAGGCTTTGTCGCCGATCATGAAGCCTCCTTTTCCCGGCAGGCGCAGCGGGGTCGGGCCAAGATGACTGGCGATACGCTGTCCGTGATGGTGGAATCACTGGAGCGTGAACTCACCGTTTATCGTCCGCGGCATTCCATGGATCCTTCGATGTCCGCCGAGATCAATCTCGCCTGGGCCGCCTCCCAGTTGGAGGGTCGTTGGGATCGGGCCATGACGCTGGAAGCGGAGTTGGCGCTGGAGTGCCACGAAGTGCACGAAGTCGCGGCGGTGCCTTTCGTCGATGGCCGGGAAGCCAAGTTGGAGAGCGGACGCCTCGTGGTGATGCTGCCGAAACAAGGGACGCTGCCAGAGATGAACCGTTTTGCCCTGCAAGTGTGGGAACCGATGTGGGCGGTGACGCGCGACGAGCGCCACCGCTACGTGGACTCGTGGTGGGGGAGGACTCAGTGGGTCTGCCTGCTGACCCATCCTTGGCGAAGCGAGGCGCTCTTCGCCGCGGCGGAAACTAGCATGGAACCGCACGGGCGTCTGTGGGGCATGCCGGAACGGATCTGGATGTTTGAATGTCAGCCTTCGCAGTTTGGAGAGGTTTTCGACGAGGACTTCTTTGGCGAGGCCGTGCTGCGCGTCTTCCGAATGGATTGGCGGGGCGAGCTTCCGCTGAAGATGGTCTGGAACGATCTCGAGCTGCGGCGGCACGTGATGCCCGCGCCGGAGCGTGCCAACGAACGCATGAGCGATCACGAACGGCGTCAACTGGCGAGCCAACTGGGAGCACTTCCCAAAGTGCCATCGAAGGCGGATTTGAAGGAGGTTTTGGGATTGATCAACGGTTCTCGCGGGTGGCGGAACGACCCGGCCGACCCTCTCAACCGACGCTTGCTGGAGATCGGGCGCCGCCGTTTCGATCTTTTGCTACAGGGGCTTGATACGGAGGGCCATGCGCGGAACTCCGTGGTCAACGCCCTGGGGGTATTGACGGAGGCCGTCCATCGCGAGGAGATCCTCGCCGCGCTCGAGCACCATCCAGACCTGGTGGATTGTTCTCGATCATGGATGGGAAGAGGAGTCGATTGAGTCGATCCTCGCCTTGTTGAGGGAGCGCCGGCCGCTTCCCTTTGGCTTTCTCCTTGCCGCCGTGCGCCACGGAGACCCGGAAAGCCTCCCGTTGTTGCTGGAACAATTCGAACACCGGCCCACGCTCGAGACGTACGCCTTGTTGAAGCAAGTTCCCGAGCGTCCGCCGAATCTGGAACCGCTTTCGCCTGCAACTTCCGCCTTTCGATCAGGATTTCCTATTTGAACTGGTCTTGCGAGAGGGCGAGCCGTCCGCTTTGGAGGTGGCTTTCCAGGCCATGCGGGAGGCCGGCGGGAATCAAGGTGCGTTCCAGCGCATGCGATCGGTGTTGTGGTTTCCGCAGGACCTGCGGGAGGCTCAGCGGTGGTTTGAAGCCAGGTCCAGCGAGGACTTTGAATTCAATCGCCACCTCGGCGTTTTTCATCTCAGGGAAGAAAATTCTTCCCTCTTTCCCTAACTTTTTGCCCAGATTTCCATGAATTCCATCGCCACGGTTGCGCATGTCCTGCGCCATGATTTTCGTCAGTTCCGGGTTTTTCTTGTCCTCTACTATCTGATCGCCGGGCTGGCCGTCGTGCTGGAATCGGCGCCGCTCTCGCTCGAGCTGGGGCAGGTGCTGCCCACGTTTCTTCGGATGGCACAGATTCTCGGTTTTGTCTTGTTGGTGTTTCAGGTTTTCCGTTCCGACTCGCCCTCCGACACCAAGGCGCAGTGGTGGGCTCGACCGATCGGCGCAGTGCACCTGTTAGGAGCCAAGCTGAGTTACGTCGTGCTTTTTCTCTGTGGACCGACCCTCGTGCCCTCCATGGCGGGCTGGTGGGAGAATGGGTTTTCCCCGCGGCAGATGGCCCTGGGAGGAGCGGAACTCGCCTTTTGCGCCTTCGGTCCCGCCTTTCTCGCTGCGGGGCTGGCCGCCACGGGCGCCTCGTTCGGCCTGGCGATGGTCAGGCTTGCTCTTGGCGGCAGGCACTCTGGCCATGCTTTGGGGAGCTCAATGGAGCGGGTGGCGGCAAGGCGTGCTCTCGGGACTGCCATGGTCGCTGTCATCCGGGGTGATGCTGGGGCTCGTCTTCGCCTTGCTGACCATGGTTGGAATCGTCTATCTGCTCGTGGCTTATCGACGGTGGCCGCGCTGATGGCTTTGGCTTGCCGCCATGGCATTGATCGGGGCGCCCCTCTGGATGCCGTCGCTCGCGTCTCGCGAGCGATTCGAGGAACTTGGTGAAGCCTCCTCCTTGCGGGTGGCTGCGCCCGAAGGTGATGTCTTGCCTCAGCATCGTTTGATGGGCAACGTAGCGGTCCGTGGCTTGTCAGACGACGAATTCGTGATGCCGGCGGAGGCGGACTTCGCGTTCACCGATGTAAATGGGCGGAGGGCGACCTTCCACCTCAACAAGGGATTGGTGAACGGCTATCGTTACGTCGACTACACCCACTTTGTTCTCGAGCGGATTCAAGAAGTGCTTTCGTCAGGGTTGCGAGCGCTGGACAGCGGTTCCCACAGCATGCCGGGTTACGTGTCTTCGGCCCTGCATCCCTCGGACCTGAAAGGAGTCCGGCCCGGCAAATTGGAGGGCGACATCGGCTTCGCCGTGCACGCGCTGGCTTATCTGGGACAGGGTTCGCTGGAGAAGGGAAGTGAGTGGCGGCATGGGGGTCATGGCCTGCGCTTCCTCGAGGTGACCGCCACCGACCAGCAGTTGGCGTTCGAGGTGATGATGTGGCGGCCCGCCTTGATGGGATCGGGATTGAAAGATGAGCAATACCAACGGTTTGGCGGTGCGCTATCTGCGCGGTGGTTCATCGGGGTGGTCGATTCGGCCACGGGTGTGGTGCGACTCACGCAATTGCAGGGCGATGCCGTGGTGAGTTCCTTCCCGGTCACCTTGCGCACGTTCTCAAGAATGGTGGTGAGTGGGATCCCGGTGGACATCGATGGTGCGCCGCCTCAAATCCACGTGTTTCGGGTGATCCCCCGGGGCCCGTACTCGAGTCATTTCTCCTGGGACAACCACCAGGTCGTTCTCGATTGGAGCGCGGAGTCGGACCCATTGGCGGCGGCCGCGCATGGCGGGGGCTCGGAGGGCGGCGCGACGATTCTCACGAGCCTGGAGGAGGTTCAATCCGTGCGCGAGCTGACATGGATCACGCCCGAAGTTCTGGCCAAGAGCAGTCAAGCTTTGAGAGCCCGTGCCGCGGCATTGTTCGCCGATGACTGGAAGACATCGCTGGAGCTGGCCCCTTGGCCCTATCATTGGCATTGGGAATTCGTGAACGCCTTGCGGGCTGGTCAACGACAACTATAATTCTCCACCCTAGTGGGCGCTGTATTTTTAGCGAAATGTGGCGCTGACCTGCCCAACGGTTCTCGATCTACGGGGCCCGTCCACCGTGGCACCGCCCGCACCGGGGTGTGGGCGGTGCCACGGTGGACGCCCCCCTTCACGGGGCTCCTTCCTTGCCGGTGCGCCTCGGTGAGGGGGGCGAAAGGGGAAGGGGGTGCACCCCCAACCCTCCCGATACCAGCGCCAGCCGAACCC
This sequence comes from Verrucomicrobiales bacterium, assembly GCA_965204485.1. Classification (GTDB taxonomy): domain Bacteria; phylum Verrucomicrobiota; class Verrucomicrobiia; order Verrucomicrobiales; family DEV007; genus JAACDM01. The sequence goes on from CBDBEZ010000108.1 coordinate 42,157, forward strand.
GTCGCCTCTTCGGGGAACCCGGAAGATCTCGCAGGCGCCCTTGCACAAGGGCGCCGAGGACAGCTTCCAGCCCTGCTTGCACTCTCGGGCGCCACCTCGCGGGAGGTTCGCGGAATCGTGTGCCTTTGATTTGCGGCGCCAGCGACATCGCCCGTCACAGCGCCGCCTTTTCGCTTTTCTCTCCTTTCGTCGCCCGGTAACTCGAGCCACCGAACTCGAGCAGTACACTGTGATGCACCAATCGCTCCACTGCCGCCATCGCCGTCATCGGATCGTGGAAGATCTGGTCCCACTCACTGAACACCCGATTTGAAGAGATCATCACGCTGCCTCTCTCGTATCTCTCCGCGAAGAACGTGAACAGCACCTCCATTTCCTCGCAGCGA
>CBDBEZ010000109.1:0-9363 GCA_965204485.1 Verrucomicrobiales bacterium
CAGGCCGCCATCGACAACGAAGTCTCCGACTACATTCAAGCCCATCAACATCAGCGTGATGACCAGGGTCATCGCCAAGTCGTCCGCAACGGCCATCTTCCTGAAGCGGCAACTTCAGATTGGAATAGGGAACGTTCCTGTTCGGCAGCCCAGAATCAATGATCGCCGATCAGGCCAGCGGTTCACCAGCGCCATCCTTCCGCCGTACCTACGCCGAGTCGCTTCACTGGACAACCTCATCCCGGCACTCTACCTGCGAGGAATCTCAACCTCCGAGATGAGTCGAACCTTAGAGTCGATCCTCGGTGAGAACGCATCGGGACTTTCTGCAGCCAACATCGTTCGACGAGGAAGAGCAATGGAGCAAGCGTGACCCCCAGCGTTTCATAAAATGGCCAGTCAGACCATCATGTAGTAGGCGATTTCTTCTTCGACGGCCTGATTGCCTCCGAGTGTCAATGTGAGTCGGCCTCGAGGGCGAGTCAGACGTCCGGCTCGCTGGATGATTTTGCGGCGAATCGTGCCGAGTCCTTCAAAGATCCACTCCGCAGCCCTTTTGGGGGACGATTTGCGTGACCGCTCCGCAGATCGCATCTGCATTTCGCGTGTGAGATTGTGGGTGAGGATACTGGCCAAAAGGAAAGCTTCGTTGGCGGCACGTCGCTTGGCCGGAATATAGTCCATCTGGGCCTGGCTCTTGGCTTCGCCAAAAACCTTCTCCTGAGAGCCACGCCCTTCATGAAATTTCACCACATGAGCGGCCGTGTTTGTCTTGTTGGTGATGATCGCCTCGTATTCATAGTTCTCCTCGACTGGTTCGAAAAGATCCAGTTGGGGCGGTCCTTTGCGCTGAGTGCGCCTCATGGTTCGAATGCACAAAATGCGCGCCTTGCGCGCCTTGCGCGCCTTGCGCGCCTTGCGCGCCCAACTTTTTGGCTTCCAGCGGATTTCGAAGTGATGAGTTTTTCCCTCTCCGCCTCGGGTTCGGGACCAGCGACGGCGCTTCTCGATGATGCCCTTGAGTTCCACAAGCCGCTCGAAAGGTACCGAAAACGTATATTCCAGGCCAAGGGTCTTTGCCTCTGAAACCATCTGATCGCTGAAAAACGCGCTGTCGGCGCGCAACTCGATCTGCACATCAGGCAGCACCTTGCGAATCTTCTCCACGCAGTAGCGAAGAAATTCCACCGCGCCATTGGAGTCATGGACGTTGCCGCTTCGATGAAGGTAATCGAGAATCTGTCCGGTTTGGGAGATCGTCGCGAGCAGCGGATAATAACTGCGCTCGCCTTTTTTATTCTTGTTAAATCCCACAGCCGTCCCTTCCGCATGGCGACTCGTGCTCTGCACGCTTCCGTCCAAATCAAGCGTGTGATGCGTTTGATTCCTTCCTCCTGAAGTCGCGACAGGCAAACGAAATGATTCATCTCCCTCATCCTCTCAAGGCTTTGACAATCGACCTCTCCCAACATCCGGCTCATCGTTGGGACACTGGGCAATTGGTGCATCCCCAAAACCTGTCGTACAAGGGGATCATCTCGGTAGTAGTCCAAATCGCGAAGCATCCGGTAGCCCAGTATAAGATGCACGATAAGACACATGAAAACCTTGTGGAACTTGTAGAAGCGGGACATGCGCCGATCCAGTGGACCAAAGCACTGCTGAAGCTTCCCCTCCAGATCCAATTCCTGAAAGAGCTTCTGAAAGATAACGAGACCGCCGAAAGAGGTCAGTTCTTGATCTTCAAATTTGATCGCCGGAATCGTTCTGGACTTTGCATGAATCGTACGTCGTGCTACTCTCACTGTAGGTGGCTTTTGGGTTGAAGTGTTTGGTGTTTTGGTAGATTCCAAATCAACCTTATCCCAAAGGCTCCTGCCACTATTTTCTTGGGATTCTTGCCCCAATTTATGAAACTATGGGGTGACCTCAGCGACAAGGAATACGTCTATCTCTGGGCCGACGGGATCTACTTCCATGTCAGGCTCAATGACGACCGCCCATGTGTTCTCGTAATCGTCGGCTCCTTACCCGATGGAACCAAGGAATTGGTAACCATCAGCGATGGAGAACGAGAGAGCAAACTGTCCTGGAAAAATGTGCTCAGAGATCTCGAGAAACGAGGATTGAAGATCCCCCCGAAATTGAGTATCGCCGATGGAGCTCTCGGGTTCTGGAGTGCCTTGGAAGAGGAATATCCGACAAGCAAACAGCAACGATGTTGGGTGCACAAGACAGCCAACATCCTCGACAAGTTGCCAAAGAAAGCACAGCCCCTTGCCAAGGAACGCATCCATGAGATCTACATGGCGGAAACAAAGAAGGCCGCCTTGGAGGCCTATGACGAGTTCTTCACGCTCTACGAAGCCAAGTATCCGAAAGCGTGCGCCTGCCTGAAGAAAGACAAGGAAACTCTACTAACGTTCTACGACTTTCCAGCCGAGCACTGGAGACACATCCGGACGACAAACCCGATTGAGTCGACGTTTGCCACGGTCCGCCATCGAACTCGACAAACCAAAGGATGTGGATCGAGGAAAGCAACCCTTTCAATGGTCTACAAGCTCGGGCTGGAAGCCGGGAAAGGCTGGCGTCGACTCAACGGGTATCGTCAACTTGACAAAGTCGTGCAAGGAATCATCTTCGTGGACGGCATCGAGCAGCAAGCCGCTGCCTAACCCATCATCGAACTTCGAATGGTGTTCTGGTAGCTGCCCTCATCCACAACTTCCGGTCATTTCTCCTGGAGAGTCGAGTGGCTGAGATCTTTTCCAGCAAGAACGAAGTGAAGCAGGAACTCGCCCTCAAGGAGCGGAAAGAACAGCGTTTGGAGCGCAAGGTGGGACAACTGGTCATCGAGAAGGAGTTCCTCGAAAAAAAGTGCGAGCAGCTGGGAATCGATCTGAGCGAAAAGCCATGATTGACTCCCAGCATCCAAGACTCTCGATACGGAAGCAATCGAAGCTCCTGGGCGTGAACCGTAATCGGCTTCAAGGAAGGCAAACGAAAACCTCCCAAGAAGACGAGGAGATCATGCGTCGACTCGACGAGTTCCACACGAAGTGGCCTTTTCTCGGTCAGCGGAGGTTGATCGAGGAGCTTCGTGGCCAGGGTATCGTGATTGGGAGGAAACGAGTCCGTCGGCTCATGCAGACCATGGGCATCGAAGCGATCGCGCCGAAACCACCCACGAGCGTGTCCGCTCCTGGACACAAGGTCTACCCTTACCTCCTACGCCATACGAAGGTCGTCAAAGTGGATCAAGTGTGGTGTGCAGACATCACGTACCTTCCAATGGCTCATGGGCATGCTTACCTTGTCGCCATCATGGACTGGCATAGCCGAGCCGTGCTGAGCTGGGAGTTGAGCAATACGGCGGACACCTTGATGTGCTTGAGAGCGCTGCGCCAAGCCTTTGTCAGCGGGCGCCGACCGGAGGTCTTCAACACCGATCAGGGAAGCCAGTTCACGAGTAACGAGTGGATCGACGAGGTCGAATCGCGAGGCATCACAGTGAGCATGGACGGCAAGGGCCGGTGGATCGATAACGTGTTCATCGAACGCCTGTGGCGCAGTCTGAAGTATGAGAAGACGCGTCTCTGGAGCTATGGAACGATCCTAGAGCTAGAATCCCATATCCACGAGTGGATGACCTACTACAACCACCGCCGGAAACATCAGCACCTCAAATACCGGACACCGTGGTCCATCTACGAACCCTCCACCTCACTGGCGGCATGATGCCGCCACAAGAGCCCGTCCAGCGAGCCTGACAGATACTTCTCAATAAGAACGCAAAAAGACTGGCCACAAAAAGGAGACCACTTCAAAGTTCCTTTCGTGAACGCCATCACCCTTCAAGATTGCTGGGCTAAAACCTTCCCCAAAGGCCACCCACGGGAGGGCTACCAGGCGCTCACCGTCCGCGACCACTGCCTGATCGTGGGCAGCGTCGCTGAGACCGTCCTTAAGCTCCTTCCCCCAGCATGCCGATCTCTCCCCCCCGATGGCGCGGCCACTCTCGCCGCTGCCCACGACATCGGGAAGATCACCCCCGGGTTCCTCCGGAAGTGCATTCACAGTTTCGCCCACGACATCCCCGCAGTGCACAGCGAATCCAATCACGCCCTGGTAAGCCAAGCCTTTCTCGCCTCGCTCCCGCAGATGCAGGACGAGCGAGGCCGACCCCTCGCCTGGGCACTCACCGCAGGTGGACACCACGGCAGCTACCCAAGTCGAAAAGTCCGCAACAATCTCGAGAAACCCAACGGCCCCACCGAACTCGGGCTACTGTGGCCAAACAAGCTCCGCCTGGAGCTACTGAAAGAACTTCTCGATCGCTTTGGGCCACTTCCGAAAGAAGAAATCACTGTCAGCTCGCGTCTCCACTGGCTCACCGGTTTCGTTACTTTCTGCGATTGGATCGGCTCAAATACTGATTGGTTCAAACTCCCCGCGGCCAGCCCGCTAAAAGATTCCACGAATCCTGAGTCCGCCCTCCACGATGCGGTGGAAGCCATAAAACGAATTGGCTGGCACCACCGATCCGTTACTTCTGGCCTGTCGTTCTCCCAACTCTTCGCCTCCGAATCCGGACAGACATTCCACCCACGCCCGCTCCAGAAGGCCTTGATCCAGCTCGCCGATACTCCGGCACTCTACATCATCGAAGCCCCAATGGGAATGGGCAAAACTGAAGCCCAGCGATTCCGTAAGACGGCGTCGGAAAGAGTCGTAATGGCCTGAATTGGTGGGTGTTGAGCGTGTTGAAGCTGGCGCTAGGAGGGCGAACAGTTTCGTGTGGCGGTTCTCGGGCGAATTTCGGAGGGCTCGAGCCGCGAAATGGATCCCCCTGTCGGCAATAGGCAACAGGAAGCCAGACCGCTCCGATGGCGGACGCGAACCCAAGGTTACCGAGAGCGCGGGGCGGGCGTTCCTCAGCCCGGAGCCGGTGGCGGCCACCATCGATCCTCTCGCATGGAGGCGGCGATTTGACGGGCAAAATAGATGGCCGTGTGTCCACGGCGTATCTCTGGCTTCAAGTTGCGCTTGTGGAAGCAGTGGAACACGGCGTGGGCCATGAACATGATCAGCCACAGAACGAGAATGGAATTGGGATGATGGTGATAGCAATGACCGGAATGCCAGCGGGAGCAGAGTTCGTTAAAGCCTTCGTTTTCGACCTTCCAACGGTCGTGCCCGAAATGGAAGATGGTCTTGGCATCGGCCATTGAGCGGGGCATGGTCGTCGCCCACCACCAGTGGCTATCGATGGGAGTCTCGACCCAATCCCCAGCGACGCGCTCGCGACGGATGCCAGTCTCATGGGAATGAACAACGCGAAGAGGAGTGTGAATGGATTCAGTGCAGAAGCTCTCAGCCTCTTGTAAACGAACGTGCCGCGCGGGCTTGCCCGGTGCAGCCGGAGTCTCAAATGATTCTGGCTCTTGCTCCTCAAGGGGCAGGAGCGTGCGGGCTTCGGACAATAGCTCAGGCTGATTATCCTTGAGTACGGCAACAAGGTATTTGCCGTGGTCTTCAAGAAGATTGATCACGGAGGGACGCAGGTAGAGCGCATCGGCAGTGAGCACGTCAAAGCAGCGTGGGTGGTCCTTAAGGACGCGAGTTATCAGCCGTATAGCCGCAGCGACTTCGTCGTCTCCAGGATCTCCGTCTTCACCAGGCTCAAGCATTTCCACGTCGAGAAGCAATTGAAAATCCTCACAGATAATCTGAAACGCGACCAAGCGGTGGTAGAACTGTGTTTTGACCTCGTCTCCGACGGCGATCCGGCGTTGGAGACACTTTGGACAACAACGTTTGTAGCTACAGTGAGTTTCGTGACCATCGACGGCGGCAAGCATCCAACCGCGCTGTGGGGCAAGGATTTTGTTGCGTTTGAGGCAGAAGTAAATGTGTCCGAGACACCCTCGCACACTGTCAGGCTCGATGCGCTCGGAGACATACGCCAGTTCGTCGGCGCTGGGCAAACGGTGATTACCGAGCCAACGGGTCCAGCTGCTCTTGTTCCGGTGTTGCTCGAGTTCGTTGAAGCTTGGTAACCGGCAGCAGAACATGGCGAAGAATGCTGCCGGGAAAACTCGAGTGGGAATCTGTGGTTTGGGACGAGAGTCACGCACCCGCAGCCTCCACTGTTGGCGGAGGCTGAAAATCTTGTCCGCGTAAGTTAGTAGTCGCGTGAGAATGGTCGCTTCTTTTTTGGTGGAGAATTGCGCCCGGACTTGGCTTTGCCGGCTGATTTCTTACCGGTCTTGCCCTTCTTCTTGGCGGAGCTACTCGCCGCTCTGGCCTTGGTTTTTGCCTCCTCGAGTCGGAGGCGCCCCTGCTCGTCGAGGGCTTCCAGCAGAGCATTCGCCTTCTGGAAATCATCGATCCAGCGTCTCGCCTGAGCTTCCAACGGTCTGGGGACGTGCAGCATGGTGGTCTTGCCCTTGCGAGTCTGACCGATGGCCAAGGAGCGATGGCGCAAGGAGTCGTCGGAAGCGCAACGGCAAGTGGGCTTGCCGCATTTACGAGAGAGTTCGATGGGCGAGCCGTGAAGGAAGCCTTCGGCCTGGTCGAGGAGCTGGCGGAGGCGGCTGCGAATCTGGCGTTCGGTGGGGGGCAGGGAGTTTCTGCTTGGCATGAAGGTCGGCTCGTTCAGCGCACTGTAATATAAGACCATTACAGAAACAAGCTTAAAAAAGATGAAATAACGAATGCGAATTTGCCATGGGGTCAAAAATGGGCGCTGCCGATCCGAATTACCCAAAAATACAGGGCTTGAGCCGCCTCAGCCGCCTATCTTACGGAATCGCTGATCCCCACGCGGGTGGGGAAATCTGAAGCGGCTTACCGCCGGACGTGCCGCTGTGCGGGCCATCCCCACGCGGGTGGGGAAATCGCAGGAACTCGCCCTCAAGGAGCGGAAAGAACAGGGCCATCCCCACGCGGGTGGGGAAATCCGGAAACGCCCTCGCATATACGCTAGGCGGGAGTAGCCATCCCCACGCGGGTGGGGAAATCCGGGCGTCGAGTCGCTCCCCTCCCGGGAGCGTGCAACCATCCCCACGCGGGTGGGGAAATCCGATTAGGAGCATCCGTTAATCCGCAGCATTACGGGCCATCCCCACGCGGGTGGGGAAATCTGCGATGTAATCCGCTAAAACCCACACCAAATCGGGCCATCCCCACGCGGGTGGGGAAATCCATCCACATCGGATCGAGAATGAGCAGGTTTTCGGGCCATCCCACGCGGGTGGGGAAATCCCCCATCTGCTGATTCAGCGCAGCCCGCTCGGCGGGCCATCCCCACGCGGGTGGGGAAATCTTCAAATCAAAGAAAAAAGCGGTGGCATCTATCGGGCCATCCCCACGCGGGTGGGGAAATCGACATTCGGAGCGAAGCAAGGCTCAGGCTGATCGGGCCATCCCCACGCGGGTGGGGAAATCCCTGCGCCGATAATTTCGCCCCCCCATTTGTCCGGGCCATCCCCACGCGGGTGGGGAAATCGGATCCGAGCGTGGTGTCATATTCTGACGATCCGGGCCATCCCCACGCGGGTGGGGAAATCGGCAAATCCCAATTCGTTATAGCCGCGACCCGCCGGGCCATCCCCACGCGGGTGGGGAAATCGACTTTCACTGCATCGATAAAAGAGTCGTTAGCGGGCCATCCCCACGCGGGTGGGGAAATCTAACGCGACGCGACAGCAAAAAGGATCGAGTACGGGCCATCCCCACGCGGGTGGGGAAATCTGATACAACTTTGGAACTGGTAGAAGTCCTGCCGGGCCATCCCCACGCGGGTGGGGAAATCGGCTAGGAGGCCGAAGGCTAGGAGGCCGAAGGCGGGCCATCCCCACGCGGGTGGGGAAATCTTTTCGACCGGCGCACATTTTCTTGATCATTCCGGGCCATCCCCACGCGGGTGGGGAAATCTTTTCGATCGGCGCACATTTTCTTGATCATTCCGGGCCATCCCCACGCGGGTGGGGAAATCACCTAACCAGTTAACTGAAACTGACCTGGTGCCGGGCCATCCCCACGCGGGTGGGGAAATCCCCACGTTAGGGTATAATCGCCAGTCCAGTATCGGGCCATCCCCACGCGGGTGGGGAAATCGAATTACTGGAGTATTATACGAATACGATTCCCGGGCCATCCCCACGCGGGTGGGGAAATCCGTTTGATCCCGTAGGGTCTAGGGCACCTACGCGGGCCATCCCCACACGGGTGGGGAAATCGCGCCGTGAACGACATTCTCTCGCCTCTAACACGGGCCATCCCCACGCGGGTGGGCAGGACCGGAGTCCGCCCCCTTCAGAAGGGACATTCTTCGGGATCGATCCAGCTTTCGGCTATCAGAGGAATGCCGGATAGGTTGATGTCGCGTCTGCCTGTCTTCCCTTCCGGACCAATGCGTTCGAGGGTGTATCCCTGGCAGTTGGGAGCGGAAGTGATGGTAAGAGCGCCGAAGTCCCTTGGAGCATTGCGCAAGATGAAGTCCATTACTTTACGTTGGGTGCGGACGTTGAGGGTCCCGATGAAGACGTTGGGCCGGGGTTCGATGAACCAGCGCTTCAGATGGCCTCGAATCGCGGGAGGGACATCGTTGCAGACGAGCACGGTCACAAAGTTCTCAGGTTCATTTTTTCGATTCAGGGTTCGAAGTTCAGCCGCCTGATTTCGGCTGGAGTGGGTGTGGGGTGATTTCGGAGGGAGGACTGTCAAGATTGTCGAAGAGAGCTTTAAGGTCGCCGGGCATACGCCGGAGCATTCGGGTCTCTTCTACTTTCTGTTTGAGGAGTTTGCGGACAAGAGTGCCATCGTCTCCGGGGTTGATGGAAATGGCCTCAAAGGCGGCCGGCCACGAGGTTTCGTGTTTGTACAAATCGGCGGCATCATAGATAAAAGGCAGGGTGCCAGCGACGTGTACAAAGCCAAGTTGGGGGATGAAGCCCATCGAGCAACAGACGGCGGCAGTTAGGGCGTAGAGCGAGGCATTTGAGGCGGACAGGGCGCGGTTAATGCCATCGGCCAATTTCCAGTTGGAAGGTTTGTAATCGCGGCCTTTCCAAGTGACTCCATACTGGAGGCCGAGCTGGGCATAGGTTTTCCTGACGCGTTTGCCTTCCATGCCGCGGAGTTGCTTGATGGTGACACCATGGACCGAGGCTTCGGGGAAACGTTGGAGGAACATGTGCCGAGCAATGTCGTTTCGGGAACGTCTGTTTGCCCAGGCCGTCGCATGGATGCGGGCCATTGAATTGTCGTGATTGGGTGTGATGCCAAAGGCGTAGAATCGGAGACCGTCTTCGCCGAGCCAAAAGATCGGACAGTTGCACTGGGCAGCGGCTTTAA
>CBDBEZ010000110.1:0-48468 GCA_965204485.1 Verrucomicrobiales bacterium
AGCTTGGCCGGCACTTTGACCAAGGGAATTTAACGATGTTCCTGGAGGATCCGGAGGTAGAGCCGACCAACAATATCGCCGAGCGGATGCTCAGGCCGGCGATCGTCGCCCGCAAGGTGTCGCAATGTTCCAAGACGGAGCGGGGAGCCAATGCCTACGCGGCATTCAAGAGTGTGCTCTCGACTCTCTCGCTGCGAGGAGCGAGTTCCGTATTCAAAAGTCGCTTGCCAAAATCATCGCAGGCGAGCGTACCCTTGCATGAGATGCCTGTGGCGTTTGCTGGTTAGGAGCGCTAATCAGTTACGATCAGTTGATAGCTTCGAGAAGCGCTTTTTTGCCGAATTTGCCGCCTGTTTTTTTGCGTTTATTTTTCACACAAGATCTTAAGAGCAGGCGGCATATAACGCAACAGAAACTAACGCTTATGGCAATAATACTGGGCTGATTTATCGGTCAGATGTGAGATTTTAACTATCGAGACGGTCAAGTGCTTGTTAAACCCGTTAATCAGTTATCCAGGCTTCCGCATCAATCCAATTGGACTCATCATCACGGTTCCAATGTTCAGCGTACCCCTTAAGCTCCACCAACATCTGGAAAGGGTCCATCAAAATTTTCGCATCACTGAGTGCTCCACAATCGTTACCAATAAGGCACACCATATCTGCCTTCCCCCTTTCGCCGCCTTTTACAGTATCATCCGCAATTTGCGCTGCCTCGCGAAACTCATTGGCTCTGACCAAGTAGATATCGTCAAGTTCACCGTCTCCTTGCCAGGATGCCACGATATAAAGTTTCATCTATTGCACAGGATAAGCATGGAGGCTATTTCCGTCATTATTTATCTTTAGTTTAATCGAGTGAAATCGCGGATCCTGGCAACATTTGCTTGCTCTCTTCTATACTCGCGAGTGAGAAGTTCTGTAACTGGATCATCATGCGGCGAAGCGTGAACCTTCGGAGCGAGTGAAGTCTATTTTATCAAGGATGAATTTTCGGAACGCTGAACCTTTTCCGCCGTGGTGCAAAAATCCAGGCAGCGTGTTTTTCAAGGCGGCTGAGACAATCATTTCCGAAGGCAGCACGTCTGGGCGGATGGTTCGGATCCAGGTTCCAAAGTGTTTCCAGACCAGACCGTCACATGTCATGGCAAGGTACTGTAACATGCCCTGAGCGATCATGCCGGTCTGCACAAACACATGATATGCGTGCATCTTTCTCTGCACCTGTCTGCGATATTTCTCGGTAGTCCGGTGGAGGTATTGGTTACCATTGCGACGCTTGAGCGGTCGCATAGCGGCCATCCAGAAATGGTATCCGAATGAGCCGACCGAATGCACCGCTTGCTTGAAAGCGACTTCGATCTTGAAACGCAAACTGTAGAGCAAGATGATCTCCTGAGCTTCCATGGTGAGGTCGGTAGACAAGAGGATGATCCGCCCTCTCGTGGGATGATCGACGAGAATGAAGCGGACCATCGCCCCGGCGGGCTTCCACAACAGATCCACCGACTTGAACCGGACAGAGATGTTTCTCTCCCCATATACGGGACTGGGAACGGAACTGAAGCCGCCCGTTCCAAAGACATTCTGGAGCTTCACCGCAGCGCCATACTTTTTCGGTCGTCCGCGTTTGCGTTTGCGTGGCACTGCCGCAGGCCGAAAGCCGGTTGTCGTGCGTCGAACCCTCGTGACCAGCACACCGGAACGCCCCTTGGTGCTCCGGATCACCTTTCCGTTGGCGTAGTAGGCGTCGGCCAGCAAGACGAACTCCTGACCTCTACAGACGGATGCGAGCATCTCGTTGGCCTTGTCGATCAAGGTTCTCCTGTCGCGGTTTGAAGTGACGATACCTTCGTGAATGCGTGCACAGACCGGAACGCAGAAGAAGTATCCGCCAACCTGACAGAGCACGCCGAAGGCCTGAAAGGAATGGCTCATGATGAAGTGAGGCTTGGAATTGGACTCGGACTGTTGATGCAGATACTTCACCGCAGGCATCTTGCGGCCCTCCTTGGACTTCTTGATGCCGTCGAGAACCAGGACGGGGCGACAACCGATCTTGTAGACAGGGAAGTGCTTGATCACGATGGCGAACCAAAGTTCTGCAAGCCGGTCCGTCTTCACGGCATTGCTGTGGAAGAAATGGAGTAAGTGCTCATAGAAGTGTTCTGACAAACCGAGAGCGCGGACGAAACTGGAAACCCCGAGGAGGTCATTGCGCACGGAGAAAGCGGCCAAGACGAGCAGAAACCAGAGAAAGGTGCGGGCTCTCGAGAAAGCGGGTCGCAGAAAACAGACGATATTCCACCAAGAAATCCAGAGATCCATAACAAATGATTTGATTTTCCTAGACATTCGCATATATAAGCTAATGACCATGAAAAAGATCAGATCACTGAAAAAAGAGTCCAGAAACTTGCGGCAAAGATAGCTGCAATCGGGCCAATGCGGCCTGGGAGCATCAGCAAGCAATACCGAGATCGACAACGCCAGCGCGGCGTGTATTACCAACTGAGCTACACGCATAAGATGAGGAGCCGGACTGAACACGTCTGGCCAGACCACGTGAAGGGACTACGAAAAGAAACAGAGGAGTACAAGAAATTCAAGAAACTGACCACCGAACTGATCGATCTGAGCATTGAACTATCCAAGGCGAAGATCGCTCTATTACGCAGTCAGACAGACACGCCAGGCAAAGAGAAACCGGTCTGAGAACTTCCCACTCACGAGTACCTTATATATGCGAATGTCTAGGAAAATCAAATCATTTGTTATGGATCTCTGGATCTCTGGATTTCTTGGTGGAATATCGTCTGTCTTCTGCGACCCGCTTTCTCGAGAGCCCGCACCTTTCTCTGGTTTCTGCTCGTCTTGGCCGCTTTCTCCGTGCGCAATGACCTCCTCGGGGTTTCCAGTTTCGTCCGCGCTCTCGGTTTGTCAGAACACTCCTATGAGCACTTACTCCATTTCTTCCACAGCAATGCCGTGAAGACGGACCGGCTTGCAGAACTTTGGTTCGCCATCGTGATCAAGCGCTTCCCTGTCTACAAGATCGGTTGTCGCCCCGTCCTGGTTCTCGACGGCATCAAGGAAGTCCAAGGAGGGCCGCAAGATGCCTGCGGTGAAGTATCTGCATCAACAGTCCGAGTCCAATTCCAAGCCTCACTTCATCATGAGCCATTCCTTTCAGGCCTTCGGCGTGATGTGTTTGTGCAGACCGGCATGATCGCTCAGGGCATGTTACAGTACCTTGCCATGACATGTGACGGTCTGGTCTGGAAACACTTTGGAACCTGGATCCGAACCATCCGCCCAGACGTGCTGCCTTCGGAAATGATTGTCTCAGCCGCCTTGAAAAACACGCTGCCTGGATTTTTGCACCACGGCGGAAAAGGTTCAGCGTTCCGAAAATTCATCCTTGATGAAATAGACTTCACTCGCTCCGAAGGTTCACGCTTCGCCGCATGATGATCCAGTTACAGAACTTCTCACTCACGAGTTCTATAGTTTTTTTAGAAAATGCTTTTATTTTGACAAACATGACTAAAATGGGTGAGCACGAAGCCCTTAGACGACGACATGCTCACCCTTGTGAAGACCGCCTGCACGTATGTAGAACGATCTCTTCTGGATTTTGCCACTCATCAGCTCAATGACAAGCTGCGATCACTGGGCCCGGAATCTGTCGAGCAGTTGTCTGACGCTCTGCAGGTAGCCTTCCAAGAAGCCGGGAAAGCGACCCTTCAAAGCTTCCTCCAGGAGTGTGAAGCACAGTTCGGCACCACGGAGACAGTTGACGGTCAGGTCTACCGGCGGACGACGACGGAGCGGAAGGATTTTCTGACTCGATTCGGTGAGATCTCCGTGGACCGGGATCTCTATTACTTGAGCGGTGACGCCGATCCAGAGAGTCGAGGCAAGGCCGACCCATCTCTGCCGAAGGCCTTGGTCCCTCTGGATCGGCGTTGGGGAATGGAAGGGCGCAACGTGACTGCTGATGTCGTCGAGCAGCTGTTGTTTTTGTCGGGATCCATGGCTTCAAAGGAGGCGGTCACCGCGTATAACCAGATCAGCGGATTGGATGTGAGCGCGACACGGGTCGATCACATCATCCAGAAGGAGGGTGGACGTTTCAGAGAATACGCGGAGGGCGATCCGTTGCGCAGATTCGATGGCATGGAAGCGCCCAATGACACGGAAGCCTTCGTCGTGTCGTTGGACGGAGCCAGTTTGGCTGTCCGGGAGCCGAGGGAAAAGGCTCAAGAACGAAAGGAGCCACTGAAAGGCAGCCCCGGATCTGATACCGATCAGCCCAAGAAAAGCCGGTTCAAGAACGCCATGGTCGGCTCCTACTCTTTCTACTCAAGCAAGGAGATCGACGATCACGGCGGCGAGACCATCCGGGTCCCATTGCGCACCGAATCAATCTACACGGCGAAAATGCCCGAGGAGCGTTTCACCTCCTTCAAAGATGAGAACCGGCGGGTCATCACGGCCTTCCATGAGCGCATTTTGCCGGAGGGGGGCGTGATCAAGCTGCTGGTCATGGACGGTGCCTCCTCGCTGTGGACCCACGCCCGAGAAAGTCAACTTTATGACGATTACGACTGGCTTCTGAACTTCCACCACGCCAGCGAGCACCTCTCTTCGCTGTCGAGGCGCTCCTTGGAGATGCCAAAGGCGGCAAAACGGCCAAGACGTGGTATGACGGGTGGCGGCGCAAACTGCGCGACGAAGAAGGGGCAATCAAAGGGTTGATCCGGTCCGCCAGGCTCTACCGGATCAAAAACCGACTACGAGGGGAAAGGCTTCGAAAAGCCGAACAAGAGATCGGCTTCTTCACCCGCAATCAGGAGATCATGAACCACGCCATCTACTACGCGATTGGTCTTCCGATAGGCAGCGGGCCGGTGGAAGCTGCCTGCAAGACCATCGTCAAGGCCCGGATGTGCCAAAGCGGCATGCGATGGAATCGGGAAAGCGGCGGCAACGTGCTCAATCTCCGCGTCATCAAGCAATCCGGCCAGTGGGACCAGGTGTGGCACCGCTACCAGGAAGAAGCTTGGGACCTGCGCGCCGCCTAAGGTGCAGGATCCGCGATTTCACCCTCTCATGGTCGCTGCGGGGCCGGAGGCGGGAGGACGTGTCGAGGACCATTCCGGACGGATGCACGACACATTCCCTGGCACCCTGCACAACCGCGGAGGCGGGAGGACGTGTCGAGGACCATTCCGGACGGGCAAGAGGCGATCCGGGCAGGGGTCGGCGGGCCTCGATGACCTCACGGTTCGTGGTGTTGGCATGGTTCTTTGGGGCGACCCACCGAGATTCACCGGGATGGGCGGACGCCCCGATAGATGGAGGCGATTCCGCCGCTCAGTGGCTGGGAAGAGACGGTGACAAAGCCGGCCTCGGCGATCAAGGCGCGCATGGCGGATCCGTAAGGAAAGAGACCGATCGAAGACGAGAGGTATTCGTAGGCTTCGTGGCGACCGGTCATCCAGCCTGCGATGCGAGGCAGGAGGCGTCGCAAGTAAAAGAGATAGAGGCCTCGAAGGGGCTGCCAGGTGGGAAGGGAAAAATCGAGAACATGAAGGTTGCCGCCCGGTTTCAAGACCCGGTTCCACTCCGCGAGAGCGTCCTTCCAAGAGGCCATGTTGCGCAGTCCGAAGGCCACGGTGACGGCATCGAAGGTGCGGTCGGCGAACGGCAGGTTGAGGGCGTCGGTGACGACGAGATCCCGGATCCCGGCGTTTCGGGCATGCCGGAGCATGGGGAGGCAGAAATCGATCCCCACGACCTGGGTGCCGGGGCACTGACGCTGCACTTCCCGCGCCACGTCGCCGCTACCTGTGGCCACGTCGAGAACGCGGTCCGCTTTGATGCCGCGCACGAAACGGCGGCGCCACAAGATGCCCGTGCCCAGGCTGAGGACGTGGTTGGTCACGACATAGCGATCCGCGATCTCTGCGAAGGCGCGTCTGACAAATCCGGGATCTTGCACGTGGGTGGGCGGGGCGAGTGTTAGCGGGCGATGCCGCGTTCGCTCGAGGCGACGAAGGTTGTCAGTCGCTGGACGATGGAGTCGTCGGGAAAGCGTTCCTCGATCGCCTGCAGAGCTTGCTTGGTGTTGTGTTCGCCGCGGTAGAGTAGTTTGTAGCACTCGCGGAGAGCGCGGATGTGGGATTCTTCGAAGTGGCGGCGTTCCAGGCCCACCTTGTTGATTCCGCGAACTTCGGCCGGATTGCCGTCGGCGATCATGAAAGGGGGAACATCCTGGACGATCTTGGTGCATCCGCCAGTGACGATGTGCTCGCCGAGCCGACAGAACTGATGCACGCCGGTGAACCCTCCCAGCACGGCGTGATCGCCGACGGTGACGTGGCCGGCGAGGGTGGCGTTGTTGGAAAAAATGACATGATCACCGACGACGCAGTCGTGCGCGATGTGACTGTAGGCGAGAAAGTGACCGTGAGAGCCGATCTTGGTTCGGCCGCCAGAGGCCGTGCTGCGGTGCACGGTGACGTGTTCGCGGAAGACATTCTCGACGCCGATCTCGAGGTGGGTCGGCTCGCCTTGGTATTTGAGGTCCTGTGTTCGCTCCCCAACGACGGCGAAGGGGTAGAAGCGGTTGCCGGCTCCGATTCGGGAGGGGCCAGCCAGAACGACGTGGCTCTTGAGCTGGCAGCGATCGCCCAGTTGGACGGGACCCTCAACGACGCAGAAGGGACCGATGAAGACGTCCTGACCGAGGCTCGCGCGTGGGTCGACAGCGGCGGTCGGATGAATCTCGGTGGCCATGATGATGGGCGTCTCTCACCCCTCGGGGAAGTCTCAGGCGGAGAAGAGGTTGAACTTGAGGTCCCCCTCCGAAACCACCTGGCCGTTGACCAGGCAGCGGGCGCTGGCGGCTCCGATGCTGCGGCGGATGCGCGTGATTTCGGCCTCGATGAAGAGTGTGTCGCCGGGGAGGACAGGTTTGCGGAATTTGACGTTGTCCGCGCTCATGAAATACCCGATTTTCCCTTGGTTTTCGCTCTTGCGCAGCATGAGGATGCTGGCCACCTGCGCCATTCCTTCCACCTGGAGGACGCCCGGCATGACCGGATGTCCCTGGAAATGTCCCTGGAAGTAGGGCTCGTTGATCGTGACGGACTTGACGCCGGTGCACTTGTTTTCGCCTTCGAAATCGACGATCCGGTCGACCATGAGGAAGGGGTAGCGGTGCGGAAGGATCTGCATGACCTCGTTGACGTCGAGCACGGCTTTGCCGGTGGGGATCGAAACCGGTTTTCTCATCGAGGCTTGGCGGGCGAAGTGGAAGCCCAGCTGCTTGGCCATTTCGGTGTTGGAAGCGTGACCGGGCATGACCGCGATGACGTGGCCCATGAAGCGTTTCCCGCAGAGTGCGAGATCGCCGATGATATCGAGGATCTTGTGGCGGACGAACTCCTCTTCGTAGCGGAGCGGTTCCTTGCTCAGGGTGGTGCCATCCCGGATGACCACGGCGTTTTCAAGACTGCCACCCTTGATGAGGCCCTTTTCCATGAGCGGCTTCACGTCTTCGTAGAAAACGAAAGTCCGGGCGCTCGCGATCTCGTTTTCGTAAATCTCCGGCGTGATCTCGGTACTCAGGTATTGAGTCATGCGGCCCTGGGGACCGACCTGTGTGCAGGAGATGCGGAATTTCTTGTCCGAGACGATGGTGAGGATGGAGCCGTTGGGGAATTCTCGGTGGATGGGCTCTCGGATCTCGAAAATCTGCCGCAGGGCATCCTGCTCGGTGGTGCCCGCTTGCTTGATGCACTCGACGAACGGGGCGGCGCTGCCGTCGCCGATCGGGGGCTCATTGGCGTCCATCTCGATGATGGCGTTGTCGACTCCCATGCCGGTCAGGGCCGAAATGACGTGCTCCACGGTGTGGACCTTCACGCTCCCCTCCGCGAGCGTGGTGGCGCGCTCCACCATCTGTACCCTGGCCACGTCGGCATCGATGAAGGGTTCGTCCTCGAGGTCGGTGCGACGAAATTTGAGACCGTGATGGGGGGGAGCGGGCTTCAGGGTAAGCGTCACCTTCTCGCCGGTGTGGAGGGAAGTGCCGGCCAGAGAGCTGGGTTTGCGGAGAGTGTGCTGAAATTGGGAGTCCGCCATTTGGAGATCCCTATTCGCAAACGAAGCCGGGCCATGCAAGCGGCATCGTTTGAGGAGAGCGAGAGGCGTCCCGAAGATAATTGAACGATGGCGATTGCCAAAGGTCAAAGTGGAGTATTCTGTTCATTTTTTCTTGAACTCGGCTCTTAGTTGTTTACGCTTCCAAAATTTCCAGAAACACTGCTCCAGATGTCATCATCTCAATCAATTCTAGAAGGCGAATCCATGGATGAGAGCGCGGAGCTGTCGGCTTTGGAGACGGGCGTGATCGATCTCTTTGTCAACGGGGTGCGAGTGCTTGGCTTGCCAAAGTCGATCGGTGAAATTTACGGGTTTCTTTATATCTCGCCTGAGCCCCGATCCTTTGATGAGATTCTGGATCGCCTGAGCATCAGCAAGGGCTCCACCAGTCAGGGGCTGAAATTCCTCCGGTCGCTCGGTGCCGTCCGCGCGGTTTATGTCGCGGGAACCCGTCGCGACTACTACATCGCCGAGACCGAACTCAAGAAACTGGTGGGAGGGTTCATTCGGGAGGAACTCCTTCCCCATCTGGAGAGCGGGACCGAACGTTTGGGCGGGTTCGAGACCTTGCTTCCGAGTGGGCGGGATGAGCACACCACCTTTCTCAAGGAGCGCGTGGGCAAGCTCAAGGCCTGGCATCAGCGCACGGAACAGTTGCTTCCCTTGATTCGACGATTTTTTTCCTGAAAACAGCCAACACATTCAACCTTCCACCCTGGACAAGCGCTTTGGACACACAGCAAGAACTCCCCCCCCATTTTCTGCCTAACGGAACGGCCTGGTACACGCTTCGCACGAAGATGAAGAACGAGCACATCGCCGCCGCGCATCTCCGGCAGTATCACCAGCTCGAGACCTTCTGTCCCCGCATCCGATTTCACAAGGCCACGCGACGCGGAAAGGTGCTCTTTCACCAGGCGATGTTCCCTGGCTACATTTTTTCGCGTTTCGATTTCACGCAACAGAGCCGCGCGGTGGCCTACGCCAACGGCGTCACTAGCATCGTTCACTTCGGTGAACAGTATCTTCCCATCGCCCCAGATTTCATCGATTTCTTGCGAGCCGAGATGGGGCCGGAGGAGGTCAAGACCTTGAAGCCGACCATTGAGGCGGGTGACGAGGTCGAGATCGCCGAGGGGCCTTTTCGTGGGATCAAGGCGGTCGTCCATCACTACATGCCCGCGAAAGAGCGCGTGAGGATCCTGCTGGAAGTGCTGGGTCGCCTCCAGCCGGTGGATGTTCCCACGGAACACCTGGTGGCGGTGAACTATCAGTGAACGATCCGCCCTCGGCGAGCCCCTCCCCTCCCTCTCCCCCACTCTCAATAGCTCGGGAAATCGCATGATTGCCAGAGTGCCCCTCTCGGAAATCTCCCGCAGGCTTCCTTCGCTCGCCGGTCTTGTTGAATTGAAGCAATTGACCAAGGGCGGCAGCGTGGCCGGACAGCCGTTCATCTCCCCCGGATTTCTCTATGCAATTCATTGATCTGAAATCTCAGCAAGCCCGGATCCGCGAGGATTTGGAACGGCGCATCAAGGCGGTCCTCGATCACGGCCAGTACATCCTGGGTCCCGAGGTCGCGGAGTTGGAGGGTTGCCTGGCCGAATACGTCGGCGTGAAACATTGCGTCGGCGCGGCGAGTGGTACGGACACGCTGCTCATCGCCTTGATGGCCTTGGGTATCGGCCCCGGGGATGAGGTGATCACGGTGCCTTACACCTGGATATCGACGGCGGAGATGATCGCCTTGCTCGGGGCGAAACCCGTGTTTGTCGACATCGACGAAGCGACCTGGAACATGGATCCGAGCCAGGTGGAGGCCGCCATCACGCCAAGGACCAAGGCCATCATGCCCGTGGGCATATACGGGCAGACCGCGGACATGACGGCGATCAACGAGATCGCCCGACGGAACGGTGATCTCCCGGTGATCGAGGATGCAGCGCAGTCGTTCGGCGCCACGCATCGCGGCCTGCGCTCCTGTGCCCTGTCCACCATGGGCAGCACGTCGTTCTTCCCGTCCAAACCGTTGGGCGGCTACGGTGACGGTGGCGCGCTCTTCACCGACGATGATGAGTTGGCGGCCGCCTTCCGTCAGATCCGGGTGCATGGTCAGGCGAAGAAGCATCATCATCCAGTGCTGGGAATCAACGGAAGGCTGGATACGCTGCAGGCCGCGATTGTGCTGGCGAAAATGGGCGTGTTCGACGAGGAAATTGCCAAGCGCCAAGAGGTGGCGGCGACCTACAATGCTCGCCTCTCCGGGCTTGGCGTGACTCTTCCGCCGGTGGCGTCTGGAAACACCTCTGTCTACGCGCAATACACGATCCTTTCCGCAGAGAGGGAGCAGCTTCGTGAACAGCTGAGTGGGAAAGGCATCCCCTCTGTGAGCTACTATGCGGTGCCCTTGCACTTGCAGCCGGTGTTTGCTGATTTGGGACATCGCGAGGGCGAATTTCCGGTGACGGAGCGCGTGGCTTCCGAAGGGCTCAGCCTTCCAATGAATCCCTACCTGACGGAGGAAGAAGTAGATCGGGTGTGCGCTGCCCTCACCTCTTGAGTTTCTTCTTGGCTGGCCCTTTCTTGGCTCATGGATCCTTTCACGAATTCCCCAGTGCTCATCGTCGGTGGCGGTGGCATGGTGGGTAGCGCGCTTCGCCGTGCCTTGAAACGAGAGGGGGTGGAGGAAGTCCTGGCACCGGGGCGTTCAGAACTGGACTGCGCGTCTCCGGCATCGGTGAAGGCCTACCTGAGGCGCGAGACTCCCGCGACGGTGATCATGGCGGCCGCCAAGGTCGGCGGCATTCATGCCAACCACACCTACCCGGCGGAGTTCATTCATGACAATTTGGCCATTGCTCTCCATGTCGTTCACGAGTCGTATCTGGCTGGCGTGAAGCGGTTGCTGTTCTTGGGAAGCTCCTGCATCTATCCGCGGGAAGCCCCTCAGCCAATGCGGGAGGAATGCCTGCTGACTGGTGCCCTGGAGCCGACCAATGAGCCCTACGCCGTAGCCAAGATCGCGGGCTTGAAGCTCTGTCAGTCTTATCGGCGGCAGTACGGTGTTCTCTATCATTCCGTCATGCCCACGAACCTCTACGGCCCGGGAGACAACTATCATCCGGAGAATTCCCACGTCATCCCGGGATTGATTCGCCGGTTCCACGAGGCCAAGGAAGGCGGCGATCGGGACGTGACGGTTTGGGGGAACGGCCGGGTGCGGAGAGAGTTCTTGCACGTGGACGATTTGGCAGAGGGCTGTCTGCACGTCCTGGGTATGGAAGATCCGCCGGATTGGATCAATCTGGGCTCCGGCGTGGATCACACCATCGCGGAATTGGCCGATTGCGTGAAGGAGGCCGTGGGCTTCGAGGGCGGGCTGGTGTTCGATTCTTCAAAACCAGACGGCACCCCGCGCAAGCTGCTTGACTGCACCCGCTTGAGGGAAAGTGGGTGGCAGCCTTCGATCGATCTCTCTGAGGGCCTCAAGCGAACCTACATCACCTTTCTGCAAGAGCCGCGAGAACAGCGGATGCGTTCGTGATGAATTCTCAAGCAATTGAATCACTTACGCTAACTGAAAATGAAAAAAGCACTGGTTACTGGCATCACCGGTCAGGATGGTTCCTACCTGGCCGAGCTTCTCTTGGGAAAAGGATACGAGGTTCACGGCATCATCCGTCGATCGTCCTCTTTCAATACACAGCGGATCGATCACCTCTACCATGATCCCCATTTTGACGACACGCGGCTCCTGCTTCACTATGGGGACCTCACCGATACCGGAGTCTTGTCGAAGCTCCTGCGCCAAATTCAGCCGGATGAGATTTACAACCTGGGAGCCCAGAGCCACGTTCGGGTGTCTTTCGACACTCCCGAGTACACCGGGGACGTCACCGGGCTGGGCACGCAGCGCTTGCTGGAGTCCATCCGGGAGACCGGCCTCATCGACAAGATCCGCTACTACCAGGCATCGTCCTCGGAAATGTTCGGTAAAGTGCAAGAAGTGCCGCAGACCGAGACGACCCCTTTTTGGCCGCGATCTCCCTATGCCTGCGCGAAGGTTTACGGCCACTGGCTGACGGTGAACTATCGGGAGTCCTTCGGGCTGCACGGTAGTAGCGGCATTCTTTTCAATCACGAATCGCCCCGTCGCGGAGAGACTTTCGTCACGCGAAAGATCACGCGGGCAGCCACGCGCATCAAGATGGGTTTGCAGGACCGGCTCTACCTGGGGAATCTCGACGCCAAGCGGGATTGGGGTTACGCCAAGGAATACGTCGAGATGATGTGGCTGATGCTACAACAGGACGAACCGGACGATTACGTGATCGCCACGAATGAAACCCACACCGTGAAAGAGTTTGTGCAGGAAACGTTCGCTCACTTGGATCTCGATTGGGATGCGCACGTGGAGTATGACTCGCGTTACGAGCGCCCGGCCGAAGTCGACTTGCTCATTGGCGATCCCTCCAAGGCGAAGCGCCAGTTGAACTGGGAGCCCAAGGTGAAGTTCAAGGAGTTGGTGGGGATCATGGTGGACGCCGACTTGCGTTTGGCGGAGCGTGAAAAGTCGGTTCAAGAAGTCGAGCGACGACTGGCGAATTGAGTTTGGCGTTTGCGCGTGATGGGAGAGATTTTGCGATGACCCTTCCGGAGCCGCTCGCCTATCCGGTTCTTGGAACGCCGGTGGCCGCGACCACCTACCGGGAGGCATTCGAAAGGGTTTCGGAATGGGCCCTGCGAGCTGACCGCGTTCGTTTGGTAGAGGCGGCGAACACGCACGTCCTTGCCCTGGCCCGACGCGACCGGGCTTTTGGGGAGGTGATGCGCTTGTTTGACCTGGTCCTTCCGGATGGCATGCCTTTGGTGTGGGTGCTCAACCGCCGCCATGGAGCCGGTCTGAAGGGTCGCGTTTACGGTCCGACCTTCATGGCCAAAGCATTCGATTGGTCGCAAGATGAGGGGCATCGCCACCTGAAACATTTCTTGCTGGGAAGTTCTCCCGACACGCTGGTCAAACTGCGGGCGAATCTCGAACGGCGGTTTCCCGGGGCCACCATCGCCGGGCAGCATGCTCCGCCTTTCCGGAGTTGGAATGAAGAGGACCGGCGATGCATGGTCGACGCCGTGAAGGCGTCCGGCGCCAACTTCGTCTGGACCTGTTTCGGTTGCCCGAAGCAGGAGACCATCTTGGCAAGGCTGAAGCCGGAATGGCCGCCGGGAGTGTATTTTGGGATCGGAGCGGCCTTCGCTTTTCACGCGGGAACGGTCCGGCAAGCTCCCACCTGGATTCAGCGGATGGGAATGGAGTGGTTATTCCGCCTGATGACGGAGCCGCGCCGTCTGTTCAAGCGTTACCTCGTCTTCAATTCGCTGTTTCTGTGGTATCTTCTGGCCGATGGTTCGAGGGATCGATCGGCGTGAAGGACCTTCGCGTCAGCCGGGCTTACGCATATATTGGTGTCGAGAAGGGCTTCGCTCGGCACCTTCAGGCTTAGGCTTTTTGAGGTGTGGTAGATTTCTGGACCACCCGTTAAGCAACTCCCATACTCTGACCATGAAAACCAGAAAGAGATACACTGACGAATTCAAGGCGCAAGCAGTCCAACTCCTGGAAATCGGAAAGCCCGTATCCGACGTGGCTGCGGATCTCGGCATCAGCACCGATCTCCTATATCGCTGGAGACGTGAAGGGCCGAAGCGGCCGAACTGCGTCGGCTTCGGCGCGAGCTCTCACAACTCAAGGTCGAGAACGACATTTTAAAAAAAGCCGCTCTCATCCTAGGGACCTCTCCCCAGCCGAAACCCGCGAAATGATTGGGTCGATACATCAGGTAACCGGGCATAGTGTCCGCCAAATCTGCGCCACCTTGAATTTGCCGCGAAGCAGCTACTATCATGCTGCAAAGCCGACACCGACTCAGCAAAGTGACCAGGAAATTGGTGATGTCATCGAGAAGATCTTCCGGGAACACCGCGGGCGCTATGGCCATCGCAGAATTTATCAGGAGCTTCGCGATATGGAGATCCAATGCTCATTGGATCGCGTGCGTAGACTCATGGCAGAGAGAGAGTTACGTGCAATTCAGCCCAGAAAATTCGTGCCCAAAACCAGCGATGGCCGGGCCGACAAGCCCTCGCAGAATCTGTTGGAAAACCAACCGGAACCTGAGAAGCCCAACCAAGTTTGAGCTGGCGATATCACGCACATACGCACTGCAGATGGCTGGCTCTACCCCGCTGTCGTAATCGACCTCTATTCGAGGCGAGTGGTCGGGTGGGCGCTCGCAGATCACATGCGAGCCGAGCTCGTGGTCCATGCACTGGAGATGGCCCTGGCTTCGACTCCTAAGAAGCCTGGCAGAATCTTTCACAGCGACCGAGGAAGTCAGTATGGAAGCCGCGCTTTTCGCAAAGTGTTATCTCAAGTCGGGATGCTGCAAAGCATGTCCGCTAGAGATAATCCCTATCACAACGCCTGTACCGAATCAATGATCGGCACTTTGAAGGCGGAGATGATCCGAGGTGGCTGTTTCATCAACGAAGAAGACGCCCGGACCGAACTATTTGACTACATCGAATCGTACTACAATACCAAACGGAAACATTCCTCACTCGACTACCAAACACCTGCTCAATTCGAAGCAAATACTAACATCTAACTAAGCTAAATTTGGTCCATAAATCCCTTGCATCTTAAAATGCATGAAGAAACATCGGCACGAAGAGTGGCTCAAATTCCTTAAGCTCATCGAGGGAAGTGTTCCGCCGGACAAAGAGATCCATATTATTTGCGACAACTATGCTACACATAAACACGCGAAAGTTCGCGCGTGGATTTCAAGGCGACCACGCATCCACATCCACTTCACACCTACGAGCGCATCGTGGCTCAACATGGTAGAGCGGTTCTTCCGTGACCTGACTGAAAAGTGTGTGCGGAGAGGCGTGTTCACCAGTGTCGCTGACCTCGAACAGGCGTTGGTAGGCTATATCGAAGCTCACAACGAAAACCCATCTCCCTTCATCTGGACCGCGGCTGCCTCTGATATTCTCGAAAAGGTCAAGCGCGGTAGAGCCAAACTGAATAAACTACAGTCTGCTTGACGGACTACACTAGACTGAAATCTGTCGAGCGGCGGACTTTCCCTGTCGGCATGGCCACGGCACCGTGGGGAATGGACCCGCTTTTCAACGATTTGGCAGGGGAGGTCGAGGAGGATTTCGAAGACAAGCGAGACCTTGAGTAGGCGATCGCAGAGAACGATGGCAAACCTCTCGTTGCGTGGGAGGAGGCCAAAGCTCTCCTGGATCTGAATTGACTTGTACGTAACGCTTCGAGTTTCTGCCAAGGACTCTCGAGAGGGTGGGGAACAGGGCTTATGCATGAACAGCCCGGAAAAGGTTAAGAATCCTAAATTTATAATTTCTGTCCTATTTTATGGCGAATAGAGGTGATTCATGGACGAGTTGCCTTTATCCGAAAATTGTCTGTCCGCTTCATGCGTAAGCCTTGTCGCGTCAGCCGGGGACTGGTTTTTACGGTTGACCGTGGGTGAAGTGAGCCCTTTGAAGACAGGATGCTAAATCAAACGGTTTTCTTGGTCACCTTTTCCGTGTGCATGGCGGTGTGCATTCCGCTTTGGCTCTACATCGCCAAGAAGAATCCCGATCCGCGGTTCCGGCCGCGCCCGGGTGAATTGTTGCTCTTGGCGATCGTCATGGTGGGAGGTTCAGGCGGGATTTCCATCCTGTTCACGAGTCTTTTTGGCGTGGATGACATCGTGCGGGGCATCGATGCCGGCCCGCCGCCGCCGTCGCGCCCGGTGGTGACGGATGATCCGTCTTCGGGGCCTTTCTCCCAGTGATCGTTTGAAGACGAAATCACGGGAGACGGCCGAGGGAGCCTCCGGCGATGTCGTCATGGTCGGCCTGGTGCCGCCCCCTTACCACGGACAATCGGTCCTGACGCAAGCGCTCTTCGATTCGGATCTGAGCCCCATGCGGGTGGTGAGAGTGGAGGCCCGGTTCAATCGGGAGATTGGCGAGGTCAGTGCCTTTCAATGGCGCAAGATTGGCGAATTGCTTCGCGTCATCACGGCGTGCCTGAGGGCGCGATTTCGTAGCGGCGCGCCCGTCCTCTATTACACTCCCGGAAGTGCCAAGTGGGTTCCCTTTTTCAAGGATGCGCTTTTCCTGTCCGTCACGCGGCCGTTTTTCAGGCGCATCCTTTTGCATTATCATTCGGGTGGATTGCCCGATTTTCTGCGACATCGCTGGTGGACGCGCGCACTGGGGCGATGGGTTTACGGGCGAAAAGCATGGGCGCTGGCCTTGACCGATGAGGTCGAGGTGCCGGACGAGTCCTTTGGCGCGGCGCGCAAGATCGTCTTGCCGAACGGCATCAAGGGAGTGCCCGAAGATGCCGCCATCAAGCCCGCCAGAATCGAAGGGGGCCGAAGTTATCGCCTCGTCTTCCTGGGCAATCTCTACCAAGAAAAGGGCATTCTCGATGCTCTTGAGGCCGTTCTGGCGGCGGCTGGGCGGATCGGGCCGGAGCGACGTTTGGAGTTTCGCGTGGCGGGCGCCGAGCCGGATCCGTTGGTGAGCGCGGCCGTGGCGGAGCGGGTGGCCTCGCTTCCCGGGAATGTCGCGGTGGAGGTGCTGGGTCCGATCGATTCAAAGGCGAAATGGGAACTGCTGCGATGGGGTGATGCCATGCTGTTTCCCAGCTACTACGGTTCGGAGAATTTTCCCTTGGTGTTGTTGGAGGCCATGGCGTGCGGCCTGCCAATCCTCGCCACGCGCTGGCGGGGCATTCCGGCGATCGTCTCGGATGAGGAGACGGGGCGGCTGGTGGAGGTTGGCGATGTCCAGGGATTGGCGGGCGCCATTGCCGACTTGGCGCTCGACGACTCGCTGCAGAACCGGATGGGAGTGGCGACGCGCCAAGCCTTTGAAGCCCACTACGCTTGGCCCACGTTTTTGTCGCGCATGAAAGCGTGCTTTGACGAAGCTTTGGCCGAGGCTCGTTGACCGATCGACTGTACGCATTCATTTGCCAGATCCCGTGAGCACAGAGCAAACCATCCGCCTCTTGAATCTCGGTTGCGGGACGCGCGTTTCCGACCGGCCGGGGGTGACGAACATTGACTGGTCGTTTTATCTGCGGATGAAGCGGAACCCTTTCTTGCGTCGCTTGGCGCCGGTGGCCCTCAAGGGGGTCCGTCGGGAGCGTTTCGAATCCTTGCCGGACAACATCCTCTGTCATGATCTGGCCAAGGGAATTCCCTTCGCCGATGGATCGGTCGACGTGGTCTACCATTCCCACCTCTTGGAGCATCTGGAGAGGCGCACCGCCGATGGGTTTTTGGAAGAAGTGTGCCGGGTGCTGAAACCCGGTGGAATCCATCGCATCGCGTTACCCGATTTGGAGATGGCCTGCCGTGATTACCTCGGTCACTTGGAGCAGTGCGAGGATGATCCCAATGAATGGGAACCACACGAGCGATTCATCGAGCCGATCATTGAGCAGTGTGTGCGGAGGGAGGGAGCTGGAGCCGCTGCGCAGGCGCCGCTGCGGCGTTTCCTGGACAATCTGATCCTGGGCGATGCTCGCAAGCGTGGGGAAGCGCACCAGTGGATGTATGATCGGGTGAACCTCGCCGTGGCTTTGAAACGCTGCGGATTCCAGGAGCCCCGTGTCAAAGCGCATGATGAAAGTGCCATCATCGACTGGGTGGCTTATGGGCTCGATACCAATGCGGATGGCTCGCCCTACAAGCCCGACTCGCTCTACATGGAAGCGTGCAAATGAGTGAGCGTCGCTTTGTGAGAACGGCCTGGCGTGGTTGTCACGGTTGAATGGCGAGGATGTTAGGAAGAACTAAATGAAACGGTTGGTCATCGTGGGAGGCGGCATCTTGGGGCTGGCCAGTGCCGTGAAAGCTCGCCAGGCGAATCTCGCTGAGCAGATCGTCGTGTTGGAGAAGGAATCGAAAGTGGGTGCTCATCAGAGCAGCCACAACTCGGGCGTCCTTCACTGTGGTCTTTATTATCGGCTCGGCTCGCTCAAGGCGCGCCTGGCGGTTCGGGGGATTCGCGAGATGGTCGCCTTTTGCGAGGAGGAGGGCGTTCCCCACGAGGTTTGTGGCAAGATCGTCCTGGCAGTGAACGAGGAGGAGGCTGCGAGGCTGAAAGACCTTCACGAGAGGGGACAGGCCAACGGTTTGAAAGGCCTGCGCTGGCTGGACGGAAAGGAGATCGAGGCCTTCGAGCCGCACGCGCGTGGCACGGCGGCCCTTCATGTGCCGGAAGAGGGCATCGTCGATTACCAAGCGGTGATGGAACGGATGAGGACCCGGCTTGAAGCGGGCGGAGACGAGGTCCGCACGGGAAGGCGAGTGAAAGGGATCCGCCCGGTTGACGGCCGGCAACTGGTGGAGACCGTCCGTGGAGAAGTGGCGGCCGATTACGTGTTGAATTGCGCCGGGCTGCAATGCGATCGGGTGGCTACGGCGGCCGGCGTTCCGCTCGATTCCCGAATCATTCCCTTTCGAGGCGACTACTGGAAGTTGTCGGGAGAGGGCGAGCGATTGGTCCGGAATCTTATTTACCCGGTTCCCGACCCGCGTCTGCCTTTCCTGGGTGTGCATTACACCCGCATGATTGGCGGCGGGGTCGAGGCGGGACCCAATGCCGTTTTGGCCTTTGATCGAGAAGGCTATGGGCGGCTTGATTTTTCCTTCAGAGACACCGCGAGCACGCTCACTTTCCCTGGACTCTATCGCTTTCTGAAAAAATATCCTGGAACGACGTGGAATGAGTTGAGGAACTCGTTCAGCAAAGCCGTTTTTTTGAAGAATCTTCAGCGCTTGATTCCCGAGATCGGCATGGACGATCTGGCTCCGGTCGGTGGCAGTGGTGTGCGTGCGCAGGCCATTCACCGCGATGGATCGTTGCTGATGGATTTTGCCTTGAAACAGGTTTCCGGGCAAATGCATGTGCTGAACGCCCCTTCCCCCGGGGCCACCGCGTCCCTGGCCATCGGCGGTCATCTCGTCGCGGAGATTGCCCGCGGCCTGGGGAAGCCAATTCCCGGGGCGTTCGAGTGAACCCAACCCATTGGCAAGCCAATCAATCGCAGCTAAGCAAATCCATGGATATCAAAGGAAAACGATTTATGGTCGTGGGAGGGGCCGGCTTGATCGGCTCTCATGTCGTCGACGAACTCCTCAAAGAAGACGTCAAGGAAGTGTTGATATACGACAACTTCACGAGGGGCCGAGAAGACAATCTGCGCGAAGCTCTGAAAGATCCGCGTTGCCGGGTGTTCGAGATCGGCGGCGATATCAATCAGCCGGACATCTTGAATCGGGCGATGCAAGGCATGGACGGTGTGTTTCATCTCGCGGCCCTCTGGCTTCTTCACTGCCACGAGTTTCCCGAGAGTGCTTTCAAGGTGAACATTGAGGGAACCTTCAATGTCATCATGGCCGCCATCCGCAACAAAGTCGGGCGCGTGGTCTATTCGTCTTCGGCTTCAGTCTACGGAAACGCGGTGGAGATCCCGATGACGGAGGATCATCCTTACAAGAATGAGACCTTCTATGGAGCGACCAAGATCGCCGGAGAACACATGTTCGTGTCGCTCGGCAAACGTTATGAATTGAATTGGGCCGGGCTCCGCTACATGAACGTTTACGGTCCGCGGCAAGATTACCAAGGAGCTTACATCGCGGTGATGCACAAGATTCTCGATCGCCTCAAGGCGGGCGAGCGTCCTCAGGTGTTTGGCGATGGCTCGCAACAGTATGATTTTGTGGCCGTGGAGGATGTGGCTCGCGCCAATGTGTGCGCCATGAAATCGGATGTCAGCGGGAAATGCTATAACATCGGGCGGGGTATCGGCACTAGCATCAAGGAACTCACGGAATTGCTGATCCGCTTGTCCAAGATCGAGGCGGAGATCGAGTATCTCCCCGCCGGCCTCACCTTTGTCACGAACCGCATCGGGTCCACCGAATCCGCTGAAGAGGACCTTGGTTATCGCTGGAGCATCGATTTGGAAGCGGGCATGCAGCGCCTGATCGAATGGCGCCGGGCCAGTCAGGCCGAACTGGCGGCTCGCCGGAAAGGGTCAGCCTGAATGAAGTGAAAGACCGATCCGCGTTCCTTTATCAGTACCCCTGTCAGTGCCCATGAAAAACCAACGAAACATCCCGATTTCCCTTCCAGTGACGGGTGAGGAGGAATGGCGGGCCACGCGTGAGTGTTTTGAAACCGGCTGGCTTACCAGTGGACCACGAGTCCGCGAGTTCGAGGAAGTCTTCGCTCGCCGGCACGAGGTCGAACATGCCGTGGCCGTCACCAGCGCGACGAGCGCCCTTCATCTCGCCGTGGTGGCGCTGGGGATTGGGCCGGGAGACGAGGTGATCGTGCCTGCCTTCACCTGGGTGGCAACGGCCAATGTGGTTCGTCACACCGGCGCCACGGTGGTTTTCTGTGACGTGGATCCGGCGACTTACAACCTGGATCCCGCCAAGCTGGCCGATTGCCTGACGGATAAGACCAAGGCGGTGATGGTGGTGCATCTGTTCGGCCTTTGTGCGGACGTGGAAGCGATCCGTGCGGTGTGTGGAGAGATCCCCCTGATTGAGGACGCCGCCTGCGCGGCCGGAGCGGCCTATCGGGGACGTCCAGCGGGTGGTCTGGTCCGTATCGGCTGCTTCTCCTTTCATCCGCGAAAATCGGTGACGACGGGAGAGGGCGGCATGGTCACGACCAATGACGGCGATCTCGCCGAACGCTGCGGTATTTTGAGGAATCACGGCGCATCGATTTCAGAGGAGCAGCGCCATCACGGTCCACGGCCTTACATTCTTCCAGACTTTGATGTCTTTGGATTCAATTACCGGATGACGGATTTGCAGGCAGCGGTTGGCGTGGTGCAGTTAGGGAAGCTGGATCGGTTTCTTGCCGAGCGGCGCCGATGGGCGGCTTTTTACTCCGAGGAACTGGCGGGCCTCGATTGGCTGCAGACTCCGGAGACGCCGCCGCAGTGCGAACATGGATGGCAGTCCTACGTCACGATGGTCGACGAAGAGAAGGCACCCTTGAAGCGCAATGATCTCATGGAATTCCTTCAGGAGAAGGGTATTTCCACTCGGCCCGGCACGCACGCCGTACACATGCTCTCATGCTACATGCGAGAGATGGGGACGCGGCCGGAAGATTTCCCGGGAGCGGCGCGGTGTGACCGCTTGACCATGGCCATACCGCTGCACAATCGAATGGTCGACGATGACTATCATTACATTGTCGAAGCTCTGAAATCCGTCTGAAGCCAAAGCGGAAGACGGCTGAGGCACTCGTCCCAGTTTCACTAAAAAATTCATGTGTGGTATCGCGGGCTTTGTCCACGGTGACGGGCAACCGGCATCGGAGGCCGTGTTGCGCGCCATGGCCGAGTCCATTCGTCATCGGGGACCCGATGGCGAGGGAAGCTACACGGACGGAGCCGTGGGCTTGACTCACCGGCGCCTCTCGATCATCGACCTCTCGAAGGCTGGGCGTCAGCCGATGACTTCAGTCGGTGGCCGTCACACGATCACCTACAACGGCGAGATCTACAACTATCGGGAGTTGCGTCGAGAGCTGGTAGGAAAGGGGCATCGATTCGAGTCGCAAACGGACACCGAAGTGGTTTTGAACGGGTTTGCCGAATGGGGACCCGGTGTGTTGGATCGGCTCAACGGGATGTTTGCCTTTGCGATTTGGACGCTCTCGACGCGTGAGCTGTTTTTGGCTCGGGACCGCTACGGAATCAAGCCGCTCTATTACTATGAAGGAGAGCATTCCTTTGCCTTTGCGTCCGAGGTCAAGGCCCTCCTGGCGTTTCCGGGGTGTCGACCGGCGCTCGATCGCGAAGGTCTCCTGGAGTATTTCACTTTCCAAAATCTCTTCACCGATCGGACCTTGTTTCGGGGTGTGCGTCTGTTGCCTCCGGGATGCTTCATGCGCGTTCCCCTTGAGCAGGCATCTCCTATCACCGCTCAGTACTGGGATTTTCTCTTCGAGGAACCGGTTCAAGCGGCGGACGAACGAGAGTACGAAGAGGAACTGGAACGGCTATTCTGTCAGGCTGTACGGCGTCAGCTGGTGAGCGATGTCGAAGTGGGCAGCTATCTGAGCGGAGGGATGGATTCCGGTTCCATCACTGCGGTGGCCGCCACCGAGCTGCCTCACTTGAAGACGTTCACTTGTGGCTTTGATCTCCATTCAGCGTCTGGCCTCGAACTTGCCTATGACGAGAGGGAACGGGCGGAGTTCATGTCGTATTTGTTCAAGACGGAGCATTACGAGATGGTCCTGAAAGCCGGTGACATGGAGCGTTGTCTGCCCAAGTTCGCCTGGCATTTGGAGGAACCGCGCGTGGGCCAATCCTACCCGAACTTCTACGTGGCGGGTTTGGCGTCGAAGTTTGTCAAAGTTGTCCTGTCGGGAGCGGGTGGAGACGAGCTTTTTGGAGGGTATCCTTGGCGGTATTACCGCGCCGTGGTGAACGACGATTTCGAGCACTACATCGACAAATACTACGAGTTCTGGCAGCGGCTCATTCCGAACAAGGCGATTCGAGAGGTCTTTCGCCCAATTTGGAGCGAGGTGGAGCAACTGTGGACTCGTGACGTCTTCCGTGATGTGTTTCACCGTCACGCGGAGCGGCTCCGCCGGCCCGAGGATTACGTCAATCACTCCTTGTACTTCGAGGCGAAGACCTTCTTGCACGGTCTCCTGGTGGTGGAGGACAAGCTGAGCATGGCGCACTCCTTGGAAACCCGCGTGCCCTTTTTGGACAATGATCTCGTGGACTTCGCGATGCGCTTGCCGGTCTCCATGAAGCTCGGCAATCTCGGCCAAGTGGTGCGTCTGAACGAGAACGAACCGGGTAACAAGAGCAAACGTTATTTCTCCAAGAACAAGGACGGGAAGCTGCTCTTGCGCAAAGTGATGGAGCGTCACATCCCCGACGAGATCACCTCGGCGGTGAAGCAGGGCTTCTCCTCGCCGGATGCCTCCTGGTTTCGTGGTGAAAGCATCGACTACGTCCGTTTCGTCTTGCAGGACCGGGGGAATCCAATTTTTCAGTTTTTAGACTACGAGGCATTGCAAGGGCTCGTCGGGGAGCATCTCTCGGGAACTCAAAACCGGCGGCTCTTGGTGTGGTCCTTGCTCAATTTCTCGCAGTTGTTGAATCAGTATCCTTCGGCATTGCGATGAAGACGTCGTCCAGAGAGCGGATGGCGTCGATCGTAGACTACTGGATTCGCCAGACGAGGCTTGATTTGAAGGGTCAAACGCTCATCACGGAAGCGGCGACGGGAAGTTTCGCGGTGATGCCGGCGCTCGCCTTGAAAGCCGGCGCGGAGCGGGTGTTTGCCTGGGGCCGGGACTCGTCCTACGGGACGGCCGAGGAGGCGGTCTGTCAGAGCCGGGAGTGGGTGAGTGTGCTAGGGGTCGACGAGGATCGCTTGACCTTCGCCAAGAACGAGCGACCGCCGTCTCATCTTAGAGAAGCGTCCTTGGTAGCCAACACGGGCCAGGTGCGGCCCCTGGACCGTGCCTTGCTGAGAGAGTTGCGGGAGGGAACGGTGATTGGGTTGATGTACGATGCCTGGGAGCTGAGGGATTCGGACCTCGATCTCGCGTTCTGTCGGGGGGCGGGGCTTCGAGTGGCGGGGGTCGACGAGAGTCACCCCGACCTTCGCATTTTCGATGCTTGCGGTCCTCTGGCGATCAAGATGAGTTTCGAAGCGGGCTATGAAGTCGCGCACAATCACATTTTCGTCTATTCGGAGGATCCTTTTGGAGAGGTGATCGGCCGGGCCTTTGGCGAGGCCGGGGCTTCCAGCGTGACCGTTTCGACGGATCTCTTGGATATGGAAACGCGCTTTGCCGATCTCGATTTCCTTTTCCTGTGTTCTTATCGGGAAGAGCGTTGCTTGATCGGTGAGCATGGTCTCATCCGTCTCGATGAATGGGGCGACGGGCATCGCCCCGGGGTGGTGCATCTCTATGGCGAGGTCGATGGGCCATACGCGGAGGCGAGCGGAAACGCGGTCTACCCCCGCGAGTCCGGTCGGGCGATGCGAATGTCTCGGACTTTGGACGACTTGGGACCCAAGATTTCCGTGGGGCTCTGTGCCGCGGGACTTCGCGCGGCGGTGGCGGTGGCGAACGGGGAGAAGACGGACGGCGGGATCCAGCAAGTCATTGTTTGAACACGATCGATCGGGACGCATGCGAATCGGAATCATTGGTAGGACGCGCTGGCTTCTGGAAAGCGCCCAGGCCCTTCGACGATCGGGTCACGAGATCGCCTTCGTGATCACCGCCAAGGCGGCGGAGGATTACGATGTCAAAGAGGCGGATTTTGAAAACTATGCCAGAGAAGTCGATTGCCCGTTCCTGCTCACGCAGAACGTGAACCGGAGCGAAGTGGTGTCGTGGATGGCTGGCCAAGGGGCCGTTGACCTGGCGGTCAGCATCAATTTCACCGGCATCGTGGGAGGGAAGGTGATCAGGCTCTTCCGGCATGGCGTGTTGAACGCGCACGGCGGTGATTTGCCTCGATATCGAGGCAACGCCTGCCAGGCCTGGGCGCTGATCAACGGAGAGGACCGCATTGGGCTCTGCGTGCACCGGATGGTCGCGAATGAACTTGATTCGGGTGACATCCTCGCTCGAGATTACCTGAAGGTCGATGCCGACACGCGGATCGGGGAAGTCTACGAATGGATGAATGGTGCCATGCCCGTGTTGATGGATGAGGCCGTGGCGCGATTGGAAGCCGATCCACTGTGGAAACTGGAGGTTCAATCGAAGGATCCGGCGGATGTCCTCCGATGTTATCCGCGAATGCCTGGCGACGGAAAGCTCTCCTGGACAAGGCCCCGGCTCGAGCTGCTCCGTCTGATCAACGCCTCATCGGAACCCTATTCGGGGGCCTTCAGTTTTCTCGGTTCGGACAGAGTGATCCTTTGGCGGGCCGAACTCCCTCCCGAGGAGAAGAGATGTTGGTTAGGGGTGCCGGGCCAGATCACCGAGATCCATCGCGAAAACGGCTGGATCGAGGTGCTCTGCCACGATGGTAAACTGCGCATCACCGAGATCGAGCGCGGCGGGAAGCGGCAGCCGCCCGCCGAGGTGATCCGATCCATCCGCACGCGATTCACGGACAACCCACCGCTCGCGCTTTGAAGGACGGCGCGAACCCCTTCTGATGACCGATACCGATCCATGCATTGAAGACTTCACGGAGGCGAGCTATCGCCGGTTCTTGCAAAAAGCCAAAGAACGCTGGGAGTTCAGCTTCTTTGGCGATTTCGAAAGGGGCGGACGGCGCATTCTCTGGCGTCACGACGTCGATTTTTCCCTCTCCCGATCTCTGGCCCTGGCCTCAATCGAGGCGGAGGAAGGCGTGCGTTCGACCTTTTTCCTGATGGTGAACAGCTGGTTTTACAATCTGTTTGAAGAAGAAAACGTGGCGATCGTGCGAGAGATCGTCGAGATGGGTCACGAGATCGGCGTCCATTTTTCGCCCGGCGCCTACGCCAAAGGAGACTTGATGGAATAGGAGAGCCATCTCGGATTCGAAGCTGAGATCTTCCGCCGAATGCTGGGTGTGGAACCGGCTGCTTTCTCACTGCACAATCCCGATGTCGGCCCGTGGCTTGAGGTGGATGCGGATCGCCTTTGCGGCATGGTGAACACTTACGGGAAGCGTCTGAAAAAGAGCTATCGCTACTGCTCCGATTCGAATGGCTACTGGCGCTTTGACCGACTCGGCGATGTCTTGGCGGAAGCGGAAGAGGGCAAGCTGCAGGTATTGACGCACCCGGCTTGGTGGGTTCCCGAGGCGTGCATGCCGCGCCAGCGGATCCAACAGGTCATCGACGAGAGGGCGACCGTGACCGGAGAGCGTTATGATGCTCTCCTCAAAAGCTGTGGACGACGAAATGTCTCATGAAAAGAAACGCATCGTGATGTGCGGGTGTCACGTGGCTGGCGAGGCCGTGGTCCGTGGCCTTTTGGACGCTGGCATCGAGTTCGCGGCCTTCGTCTGTCTGACGCCCGAGCAGGCAGTTCGAGAGAAAGTGTCCGGCTTTTTTGATTTCCGGCCCTTGGCGGAAGAATTGGGAGTGCCGGTCCACGTTCCGCGGAAGTACAGCCTGAAGCACCCGGAGGATCAGGCATTCTTCGAAGAGCACTCCTTTGATTTGCTGATTCAGGGCGGGTGGCAGCGCCTGTTTCCCGAGCCGATTCTCGCCACTCTCTCCATTGGGGCCGTCGGAGTGCATGGAAGCGCGGATTTTCTGCCCAAGGGCCGCGGCCGTTCTCCTCTGAATTGGTCGCTCATCGAAGGGCGCCGCCGCTTCATTCTGCAGTTGTTCCTCATGAAAGCCGGGGCCGATGACGGCGATGTGTTTGCCTGGCAAGATTTCGACATCCTCCCCTTCGACGACATTCAGACGCTCTACGACAAGAATTCTCTGGCGACGCGGGAGATGTTGAAAACGTCCCTGCCGGGCCTGTTAGCGGGCTCCCTCGAAACCTATTCGCAGCGTGGCGAACCTTCCTACTATGGCAAACGCACGGCGGAGGATGGACGGATTGACTGGGAGGAAATGGATGTATGGGAGATTCACAATCACATCCGGGCGCAAACGAGGCCCTACCCGGGGGCGTACGGAAACTTCATGGGAGGCACTTTCACGATCTGGAAAGCTCAGGTGTTCGATACCCGTCTTCATTTCTACCGGGACCGTGCTTATGGGGAGATCGTGGAGAGTTTCGGTGACCGGGGGGTGGTGCATTGCCGTGGCGGCCTTCTCCTGATCACGGAGTGGGAGCGCCGAGGCCGCGAAGATGAAGGATCAATCCAGAGATGAGAATGAGAGGGGCGTCGGCGTGACGAATCCGTTAGAGGGACGTGTGTTCGTCGGGGTTCGCGAGATTGCGGGCTACTATACCCGGCTGGAGCAGGGCCTATTGGCGTGTGGCGTCGAGGTCAATCGGATCGATCTCTACGGACACCCGTTTCACTATGGCAACGTGAAACCGCGGAGCGGGATCTGCTCCGTGGTGAATTGGCTAGGGACGGCGTTGAGCCGCCTGAGTGGAAGTGTGGCGGGGCGTTTGATTCGGCGGGTCCTGCTCACCCTGATCCAGCTGATGTTTTTCCCATGGGCGGCGTGGAGACATCGCTGTTTTGTCTTTGGCTGGGGCGATAGTCTGTTGCCGGGAAACGCGGATCTCCCGATTTTGAGAGGGCTGGGGAAGAAGGTGGTGTTTGTCTTTCACGGATCCGACTCGAGGCCCTCGTATTTGGACTCCGCGAAGGTGATCGATGCGAATGGTGAAGGGCACGCGGCGGAGCGGTTGGCGAAATCGACGCGACATCAGCGGCGCCGGGTGAATCGGGTCAGCCGGTATGCGGATTGGGTGATCGACAATCCCTTGAGCGCGCATTTCCAACCGAGACCTTTCGTGAATTGGTTCAGGGTGGGAATGCCGGTGAATGCGGCCAGCGGTGTGGAAAAGGAGGAGTCTGGCACGGAGAATCCTGTGCCGCGCCTCTTGCACGCTCCCTCTCAGCCCGTGCCCAAGGGCACGCCGGCGCTTCGCAGAATGCTCGAAGAGTTGCGCGAGGAGGGCTTCGCGTTCGAGTACATTGAGGTGAGTGGCCGCCCTCACGACGAGGTCGTGGCGGAATTGCGCGGCTGTGATTTTGTCATCGACCAGCTCTACTCGGACACGCCCTTGGCGGGTTTCGCATCCGAAGCCGCGACCTTCGGCAAGGCGGCGCTGGTGGGAATCCACGATCTCGCACGAGTCCGGGAAGCCTTTCCCGAGGCCGTGATGGGTGCGGTATGCGAGCCCGCGGACATGAAGAACAAGCTCCGTGAGTTCCTTGCGAACCGAGAACGCCGACTCGAGGCGGGGTCGAAAGCGGCCGAGTTCATCGCCGAGTGGAGCGCTGAAAAAGTGGCCCGGCGTCTGGTGCGAATTCTAGGGGAGGGCCCCGAGGAGACATGGATCGTGCGTTCGCAGGTTCACGCCAGCCGTTACGGGTGGGGGCTGGAGGCGTCCTCGTCCCGGGAGGCCATCGCCGCCTTGGTAGCCGAATTCGGCGATGAATCGCTGTGCCTGGAGGACAAACCAGATTTGAAAGCGCTTTTGCTAGGGCGAATCTCCGGGACCCCCGATCCGGTGAAAGGGCGAGCGGGTGAGACGCGGCAAACGCCGAGTCCGGTGATGGGGTCGCGATGAAGTTGGTGCAGAGATTCTTCCGTGATTCAGGGATCTATGGGCTGGCGATGATCCTGACCAAGGGCCTGACCATCCTGTTAGTGCCTGTCTATACCGCTCTGCTCACCAAAGCGGAGATGGGAATGCTGGATCTCCTCCTGGGATGGACCGCGATCGGCACTTTGTTGGTCGGTTTCGACATCAGCAACGCCTTGGCGCGGGAGTATGGCGAGGCGCACGACGAGAGGTTGCGCAAGCGTTTCTCGTCGACGGCGCTCTGGTTCAGTGTGGGGATGTTTGGCTTTGCGGCGGTTGTGGGACAGGTGCTTGCGCCGTTCATTGCTCGTTGGACTTTTGGAGCGGAGGCCGCCCTGGCGCTGGCACCGGTGAAGGTGGCCTTTCTCTCCATGGCGGTTTCGGGGGTCTACCTCGTGGTGGTTCAGCAATTGCGGTGGATGTTGCGACCGGTGTGTTTCGGCGTGGTGAGCATCACCTACACCGTGGTCTCGCTGAGCGGCACGATTGGCTTTTCCGGAGCATTGGGCCTGGGTGTGTCGGGGGTTTTCTGGGGAATGGCCCTGGGCGCCCTCGTGGGTGGCGTCCTGGCTCATTTCTATTCCAAGGGAGAGTTTGGGGTGATGTTCGACCGGCGGCTTCTGAGGAAGATGCTGCGTTTTTGTCTGCCCTTGATCCCCTCCAGTCTGGCGGTGGTGGTGAGTCAGTACGTGGCGCGCTTTTTCGTCGAGCATCATTTGGGACTCGGGCAGGTGGGGGTTTTCGGCGTGAGCGTGCGCCTGGCAGGATTGATGGGACTGGTGATGCTTGGTTTCGGTTCGGCCTTGACACCTCTCATTTATGCCAACCAACACGACCCGGAGACACCGGCGCAGCTGGCCCAGATTTTCAAAATCTTTGTCGCGTTGGCCAGTGTGGGTTTGGGAGGGTTTTCCCTGTTCATTCCCGAGATTCTGGCGGTCTTGGCGCGCGGAGATTACACGGAGAGCCGATGGCTCCTGCCGTGGCTGGCTCCGGCCATCTTGTTGGCGCAGATGTACATCTTCGCTCCGGGACCGTGGATTGCCCGGCGCACTTCCCTGGTGGCCGGGATCAATGTGGGATCGGCCTTGTTGGCCGTGTTGCTGAACGCCTTGCTAGTGCCAGTCATGGGCATTGTGGGCGCCGCGGTGGCCACTCTCTTGAGTGCCCTGGCCAATTTCGCGGCCAGCATGAGTGTCAGTCAAAGTTTGTTTGCCGTGCCTCATCGATGGGGACGTTTGTGGATGGCGCTTTTACCGGGGATCGCCGTCATGCTGGCGGCCTCCTTGGTGCCTGGAGAGATTTCGGCGGTGACGGTGGGAGCGAAGGCTCTGGGACTCTTGGGGCTGGCGGTTGTCGTGGCGTGGGTGAGCGGGTTTGGAGTTTTGGAATTGCGAGGCGCCCTGCGGGCATTTCGCGGGCGTTTGAACCGTTAGTGCGAGCGCTGTTGGCGAGCGCTGGGGAGTTGAGACTCCGCACTCGTGTGCCCGGCATGGGCCTTAACTAATGACATGAAACGATGACATCGGAGCTGATGAGAGCAACCGTAGCTGAACCGCAAGGCGACGCCCGCGAGGGTGGATCTGAAGGAAGCGGCAGGCAAATCCGCGGCCATAGGAACACGAACCGGCAGCGAGGCAGGCTGTGGGCGGCGAGCGTGCTAGTAAACGCGAAGCCCAAAGCTCATCAAGACACGGCAAGTAGAGCCGGATGGGATGCGGAGAAAGTTAAGGACCTTACCCGGGGAGATCTCTCCTGTGAGAGCAGGAGAGAAGTCAGCAGAAGCCATAGTCGCAGAGAGCAGAGCCGGGGGCTGGAAGAAGCCCGTGGAAACTGTGAAACCGGAAAACTCTCTCCTGTGAAGGGCGGAAGGAACCAACAGCAGCGCTCTACGGAGCATTGCACCCCAGGGCAGAATACGCCCCGACGTCAGCAGGACGTACGGACAAAGGATCCCGAATTCCTGGGCGAACCCAAAGAGCCCACGCGATGCAGTCGCGGCAAGCCCTGCGGAGAGAGGAACTCCTGGAGGTGCGCGTGAACCGCGAACGGACAGCAAAGCTGGAGGGACTGATGGAGAAGGCCATCAGGTCAGGAAACTGGGGAGCCGCTCTCTACGCCGTTGAGCGTAATGACGGGGCACCCGGCCCCGACGGCATGAGGGCCGACGAACTCAGAGCACACCTCGCCATCCATGGCGAAGTGATCAAGAAGAGGCTGCTAGAGGGCAGCTACAAGCCCGGCGCTGCAAAGCGTCGAGACATCCCCAAGCCCAGCGGCGGAACCCGCCCGCTGAGCATCCCAAACGTGCAAGATCGCTTCGTGCAGCAACTTCTGCTCGGGGTGCTCCGGTCGGTGTTCGAACCCCGTTTCAGCGAAAGCAGTTACGGATTTCGTCCCGGACGCAGCGCCCACGATGCGGTGGAAGCCGCCCAGAGCTTTGCCCGGGAGGGGTTTACCCACGTCGTCGACATGGACATTACCAAGTTCTTCGACAAGGTGAACCACGACATCCTGATGAGTAAAATTGGGACCGTGATAGGGGACAAAGCCGTGATGAAACTCATCGGCAAATACCTGCGAGCCGGGGTGGTGATGCCCGACGGGTTAAAGGTCAGCAGCGAAGAAGGAACGCCGCAAGGCGGCCCGCTTTCGCCGCTACTGGCCAATATCTACCTCGACGCGCTGGACAAGGAGCTGGAGAAACGCGGACTGCGATTCGCCCGCTACGCCGATGACTGCAACATTTACGTAAAGAGCCAAACCGCAGCGGAGGGTGTGCTTGCCAGCCTCACTGGCTGGATCAAGCGCCACCTCCGGCTGGAGGTCAGCGAGAGCAAAAGCGGGGTGGGGAGGCCTTGGGAACGGAAGTTCCTGGGGTTCATCATCACCAGCGCGCTGCTCATCGGGATTGCTCCTGCAAGCCTCACCCGGTTTGAAGACCGCGTGAGAGAACTCTGGAACGCCCGGCAACCACTGACCAGCGAGCAACTGCGCGACCAATGGCGAAGTTACGTGAACGGCTGGTGGGGCTACTACCGGCGCTGCGAATGGCGACGGGACATCTACCGGAAAGAACCGTGGATCCGTCGCCACATTCGCAAATGCTTCTGGCAACGTTGGCATAAAAGCAAGGGACGGGAATCCGCCCTGCGCCGACTCGGCCTACCGCCGAGTCGAGCCATCGTCGGGAGGAGCAGTCGTGGAGCGTGGCGCATGGCGGGAAACCCTGTCATGCACGAAGCCCTCAACAACCGAACTCTGAGACGCTACGGGTTCCTGATGCCATCAGACCTCAAGAGTTAAGACCAAATGGATCCAATCGCCGGATGCGGTCCCGCATGTCCGGTGGTGTGGGAGGGGCGGCAGGCGCAATCCTGCCGCCTCGACCCGATCGGGAGTGAAGTTGATCGCGGCATGAGGTGTTCGGGGAATTGCAAGGACAGGGGACGAGATGAAGCCGCTTCGCATTGCCATTCTCCATCACGCATTCGATCCGCGTTTGTCCTATCAGGAGTGCGTTTTTGCTCGCACCTTGGCGAGGGAAGGGCATGAGGTGACGGTTTTCACCACGGCGCGGGATCGCGTTCCGGGTTCGCGAGAGTGGGACACGATCGATGACGACCTCGGCTACCGGGTGGTGAGGACGCGTTGTTTTTTCCAGTGGAAGAAGACTCTCTTCACGTTCGACCCCGGCATGAGAAGAGAGATTCGAGCGGCGGACCCTCAGATTGGCTTTGTCATGGGAGCGGGCTATGGCCCGCCCTATTACTGGATGGCGGCGTTGCCGGACGGCTGCCGGGTGCTTTCCCAGTTCAGCGATCTGCCCCAGCACCGGTCCGGCAAGTTCGTGTGGCGGTTCAAACAGCGTTGGTATCGTCGTGTCTTTGACCGTTCATCTCTGGTCCTTGCGGTGACGCAAGACACCGCTGCGTTTCTGAGTGGCATTGACGGGGCGAGATTGGACGGCAAATTGCGGATGACGGGACTGAGCTTCGATCCCGAAGATTTCCGTTTTGGCGCGGACGAACACTGCCCTCCAGAGGTGGCGGCCCTTGCGGAGGACAGGCGGTTTCTGGTGGCGATCGTGACGCGAGTGAGTCCAGAGAAGAGGCTGGAGAAGCTTTTCGACGGCGTGGAATCCTTCTTGAAACGGCATCCCGAAGCGGGCCTGATGATGGCGGGCTTTCAGAACAACGCGTGCAGTGAGGTCTTGGGGGAACGGGTTCGCAGTTCGCCGGTATCGGGGCAGTGTTGCGTCTTGCCGGTGTTGGGTTCCCGGGCCATCAACGGGCTTTTTGCCAGGGCGCAGTGCAGCGTGTGGAGCCAGGTGTCCATTGGATTGCAGCACTCGATGGCTTCCGGTTGTCCGGTGCTTCTGCAAGCCGGTTGGCCGGCGGATCATATCTTGAAGGAGGGTGAGTCGGGTTTCGTTTACGAGAGTCCGGAGGAGATTGAGAGCTTTTTGAAGAAAGCCATGCATCATCCCTGGGATCGGGAGAAGGTCCATGGCATGGTGGAGTCGTTCCGGAGTGACCGGATGTTGGAAGGTCTTCTTGCGGAAGTGATTCGGAATTGATGAGGGCAATGCGATGTGTGGCATAGCGGGCGTACTCACGAGGGAACCCATGGAGAGCACTTCCTGGGTGAGGGAAACGGGCGATCTCATTCATCACCGGGGACCGGATGATGGGGGCGTGCTGTGGCTCGGTGAGTCGGGCGGGTTGCAGGCAGCGGGTCAGGCGCCTCCGGGCCTGGCCTCGCGACTCACGCTGGTACATCGGCGCCTGGCGATTCTCGATCTCACGGTGGCCGGGCATCAGCCGATGGTTTCCCGGCAGGGCCGTGACGCGATCTGTTACAACGGCGAAATTTACAACTACAGGGAATTGGCGGCTAGTCATCTGGAGCCTGCGGGGATCCCTTTGCGATCACGGTGCGACACGGAAGTTCTGCTGAAACTGCTCCGCTCGCGGGGTGTGGAGGCTTTGCAAGAGCTTCGGGGCATGTTCGCCTTCGCCTGGGTCGATCTCGAGCGTCGCCAGCTGGTTCTGGCGCGCGACTGTTTCGGGATCAAGCCGCTCTATTATTCCGTCTGGCCCGGAGGGCTGGCCTTTGGCTCCGAGTTGCGGAGTCTGGTGAACCTGCCTCAGGTGAGCGGGGAAATCGATCCCCAGGTGGCCTATCAATTTCTCCGGTTTGCCACGGCGGACGACGGGCGCACCACGTTCTACGCCCAGGTTCGGCAGGTGCCGCCGGGTTGTTACCTGGAGATCGATCTGGACGAACCGGATCGGCGTCGCGAGGTGACCTATTGGGAGCGAACGCACCGTGAACAACCTCAAATTCGGTTCGAGGAAGCGGCGGAGGAAGTGCGGCGGCTCTTTATGGAGAGCGTCCGGCTTCACCTGCGGAGCGACGTGCCGGTGGGGGCGGCCCTCTCCGGTGGCCTGGATTCCTCGGCGGTGGTGGCGTGCATGCGTCATTTGGAACCCGAGATGCGGATTCGCGCCTACTGCTACGCTCCGGCCAATTTTCGATTCAATGAGGGGCGGTATGCGTGCCGTGTGGCCGACCACTGCGGGGCCGAGCTCTCGTTGGTTGATTTTCGGCCCGAAGACCTCGCGCGGGATCTCGACCACATCCTTGGCTCACAGGAGGAACCCATTGGAAGCGCCTCGATTTACGCCCAGGCCTGTGTGTTCGAGCAGGCTCGCCGGGATGGCGTGATTGTCATGCTCGACGGGCAAGGAGCCGACGAAATGTTCGCCGGCTACCCGCGGTATTTTGGCGTGCGTCTGGCGGGGATGGCACGTCGCGGGGAATGGAGGAAGCTCATGGCGCTGTGGCGCGAGCGGGATCGAGCGGGTGGAGGGCAGTTCAGGGCCTGGTTGATGGCGACCGAACATCTATTTCCGGAAGGCTGCAAACGGGCGGCCCGGCACTTGGTAAGGAAACCGCTTTGGTATGACTTTTACAATAAAGAGTGGTTTCTTGAGCGAGGAGTGCGTGATGGGCGCTTGGAGGCGCCCGAGGATTCCCGGAGCTTGAAAGATTATCTCTGGCAGACCTTGAATCGAACCATCCTGCCGCAGCTGCTTCATTTTGAAGACCGGAACTCGATGCGAGTGTCTCTCGAAAGCCGGGTTCCTTTTTTGAACGTCGACCTGGTCGATTATGTCTATGGCTTGCCGGAGCATTTTCTCGTGGGTGACGATGGCACCCTCAAGCGAGTG
Organism: Verrucomicrobiales bacterium; assembly: GCA_965204485.1. Classification (GTDB taxonomy): domain Bacteria; phylum Verrucomicrobiota; class Verrucomicrobiia; order Verrucomicrobiales; family DEV007; genus JAACDM01. The sequence continues at coordinate 34,763 of CBDBEZ010000110.1, forward strand.
TTCCGGGCGGCCATGAAAGGGATCGTCCCGGACGAAATCCTGGAACGTCGTGACAAGATCGGCTTCCAGCCTCCGGAGCACGCGTTGCTTCAAGGGGCCGGGGGTTGGATTGACCAAGTGATCGACGAAGCGCGGGATGTCTCCCTGGAGATGATCCATCTCGATCGGTTGCGAGCCGCCTGGGAGGCGGTTCGCAACCGTCAGGATCGCGTGGATTCGGCCATTTGGCGGGCGCTGGTCTGCGTGCGGTGGATGACACTGCGGCAGCGGGCGCTCTGAAATCGGGTCCGTTCCCGCGGGACGGAATCCCCGGCACAGATCACTGGACAACCCTTCGACCTTCCTCAAGTTTTCCCAATGCAACGAAACATCGGCATCATCATCGTCGGTTTCATCGGAATCCTCATGGGATTCTATGTCATCGTGGCGGTGACTTCGGGGCAGGGCAACAGCCTGGCGACCGCGGCGAAGTTCCTGGCGGGTGCCTCGTTGATCTTCGGCTTGCTGAAGCCGCGCGAGGGGCTGGTGTGGATCATCGTTTTGTGCGGCTACTCGGACATGCTGAAGCGGATGATGGTTTTCGACTCCCACTTCACGTATTTGGACATCAGTTTCGTGCTGGGGATGGCGCCGGCCTGTCTGGCGGGAGTCACTTTGGGATGCCTCGGGCAGGGCGGCATTCGCTCGAATCTCACGAAATCCGATTTCTGGGTGTTCGTGCTCTGCACGATTTATTTCTGTTTCGTGGTGATACGGTCCATCAAGGGCGGCGCCGGGCTCTTGGGTGCCGGAAAGGTGGCTCTGCTGGATGCCTGTTTCGTCTACACGGTGTTTGTGGGCAAACTGTTGTTCCGGGATCGCTCCGAAATGATCCGCTACTTGAAGCTTGCCATCTACCTGTTTCTCCCGGTGGCCATCTACGGGATCTACCAGGGCATTGTGGGCCTGACCAATTGGGAGATCGCCTACCTGAAGTCGGGTTACAGCATCGAAATGCGCCAGCTCTTCGATGTCCGGGCGCGGGCCTTCTCGACCCTCAACGCCGCCAGTACATTGACCGTGATCTGTGCGCTCTTCGCCCTCTTCGTGATCGCGCAATCCTACGGGGCCACGGGCAGTCTGGGGAGCGTCTTGCATCCGGTCAACTTGCTCATTTTCAGCACCTACATCGCCGCCATGATCCTCACCTACACCCGGGCTGGCTGGCTAGCTTTTCTCGTGGGGATCGTCGCCTTGTTCCTGTTCAACTTCCGATTCACCACGGTGGCCTACTACATCGGGGCGGTTCTCGCCTTTCTGGTCGTGTTTTTCGGTGCGGAGTACGCCCTCCACCGGCTGGACGATTGGCAACACGCCATCACTGGCGGGGGGACGACCATGGCTTTCCGGATCACGACCTGGAGTGACCGCTTGATCGGCTTGCGGAATCTCTCGCAGGACGTGTCACTCTGGACTCCCTTTGGCTTCGATGCCGATTTGATCGCCCGGCACAACGAGATTTCTGACCGGAGCAGTCCGTTTTTCTATCACGATGCCTTCACGCGCTTCGTGCTCCATCGGGGATACATCCCGCTGATCGTGGCGGCTGCTGTGGGGAGCTTTGCCATCTTCAAGACCCATGCGCGCATTTTTAACCTGGACCGGGAATCGAAGCGCTTTGCGGTGTGTCTCTTTGCCTGCATCGTGCTGGTGGGTTCCGTGGGATTGACTCACGCCAAGATTCTCCAGTTCCCGGTCAACTTCTTCTTCTGGCTGATTGTGGGCTTTCTTCTCAACGTGCTTTTCCAGCAGGAGCCCGAGACGGCGGAAGTGCCCGAGGAAGAGGCGACGCCGCAGCAGAGTGCCGTGGGCGAAATGGAGCCCGGGACGAGTCCCGCCTGGTCTTATTACAGTTAGCGGCGCCACGCCTTTTCAGCCTCGAAGGCTGAGCTGTGAGTTAGCGTCAGGCGAACCGCGGTCTCGTTGCATTGGCGCCCTGGGGCAGGAGGCTTCCATACGGGGGATGGAAAGGTGGTGACGCGGAGTAAAGCAACCGCCGCCCCCTGGTCTGGTGGTTACCGCCCGTGTCTCGCCGCCGCCGGCCATGGCGTCTCGGCATTTGGTGATGGCCAGCGAGAGAAGGGCGCGTTTAGGTTTGAGATGATCCCATGATTCTAGGTTTTCTCATCGTCGGGGTGCTTCTGGTATCGGGGGTTCTCGGTAGCGGCACGCAGACCTATCTCGCCCTGCCTGCGCAGGCCCTTCTGGCGGCGGTCGCGATCGTTGGCTTGTTCTACCGAGGTGCGGTGCCTTCCTGGAAGGTGACCGTTCCCTTCGCTTTGGCCTTCGCTTACCTGTGGCTACGGGCCGGTTTGACGCCGGTCGCCTATGTCGCCCGCCCGGACTACTTCCTCATTCTCGGCGGGTTCATCGCCTTCTTGTTGGGGGCGATCCGCGGGCAGCGCTCCGTCTTTCGATCCAGCGTGGTGGTCGCCCTCGGAATGCTCCTTGTCATCAACACCGGCGTCGGTCTCTATCATTTGCGTGATCCCGCTTTCTCCGTTCTTCCCGGATACTCGCGAGATTTTCCCGGGGATCGGATCGGCGGTCTCTACACCAACCCTAACCACCTCTGTTCTTTCATCTCGCTGGTGCTGCCCCTGATGATTGGTAGTTTCATGGTCTACCGGCACAGCCTCGTCCGGGCACTCTTGCTGGGGACGGTGATCGTGGGGGGTGTGGCGATCGCGGTCCTGACATTGAGTCGAGCAGGCCTGGTGGGGCTGGCCGCCTCATTGTGCTTGCTGATCCTCTTCCTGACGCGGGCTCAAGTGTGTTCGCTCAGGAGCCGGGTCCTCTGGGGAGTGGCCGGTGCCGGGCTGGTGGCGGCGAGCGTGGCGCTGGTGGTGGCCATCCAGCTGGCAAACAAGCGGGGCGATGAATTGTTCGACACACTGGGACAGCGGCAGCAGATGGCTTCCATGGCCTTTCGCCAGATGCAGGAGAATCCCGTCTGGGGCACGGGCGCCCGAACCTACAACTACCTCAGTGATGTTTACCGGCCGGCCAGTTGGAAAGCCCACGTGCAGGACCGGGCTCCCGAATTCGCCCACAACGATTGGGCCCAATTGGTCGCCGAGTACGGCCTTGTCGGGCTTGTGCTGGTGCTTGCGGGATTGGCGATCTTCTACGGAGTGGTGTGGCGATGGCTGCGCGAGCGAGAGCCCGGTGTTCCGCGCCGTGATGTCTGGTTCGTGGCGGGCGCTGGGGCGGGAATCGGCGGTGTGCTCGTCCACTCATTCTTCGATTTCAATCTCCACCTCTGGATTCATGTGCTTCTGGTATCCATGCTGATGGGCGTAGTGCTTGGCATGACGGGCCGGTCACCCGCGGTCGGCCGCGAATCCGTATGGATCGCGATTGGACGCCAGTGGGTTTCCCTTGTCTTGGTCATCTTGAGCGCTTTGTTGTTCCGCTATTGGCATGTGTGGCAGGCAGAACGGTTGTGGGCCGAGGGATTGCGGGCGGCCTCCCGGGGCGACTACACGGTATCCAACGGTCTCTTCAGTGAAAGTCTGCGAAAGCAGCCGGACAACGGCGACGTGTACACGAACCGGGCGTCCAATTATCTCGCGTTGGCCTATCGCTTTCGGCGGCGTCCGGAGGTCAAGCAGTCCTATGAGGTCAAGGCTTTGGAGGATTATGAACGCCTGTCAGAAGTCAATCCGCGAGCTTATCAAGGGTGGCTGAGCCAGGGCCTGGTCCTGGCGGAACTGCAGCGATTCGACGCCGCGGCGCAGCGATTCGATGAGGCGCTGAAGCTGGCGCCCAATCACCGGGTGGTGCATTTCGGATACGCTTCCTACCTCTACGCGCGCGCGGTGGCAGAGAGTGACCGCGCCCTGGGGGAAAAAGCGCGGGATCGTCTCTCGGAGATCTTTCCACGGTTCGGCTCGACCCCGGATAGCCTGGCATTATTTCAGCGGATCACCGAATTCCTGAATCAATCACCACCGTAAACAGCGAAGGTGCGGGTCTCAGACGGATGGTGGACCGCTCGCCGCCGCCGCGGGGTGGGAGCTGGGTTTTTCCTGATCCTTCTCCTCATCGGGGGCGGATGGCTTTGGGACAGGGGAATGCTTTATCCCCGGACCGAAACGCTCTGGGTCGGTTGGGGCGGTCGCCTGCAACAGAACACGGTCAGAGCCGTTCGGGAAGCGCTGAAAGGTGGATTCCGGAGTGTCGAGATCGACGTTCAGGTGAACAAGGACGGCGTGGCGGTCGGTCTGCATGACCCGACCTTGGATCGTGAGACGACGGCCAGGGGCGAAGTGCGGGCGTATACCTGGGCGGAACTTGGCGGGATCCGGCGCAAAGACGGTGCCCCGATCGATCGTTTGGATCGCATTGTCCGGGAGTTCAGTGGGAGCGAGGAGCGCGTCTTTTTTGACGTCCGTGATGTCGAAGTCGAGGTCGTTCAGACGGCCCTCCATGACATTCTCGATTGCCGGAGGAACGATTGAGCTTCTGTGTGTTTTCTCACAAGCAGCATCGGGATTACTCACGGGAATTCCCGGCGGCGGAGATGGTTTTCAAGGCTTACCGGCGGCCCGGTGAATGGTCGGAGAAATGACCGGAAGTTGTGGATGAGGGCGGTCGGGGCATCATGAAGAGTTCAACCATTACCAAACAACTGAACTCCAATGAAAACCACCAACCACCCTACCGAATCAGCATCTATCCTTCGCCAGGAAGGAGCAAGCACCGTCTGCCAGAACGCCCTTGAGGCCACCCTGCGACAAGGAGCCCAAGTGCTTCTTCAGGCCGCCATCGACAACGAAGTCTCCGACTACATTCAAGCCCATCAACATCAGCGTGATGACCAGGGTCATCGCCAAGTCGTTCGCAACGGCCATCTTCCTCAGCGACAACTTCAGACTGGAATAGGAAACGTTTCTGTTCGGCAGCCCAGGATCAATGATCACCGATCAGGCCACCGATTCACGAGCGCCATCCTCCCGCCTTACCTCCGCCGAGTCGCTTCGCTGGACAACCTCATCCCGGCACTCTACCTGCGAGGAATCTCAACCTCCGAGATGAGTCGAGCCTTAGAGCCGATCCTCGGTGAGAACGCATCGGGTCTTTCTGCAGCCAACATCGTTCGACGAGGAAGAGCAATGGGAGAAAGAACGCGAGCAATGGAGCAAGCGTGACCTCAGCGACAAGGAATACGTCTATCTCTGGGCCGACGGGATCTACTTCCATGTCAGGCTCAATGACGACCGCCCATGTGTTCTCGTAATCGTCGGCTCCTTACCCGATGGAACCAAGGAATTGGTAACCATCAGCGATGGAGAACGAGAGAGCAAACTGTCCTGGAAAAATGTGCTCAGAGACCTCAAGAAACGAGGATTGAAGATCCCTCCGAAACTGAGTATCGCCGATGGAGCTCTCGGGTTCTGGAGCGCCTTGGAAGAGGAATATCCGACAAGCAAACAGCAACGATGTTGGGTGCACAAGACAGCCAACATCCTCGACAAGCTGCCGAAGAAAGCGCAGCCCCTTGCCAAGGAACGCATCCATGAAATCTACATGGCGGAAACAAAGAAAGCCGCCTTGGAAGCCTATGACGAGTTTCTCAAGCTCTACGAAGCCAAGTATCCGAAAGCGTGCGCCTGCCTGAAGAAAGACAAGGAAACTTTACTAACGTTCTACGACTTTCCAGCCGAGCACTGGAGACACATCCGGACGACAAACCCGATTGAGTCGACGTTTGCCACGGTCCGCCATCGGACTCGACAAACCAAAGGGTGCGGATCGAGGAAAGCAACCCTATCAATGGTCTACAAGCTCGGCCTGGAAGCCGAGAAAGGCTGGCGTCGACTGAACGGGTATCGTCAACTTGACAAAGTCGTGCAAGGAATCATCTTCGTGGACGGCATCGAGCAGCAAACCGCTGCCTAACACATGATCGAACTTCGAATGGTGTTCCGACCGCCCTCATCCACAACTTCCGGTCATTTCTCGAATGGGGTAAAGGAATTGAAGGCTCTCCGAGCGCGCGGCTATGGGGGCCTGTGCTATCCGATCAACGACGAAATGCCCACGCGGGGATTTCTGCGTTCGATGAGACGGCACGGATTGAGATCGCTCGCCTTCATCGCACAGACGCGCTCCCAAATGGAACGTCTGGAAGCGCTGGAAATCGACTATGCCGTGGCCACCGGGGCACCGAGTCTGATGCCCGGAAGCGGAGAGGTGGCGAGAGAGAGATTGAGCGCGAGCGATGAGGACCTGAACTGAATGCTGAGAGAAGTTTGGCAGATTCCGCGCCTCAGCCGGGAAGCTTCTCGAAGAACCACGGATTTTATGAACACGAAGATCGATACCCAGTACTGGAACCGTTACTACAAGCGGCACTTCATTGAAGAGGCGTCTCCGTTCGCTCAGTTTTGCCAGGAGGATTTCTTGATGGAGCCGAAGCGAATGGTGGAGTTTGGCAGTGGTTCCGGTCGAGACCTGCGGTATCTCCATCACGCTGGCCATCGCATCACCGGCTACGACACGTCGGAGGAGGCCGTTCATCACATCCAAAGCGCCTACCCAGATCTTGACATTGTTTTGGCCGATTTTTCGTCGCTCGATGCCATCCCCGGTCTTGAGGCGGTCTACAGCCGCTGGACGATGCATTCGATCGATGAAGAAGCGGCGGCCTGTGCGCTCCGTTGGTGCGGAACCCATCTCCTCGATGCGGGTATGCTATTGATCGAAGTTCGCACCATCAATGATCACCTTTACGGGGAGGGAGAGCCGGCGGGGCGGCACGCGTTCGTTACCGATCACTACCGGCGGTTTATCGTCCCCGAGGAAATGCGAGAACGACTGGAACAACTGAATTTCAAAGTCCTGTATTTTGAAGAAGGACAAGGTTTTTCAGTCTACAAAGGCGAGGATCCGGTCTTGCTGCGAGTGGTGGCCGAGAAGACCTCTGGTTGAGGCTTAGGGTAAGGGTGGGGTGCGAGGATCGGGCGGACGGCGCCCAGCAAAGTGAAGATGGGTCTGGCCGAAGCTTTGGCGCTCGATGGCTGGCATCTGGTAATAGATAAAACGGCGCGTTGATGTATAGATCCGCAAAAAGATATTTTGAAATCGCATCCTAAATTCAGAGAATTCTACGAGGCCCGGGGTCGACAGGCCATGTGGCTCACTGGAAGTCTGGCTTATCGGTTGGGGGCGTGGTTGGCCGTTCTCGCCTCGCGGATGGGATTGAGTCCGAATGCCGTTTCCGTGCTCTCGCTGCTGACTGCCGTGCTGGCGGCGGGTTTGGCGGTGCTCATCGGTTACGGCGACCTGATGGCGGCCCTGGTCCTTTTTGTTCTGCTCCACCTGGCCTACGCACTGGACTGTGCGGACGGCGTCCTGGCCAGGGTGACCGGAACGGGTTCCAGCTTTGGCGGGATTCTCGACAAGGCGATCGATACGCTGGTGGGGATCAGCGTTCCGCTGGTCTTGGCGATCGGCGTGCTCTTGCAGCCCGGCGTAAACGTGGAGAGGATCCTGTGGGTATTGGTGCCCCTGGTGTTGCTGGTCTCGGCGAGGATGAGCCTGGTGGTGGCCATGTGGCTTCGGGAAGCCGTGGAGAAGCGGGAGCGCACGGCGGAGGACTCGAGAACACGTTCGACGGGCTTTTATCTCAAGCAGATCGTGGGGAACATCGTCCTGGATGACGTCTCGTTTCGCACTTTTCTGGCGCTGTCCTGGTGGCTGGGCTTTTTCCCGCAGTTGATTCTGGTCCTGTCAGGCTTGTTGAGCCTGATGCTCCTGGTTTATTTGAGGAGCACCCGACGGGAGATGGACCGCCAGGATCGTGAGGGGCGATGAGGGAGATCGTATCGCCGGCGGTCGAGCGGTTGGAGGAACAGGCGAACTCGGCGATGCACTGTCTCGCTCACACCTCCAAGCGTCCTTCCCGGACCGCGCTGTCGATACGGAGCGAAGAAGGGCTGACGTCGAGTCCGGAGAAGTGGCCTGGGCTCTTCGCTCAGGGGTTTTCCAGGTCCGTCAAGGTGCTGATCCTTCCGGCGATGGCTTCGATGAATGAAAGGAAGAGGCGTTCGTTCTCTTCCTTGTTCGAGGCGTCCGGGGAGAGGGCCGTACTCACACTGACGTAGGCCCATTGTTGGGCAGTCCCGCCGGTGAGACGGTCGAAGATGTCGATGAAGCTTCGCTCGTAGTGGCTGTTGGTCACCGTTTCGTGTCCGATGAACCAGTAGTAGGTCTTGTAGGCCACGGTGAAGCTTTCCCCGTCATCCCCCTGGAAGCGTTTGAGGGAGGTCACGTGGGAAACCGGCAACTTGCCGCCACCGGAGAGGTCCAGCGTGAAACGTTCGCGGGTGATGGCGCCGTGACCCTGCGCGGCGAGGCAGCGTTCAGGGCGATGAATGCTGTTGTTCAGATCCTGCCCGGAAATGACCAGGGAGACCTGGAGCAAGCGTCCGGCGGCGTCTCGATAATCGGCTTTAAAGAGCTTGGTGTCCGGAGCCAAGATCTGGCGTTCCTTGGTGTGATCGAGGTCCATCTTTCCGATCCAGTCGCCGATGGCTAGCGGAAGGCGGTGCTCGACAGCCGCCGGCAGCAGTTTGAGTTCCACGGGAATGGCCGTGGAAAGACCGAAGACGGCGATCAGCGCCAGATTGAAGAGCCAGGCTCCCTTGAGGGACCTGGCTTTTTTGTTTTCAGGCCCCGGATGCGAGTCCGGTTGCGGTGGAGAAGGGGCTTGGGAATCGGGACCCATGAGAGCAATGAGCGAGGGCTGGTTGATCTATTCTTTGTTGATTCGACGCACCGTAACTTTGGTCGCCGAGGGATTCACGAGCCGGTCCACGAGGAGCAGGCCGCACAGCCCGACCGCGAGGAAGAAGAGAAAGCCGGCCCAGTCGTGATAGACGCCCCCGGCGAACTTGGGGCTGACGTATTCGGCCAGGATGATGATGGTGGTGACGCGGATGGCATTGGCGATGATGGCCAGGGGCACCGAGGAGGCGAAGACCAGCAGACCTTTGAAGAGGTTTTTCTGCGTCATGTAGGCGTAGATGGCCGCGACAAGTGTCAGGGCAAGCAGCGAGCGGAGGCCGCTGCACCCCTCGGCGACGTCAAAACCCCATTTGTCGGCCGAGGACATGAGGTTGTTGCCTTGCCGGACGAGGTCCACGCCAACGAGTTGGCTGAGATGATAGGCGATGTTGGTGGCGATCAGCTGAAGGCCGTTGGTGGCCTGGGTCAGGCCGGGGACGGGAACGGTGAAGTAGATGAGGCCGAAGGGAACGGCCGCCGCTCGGGCCAAGCGAGGCCCAGCGTGGTAGCAGAGGATCGCCAAGAGAAAAAAGGGCAGAGCGCCGACGGCCAGCCGTGGCTGCAGCGTGCGCACGGAGGCGAGGAAGAGCAGTGAGGCGAAGCAGAGCAAGGCCAATCCCCAACCGGCTGACGGCTGGAAGGGCAGGCTCAAGAGTTCTTTTCTCTGGGAGAAGAGCAGATAGAGAATCACCGGCGGGACGAGCCAGGCGTGTTCGAGTTCGTTCCGCTTGTTCCAGGTCAAGGTGAGCCAGCGAGCGACCGTGGCGCCGTGGTTTTTTTCGAAGAAACCGTGGATCAGGAAAAAGTAGGCCACCAGGAGAAACGGTAGGGCGAGAGAAACGATTCCCTGAGGCGTGCGAAGGAATGGCTGGAGTCTCTGGCCGACGGTAAGTCGTGCCTCCTCCAACGGGACCGGGGGGCGAGCGATATCGGATGCGCGATTCATGTCAGGTTTGGAAAAGGCTCGAGACCGACTTGCCTTGGTGAATGCGATCGATGGCTTCCGCCAGCAGCGGCGCGATCGATAAGGTGGTGACTTTGGGAGACTTGGCGATGGCCATGGGCGTGCTATTCGTGCAGATCAATTCCTCCACCGACGAGGTCTCCAGTCGCTCGATGGCGAGTTTGTTGAGAACGGCGTGGGACACGCTGGCCCGCACGGATCGTGCCCCTTGCTCCAGGAGCAGTTTGGCCGCAGCGATGAGGGTGCCGGCAGTCTCGGTCATGTCGTCGACCAGGAGAACATGGCTGTTCTTGACGCGCCCGATGATGCTGTGGGCCTCCACTTCCGTGGCGCTGAGGCGCTCTTTCGCGACGATGGCCATCTTGGTGCCGAGAGCCTTGGCATAGGCGTGAGTCATTTTGATGCCGCCCACATCGGGCGAGACCACCACCAGGTTTTCGAAGTTTCGCTTGCGGATGTAGTCCAACAAGATCGGGGCCGCGTAGAGGTGATCCACGGGGATGTCGAAGAAACCCTGAATCTGACCCGCGTGGAGATCCATCGTGAGGACCCGGTCCACGCCGGCCGCCGTGATCAGGTTGGCCACGAGTTTGGCGGTGATAGGGACCCGGCTCTCGTCTTTCCGGTCCTGGCGAGCGTATCCGAAGAAGGGAATCACCACAGTGATCCGGTCGGCCGAGGCTCGGCGCACGGCATCCACCATGATGAGCAGTTCCATCAGGTTGTGATTGGTCGGAGGGCAGGTGGGCTGAACGAGGAAGAGATCGTTGCCGCGGATGTTTTCCTCAATCTTCACGAAAGTCTCGCCGTCGGGAAAGGTCGTAACTTGGGCGTTGCACAAGGTGGTGCCCAGATTCTGCGCGATCTCTCGGGCAAGTTTGGGATGGGCGGTACCGGAAATGAGCTGGAGCATCGGGGGGGAAGGTGGGCGCCTGGACTAAACCGTTCAGTCGGTGAAGATATGCTGCAATAGGGTGCCCACGGACCCTGTCGTAAAGAAAAAGGGAGTGTAGCCCAAACTCTTCGTGGCCGTGGAGAGACCCCGGCGGCGCCTGAAGGTCTTCCACGCGGCGACGATGGCGTCGATCATGGCGACGCCAGCCAGAGCCAGAATCGCGATCGCTCGGTAGAAGCCCTCGCGTGGCCCGTGAGGCAGGAAATGAAATCCCAGGATGGCGGCCGATGCGGAGAGAAGCCACACCACGAAGAGCGTGGGGATCCCCCCATTCGAACCGTTCTCATTGGATGGGTCTTCCGCCGACATTTTTTGGGAGACTAGGGCGTCGGGCGGGGGCCTTCAAGTGAGGGATGCGTCGATCAGGCCTTTCATGTAGCCCACGGCGTGGAGTCGGCCTAACATCTCGTAGCCGGGATTCTCATTGCTCTCGCCGTCGAGCGTGGGGACGTGATCGGGGCGGGGATGGGCCCCTCGAAGGCGCCTTCGAGGTAGGCATGCATGCAGGCGGCCATGTCCGTTTGACCGTTGTCGTGGAAGGTTTCGCGAAAGCGGGGAACCGTTCCCCTCACGTCACGGAAGTGGGCAAAGGCGATTTGCCCCCGGAAATGGCGGATTCTCGCGGGAATGTCCTCGCCGGCGGAGGCAAAAGTGCCTTGGCAGAAACAGAGCCGGTTGGCTGGGCTGTCATTGAGGTTGAGGACGCGCTCGAAAGCGGCCGTGCTCGTGATGATGCGATCCTGACCACGAAATCGATCCAGCGGAGGATCGTCGGGATGGAGCGCCAGCGTGACGCCGTGATCTTCCGCCACGGGAGTCACCGCCTCCAGGAAACGGGCGAGGTTGGACCAGAGTTGTTCGGCGGGAGTGCCGCCGAAAGAGGCGCCGCCCGGGCTCTCGGGCGAGGCTTGCTGAGCCTTGGCGAGATCGAATTCCGTGACCAGGGCGCCGCCTCGCTCTTTTACCGCGAACGAAGTGCGTTACCAGTCGTCGTCCGGCATCCAGTTGTAGCACAGCGTGCGGACGCCGCAGCGGCCCATGTTGCGGATGAGTTGCTTGACCCCGGCCAGCTGCTCACCCCGGCTGGGCTTGTGATGGACGAGCTTGTCGTGCGGAACGTGGCGCTCGATGACACTGAGCTTCATCCCCTTCTCCCTCACGGCATCACACTGGCGAGCCAGGGCGTCGGGATCGATTCCCGGGTAGGTGGCCACAATGTCGGAAACGCCGATCTGAGCGGCGAGGTTCAGGTGATGCTCCGACATCGGCGTCAGCAGGAGGGCGATCTTCATGGGGTCGAGGCGAGTCTTGAGTTCATTCACCCATCCGGAAGTGGTAGCGCTGATCTCTGACGACCACGTCCGGTGGCGTCTGGTGCCGTTCAAAGTGATCGTAACCCTCCTTGAGATTTCGCCAATCGCCTTCCCAGCGCTTTTCGTCTAATTCGAGGCGGCTCATTCGGTCGTCGGTCATTCGGAAAGGAAAACAGTGAACCCTGAAAAAAGGTTGGCCCGCTCTCAAGGCCGCGTCAGCCAAGGTGTAAATCTCTTCGATCGACGGATCGGTCATAGCGTAGCAGCCGATGGAAACGCTTCCGCCGTGGATCATCAGAAAACTCCCGATTCGCTGGTGGGCGCGGTCGTGGGGGTTGGGAAAACCGAGGTTGAAAGAGAGGTGGAAATCGCTCCGGGGATTCATCATCGACGGGGGCACGAAATAGAATCCCTCGGGCGTTTGGCTGTCTCCCTCCCTCAGTATGGGGCCGAGCGAGCCCGAAAACATGGCGATGGCGTAGTTCTTGAAAAGACGGAAACGACCGGACGAGTGACGGACCCACAGATCCAGTTCCCGGGATTCCTTGAAAAGGCGAATGAAGATGGGATCGCCGAATCGGAGTGCTTTCTCGCGGAGCTGGGTTTGCAGCCGGGGAGTGACGCGTTCGGAGACGGCGCGAAAGCGCTCGGAGGAGGGCGGCGTTCCGGCCTTCATGAGAGATGTGAGGAGGCCCAGGGTGAGAGTGAGCAGGGCCGGGACCATCCATGGCGACCGTGCCCTACGGTGATGACCCCTCTTGCGCGGCTGACCATCGGAGGCGCGACCGGGGGAGACGGGAGGACGGCGCATCCTCTCTCCCTAAAGATCGGAACCGTCATCAATCAATGCTTGAAGACTGCCCCGAATCAGAACAAACGTTTGTTTGAAACATTGTGTCGGATCAAAGCTGGAGCTGATTCATGCGGTGATTGGCGGCGATGTGGACCCGGTGAACGTCGGAAATCTCCTCATTGGTGGGGAATGGCTCGCCCGAGCTGTCCGTCTTGCCTCATTTCTGAAATCAATGAGTCTTTGGAATTGCAGCTTGAGCGTTTTCGACGTGATTCAGAGGGTTGGATCCAGGATTGCTTGCCCCCATGAAACGACTGCTTCTGTTATTGACTCTTCTCGCAACCTTGCCCTGGTCACTGGCGATTGCGCAGGAGCCCCGGACCGGCATTGAGAAGACCGTGAATGCGCTTCTCGACATTCTTTACGGCCCTCAACCGGCCTCTGTGGCCGCTCGGGAAAAAGCCGTCCGGCGAGCGATCGAAAAGCAGTATTCCTTCGATGTGGTGGTTCAACGGGCCTTGGGGGCGAATCGCCAGCGAGTCTCGCCCGGAGAGCTGAAGCAGATCATCGGCTTGACCACGGACTTGATGATTCGCACCTACAGCAAGCGGTTCGCGGCCGTCACTCGGCCGGAAGTCACCTACGGAACGGTCCGAGAAATTGGGAGGGGTCGCGTGGAGTTGTCATCGATTGCCAGGATCGATGGCGCCAAGTATGAAGTGGTCTATCGCATGGCCAAGACAAGCTCCGGATGGCAAATTTACGACCTGGTCATCGAGGGAGTCAGCTTGGTGGCGAACTACCGCAAGCAATTCGATCAACACTTTGGCAAACGAGGGACTGCCGCCG
>CBDBEZ010000111.1:0-36407 GCA_965204485.1 Verrucomicrobiales bacterium
TCGCGAGTTGAAAAACACGCTGCCTGGATTTTTGCACCACGGCGGAAAAGGTTCAGCGTTCCGAAAATTCATCCTTGATAAAATAGACTTCACTCGCTCCGAAGGTTCACGCTTCGCCGCATGATGATCCAGTTACAGAACTTCTCACTCACGAGCGCATGAAGTTGCTCCTTGACGAGAACCTCTCCCAAAAACCAGCGATTCCGTAAGACGGCGTCGGAAAGAGCCGTAATGGCCTGAATTGGTGGGTGTTGAGCGTGTTGAAGCTGGCGCTAGGAGGGCGAACAGTTTCGTGTGGCGGTTCTCGGGCGAATTTCGGAGGGCTCGAGCCGCGAAATGGATCCCCCTGTCGGCAATAGGCAACAGGGAGCCAGACCGCTCCGATGGCGGACGCGAACCCAAGGTTACCGAGAGCGCAGGGCGGGCGTTCCTCAGCCCGGAGCCGGTGGCGGCCACCATCGATCCTCTCGCATGGAGGCGGCGATTTGACGGGCAAAATAGATGGCCGTGTGTCCACGGCGTATCTCTGGCTTCAAGTTGCGCTTGTGGAAGCAGTGGAACACGGCGTGGGCCATGAACATGATTAGCCACAGAACGAGAATGGAATTGGGATGATGATGATAGCAATGATCGGAATGCCAGCATCCGTTCGAGGTAACTCGATTAGGAATTGCGCAAAAATAAGGTGAACACTTACTTCGAGGGTTTGATTGTGTAATTCCATGAGCCGTGTGTTTCGTGCCTTTCCAGTTTTACGGCGGCCAGTTCCTCGTCCGTCACTTTGATCCCCGTCTCGTAGCTTTTGGTATCGAGCCTGGCCCTGACCTTCAGGCCTCCCTTCGTCGTTGTGCTTCCAATCAACTCGACGATCGTCTGCAGGGTTGCCAGTGGCTCGCCTTGCCAGTTCTGGGTGATGTAGCTGAAGAGACGGTACTCGATCTTGTTCCACTTACTTGTCCCCGGCGGGAAGTGGCAGACGACCAACTTCAGCCCCGGTCTCGTTCGCCAACTCCTGGAGCGAAAGCTTCCAAAGCCGCGAGCGGTGGCTGTTGCTCCCACCGCCATCGGCGGTGATTAGCAGCCGACGGGCGTGGGGGAACCGCGCAGAGCCCATTTCCGTCCACCACAACAGGATGCTGCGGGTCGCGAATTGGGCCGTATCATGGTCGATTCCGACGCTAACCCAGCCCTGGTTGTTGAGCATATCGTAAACGCCGTAGGGGATTGCCTTGCCCAGGTCCTTGTCCTTGAAGTCATGCACGCGGACTTGCTCAGGGTTGTCTTTCGGCCTCCACTGCCTCCCGGCGTTCTTGAAATCGCCCACCAACTCCTTCTTCTTGGTGTCCACTGAGATTGCTGGCTGGCCGCAATGTTGGAAGCGACGCACCTGATCGTTGATGTATTCGAACTGCCTGTTGCGGTCCGGGTGCTGTGCCCCTTCGCGGGTCTTGCGATTTGCCAGCAGACTATAGCCGGCCTTGCGCAGCAACGCGGCAACAGTACGCGCACCGACCGGGTGGTTCTGAGATGTGAGTTCCCTGGCAAGCCTCTGAGTGCTCTTCAATGTCCAGCGCAATGGGGATTGAGGGTCGCCTCTACTGAGAGGATCAACTAGCCGCTCAAGGGCATCAAGCAGTTCCGGATCGGTCTCGGTCACCGGCTTGCGCCCGCCCTCAAGCCGACGGATGCGTCCGTCGGCTTCGGGTGCCGTGTAGTCGCCGCGCCGTAACTGCTTGATGCCCTCAGTGATCGTCGTCCGCGACATCGATGTCGCAAGAGAAACTGCGGATACGCCGCCCCAACCCAATTCCATGGCCGCCGCCGCCGCCGCCCAACACCTCCGGGCCCGCTCGTCCATGAGGTGGCTCAGGGAATCGAACTTCCGGCGAATGCTTTCGACAACGGAACTGTCAGGCATGGCACTGACAGTAGCATAGAAATAAGGTTGAGAAACCTTAAATTGTTCATTGTATTTTTGCGCCATTCCTTAAAGCCTTCGTTTTCGACCTTCCAACGGTCGTGCCCGAAATGGAAGATGGTCTTGGCATCGGCCATTGAGCGGGGGCATGGTCGTCGCCCACCACCAGTGGCTATCGATGGGAGTCTCGACCCAATCCCCAGCGACGCGCTCGCGACGGATGCCAGTCTCATGGGAATAAACAACGCGAAGAGGAGTGTGAATGGATTCAGTGCAGAAGCCCTCAGCCTCTTGTAAACGAACGTGCCGCGCGGGCTTGCCCGGTGCAGCCGGAGTCTCAAATCTCACATCTGACCGATAATTCGAGGGCTTTACGCTAGTCTATTCCGAGGACTTCAGCGCATTGATCAGATTCAAGTGATCCGGGATCCATATGGAGGGCTCGATTCAGGAAATCTTCCACTTCGCTGTCGATGGCTTCGAGAATGCGGTCGAGAGTTTCTTTCCCAAACGTATCGGCTAGGGCGTCCAGGGCGCCCTCGATGAGGCTGCGAAACAATTGCCAAAGCAATCCCGCGAAGCACAGCACTCGAAGATGCCCAGTTTGCCGGTCCCGCACCTCCCCGTAGCTCGAGCGACCACTCCGAAGCATGGCCTCGAAAATCAGAGCGTATCGCATCGCAGCCAGATGCACCGAAGCATAGGCATACTGATAGGCGCCACTCTGTTCGGCGAGCAGGCCAAAGTTCTGTTTCGCCTCTTTAAAGTAGACTTCCACAGACCATCTCAAGGCATATATTGAAAGCGTCTTCTCCACGGAGGCCTCGATGTCCGTGGTCAGGAACACCACCCACGCTTTCTCCGGAGAGGCTCCAGAACTGGGATTCACCGGGGCGCTGAAGATGAGTGTCACCTCCTGCCATTTTGGGGCTCGCTTGGCCTCTGTCTCCAAGTTGATCCGGACCTTGACGTGATAAGTCCGGTAGCGCGCCTTGGAGCTCGATGCCTCGAGCTGACGCTTGTATTCGTTGAAGAGTTGAGGCGCGGTATAGCACTTTGTTTTCCGGTTGGTTTGCGGATTCGCCAACCAGTAATTCATGTTGCCCCGCTTCATCTGGAAAATGGCGACGAGGCCGAGATCCAGGGAGGCTCGAATGTTCTCTTTGCAACCGAACCAAGCGTCGCCCAGCACGTAGGCCGCTCGAAATCCCACATCCAGCGCCGACTTGAGCATCCTTCGAAACATCGTGTGTTTCGATTCATTTTTTGCCTTCTCCATGTCTCTCGCGGCGGCACATCTCTTATCTCGGAATTCGTTCTCAGGCGCTTTTCCTACCGCTTCCTTTTCGCCCATGAAAATCTGCCGATCAACCGGAAGGAATCCCTTTTCACCGGCGATGCCGAGCTCCACCACTTGGTGACCTGTGACATAGCGGTTCTCCGTGTGGTCCCAGTGCAAAGAGGAGCCCTCGACCTTCTTGCCCCGTCGCACCTTGATTGTGTCGTCGATGACGAACGCTCGCTGATCGTCTGGACCCACGGAGTTGGCGTTGAAAATGCTCTTGCAAAGCTCGATGGCCATCGTCCGCCAATTGACGTCCTCACGGCGCATGACACGATAAAGAATGTTCGCCCTGTATTTGCAGTCATCTACGCGGCCCTTCAAGAACTGGCCAAGCTCCGAACAGAAAGCATGAATACTGGAATTCTCGAGTTTGAGGATGGGCCATACCAGCAGGGCGGCGAGGATGCAGCGATTCCGTAAGACGGCGTCGGAAAGAGTCGTAATGGCCTGAATTGGTGGGTGTTGAGCGTGTTGAAGCTGGCGCTAGGAGGGCGAACAGTTTCGTGTGGCGGTTCTCGGGCGAATTTCGGAGGGCTCGAGCCGCGAAATGGATCCCCCTGTCGGCAATAGGCAACAGGAAGCCAGACCGCTCCGATGGCGGACGTGAACCCAAGGTTACCGAGAGCGCAGGGCGGGCGTTCCTCAGCCCGGAGCCGGTGGCGGCCACCATCGATCCTCTCGCATGGAGGCGGCGATTTGACGGGCAAAATAGATGGCCGTGTGTCCACGGCGTATCTCTGGCTTCAAGTTGCGCTTGTGGAAGCAGTGGAACACGGCGTGGGCCATGAACATGATCAGCCACAGAACGAGAATGGAATTGGGATGATGGTGATAGCAATGACCGGAATGCCAGCGGGAGCAGAGTTCGTTAAAGCCTTCGTTTTCGACCTTCCAACGGTCGTGCCCGAAACGGAAGATGGTCTTGGCATCGGCCATTGAGCGGGGCATGGTCGTCGCCCACCACCAGTGGCTATCGATGGGAGTCTCGACCCAATCCCCAGCGACGCGCTCGCGACGGATGCCAGTCTCATGGGAATGAACAACGCGAAGAGGAGTGTGAATGGATTCAGTGCAGAAGCCCTCAGCCTCTTGTAAACGAACGTGCCGCGCGGGCTTGCCCGGTGCAGCCGGAGTCTCAAATGATTCTGGCTCTTGCTCCTCAAGGGGCAGGAGCGTGCGGGCTTCGGACAATAGCTCAGGCTGATTATCCTTGAGTACGGCAACAAGGTATTTGCCGTGGTCTTCAAGAAGATTGATCACGGAGGGACGCAGGTAGAGCGCATCGGCAGTGAGCACGTCAAAGCAGCGTGGGTGGTCCTTAAGGACGCGAGTTATCAGCCGTATAGCCGCAGCGACTTCGTCGTCTCCAGGATCTCCGTCTTCACCAGGCTCAAGCATTTCCACGTCGAGAAGCAATTGAAAATCCTCACAGATAATCTGAAACGCGACCAAGCGGTGGTAGAACTGTGTTTTGACCTCGTCTCCGACGGCGATCCGGCGTTGGAGACACTTTGGACAACAACGTTTGTAGCTACAGTGAGTTTCGTGACCATCGACGGCGGCAAGCATCCAACCGCGCTGTGGGGCAAGGATTTTGTTGCGTTTGAGGCAGAAGTAAATGTGTCCGAGACACCCTCGCACACTGTCAGGCTCGATGCGCTCGGAGACATACGCCAGTTCGTCGGCGCTGGGCAAACGGTGATTACCGAGCCAACGGGTCCAGCTGCTCTTGTTCCGGTGTTGCTCGAGTTCGTTGAAGCTTGGTAACCGGCAGCAGAACATGGCGAAGAATGCTGCCGGGAAAACTCGAGTGGGAATCTGTGGTTTGGGACGAGAGTCACGCACCCGCAGCCTCCACTGTTGGCGGAGGCTGAAAATCTTGTCCGCGTAAGTTAGTAGTCGCGTGAGAATGGTCGCTTCTTTTTTGGTGGAGAATTGCGCCCGGACTTGGCTTTGCCGGCTGATTTCTTACCGGTCTTGCCCTTCTTCTTGGCGGAGCTACTCGCCGCTCTGGCCTTGGTTTTTGCCTCCTCGAGTCGGAGGCGCCCCTGCTCGTCGAGGGCTTCCAGCAGAGCATTCGCCTTCTGGAAATCATCGATCCAGCGTCTCGCCTGAGCTTCCAACGGTCTGGGGACGTGCAGCATGGTGGTCTTGCCCTTGCGAGTCTGACCGATGGCCAAGGAGCGATGGCGCAAGGAGTCGTCGGAAGCGCAACGGCAAGTGGGCTTGCCGCATTTACGAGAGAGTTCGATGGGCGAGCCGTGAAGGAAGCCTTCGGCCTGGTCGAGGAGCTGGCGGAGGCGGCTGCGAATCTGGCGTTCGGTGGGGGGCAGGGAGTTTCTGCTTGGCATGAAGGTCGGCTCGTTCAGCGCACTGTAATATAAGACTATTACAGAAACAAGCTTAAAAAAGATGAAATAACGAATGCGAATTTGCCATGGGGTCAAAAATGGGCGCTGCCGATCCGAATTACCCAAAAATACAGGGCTTGAGCCGCCTCAGCCGCCTATCTTACGGAATCGCTGGCGAGGATGGCCCCTGGGCATTCGCCATCGATGCGGCGTGCCTTACCGAAGACGGCCCGAAAAAGGTTGACCATCCCATGAGCGCGAATACCATTTCCGAGTTCGGTATCAGCAAAGACTCTGGGGTCGCTCAGGGCCTGAGAGATCGGTTGATAGCTCCGAGAAGCGTTTTTTCGGCTGGATTTGCCGCCTGTCTTTTTGCGTTTCTTTTTCACACAAGACCTTAAGGGCAGGCGGCATATAACGCAACATAAACTAACACTTTGGGCAAGAAAACTGAGCTGATTTATCGGTCAGATGTGAGTGAATAAACTACAGTCTGCTTGACGGACTACACTAGGCCCTTGTCCAATCGGCTCTCAATGAGGAAAGGGGAGGAAAGGGATGGGTTCCGAGGTCCCCTTAGGAAGCGGCGGTCGAGGAGAGCGAATCAGCGGTTGCCTTTTCCCTTTTCTCCCCGAGTCTCCACCGCTCCGCGCGTGAGCGGTGGAGACTCACCCCTGCTGAACTATGGAGAAACGTCCTTTTACTGATTTTTCACTGAGTCCCGAGATGGGGCGAGCGATCGATGCGCTGGGCTATGAGGTGGCTTCCCCCATCCAGTCCATGGCCCTGTCCCCGCTTCTGGAGGGCCGCGATCTACTCGGGCAGTCGCCCACGGGTTCTGGGAAAACGGCCGCCTTTGGCATTCCGGTAATCGAGAGGCTCGACGAGTCGTCTCCGGATGTCCAGGCGATCATTCTCTGCCCCACCCGGGAACTGGCTGTCCAGGTGGCTGGCGAGATGCACAAGCTGGTGGCGTTTCACAAGAATGTCAGAGTTCTTCCCATCTATGGCGGCGCTTCGTTTGAGCGGCAGGTTCAGGGATTGAGAAAAGGGGTTCACGTGGTCATCGGCACGCCTGGCCGAGTCCTGGATCACTTGCGTCGAGGCACTCTGAAGCTCAAAGGCGCACGGACGGTGGTGCTCGACGAGGCCGATGAGATGCTCGACATGGGATTCCGCGAGGACATTGAAGCCATCCTGCAAGCGGCTCCGGAAGAACGGCAGACGGTGATGTTTTCCGCCACCCTGCCTCCGGCCATTCGGGAGTTGAGCGAGCGTTACACCCGTGAAGCCGTCCACGTGACGGTGGCTCACGAAACGCTCAGTGTCCCCGACATCGAGCAGATCTATTACGAAGTGCGGTTTCGATCGAAGCCTGAAGTCCTGGCCCGGCTGCTGGACACGCACGAATCCCCATTGACCATCGTTTTTTGCAACACCAAGCGGATGGTGGACGACGTGACGGAGGATCTGATGACCCGTGGTTTCAGTGCGGACCGGCTGCACGGTGACGTGAGTCAAATGGTGAGGACGCGGGTGATGAACGCCTTCCGCAACGGGAGCGTCTCGGTGTTGGTGGCCACGGACGTGGCGGCGCGAGGACTGGATGTGGAAAAGGTCGAGCTGGTGATCAACTATGATTTGCCTTACGACGCCGAGGATTATGTGCATCGCATCGGCCGCACGGGGCGGGCTGGGCGTTCCGGCAAGGCGATTGCCCTGGTGGCGGGCCGGGATGTCTACAAGCTGCAGACGATCCAGCGGCATACCCGGCAAAAGATCGAGCGCTTCAAGGTCCCGACCCTCGACGAGTTGGAGGAACACCGGAGCGATCGCTTCTACGATCGCTTGCGAGAATTGTTAGTTGAAGGAGATTATGCCAAGCCGACGCGGGTGATCGATCGCCTGCTCGACCAGGGCTTCGCCCCCACGGAGATCACGGCCGCGGCCTTGCACTTGCTCCGCGATTCCGAATCCAAGTCCTCGGAGATGATCCCGGAAGATCGGCCGAAAGGGGCACCTCGGGAGGGCGCTCCGCGTCAGGTGGAGCGGGAGCCTCGCGCCCCCGGGGGAGGGAGCGAAAAGTTCTCTCGGGAAGGCGAAAGGGGTGGACCCGGCGGTATGGCGAGCGGCGGTATGGCGCGCCTTTTCGTGAACATTGGAAGCCTCATGAATGTGTCTCCGGGAGATCTTGCCGGTGTTCTCTACAATGCCGGTGGTTTTCCCCAGGGTTCCGTTGGAAGGATCACTGTCCTTCCCAAACACTCCTTGATGGAAGTGCCGCGGGAGCAGCTGGCCGAGGCACTGGAAAGATTGCGAGAGGTGAAGGTCCGTGGCAAGGCCGTCCGGTTCAAGGAAGACTCGGGGCTGGGTTCTCAAGGCGATTCGGATCGACCGCCGCGCAGAACGCTGGGTCGTGAAGGAGGGCGGCCCTTCGGTTCAGGGCGGCGCAAGGATTTCTCAAGGGACAAAGATCGTGATCGGGGTCGTGATCGGGGTGAATCGGATGCCCGGTGGGATCGGCCTCGCAAGAAGCGGCCTCAAGGACCGCCTTGGATGAGCCGTGAATCCAGGGGCAAGCCCAAGCCAAAGCGTCCCGGTGGCTTCCGGAAGAATTGACTGAACGCCGGAGTTTCGTTCCCTCCCGATGCGCTCAACGGGGGGACGCCGCTTCCGTGACCACTCGGTCATGGCACGCGGAAGAACAGGTGCGCCCGAGCGAATCTTCGCAGTTCAGGCAGCAAAAGAACTGCGCGTTGCAGGAGGCCAAGGCGCAATTGCGGTAGCGATCACAGGGTTGGGCGCAGTGGGCGCATCGTGAGATGATGGTAGGATTGACGTGATTGACCGGCACGGCGATCCGTTCGTCGAAGACATAACAATTTCCCTGGAAATCGCGTCCCCTCGTTTCCGGATCACCGCCATAGTTCACGATGCCGCCTTGCAACTGGTGCACCTCCTGGAAACCTTCCTGAAGAAGGAATCCGGAAAACTTCTCGCAGCGAATGCCGCCGGTACAGTAGGTGAGGATCCGCTTGCCTTCTAGCTGCTTGCGATGCCGGCGAATCCATTCGGGAAAATCCCGGAAATGTTCCACCTCGGGACAGAGGGCGTTGCGAAAGTGGCCGAGTTCGCTTTCGTAAACATTGCGCGCGTCGAGAACCACGGCGTCGGGATCCTGCATGGCCTGGTAAAATGCCTTCGGCGAGAGGTGGCGACCGGTGATCTCATTGGGATCGAGATCTTCCGCTTGAGGCAAACCCAGGGTGACGATTTCTCGTCGTGCTTTGATGGAAAGTTTTTTGAAAACGTGCCCGTCGGCGGGATCGACATTGAACTCGATATCCCGCGTGCCGGGCTGGGCCCGCATCCATTCCCGGTAGCGTTGGGTATTCTCAACGGGTCCGCTGAGGGTGCCGTTGATGCCTTCGGAAGCGACTAGAATGCGACCGAGCAGACCCAGATCCTCATAGAGGGTGCGATGTTCGGCGAGGTAGGTCTCCGGATCATCGATCGCGAAGTAGCGGTAGTAGAGAAGGACTTCGTAAGGGGCTTCCACTTCGGCAACGTGGCGGAGAGCCGAAGGGTGTCAAACGGCGGTCGCCGGAGCGGTGCGGCGACGGGTAGGTGTCGAAAGTAGAGCGGAGTCTCCACTCCGCTGCGTGCGGTGCGACCCGTTGGTCATGTAGCCGTCAAGACGGTCGGGCATGGCTGCCTTGGCGGCGATATGGCCCACGGAAAGGAATTCCGCGCTACGGAAACGTGTCCGGCTCGGCACGTGCTGATCGGGTCGAGGCGGCAGGATTGCGCCTGCCGCCCCTCCCACACCACCGGACATGCGGGACCGCATCCGGCGATTGGATCCATTTGGTCTTAACTCTTGAGGTCTGATGGCATCAGGAACCCGTAGCGTCTCAGAGTTCGGTTGTTGAGGGCTTCGTGCATGACAGGGTTTCCCGCCATGCGCCACGCTCCACGACTGCTCCTCCCGACGATGGCTCGACTCGGCGGTAGGCCGACTCGGCGCAGGGCGGATTCCCGTCCCTTGCTTTTATGCCAACGTTGCCAGAAGCATTTGCGAATGTGGCGACGGATCCACGGTTCTTTCCGGTAGATGTCCCGTCGCCATTCGCAGCGCCGGTAGTAGCTCCACCAGCCGTTCACGTAACTTCGCCATTGGTCGCGCAGTTGCTCGCTGGTCAGTGGTTGCCGGGCGTTCCAGAGTTCTCTCACGCGGTCTTCAAACCGGGTGAGGCTTGCAGGAGCAATCCCGATGAGCAGCGCGCTGGTGATGATGAACCCCAGGAACTTCCGTTCCCAAGGCCTCCCCACCCCGCTTTTGCTCTCGCTGACCTCCAGCCGGAGGTGGCGCTTGATCCAGCCAGTGAGGCTGGCAAGCACACGCTCCGCGGCGGCTTGGCTCTTTACGTAAATGTTGCAGTCATCGGCGTAGCGGGCGAATCGCAGTCCGCGTTTCTCCAGCTCCTTGTCCAGCGCGTCGAGGTAGATATTGGCCAGTAGCGGCGAAAGCGGGCCGCCTTGCGGCGTTCCTTCTTCGCTGCTGACCTTTAACCCGTCGGGCATCACCACCCCGGCTCGCAGGTATTTGCCGATGAGTTTCATCACGGCTTTGTCCCCTATCACGGTCCCAATTTTACTCATCAGGATGTCGTGGTTCACCTTGTCGAAGAACTTGGTAATGTCCATGTCGACGACGTGGGTAAACCCTTCCCGGGCAAAGCTCTGGGCGGCTTCCACCGCATCGTGGGCGCTGCGTCCGGGACGAAATCCGTAACTGCTTTCGCTGAAACGGGGTTCGAACACCGGCCGGAGCACCCCGAGCAGAAGTTGCTGCACGAAGCGATCTTGCACGTTTGGGATGCTCAGCGGGCGGGTTCCGCCGCTGGGCTTGGGGATGTCTCGACGCTTTGCAGCGCCGGGCTTGTAGCTGCCCTCTAGCAGCCTCTTCTTGATCACTTCGCCATGGATGGCGAGGTGTGCTCTGAGTTCGTCGGCCCTCATGCCGTCGGGGCCGGGTGCCCCGTCATTACGCTCAACGGCGTAAAGGGCGGCTCCCCAGTTTCCCGACCTGATGGCCTTCTCCATCAGTCCCTCCAGCTTTGCTGTCCGTTCGCGGTTCACGCGCACCTCCAGGAGTTCCTCTCTCCGCAGGGCTTGCCGCGACTGCATCGCGTGGGCTCTTTGGGTTCGCGCAGGAATTCGGGATCCTTTGTCCGTAAGTCCTGCTGACGTCGGGGCGTATTCTGCCCTGGGGTGCAATGCTCCGTAGAGCGCTGCTGTTGGTTCCTTCCGCCCTTCACAGGAGAGAGTTTTCCGGTTTCACAGTTTCCACGGGCCTCTTCCAGCCCCCGGCTCTGCTCTCTGCTACTATTGCTTCTGCTGACTTCTCTCCTGCTCTCACAGGAGAGATCTCCCCGGGTAAGGTCCTTAACTTTCTCCGCATCCCATCCGGCTCTACTTGCTGTGTCTTGATGAGCTTTGGGCTTCGCGTTTACTAGCACGCTCGCCGCCCACAGCCTGCCTCGCTGCCGGTTCGTGTTCCTATGGCCGCGGATTTGCCTGCCGCTTCCTTCAGCTCCACCCTCGCGGGCGTCGCCTTGCGGTTCAGCTACGGTTGCTCTCATCAGCTCCGATGTCATCGTTTCATGTCATTAGTTAAGGCCCATGCCGGGCACACTAGCCGGGGATGCCATCCCCGGGCGGTGCGACCCGGTGGTCATCGTAGGTGAAGGCCCTGGAGGGACGGCGTCCCGGCCGTCTGCGATGCGACGATGTGGCCGAATCGGCAGGACCCCCGGTGAGGCACTCGTCGGTTTGACGAGTGCCTCGGAAGCAGGATTCAGGGGATGAACTCGCGCGTTGACTCCTACTTCTTCACCTTCTTGCCGCGCTTTCGGAAGAAGGTGGGGACGTCGAAATTCTCGCCGTCGACGAGTGTGGGCGAAGATTTTTCGAATCGGCCGTGCACGGGATCCAGTTGGAATTCCTCCTGGGAGTGGCCTCGGGAAGGTTTGGAGACCGTGGGCTGAGTCGCCCGCGGTTCGGAGGAAGACGGTGCCTTGGGCTTGGGGGCGTCCTTGGAGCTGGGACGTGGCAGGCGTCTCTTGAGCGGGATGCGTTTGGTCTCGGTTTCTTCGTCCGTCTCATCGACGGACGCCGGTTCCTGAGCATGGAATTCGGCCTCGAGTTCGGCCGGGCGGGTGTCGCTCGTTCGCTTCCGCTTGGCCTCTTGCTCGAGTTTGAGGAGGCGTTCCAGTTCTTCGCGCTTTCGCCGCAGTTCTTTCTGGGCCTGACGCCGTTGCTTCATGAGATCTTCCGTGGAAGGGCGCTGGCTCGCGGCCGCCGATGTTGTCGTGGATGGCGCCGAATGAACCGGTGCTTTCTCGCTCGCGGTTTCCTGGGCGACGGTAGCGGGAGACGAAGACCCTTCGCGAAGGCTTTGACGCCTTAGCTCTTCGCGCCGCCGTTCGAAGGCTGCCTGACGCGCGTTCTCGCCATCATCGTCATCATCGTCAGCTTGATGATTGGCGAGGACCGAGTCTCCGTGGGGAGTCCTTCCATTGGTGGAGGCGGCCGTCTCGGCTTCCTCGCGTTCGCGGGCCTCGGCTTCCTCGCGTTCGCGGGCCTCGGCTTCCTCGCGTTCGCGGGCCTCGGCTTCCTCGCGTTCGCGGGCCTCGGCTTCCTCGCGTTCGCGGGCCTCGGTTTCCTCGCGTTCGCGGGCCTCGGCTTCCTCGTGTTCGCGGGCCTCGGCCTCCTCGCGTTCGCGGGCTTCGGCTTCTTCTTCCTGGGTTTTGTCCACGATCAGGCTCTCGTCATCTTCATGGCTGGCCTCCGCATTCTCGTCGTCCGTGGGGTCATTGTCCGCGTCGTCCGCGTCGTCCACGTGAGGGGCGGGCGTGTCATCGAAAAATCCTTCCGAGTGGCTCGTCACGTAACCGGCTTCGGTTTCCCGGGTTTCGGTTTGCGTGGCGGAATCATGGCGTCGGAGTTCGTCCAGGCTGAGGGAACTGATGATCGTGATGCTAAGGCGATCGTCCATCTTGTCGTCGGTGGCGGAACCAAAGAGGATCTGGGTATCGTTGCCCACATTCTTGCTCATTTCGTTCATGAGCAGCTCCACTTCGAAGAGCGTCATGGAAGGGCCGCCAACGATGTGGACGAGAGCATTGCGTGATTTGCCTAGCAGTTTTCCGCGATCGAGCAGGGGGCTGCGCAGGGCAATCTTGAGAGCTTCGTGGGCTCGGTTCTTGCCGGTGGCCTCGCCGTAGCCGAAAAGACAGCGCGAGACGGGCGCTTTGAGCGCGGTGAGGAGGTCGTCCATGCCGATCTGAATGAGGCCCGGCTGGGTGACCACGTTGGTGATGGCTCGAACACTTTGACTGATGATCTTGTCAGCGTTCTCGAAAGCCTGCTGGATGCCCTCCTTTGGCAGGACGAGTTCGCCCATGCGGTCGTTCTCGAAGGTGATGAGGGCGTCGGCGCTGCGTTCCAAGAGCTTGAGGGCTGTCTCGGCCTGCTGGATACGGCGGCGACCTTCGAAAGAAAACGGCATGGTGGCGAAGACCACGACGAAGGCCCCTTCTTCCTTGGCCATCCGGCTCACCGTCGGCGCGGCGCCCGAGCCGGTCCCTCCGCCAAGACCGGTGCAGATGAAGACCATGTTCTGGCCCCGCACGGCGGCGCGAATTTCGTCCTCCGCCTCCTCGGACGCCAGAATGCCGAGTTCGGGATCCCCGCCCGCTCCCAGGCCGCGGGTCAACTGCTTCCCGATCTGGACGCGGGAATGAGCCGTGGACGCTTTGAGGGTGCGCACATCGGTGTTCATGCAGATGAGTTCGGCGTCATCCATGCCATCAATGGCAATTTGATCGAGCACGTTGCTGCCCGCGCCCCCCACGCCGATGACTTTGACGAGGAACTCCTTGTCCTGCATCAGCTCGATTTGTTCTGCTCGTTGGTATTCGATCATGGTCCTAGTGGATTGCGTTGTTTGTGTTGTTTAGAGAGGGCGCGAGGGGCCAAAGAGATCGCGCATGAAGATGCCGACGCGCTTGAAGAGAGAGAGTTCGGGACGTTCCTGGTCTTGCATTTGGGCATAACGGATCAGCCCGATGGCGGTGGCATAGCGCGGGTCTTCGGCCACCGCCCGGACACCGTTCACCGGGGCCGGTCTGGAATGAATGATGGGGATATCGCCGAAGACTTCAGCGGCGACGCGGTCGATCCCTTTCGTGAGACTGGTGCCCCCAGTGATGAAGATGCCGCTGCCGACGCGATCCAAGTGTCCCCAGGCATCCAAGGGCCTTTTCACGTATTGGAATACTTCGTGGAGGCGCATGTAAATGATCTCGCGCAGTTCTTGGAGATCGATTTCCCGGCCATTGAAGCGGGTTTCGTCGGTGAGGACAATGGAATTCTCACTGCTGGGATCCACGACGGCGCTGCCGTAGTTGATCTTGAGTTTTTCCGCCAGGGTCAGTGGCACTTTCAAAACCATGGAGATGTCGTTGTTGATGTGATCGCCGCCCACGCCGAGGCAGCCCGATTGGCACACCGAGCCATTGTTGTAGAGCACGTAATCGGTGGTGCCGCCACCGATGTCGATGACCAGGGCGCCCTCCTGTTTTTCCCGTCGAGTGAGGAGGATCTGGGCGGAGGCGAGAGGGGCGAACACAATATCATCGACCTCCATGGGGAGTTCCCGGACGAATCGGATGGCGTTCTGCAAACGGGTGCGGATACCGTGGATGATGTGATAGTCTGCCTCCAGCTGCGTGCCGCACATGCCCACCGGATCTTCCACGCCCTCTTGGCCGTCGACGTAGTAATGGCGAATGTGCGTGTGAAGAAAAGTGTTGGTGTCGGGAATATGAACTTCGCGCGCGATGTTCTTCAATTCCTTGACGTCGTCGAGGGTGATTTCGCGCTGGTCTTCGGGGATTCGGACGCAGCCCCGGTGGGGAAGGCTGGTGATGTGGGCGCCGGTCACGCTGAGGTAGACCGCCTTGATTTCGAGGTCGGCCTTGTCCTCTGCCGCGCGAATGGAGTTGTAGACGCTGGTGCTGGCCATCTCGAAATCGATGACCTCACCTTTGCGAACGCCGCTCGAAGGCACGTCGCCGATGCCGAGGATCTTGATCGATCCTTCCGGGCGTACTTCGCCGACGACGGCGCACACCTTGGAGGTGCCCACCTCGAGTCCGACGTATATCCGGGGTTTCGGCAATGCTAGAAAGTAAGGAGTTAGGAATCGATGCTGAGGATGGCCTCCATCTCGTCCTGCGAGATGCCTTGCGGCGCGCCGGGAAGGGTTTGCCAGCGTGGAGCCCTCTCCCGCTCGGACGGATGCGGGGCTCCCGGGCGTGGCAGTTCGGGCGAGAAGTCGTTTTGGTGACAAATCACGGGGATGTTGTCGGGTATGGTCAGGTTGACCGCGACAAAGTAGCGGTTGGTGGCGTTGGCGTGCCGGAGAGCATCGGCGAGTTTGAGGAATTGGCCCGTAAGATTCTCGGGACTGAACTGGAGACGCATTTCAGGCAGGCAGTCGACATCGATGCGATACTCGCGGCTGGCGTCGATCTGGGTCGGGCGCAGGTTTGGATCGGGGCATTCTGATGGCCAGCGCCGGATGAGTTCAAGCGCCGTATGGACGCTGGGTATTATGAGCGGCTTTCCGAAGTGGACCTGATTCCTGATCGTCTGGCTGGGGACGAGGATGACGGGAAAGTCGTAAAACTTGCGGAGGAGGGTCCGGCAACAGATGGCGTGGCCCTCATCATCGAGGAGGATGCCGTTCACATGCATGTCCAGCTTCCCTCCCTGGTGGCCTAACCAGGCCAAGGGTGTCCTTTCTCGCAGGGTGATTTCGAGAGTGTCCGGAACCCTTCGCTTCACGTGGACGTCTTTGACCTGGGAAAACTTGCGGAGACGTTCGTCGATGCCGGCAAGATCGACCTTTAGCAGGTTGATTTGCGCGGGAATGGAAATGGCGTCCATGATTTCTAAATCCGTCAGGGTTCCGTCGGTCTCGATCTCGAGATGTTTCAGGGCGAACTCCGGATTGTCGTAGAATGCGCGGTGAAAGAGGATCCAGACACCGGTGGTGAGGGCGGCGGTCACGCCAAACCAGCAGAAGGTTGAAAAGAGGCGTTTTTTGACTCGGGCGGCCCGCCTGCTGCGGCCCCGTGGCGTCGCGATGGGCTCGTCGAGCATGTCGCCGACTTCGATGGCACCGCGAGCCTTGCGCCGGGCCCGGCGGGACTTGGGGCTCTTGGAAACGTGGTGTCGGCTCATGATGGGCGAATGAGGTCGAGAGAGAGTTCAGCGATCCGGAGGCAGAGCTCGGTGAAATCGATTCCCGCCGCCAAGGCGGCCTTGGGAAGGAGGCTGCTCTCGGTCATGCCGGGGATGGTATTGAGTTCGAGAACCCACGGCCGGTCGTGCGCGTCTAACAAGATGTCGACACGGGAATAGACTTCCACGCCGAGGCAGCGGTGGGTTGCCAGTGCGGCCGCTTGGACCGCCTGGGTAACGTCATCGGAGAGTTGAGCGGGGCAGATGTAGTCAGTACCGCCTTCATTGTTCAGCCAGGGATACTTGTTTTTCATGTCGTAGAAGCCTGAGCGCGGGGCGATGTGAATCACGGGGAAGGCCTGATCGCCGAGAATAGCGACCGTGAGCTCTTTTCCCGAGACGAAAGATTCGACCAGAGCGACTTCGGTGTAGCGGGCCACGTCCTCACGGGCGGCGGCGAGTTCCGCCTCATCCCGGATGATGTGCACGCCGACGCTGGAGCCTTCCCGCGGAGGCTTGACGACGTAGGGGAGGGACATGGCGGGGGCGGGCGTTTCCCGGAGTTTCCACAGCTCGGAAACGGGTGTGGGGAGGCCGGCTTCCTCAAGGCGCTCTTTGGTGTGGATCTTATCGAAGGCCAGGCGGCTCGAAGCGCTGCCCGCTCCGGTGTAGGGGATTCCGCGGCTCTCGAGGACGGTCTGGACCTGGCCGTCTTCTCCAAAGGTTCCGTGGATGACGTTGTAAGCCAGGTCCACGGCCTCGGGCAGTTCGAAGTCCGGTCCCTCGACGTCGATCTCCACCACGTTGACGCCGTCCAGCGATCGCAGGGCGCGGGAGACGCTGCGGGCCGAGACGAGGGAGATCTCGCGTTCAGAGCCTGGACCGCCCATGAGGACGGCGATGGTTTTCCCTTGAAGTGGTGAACTCATGAATGGCTTCAGCGAACGAATTGGTGGGGGGACGGGGGATCCTCACCGATGATCTGGACTTCGGTTTGCAGTTCGATCGAGCGCTCGTCCCGGGCTCTCTTCTGAATTTCCCCGATCAATGTCAGGACCTCCGTGGCGGAGGCCTCTCCGTCATTGACGATGAAGTTCCCGTGGACGTTGGAGACCCGCGCGCGTCCGGAGCGGTGGTTTTTGAGTCCCATTTCCTCCACCAGCCGGCCCGCGGCGCTGGGCTCGGGATTCTTGAAAACGCAGCCGGCGCTGGGGCCGACGGGCTGACTGCTCTTGCGCTTCTCCCGCGAAGCTTCGAGTCGGGCGTTGATGGCCGGAGGGCTGTCTTCACGGCCCCGGAAGACGGCGGCGAGGGCGATGTTCTCTTCCAATTCGGGCACGTGGCGATACTGGGCGCGAAAATCCTCGGCGCGCTTTTCACCGATCTCGCCGGTCACGGCGTCGAGGTATTTCACGGAGACCACCTGGTCGAAGGTGGCGGAGCCCATGGCGCCGGCGTTCATGCGCAGACCGCCGCCCACGTTGCCGGGGATGCCTTCCATCCATTCGAATCCGCCCAGGCCGGCCTGGCGTGCGGCGCCGGTCACGGCCTTGAATCGGGCTCCCGCTCCGGCTTCGATCTCCTGGCCGTGCACTTCGATTTTGCTGAAGTCTCCCTTGGTGGGATGCAGGACGACGCCGGCGATGCCGCCGTCCTTCACCAAGAGATTCGATCCGCGTCCCACCACCCGGAAAGGCAGTTGATTCTGCCGGCTGTAGTCCAGGGCGGCTGCCAGTGCGCGGAAGCTGTGCGGCTCGAACCAGTACTGCGCAGGGCCTCCGACCCGTAGGGTGGTGTGCCGGGACATGGGTTCGTAGAGCCGACTGGGGCCGTGCTCGCCCATCATGACTTCGTCGAGGGCTTCCAGAACTTCGAGATCCTTGGCCAGCCGCTTGCCCACCAGATGAACGTCGCCGGCACCGAGGGTGAGGAGAAGATCGCCCGGTTGAAGGGTCTGGCCGACGACCCAGTGGGCGAGGGCGTTGTCGTCGACGTAGGTGACCTCGACGTCCGGCGATTCGGCCTGGATGGCGTCGACGATGGTCTGACCGGTGACCCCGGGGATGGGGACCTCACTGGCGGGATAGATTTCACTCACCAGGACGACATCAGCGCCGGCAAAAGCCTTTCCGAAAGCCTGGGCGAGGCGCTGGGTGCGCGAATAGCGGTGAGGCTGAAAGAGGACGATCAAGCGCTCGGGATCCTGCGCGCGGGCGGTTTCCAGTGTGGCGGCGATTTCGGTGGGATGATGACCGTAGTCGTCCACGATCAGGTAGCTCGGGCTAGTGTATTTGCGATCGAATCGGCGCCGGGCCCCACGAAAGGTGCCGAGGGCTTTGACGAGCGAGTCAAAGGGAAGACCGAGTTCTGTTGCGGTGGCGACGACTCCCAGGGCGTTGAGGACGTTGTATCTTCCGGGGATGTTCAGCTCGATGCGTCCCAGCAGTTCGCTTCGATGAAACACACTGAATTGGGAACTCTGGGCATCCGTGCTGACGACGCCGGCCGAGTAGTCGAACCGCCGGTCCCAGCCATAGCTGAGCGCCCGGGTTTCGCCGAGGTTTCCGCAGAGGGAGGCGGCCTCTTCGTCTTCGCCGCAGTAGATGACGCATCCCGAGGTCTGGCTGATCCACTGGCGAAAGAGCTCCATGATTTCCCCGAGGTCCCGGTAGTGATCGAGGTGCTCCTCCTCGACGTTGAGCAGGATGGCAATGTGGGGATGAAAATTGACCAGGGTGCCGTCGCTTTCATCGCCCTCCGCGACGAACCACTCACCCTTGGGATCGTAATGCGCGTTGACTCCCAGAATGGGGATCTCGGCGCCCACGTAGTGGGAAGGATGGAGTTCCCCCACACGGAGGACGTGAGCCAGGAGGGCCGAGGTGGTCGTTTTTCCGTGAGTGCCGGCGACGACAATGCTTTTCTTCGAGCGGAGGATGGCGGCGAGGGCTTCGGCGCGTCTCAAGAGCGCTTTACCCAGGCGGATCGCCTCGTCGTAGGCCTTGTTCCCCTTTTTGACGGCGGAGGAGTAGACGACGGCATCGGCGCTGGTGACATCTTCCGCTTGGTGCGGGCAGCTGAAACGCATGCCGAGTGATTCCAGTCGCGCAGTCTCGCCCGTGGCCACCCGATCGGAGCCGCTCACCTGGTGTCCCAGGGCGAGAAACAACGAAGCCAGCCCACTCATGCCGGACCCGGCCACCCCAATCAAGTGGATGCGCAGGGGATCGGCGTGGCCGGGCAGAGCGAGAGCCTCTATTACATTTTCTCGGGTCACGCAGCGTGGGCCTCCATTATATCGCAAATCTTGATATTCGCATCATGCGAACTAAAGGATTGCAAGCTCTTCCTCATCGCCGCCCGTTCTTTTGGGTCCAGGAGCCGTTCCCGGATAAGTGTTGCCAGACGGGAACCACTCAAATCGGCTTGCTGGCAGAGGATGGCCGCCCCCGCTTGGTGGAGTGGCTGGGCGTTGAAAGTCTGGTGATTTTCCGCGGCGTGGGGATAGGGCACGAGGATGGCTGGCGTGCCGAAGTAAGCGAGTTCGCTCAGGGTGGAGGCCCCGGATCGGCAGAGGGCGGCATCGGCCGCGTGGAGGGCATCGTGCATCTGGTCGCAGAACGCCGCGACATGGTGCGTCAGGCCCGTCTTTTCGTAAGCGGCCCTGACCTCGGCCTCGGCCTCGTCCTCGACGCCGGACAGGTGGAGAAACTGAATCTCGTCCGGCTGGAATTCGGGGAGCGCGGCGTATACCGCCCGGTTCAAGCCCCGGGCGCCTTGGCTGCCGCCGACGATGAGCATGGTGAAGCGATCCGGATGGAGGCCGAAGCGCTGGCGGGCGGCGCGGGGCTCGCCCGGTTTCCGCAATTCATCGCGGACGGGCGTGCCGACGAGGTGACAGGTTTTCCCGGGGAAGTGTTTCTGACAGACCTCCATGCCGACGAACACGGCGGAGCAATAGCGAGCGGTCAGGCGATTGGCTTTCCCGGGAATGGAATTGGACTCGTGGATGAAGGTCGGTTTGCCCAGGCGCCGGCCGGCCATGATGGGGGGCGTGCTGGTGAACCCTCCCATGCCGAGCACCGCGTCCGCGCGGAAATCGCGGATCAGTTTGCGGCTGTCACGGTAGGCTCTCCAGAACTTGTGGAGAAAGCCTAACATGGCCGGGGAGAGGGGACGGGGCATGCCGCTCATCGCGATTTGCCGCCGTTCCAGTTCGGGATGGGGCTCGAGGGCTCGGCGATCGATCTCCTTTTCCGACACCAGAAGGAGCACGGCGTGACCGCGCCGGCGCAGTTCCTGGGCGATGGAAATGCCTGGAAAGAGGTGCCCGCCCGTGCCGCCGCAGGCGATGAGAAACCGCTTGCCCGGAGCGCCTTGAGAAGAATCAGGAGCCGTCATCGCTGCCGCCTTTAACCCGGCCCGCGTGATTACAAGCGGGGCGTGAAGCGCATCTTCAGGTTGAGGTGGGCGGGGACGAACTCCGGTTCCATCCACGAGCGCCGGTGGATGCTCAGGAGGAGTCCCGTGGCCGCGAAGCACACCAAGAGATTGGAGCCCCCCTGGCTGACAAAGGGCAGCGGGAGGCCCGTGTTGGGCATGACATAGGTGGTGACCGCCAAGTGAATGATGGCCTGAATGACCACCATGCCCACCACGCCGCACCCTAACAACATGCCGAAACGATCCGGGGCGTTCAGGGCGATGCCCGTCCCCGTGACCATGATCAAGACGTAGGCCAAGACGACCAGGAGCGAGATTTGCAGACCGAACTCCCCGCCGATCAGCGGGAAGATGAAGTCGCTCTCCATGTAGGGGAGCGTTTGGATGTAATGCATTACCTTGCCGAGTCCCACGCCGTCCAGGCCGCCGACGCCGAAGGCTTCGAGGGACTTTTCCTGCTGCCAGCCTTCGGTGTCCCGATACTTCTCCGGGTTGAGAAAGGCCAGGAAGCGCGCGGTTCGCTCCGGCAGCAACTTGATGGCGGCTCCCACCGAGCCGAAGGCGCCGATGACGCCCAGGATGAGCCAGTGGTAGCGCACGCCCGCCATGAGCATGACGATCCCCGTCACGATGCCCAGCAGTGTGGCGGCGCCGATATCGACTTCCCGGGCGATCAGTCCCACCAAGAGACAGACACAGATTCCGGGGAGGAGGAAGCCGTAAAGGGTCGTGCCGGCGCGATCTCGGTAACGGGTGTACCAGCTCGCCAGGAAGAGGATGCCAGCGAGCTTGGCGGGTTCGGAGGGCTGGAACTGAAAGGGACCGATTTTGACCCAGCGATAAGCGCCGTTGATTTCCCGGCCGATGGGAGGGATGTGGCAGAGGATGAGAAGGATGGCCGCGAGGACGAAGATGCACCACGAGGCGGATTGCCAGTGGCGGTAATCGATCATCGTGAAGGCGTAGCAGCTGGCCAAGCCGATGCCCATCCACAGGAGGTGCCGTTCGAAATTCGCGGAATCCGAAAAATGTTCCGCGTTGAAGAGCGTCACCAGGCCCAGCGCCGAAAGGCAGCCCACGGTGACGATGAGGACGATCGAGGCGTAACGGTTCATGGTGAAACGAGGGTAGGGAACGCTTTCGGCGGGCCGAAAATTCCTCAGGACCGAGGGATCTTGAGAACTTCATCGACTTTGATCAGGGACGGGTCCGAGATGCCGTTGGCTTCCTGCAGGGCTTTGACCGACACGCCGTAGCGGCGATGGATGCTGTAGAGGGTTTCCCCGCGGCGCACCGTGTGGCTCGAGGCGGTCGTGGTGCTGGCCCGCGCCGTGGAGGGCTTGGGGCGGACCGGCTCGGCCTTGACGACCGTTTTTGTTTTGGCTTCTTCCTTGGGCTTGGTCTGAGCGACCGCGGGAGGCCTGGTCTCGGTCGGTTCCTCGCGGGTTTGGACCGGCGGCTGATCGACGACCTCGGCCACGGGAAGTTCATCGATGGGAACGCGCCGCTCGGCGGATTCTGGCACATAGATGGTCTCGCTGGGCAGCACGAGGCCCTTGGCCAGAGGAATCCTCCGGTTCATTTCGATCAGGGCGTCCTCGGTCAGCCCGTAGTCGCGGGCGATCTGCTCGGTGGACATGGTGCGTTCGACCTGGATGGGGCGCATGCCTTCCATGACAACGGCGTTCAGATTGGCGGCTGCGGCCCCATTCCCCTCGGCCTGGACCTGGGGTTCGACGCTGGGCGGTGAGGCCTCCTCGGGGAGTTGCGTCTCGCTACCGATCTTCGGCTCGCCATCGTCGAGCAGGTTGAAGGCGGCGAGTCCCGCCACGGCGACGATGTGGAGGATGAGAACGACGATGAAGGCGCGAGCCAGTTTCATGTTCGGACCATCCTCCTCCCAGGCCTCCTCATGCATGACGTTCGCGGGCAGGCGAAACTCCCGCGAGGTGTTCGTTTGACGTTTCTTTTTCATGGTTTGTTAGTTGTTGTTTGACTAGGGTGCGGAAAGTGTCGCCCCGGTGCTCGTGACCCTCGAACATGTCGAAGGAAGACGTTCCGGGAGAGAAGAGGATGATCTGGCCGGGCGCGGCGTTGGCCAAGGCCGCCTTCACCGCCTCTTCCAGGGAGGAAGCTTTGGTGCAGGGACAGTGACTCTCGGCGAGTTCGGCGAGTGAGTGGCGGATCTCGCCAAGCGTGACGAGGTGATTCACTTTCTGACCCAGCCAGGGTTTGAGTCCGGAGTAATCGAGGCCTTTCTGCTTGCCGCCCGCGATGAGCACGATGGGTCCGTCAAGGGCGCGAAGCGAGCTCTCCAGGGCATGGACGTTGGTCGATTTGGAATCGTTGAGGATGATCCAGGGCGCGCCCTCGACCACCCGCTCGCAGCGGTGGCGCGGAGGGTGATAGGTCCTGGCCGCCCGACGCATGCCTTCTTGGGAGAGTCCCTGGAGGGAGCCCACGGCGAGGGCCGCCATGAGGTTCTCGGCGTTGTGACGGCCGGCCAGCCGGGTTTCGTCGAGCCGGAGGATCGCTTCACCGCGGTGAAGAATCTCGCCGTCGCATAAGTGATAGTCAGCTCCCTCCTGGAAGGCGCTGAAGCTGATCGTCTGGGCATATAGATCAATGTTAGGACCATTGGCGGCGTTGATGACGGCAAAGTCGGACGCGGTCTGGTTGCGGAAGAGCGCGAGCTTGGCTTGCCGGTATTCCTCGAAGGTGGCGTAGCGATCCATGTGGTCCGGCGCCAGGTTCAGCCACGCGCTGATGTGGGGATGGAATTGGTCGATCGTCTCGAGCTGAAAGGAGCTGAGTTCAAGCACGGCGATCTGCTCGGGAGGGTGTTCGAGCACGATCTCGGCGAAGGGTTTTCCGTAGTTTCCCCCGGCCACGGCCGCCCGACTCTGGCCGTTAAGCAGGTGGGCGGTGAGTTCGGTGGTGGTGGTCTTGCCGTTGGTGCCGGTGATGCCGATGACCGTCCCACTCCAGAAACGGGAGGCCAATTCGATCTCTCCCATGACGGTGACCCCGCGCTCGATCCAGGGAGCGATGAGGGCGCATTTGAGATCAATGCCAGGGCTGATGATGAGATGGGAAATCGTTTTCCTCCAGCGGAGTGCCTCGGATCCGAATACCATGTCGGCCTCCGGCAAATCCTCTCGCCGCGGGGCGAGCTTTTGCGGGTCGCCGCTGTCCAGGACGGTCACCTTTGCCCCCTGACGCAGCGCCAGCCGGGCGGCGGCGAGGCCGCTGCGGCCCGCCCCAGCGACGGCGATGGCGTGATCCTGGAGGTTCATGAGCAGAAAGGAGAGATTTCGGTTAGTAGCGGAGTTTGAGGGTGGCGAGTCCGAGGCCAGCGAAGAGCAGGGCCATGATCCAAAAACGCATGATGACCTTGGTTTCCGGCCAGCCCTTGAGTTCGAAGTGATGGTGAATGGGCGCCATTTTGAAGATGCGTTTTCGCCGCATCTTGAAGCTGCCCACCTGGAGGATGACGGAGAGCGCTTCCATGACGAAGACGCCGCCGACGATGATGAGGGTCAGCTCCTGCTTGCAGCAGATGGCGACGGTGCCCAGCATCCCGCCGATGGCCAGCGAACCGGTGTCCCCCATGACCACACTGGCGGGATAGGCGTTGAACCAGAGAAAACCCATGCCGGCGCCGACGATGGCCATGCAGAAGACGGTGACCTCGGTGGACCAGGGGTGGTGGGGAATGAAGAGGTAATCGCTGGCCCAGTCGGCCCGCCCGGCCACGTAGTTGAAGATGGCGTAGGTTGCGGCCGTGATGATGGTGCAGCCGATGGCCAGACCATCGAGACCATCGGTGAGGTTGACGGCGTTGGAGCACCCCACAATGACGCCGCCGAACAAGAGGACGGCGAACCAGCCGAGTTGGAGATGCACGGCGGGCGTGTCCATCACATTGATAAATGGGAGAAACAAGGTGGTCATGAAGTCCTCATCCACGTCCTGGGGATGCTCGATGTTCATGAGGAAGGCGGTCACGCCGACCGCCAGGAGAGCTTGAACCGTCATCTTGAACCTAGCAGAAACGCCATCGGAGTTCTTCTTTTTGACCTTGGTGTAGTCATCGAGGAAACCGAGTCCGCCCAGGACCACCGTCACGATGAGGCACAACCAGATGAAGGGATTGTCCAGGCGGGCAAAAAGCAGGGTCGAGGTGACGACGGAACCGAGAATGAGGACGCCTCCCATGGTGGGTGTTCCCTGCTTTTTTCCATGGAGTTCGTGCAGTTTGTGCACTTCCTCGGCGCTGCGGATGGGCTGCCCGATTTTCAGCGCCAGCAGCTTGCGGATGACCCATTTTCCGATGAGGAGGGAGAAGAGGAAAGCGAAGAGCGCGGCGGCAAGGCTGCGGCTGCTGATGTAGCGAAGCACCCGGACCAGAGGCTCGAAGTCATTCTCGAGAAGGGTGTAGAGCCAGTAGATCATGCGGAGAGGTCGACGAAAAGTTGATAGACTTGGTCCATGGCGGCTGCCCGGCTGCCCTTGAGCAGAACGAGGTCGCCGGGAGCGGCCGTCTCCCGGAGAAAAGTGGCGGCGGCGGCGTGATCGGTGAAGTGGTGAACCGCCTGGCCGAAGCCCGGTTTCAGGCCCTCGGTGAAGGCGCGGGCCGGTTCTCCGACGCTGGCGATGTGGGCGAAGTCCTGCTCAAGGGCGAAGCGACCGATCTCGCGGTGGGCGTCCAGGCTGGAGTCGCCGAGTTCTCCCATGGCTCCGAGGAGGACGCATTTCTTGCCAGCTATTCTCATGGTGCCGACGGTGGAAAGCGCCGCGCGCATGGAGTCGGGATTGGCGTTGTAGGCGTCGTTGATCCACTGGAAACCGCCCTTGCGTAGAGCCTGCAGCCGGCCGGGCGTCAGTTCCACCTGTCCAAGCGCCTCGGCGATCTCAGGGAGAGAGAGGCCGGCCTCGCGACCCACCGCGGCGGCCAAGAGGGCGTTGGAGACCATGTGACGGCCCGGCACCGGGAGCCTGACCAGGGCGGTCTCGGATGCGTGAGCGAGCTGGAAGATGGTGTGATCGGCCTGCATGTCGAGGTGCCGGGCGCGGAGATCGCCGGCGTCGATGCCCACCGTGACCACGCGCGACGCGGTGCGTTTGCGGAGAGAAGACGTAAACCGATCGTCCGCATTCAAAACGAGAAGACCCTCTGAGGAGAGAGCCTCCGCCAGCCTGCCTTTCTCGAGGGCAATCGCCTCCTGGCTTTCCATGTTCCCGATGTGAGCCGTGCCGATGTTGGTGATGACGGCGATGTTCGGGCCGGCGATGTCGGCCAGGGGAGCGATTTCTCCCGGGTGGTTCATGCCGATCTCCCAGACGCCGAAATCGTCGTCGGGATCCGTCCGCAGCACGGTGAGCGGGAGGCCAATGTGATTGTTCAAGTTGCCGAGGGTGGCCTTCACCGAATGGCGGAAACCGAGCACGCCTCGAATCATGTCCTTGGTGGACGTTTTTCCGTTGCTGCCGGTGATGACGACGGCGCGCGTTTCGAGCAGGCGGCGGTAGGCCTTGGCGAGATGCTGCAGTCCGACCAGCGTGTCTGGGACCTGAATGCAGGCGGTTTGGTCATCGGCCGAGAGAGAGTCCCCGGGAAGGCGGTCCACGAGAAGGGCCGAGGCCCCGGCCTTGACGGCATTGGCAAGGAAATCGTGGCCATCGAAACGGTCGCCAACCAGGGCCACGAAAAGGGCGCCCTCGCCGATCTGGCGCGTGTCGGTGCTCACCGAGAGCACCGTCCGATCGGCGGGTCCCCGGACCATTCGACCACCCGAGAGGTCGGCCACTCGCCGTGCTTCCAGGGTTTTCACCGGTGCCCTCCCGGATCACGTCGTTCACGTCGCGGTTGCAGGTCGAGCCTTTGAAGCGCTTTGTATGCCTCGTCCCGGTCGTCGAAGGGAATGGTGCGGTCCGCGAATTGTTGTTCCGCTTCGTGTCCCTTGCCGGCGATGAGAACGATGTCCCCCGGCTGGGCCCCGGCCATGGCCTCGCGAATGGCAGCGGCCCGGTCTTCGATGATTTGATGAGAAGAGGCGCGGCGGAAGGCCTTCGCGATGTCCTCGATGATGGCGAGTGGCTCTTCCTGACGCGGGTTGTCGGAGGTGAGGATCGCGTGATCGCTGAATTGCTGGGCCGCCTGTCCCATGAGCAGTCGCTTGCCCCGGTCGCGGTTCCCGCCGCAGCCGAACACGCAGATCAGGCGACGCGGAGAGAGATCGCGCAGGATCTTCAAGACGTTCTCGAGGGCGTCGGGAGTGTGGGCGTAGTCGACATAGACCTGAAATCCGCCTCGATGCTTGATGGCTTCCAAGCGTCCGGGAATCTGGGGGATCGTCTCCAGATGCTGGACGGCTTCGCGAAGGTTGAGCCCCATGGCCTTCGTCGCGGAGAGGGCGGCCATCGCGTTGTAGACGTTGTAGCGGCCGATGAGCGGCAGTCTGACGAGAAAGGTGCGCCCCTTGGCTTCGAGTTCGAAACGCGTCCCGTTGCGGTCTGCGGCGATGCGGGTGGCCCGAAAGTCGCATCCGACGCCCATCCCAAAGGTGATGAGCGGCAGGCGATCCTGAAAGCGGCGGACGAGACGCTGTCCGTAGCCGTCGTCTTTGTTGAGGATGAAAACCGGCTTTTTCTTCGTCTGTCGGCAGAGGAGTTCCCCCAGAGCGGCCTTGCTCTCGAAGTAGGCTTCCATGCTGTGATGATAGTCGAGATGGTCCTGGGTGAGATTGGTGAAAATGCCAGCATCGAAGGCCACCGAATCGACCCGGTGCTGGCTCAGAGCGTGTGAGGAGACCTCCATGGCAACTCCTCGGCAATCCGCCTCTTTCATTTCGGCGAGCAATGACTGGATCTCCACGGATTCGGGAGTGGTGTGGGTCGCCGGCCGAATCTCGTCGCCGAGATCGTAATGGACGGTACCCAGCATGCCGGCACGGTGGTGCGCGCGCCGGATCAGCTCGTGGAGGAGAAAGGTGGTGGTGGTCTTGCCATTGGTCCCCGTGATGCCGGCCACCCTGAGGTCCCAGGAAGGATTTCCGTGGAAGTGCGCTGCCGCCGCCGCCAGGGCTTGACGCGAATCGTGGACCTGAATCCAGGGGAGAGGGCAGGGTTCCGGGGCGGGCGTTTCCGCCACGATGCCCGCCGCACCGGCCTCGATGGCGTCGTCGATGAACCGATGCCCATCGACCGTGGCACCCTTGAGCGCGAAAAAGACCACGCCCGGTCCCGCCTCGCGTGAGGAATAGCACAGCCTCTCGACGGCCGCCTCGCCCTGGCCCATCAGGGAGACGCGCCGCACGGGCAAGATGTCGATCATCGCTTGGAAAGTCATTCAGTCGGTTCGCTTCAGGAATGGGGCTCCTCTTGATTGGCAACCTCCATCTTACGGAATCCGAAATGCCGCATGCCGGCCTCGCCAATCTCTTGGAAGATCGGCGCCGCGATGGTGCCCCCGTACCGTTTGCTCTCGCTCTTGGGATCGTCGACGACGACAATGCCAATCAGGGGTGTGTCGGTCTCGGTGGCGACGAAGCCCAGGAAAGAGGTGATGTTGCGATTGTCCACGTATTCGCCGTCGATCAGTTTTTCCGCCGTGCCGGTCTTGCCGCCGACGATGAAACCCTCGATCTGGGCGCGCTTGCCCGTCCCTTTCTCCACCACGTTGATGAGGGTGTTTCTGAGAGAGCGGGCCGTGTTCCGTTTCAGTACGCGCCGGACCACTTCCCGCTCGTGAAAGGCGGTGACCTCCCGCATGTCGGGCGAGAGGATTTCCTTCACCACGCGGGGCTTGACGAGTTCGCCCTGGTTACAAATGACGCTCATGATGCCGAGGGTTTGCAGGGGAGTGGCGTTTTGCATGTAACCGATGGCCACCCGCGACAAGTCCCTCCGGTTGAAGCCCCAACTGTCATCGGGGTGCCGGATGAAGCCGTGTTCTTCGGCGGGCAGGCGGATCCCCGTCCGCTCTCCCAGGCCGAACGCCTGGATCGATTCAAAGAGGACCGGAGGGGGGACTTGCTGGACGATCTGAAAAGTGCCGGTATTCAACGAGTAGGTCAGCACCTCCCGAACGCTGGCCGAGGCCCGACCGGAGCTGGCATCGATGACGGTAAAGCCCGGTTCCTGAAGATGTCCGTGATGGCAATTGACGACGGTGTCGAGCCCCACGAAGTCTCGATCGAGAGCCGTGCCAAGCGTGATGAGTTTGAAGGGAGATCCCGGCTCGTAGACGGCGCCGATGGCGGTGTTTCTTCGAGTGTCAGGAGCGGCGTTGCCTCCGTCCGATGGCAGGAAGCCGGGACGGCTGGCCATGGCGAGGATCTCTCCGGAG
Source organism: Verrucomicrobiales bacterium (assembly GCA_965204485.1). Taxonomy (GTDB): domain Bacteria; phylum Verrucomicrobiota; class Verrucomicrobiia; order Verrucomicrobiales; family DEV007; genus JAACDM01. The sequence goes on from CBDBEZ010000111.1 coordinate 28,722, forward strand.
TAGGGCTCGGCGAAGATCGCGGTGATCGAGACCGGGTTCAGCGCGGCGTAGTGGCGATCGAGGATGTCTTCGGTGATTCGCTGGAAGGTGGAGTCGAGAGTGAGAACGACGTGTTTGCCAGGGACGAAGGGGTCTTCCCCGACGAATTCTTTTTGCCTGTTGAAATAGCGGACGCCGTCGGTGCCGGAGAGGAAGGCGTTCATGTACTGCTCGATGCCGGCCGCTCCTTGCAGGTCGTGGAAGGTGAAGCCCAACACATGACAGGCCAGTTTGCCGCAGGTGTAGACCCGCTTCATGACCTTCTCGCATCGAAGCCCCTTGAAGCCGTCGCTCTTGAGCAGTTTGACGGCCCGCAGGGTCTCGTTGGCGGGCAGGTCTTTCTGCAGGTAGAACTCTTTCTTCGGGTTCTGCAGTGTTTCGAGGATCTCCTGTGGTTCCCGGAGCAGGGTGGGCGCCAGCCGGCTGGCCAGCATTTCGAAGTAGAGTTGCTCGTTCTCGTCTGGAGTCAGGGTGTCGAGATCCTCCTGCGAAAACCCGAGCCATTGCTTGGCCAGTTCTTGAATGCTGGAAGTTTTCTTGGGGATTTGGTGCCAGTCGAAAAGGATGTTGATGACGGGCTCGGTGGTGGCGAGGACGCGGCGGTTGCGATCCATGACGTCCCCGCGCGGTGCCCGAACCTCATCCTTGAACAAGGACTCGGTGAGGATCTTTTTCATCACCGCCTCGTGCCGAGTGTGCTGCACATGAATGAGGCGGATGGATAGCGCGGTGAGAAGAGTGACGAAACCGGCGCACAGCAGAACCGCCCGCGTGTGGAGGTTGTAATGATAGCCGCTCTTGCTGCGGCTTTTTTGGTCTCTGCCGGTCCTCATCAGTCAGTGCGGTGGTTGGGTGCTTAGCGGGCGGATGCAGTCATGGCGGGAATGAGGGTTTCGGTGTCCTCTACCGGGACGCGGGCAAGCGTGCTGTTCTGGGCGGCCAGGCGCGCCTCGAGGATGCCTTGGGCCCGGTTTTTCTTGATGTCGGCCTCCAGCTCTTGCTTGGTCGTGAGGAGGTCGCTGTAGGCAGTGCGGAAACCTTCGATCCGCTTCCGTTGGGTCTCTTGCTGCATGCGGGTGTTGATGAAGAGACATCCACAGACGACGAAAAGCATGAGAATGGTGGCCCATTTGAAGAGGGCGACCACGCTGAGTGAAGGGCGATCGTGCATTGGGTAAGGGAGCGGCTTGGGCAGGTTGACGAATGATATGGTCACCGAACGATTTCGTTGAGGCGTTACCTAACTATTTCATTGGCGGCGGATGGCGAGGCGCAATCGGGCGCTTCGGGATCGAGGGTTTTCCTGACATTCTTTCGGTGTCGGGCGGACGAGCTTGCTTGGGAGATCGAAGAAGTATTCCGGGTTTGGCCGGGGAGCGGGCCAGGTAGGGTCGTCGAGCATGGCCAGACTGTGCTGGCGAAGGAATCGTTTGACGATTCGGTCCTCCAGCGAATGGAAACTGATCACCGCGAGTTTTCCGCCGGGCTTGAGGAGTGAGATGGCGTGTCGGAGCATCAGTGGCAGGACTTCGAGCTCGCGGTTCACGGCGATTCGCAGCGCCTGGAACGCTCGCGTCGCGGGGTGGATCTTGCCGGTGCGCCTGACTTGCCGCGCGATGGTCTTCGCCAAGTCGAGCGTGCGTTCGAAGGGACGCCGCCTCCGCCGCTCGCAAATGGCGTGGGCGATGCGGCGGCTGGCACGCTCCTCGTCGTAAGTCCAAAGGAGGTCGCTGAGTTCCACCTCGTCCAGGCTGTTGACGAGGTCGGCGGCGTCAGTGGGCTGATCCGGGTCCATCCGCATGTCCAGCGGCCCGTCCGCCTGAAAGGAGAATCCCCGCTCTGCCTGGTCGAGCTGCCAGGAACTGGTTCCGAGATCGAACAGGATGGCCTCCACCTGCGTCGGTAGTTCCGGGTGTTCGCGGAGGAGTCCTGGCAGTTCGGCGGCGTTTCCGCGGATCGGATGGAAGGCGGGATAGCTCCGGAGACGGGTCCGGGCGTGTTGGAGAGCCTCCGGATCCTGGTCGACCCCGATGACGGAGGCGCCGGCCTGGAGAAACCGCTCACTGTGTCCGCCGAACCCCAGCGTGCCGTCGATGATCCAGTGTCCCTGGGCGGGGCCGAAGAATGAGACGATCTCCGAAAGGAGGACGGGCGCGTGAACAGCGTCAGAGCCGGCGAGAGCGTCAGAGCCGGCGAGAGCGTCGTCGCCGGCGAGAGCGTCGTCGCCGGAGGAGCCGCGCAGGGAGGAGAGATTGGCGGACGAGGCCGGGAAGGCGGGCGGGGTGAGCGTCGCGGGTGCCGGAAAGGTTGGGAGGCTGGTCAGGGGACGCGGTGGAAAACCGGCTGAAGCCGAAAAGGACGTGCGGGTGAGGAAAAGGTCGAGGAGTCTCTCGCAGGCGGAGAACGGCTGTACGGGCGAGGAAGCCGGACGTGGCCCGTGAGCGCCGGGGGAGGCAAGGGCGTGGCTTCTTCTCGGCAGTGGCATGGCTGGGGCGGTCGGCGTGCGTGCGCTTTACGCACTGGATTTCATCGACATCGAGAAGGCTCACGGACGGGTTGTCGCCGCGGCGGCGAGTGGTAAGATCGCGTCAACGGGCGACGCGTCCGCGGAGGTCATCACGGGGCCGGCGAGGATCGAGGTCGGGCACCGGTCCAAGCCCTCCGCCGCGGAGCTGATTTCCGTTGTCAATCGCGTGATCCAAGAAATCGTCTCCATAAACCTCCCATCGCCTGCAGCCTTCAAAACTTCAATCGTTTTATAAGGAAACATAAATTTTTTCTAATTATTGACGGTTAACAAAATCAAAATGCAGACAAAGCAGGGAAAGCTTTTCTCGGAAGTTTGAATGAGTTTGATTAACTATGATAGATTAATTGAATATCTCAAATATCTGCAAGTATAACCTTGATAACTTTTTCATGCCGTGAGGGTTGGATTCACTTTGCGAATGCTGATTTTCAAAAATATTTGACTGGTTAGAATGAAAATATTTTCCATAATTTTCATTCTTATTTAAGCAATGGTCCGATGAAGAATGTGCGGTTCCTCTTTCCCCTGCTCGCCGCGTACGGTCTGCTGCTGGCGGCGGGGAATACCGCCCTCTACTACCTGACTTTTGGTGACCTGGAATCCCTCCTCTCTGCCCGGGTGGACGGTGCCCTGGAGGAGGCCCTTGAGCGCTATCCCGACGTGACGGTGCAGACCGCCTTCGCGGGGCGTCGGGGCACGGTGAGCGGGATTGCTCTCTCCGGTGAAGCTCTCAATGCGGCGCGCTCGGCGGTGGAGAAGCTGGCCACCGAAGGCGTGCCGGGGGTTCCCTTCGGTCTCGAGCACCTGAAGCATGAGATCAAGCGGCGTTCTTCGTTCCATCTGTTCGAGCGTGATGACACCGTCTACCTCCGCTCGTGTCTCCCGCTTCTGACTCTCAATGAACTCGAGGAGAGCCTGTACAGGGTGCGGGGCGAGCTTCCCAGGGTGCCCTTGGGACCGGATGGCGGGGGCGAGTCCGGTGCCTCGGTGCCGCGGGATGATGCCCAGATGCCGTCCTGGCACGGCCGGCTGGGGGACTTCATCGCCTACTATTTCCAGCCCGGTCGCGCCGCGAGAGCGGAGATCCGGGTGGTCGACGGCGCCGAACTCTGGCTGGCCGGTCAGGTGGAGACGGAGGAAGAGCGATTCGAAGTCGAGCGACACGCCCTGGCGGCTTTCGCCACCTTGAGTGATCGATTGCGGAATGAGATCGTCGTGGCGCCTCGCATTGAGCCCTTTCACATCGAGGTGGTGGAAGGGGTGGTTTCGGTGGAAGGCATGGTGCCCTCGTTCGAGATCCAGGAACGCCTGTTTGATTGGGTCCGGCGTCAGGGAGCGGAGGGACAGTCGTTTGCCAACGGCCTGCAAGTGATAGGGGACGCGCCCGCGCCCGATTGGCTCGACCGGAAGCCCACCTTCCTCCAGGACGTTCTCTCTGGCGTCGGGGACGCGGAGATGGTCATTGGGCCCCAGGTGGTGCTCCTCCGGGGAGAGGTAGGCGATCGTGCCGCCGCGGAGAGCCTGACTCGGAAGCTGAAGACCGAACTGAGCGGTCGCGAGATCACCACCCGTTTGACCTATCCGGGAATGTCGACGGTGGAACCCGAGCCCGAATCCTGACATGAATCTGGAAGCACGTTGCAAGAGGAGAGAAATCGTGGGAAATCACGGCTCCTCGATGCGCGGTTGCCGGCCGGGTTCCGGTTCCCTGGCGTGTTCGGATGTAAACCTCCACCCTCGCGCTTGGCACGCGAGGGATCCGCACGGAAATTCTCATGGTTGATCTTCCCGATTTTTATCTCTGGCTAAAGCTCCTCCCGGTGACGCTGGCCACCGTGCTGCCCACGGCCCTGTTCACCGGATTTCTTTGCTGGCTGATCTGGGGGAGGAGACTGGCCGCGCTTCGGCGCGAGGAGGGCTTCTTTGGCGAGGGCGGTGGCGGGACTCCGATCGTCCACGAGACGACGGAGCGCGAGGATTTCGAACGGGATCGCGATCGTGAGCGCGTGCAGGCTTTGGAGGCCGAATTGAGCAAGGCCCGGGAAGCTCGCGAGGAGTCTCTGGAGGCAGCGCGTGAAGCGAAGGAGCGCCTCTTGATGACTCGTCAGCGGCTGAAGGTTCTCGAGGAAGAACGGGAACGGTGGGAGGCCGCGAGAACCGAGCCCGAAGAGGAGGAGGAGGGCGAAGATGAAGGAGACGGAGAGCGCGCGGCGGCCTCCGATGAAATCGCCGAGTTGACTGAAGCCCTGCGCGAGTCGGAGTACGAGGTCTCGCGCCTGAATACTGAGATCCAGCTGCTTCAGGCCATCCGAACGGAGTTCGACGCCTTGCGCAACGACAACGCCGATCTCGAGTCGGCCCTCGACGAGCTGCGGCGGGAGTGCTCTCGGCGGGAAGACAGCGTCAACGCCCTGCGCGTCACCCGGCTCGACTTGGAAGATGCGGTCGATGTCGCCAACCGGCAGAAGCGGGAATTGGAGGAGGCGCTGGCGACTGTCCGGGCGGACAACCGGCGGCTGACGGAACGCCTGGAAAGCCTGTGCGATGAAGTGGAAGCGGACGCCCTCCCCGAACCGTCTGGCGCGAGAACAGACTCGGAGGCGCCGGTAGACGTGGAACCAAAAGCGGAGATCGACGAGCTGCCCGCGGAGATCGACGAGCTGCCCGCGGAGATCGACGAGCTGCCCGCGGAGATCGACGAGCTGCCCGCGGAGATCGACGAGCTGCCCGCGGAGATCGACGAGCTGCCCACGGAGATCGGCCAGGTATATGAGCGCCCGCCGGCACGGATCGATCCGCTCACCATGATCGAAGGCATTTCCGAGGGCTTGGAGGTGAAACTCAACGGTCTGGGGATCTACCAGTTTGAGCAGATCGCCGCGTGGCGGCCCGACGAGGTGAATGCGGTGTCAGCACGGCTCGGATTTCGGGACCGGATCGCGAGGGATCGTTGGATCGAGCAGGCGAGCGCCTTGCTCGACGCCCCCGGCAAGGAACCGTCGGAGTCCGACGCTGACGACAGTGAGGGTGACGACGACGACGATGGTGGTGATGAGAGTGGTGCCGACCTGGGTATGGGAGAGGACGACGAGACACGCGGGGAAAGCGAGGAGGATGATGATCTCTCGGTGAGGGAGCAGTCCCTGCTTTTCTTTGGCCTCGAGGCGGGCGGTGGGGATGGAACGGACACCGACGATGGGGAGAATGCTCCCTCCGCCGAAGGCGTGGTGCTTTCGCGGACCGATGAGACTTCGGAGTTGGCAGGTGCGGAGAGTGTCGGGGAGCGAGGGGATGGCAAGGGCGAAAGCGGCGCGGCCTCGGCTCCGAGCGGAGTTTTGGGCCCTGACCCGGACGATGAACTCTTGCGGGAAGACCCCTTGCTGGGAGTGGTTTATCGGCGTCCACCCTCACGGATCGACGATTTGACGAGAATCAAAGGAATCGCCCGGGTCATCGAGGAACGCTTGCACGAGATGGGAATCTTTCGTTTTGCTCAGATCGCGGCCTGGACGGATGACCAGGTTGCGGCGGTTTCGCGGCGGCTTAGTTTTCGCGAGCGGATTGAGCGTGATCGCTGGAGGGATCAATGTCAGGAATTTCACCGTGAGGAATACGAGACCGCCTGAGCCCTCGGAGAGAGGGTGCTGCCCTATTTGGTTAGGCGAAGGGGAGGTGAAAATGAGTTCCGTGGGGCCGACGGGCTCGAGCGTTCCCCGCCGTGGCGCCGCGGCGATGGGGGTGAGAGAGGGTGGACCCGCGTCGGTGAGCGGTGAGCAGACGGGATGGCCGAGGGTTTGCCGATCAAGGTTTCGCCCGGCCAGGTCGCGTGCCGGATTTGATGATGGGCTCGAGTGCCGTCGTGCTCCGTTCAGGGTCGCTTCGCCGAGAGGGCGAGGCGTCTCGGAATCCGCGACGAATCTTTTTGAGTTTGAGGGGGGAGGCTGTAAGTTCTGGAAGGAATGTTTGTGATTCTCTCCACTGCGGGTGTCATGGTTCTCGGGTTCTGGTTGGCTCGATTTCTGACCGAATGGTTGTCCAATCGGCCGGACCCCAGTCTGCAACACACCCAGGAGGAGATTCTTTCTGAGATCGACGAGGCATTTGTCGACCGTGAGGCCCTGTCTTTTCTCGTGGATCGGGATTCGGTTCCGGTATTGCTGCACCGCCTGACCGAGGCCGTGGGCCTCGGTTTTTCTTCCAGGCAGGCGGATGCCCTGGCCTACCGCGTGCGCCACCAGCAGGCCGAGGAATTCTATCACGCCGCCTACCCCGTGGAGGTGAAGGGCGTTCCCAGTGATCTCGAGTTTCAGTGGTGCCGGGAAGACGAGCACACGATCCGCATGGCCATTTGCGCGGTGGCTGAGGTGATCCGCTATACGGCGGAGTCGCTCCGCGATCTGGCGATCGAGAACCAGGCAGATGCCTGAAAGCGCGGAGGGCCATGGGCCTCCCTTTCGGTCTTAGTCGGCCTGTGGACGGTGATCTCCGGCCAGTCGCCCGTGGCGGCGGGCTTCGAGAATGACGGGGCCGCTCGCGGTGAGAAGCGCCCGCCGAAAACGGGTAAGGGAGAGATGCGGCTTCGATCGAATTCGCGCGTCATCGCCTGGAACGCGTGGTTTTAGGTGGAAAATCATGCGTTTTCTGGCTCATCTCCTGGTTTTTTGGGCCCTTGGTCTCCTCTCCCTCTCCCTGCGCGGCGAGGAGGGCGGTGAATCCGTGGTGTCTCGGGGAGATCTCGATGGCGCGGCGATTTACCGCCAGCAGTGCGCCTCCTGTCACGGGGCCCAGGGCGAAGGGATGGAGGAGGAGTATGATGAACCGCTTCATGGCACGCGTTCCCTGGAGAGCCTGACCCGACGGATCGAGCGGACGATGCCCGAGGACGAGCCGGAGCTCTGTGTGGGAGATGAGGCGGCGGCGGTGGCCCGCTATCTCTATGAGACGTTCTATACGGCGGAGGCTCGGGGGGAGCTTGAGGAGGTCCGGCTGGCCTTGGCGCGCCTGACGGCGGAGCAGTATCTCCAGACGACCAGCGATCTCCTGGCGAGCTTTCAATCGCCGGCAACGATCGGGGACGAACGAGGGCTGAGGGGCCGTTACTACGACGATCGCCGGTT
>CBDBEZ010000112.1:0-91683 GCA_965204485.1 Verrucomicrobiales bacterium
TGGGGTGTAGCTACAAACGTTGTTGTCCAAAGTGTCTCCAACGCCGGATCGCCGTCGGAGACGAGGTCAAAACACAGTTCTACCACCGCTTGGTCGCGTTTCAGATTATCTGTGAGGATTTTCAATTGCTTCTCGACGTGGAAATGCTTGAGCCTGGTGAAGACGGAGATCCTGGAGACGACGAAGTCGCTGCGGCTATACGGCTGATAACTCGCGTCCTTAAGGACCACCCACGCTGCTTTGACGTGCTCACTGCCGATGCGCTCTACCTGCGTCCCTCCGTGATCAATCTTCTTGAAGACCACGGCAAATACCTTGTTGCCGTACTCAAGGATAATCAGCCTGAGCTATTGTCCGAAGCCCGCACGCTCCTGCCCCTTGAGGAGCAAGAGCCAGAATCATTTGAGACTCCGGCTGCACCGGGCAAGCCCGCGCGGCACGTTCATTTACAAGAGGCTGAGGGCTTCTGCACTGAATCCATTCACACTCCTCTTCGCGTTGTTCATTCCCATGAGACTGGCATCCGTCGCGAGCGCGTCGCTGGGGATTGGGTCGAGACTCCCATCGATAGCCACTGGTGGTGGGCGACGACCATGCCCCGCTCAATGGCCGATGCCAAGACCATCTTCCATTTCGGGCACGACCGTTGGAAGGTCGAAAACGAAGGCTTTAACGAACTCTGCTCCCGCTGGCATTCCGGTCATTGCTATCATCATCATCCCAATTCCATTCTCGTTCTGTGGCTGATCATGTTCATGGCCCACGCCGTGTTCCACTGCTTCCACAAGCGCAACTTGAAGCCAGAGATACGCCGTGGACACACGGCCATCTATTTTGCCCGTCAAATCGCCGCCTCCATGCGAGAGGATCGATGGTGGCCGCCACCGGCTCCGGGCTGAGGAACGCCCGCCCTGCGCTCTCGGTAACCTTGGGTTCACGTCCGCCATCGGAGCGGTCTGGCTTCCTGTTGCCTATTGCCGACAGGGGGATCCATTTCGCGGCTCGAGCCCTCCGAAATTCGCCCGAGAACCGCCACACGAAACTGTTCGCCCTCCTAGCGCCAGCTTCAACACGCTCAACACCCACCAATTCAGGCCATTACGACTCTTTCCGACGCCGTCTTACGGAATCGCTGCCGGAATCGTTCTGGACTTTGCATTAATCGTACGTCGTGCTACTCTCACTGTAGGTGGCTTTTGGGTTGAAGTGTTTGGTGTTTTGGTAGATTCCAAATTAACCTTATCCCAAAGGCCCCTGCCACTATTTTCTTGGGATTCTTGCCCCGATTTATGAAACTATGGGGGCTACTACCGGCGCTGCGAATGGCGACGGGACATCTACCGGAAAGAACCGTGGATCCATCGCCACATTCGCAAATGCTTCTGGCAACGTTGGCATAAAAGCAAGGGACGGGAATCCGCCCTGCGCCGACTCGGCCTACCGCCGACTCGGCCTACCGCCGAGTCGAGCCATCGTCGGGAGGAGCAGTCGTGGAGCGTGGCGCATGGCGGGAAACCCTGTCATGCACGAAGCCCTCAACAACCGAACTCTGAGACGCTACGGGTTCCTGATGCCATCAGACCTCAAGAGTTAAGACCAAATGGATCCAATCGCCGGATGCGGTCCCGCATGTCCGGTGGTGTGGGAGGGGCGGCAGGCGCAATCCTGCCGCCTCGACCCGATCAGCGACTCTACGGTATTGCCTCGGCCTCTCAACTCGACAAGTCACGCGCTGCGACATGCTGTGAAATGCCCTTCGTCAGCACGAGAGATGATCGTGAGGAGAGAAATGACCGGAAGTTGTGGATGAGGGCGGTCGGAACACCATTCGAAGTTCGATCATGGGTTAGGCACAATGCCTTTAGGGAAAGATCCAAAATATTTTAGATAAATGTTGCATTTTACCATAATAGTTATAATTGGGGTGGATGCCTCACTCCCATCCCAATCAAGTTAGCGGTTTCCTTGGTCAGTTCGAACATCTTTTCGGATTCGTTCGCGATCGCTTCGAACGCTTGCAGAACCCAGGCCGCGGCCCCAACCCCAAGCTGCCGGCCTGGGATCTTCTCGCCTCCCTGGTCTATCACGTGATCAGTGATGCTGGCCATTTCTCGGCCCATGTGTTCCAGTTGTTCGAGGTGGTGATCAAGGATAGTTCGCTCTCGGAACGGCGCCAGAGGATGGGGCTTGAGCCATTCGCTTGGCTCATGAAGCAGGTGTTAAAGCCCCTCGCCGATGGACGCGTACACAAGGGATGTTTCTACAAGGGGCTGCGCCTGTGCGGGATCGATGGCTCGAAATGGAGCGTCATGAACACGCCGCAGGTTCTGGCTGCCATGAGCAAGGCGGCCTCCAGGAGAATGACCGCCGCCTTTGCGAAAATAGAGATGTGCGCGCTCGTGGAACTTGGCATCCACAACCCGTTGGCGGCGACGGTCGGCCTGAAAGGAGAAGGCGAATGGACCCTGGCCAAAGAACTTCTCGGGAGTCTGCCGAAGAGGAGTCTGCTGATTGTCGACCGGCTTTACGGTTGCGGGAAGTATCTCGACGAACTCGTGAAATCATGCCGGGCGGCACATAGTGAATTGTTGGTGAAGGCACGCGGCAGCAACAAGAGCCATAAGACTGAAAGGCTCTCCGATGGAAGCGCGCTGGTCAGCATCAGGGTGCCCAGAAAGAAGGCTAATGGGCCGCGGGAGAATCAAGGGGAGATCCGTATCCGTGAGATTCGAGGCCGGATCAGGAAGCCGGGGGCACGACAGTGGAGCGAGGAGAGGCTATGGACGACGCTTATTGATGAGCAGGAGTATCCGGCGCAGGAATTGCTGGAGCTCTATGCCCTGCGCTGGGAACACGAGATATTCTACAAGGAACTCAAGCTCCACATGCGCGGGAATGACGTTCTTCATAGCCATACGCCAGAAACAGCGGCCCAGGAGGTGGCGGCATTGCTCATGGCCTGCTCGATCATCGCGCAGGAGCGATGCGAAGCCGCGAAAAGCGGCAACATCCAGCCGTTGAGCATCAGTTTCCTGAAGACGCTCGACAAAATGAATTCACTATGGGCAGTGTTCGAAGTGTCCGAGGGACTGCTGACCGAAGAGACAAAACAGGAGATGGTAGCGCGAGTCAGAGAATTGATCGTTCGGGAGGCAATACCGAAAAGACGACAAAGGAGTTGCCCGCGCAAAGTCCGCCAACCGGTGACGAGTTGGCCTAGGCTAACAGAAAACGACTCTCGTGAGGGCGAGTTCCTGCTGGAGATTGTTAGCTTTCCCTAAAGGCATTGGGGTTAGGCAGCGGTTTGCTGCTCGATGCCGTCCACGAAGATGATTCCTTGCACGACTTTGTCAAGTTGACCCCATAGTTTCATAAATCGGGGCAAGAATCCCAAGAAAATAGTGGCAGGGGCCTTTGGGATAAGGTTAATTTGGAATCTACCAAAACACCAAACACTTCAACCCAAAAGCCACCTACAGTGAGAGTAGCACGACGCACGATTAATGCAAAGTCCAGAACGATTCCGGCGATCAAATTTGAAGATCAAGAACTGACCTCTTTCGGCGGTCTCGTTATCTTTCAGAAGCTCTTTCAGGAATTGGATCTGGAGGGGAAGCTTCAGCAGTGTTTTGATCCACTGGATCGGCGCAGGTCCCGCTTCTACAAGTTCCACAAGGTTTTCACGTGTCTTATCGTGCATCTTATACTGGGCTACCGGATGCTTCGCGATTTGGACTACTACCGAGATGGTCCCCTTGTACGACAGGTTTTGGGGATGCACCAATTGCCCAGTGTCCCAACGATGAGCCGGATGTTGGGAGAGGTCGATTGTCGAAGCCTTGAGAGGATGAGGGAGATGAATCATTTCGTTTGCCTGTCGCGACTTCAGGAGGAAGGAATCAAACGCATCACGCTTGATTTGGACGGAAGCGTGCAGAGCACGAGTCGCCATGCGGAAGGGACGGCTGTGGGATTTAACAAGAAGAAAAAAGGCGAGCGCAGTTATTATCCGCTGCTCGCGACGATCTCCCAAACCGGACAAATCTTCGACTTCCTTCATCGAAGCGGCAACGTCCATGACTCCAATGGCGCGGTGGAATTTCTTCGCTACTGCGTGGAGAAGATTCGCAAGGTGCTGCCTGATGTGCAGATCGAGTTGCGCGCCGACAGCGCGTTTTTCAGCGATCAGATGGTTTCAGAGGCAAAGACCCTGGGCCTGGAATATACGTTCTCGGTGCCTTTCGAGCGGCTTGTGGAACTCAAGGGCATCATTGAGAAGCGCCGTCGCTGGTCCCGAACCCGAGGCGGAGAGGGAAAAACTCATCACTTCGAAATCCGCTGGAAGCCAAAAAGTTGGGCGCGCAAAGCGCGCATTTTGTGCATTCGAACCATGAGGCGCACTCAGCGCAAAGGACCGCTCCAACTGGATCTTTTCGAACCAGTCGAGGAGAACTATGAATACAAGGCGATCATCACCAACAAGACAAACACGGCCGCTCATGTGGTGAAATTTCATGAAGGGCGTGGCTCTCAGGAGAAGATTTTTGGCGAAGCCAAGAGCCAGGCCCAGATGGACTATATTCCGGCCAAGCGACGTGCCGCCAACGAAGCTTTCCTTTTGGCCAGTATCCTCACCCACAATCTCACACGCGAAATGCAGATGCGAGCTGCGGAGCGGTCACGCAAATCGTCCCCCAAAAGGGCTGCGGAGTGGATCTTTGAAGAACTCGGCACGATTCGCCGCAAAATCATCCAGCGTGCCGGACGTCTGACTCGCCCTCAAGGTCGACTCACATTGACACTCGGAGACAATCAGGCCGTCGAAGAAGAAATCGCCTATTACATGATGGCCTGACTGGCCATTTTATGAAACGCTGGGGTTGACGATATCCGTTCAGTCGACGCCAGCCTTTCTCGGCTTCCAGGCCGAGCTTGTAGACCATTGAAAGGGTTGCTTTCCTCGATCCGCACCCTTTGGTTTGTCGAGTCCGATGGCGGACCGTGGCAAACGTCGACTCAATCGGGTTTGTCGTCCGGATGTGTCTCCAGTGCTCGGCTGGAAAATCGTAGAACGTTAGTAGAGTTTCCTTGTCTTTCTTCAGGCAGGCGCACGCTTTCGGATACTTGGCTTCGTAGAGCGTGAAGAACTCGTCATAGGCCTCCAAGGCGGCCTTCTTTGTTTCCGCCATGTAGATTTCATGGATGCGTTCCTTGGCAAGGGGCTGCGCTTTCTTCGGCAGCTTGTCGAGGATGTTGGCTGTCTTGTGCACCCAACATCGTTGCTGTTTGCTTGTCGGATATTCCTCTTCCAAGGCGCTCCAGAACCCGAGAGCTCCATCGGCGATACTCAGTTTCGGAGGGATTTTCAATCCTCGTTTCTTGAGGTCTCTGAGCACATTTTTCCAGGACAGTTTGCTCTCTCGTTCTCCATCGCTGATGGTTACCAATTCCTTGGTTCCATCGGGTAAGGAGCCGACGATTACGAGAACACATGGGCGGTCGTCATTGAGCCTGACATTGAAGTAGATCCCGTCGGCCCAGAGATAGACGTATTCCTTGTCGCTGAGGTCACGCTTGCTCCATTGCTCGCGTTCTTTCTCCCATTGCTCTTCCTCGTCGAACGATGTTGGCTGCAGAAAGACCCGATGCGTTCTCACCGAGGATCGGCTCTAAGGCTCGACTCATCTCGGAGGTTGAGATTCCTCGCAGGTAGAGTGCCGGGATGAGGTTGTCCAGTGAAGCGACTCGGCGTAGGTACGGCGGAAGGATGGCGCTGGTGAACCGCTGGCCTGATCGGCGATCATTGATCCTGGGCTGCCGAACAGAAACGTTTCCTATTCCAGTCTGAAGTTGTCGCTGAGGAAGATGGCCGTTGCGAACGACTTGGCGATGACCCTGGTCATCACGCTGATGTTGATGGGCTTGAATGTAGTCGGAGACTTCGTTGTCGATGGCGGCCTGAAGAAGCACTTGGGCTCCTTGTCGCAGGGTGGCCTCAAGGGCGTTCTGGCAGACGGTGCTTGCTCCTTCCTGGCCGAGGATAGATGCGGATTCGGTGGGGTGGTTGGTGGTTTTCATTGGAGTTCAGTTGTTTTGGTAAATGGTTGAACTCTTCATGATGCCCCGACCGCCCTCATCCACAACTTCCGGTCATTTCTCCGTGAGGACAGCGTGACTCCAAAATCGCACCGCCCCATGATCTGTTCGTGAACAGGGCGCAACCCACGGAAGCCGCTCTACTCAGCCTGCCATTCGGACTCACGGTCGCGGATGAGATCGCCACGCCGCGCATCATCCCGATTGCGCTCAATCCTCCCCCATCGCCAGACGGAGGATTTCCTCCTGAGTCACCCTCTTCACGTCGGTCAACTCACCTTGCACATAACCCTCACGCATCACCAAGATGCGGTCGCTCATCCCGATGACCTCGGGAAGTTCGGAGCTGATCATGATGATGGCCTTGCCCTCCTCCGCGAGACCGTTAATCAGCTCATAAATCTCAAATTTGGCGCCCACATCGATCCCTCGTGTAGGCTCGTCAAACAGCAGAACTTCGGCGTTCTGATAAAGCCATTTGGCAAGAACGATTTTCTGCTGATTGCCTCCTGACAGATGCCCAGCCGGCTGCTCCATGTGGGGAATCTTGATAGAGAAACGGTCGACGTAAGTCTTGAAGGCCTCCGATTCCCGTGAGCGGCTGATCAAACCGTGGCGCATGAACTGGCTCAGGTTGGGCAGCGCGAAATTCTCCCGCACGGACAGGGCCAGCACCAATCCCTGTGCCTTCCGATCTTCCGTCAGCAAGCATATGCCCGAGGCGATGGCGTCCCGAGGCGAACGCAAGGGCAGCCGCCGCCCATCGAGCCTCACCTCGCCTTTCCAGCGCGGATCGGCACCGAAGAGGACCCTCGCCAATTCAGTGCGACCGGCTCCCACCAGGCCCGTCAAGCCGAGGACTTCCCCCCTTCGCAGTTCGAAGGAGGCCGGTGACGATGACGGCGTCCTCTGGAGATCGTTCACCGCCAAACGGACCTCCCCGACACGCGCAGATCGCTCCGGAAACTCGTTCTCCAGTTTGCGGCCCACCATCAGTTCGATGACCCGATCCCGCTTGAGATCCCGCGCATCCTGGGTGTCGACGTGCAGCCCGTCGCGGAGCACGGACACCCGGTCCGCCAGCCGCTCCACCTCCTCCAAACGATGACTGATGTAGATGATTCCCATCCCTTGGCCACGAAGCTCCTCCACGAAGGCAAAGAGATGCTCGACCTCGTGGTGGGAAAGCGCGGCGCTCGGTTCGTCCATCACCAGGATCGAGGCCTGGCGAGAGAGCGCCTTGACGATCTCGACCATTTGTTGCTGGGCCACCGTCAATTCCGAAATCAAGGCGTGGGGGTTGAGGTCGACCCCCACGCGCTCGAACAAGCGGCGCACCATGGCCAACTGGGCGGGCCGATCGAGCAGACACCCTTTTCTCCGGCGCTCATTGCCCAGGCAAATGTTGTCCATCACCGAGAGTGCGGGGATCAAATTGAACTCCTGATAGATCACGGCGATGCCATGACGCTCGGCATCCACCGGGCGCTTGATTTCCACCAACTCACCGTCGACTCGAATCGTCCCGGCATCCGGCTGATGCGCGCCACTCAACACCTTGATCAGCGTGCTCTTTCCCGCGCCGTTCTCTCCCAGAAGCGCCAGGACCTCGCCGCGATGCAAGGTTAGATCGACGGCTTGCAGAGCTTGAACGCCCGGGAACGCCTTGCCAATCCCGCGCATTTCCAGCAAGGGAGCCTCCCGATCATCGCTACTCACATTCATTCTGATTGCCCCACCCTCTGAGACCCTCGCAACCGGCAGCCACAGAGTTCCCCCGGCTTCTTCACCACACCGAGTCCCAACTTCCTCATTTGGATTCCATGCCCCTTCACGGCAGCGCCGCCCGTCTCAAATAGCGCTCCACCGGCGGCTGCACGAAAGGCGCCACGTCTTTGTCGTTAAGGTTCTCCTTCGTCGCCACGACCACTCCCGTGTCCACTCGCGAGGTCACGGGCCGTCCCAGGATCGCCGCCATCACATTGGCCACGCCCAGTTCACCCATGGCCATCGGGTTCTCCACCACCACGGCTTCGACATCTCCCGCCTTCAATTCCTGGAGCACGCGTGGACTGGACTCAAAGCCGATCACATTCAGCGCCACTCCGCCCCGACCGAGTGCCCGCAGGGCCGCGATCATCCCCTCCGTCGCCGCGAGATCAACGCACAGAAGCGCGATTCCCTCTCGAACCGGCGCAGACTCCGCTTCTGTGGCACCCTCCGGCTCTGTGGCACCCTCCGGCTCTGTGGCAAGGTCACTCGCCCGAAGCTCCCGCAAAGTCTCCTCAGCCGCCTCCAACACCGTCTCGCCCGTGGCCGCCGAAAGCACTTTCAGCCCCTCATACTGCCCACAAACCTCCAAAAAGCCACGGCGTCTCTCCGCCGCCCGAGCCGAAGGCTCAGCCACGCCGGTGAACACCATCACCTCTCCCTGACCCCGCAGCAGCTCCTTGGCCACGTACTCCGCCGCCACCGCTCCGGCCTGCCGATGATCGGTCGCCACCAGACAGAGATCATCCTTCCCGGCTATCGGCGAATCGATCAACACCAGGGGAATCTCCGATTCCAAGGCGAGATCCACCGGGACTCTCAAAAGCTCGGCATCCGTCGGCGCCAACACAATTCCGCTGATTCCCGTGCTGGCGAAGGTCTCGACGAGCTGGCCCTGCAAGACGTGGTCATCTTCGCGCCGCGGCCCTTTCCAGACGATTTCCACGTCGAGACCGAGCATCTTGAGGTCCTCCGCCGCCTTGAGTGCACCGCCATGAACCGCTCTCCAGTAGTCGCCCGTGGTGCCGCGCGGTATCACGGCAATGCGATACCCCGTCGGCTCCTCCCTCCGGAGACAGCCACTGGCCAGCATTCCGGTTGCCAGCAGAAACGTCGTAAGAAAGAGGCATCTCATGCCGCTATGTAACCAACCTGTTCTCCACTGTCCAGATCAGGCTTGTGACGCCGTCGACGTCAGAAAAGCGCCCTTGCGCCCACTCCGATTTTCCCCCAAGAGTCTAGGCCCATGGAAAACGTGATCATCATCGGAACGGGATGTGCTGGCTGGACGGCAGCCATTTACACCGCGCGCGCCAATCTCAAGCCCCTCGTTCTGGCCGGCGATCAGCTTGGCGGGCAACTCACGACGACCACCGAAGTGGAGAACTACCCCGGTTTTCCCGAGGGCGTGATGGGTCCGGAGCTGATGATGAACATGCAGAAACAAGCCGAGCGCTTCGGCACTCGCGTCGAATTCGTAGCGGCCTCCGACGTGGAAAAACGCGAGGACAGCACGTTTCGGGTCGAGGCCGGCGAAAAGTCCTACGAAGCCAAGACCGTCATCATCGCCACCGGAGCCTCGCCCCGGCACCTCGGTCTGCCAAACGAGAAAGCCTTGATCGGCCACGGGTTGACCTCCTGCGCCACCTGTGACGGCGCCTTTTATCCCGATGTCCCGGTCGCCGTCATCGGCGGCGGTGACTCCGCCTGCGAGGAGGCCAGTTTCCTGACAAAATTCGCCTCGAAGATCTACCTGATCCACCGGCGGGATGAACTCCGGGCTTCCAAGATCATGGCCGACCGGGTGCTCTCCAATGACAAAATCGAACCCGTGTGGAACAGCGTGGTCTCCGAATACGTCGCCGACGAATCGGGCGAGATGGAAAAGATTCGTCTGCAAAACCGGCAGACGGGCGACGAGGACTTTCTGGAAGTGAAATGCGTTTTCGTCGCCATCGGACACATTCCCAACACCGCTTTTCTTGGAGACCTGGTCAAAGTCGATTCGAACGGCTACATCATTCAAAAAAAGGGCACTCAAACCAGCGTCGAAGGTCTGTTCTCAGCCGGAGATGTCTCCGACCACATTTACCGCCAAGCCGTCACTGCGGCGGGATCCGGCTGTGCCGCGGCTCTGGAGGCCGAACGTTATTTGTCCGAAAAATTCGATTGATCCAAAGGTCTCGAGCTTGCCCCTCCTCACACTGTCTTCATTGGCCAAGCCTTCGCCCCGCAAACCAAGGCCGCGTCCCCACCCCATGCCATGAGCCTCTTTGACCAACTCGGAGAAGCGACCATCGCGAAGATCGTCGGGGGGTTCTACGAGCGCGTGCGGCAGGATGACCTACTTCGTCCACTCTATCCGCCGGACGACTGGGATGGCGCCGAAGAGAAGCTGCGCGACTTTCTCATTTTTCGATTCGGCGGCCCGCAGCGCTACCTGGAAAAGCGCGGCCACCCACGCCTCCGACGAAGGCACCTGCCCTTTGCCATCGGCATCCCCGAGAGAGATCGCTGGCTCCAACTCATGGGCGAATCGCTGGACGAGGCCGAGGTCCCGCGACCGGCTCGGGAAGAGATCGACACGCTCTTCTTCCAGATTGCCGACTTCATGCGCAATCAGCCCGAGTGATGCGGCAAGCCCGTTTCCTTGCGCATCGACTCAACATCGTTTCCCTCGCCACAGGACGACGGACTTCGAGGGCCTAAGGCCGGAGGTCAAAGTGTTCTTCTCCCTCGCTGTAGGGTCGCACCCATCCATCTTGAAGGATCTCCACGATGCGCAGGGCGTGATCGGATTCCGCTTCCTCCAGAAACTGAAGTCGGAGAATGTAGGTGTCAGCTCCTCCCGACGTGCTCAATTCGAGGACCCGATCCATCGGCGAATACGCCTCCACATAGCCAATAAGAGATTCGATTTCCCCGGGGTGGAACAGCCGATAGCTCGACCACGCGCTCGCGTCCTGGAACTCGAAGTTGTAGTATTCAGACGGCTCGACCATCACCCTCAAGAAAAAGGGTTCCGTGGGCCGCTCTTCCCGAACCGTTTTCCAATCCATCGACTGATAGGCCACCACGGTTTCCCAATCGACCAAACAACCCCTTGGCGTGACTTCCACGGCGATGGTTCGCGGATCGATGAGATTCTCAAAATACACCTCGTGGAGAAAGAAGCGGCTTCCCTCGAGTTCGGTGATCGCCACGCCTTCGAATGAATAATCATCGCGCGGCCTGAGCGGGTGCCGCTCAAGCCAGGCATCGAAAAGGGGCTCCACCACCTCCGGGTGGCGGATCAGTCGCTTCACCTCCTCCACCGTCTCGGCATCGAAAAATCGATCGATGGCCTCCCGGCTTGCCTCTCTTCCCAGCAGATATTCCTCTCCCAATGGCAGAATGGGAGGGCTTTCGGGAACGCTCGGTTCAGCAATCAGACGCAACTCGCGTTTCGCCAGAAGCTGGCTGTGCGCCAATGCCAGCACGAGGACTAGCAAGCCAAATAGCGTGAAACTCTTGAGCTTTCGGGTTCGCTGATCGAAGAGCCAACTCGACCACCAAAACCGGGACAGGCGTCCCCGCCAGCGATCGGCCTGATCGCTCTCCCATTCGCATTTGGAGGCGACCTCATGTCGGCGGCGTTCCTCGAAATTCTGCTGAAAACTCTCCTGCTCGTCCCCCTGAACTTCCCGCCGTCGCTCCAGCGGCGCCTTGGACTGCGTATCATCCCAGGCTTCCCCCACCACCTCACCAGGCCCTCTCATCACTGGATCCCCCCGCCCCTCTCCCGACCCGCCCTCTACTGGCCCGTCACCCTTCCGCGTCTCAGACGGTTTCACTCCGCGCCCACCGCCCCGCGTAGGCACAGAGCCCTTCTTCACGCCCCCTCCTCGCGATCCGGCGATCGGCTTGGCTGCCACCGGTTTCGAGGTCTTTTTCTTCGCCACCCGCCCCTTTCTCGTCTTGGCGTGGCGAGGAGATTGCCTTCCCTCGCCATCCCTCACACTCTCACCGCCAACGCCGTCACTGGTGCTGGGGTGGATTTTGATCTCCCTGCCTCTCTTCGGTTGTTCCGAGTCCTCGGCCATTCGAGAATCCCCCTCAGTCCTCGCGTGCGATCCAATGAAAAAAACCCATGTTTTCCAACAGGTTCCTCAACTCCTCAATTTGCCCGGGGCGGGGATCCCGCTGCGGCAAACGATGAGGGCCACAATCCAAGCCGATCAAACTCATCATCGGTTTCAAACCCGGACGCCCGCCACAGACGCGGCCCAGCGTCCGCACCAGTCGCACTGAGTTTTCCTGCCATCGCCTCGCCTGTTCCAGATCCCCAAGCGCGAAGGCCTCCCACATGCGGAGGTAGAGCGGGGCGACGAAATTGTAGGTGGATCCCACCGCTCCACGGCATCCGGTGGCCACGGCGCCTAACAAGGCTTCATCCACGCCGTAGAGGATGTCGTAACGCCCCTCTTGGTAGCCCAGGCACGCCAGCAAAGTGCTCAAGTCACTGTGGGAATACTTGATTCCCGCCAGAGTGGGCAGTCGCGCTTCGGCGGCTTCCAGAAAATCACGGGCGTCGAACTCGACTCCCGTCATGGCCGGAATATGATAGTAGTAAAAAGCCCGATCAGGTGCCGCGGCCACCAAGGGCTCCAAATAATCCAGGAGATGGTCCAGCGTCAAGGGCTTGAAATAACAGGGCGGCGTCACGGAAATCGCGTCCACTCCCAACTCCCCCGCATGTTTCGCCAGGGCACAAGCTTCCCCGAGGCTCTCGTGACCCACCTGAATCACCGTCTTCAACCGGCCCGACGCCTCCCGCACGTAGGCCTCCGCCATCTCGCAACGCTCCTCCAGCGACAAGGCCATCCCTTCCCCCGTCGTTCCGTTGATATAGAGACCCGCCACGCCCTGCCGCTCCAGATGATCGACCAAGGCCGGAACGATGTCCAAGTTGAGGAGCCCCTCGGGCGTCAAGGGGGTGAACGACGCCGCCACCAACCCGGTGATTTTGCTTTCTACCATGAGATTTTTGAAGATTCGATCCTAGAACATCCCTTCCCGGGCGCAAGAGCGACCTCAAAAGAATCCATGCCGGCCCCGAGCGTGCACGGGCCTCACTCGTGGCGTTTCCCGAATCGGCCTCATCTCCAAGGTCGACAAACGGATCGATCTACCGGCACGCATTTCCATTGAGATTTGGCATCAATTGCCCAAGCTCACCCCCATGATGAACAAACGCCGCTTGGGCAGGACCGGACTGGTGGTTTCCGAAATCTGCATGGGAACGATGACCTTCGGCGATCAATGCGACGAGGCCCTCAGCTTCGAAATCATGGATCGAGCCTTCGACCGCAGAGTGGACTTCTTCGATGCCGCCGAGATGTATCCCGTGCCGCCGCGGCGGGAAACCTACGGGATCACCGAGGAAATCGTCGGCCGCTGGATGAAGGGCAAACCGCGCGATCGCCTCCTCATCGCCACCAAGATCACCGGCCCCGGGCACGGCTGGTTCGTTCCTCTCGTCCGGCACGGCGTGACCATGCTCGACCGCCACCAGCTCAAGCGCGCGGTGGAGGATAGCCTCAGGAGATTGCAGACGGACCACATCGATCTTCTATCAAACCCACTGGCCAGATCACGGGATGCGCTATGAGGAGATCCTCGAGACCCTCTCCAAACTCGTTCACGAGGGCAAAACTCGCGCCTTCGGATGCAGCAACGAAACCTCTTGGGGTCTCATGAAGAGCCTCTGGGCCACCGACGTCCACGGTCTGGGCCGCTACGAGACGGTGCAGAACAATTTCAGTCTCATCAATCGCCGCTGCGAGAGCGAGCTGGCCCAGGTCTGCCGTCAAGAACAGGTCTCCCTCCTCCCCTACTCTCCCCTGGCGGGAGGCGTTCTCACCGGGAAGTACCTCGATGAGCAATATCCGGAAGGCGGGCGATTCACCGCCTATTTGAAACATGGGAACGAAAGGCAAAAGCGAATGACGGCCCGCTTCGTCAATGCTCGCAGCCTCGAAGCCACCGCCCGGCTGAAGGCCATTGCCGAGGATGCCGGCATGAGCCTCGCCACCATGGCAGTCGCCCGGAGCAAACAGCACGACTTCGTCGCCTCTACCATCGTTGGCGCCTCTTGCGTGGAGCACCTCGACGAAAGCCTCCAAGCCGCCGGCCTCACGCTCGACCAGGAGATTCTCGATCAAATCAACGCCGTGGAAGAGGCCATCCCGCACTCCTTCGGCGAGGACGATCTACGCCGGCTCTAATCCAGAACGCCCGTGGCCCAGAACGACCCTAGCTGGAACGTCATTTCCAAAAGGAAGACCTTCTACCCGGTCTCGGATCCCTTTCGCCGCTACCTGCGACGTTATGGCCGCGAGTGTTTGCTGCCCAACATCTATCGGGATCTCTGCCATTTTCGCGAGTCCTTTCCCTGCCTGGACCCCGAGGGAAACGAGACGCTCTGGCAAACAGTCATCTACCCATCCTTCGAGATGGATCATCTGAAAAAACGCCTCACCGAAATCTACGCCCTTCTCAAGATCGGCGGCAATCTTGCCCTGGCCGAACACCTGCGCATCGATCGGATCGACTTCGGTCAATTCGGCAATTCACGCCCATTCCGCATCCGAGTTCGAAATCGCTTCAACGACAACTACGATCACTATTACATCAAGAAGGCCGACGCCTCCCGGATTTACGGGCTCGAACTCGAATACATCCTCTCCCCCAACCGAATCAATTTTCTGACGCAGGAGGACACCCTCGTCGAGGAACACATCGCCGGCATCCCGGGGGACATCTTCATGCGCGACTACTTTCCCCGGCCCGACCTCAACCGCGTCCGCATCGCCAAAGAGTTCGTCAAGTTCAACATGCGCTGCTTCATCCGTCTCCTCGGCGACATGCGCGCGGTCAACTACGTCGTGGACATCACGCCTGACTTCGAGGAAGTTCAATACCGCGTGCGACCGATTGATTTCGACTATCAATCATACGCCGGCCGGCGAAACATGTATCTCAGTCAGTTCTTTCGAGACAATGAGCCCGCCGTGAAGCTGGTGACGGAACTGCTCAACTGGCAGACCATCAAACAATACCAGAAGGAAGAGCGCACGCTCATCGCTAGCCGGCTGCGGCTCGGAAGGCAGCGCTTCGAAGCTCTCCTTCGCTGCATGGAACGGGATGAACTCGCGCCCCGGGAAAACCTCCTCAAACTCCGTGAAGAACTCAATCAGCACCATGAAACCTCGGCCTTCTCCCACTGCGAAACCATGGGACAAATGGTCGACACTCAGCTTCGTGTGATGCTGGAGGAGGTCTGACGATGCGCCCAGACCGGGATCCTGCCGAATTGGCCATCTCGGTCGCACCGCACGCAGCGGAGTTGAGACTCCGCTCTACTTTCGGCCCGTTTACGATCGGGTCGAGGCGGCAGGATTGCGCCTGCCGCCCCTCCCACACCACCGGACATGCGGGACCGCATCCGGCGATTGGATCCATTTGGTCTTAACTCTTGAGGTCTGATGGCATCAGGAACCCGTAGCGTCTCAGAGTTCGGTTGTTGAGGGCTTCGTGCATGACAGGGTTTCCCGCCATGCGCCACGCTCCACGACTGCTCCTCCCGACGATGGCTCGACTCGGCGGTAGGCCGAGTCGGCGCAGGGCGGATTCCCGTCCCTTGCTTTTATGCCAACGTTGCCAGAAGCATTTGCGAATGTGGCGACGGATCCACGGTTCTTTCCGGTAGATGTCCCGTCGCCATTCGCAGCGCCGGTAGTAGCTCCACCAGCCGTTCACGTAACTTCGCCATTGGTCGCGCAGTTGCTCGCTGGTCAGTGGTTGCCGGGCGTTCCAGAGTTCTCTCACGCGGTCTTCAAACCGGGTGAGGCTTGCAGGAGCAATCCCGATGAGCAGCGCGCTGGTGATGATGAACCCCAGGAACTTCCGTTCCCAAGGCCTCCCCACCCCGCTTTTGCTCTCGCTGACCTCCAGCCGGAGGTGGCGCTTGATCCAGCCAGTGAGGCTGGCAAGCACACGCTCCGCGGCGGCTTGGCTCTTTACGTAAATGTTGCAGTCATCGGCGTAGCGGGCGAATCGCAGTCCGCGTTTCTCCAGCTCCTTGTCCAGCGCGTCGAGGTAGATATTGGCCAGTAGCGGCGAAAGCGGGCCGCCTTGCGGCGTTCCTTCTTCGCTGCTGACCTTTAACCCGTCGGGCATCACCACCCCGGCTCGCAGGTATTTGCCGATGAGTTTCATCACGGCTTTGTCCCCTATCACGGTCCCAATTTTACTCATCAAGATGTCGTGGTTCACCTTGTCGAAGAACTTGGTAATGTCCATGTCGACGACGTGGGTAAACCCCTCCCGGGCAAAGCTCTGGGCGGCTTCCACCGCATCGTGGGCGCTGCGTCCGGGACGAAATCCGTAACTGCTTCCGCTGAAACGGGGTTCGAACACCGGCCGGAGCACCCCGAGCAGAAGTTGCTGCACGAAGCGATCTTGCACGTTTGGGATGCTCAGCGGGCGGGTTCCGCCGCTGGGCTTGGGGATGTCTCGACGCTTTGCAGCGCCGGGCTTGTAGCTGCCCTCTAGCAGCCTCTTCTTGATCACTTCGCCATGGATGGCGAGGTGTGCTCTGAGTTCGTCGGCCCTCATGCCGTCGGGGCCGGGTGCCCCGTCATTACGCTCAACGGCGTAAAGAGCGGCTCCCCAGTTTCCCGACCTGATGGCCTTCTCCATCAGTCCCTCCAGCTTTGCTGTCCGTTCGCGGTTCACGCGCACCTCCAGGAGTTCCTCTCTCCGCAGGGCTTGCCGCGACTGCATCGCGTGGGCTCTTTGGGTTCGCGCAGGAATTCGGGATCCTTTGTCCGTACGTCCTGCTGACGTCGGGGCGTATTCTGCCCTGGGGTGTAATGCTCCGTAGAGCGCTGCTGTTGGTTCCTTCCGCCCTTCACAGGAGAGAGTTTTCCGGTTTCACAGTTTCCACGGGCTTCTTCCAGCCCCCGGCTCTGCTCTCTGCTACTATGGCTTCTGCTGACTTCTCTCCTGCTCTCACAGGAGAGATCCCCCCGGGTAAGGTCCTTAACCCCAGCGTTTCATAAAATGGCCAGTCAGGCCATCATGTAGTAGGCGATTTCTTCTTCGACGGCCTGATTGTCTCCGAGTGTCAATGTGAGTCGACCTTGAGGGCGAGTCAGACGTCCGGCACGCTGGATGATTTTGCGGCGAATCGTGCCGAGTCCTTCAAAGATCCACTCCGCAGCCCTTTTGGGGGACGATTTGCGTGACCGCTCCGCAGATCGCATCTGCATTTCGCGTGTGAGATTGTGGGTGAGGATACTGGCCAAAAGGAAAGCTTCGTTGGCGGCACGTCGCTTGGCCGGAATATAGTCCATCTGGGCCTGGCTCTTGGCTTCGCCAAAAATCTTCTCCTGAGAGCCACGCCCTTCATGAAATTTCACCACATGAGCGGCCGTGTTTGTCTTGTTGGTGATGATCGCCTTGTATTCATAGTTCTCCTCGACTGGTTCGAAAAGATCCAGTTGGAGCGGTCCTTTGCGCTGAGTGCGCCTCATGGTTCGAATGCACAAAATGCGCGCTTTGCGCGCCCAACTTTTTGGCTTCCAGCGGATTTCGAAGTGATGAGTTTTTCCCTCTCCGTCTCGGGTTCGGGACCAGCGACGGCGCTTCTCGATGATGCCCTTGAGTTCCACAAGCCGCTCGAAAGGCACCGAGAACGTATATTCCAGGCCCAAGGTCTTTGCCTCTGAAACCATCTGATCGCTGAAAAACGCGCTGTCGGCGCGCAACTCGATCTGCACATCAGGCAGCACCTTGCGAATCTTCTCCACGCAGGAACGGAGGAACTCCACTGCGCCATTGGAGTCATGGACGTTGCCACTTCGATGAAGGAAGTCGAAGATTTGTCCGGTTTGAGCGATCGTCGCGAGCAGTGGATAATAACTGCGCTCGCTTTTTTTCTTCTTGTTAAATCCCACAGCCGTCCCTTCCGCATGGCGACTCGTGCTCTGCACGCTTCCGTCCAAATCAAGCGTGATGCGTTTGATTCCCTCCTCCTGAAGTCGCGACAGGCAAACGAAATGATTCATCTCCCTCATCCTCTCAAGGCTTTGACAATCGACCTCTCCCAACATCCGGCTCATCGTTGGGACACTGGGCAATTGGTGCATCCCCAAAACCTGTCGTACAAGGGGATCATCTCGGTAGTAGTCCAAATCGCGAAGCATCCGGTAGCCCAGTATAAGATGCACGATAAGACACATGAAAACCTTGTGGAACTTGTAGAAGCGGGACATGCGCCGATCCAGTGGACCAAAGCACTGCTGAAGCTTCCCCTCCAGATCCAATTCCTGAAAGAGCTTCTGAAAGATAACGAGACCGCCGAAAGAGGTCAGTTCTTGATCTTCAAATTTGATCGCCGGAATCGTTCTGGACTTTGCATGAATCGTACGTCGTGCTACTCTCACTGTAGGTGGCTTTTGGGTTGAAGTGTTTGGTGTTTTGGTAGATTCCAAATCAATCTTATCCCAAAGGCCCCTGCCACTATTTTCTTGAGATTCTTGCCCCGATTTATGAAACTATGGGGTCCATTCACACTCCTCTTCGCGTTGTTCATTCCCATGAGACTGGCATCCGTCGCGAGCGCGTCGCTGGGGATTGGGTCGAGACTCCCATCGATAGCCACTGGTGGTGGGCGACGACCATGCCCCGCTCAATGGCCGATGCCAAGACCATCTTCCATTTCGGGCACGACCGTTGGAAGGTCGAAAACGAAGGCTTTAACGAACTCTGCTCCCGCTGGCATTCCGGTCATTGCTATCATCATCATCCCAATTCCATTCTCGTTCTGTGGCTGATCATGTTCATGGCCCACGCCGTGTTCCACTGCTTCCACAAGCGCAACTTGAAGCCAGAGATACGCCGTGGACACACGGCCATCTATTTTGCCCGTCAAATCGCCGCCTCCATGCGAGAGGATCGATGGTGGCCGCCACCGGCTCCGGGCTGAGGAACGCCCGCCCTGCGCTCTCGGTAACCTTGGGTTCACGTCCGCCATCGGAGCGGTCTGGCTTCCTGTTGCCTATTGCCGACAGGGGGATCCATTTCGCGGCTCGAGCCCTCCGAAATTCGCCCGAGAACCACCACACGAAACTGTTCGCCCTCTTAGCGCCAGCTTCAACACGCTCAACACCCACCAATTCAGGCCATTACGACTCTTTCCGACGCCGTCTTACGGAATCGCTGGCAATCGTGGTTGCGATTTGAACGCATCAGTCCTAACAAATTGGATGAAACACTAGCGTCGATCTTCGAGCCTTCGAGCGGAAGCGCCGTCGTTTACGGGGTTCCGTATCCGCCGGTGGCCTTGCCATCGTCTCCCAGATGACCGGTCACCCAGAGAAGTCCCCGAGTCACCAGATCCAGGTAGCGATCGTCCGCCACGGTCTCGGTGTAGTGGCCCAGGGTGGTGCTGAAGATCTTGGTCTTCTCGGGACCGTACTGGTTGGTCCAAATCACCACCGCCTCCTCGAGCTTCGGTTTCACCTCGGCATCTTCCGGCTGACCCCGTCGCCGACGGGGCTTGACCCACTGCTTGCCAGAGGCCAACGCATGAGCTGAGTCAAACATTTTCACATTATTGTATAACTCTTCGTTACCCGTCGTCCAATCCTCGAGCCCAATGGTGATCGGGTGGGCTTTATCAGTGAACGTGACCTCCACGGGTTCCTTTGGACCATGACCCGTCGATTGGAGTCCAAGCATTTCGAACCAGCCAGCGTTGTCAGCGCCCACCTCGACGGGCTCCCTGTAGTTGCCCCAGCGATAACTGTGCATCGCGCAATGCAGATTCACCGCGGGCACGCCCCCGGCATGCGCGTCGAGAATCCGCTTCACGTACGCCGGGTCCTTTACGTCCGCCGAGCATTCGTCGTGCAAAATCACGTCATAGCCCTTCGCCCAGTCCTCGGATTCGTAGACCGGAAACACCGCTTTGGTCGACTTGTCAGGGTTGTAGGCGATGTCCACCTCGGCGGCGATACGCGATTCAATGCCGGCCTTGAGCACGTCCTTCTGCGCGGCGTAATCGTGACAGCAACCACCCGCCACGAGGAGGACACGCAGCGCCTTGGGAGGGGCGTCGGCGCCGGCCTTTGCTTCCGGCTGAGATGGATCGACCGCGTGTGCAACCAGCCAAGCGCCGAGGAAGAGGAGAGGAAAAAGAGTCCGCAAGTTCATGGTTTTTCATTCACACCGTGAAGCGCCATTCGGCCCCAAACACGGACCATTGTCGAGAAGGATCAACGTCTGTTTGGCCAATCATCCGCTCGATGGCGCGCCGAGTGGCGATGTCTTACCGCAGCCCGGATGAAGACAAAACCGCCATGCGGCGATTGGCGGAATCGTTGACGAGCCGGGCCGCGTGCGCAGACCGAGCGGACAACCCATCAATCACTCATCCTCTTCGGCCAGCGAAGCCACAAACTCTTGGTCCGCCTCAGAGAGCTTGGCAATCGGGTAGTCCACCAGACGCCCGTTCTTCAGCCGAAGTTTGGCATTTTCCCCAGCCACGGAGACCAGGGCCGCCTGAATGGTTTTTCCTTCGTCATTCGTCCAGTCCCGAATCGGCGCAAGGTCCTTCGGGCGCTCTGGCAAGCCGAAACCGCGCGAGTCGTCCTCGTCGGCTTGTTTGACCTCCTTGAGCGCGTCTTTGATCACCTTATCGGCGTCGTCCATGGGATGACCGGCAAAAATCAGCTTCCCGGCGGGATTGAATACCAAGAGCTTGGGAATCGCATTGGCCCCAACGCTCGGGCCGCGCACGCCCTTGGTGATGGGAAAGTTGATCTTCAAGTCCTCGGCGACTTCCTTGACTTCGTCATTGGTCCCGGCCTGCACATGGGCTCCGATCACTTGCAAGCCCTTCTTGCCATACCGTTTGCTCATCTGAATCAGATGCGGCATGGAGGAGATGCAGGGTCCTCAGCGGATGCCCCAATACTCGAGAGCCACCACCTTCCCTTCGAGATCCTCTGTCTTGATCTCGTCGCCCATGATCATCGCCCCAAGAGTCCACTCCTTGAGGGAGTGATCCGGCAGCGCCGCATCATCATCATCTTTACCCTGAGCGAAGAGGGCGGAAACTCCCAAGAGAGCCACACCCAGCCGGAAAGCACCAATCAACGATTTCATAAGCCAGAAACCATAGCGCCGACGACGTGAAATGCAAGCTCCAAAAAAATTTGTGCCGCTCAAAGGGCCATCGTCGCCAGAAACCATAGCGCCGATGACGTGAAATGCAAGCGTCGGCGCATAGGGTCGTGCTTTGCGCCCTATGCACGCCCATCCGGGTCGTTGAACCCGGCACCCAAGCCCTCTCTGTGGCCCCATTTTGGCCCAAACGGGGGATTTCCCTGGCCCGCTCGCACGGGCCGCCCCAGATGGACTGGCCAACCGGCAAGCCAAGCGCGCCCGTTTCAAACGGCGACGGTTCCAACGCTTCTCCCCGGATCCTTCCAGCCGACGCCTGCTCCGACTAGGCCATCACCTTGTGGATGGGCTCCGCCCCTTCCACACCGACCAACTTCTGGTCGAGACCGCCATAAAAAAAGCTGAGATGATTGGGATCCAATCCCAACTGCGACAGGATGGTGGCGTGGAGATTCTTCACGTGAAAGCGATCGCTCACCGCGCGGCTCCCCAATTCATCCGTCTCTCCCACACTGACACCGCCCTTGATCCCGCCCCCGGCCATCCACATGGTGAATCCGTAGGCGTTGTGATCGCGGCCCGTTCCCTGGGCATACTCGGCCGTCGGCTGGCGACCGAATTCGCCGCCCCAAACCACCAAGGTCTCGTCCAGCAGACCGCGCTGCTTCAAGTCCTTCAGGAGCCCGGCGATGGGAAGATCGGTCTCTCCCGCATGCAGGTTATGATTGTGCTCGAGATCACCGTGGGCGTCCCAGTTGGCGTCATTGTGAGCCCCCCCTGAATACACCTGAATGAAACGCACCCCGCGCTCCACCAATCGGCGTGCCAATAGGCACTTGCGCCCAAACTCCTCCGTCTTCTTGTGGTCGACCCCGTAGAGGCGCTTGATGTATTCCGGTTCCTGAGCCAAGTCGATCGCCTCCGGCGCGGTGGCCTGCATCTTGTAAGCCAGTTCGTAACTGGCAATCCGCGCGGCCAGATTGGTGTTGTCAAAGCGATCCTTGAGATGACTCTCATTCATGTGATTGAGGCAGTCGAGCAAGGTCCGCTGCTCTCCCGCGCTCATTCCATTCACGTGTTTCAAATTGAGAATGGGATCTCCCTGGGACCGGAAGACCGTGCCGGCGTAACTGGCCGGCATGTAACCACTGGTCCAGTTCTTGGCGCCGCTGATCGGCCCACCGGAGCGATCCAGCATCACCACATAGCCGGGCAAGTTTTCGTTAGGGCTTCCCAGGCCATAATTGACCCAGGATCCCAGAGACGGTTTCCCGCTGATCAGGGATCCGGAATTCATCATGAGCATCGCCGATCCGTGAATCGGCGAATCGGCCGTCATGGAATGAATGAAGGCGATGTCGTCGACGCACTCGGCCACGTTGGGGAAGAGGCTCGAAACCTGTTTGCCGCACTGTCCGTAGGGCTTGAATTGCCATTTCGGCCCCACCACGCGGCCCTCGTTCTTCTTCCCTCCGCGCCCGAAGGTCTTCACCTGGATGGTCTTTCCGTCCAGCGGGTACATCTTCGGCTTGTAGTCGAAGGTGTCCATATGGCTGGGGCCGCCATACATGAAAAGGAAAACGACGCTCTTGGCCTTGGCCGGCAGCGCGGGGTTCCTGGGCATGAGAGGATTGACCGGCGTGGCGGCCCGGGCCTGCCCGAAAAAGCCATCCTGACTGAGGAGACCCGTCAGGGCCACCGAGGCGAAGCCTCCCGCGGCGGTGTGGAGAAAATCTCGGCGCGTGCGACCGCAAAAATCAAAGTGTGGGTTCATGGTTTTGCCAGGAATGAAGTGAATCTAATCAATGTAAAGAAACTCGTTGAGGTTCAAAGCCAGGAGGCAGAAACGGTCGAGCGCCGCTTCCGGACTCAGCTGATGTTTCTCGACAAAAGCATCAATCATCGCCAGACAGCGCTTCACCTCGGTTTCCTGCGGTTCTCGGACACTGATCAGGCGCAATCCCAGCTTCACCTGGGCCTCCACGTCGTCACCCGCCTCACGGCGGAGGCGCTGGGCGAGCTCCGCCGCGCGATCGTTCACCACCTTGCTATTGAGGAAGAAGAGGGCTTGGTTAGGAACCGTGGTGACGAATCTCGCGGCACAGGGAGCGTCGGTGTCGGCAAAGTCGAAGTCTGTCAGTTCGGGAGGCTTGAGCGAGCGTTTGACGGTGATGTAGACGCTACGTCGCGCCTCCTCTTCCGGCGTCGATCGC
Organism: Verrucomicrobiales bacterium; assembly: GCA_965204485.1. Taxonomy (GTDB): domain Bacteria; phylum Verrucomicrobiota; class Verrucomicrobiia; order Verrucomicrobiales; family DEV007; genus JAACDM01. Next base: position 23,313 of record CBDBEZ010000112.1, read on the forward strand.
CCCCATTTTCCGGCGCCCGTCGACGACGTGGCCAGCACTTCCGGCGGCAGCGTGGGGTAAAAGCTTGGCCCGCCAACCCTTCGGTTCAACTGCCCAGCCACCTTCAGCATGCCGTCCCGCAGCTCTTCCGCGGACAGCCTCCGCATGTTGAAGCGCCAGAGCCATTGGTTTTCAGGGTCCCTGGACAATCCCTCCTCCTGAGCACGGGATGAGAGCCGGTAGGTGCGGGAAGTCATGATGAGGCGATGCATCGCCTTCAGGCTCCATCTCCGATCCACCAATTCGCAAGCCAGCCAGTCTAACAAGTCGGGATGGCTGGCCAGCTCGCCCAAGAACCCGAAATCACTCGGGGTCGGGCAAAGGCCCCGGCCGAAATGATGTTGCCACAGCCGGTTGACCGCCACCCGGGCCGTTCTGGGGTTGTCCGGACTGGCGATCCACTCGGCCAGCACCCGGCGTTGCCCGGAACTTTGGGCGCCTTCCTCGGACTCGGGAATGCTGGGGGTGCCACCACCCAGAATTTCAGGGAAACCGGGCGCCACCTGTTTGCCGGGATTGTGCACACTGCCTCGCAAGTGCACGAACATCGGCTCGGCCTCGGGTCCGTGTTCCTGCACGATCATCGCCTGAACGCCGCCTCGCGATTCCTCCTCGTGCAAGCGGTCCAACTCCTCGCGCATTCGCCGGTAACGCCGTCCCTCATCCGGGGTGAAGACCTCATCATGATGCCGTTCAATAAGCTGTGCCAGCGCGTGCCCGCCAAAATCGGCTTCCAATCCCAAGTCGATGAACTGGCCGCCCACCGTCTGGCTCACATGGACCGCCACCACGTTGCGTCCCGTCTGCGCGGCCGAGAGCGCTTCCTTATCCAAAAGGACCTCGCGGTTCTCGGTGATGTGTCCAGTCGCTTGAAAGACGAGCTGCCCGTTGAGATACACGTCGACGTCCTCGTCGTGCCGGATGGTCAGTGTCAGAGCGCTTGGCAAACTCGTGAGACCAAACGTTTTTTGCATCCAGATTTCCGGCGAGCGCCATGGGGTCTTGGCCAGGCGATGCCGACCGAAGGGAGCCAGACCCTGTTTCCAATCGCGGGGACGAAAACCCACTGTGAACCAGTCCTCCGCAGGCCTCGTGGTCGTGTAAGTCCAATTCTGAGGCCGCTCCTGCGAGAGCGGGATCAGGGTGGGACTCGCCGAGGCCGTGCCCTCCAGGGTTTCGTCCGGCAAGAGGACGCGCAGCTTTCGCTTCGCCTTGGCTTCCATCTCCCGAATGGTCCGGGCCAATCTCGCCCGGCGCTCATCCCACTCGCGCTGCCGCTTCTCCATCTCCTCCCGCGGCATGGCGAGATCGATGTTCTCGATCACCCGGCGCTGGTCCATGGGAGTCACGCCGTGAAAAAAGGCCATGAAGCGGTAGTAATCTTCCTGGCTCACCGGATCGCCCTTGTGATCATGACAACGGGCGCACCCCAGCGTCATCCCGAGGAAACCCTCCGATGTAACTCTGACATTATCATCAAGAACATCGTAAACGTGCTGCTTGCGGTCGGCCGGCTCGTCGTCCCATTGCATGAGGCGATGATATCCCGTGGCAATCAGCGAATCCGGCGTCACTTCATCGAGTTCGTCGCCCGCCAGTTGTTCGAGAATGAACCGGTCGTAGGGCTTGTCTTCATTGAGCGCCCGAATCACGTAGTCGCGATAGCGCCAAATGTGTTCCTTGGCGGAATCGCGCTCAAAACCGTTCGACTCGGCATAGCGAACGACGTCCAGCCAGTGACGGGCCCATTTCTCGCCATAGTGAGGCGACTCCAAGAGTTCATCGATCAGCGATCGCCACTTCTCTTCCGAAAAATCTTCTGCCAGGCGATCCACTTCGTCTGGTGCGGGGGGCAGGCCGATGACGTTGTGATAGGCTCTCCGCACCAGCACCCTCGGAGCTGCCACTCCATTGGGCATCAGACCTTTTTCCTTCAAGCGATCCAAAACAAACGCGTCGATGGGGTTCTGACTCCAGGCCGGATCACCGACCTGGGGCACCTCGGGCCGCTTCATGGGCCGGTAGGACCAATAGGCACGCGTGTGTTCGTTGATCTCGGTGATGCTTCGCTCCGCCTCGTCCTCCACTTCAACGAGCAGATCCGCGTCCTCGGGAGTCCATGGCAATCCCATCTCGACCCAGCGAGTCAGGGTCTTCCGCTCCTCTTCCGGGAGCTGCCCACTCGGCGGCATCTCATGCTCGTCGTCCTTGTAGGAGATCATCTGCAAGAGAAGACTTTGCTCCGAATCCGCCGGGTCAACCGCGGGGCCCAGGCTACCTCCTTGCAAGATACCCCGACGGCTGATCAGCTGCAGGCCACTGCGGATCTTGGGCTTCCCGCCGGCATCCTCACCACCGTGACACTTGAAACAATTCGCTTCCAGAATGGGCCGCACCTCTTCCCGGAAAAACGCGACCTCGGCGGGAGAGAATTCCTGCTCCGAGGCCATCGCCGAGAACGCCACAGCGAAGCCGATCGGAATCGAGAAACACAGGTTTGGAAAGGGAAATCGCATGCGGGAGTCGGGTTGAAGCAACGTTGGAATTCCCAACCCCTTTAAGCAAGGAACGTTCTGGCAGGCATCCGTAATCTCCAAGGAAATGGCCAAAATCTCCAAAGCCCTTGCGAAAACCAGATTGAGGATGCAGAGACACGCCGGAGACGCTTGATTGGGAAGCCCATGTCCCATCCTGAGGATTCGGAAAGCGAAAGGATCGCTCGACTGTGGAGGGCGGTTTTTCAACCCGCCGCCGACATTCGGGCCATTCCCTTGCCGTCCGAACCGCTGGCGGACTCACCGGAAATTTTTTGCCGCAAGACCGCACTCTGCCTGGCCTGGCTCGCTCACGCGGCCTACGTGCGCGACACGGGACGCCGGAACGCCCTCATTGGAGACGTCGGCTGGCGCGAGATCGCCCACGGAGGCACCTTGGAACTCCACTGGTCCCTGGTTTGTCCGTCGGGGCACCCGTCCACCCAATACCTTGCCTTCCGCGGGACTTCGGATATCCGGCACTGGGCGTGCAACGTCAACACCCTGCTCAGTCGCTGGCCGGAAGGCGGCAAGGTCCACGGGGGCTTTGCCCGGGCCTACCGGCGATTGGCACCCGGTCTCTACAAAGCGCTGGGAGAATCCTCACCCACCACCCTCCACCTGGCGGGTCATAGCCTCGGGGGAGCTCTCGCACTGCTGGCTTCGACGGAGCTCTCCCCCGACACCGTTTACACCTTCGGCTGCCCGCGCCCCGGGAATCCGGGCTTCGCCGAGCGCGCCGAAGCGATCCCGGTCTATCGCGTGGTGCATGATCAGGACTTGGTCACCACGCTCCCCTACACCACGGAACTCTTGAATGACTTTGCCTACAAACACGTCGGCCAACCAGTTCATCTCCTGCCCGATCGTGCCCCCCTGATCGGCGAAGCGAATCACTTGCCGCACCTTGGCAAATCCTGGCGGCAAGGGCTGCATGCGCTGGTAGAGGGCGACTATCCCGGAGAACCGCTCCCCGCCCTCTACGACCACGCACCGAGCCAGTATGTCGCCGCATTGCGAGAGAGCACGGACGCCCCGTAGCGCCGGGCTTCAACGAGCGTCGCCAAGGCACGTCACGGCAAAGCCGCCAGATGAGGCGAACTCGTCTTGATGGGGTGGATCGGCTGCTCCGCGGGCGATGGTGAAGGGCTGCATTCTTATCGTCTCGCCGAAATCGCGCGCGGGTGCGCACGATCCACCGCCGAGTCGTTTCGTCATGAACAAATCCAGGCAGTCGAGCCGGCTGCTCGACGCGAGGATTCATCTCGCAGGCCGAGAGAACGACCGCTCCGCTGTTCGTGGCGGTACGTTTCTTGCAGAATGATGGACAATCGGGCGAGGCAAAAATCGCTCGATCGCCAGCCGCTCAGAAGACCCAGGGACGCGCCTGCTTGATCACCAGATCGCCTTCCCGGTCGACTTTGAATTCGATTTCCATGGCGAACCGAGAATCCTCGAGATCGCGTTCGTAACGTTTGGCGAATTCCTCGTGAATGACGCCGAGATGATCCCGCAACTGTGTCAGGTGATCTACGCTCAGAAGCGACCCTCCCTTTTCCGTATCCAGCGAGGGTCGGACGATTTCGTGTCCGTCGCGCTGGTACCAGCCCAAGAGCAGTTCTTCCAGGCTCGCATCTGCCTCGGGATTGGTGACGAGATCCTCGCCAATCTGTGTGTTCAGGTAGTAAAAACCCTGAGATTCGTAAAGAATGTCCTCGGTCACGGCGACTCCGTTCAACTTCTCGTTTTTGAAATTCGGATGCAGAAGGACGCCCATGGCGGCGGCTTGGTGATCGATACGGTAAAACTCCCGCTCCTCAAATGCCCGGAGATTCCACAGGCTGGCGAAGACTTGCTGAACGGTATTGGACAGGTGCCCTTCGTCGGGTTTGTGGGTGTAGGAATCATAGAGACCCGCTCCACTGAAACCGGGAAGATCTTCATTGTTGGTGCTTGAGCGGCAACGGATCGATTGACCGCGCGGAAAGGATTGTTGCAATCGGGTGAGGGCTTCGCGGAGGCCATCGGGCATGTCTCCGCCCTCGATGGCCTTGCGAAACTTCTTGAGCCGGCGCTCCAAGCCTTCCCGATCCGCCTTCAACTCCCGGCTGGCAACGATCTCGGCGGCCTGCCGATCGAAGCCGTTGTGCTTCATGAAAGCGTCGTAGAAGGCAAAAGGCAGGCCGAACCCATCGGGAACCGTGCCCTCGGGAAAGCCGAGCCGGCGGAGAACGGCAAGGTTGGCGGTCTTCACACCAAAGCTCGCGGATTGCCCGAAGGTGATGTCCTTCAAAGCTCGGACTTCGGTCATCCCCAAGTCACGCCGGGGTGTTAGGGGCTCCGTGGGGCGGATTGCCTCGAAATACTGGTCCACCTCGGCCCGGGTCGCTTCGCGCAACTGATAGCCCTGCGAGGTCACTGAATAGTGGACCCACTTGCCCAGGAGCGACCGGATGGTCTCCTCCTCCAAGGCACCCTCGATGTAGGCGTTGGGCACCTTGTCTTGGATGGCACGCAGATTCACGTGGGAGAGCGGTGTCTGACGCACGGCCGAAAGGACGCCGGCCACCTGAGGCATCTGATTGGGCAGAGTCTGACAAATGACAATATCGCGTAAGGCGGGACGGGTGTCATTGTCCAGCAGCCGTAATCGACCAAACGATTCCCCGGGATTCAGCGGCAAGTAGGCGATGTTCGCCCGCTTGTCCGAATCCAAGAATACCGGCAGTCCGGCTTCGTCATACCTGGTTTGGTCTTCCCGATACTGACCGAGATTGCCTTCCAGCGGATGAAACGCGAGCTTGCCCTCCAAGACCGGCGCCTTGGCGATGAGGGTCTGGTAAAACGACTGGATCTCCTCGAACCGGTAAGCGTCATTGGGCTGAAAATCGAAGATGTACAGTCCCGGCTTACCATCGGGCGCCTTCATCCGCGGGAGGTAACAGATCGCGCCGCGGACGCCGCCCGGCCCTCTCCCCCGCCCCCCGCCAAAACCACCTCGGCTGAGTCCCACCATGCCCATGTAAGGCGGATGCGCCCGATAGTTCTCCGTGTTCATGAAATAGACCTTGGCGTCCTCCGTCCGCGGCCGATCGATGATAAACTTCACGAACTCGAGGCCGGACAGATAACTGTCGCGCCCGGTATCTGAACCTTGATAAGAGAGCTTCTCGAAAGTCTCGCGATCGGGGATCACCGCCACGCCCAGTTCAAAGTCGAGATCCTCCGGCTCGATGCGCCCACCACCGGCATTGCTGAAATCGGGGTCCCGCCCGGTCCCGTGATCCCGCTGGGCGTCCGCCGACAGTAAGAGAATCAAGGGAAACAGAAAGGCCAGCCATAGAATGCGGTGGTTTTTCATGGAAACGAAGATGATCAGGGTTTCGAGGGGCAGGACAGGTCGAGCCTGGTGAAAGTTTCAAGCGCCCGGAGCACCCGCTACTTTCATTTTCAGCGTGTAAACTGAATCCATGGCGGTGATGAACAACCTCCTCCGATCCTTTCCGGCGAAGCACACGTTGGCCGTCCAGCCCTCGGGAACCGGAATGTGCTGAATCCTTTCGCCATCGGGGCTCACGACGGTGACGCCCTTTCCCGTCAAATAGAGATTCCCTCGCTCGTCGAGTGTCATCCCATCCGATCCCATCCCAATCACCTCCGTCTTCGCGCTCAACCGGCCGTTATCCGCGATGTCGTAACGATAGGTTTTCTTGCCGCCGATATCGGCCACGTAAAGATGGCCTTTCGCGGCGTCGCCCACGATCCCGTTGGGTTGAACGAGGTCCTGGGTCACCCGCACGGCATTCTCCGCCCCTTTTTTCAAGAAATAGACGTGCTGCCCGTCTTGGTCGCGGGAATCGTGACTCCAGTAGGGGCGCTTGTAAAAGGGGTCCGTGAAATAAAGGTCGCCATTCGGAAGGACCCAGACGTCGTTGGGTCCATTGAGACGATGACCGCCATAACTCCCGAGCAATCGTTCGGGCTCAGCCGACTTGATGGCGATTCGCCACAACTCATTCTTTTCATCGGCGCATGCCACGAGGTCGCCGTCTTGGGCCACGAATAGACCGTTGGACCGGCCACTCGGCTCCAGGAAAACCGAAATCTTCCCCGTCTCGGCCGACCAATGATGGATGCGGTCGTTGGGCTGGTCAGTGAAATAAACGTTACCTTGGGCGTCCCGCGCTGGACCCTCGGTGAATTCGAATCCCGAACCCGCCGATCGCAAGCGGGATCCTTCTTCGATCACCGCTGATCCCTTGAAGACCGGGAACGCGTTCTCCTCCTCGGCAGCCCCGGCTTGGGCTGCCCAAAACACACTGGCAGCCCCAGCGGCGAGAACCTGAATCGTTTTCATTGGCGGAAGCCTACGGCAGCTTTCAAAAAAGTGACAAGCACCGAAGACAGGGAACTGCCCGACGATTCCATTCTTGACCCCACGCCGCGCTGTGTAGACTAGCGGCATGAAAACCACTCTGAAGCGGCGCGTCTTTATCAAGAGAACGGCCGGCACGGCCGCCATCGCCGCCACGGTCACCAGCCTTCAGCACCGGCTTCAAGCCGCCGAGGCGCAGGGCAAGCTGAAAGGTCGGGTCAATCACTCCGTCTGCAAATGGTGCTACCCGAAAATCAGTCTGGAAGACCTCTGCATCGCGGGAAAGGAAATGGGACTGGCATCAATCGATCTTCTCCAGCCATCCGACCTCGAAGTGCTCAAGAAGCACGGCCTGACCTGCGCCATGGTCAGCAATCCCACGATTGAAGGTCCCTATGGAAAACCGCTCGGTGGGATCACGCGTGCCTGGAATCGAACGGAGCATCATGACAAGCTGGTCGAGGCCCACGAGGGCCAGATCGACTCCATGGCCCAATCGGGGCTCAAGAATCTCATCTGCTTTTCCGGCAACCGGGACGGGCTGGACGATGAACAGGGACTGCGGAATTGCGCCACCGGGCTGAAGCGCGTCATGAAGCGGGCGGAAGAAAAGGGAGTGACGATCTCGATGGAACTCCTCAACAGCAAGGTCAACCATCCAGACTATCAGTGCGACAAGAGTTCCTGGGGCGTCGCCTTGTGCAACGCCGTCGACTCCGAGAATTTCAAGCTCCTCTATGACATCTACCACATGCAAATCATGGAGGGAGACGTCATCGCGACCATTCGGGCAAACCACCCTTATTTCTCGCATTATCACACCGGCGGCGTGCCCGGGCGGAACGAAATTGACGAGACCCAAGAGCTCAACTACGGCGCCATCATGAAAGCGGTGGTCGACACCGGATTCAAAGGATACGTCGCCCAGGAATTCATTCCCAAGCGGGAAGACAAGATCGCTTCGCTGCTTCAGGGCGTGACCATCTGCGACGTCTGAGTCGATCGGCCGCGATATCCTCTACTGGGTTCGCTCTCTTTTCGTCATGGAAGCGGAAGCGAGGCGTTGAATCCCCGTGTCTAGCTGGACGCTTCAGGGAGTCTCAATCAACTCGGGACGGAAAACTCGATGGCTGTTCCGATGAGCTCCACACTTCCTACTCTCCCGCCGGAGCCACTTTCCCCTTCGCGCCGCGTTCCGCGCAGTGGAGGAACACCACGGTGTAGGTGCCGGCATTTTTCCCCGAGAGAGCGCGGTTGGAGCGCACCCCTAACAAGACAAACTTTCCCAGCGGCAAATTCCGCTTCGTCCGGAGAGTCTCCACATGGAAAAGAGGCAAACGGATGGCGGCTTCTTTCTGTCCGTGAATTGTCTCCCCGACATGCTGGACCCGGTCGGCGCCGACCGACAGCGCGAGGGCGGAAAGCGATGCGTCCCATCGGGGGTCCACGTTGAGAAACAACCCCACGGATGTAACTGATTAGCGCATCTAACAAGCTCTTGACAGCTTCGATAGTTAAGACATCTCAACCATTGATGTCGTCCGATTCTCTTGAATCGCTCCCCACGAGAGAACTGATCCGGCTCGTCCGCGATCTACGGGAGCGGTTTGCTCAGTTGGAGGCGGAGAATCTCAAGCTTCGCGAGAAAGATCGAAGACTGCGCAAGGAGTTGGATGAGTTGAAGCGCAAGCAGAACAGATCGGCGGCTCCGTTCTCGAAGGGAAAACCCGAGGCCAACCCGAAAAGACCGGGACGCAAGCCGGGCCAAGGGTCCTTCCGGCGGCGGGAGGAACCGGAGATTGGGCCGGATGACAATGTTCGAAGCATGGAAGCCCGATTGCCCAAGGGGCGGTCGTCAAATTGTCCTCGATGCGGAGGCAGGCTTGGAACTCGTCTGGAGACGGCAAGCACGGTCGATGTGCCGGAAAAGATTGCCCGAGACATATCGATCTGGAAAGTGGAAGTCGAAGAATGCAGTTGTGGCTACTGCGCGCGAGGAACTCACCGGGACTTGCCGCTCGACCCACACGGGGCCACCGCTCACCGTGTGGGTCCCAGGGTTCGGTCGTTTGGACTGGCTCTGCACTATCACTTCGGGGTGACTCTACGCAAAGTTCCTCCGATTGTTCGCGAGATTTGCGGCATTGATCTCAGCCAGAGCGCCCTGACACAAGACGCCCTGAAATTGGGAAACGGCGATGGAGCGATCAGCCAAGAAGCGGAGCGAATCAAAGCAGCCATCCAGCAATCCGATGACGTCAACACGGATGATACGGGATGGCGAACGGGGGGCAAGACGAGTTACCTGATGGGATTCGTGAGCCGCCAGGAGAATGCGGTGTATTTTCAGATTCGATCACGCCACCGAGCCGAAGAAGTGGCCGAAGTCATCACGGCGGCCTGTGAGTGTGTGCTTGGAACCGATCGGTTCCGGAGCTACGACGCGGAGCGATTTTCGCAGATGGACATGCAAAAATGCATGAGCCATATTGTGAAGAATCTCTCTGAAGTTCTGGAGAAGAAGCGAGGGCGGGCACGAAGTTTCTGCGAGGGACTGAAGAATTTGCTTCGACAGTGTCTGAGGCGTTGGCAGCAGTACCCCAACGGCGAGTCGACTTTAAACCAATACGAGGAAGAGAGCTTGAAAAAGATCTATGAACTCGATCATTACCTGCGGGACCGGACGCTCAAAGATCCCGACAACCAACGCATGCGCAATGAGCTTGGCCGGCACTTTGACCAAGGGAATTTAACGATGTTCCTGGAGGATCCGGAGGTAGAGCCGACCAACAACATCGCCGAGCGGATGCTCAGGCCGGCGATCGTCGCCCGCAAGGTGTCGCAATGTTCCAAGACGGAGCGGGGAGCCAATGCCTACGCGGCATTCGAGAGTGTGCTCTCGACTCTCTCGCTGCGAGGAGCGAGTTCCGTATTCAAGTCGCTTGCCAAAATCATCGCAGGCGAGCGTACCCTTGCATGAGATGCCTGTGGCGTTTGCTGGTTAGGAGCGCTAATCAGTGACGCGGGCGAGATCATGATCCACATCGGAGGTGTGAAACGTGCCTATCCGTCAGATCCGGCCACCGACGCCCTTGAACTTCTCCACAAAGGCGGAGATCTTCTCGAACACGGTTTGCTTCTTCGTTTTGTATTGGGGATTGAGCGGGCTCATTTTGGGCAGTGTGGCATTGAGCGCCGTGCCATTTTCAGTCGCGTATTCACGCTTCAAAGACGCCTTAATGTAACGTCTTGCCTCTTCCTGATTCAGCTCCTCGGACTGAATCAGCTCTTCGGCTTCACGCATTTGTTCCTTTTGAGCAAAACTGAAGAAGGCCTCGATGACGCTCGCCTTGTCTCCGATGTCGTCCAGATTGGTCTGATTGATGAAGCCAACAATCAAGCTCTCCTTTGCCCGACTCCCAATGCTCGCTCGGATTACCCGTCTCATTTCATCGATGAGGTCATCCTTGTTCTTGGTCTTCTTGTTGTGCTCAAAGATGAGCTCCAGGATGTAATCGAGGTTGATCTCTTGGGATTTCAACAAATCCACCTCAAAGACCACATCATCCCAATCCACGGTTGATTCATCTTTCTGCTCTCCATCCTTCTGACGCCGCAACCCGTCACGGATGTCATTGTAGGTGGATCGATAATCTTGGATCAGGCGCTCGGAAGGCACTTCGATCTTTTGCATCGCTTCCAGATCATCATCGCTCAGGTAGTGCTTCGCCTTAAATTTCTCCGCCGCTTTCGCATCTTCCAGATCGACCTCTTGCAAAGCATTCAGCCCCGTAAATTCGTCGTAATTGCGCAACACGTTCTCAACGCGAAGGTATTCTCCGAGGAGTTTCACAAAATCTTTTTTATCCTGTTCTTTCTCGATCTCTCCCGGTTCAGGGAAGCGCTCTTGAAGCTCTTTAACCACATCCACATAACCACGGCAAGCCTTTCCAGTGGCGATGTCAGTAAAGCCCTCCATGTATTCCTTGTAGCTTTTTTCCAACACCACGTTTTTGGTGTTCGCATCTCCAAAGAGGGTGATCGCATCAATCGTGCTCTGCTCTAGATCGCGAAAGGTCACGATGTTGCCAAAGGTCTTGGTGGCATCAAATATCCGATTGGTCCGCGAATACGCCTGCAAGAGTCCATGGTAGCGCAGGTTCTTATCGACAAAGAGCGTGTTGAGGCGTGGGGCATCGAAGCCCGTCAGGAACATTCCCACCACAATCAACAGATCCACTTCCTGCTTCTTCACCTTCTGAGCCAGGTCGCGGTAGTAGTTTTGGAAACCCTTGCTATCGACGCCGTAGTTCGTCTTGAACGCTGCGTTGTAGTCGCCAATGGCAGCACTAAGGAATTCCTTGGCGCTGCTATTCATGGCGGACACTTCGAAGCTCTCGTCGGGAATATCACCAATCGCGTCCTGCTCTTCATTGGCTGCGAAAGAGAAGATGGTGGCGACCCTGAGACGTTTCTTCTCCTCGACATCTTTTTGCACCTCACGGAAGGCTTCATAATACGCCTTGGCGGCGTCCACGCTACTCACGGCGAACATGGCGTTGAAGCCCTTTGCTCCCATGTGGGCGCGATGCGTCTTCTGTGCAAAATTGTTGAGGATGTAGCCGGTTATTTCCCGAATGCGATCCGGGTGAAGCAATGCCTGCTTGTTCTCTGCGGCACTGAGCCTTTTCTCATCCTGCTCGGTCTCGATGGCTTGGAATTGGGGGCGCACATCGTTGTAGTCCACCTTGAACTTCAGCACCTTTTCATCACGAATGGCATCGGTGATCACGTAAGAATGCAGCTTCCGCCCGAAGACGCTCCTGGTCGTTTCGGCGCCCGAAGCATTCTCTGTAAAGATAGGAGTGCCCGTGAATCCAAATTGATAATACCGCTTGAACTTCTTTTGCAGGTTCTTCTGCGCCTCACCGAATTGGCTGCGGTGGCACTCATCGAAGATGAAGACCACTTGCTTGTGGTAGATAGGAAGGTCGCTGTCGCCCCGCATCAGATTGTTGAGCTTCTGGATCGTGGTGACGATGATTTTGTTGTCGTCCTTCTCGATATTCCGCTTCAGTCCCGCCGTGCTGTCGGAGCCATTGACGCTATCGGGAGAAAAGCGCTGGTATTCCTTCATCGTCTGGTAGTCGAGGTCCTTCCGATCGACCACGAAGAACACTTTATCGATGAAATCGAGTTCGGTGGCCAACCGCGCCGCCTTGAAGCTGGTGAGGGTCTTTCCTGATCCGGTGGTGTGCCAGATGAAACCGCCGCCCTCGGTCTTGCTCCAGTTCTTCGCATGGTAAGCACTCCTGATCTTCCACAGAATACGCTCGGTTGCGGCAATCTGATAGGGACGCATCACCAGAAGAGTGTTGCTCACATCGAATACGGAATACTTCAAGAGAACTTCCAGCAGAGTGTGTTTCTGGAAAAAAGTCGCGGTGAAGTCCTTCAAGTCTTTAATAAGCGAGTTGTCCGCCTTCGCCCAGTTCATGGTGAAGTCGAAACTGTTTTTATCCCGCTTCGTCGTATTGGCAAAGTAGCGGCTGTCCGTGCCATTGGAGATCACAAAAAGTTGCAGATACTTGTAGAGGGAATGCTCTGAATTGAAGCTTTCCTTGCTGTAGCGATGCACCTGGTTGAATGCCTCGCGAATCGCAACCCCGCGCTTTTTCAGTTCCACCTGAACGAGTGGCAGGCCATTCACGAGTATCGTGACATCGTAGCGGTTGGCATGGCTGCCTGTTTGCTCAAACTGCTTGATGACCTGAAGCTTGTTGTTCAGCACGTTCTTCTTATTGAGCAAATAAATGTTCTCGATGTGCCCGTCATCGAAGACGAAGTCATGAATGTAGTCCTCATGGATTTTGCGTGCCTTATCCGTGCTGTTCTCACTCACGGGATCCAGATATTTTTCCAGAAAACGCTGCCATTCCTCATCCGTGAACTTCACGTCATTGAGTTCTTGAAGCTGCTCACGCACATTGGCCAGCATGGCCTCGGGTGAACAAACGTCCTCCGCATAAGCATAGCCTTGATTCTCCATGTCTTGGATGAATTCGCGTTCCAAGGCGTCTTCGCTCTGATAGTCTTCATTAACCACTCTGTCTTGATCGTAGCGGTCGAGCACGATGAAATTCTTGGTTTCGGCGATGGTGTTGTAATTTGTCATCTTGAATTATTCGGCTGTTTCGGCTGGCTGATCAGTCGTTGCCTTGAAGCGATAGGTCTCGTTGATTTTGCCCACGAGAAAACCCAGCATTCGTTTATCGGCATTTTCAAGTTCCGTGACTTTCTTCCGCCGAATGCTCGGAGTGCACAGTCGCTCGGCGATTTCTCTCAAGGTCTGGCTCAAGTCAGGCAACTACCTCCGTTTGAGGTTCAGGCTTTGGGAAGTTCAGCAGCAAGTCTCGATAATACTCGTATTGCTTTTGGCGCAACTCGATTTCCCGTGGAAGGCCCTCGCTGATGGAGTGGGTCAGGGTGTCGAACTTGTCGAGAATGGCGACGATGCGTGCTTGTTCGGCGAGGGATGGAATGGGGACTTCGTAAGCCTCAAATTCTTTAACGCGAACATGAGGAACTCCTGCGCCTTTCTTCATTCCGTGAATATGCTCTTGTTTGTTTCGCAGTAGGTAATAGACAAACTTCGGTTTAAGAATATTGCAGTCGGGATGAACACTAAAAGCGTCGGTAAGAAATATTGGTTGATTCCAAAAACTAACATAACCCGCATAAGCTCCTGATCTTGCAATTACAACAAGTTCACCATTCCGATTCTCCTCTCCGTGGAAATAGGTTGGGACAGGTCCATTTGCGACGACGGGGATACCTCCGGGGGTCGTCTGTTTTTTAGTAATTGCTGTGCCACGGCGAAACTCTACTACCTCACCCAACGTTTTTGCCCCCCCCTCAAAGGTGAGGAGCTGGTCGCGATAGTAGTTGTATTGTTTAGTTCGGGCTGTAAGCTCGGCTGTAAGCTCGGCTGTAAGCTCGGTGAAGGTGTCCAAGATGCGGACGATCTCCGTTTGAATGGCAAGTGATTTTTTCGGGTTCTCCGGGCAGGGAATGGGGATTGTGAATGCTTTTACTTTGGCATCCGAAATTGCAGGATAAGCTGACCCACTCTGTTGTTCTTCAAGATATGTTTTGAATTTGCTAGATGAAACCCAATGTAAAATCCATTTTGGGATAACAACATCCTGCCTGGCACGCAAAACACAGTAGCCTGTGCTCGCAATTTCTCCGGTATATTCAGCACCAATGAGGCAATATCGCATTTGAGTTGGGCGGGTAGTAGCGAAAATTACATCATCTTTCTCGATTAACTTTTGCGCACGGCTGGGTGCGTCGTTTGCCGATATTTTTGTGGTTTGAATTAATGCCTCGCGAGTGAGAAGTTCTGTAACTGGATCATCATGCGGCGAAGCGTGAACCTTCGGAGCGAGTGAAGTCTATTTTATCAAGGATGAATTTTCGGAACGCTGAACCTTTTCCGCCGTGGTGCAAAAATCCAGGCAGCGTGTTTTTCAAGGCGGCTGAGACAATCATTTCCGAAGGCAGCACGTCTGGGCGGATGGTTCGGATCCAGGTTCCAAAGTGTTTCCAGACCAGACCGTCACATGTCATGGCAAGGTACTGTAACATGCCCTGAGCGATCATGCCGGTCTGCACAAACACATGATATGCGTGCATCTTTCTCTGCACCTGTCTGCGATATTTCTCGGTAGTCCGGTGGAGGTATTGGTTACCATTGCGACGCTTGAGCGGTCGCATAGCGGCCATCCAGAAATGGTATCCGAATGAGCCGACCGAATGCACCGCTTGCTTGAAAGCGACTTCGATCTTGAAACGCAAACTGTAGAGCAAGATGATCTCCTGAGCTTCCATGGTGAGGTCGGTAGACAAGAGGATGATCCGCCCTCTCGTGGGATGATCGACGAGAATGAAGCGGACCATCGCCCCGGCGGGCTTCCACAACAGATCCACCGACTTGAACCGGACAGAGATGTTTCTCTCCCCATATACGGGACTGGGAACGGAACTGAAGCCGCCCGTTCCAAAGACATTCTGGAGCTTCACCGCAGCGCCATACTTTTTCGGTCGTCCGCGTTTGCGTTTGCGTGGCACTGCCGCAGGCCGAAAGCCGGTTGTCGTGCGTCGAACCCTCGTGACCAGCACACCGGAACGCCCCTTGGTGCTCCGGATCACCTTTCCGTTGGCGTAGTAGGCGTCGGCCAGCAAGACGAACTCCTGACCTCTACAGACGGATGCGAGCATCTCGTTGGCCTTGTCGATCAAGGTTCTCCTGTCGCGGTTTGAAGTGACGATACCTTCGTGAATGCGTGCACAGACCGGAACGCAGAAGAAGTATCCGCCAACCTGACAGAGCACGCCGAAGGCCTGAAAGGAATGGCTCATGATGAAGTGAGGCTTGGAATTGGACTCGGACTGTTGATGCAGATACTTCACCGCAGGCATCTTGCGGCCTTCCTTGGACTTCTTGATGCCGTCGAGAACCAGGACGGGGCGACAACCGATCTTGTAGACAGGGAAGTGCTTGATCACGATGGCGAACCAAAGTTCTGCAAGCCGGTCCGTCTTCACGGCATTGCTGTGGAAGAAATGGAGTAAGTGCTCATAGAAGTGTTCTGACAAACCGAGAGCGCGGACGAAACTGGAAACCCCGAGGAGATCATTGCGCACGGAGAAAGCGGCCAAGACGAGCAGAAACCAGAGAAAGGTGCGGGCTCTCGAGAAAGCGGGTCGCAGAAAACAGACGATATTCCACCAAGAAATCCAGAGATCCATAACAAATGATTTGATTTTCCTAGACATTCGCATATATAAGCTAATGACCATGAAAAAGATCAGATCACTGAAAAAAGAGTCCAGAAACTTGCGGCAAAGTTAGCTGCAATCGGGCCAATGCGGCCTGGGAGCATCAGCAAGCAATACCGAGATCGACAACGCCAGCGCGGCGTGTATTACCAACTGAGCTACACGCATGAGATGAGGAGCCGGACTGAACACGTCTGGCCAGACCACGTGAAGGGACTACGAAAAGAAACAGAGGAGTACAAGAAATTCAAGAAACTGACCACCGAACTGATCGATCTGAGCATTGAACTATCCAAGGCGAAGATCGCTCTATTACGCAGTCAGACAGACACGCCAGGCAAAGAGAAACCGGTCTGAGAACTTCCCACTCACGAGTTAATGCCTTTGTCTCTATATCAACAGAAGTCAGATCTATGTAGCGATAGCTTCGATCAGCGTCTTTCCACTTGATATTAGAAGTTCGCAGAACGACCTGACCTAGTGGTCTCCACTCCACTTCAGCACCATCGAGCAGTTTGTCCAGGAAGGTATTTTCGTTCATGCCTCACTCCCTTCGATTTCCGCAACGATAGCATTGATGTCCTTGCGAAGCCCATCGATCTTGGTCACGGTGGCTTCGATTTCCTGATTCAGCTCGGTGATGTCGACCACCTCGCGGGTGTCCTTGGCTTCCACGTAGGTGCTGATGGAGAGATTGTATTCTTCCTTGGCAATTTTCTCCATGCGGACAGACTTGGCAACATGCTCCACGTCTTCCTTACGGTCGAAGAGCTTCATGATCTCTTTGACGTGGGTATCCGTCATCACGTTGTTGTTGGTCTCTTTCTTGAAGAACTCCTCT
Source organism: Verrucomicrobiales bacterium (assembly GCA_965204485.1). Classification (GTDB taxonomy): domain Bacteria; phylum Verrucomicrobiota; class Verrucomicrobiia; order Verrucomicrobiales; family DEV007; genus JAACDM01. The sequence continues at coordinate 39,946 of CBDBEZ010000112.1, forward strand.
CCCGAGGCATCGATGAACTGAACTTTGGTGTCGGTCTTATGCTTGGAGAGCACGAGGATGTTCACGGCAATCGTGGTGCCGTAGAAGAGGTTAGGAGCCAGTGAGATGACGGTCTCCACAAAGTTGTTTTCCACCAGGTATTGGCGAATTTTTTGTTCGGCTCCACCTCGGTAGAAAATCCCCGGAAAGCAGACGATGGCCGCCCGCCCCTTGCTGGAGAGATAATGGAGGCAGTGCATGACAAAGCCGAAGTCTGCCTTGGACTTGGGTGCCAGCACACTGGCGGGAGCGAAGCGCTCGTCATTGATGAGGGTGGGATCATCGCTGCCGATCCACTTCACCGAGTAGGGTGGATTCGAGACGATGGCATCGAAGGGCTTGTCCTCGCGGAAGTGGGGATCGGTCAGGGTGTTGCCAAGCTGCATGTTGAACTTATCGTAGTTCACATTGTGCAGGAACATGTTCATCCGTGCGAGGTTGTAGGTGGTGTGGTTGATCTCCTGACCAAAGAAACCGTCCTCGATCAAGTGGTCATCCATGTGCTTCTTCGCCTGTAGGAGAAGGGAGCCGGAACCTGCGGCAGGGTCGTAGACTTTGTTCACGCTCTTCTGCCCGTGGATGGCGAGCTGAGCAATGAGTTTGGAAACATGCTGGGGAGTGAAGAACTCGCCACCCGACTTCCCCGCGTTGGCCGCGTAGTTTCCGATCAGGTATTCGTAGGCATCGCCGAAGAGGTCGATTTCGTTGTCCTCAAAGTGTCCGAAATCGAGTTCATTGACTCCTTTCAGCACGGCGGCGAGACGACTGTTCTTATCTTTGACCGTCTTACCCAAGCGGTTGCTCGTGGTGTCGAAGTCATCAAACAGCCCTTTGATATCCTCCTCGGAGTCGTAACCCATGGCCGAGCCTTCAATCGCGGTGAAGATCGCCTTGAGACCGGTATTGAGGTCTTCGTTGTCATTCGCCTTGGCGACGACGCTTTCAAAGAGCTGGCTGGGGTAGATGAAGTAACCCTTGGTCTTGATCGCATCATCCTTGATCTCGTCGGTGATGACATCATCCCCAAGCTTGGCGTAGTCGATGCTCTCATCCCCGCCTTCGATGTAGCGGGAAAAGTTCTCACTGATGAAGCGGTAGAAAAGCGCGCCAAGCACGTATTGCTTGAAATCCCACCCATCCACCGTTCCGCGCACGTCATTGGCAATCTGCCAGATGCGGCGTTTCAGTTCATCATTTTGTTGGATGTTAGTCATTGGGTTGTGTGATGCGAAATCTTTAGTTCTTTGGACGTTTTATGTTTTTTGGGTGAAATCGCGGATCCTGGCAACATTTGCCTGCTCTCTTATATGCTCGTGAGTGGGAAGTTCTCAGACCGGTTTCTCTTTGCCTGGCGTGTCTGTCTGACTGCGTAATGGAGCGATCTTCGCCTTGGATAGTTCAATGCTCAGATCGATCAGTTCGGTGGTCAGTTTCTTGAATTTCTTGAATTTCTTGTACTCCTCTGTTTCTTTTCGTAGTCCCTTCACGTGGTCTGGCCAGACGTGTTCAGTCCGGCTCCTCATCTCATGCGTGTAGCTCAGTTGGTAATACACGCCGCGCTGGCGTTGTCGATCTCGGTATTGCTTGCTGATGCTCCCAGGCCGCATTGGCCCGATTGCAGCTAACTTTGCCGCAAATTTCTGGACTCTTTTTTCAATGATCTGATCTTTTTCATGGTCATTACCTTATATATGCGAATGTCTAGGAAAATCAAATCATTTGTTATGGATCTCTGGATTTCTTGGTGGAATATCGTCTGTCTTCTGCGACCCGCTTTCTCGAGAGCCCGCACCTTTCTCTGGTTTCTGCTCGTCTTGGCCGCTTTCTCCGTGCGCAATGACCTCCTCGGGGTTTCCAGTTTCGTCCGCGCTCTCGGTTTGTCAGAACACTTCTATGAGCACTTACTCCATTTCTTCCACAGCAATGCCGTGAAGACGGACCGGCTTGCAGAACTTTGGTTCGCCATCGTGATCAAGCACTTCCCTGTCTACAAGATCGGTTGTCGCCCCGTCCTGGTTCTCGACGGCATCAAGAAGTCCAAGGAGGGCCGCAAGATGCCTGCGGTGAAGTATCTGCATCAACAGTCCGAGTCCAATTCCAAGCCTCACTTCATCATGAGCCATTCCTTTCAGGCCTTCGGCGTGCTCTGTCAGGTTGGCGGATACTTCTTCTGCGTTCCGGTCTGTGCACGCATTCACGAAGGTATCGTCACTTCAAACCGCGACAGGAGAACCTTGATCGACAAGGCCAACGAGATGCTCGCATCCGTCTGTAGAGGTCAGGAGTTCGTCTTGCTGGCCGACGCCTACTACGCCAACGGAAAGGTGATCCGGAGCACCAAGGGGCGTTCCGGTGTGCTGGTCACGAGGGTTCGACGCACGACAACCGGCTTTCGGCCTGCGGCAGTGCCACGCAAACGCAAACGCGGACGACCGAAAAAGTATGGCGCTGCGGTGAAGCTCCAGAATGTCTTTGGAACGGGCGGCTTCAGTTCCGTTCCCAGTCCCGTATATGGGGAGAGAAACATCTCTGTCCGGTTCAAGTCGGTGGATCTGTTGTGGAAGCCCGCCGGGGCGATGGTCCGCTTCATTCTCGTCGATCATCCCACGAGAGGGCGGATCATCCTCTTGTCTACCGACCTCACCATGGAAGCTCAGGAGATCATCTTGCTCTACAGTTTGCGTTTCAAGATCGAAGTCGCTTTCAAGCAAGCGGTGCATTCGGTCGGCTCATTCGGATACCATTTCTGGATGGCCGCTATGCGACCGCTCAAGCGTCGCAATGGTAACCAATACCTCCACCGGACTACCGAGAAATATCGCAGACAGGTGCAGAGAAAGATGCACGCATATCATGTGTTTGTGCAGACCGGCATGATCGCTCAGGGCATGTTACAGTACCTTGCCATGACATGTGACGGTCTGGTCTGGAAACACTTTGGAACCTGGATCCGAACCATCCGCCCAGACGTGCTGCCTTCGGAAATGATTGTCTCAGCCGCCTTGAAAAACACGCTGCCTGGATTTTTGCACCACGGCGGAAAAGGTTCAGCGTTCCGAAAATTCATCCTTGATAAAATAGATTTCACTCGCTCCGAAGGTTCACGCTTCGCCGCATGATGATCCAGTTACAGAACTTCTCACTCGCGAGGAGGAAGAGCAATGGGAGAAAGAACGCGAGCAATGGAGCAAGCGTGACCTCAGCGACAAGGAATACGTCTATCTCTGGGCCGACGGGATCTACTTCCATGTCAGGCTCAATGACGACCGCCCATGTGTTCTCGTAATCGTCGGCTCCTTACCCGATGGAACCAAGGAATTGGTAACCATCAGCGATGGAGAACGAGAGAGCAAACTGTCCTGGAAAAATGTGCTCAGAGACCTCAAGAACTCGCGAGTGAGAAGTTCTGTAACTGGATCATCATGCGGCGAAGCGTGAACCTTCGGAGCGAGTGAAGTCTATTTTATCAAGGATGAATTTTCGGAACGCTGAACCTTTTCCGCCGTGGTGCAAAAATCCAGGCAGCGTGTTTTTCAAGGCGGCTGAGACAATCATTTCCGAAGGCAGCACGTCTGGGCGGATGGTTCGGATCCAGGTTCCAAAGTGTTTCCAGACCAGACCGTCACATGTCATGGCAAGGTACTGTAACATGCCCTGAGCGATCATGCCGGTCTGCACAAACACATGATATGCGTGCATCTTTCTCTGCACCTGTCTGCGATATTTCTCGGTAGTCCGGTGGAGGTATTGGTTACCATTGCGACGCTTGAGCGGTCGCATAGCGGCCATCCAGAAATGGTATCCGAATGAGCCGACCGAATGCACCGCTTGCTTGAAAGCGACTTCGATCTTGAAACGCAAACTGTAGAGCAAGATGATCTCCTGAGCTTCCATGGTGAGGTCGGTAGACAAGAGGATGATCCGCCCTCTCGTGGGATGATCGACGAGAATGAAGCGGACCATCGCCCCGGCGGGCTTCCACAACAGATCCACCGACTTGAACCGGACAGAGATGTTTCTCTCCCCATATACGGGACTGGGAACGGAACTGAAGCCGCCCGTTCCAAAGACATTCTGGAGCTTCACCGCAGCGCCATACTTTTTCGGTCGTCCGCGTTTGCGTTTGCGTGGCACTGCCGCAGGCCGAAAGCCGGTTGTCGTGCGTCGAACCCTCGTGACCAGCACACCGGAACGCCCCTTGGTGCTCCGGATCACCTTTCCGTTGGCGTAGTAGGCGTCGGCCAGCAAGACGAACTCCTGACCTCTACAGACGGATGCGAGCATCTCGTTGGCCTTGTCGATCAAGGTTCTCCTGTCGCGGTTTGAAGTGACGATACCTTCGTGAATGCGTGCACAGACCGGAACGCAGAAGAAGTATCCGCCAACCTGACAGAGCACGCCGAAGGCCTGAAAGGAATGGCTCATGATGAAGTGAGGCTTGGAATTGGACTCGGACTGTTGATGCAGATACTTCACCGCAGGCATCTTGCGGCCCTCCTTGGACTTCTTGATGCCGTCGAGAACCAGGACGGGGCGACAACCGATCTTGTAGACAGGGAAGTGCTTGATCACCTCGCGAGTGAGAAGTTCTGTAACTGGATCATCATGCGGCGAAGCGTGAACCTTCGGAGCGAGTGAAGTCTATTTTATCAAGGATGAATTTTCGGAACGCTGAACCTTTTCCGCCGTGGTGCAAAAATCCAGGCAGCGTGTTTTTCAAGGCGGCTGAGACAATCATTTCCGAAGGCAGCACGTCTGGGCGGATGGTTCGGATCCAGGTTCCAAAGTGTTTCCAGACCAGACCGTCACATGTCATGGCAAGGTACTGTAACATGCCCTGAGCGATCATGCCGGTCTGCACAAACACATGATATGCGTGCATCTTTCTCTGCACCTGTCTGCGATATTTCTCGGTAGTCCGGTGGAGGTATTGGTTACCATTGCGACGCTTGAGCGGTCGCATAGCGGCCATCCAGAAATGGTATCCGAATGAGCCGACCGAATGCACCGCTTGCTTGAAAGCGACTTCGATCTTGAAACGCAAACTGTAGAGCAAGATGATCTCCTGAGCTTCCATGGTGAGGTCGGTAGACAAGAGGATGATCCGCCCTCTCGTGGGATGATCGACGAGAATGAAGCGGACCATCGCCCCGGCGGGCTTCCACAACAGATCCACCGACTTGAACCGGACAGAGATGTTTCTCTCCCCATATACGGGACTGGGAACGGAACTGAAGCCGCCCGTTCCAAAGACATTCTGGAGCTTCACCGCAGCGCCATACTTTTTCGGTCGTCCGCGTTTGCGTTTGCGTGGCACTGCCGCAGGCCGAAAGCCGGTTGTCGTGCGTCGAACCCTCGTGACCAGCACACCGGAACGCCCCTTGGTGCTCCGGATCACCTTTCCGTTGGCGTAGTAGGCGTCGGCCAGCAAGACGAACTCCTGACCTCTACAGACGGATGCGAGCATCTCGTTGGCCTTGTCGATCAAGGTTCTCCTGTCGCGGTTTGAAGTGACGATACCTTCGTGAATGCGTGCACAGACCGGAACGCAGAAGAAGTATCCGCCAACCTGACAGAGCACGCCGAAGGCCTGAAAGGAATGGCTCATGATGAAGTGAGGCTTGGAATTGGACTCGGACTGTTGATGCAGATACTTCACCGCAGGCATCTTGCGGCCCTCCTTGGACTTCTTGATGCCGTCGAGAACCAGGACGGGGCGACAACCGATCTTGTAGACAGGGAAGTGCTTGATCACGATGGCGAACCAAAGTTCTGCAAGCCGGTCCGTCTTCACGGCATTGCTGTGGAAGAAATGGAGTAAGTGCTCATAGAAGTGTTCTGACAAACCGAGAGCGCGGACGAAACTGGAAACCCCGAGGAGGTCATTGCGCACGGAGAAAGCGGCCAAGACGAGCAGAAACCAGAGAAAGGTGCGGGCTCTCGAGAAAGCGGGTCGCAGAAGACAGACGATATTCCACCAAGAAATCCAGAGATCCATAACAAATGATTTGATTTTCCTAGACATTCGCATATATAAGGTAATGACCATGAAAAAGATCAGATCATTGAAAAAAGAGTCCAGAAATTTGCGGCAAAGTTAGCTGCAATCGGGCCAATGCGGCCTGGGAGCATCAGCAAGCAATACCGAGATCGACAACGCCAGCGCGGCGTGTATTACCAACTGAGCTACACGCATGAGATGAGGAGCCGGACTGAACACGTCTGGCCAGACCACGTGAAGGGACTACGAAAAGAAACAGAGGAGTACAAGAAATTCAAGAAATTCAAGAAACTGACCACCGAACTGATCGATCTGAGCATTGAACTATCCAAGGCGAAGATCGCTCCATTACGCAGTCAGACAGACACGCCAGGCAAAGAGAAACCGGTCTGAGAACTTCCCACTCACGAGGCAGAAGTAAATGTGTCCGAGACACCCTCGCACACTGTCAGGCTCGATGCGCTCGGAGACATACGCCAGTTCGTCGGCGCTGGGCAAACGGTGATTACCGAGCCAACGGGTCCAGCCGCTCTTGTTCCGGTGTTGCTCGAGTTCGTTGAAGCTTGGTAACCGGCAGCAGAACATGGCGAAGAATGCTGCCGGGAAAACTCGAGTGGGAATCTGTGGTTTGGGACGAGAGTCACGCACCCGCAGCCTCCACTGTTGGCGGAGGCTGAAAATCTTGTCCGCGTAAGTTAGTAGTCGCGTGAGAATGGTCGCTTCTTTTTTGGTGGAGAATTGCGCCCGGACTTGGCTTTGCCGGCTGGTTTCTTACCGGTCTTGCCCTTCTTCTTGGCGGAGCTACTCGCCGCTCTGGCCTTGGTTTTTGCCTCCTCGAGTCGGAGGCGCCCCTGCTCGTCGAGGGCTTCCAGCAGAGCATTCGCCTTCTGGAAATCATCGATCCAGCGTCTCGCCTGAGCTTCCAACGGTCTGGGGACGTGCAGCATGGTGGTCTTGCCCTTGCGAGTCTGACCGATGGCCAAGGAGCGATGGCGCAAGGAGTCGTCGGAAGCGCAACGGCAAGTGGGCTTGCCGCATTTACGAGAGAGTTCGATGGGCGAGCCGTGAAGGAAGCCTTCGGCCTGGTCGAGGAGCTGGCGGAGGCGGCTGCGAATCTGGCGTTCGGTGGGGGGCAGGGAGTTTCTGCTTGGCATGAAGGTCGGCTCGTTCAGCGAACTGTAATATAAGACCATTACAGAAACAAGCTTAAAAAAGATGAAATAACGAATGCGAATTTGCCATGGGGTCAAAAATGGGCGCTGCCGATCCGAATTACCCAAAAATACAGGGCTTGAGCCGCCTCAGCCGCCTATCTTACGGAATCGCTGGCTGGGCGTAACCCGCGAAGGGCCCGAAGTGGGCGTGGGCAAAGGCGCGCATCTCCCGCGCCGGCCACTTCCGTCGCTTTCCCCGCGGTCCATAGAGCGATCGCATCACACGGTCCACCCAGACATCGATGGGGAAGGCGCCGTGACGGCCATAGGCGAACAAGAGCACACAATCGGCAATCTTTTCCCCCACGCCGTAGAGACCACAAAGACGCTCGCGCGCCTCCTCATCGTCGCAGCCCTCGAGATCGAGCGAGAATTCCCCCGTCGCGATCCTCTCCGCCGCACGGTGGAGGGCCTTGGCCCGGTAACCGAGTCCACAGTCCCGCAGAGCCTGCTCACCCACCTCGGCCAGGCGCTGGAGTATCGGGTAGGTGAAGACCTGGCTCCCGGCTACCCGGCGCTCGCACCCATACTTCCGGCGCAAGGTCAGTGAAATCTGTCGAATGTGAGCCACTTGCTTCATCGATGAGGTGATGAACGTGGCCAGGCATTCCCACTCCGGCTGCCGGCAGACCCTCAGGCCACGCGCGTAAGCCAGAGCCGCCGCCAGGTGCTGATCCTCCAAGAGGAAACTGGCCAGAGCACGCTCGAAGTCCCCCTCCAAACCAAGGTAGCGGGAGACCGTTTCAGAGCCGACGCCGGCGAAGAAGAGCGTGTTTTCCGCCGGATCATGGCGCCAGTAGACCGCCTCGTCGCCCAGAGCGCCGAGGTATCCGCCTTCCCACGTCTCCCAGTGAAAGACTTGGCCGCAATCCAGGGTCGCCCCCAAGTCAAAGACCGCATCACTAAGAGGCAGACGTCGAAGGTTCACGAAAGACGAGACAAAACGAAACGAGCCGAATTCGATCAGCGAACGAAGTAACTCAAGTTTTCCAGCTCCAGGGCCAGATCGACGTTGTTCACCGTGACCCCTTCCGGAACCTGCAAGACCGTCGGCGAGAAATTGAGGACGGCCTGGACTCCCGCAGCGACCATTTCATTGACCACCGTCTGGGCGGCGTTGCTGGGAACCGCCAGGATCGCCATTCGGACCTGGTTACGGCGGATATAGTCACGCATCATGTTCACCGGATAGATAGGTGTCTGGATCCCGGTCATCCGGCGTTCCTTGTCCAGCGAGGCGTCAAACGCCGCCTTGATCTCGAAGCCCTCCTTGTTGAATCCCCGGTAGCGCAAGAGGGCCGAACCGAGATTCCCGACGCCCACCAAGATGACGGGCTGGTAGGCGGTGGTGCCCAGGACGTCGTTCAGCACCTTGGAAAGCGCCTCCACGTTGTAGCCCAACCCGCGCGTGCCAAACTGTCCGAAATACGTGAGGTCCTTCCTCAGCTGCGTGGACTTGGCTCCAGCCGCCGAGGCCAGCGCTTCCGAACTCACCGTCTCCACGTTGTTCTCCATGAGTTTTTGGAGACAGCGCTGATAGATGGAGAGGCGATAAATGGATTTCCGGGGGACCTCGGCTTTGCTCATTTCTTTGTGAAAATTCGCCAAGTTAGGGAGTTGATGTCCCTCCCCTTAGCCACGAAATCGAGCGCCGTCAACCGCCCAAGAACCGAGAATCACAAAAATAACCCCAATAGCCCTAAATACCATCTATTCCATGGAGGGGCCAGTCGCCGGTCGGACTCGTTCGACGCCCTCCCGCTCCACGCAAGCAAATTCAGGTGTCACTCAAGTAAAATCATTGATAGATATCCCCGAAGCGCTCCTTGGCCATGTCCCGGCAGCGCTGGGTGATTTCCTCGACGGTGTCCAGCGTCATCAGCTCTTCGACGAGTTCCTGGCACTGAGAGTAGCGCAGATGCCGAAGGGCATGTTTCACCCGGAGAATCTGATTCGGGCCCACGCTCAACTCATCCACCCCCAAGCCCACCAGAAGCGGCGTGAAAACGGGGTCGCCTGCCATTTCACCACACACCCCCACCCAGATCCCGTGGTCGTGCGAAGCCTGCACCACCATGCGCAAAAGTCGCAAAATGGCAGGATGACCGGGCTGATACAGGTTGGCCACCCGCTCGTTCACTCGATCCACCGCGATGGTGTACTGGATGAGGTCGTTCGTCCCCACACTGAAAAAATCGACCTCGGGAGCCAGCCGATGCGCCATGATCGCGGCGCTTGGAAGTTCGATCATGCATCCCACTTCGATCTTTTCATCGAACGGAACCTCCTTCTCGCGCAATTCCTCCTGGCACTCGCGCAAGAGTTCCTTGGCTCGGCGGAGTTCCTCGATTCCAGAGATCATCGGAAACATCACCCGAACTTTCCCGTGGCGGCTGGCTCGGAGGCAGGCTCGCAACTGCTTCTTGAAACCCTCGGTCTCCGCCAGGCTCACTCGAATGCCCCGCCAGCCCAGAAAAGGGTTGGGCTCGGCATGACGGCCATCTTCAAAATACTTGTCGGCGCCCACGTCCAGCGTGCGGATGATGACTCCGTGAGGATGAACGGCCGCCGCCACCTGACCATAAGCCCTGGCCTGCTGATCCTCATCTGGATGACGACCCTCTTCAAAATAGAGAAACTCCGTGCGGTAAAGTCCCACGCCCTCGCCGCCTTTCTCACAAACGATCGAAACCTCGCTGCCAAACTCGATGTTGCCGGAAAGGATGACCGAATGACCATCCTCCGTCTCGGCAGGCTCCTCTCGCAACTCGTCCAGCCTCCGATTGACCTTCCTCTCCTTGGACGCCAGGCGATGGTAATCTTTGCGCGTCTCCTCGGTGGGGTCCACGATCAGCCATCCGTGATAGCCGTCGAGAATGACTTTCTGGCCCGAGCGCACGAGTCCTCGAGGAATCTCCATACCCACCACCCCCGGAATCCCCAGAGCGCGAGCCATGATGGCCGTGTGGGAAGTGAAACTGCCGAGCTCGGTGGCAAATCCTAACAAGGCGGACCGATCCAACCCCACGGTGTCCGAGGGCGTCAGATCCCTGGCGTAGAGCACGTGGGCGGCGACGTCGGCGGGCGCCGTCGCCGATCTCGCCTCTTCATCGGACGATAGATTGGTGAGCACGCGGCCCGCCACGTCCTCGATGTCGATGGCACGCTCTCTCAGATAGGGATCGTCGATCTCGCGCAGAGAATCGAGGTAGCGCCGGATGACCTTGTAATACTCGGCCTCCACATTGAGGCGATCTTCCCGAAGGCTCTTGAGGACTTCGTCGATCACGGCCCGGTCTTCCAGCACAAGTTGGTGTGCGTCAAAAAGATGGGCCTCGCTATCGTTGCCACCGCGTTCGAGAAGTTTCCCTTTGAGGGCCCCAATCTGAGTCTTGGTCTCCGCAAGGCCCTTCCGAAACCGTGCCTCCTCGGCCTGAATCTCCCCTTCTGCGATCGGCCAGGTCCGAGGCCGCTGAAAGGCCTGGCCCTGGAAGCGCAGGCTGCCCACGGCGATTCCTGGAGAAACCGGAATGCCCCGGAGGCGACGTTCACCCCCTGTTTCCGGAACGTCTTTCGTTTCCATCGATCCACCTCCGCCACCAGGCCGCCTACAGGCGAAACCGGGTGACTCGCGGGAAAAGGCTCTCCTCAATCCTCATCAAAACCTCCGCTGATGAGGGATTCCAGCGCATTCAAGGCCTCTGACTCGTCCTGCCCCTCCGCGGTGACCAGAATCCGGGAACCCTGGCCGGCGGCCAGCATCATCAAGCCCATGATGCTCTTGCCATTGACGCGCTCATCGTCCTTCTCGACCCAGATCTCGGACTGATACCGGCTCGAAGTCTTCACAAACTGCGCCGCCGGCCGTGCGTGCAGACCGTGCTTGTTGTTGATAGTCAGTTCCTTCTGCGTCATCGTGGCATCCAATTGCGGCGGGCGGACCGTAGCCCACCAACCGGGAGCGAAGTATATACATAAGATCGGCCAGGGAGCTAAAACATTTTGTTGGCCGCGAGTTTCTCCTCTCGGCCGCCGTCCCCGGGGAGAGTCCTTGAATTTCAGGCGAATGCGCCTAGATCGGGGCACAGCCATGGACGAGCACATCAAAAAGGCGGCGGTTCTCATCGAAGCCCTCCCCTACCTCCAGCAATTCCGCAGGGAGACCTTTCTCATCAAGCTCGGCGGCAGCGCCATGGACGATCCGGCTCTCATCGATCACCTCCTCAGAGATGTGGTCTTCCTGGAAGTGGTCGGCATCAATCCGGTCATCGTCCATGGAGGCGGCAAGGCCATTTCCGCCGCCATGAAGAAGGCCGGGCTCCAGGCCAAGTTTGTCGGCGGGCTTCGCGTCACCGACGCCGACTCCATCGCTATCGTGGAACAGACTCTGAGCCGCGAAATCAATCCGCGCCTCGTCTCCGGGCTGGAAGCCTCGGGAGGCCGCGCTTCAGGAATTCCGGGGAATCAGGTCTTCGTCGGCGAAAGGCTCCACGGCGCCGATCTGGACACCGGCGAGTCCGCCGATCTTGGGTACGTAGGCAAGGTCATCGATTTCAAGCTGGCGGAAATCGAGCAGGCCATTCGCAGCGAACGGGTTCCCGTCATTTCACCCATCGCCCTCGAGGCCGGCACCGGCCAGACCCTCAACGTCAACGCCGACTTCGCCGCCGCCGCCCTGGGCACCGCCTTGAAAGCCTCGAAGATCGTCTATCTCAGCGATGTTCTTGGAGTCATGGAAGATCCCTCGGATCCCACGACCCTCATTCCCTCCCTCACCCGGAAGAGCGTCGACCGCTACATCGCCCAGGGGGTCATCTCGGGCGGGATGATTCCCAAGGTCCGCTCGGCCCTGGACGCCTTGGACGCCGGCGTCGGCAAGGTTCACCTGATCGATGGCCGAATCGCCCACTCCCTGCTCCTGGAGATCTTCACCCGCACGGGTGTCGGCACGGAGATCGTCCGCTGAACAGTGCCGACCCGCCCGCTCGTAGAGCGGAGTTGAGACTCCGCTCTACGAGCTCGGCTTGTATCCCCAGCGGCCGCACTTCGATCGGGTCGAGGCGGCAGGATTGCGCCTGCCGCCCCTCCCACACCACCGGACATGCGGGACCGCATCCGGCGATTGGATCCATTTGGTCTTAACTCTTGAGGTCTGATGGCATCAGGAACCCGTAGCGTCTCAGAGTTCGGTTGTTGAGGGCTTCGTGCATGACAGGGTTGCCCGCCATGCGCCACGCTCCACGACTGCTCCTCCCGACGATGGCTCGACTCGGCGGTAGGCCGAGTCGGCGCAGGGCGGATTCCCGTCCCTTGCTTTTATGCCAACGTTGCCAGAAGCATTTGCGAATGTGGCGACGGATCCACGGTTCTTTCCGGTAGATGTCCCGTCGCCATTCGCAGCGCCGGTAGTAGCCCCACCAGCCGTTCACGTAACTTCGCCATTGGTCGCGCAGTTGCTCGCTGGTCAGTGGTTGCCGGGCGTTCCAGAGTTCTCTCACGCGGTCTTCAAACCGGGTGAGGCTTGCAGGAGCAATCCCGATGAGCAGCGCGCTGGTGATGATGAACCCCAGGAACTTCCGTTCCTAAGGCCTCCCCACCCCGCTTTTGCTCTCGCTGACCTCCAGCCGGAGGTGGCGCTTGATCCAGCCAGTGAGGCTGGCAAGCACACGCTCCGCTGCGACTTGGCTCTTTACGTAAATGTTGCAGTCATCGGCGTAGCGGGCGAATCGCAGTCCGCGTTTCTCCAGCTCCTTGTCCAGCGCGTCGAGGTAGATATTGGCCAGTAGCGGCGAAAGCGGGCCGCCTTGCGGCGTTCCTTCTTCGCTGCTGACCTTTAACCCGTCGGGCATCACCACCCCGGCTCGCAGGTATTTGCCGATGAGTTTCATCACGGCTTTGTCCCCTATCACGGTCCCAATTTTACTCATCAGGATGTCGTGGTTCACCTTGTCGAAGAACTTGGTAATGTCCATGTCGACGACGTGGGTAAACCCTTCCCGGGCAAAGCTCTGGGCGGCTTCCACCGCATCGTGGGCGCTGCGTCCGGGACGAAATCCGTAACTGCTTTCGCTGAAACGGGGTTCGAACACCGGCCGGAGCACCCCGAGCAGAAGTTGCTGCACGAAGCGATCTTGCACGTTTGGGATGCTCAGTGGGCGGGTTCCGCCGCTGGGCTTGGGGATGTCTCGACGCTTTGCAGCGCCGGGCTTGTAGCTGCCCTCTAGCAGCCTCTTCTTGATCACTTCGCCATGGATGGAGAAATGACCGGAAGTTGTGGATGAGGGCGGTCGGAACACCATTCGAAGTTCGATCATGGGTTAGGCAGCGGTTTGCTGCTCGATGCCGTCCACGAAGATGATTCCTTGCACGACTTTGTCAAGTTGACGATATCCGTTCAGTCGACGCCAGCCTTTCTCGGCTTCCAGGCCGAGCTTGTAGACCATTGAAAGGGTTGCTTTCCTCGATCCGCACCCTTTGGTTTGTCGAGTCCGATGGCGGACCGTGGCAAACGTCGACTCAATCGGGTTTGTCGTCCGGATGTGTCTCCAGTGCTCGGCTGGAAAATCGTAGAACGTTAGTAGAGTTTCCTTGTCTTTCTTCAGGCAGGCGCACGCTTTCGGATACTTGGCTTCGTAGAGCGTGAAGAACTCGTCATAGGCCTCCAAGGCGGCCTTCTTTGTTTCCGCCATGTAGATTTCATGGATGCGTTCCTTGGCAAGGGGCTGCGCTTTCTTCGGCAGCTTGTCGAGGATGTTGGCTGTCTTGTGCACCCAACATCGTTGCTGTTTGCTTGTCGGATATTCCTCTTCCAAGGCGCTCCAGAACCCGAGAGCTCCATCGGCGATACTCAGTTTCGGAGGGATTTTCAATCCTCGTTTCTTGAGGTCTCTGAGCACATTTTTCCAGGACAGTTTGCTCTCTCGTTCTCCATCGCTGATGGTTACCAATTCCTTGGTTCCATCGGGTAAGGAGCCGACGATTACGAGAACACATGGGCGGTCGTCATTGAGCCTGACATGGAAGTAGATCCCGTCGGCCCAGAGATAGACGTATTCCTTGTCGCTGAGGTCACGCTTGCTCCATTGCTCGCGTTCTTTCTCCCATTGCTCTTCCTCGTCGAACGATGTTGGCTGCAGAAAGACCCGATGCGTTCTCACCGAGGATCGGCTCTAAGGCTCGACTCATCTCGGAGGTTGAGATTCCTCGCAGGTAGAGTGCCGGGATGAGGTTGTCCAGTGAAGCGACTCGGCGTAGGTACGGCGGAAGGATGGCGCTGGTGAACCGCTGGCTTGATCGGCGATCATTGATCCTGGGCTGCCGAACAGAAACGTTTCCTATTCCAGTCTGAAGTTGTCGCTTCAGGAAGATGGCCGTTGCGAACGACTTGGCGATGACCCTGGTCATCACGCTGATGTTGATGGGCTTGAATGTAGTCGGAGACTTCGTTGTCGATGGCGGCCTGAAGAAGCACTTGGGCTCCTTGTCGCAGGGTGGCCTCAAGGGCGTTCTGGCAGACGGTGCTTGCTCCTTCCTGGCCGAGGATAGATGCGGATTCGGTGGGGTGGTTGGTGGTTTTCATTGGAGTTCAGTTGTTTTGGTAAATGGTTGAACTCTTCATGATGCCCCGACCGCCCTCATCCACAACTTCCGGTCATTTCTCTCCATGGATGGCGAGGTGTGCTCTGAGTTCGTCGGCCCTCATGCCGTCGGGGCCGGGTGCCCCGTCATTACGCTCAACGGCGTAAAGGGCGGCTCCCCAGTTTCCCGACCTGATGGCCTTCTCCATCAGTCCCTCCAGCTTTGCTGTCCGTTCGCGGTTCACGCGCACCTCCAGGAGTTCCTCTCTCCGCAGGGCTTGCCGCGACTGCATCGCGTGGGCTCTTTGCGCCCAGGAATTCGGGATCCTTTGTCCGTACGTCCTGCTGACGTCGGGGCGTATTCTGCCCTGGGGTGCAATGCTCCGTAGAGCGCTGCTGTTGGTTCCTTCCGCCCTTCACAGGAGAGCGTTTTCCGGTTTCACAGTTTCCACGGGCTTCTTCCAGCCCCCGGCTCTGCTCTCTGCTACTATGGCTTCTGCTGACTTCTCTCCTGCTCTCACAGGAGAGATCTCCCCGGGTAAGGTCCTTAACTTTCTCCGCATCCCATCCGGCTCTACTTGCTGTGTCTTGATGAGCTTTGGGCTTCGCGTTTACTAGCACGCTCGCCGCCCACAGCCTGCCTCGCTGCCGGTTCGTGTTCCTATGGCCGCGGATTTGCCTGCCGCTTCCTTCAGCTCCACCCTCGCGGGCGTCGCCTTGCGGTTCAGCTACGGTTGCTCTCATCAGCTCCGATGTCATCGTTTCATGTCATTAGTTAAGGCCCATGCCGGGCACACTAGCGCGGAGTCTCAACTCCTCGGTCTGCATTGCGGCCGTGGCGGCCATGTCCACTCTCCTTTTCGGCCACTTGGCCAACGGGCCGCTCCGCCCAGCCCCCCCAGCGGAGTTGAGACTCCGCTCTACGAGCTCGGCCCGTGTCCGGGGTCACACCGGTACTTCCAAAGCCACGCCTCGTCGCCGTTTCATTTCAGAGTTGCCAGGGTCCGGCGTTTCGCTTAGGTGCTATCGATGTTCAACAAGCCCCTTTTCGCGTTAGTCGGTGTCAGCCTTGGGCTGACGTTTCTCGTCAAAGCCGAGGAAGAGAAAAAAGAAACCCCGGAAGCTGCCGACAAGGCCTCGGAGACCTCGGTGGCCTTGAAGGATCCTTCCAAGGCCACCGAAAAAGCCCCGGATACGTTCAAGGCCAAGTTCGCCACCACCGCGGGGGACTTCACCATCGAAGTCCATCGGGACTGGGCTCCGATCGGTGCCGACCGGTTCCACAACCTGGTCAAGATTGGCTACTTCAAGGACCTCGCCTTCTTCCGCGTGATCGACGAGTTCATGGTACAGTTTGGCATCCATGGTGACCCCGAGGTGTCCGCCGTGTGGCGTGAGGCCAAGATCAAGGACGATCCCAGCGGCAAGGCCTCCAATCTCCCCGGTTACATCACCTTCGCCACGGCTGGCCCTAACACCCGCACGACACAATTCTTCATCAACTTCGACAAGAATAGCTCTCTGGATAACCAGGGCTTCACGCCTTTCGGCAAGGTCGTCGAGGGCATGGACAACGTGAACAAGATTTACAAGGGCTACGGTGAAGGCGCCCCACTCGGTCGCGGACCCTCCCAGGGTCGTATCCAGGCCCAAGGCAACGCCTACCTGAAGGAGAGCTTCCCCAAGCTGGATTACATCAAAGACGTGACCCTGGTCAAGGAAGAATAGCCTAACCCCAGCGATTCCGTAAGACGGCGTCGGAAAGAGTCGTAATGGCCTGAATTGGTGGGTGTTGAGCGTGTTGAAGCTGGCGCTAGGAGGGCGAACAGTTTCGTGTGGCGGTTCTCGGGCGAATTTCGGAGGGCTCGAGCCGCGAAATGGATCCCCCTGTCGGCAATAGGCAACAGGAAGCCAGACCGCTCCGATGGCGGACGTGAACCCAAGGTTACCGAGAGCGCAGGGCGGGCGTTCCTCAGCCCGGAGCCGGTGGCGGCCACCATCGATCCTCTCGCATGGAGGCGGCGATTTGACGGGCAAAATAGATGGCCGTGTGTCCACGGCGTATCTCTGGCTTCAAGTTGCGCTTGTGGAAGCAGTGGAACACGGCGTGGGCCATGAACATGATCAGCCACAGAACGAGAATGGAATTGGGATGATGGTGATAGCAATGACCGGAATGCCAGCGGGAGCAGAGTTCGTTAAAGCCTTCGTTTTCGACCTTCCAACGGTCGTGCCCGAAACGGAAGATGGTCTTGGCATCGGCCATTGAGCGGGGCATGGTCGTCGCCCACCACCAGTGGCTATCGATGGGAGTCTCGACCCAATCCCCAGCGACGCGCTCGCGACGGATGCCAGTCTCATGGGAATGAACAACGCGAAGAGGAGTGTGAATGGATTCAGTGCAGAAGCCCTCAGCCTCTTGTAAACGAACGTGCCGCGCGGGCTTGCCCGGTGCAGCCGGAGTCTCAAATGATTCTGGCTCTTGCTCCTCAAGGGGCAGGAGCGTGCGGGCTTCGGACAATAGCTCAGGCTGATTATCCTTGAGTACGGCAACAAGGTATTTGCCGTGGTCTTCAAGAAGATTGATCACGGAGGGACGCAGGTAGAGCGCATCGGCAGTGAGCACGTCAAAGCAGCGTGGGTGGTCCTTAAGGACGCGAGTTATCAGCCGTATAGCCGCAGCGACTTCGTCGTCTCCAGGATCTCCGTCTTCACCAGGCTCAAGCATTTCCACGTCGAGAAGCAATTGAAAATCCTCACAGATAATCTGAAACGCGACCAAGCGGTGGTAGAACTGTGTTTTGACCTCGTCTCCGACGGCGATCCGGCGTTGGAGACACTTTGGACAACAACGTTTGTAGCTACAGTGAGTTTCGTGACCATCGACGGCGGCAAGCATCCAACCGCGCTGTGGGGCAAGGATTTTGTTGCGTTTGAGGCAGAAGTAAATGTGTCCGAGACACCCTCGCACACTGTCAGGCTCGATGCGCTCGGAGACATACGCCAGTTCGTCGGCGCTGGGCAAACGGTGATTACCGAGCCAACGGGTCCAGCTGCTCTTGTTCCGGTGTTGCTCGAGTTCGTTGAAGCTTGGTAACCGGCAGCAGAACATGGCGAAGAATGCTGCCGGGAAAACTCGAGTGGGAATCTGTGGTTTGGGACGAGAGTCACGCACCCGCAGCCTCCACTGTTGGCGGAGGCTGAAAATCTTGTCCGCGTAAGTTAGTAGTCGCGTGAGAATGGTCGCTTCTTTTTTGGTGGAGAATTGCGCCCGGACTTGGCTTTGCCGGCTGATTTCTTACCGGTCTTGCCCTTCTTCTTGGCGGAGCTACTCGCCGCTCTGGCCTTGGTTTTTGCCTCCTCGAGTCGGAGGCGCCCCTGCTCGTCGAGGGCTTCCAGCAGAGCATTCGCCTTCTGGAAATCATCGATCCAGCGTCTCGCCTGAGCTTCCAACGGTCTGGGGACGTGCAGCATGGTGGTCTTGCCCTTGCGAGTCTGACCGATGGCCAAGGAGCGATGGCGCAAGGAGTCGTCGGAAGCGCAACGGCAAGTGGGCTTGCCGCATTTACGAGAGAGTTCGATGGGCGAGCCGTGAAGGAAGCCTTCGGCCTGGTCGAGGAGCTGGCGGAGGCGGCTGCGAATCTGGCGTTCGGTGGGGGGCAGGGAGTTTCTGCTTGGCATGAAGGTCGGCTCGTTCAGCGCACTGTAATATAAGACTATTACAGAAACAAGCTTAAAAAAGATGAAATAACGAATGCGAATTTGCCATGGGGTCAAAAATGGGCGCTGCCGATCCGAATTACCCAAAAATACAGGGCTTGAGCCGCCTCAGCCGCCTATCTTACGGAATCGCTGACTCGGCGTAGGTACGGCGGAAGGATGGCGCTGGTGAACCGCTGGCCTGATCGGCGATCATTGATCCTGGGCTGCCGAACAGAAACGTTTCCTATTCCAGTCTGAAGTTGTCGCTTCAGGAAGATGGCCGTTGCGAACGACTTGGCGATGACCCTGGTCATCACGCTGATGTTGATGGGCTTGAATGTAGTCGGAGACTTCGTTGTCGATGGCGGCCTGAAGAAGCACT
This sequence comes from Verrucomicrobiales bacterium, assembly GCA_965204485.1. Taxonomy (GTDB): domain Bacteria; phylum Verrucomicrobiota; class Verrucomicrobiia; order Verrucomicrobiales; family DEV007; genus JAACDM01. The sequence continues at coordinate 58,861 of CBDBEZ010000112.1, forward strand.
TGGGCTCCTTGTCGCAGGGTGGCCTCAAGGGCGTTCTGGCAGACGGTGCTTGCTCCTTCCTGGCCGAGGATAGATGCGGATTCGGTGGGGTGGTTGGTGGTTTTCATTGGAGTTCAGTTGTTTTGGTAAATGGTTGAACTCTTCATGATACCCCGACCGCCCTCATCCACAACTTCCGGTCATTTCTCCTGTTCAGTTCCCAGTCCCGTATATGGGGAGAGAAACATCTCTGTCCGGTTCAAGTCGGTGGATCTGTTGTGGAAGCCCGCCGGGGCGATGGTCCGCTTCGTTCTCGTCGATCATCCCACGAGAGGGCGGATCATCCTCTTGTCTACCGACCTCACCATGGAAGCTCAGGAGATCATCTTGCTCTACAGTTTGCGTTTCAAGATCGAAGTCGCTTTCAAGCAAGCGGTGCATTCGGTCGGCTCATTCGGATACCATTTCTGGATGGCCGCTATGCGACCGCTCAAGCGTCGCAATGGTAACCAATACCTCCACCGGACTACCGAGAAATATCGCAGACAGGTGCAGAGAAAGATGCACGCATATCATGTGTTTGTGCAGACCGGCATGATCGCTCAGGGCATGTTACAGTACCTTGCCATGACATGTGACGGTCTGGTCTGGAAGCACTTTGGAACCTGGATCCGAACCATCCGCCCAGACGTGCTGCCTTCGGAAATGATTGTCTCAGCCGCCTTGAAAAACACACTGCCTGGATTTTTGCACCACGGCGGAAAAGGTTCAGCGTTCCGAAAATTCATCCTTGATAAAATAGACTTCACTCGCTCCGAAGGTTCACGCTTCGCCGCATGATGATCCAGTTACAGAACTTCTCACTCACGAGTGAGGAAGAGAATCACGGATTTCTTTCTTCCGACCAAATCCCCGATCAGATCACGGGGATGGTCGACGGATCCGGAAGAGAATCCGCCGGCACACCGGGAAAGTGATGATCCACAAAGTCCCGCCAGCGTCTCCGGGTCTGCTCCGACATCTTCTCATTGATCTCCAACATGCAATCCTCACAGATCAGAAGCGGACGATCCACCATCTGCAGGCCGAAACACAGCGCCGCCATGGAGAAATGCTGCGCCTTCTCGACGGCGTCATCACGGGAACGGAGGCAGAATTCACACTGAAAGCGATCGGACTCGACGTCGTTCTTGGGCTCCAGCGAGCGCTCCATCTGGAACGACGTCAGCTTCTCGACACTCTCCCGGGAAAGCTCTTTCAGCATGTTTTGCTGGCAAGGAAAGCACATCGCATACTCCAAAATCACCTCATTCCCGTGATAGGTCTTGGTGATCTGGTAAGTTTCCTCGAGATCTTCGAGCGATTCCCCGCAGGAGGTGCAACAGCGAAAGGGCCGTTCCTCGTAGAAGGAGTGGAAGACCACCGGCAACGGTTCTCCCTCGGGCTCGAAATGGTCTTCATTGAAGTCTTCGTCTCTATAAAGCGCGTCGTCGTCGTTCATTGGGGACTTCAAACATCCTCGTCTTCATCGCGAGCCCGGTCAACAAAACGCATGTGCTGCTCCAAGAAAACGAGGGGAACTTCGCCTGTAGGGCCGTTCCGGTTCTTGGCGATGTCCAGGAAGGCCTTGCCCCCCGCTTCCTCGACTTTTTCCTCGGAATCGGCGTAATATTTTTCTCTCAAGAGGAGCCCCACGGCGTCGGCGTCCTGCTCGATGGCGCCCGATTCCCGCAGATCGCTCAGGCGAGGCCGTCCACCGCGGCTCTCCGGCCCCCGATTGAGCTGCGCCAGGACGAGCACGGGAATACTCAGCTCCTTGGCCAGCGCCTTGAGGCCGGCCGAGATCTCGGCGATCTCGATCTGTCGATTCTCCTGAGCTCGCCGGGTGTTGGAGCGAAGAAGCTGAAGGTAGTCGATGGCAATGAGCTGGATGTCATGCTGCTTCTTCATGCGGCGCGCCTTCGATCGCACTTCCAGAATGCTCAAAGCCGGCGAGTCATCGATGAAAATCGGGCTCTTCGCCAACTTCCCGGCCGCCTTCGTCAAAAGGGGAAAATCGCGATTCTGCGAGAGGAAGCCCGCGTTCAACCTCGACATCTCAACACCCGCCCGGGAACAAAGCAGCCGCAAGACCAGCTGGGATGTCGGCATCTCCAGGCTGAACAACGCCACGGGTTTCTGCTGTTCGATCCCCACCGCCTCGACAATGTTCAGCGCCAGCGCCGTCTTGCCCATCGATGGACGCGCCGCAATGACAAACATCTCTCCCCCTTTCAAGCCGGTTGTCTTCTCATCGATGCCCGCAAATCCCGTCGAGAGGCCGGTCACCTTTCCCTTGTTGTTATACATCTCCTCGATCTCGGCGATGGCCTTCATCACCTCGTCCTTCATCGTGAAGTCCTGAGCCTTGCGCGTCTCCCGGATGGCGAAGATGCGCTGTTCCACTTCGTCGAGGAGCGATTCGACATTCTCCTGATCCTCGTAAGCCTGTGTGATGCATTCCGTGCAAGACTGAATGATCCTGCGAAGAATGTATTTCTGTGTGAGGATGTGAAGATAGTAGGAAAAGTGCGCCGCCGTCGGGGAGTGGCCGTAAATCTCGGTGACCGCGGAAGCGCCGCCTACCTTCTCCAACAGCCTGCGGTCCTGAAGGGTCTGGACCACCGAAATCAGATCGATCGGATTTCCGGCATTGCGCATGTCCTGCACCACTTCAAAAATGATGCGATGCGCCGGCACATGGAAACAATCAGGGCCCGGCAAGTTCTCAATCGCCTCATCCAGAAGCTCGGCGTCGGCAGAGCGCAAAAGGCAACTGATGACCCCAATCTCGGTGTCCCGGCTACTCGGCAATGCCTGCCTCGGATCCTCCATCAAATCGGAAAGCGACTTCTGAGGTGATTTCTGCAAACTCGGTGCGTTCGATTTGGGCTCGGCGCCAGGCAATGAATTACCGGTCAACGTATCAGACATGGTGTATGGGCAGGTTCGCTTCCTCGCTGACTCGGACGGGAAGGGAGGGCGAGCCTAACGGACCCGGGGAAACCATCAAGCGCTTTCACCGAAGACACCGATTCAAATTATCAATGTCTAACATTAGGATGATCGATGCCCTGGACCATGGTGAAGAACCTGTCCATAACTCATCGTTCTCGGTGAACAAAGGCATGCCCCCGGGGCACGGCCTGGCGCATCGCGACACCCGGAACACGCACACGCCTCCCCGGGTGATCCAGCACGTCCAGGGCTTCCAGATAGAGCGTTCCCAGATCGTCCTCGGCCAACACGAGTGCCTCTCCGCTTGAAGCCAGGGGCGCCAGTTCAGCGCCCACCAAGAGACCGCTCAAAAAGGCATCGTTTCCCTTCGGGCCTCGCTCCCCCATCAAGTCGGCACAACGGATCCGGAAGAGGCTCGCCAATAGTCCCTCCTCGCGCGCCGCCGCGATCCCTTCGCGAAAAGCGGCGGGATCCCGCACCCGTCGCGACGCGGACAAGGAATGGCGCAAGAGGGTGTGCCGGGCAATGGCCTCATAGAGGTCTCCGGTGAGATAGGTCTGGAAGCTCACGATCGCATCGCCTTCCACCCTCACATGCTTGCTGTGAGTGCCGGGAAGGATGACTGTGTAAGCATCCGGCAAGGCCAGGCTCGCGTCCAGGCACAGGCCCGCGACCTGGGTCTCCTCGCCCCGCATGACATCCCGCCCGCCCCATCGCAAACCGGAGAGGAGCGTGACCCGGTTGGGAAACCCCGAGTCCGCCGGTTCCAGAACGAGACTGGGAGGCGTCTTGCCCAAGGCGAAGGGAACCTCTGCATAGGGAACTTCGACGATCCCCACGCTTGAACCGGCCATTCCCGACAGGTAGATCGGCAAGCCGGCCGTCTCACCCTGAAAGGCCGCGAGTGCGTCCGCCAGACGGGCCAAGAAGAAAGTCCGCCGCTCCTGCCCGCCCGCTTTCCAATCCTCGTGAACCGAGGCGATTCCCCAGGGCCGCTCCACGTCTTCGGCCACCTGAAAAGGCATGGCTAGGACCCGACGCAAACGGAGCGTGCTGGTGCCCCAATCCCCACTGATCAACCACGATGTGTCCGGCTCGCTCACGTCTTTTTCCTCCGTTCCCAACTAAAACCCCCTCCTCGCCTGCGGGTTTATCGGTGGATCAGAATCCCTTTGGCAATTTGCTCCGCGACCACCTGGCGATACCAGGCCCCGTTGAGACGTCGGCGCTCCCAGGGATTGCTGATGAATCCACCTTCCACCAGAACGCTCACGGACCGGGTCTTGTTGAGCACGGCATACTGTTTGCCAAGCTTGATGCCGCGATTCCGAGTCTGGATACGCCGGGTGAGCAGTTCTTGAATCCCCGCCGCCAGACGACGGCCGTCGACGGTGGCGTAAAACGTCTCGATACCCTTCACGGAACCGTCTCGATGCGCATTGTAGTGAATGCTGACAAATATGGAATCTTGATACCGATTGGCAATCTTGGCACGCTCTTGCAGCCCGATATAGCGATCACTCCGGCGTGTGAGAACCACATGTAAGCCTTTCCTCCTCAATATTTTTTCCAATCGCTTCGCGGTGTCCAGGTTCAGCTCTTTCTCCTTCACGCCATACCGCTTTGCCCCATCATCCTTGCCGCCGTGGCCGGGATCGATGATCACCGTTCGAAAGGCCTCCGCTGACTCCATGAGGAGGCATCCCAGGAGAACGATCACGGTGGTCCCCAATCGATTGAACATGGCGGATCTTAAGACCGTTCCTGGGGAATTCACGTTCAAGATCTTTTTTGGCGGCGGCTCTCTCACCCCCGTCGCCGCACTCGAAAAGAGTGTGGAAAAGTGACTTGCCAAAAACCCGAATCCCAGAGATCTTGGACCTCAAGTCGGGGTGTGGCGCAGCTTGGTAGCGCGCTGCACTGGGGGTGCAGAGGTCGCAGGTTCAAGTCCTGTCACCCCGACCAATTCATGCTCTCCCCAACCCAAGTGGGAAGCATGACATCGAAACCCGAGGGCTGAGCGAGGCCATGGGGTTTCCCCCGGCCCATTCCGCCGTGCTCAAGGGAATCGCACGCTTCCCAGCGATGACCTTTTCGGTGAAGATCGCCTTTTCTCGGTCCGCCCGTGTGCCCTTCCACCGTCCTCCCATTTTTCTCGTGGGGCGGGCGCATTCGGCTTTTCGATTGAACAAGGACCGCTAGGGTCCCACTAAACGAGAACCCGCAAGGACTGCTTCTTTGAAAGACAAACTCAATGCTTTGCATCACCGGCTGACGGGGACCGTGCTCGGATCGGAAGAACCGTCGTACCTCATCATCGTGGCGCTTCTATCAAGAGGCCACGTGCTCATCCAAGGCGCGCCCGGGATCGGCAAGACCTCCCTGGCCAAGACCCTGGCTCGATCGATCAGCGGGCGTTTCAATCGCGTCCAGTTCACCCCGGACCTCCTTCCCTCCGACATCCTCGGCTACTCCATGTATCACCAGGGAACCGGGGAGTTTCATTTCATCAAGGGTCCCGTGTTCTCCAACATCCTGCTCGCGGACGAGATCAACCGGACGAGCCCCCGAATTCAGAGTGCTCTCCTGGAGTGCATGAACGAAGGCCAGGTCTCGATCGACGGCGTCACGCGGGAATTGGAGGATCCCTTCATGGTCCTGGCCACGCAAAACAACCGCTATGCCTCCGGCACCTTTCCGCTTCCCGAGCCACAGCTCGACCGCTTTCTCGTCTCGATCAACATGCGGCTTCCGGACATCGACGTGCAGACGAAGATCCTCATGCTCCACGCCCAGGGAAATCCCGAAGCCACTGGCGCCAGTCCCATTTTCGGAGCGAAAGAACTTCACGCGCTTCAGGAAGAGGTCGCACGCGTTCCCGTCCACGAAAAGGTTTGCCGCTACGTCTCCCATCTCTGCGAGGCCGCGCGCCATCACAAATCTCTCGGGGGCAGCCTTTCGGCGCGCGCGTCGATCGCCTTGATGCGAGCGGCCCAGGCCGTGGCCTACCTGGAGAACCATGCCGCGGTGCATCCAGACGACGTGAAGAAAGTCACCATTCCCGTCCTGCAACATCGACTCGCGGGCCGCGACTCCAGCAGCACCAAGAGCACTCGCGTGGCCCTGGAAGATGTCCTCCTCAACACGCCGTTGACCTAAGCAAAACGGCCTCTCTTTCCTCATGGCCACCCACTTCACCCGGAGAGGCCCGGCAAAGACGGGGCCGCGCCTGAGCAACCGCGGGATCGTCCTCCTGGCGGTCTCGGTGTTCACCATCCTCGCCGGCAGCTACCTGCAGGAACCGGTCGCCACACAGCTCGGCTGGTTCGGGCTGGCCCTCGTTGTTCTCTCCTTCGTGCTCTGCTGGCTGAACGTGCAAAGGCTTGAAATCGTGCGTCTGTCCCCTCCCCACACCCACGCCATGGAGGATTTTCGCATCGAGCTGGTGGTGACGAACAAGAAACCCTGGCTCGACAGTTTTTCCCTGGAACTCGAGGACACGCTGCTTCCTTTCACCAATCGCGGCCTGCTCGCGAGATGGATTCGTGCCGGTGGCCACTGTCGCATGGCCTTCACCTCCCGCCTCGTCAAGCGGGGCATCCTCGAACACGCTTCGGTCAACCTCACCTCCGCCTTTCCCTTCGGACTCTGGCAGATCACCGAACGTCGCCGGCTTCACACGCGCATTGTCGTCTACCCGCGGGCGGTGACGCCCCGCCGCCTGGATCATCACTACGAGAGCGATTACCTCGAGGGTGTCACCGAGGGCCTGCTCACGCGCGATGTGTCGGGCGACTTGCACGGGATTCGGGAGTTTCAGCCAGGCGATCCTCTCAAGAGCATCCACTGGCCTGCCACGGCTCGCTCCAACCGGCTCATGATCCGGGAGTTCGACCAACCGATGCCAGAGAAATACTCGATTGTTTTCCACTCTTACTGCCCCGAGAGGAGCCTGATCTGGCCGGAGGCCTTCGAGACGAGCATGGAGCTTCTGGCCGGACTACTCTATCATTGCGCCCGCAAAGAGGTGCCCATTGATTTCACGGCTTCCTTCAATGGCTGGCGCACCGTCCAAGTAGCGGATCCTCGTGATCTCAACGGCCCCCTCACCATCCTGGCAAAGGCCGTCCACCAGCCGGAGAAGACACTCAACCGCCTGACCCGCTGCCTCTCCACGCTCCCCGGACAGCACTCCCTTTTTGTTTTCAGCGAGACTCCGGTGAAACTCTGGGCTCACAAGCTCCCGGCCCTGACCCGGCCGGTCACCTGCCTGGACAATGCCGACGTGCAAATCCGGCCACCGGTCTTCAATCGCACCTACTGAGCGAACCACTGACACACCGCCTCATCTCGATCCCCCTCTCAATCGTGCACGCCTCTCGTCTTCCCATCGCCCTCATCACTCTGCTCTTGTTAGGAGCCGGGATGCTGATGTTGTCTCTGGGAAACGTCTATCCTCTGCTGGTCGCCGTGGCCGGCATTCTCCTCGGGGCCCTCCTGGGCCAGCGCCCCGGCAGCGGCGCCTCCGCCTGGATCAGCACCGCGGGCGCCCTGGCCATCTTCCTCGCCGGCACGCCCATCACCGGCTCGCCCCCGGAGGGCCTCCTGATCAGCGCCGTCATGGCCATCTACTTCATCTGCTGGATCCAGCAAAACAAGCCTCCCACCCAATCCCCCTTCGCGCCCACGGGACCGCTGACCCTGTCATTCTACGCCTCGCTCTTCCTCGCGTTCCTCCTGCTACGCTCACGTCTTTTCCCTTTCCCCTACCTGGTCGGGACCCTCGCCGCCACGCTGATCATTCTTCTCAGCCTGGCCCTCTGGGAACTCGGACGACGCAGCCGCCTCACCCAGGCCGCGCAGCTGCAGACACCCACCCTCCCCGATTGGCTGGGGCGGCTTCTCGTCCTGATGGCAATCGCCCTCTCCACCTTTCTCCTCTTTCGCCTGCCTCTGCCTCTCATGGCCGACGCCAGCCTGGCGGCCGCCCGGGATCTGAATCTCACGGCCGATCCACCCTCGACACAAAAAACCCGCCAGCGAAGCGGAGACACGCCCGCCGATGGTCGTTTCGACAAGCTGGAAGGTCCTGGAGATCACCCACAAGACGAAGGCAATGGCGGAGACGCGGATTCTCAAGCCGGGCCCACGGAGCCCTGGGCGCGCGGTCAACTCCCACCCCGCGCCGACCTGGAATTGAGCGATGAGGCGCGTTTCCACCTCGAGTTTCCCGACGAAGACGAAGGGAAACGCGCGCAGAACCGGAGGCTCTACCTGCGGGCACAAACCCTGGGCCTCTTCCGAGACGGTGCCTGGACTCGCGCCCCTTCGGAAGGACGATGGATCGAAGACGGCGAGGATGGCAATCAGGATCAATGGGTCACTCTCGGCCGGGTCAATCCGGAGCAGTCCCTGACTCAGCGCATCTACCTCTACAACCATCTCCCTGGCGGCGCCCTCGTGGGCATCCCCAACGTGATCGCCTTTCGCGGTGATCGGGTTTTTGTGCAGGATGACGACTTCCTGGCCATCGAGCAGGCGGGTGACGTGACCTACGAGCTCATCTCCGCACCCGTCTATTTTGAAGACGCGGCTTCCTCCCCAACGCTCGCTCCCGGCCCGGCTCCCCAACACTTTCTGGAACGAGCCCAGGGCCTGACTTTTCGGGACATCGACAACCAGCTCCTGGCCCCCATCTCGCAACCGGACCTGAGCCTGAAGCAGCGTCTCGCCTTCGTCCAGCGTCTCTTTAAAGAGAGCTACCACTACAGCGAGCGGATCGAAAACCCTGCGGATCACGAACCGCTGGCCAACTTTCTCTTCCACGAGAAAGCCGGCTACTGCGACCACTTCGCGCAGGCCGGAGCCCACGTCCTGCGACGTCTCGGCGTGCCGAGCCGCGTGGCCTACGGCTACGCCGGTGGCCTCTTCGATCCCGTCCTCGCCCTCTACACCTTCCGCGAGCGGGACGCTCATGCCTGGACGGAGATCTTCCTCGATGACCACGGCTGGGTGATTTTTGACCTCGTCCCGGACGGAGAAGGAGCCAACCGCATGCCCGAGATTCAGCGAGGGAAGGCGCCCACCCAAGATCCCCTGCGCCGATTCCGGCTCCGGGAGGAGGCCCACGAAAACCCGAACGACGACTCCTTTCCTGGCCTTGCCTCGCCCAAAACAGACTGGGAACAGTGGCTCGAGGGAATCTGGCTACTACGCTATCTCGACCTGATCCTCGGCGTGACAGTGGCGCTCCTTCTCCTCGCCTACGCCGTCCGGCGCTGGCGCCAGCGCAGCCGAGACCCCGAGTCCAAAGACGGCCACTCAGCCTCCCGCACCAGACACGAACCTCCTGGTTACTTTCGCGATTTCTGCGAACTCTTTGCCCATCTGGGGCAGCCGCGGGCCCCGGGCCAGACCCTTCGGGAATTCTGCCATCAACTCCAACAACTCCGTTTCTTCGAGAACGAATTCGACGCCCTGCTCGACTACCACTATCGCGTCGAATACGAGCAAGGCGATCGATCGCGACAGACGGAAAAGCAGTTCTCAAAAGAGGTTCGCGATTTCCGGAATCGCTATCACTCCCGATAGCCGGGCCGCTCAAGGGCCTGAAATCAGGGGCTTCACGGGGAATTGTTTGATTCTTCATATTATTATAATCACTATAATATATGTCATGAATCGCGCCCTTCTGATTGCCCTGACGGGCCTCTGTGGAATCTCGTCGATCACGCTCGCCCAGACGACGAGTTCCACTCCTCCCATCGGCTTCATCCGGAAGGATTGTCCGGCCAACTCCGACACTCGCCTCTCCATTCCCCTCGAACGTCAAGCCGAGTACATCGGTCCCCTCACCTCCGTGGCAGGCAACGTGCTCACGGTCTCCGGCAACCCCGGCTGGACGGCCAATCAATTCCAATTCGCCCAGGGCACTCAGGACGAGAAGTACTACGTCATTTTTCTCAGTGGCCCCCGTCAGGGCCGTCATGTTGACGTCACCGCCCACGGCGAAAACACCCTCACGGTCGATCCCGGCGAGGACAGCCTCGGCGGCGTGACTCAGGGCGACCGGATCAAGCTCCTGCCGCACTGGACCCTGGACGCCGCCTTCCCGGATGGCGAGGGAGTGGCCACCTCGTCCATTTTCCAATAGGAAACCGAATTGCCGGTTCAGGATTCCACCACGCCGGGCATCAACCTGGCCCCGGTGAAGACCTACTTCTACACGGATTCATGGAAGGACTTCAACGACGTCGGAGGCGACGCCGGCTCGGAAGTCATCCGGCCGCACGAACCGGTACTGGTGCGCAATCGCTCGAACGCCACCTCGGCCATTTTTGTCGGCGTCGTGCCCACCAACATCCTCTCGCCGTACCACTCCGCCTGCCAGCCGGGAACGGACAACAGGACAACTTCGTCGCTCTCTCGCGTCCTGTGCCCGTCCGACTGCGAGAGGCCGGGCTGGAGGACAGCTTCGCCACTTCCCCCTCGACCTTCCTCCTGACCGATCAATTGTTAGTCTACGACGACACGCAGATCGTGATCAACAAGTCTCCCCGTTTCACTTACTACCGCGACGCCGGCGGAACCTGGCGGCGTTTTGGCGAGGGAAGCGACTTCGACGCGGGCGACGAGGAAATCTTCACGCCCGGCACTGGCGTCATCATCCGCAAAGCGGGAACCGGCGGCGCCGCGGAAGAGCGCGTCTTCTGGACTCACTCCGATCCCACTCAATAAACCAAGCCACTCAATGGATCTCACTTTCTCCACACTCACCCGCGCCTTCGCAGGGCTGTTCTCGGCCTCCTGTTTGGTCCTGGCGATCCCCCACAACGCCCAGGCACAGACGCCCGGAACGGTGTTGCTCAACATCCGTTCGGCCTACGTCACGGATGATCAAGGCCAGTCCTTTGGCCAATTCGATGACAGTCTGGTGGTTTTCGTCGCCGACCTCAATGGCGACGGCGTGGCACATCCCACCGCCAATTCCTTTGCTCCCGGCAGCGACGACTTCGTCATCGGCAGCCTCGGAACCACCTTCGACGCCGGTGGGACCGCGATCCTTGGCGGCATCAACCTCTTTGCCAACTCGTCCCCCTACACGGAAGGCCCCACCGTCGAGACGGGTGACTCCTTCGCCATGTTCTGGTATCCCGAGCTGGCAAAAAAGGACTTCCTCAACGTCAATCTCGATGGCTGGGAAGCCATGATGCCCGGAGAAGCTGCTTACGGAGCCTACAACACCCCCGAATCGGTTGAAGACCCGGACTGGAACATTCCCAATCCTCCCAGCGCGGAAGATTTCATGGTCTTCACCACCGACGTTCCCGGCGTGGGCACTCTCGATCCTAAGGTCCTGGAAGCTAGCTTTCTCATCAGTGGCGTGGTGATTCCCGAGCCCTCCACCGCTCTCTTGAGCTTCCTGGCGGGCGCCGCCCTCCTGTTTCGCCGCCGCCGGAGCGCCTGACCTCTTTCGACCACTCCACCGCACACGGTTCATCCCCTGAGAAACTCGTCTCTCGCGATTCTGACATTGACACTGATTTTGGCCCTCCGGGTTTCGGTTCCGGCCGTGACCTTCAATCTGGCCGGCGACTGGTTGGCCGACGAAAAAGGCGTGCGGGGCATTCCGAACGGATCGCTCATCATGTTGGTGGCCAGCACGGAGGACCGCGAGTTTGCGCCCCCCAGCGCCGACGGTCTTGTCGATCCCAGGTCCGATGATCGGATTCTGGGAATTTTCACCGCCAGCGATGACAACGGCAAGGCCAACCAGGGATCCTACGCCGCTAGCATTCAGGTGAATTTTGGAGACGAGGCCATGGGTCTGGAGAACTTCGGGCCCGGTGACCCGCTGCTCATTCGCTGGTTTCCCACGCTGCCCTCGACGGACCTCGAATCGCTGCCCAGCGGGCCCGTTCCCTACGGCAAATTCCGCGCCGACGAAATCCTTTTCGGCAGCAATGCCGCCTGGCAGACCCCGGGAGCCAACAGCGCCATCATCAACCTGAGCGTCGTGGCGGGAGCCTTCGGAAATCGTTATAATCCCCAAGGCCCCATTTCCGTGGAGATTCTTTCCGCTCGGGAGTTGGCTCACCTTGCGATGTGGGAAGTGGCCCAGGCCCACCTCAGAGTCTCCGTCCTGGCCAGCGGCTCACTCACGCTGGCCTGGCCAATGCTCGAAGGGACCGATCCCCTCGGCCGACTCCAGCAGAGCACCGACCTCATTCAGTGGACCGACGCCGAGGTGACGCTCGACCTGAGCCAGCCGGACCAGGTCTCTGCCATCGTCGAACCGTCTGAACAAACCGTCTTCTACCGGGTGGCCACCTCACCGGGGACGACGGCTCCGTAACGCGGAATTCCTTTTCGGTGGTTCGTTCCACGCCGGATCGGGTCGCGCTGCGCCGCGACTGAGGTCCTGCCAATTCGGCCACACCGATCGCACCGCCCGGGGATGGCATCACCGGCTAGTGTGCCCGGCATGGGCCTTAACTAATGACATGAAACGATGACATCGGAGCTGATGAGAGCAACCGTAGCTGAACCGCAAGGCGACGCTCGCGAGGGTGGAGCTGAAGGAAGCGGCAGGCAAATCCGCGGCCATAGGAACACGAACCGGCAGCGAGGCAGGCTGTGGGCGGCGAGCGTGCTAGTAAACGCGAAGCTCAAAGCTCATCAAGACATAGCAAGTAGAGCCGGATAAGGACCTTACCCGGGGAGATCTCTCCTGTGAGAGCAGGAGAGAAGTCAGCAGAAGCCATAGTAGCAGAGAGCAGAGCCGGGGGCTGGAAGAAGCCCGTGGAAACTGTGAAACCGGAAAACGCTCTCCTGTGAAGGGCGGAAGGAACCAACAGCAGCGCTCTACGGAGCATTGCACCCCAGGGCAGAATACGCCCCGACGTCAGCAGGACGTACGGACAAAGGATCCCGAATTCCTGCGCGAACCCAAAGAGCCCACGCGATGCAGTCGCGGCAAGCCCTGCGGAGAGAGGAACTCCTGGAGGTGCGCGTGAACCGCGAACGGACAGCAAAGCTGGAGCCTCTTCAGCAGAATCTGTGGGTGCCCAGGCGGCGCGATTCACCTAGAATCCTGACCAGCAACAAGTTATATCCAATCTTAATGGGCATCAAAGTTGTGGCAACAAGCCAGCTGCCCATCCAAACCTCGGATTTGCGAGGACAACGCTTGCGCCGGGGCTGCCCCTGGTAGGGCTCAGCCCATGAAACAAGTAGTTTCAGCAGTTTTGGGGTCCAGAGCCGCTGCTTGGCTCTCGTCCCGCAACTGGCACACCATGAAACAAGTAGTTTCAGCAGTTTTGGGGTCCAGGGGCAGCGGGACCCGGCGTCCAGCGTTCCCGGAGCAAATCCGGAATTTCACCCACAGATTCTGCTGAAGACCCAAGCTGGAGGGACTGATGGAGAAGGCCATCAGGTCGGGAAACTGGGGAGCCGCCCTTTACGCCGTTGAGCGTAATGACGGGGCACCCGGCCCCGACGGCATGAGGGCCGACGAACTCAGAGCACACCTCGCCATCCATGGCGAAGTGATCAAGAAGAGGCTGCTAGAGGGCAGCTACAAGCCCGGCGCTGCAAAGCGTCGAGACATCCCCAAGCCCAGCGGCAGAACCCGCCCGCTGAGCATCCCAAACGTGCAAGATCGCTTCGTGCAGCAACTTCTGCTCGGGGTGCTCCGGCCGGTGTTCGAACCCCGTTTCAGCGAAAGCAGTTACGGATTTCGTCCCGGACGCAGCGCCCACGATGCGGTGGAAGCCGCCCAGAGCTTTGCCCGGGAGGGGTTTACCCACGTCGTCGACATGGACATTACCAAGTTCTTCGACAAGGTGAACCACGACATCCTGATGAGTAAAATTGGGACCGTGATAGGGGACAAAGCCGTGATGAAACTCATCGGCAAATACCTGCGAGCCGGGGTGGTGATGCCCGACGGGTTAAAGGTCAGCAGCGAAGAAGGAACGCCGCAAGGCGGCCCGCTTTCGCCGCTACTGGCCAATATCTACCTCGACGCGCTGGACAAGGAGCTGGAGAAACGCGGACTGCGATTCGCCCGCTACGCCGATGACTGCGACATTTACGTAAAGAGCCAAGCCGCAGCGGAGCGTGTGCTTGCCAGCCTCACTGGCTGGATCAAGCGCCACCTCCGGCTGGAGGTCAGCGAGAGCAAAAGCGGGGTGGGGAGGCCTTGGGAACGGAAGTTCCTGGGGTTCATCATCACCAGCGCGCTGCTCATCGGGATTGCTCCTGCAAGCCTCACCCGGTTTGAAGACCGCGTGAGAGAACTCTGGAACGCCCGGCAACCACTGACCAGCGAGCAACTGCGCGACCAATGGCGAAGTTACGTGAACGGCTGGTGGGGCTACTACCGGCGCTGCGAATGGCGACGGGACATCTACCGGAAAGAACCGTGGATCCGTCGCCACATTCGCAAATGCTTCTGGCAACGTTGGCATAAAAGCAAGGGACGGGAATCCGCCCTGCGCCGAGTCGGCCTACCGCCGAGTCGAGCCATCGTCGGGAGGAGCAGTCGTGGAGCGTGGCGCATGGCGGGCAACCCTGTCATGCACGAAGCCCTCAACAACCGAACTCTGAGACGCTACGGGTTCCTGATGCCATCAGACCTCAAGAGTTAAGACCAAATGGATCCAATCGCCGGATGCGGTCCCGCATGTCCGGTGGTGTGGGAGGGGCGGCAGGCGCAATCCTGCCGCCTCGACCCGATCAGCAACCACGACGGCGCCTCTCCGTAGCGCAGAATTCCTTTCCGCGGTCTGCATCGCCTCCAGGAGGGTCAGACCCCACCCCTCTTCCGCCGATTCGGCCAATGAGCCGCGTTGCCCGGAATCGAGACGGCCTGGCTTCCTCGGCCCGCAAGCCCGCTTGACAGTCTTCCCCTGCAAGGCGAGGCAAGGGCATGGACAAAGATCGCGTGGGTCCCGCTCTGGGACGGATCAGCAGTGGGTTGTACATCGCCACGGCCACGGTCGACAAGGAACCCATCGGCATGCTTTGCAGCTTCGTGGAACAGGCAAGCTTCGCGCCCCCGATGGTCACCATCGCCCTCTCTCCCGATCGCCGGGTGGCACAGGCGGCAAGAGAAAAGGAGGGCGGCCTGATCGGGCTCAACATTCTCAGCACCGAAAACAATTCCATCATCGGCCCCTTCGCCAATCCTAACAACGAGAATCCTTTCAAGGGGCTGGAACTCGTCCCGAACGACTATCAGTTGCCGCAGATCGAAGATGCGCTGGCATTCCTGATTTGCTCCTTTCGCCAGGACATCCCGGCAGGCGATCATCACATTTATCTTTTCGAAGTCGTCGATGGCGATCTCATGGATGGCGACCTCGAGCCCATGACCCGCGTCAGACGCAACGGCTTCAACTACTGAGAATCGTTCGCCCCCAATCCCCAAGCCATCTCTTCCCATGCCGCAAGGGCCTCTCCTCAACCCGGCACTGCTCGAAGCGCTCCGCTGCCCGCGGACTCAGCAGCCGCTGCATTTGGCGAACGAGGAGGAGCACACACGGTGGAAGCCCCTGGACGAGGCCGCGGACGACTTCCTTGTGGTCCAGGACGGCTCAACCGCTTATCCGATCGAGGACGGCTTTCCGATCCTGCTTCTCGAAAGGGCCCTCCATCACGCGGTGGAGACTCACACTCCGCGATCGGATTGACGCGGGACGCCTTTCGCCTCGCCCTCTACGGCAATGAAATGGGCTCACACTGACACCCCATGAGTCGCCCGCTTCGCATCGGTGCCGTCGGCCTCGGCCGCCTGGGAAGGTTTCACGCGAAGACCCTCGCGCATCGGCTGACTGGCATTGAACTCAGCGCCGTTTGCAGCCCTTCCCAAACAGACCTCGACTGGGCCCACGCCACTTTTTCCGATGCGGAAGGCTTTGACAGCTTCGAGGGATTGATGCAAGGCGCCGATCTCGATGCCGTGGTCCTGAGTTCGCCTTCCGCTCACCACTGTGTCCAGATCATCGAAGCCTTGGCCGGGGGGTTGCACGTGTTTTGCGAGAAACCGCTCGGAATCACCGCGACGTCTTGCGCCGAGGTCGTGGCACACGCCCAAAGACATGCCCATCAGGTGCTCATGTTAGGCTTCATGCGCCGATTCGATCCGGCCTACCTGGAGATCAAGCGACGGCTCACCGCCGGCGAGATCGGGCGTCCCATCCTGTTCCGGAGCTACAGCATCGATCCCCTTTCCCAAATCGACAAGGCCCTCGCCTACCTGCCGCACAGATCTGGACAGTTCCTCGATATGGCGGTGCACGACTTCGATCTCGCTCGCTGGCTGCTGGAAGCCGAACCGGTCACGGTGGCGGCGGCCGGCGCCTGCTACGCCCATCCGGAGTTCACCGAGCACGACGATGGCGACCACGTGGCGGCCTTCCTTCAGTTCTCCAACGAGGCCATGGGTTTCGTCTTTGCCGGACGCCGGGCCGCCCACGTCGAGACGGAGATTGTCGGCACCGACGGCGCCCTGCGGGTCGGCAACGTGCCTCGGCGAAACCTCGTCGAGATCTTCGATGCGAACGGCCTGCGCCAGGAATGCTCGGGAGGCTTTCTCGAGCGCTTCGAAGAAGCCTACATCGCCGAACTCCGCGCCTTCACGCATTGTGTGAGGGAGCGGCATCCCGCCAGCGTCACCGTCGAGGATGGCCAAAGGGCCACGGAGATCGCGCTGGCCGCCCACCAGGCCTTTCGCGAGAACCGCATGATCCGCTTGGGCACGAAAACGGGATCTCCAGTCCCCGGCCAATCATGACGAACGGCGGCAACTTCCTGACCCGGTTCTCCATCT
Organism: Verrucomicrobiales bacterium; assembly: GCA_965204485.1. Taxonomy (GTDB): domain Bacteria; phylum Verrucomicrobiota; class Verrucomicrobiia; order Verrucomicrobiales; family DEV007; genus JAACDM01. Next base: position 75,671 of record CBDBEZ010000112.1, read on the forward strand.
GGGCGGCCCTGATCGCCTACACCCCATAGTTTCATAAATCGGGGCAAGAATCCCAAGAAAATAGTGGCAGGGGCCTTTGGGATAAGGTTAATTTGGAATCTACCAAAACACCAAACACTTCAACCCAAAAGCCACCTACAGTGAGAGTAGCACGACGTACGATTAATGCAAAGTCCAGAACGATTCCAGCAGCGATTCCGTAAGACGGCGTCGGAAAGAGTCGTAATGGCCTGAATTGGTGGGTGTTGAGCGTGTTGAAGCTGGCGCTAAGAGGGCGAACAGTTTCGTGTGGCGGTTCTCGGGCGAATTTCGGAGGGCTCGAGCCGCGAAATGGATCCCCCTGTCGGCAATAGGCAACAGGAAGCCAGACCGCTCCGATGGCGGACGTGAACCCAAGGTTACCGAGAGCGCGGGGCGGGCGTTCCTCAGCCCGGAGCCGGTGGCGGCCACCATCGATCCTCTCGCATGGAGGCGGCGATTTGACGGGCAAAATAGATGGCCGTGTGTCCACGGCGTATCTCTGGCTTCAAGTTGCGCTTGTGGAAGCAGTGGAACACGGCGTGGGCCATGAACATGATCAGCCACAGAACGAGAATGGAATTGGGATGATGATGATAGCAATGACCGGAATGCCAGCGGGAGCAGAGTTCGTTAAAGCCTTCGTTTTCGACCTTCCAACGGTCGTGCCCGAAATGGAAGATGGTCTTGGCATCGGCCATTGAGCGGGGCATGGTCGTCGCCCACCACCAGTGGCTATCGATGGGAGTCTCGACCCAATCCCCAGCGACGCGCTCGCGACGGATGCCAGTCTCATGGGAATGAACAACGCGAAGAGGAGTGTGAATGGATTCAGTGCAGAAGCCCTCAGCCTCTTGTAAATGAACGTGCCGCGCGGGCTTGCCCGGTGCAGCCGGAGTCTCAAATGATTCTGGCTCTTGCTCCTCAAGGGGCAGGAGCGTGCGGGCTTCGGACAATAGCTCAGGCTGATTATCCTTGAGTACGGCAACAAGGTATTTGCCGTGGTCTTCAAGAAGATTGATCACGGAGGGACGCAGGTAGAGCGCATCGGCAGTGAGCACGTCAAAGCAGCGTGGGTGGTCCTTAAGGACGCGAGTTATCAGCCGTATAGCCGCAGCGACTTCGTCGTCTCCAGGATCTCCGTCTTCACCAGGCTCAAGCATTTCCACGTCGAGAAGCAATTGAAAATCCTCACAGATAATCTGAAACGCGACCAAGCGGTGGTAGAACTGTGTTTTGACCTCGTCTCCGACGGCGATTCGGCGTTGGAGACACTTTGGACAACAACGTTTGTAGCTACAGTGAGTTTCGTGACCATCGACGGCGGCAAGCATCCAACCGCGCTGTGGGGCAAGGATTTTGTTGCGTTTGAGGCAGAAGTAAATGTGTCCGAGACACCCTCGCACACTGTCAGGCTCGATGCGCTCGGAGACATACGCCAGTTCGTCGGCGCTGGGCAAACGGTGATTACCGAGCCAACGGGTCCAGCTGCTCTTGTTCCGGTGTTGCTCGAGTTCGTTGAAGCTTGGTAACCGGCAGCAGAACATGGCGAAGAATGCTGCCGGGAAAACTCGAGTGGGAATCTGTGGTTTGGGACGAGAGTCACGCACCCGCAGCCTCCACTGTTGGCGGAGGCTGAAAATCTTGTCCGAGTAAGTTAGTAGTCGCGTGAGAATGGTCGCTTCTTTTTTGGTGGAGAATTGCGCCCGGACTTGGCTTTGCCGGCTGATTTCTTACCGGTCTTGCCCTTCTTCTTGGCGGAGCTACTCGCCGCTCTGGCCTTGGTTTTTGCCTCCTCGAGTCGGAGGCGCCCCTGCTCGTCGAGGGCTTCCAGCAGAGCATTCGCCTTCTGGAAATCATCGATCCAGCGTCTCGCCTGAGCTTCCAACGGTCTGGGGACGTGCAGCATGGTGGTCTTGCCCTTGCGAGTCTGACCGATGGCCAAGGAGCGATGGCGCAAGGAGTCGTCGGAAGCGCAACGGCAAGTGGGCTTGCCGCATTTACGAGAGAGTTCGATGGGCGAGCCGTGAAGGAAGCCTTCGGCCTGGTCGAGGAGCTGGCGGAGGCGGCTGCGAATCTGGCGTTCGGTGGGGGCAGGGAGTTTCTGCTTGGCATGAAGGTCGGCTCGTTCGGCGCACTGTAATATAATACTATTACAGAAACAAGCTTAAAAAAGATGAAATAACGAATGCGAATTTGCCATGGGGTCAAAAATGGGCGCTGCCGATCCGAATTACCCAAAAATACAGGGCTTGAGCCGCCTCAGCCGCCTATCTTACGGAATCGCTGGGGGGGGGGCCTCCGCCCCGCCGCTTGATTGACTCTGGCCTGGCGCCCCCAGCCAACGGGATTCGCCGGCCCGCCCGGACGAGTTCTGCTCGCCTTCACGTCTCGATCCCGATAAAGACAAAAGCTGAACACGGCCAAACTGCTCCTAGTGATCGGCGACGGCGCCGAAGTCATCGATACCATGGTGCCACTCTATCGTTTGGCCGAAGACCATGAAGTGGTTCAAGCCTCACCATTTCCAGAGCGCTGCCCATTCATTCCGCGCGGTGGATGCTGGTGGACTGCCGTCCTCGCACTCGTCCTCTTCCTCATCTCACCCAAGCCCGTCACCCTCGCCGCGACCCCCGATTTCGAGACGGACGTCGCCCCGCTCCTCATCAAACGCTGCCTCGAATGTCATCAAGGCTCGCCACCTTCCGGAGGACTCGACCTCACGACTCATCATAGCCTCAACCGCGGCGGGGATTCCGGACCGGTAATCGACCCGCGGCATCCGCGTCAGAGCAAGTTGGTTCTGAAGATACGAGACGGCGAAATGCCTCCCGAGAAACAAAGCCGTTCTCAAGAGCTCCCTGAATCCGAAATCCAGATCCTCACCGAATGGCTGGAAGGCGGTGCGCCCTGGCCGGAAGACCGTGCCCTCGACTTCTTCGAAAGAACCAACGCCCTCCGAGCGGGACGCGATTGGTGGTCGCTACAGCCCGTGGTTAGGCCCGAATTCCCGTCGTCGGAGGCCTCGCATCCGATCGACGCCTTCATTCGTACCCGCCTCGAGCGGGAAGGCCTCCGTCCCGCTCCGCCAGCAGACCGCGAAACCCTCGTCTGCCGTCTTTTCCACGTGCTGACTGGCCTCCCACCCGAACGGGCCGAGATCGAGGCTTTTGTCAGGAATGACGATCCGCAGGCCTGGCCGAAGCTCGTCGATCGTCTCCTGGCCAGCCCGCGCTACGGAGAACGGTGGGCGCGTCACTGGCTGGACGTCGCCCGCTATGCCGACACCTGTGGTTATGAGCGCGACCAGGAGAAACCCTTCGCCTGGAAATACCGTGACTGGGTCGTCTCGGCCTTCAACGCGGACATGCCCTACGACCGATTCGTCATTCACCAGCTCGCGGGAGACGAAGTGCCGGAGTCCGGCGAAACCTCCGTCATCGCCACCGGTTTCTTGCGTCTCGGGGCTTGGAACGATGAACCGAACGATCCGGAGGACTACCAATACGAGCGTCCGGAAGAACTGGTCCACACGACCTCATCCGCTTTCCTCGCCCTCACGGTGAAATGTGCCCGTTGTCACGCCCACAAGTTCGATGCCATCACCCAGCAAGACCCGATTCCCATGAAAAACCGTCCCTACTCTCCCTGCCGCCGGTCGCGACGCGAATTCGTTTGGCAGATGGGCAACGGATTTGCTGGCCTGGCCCTGACAGACCTCTTGACCCGGGACGGTTTTTGGGGAGGCTCAGCCGTCGCGAGTGAGGGCCCCGCAACCGAAACCCGCAATCCCCTGGCATCCCGCGCCTCCCATTTCCAGCCCAAGGCCAAGGCCTGCATTTTCCTCATGATGAACGGGGCTCCCTCTCAGGTAGACACGTTCGATTACAAACCGGAGCTGGAGAAATACGCCGGCAAACAACTCCCGGCCGACAAGAACTATATCAACTCGGGCGGCCGGAAGGTCGGCTACCTGACGCCCGCCTGGCGGAAGTTCCGCCCGGGAGGTCAGAGCGGTTTGCTAGTTTCCGACTACTTCCCCCTCGTTCGACGGCACGCCGACAAGCTCTGTGTCCTCAATGCCTGCCACACCGACAGCCATGCTCACGGCTCGGCTCTGGTGGCCATGAACACCGGAAAAACTCTCGTCGGACGCCCTTCACTCGGCAGTTGGGCCGTCTACGGCCTGGGAACCGGGAACGAAAGCCTCCCCGGCTACGTCGTCATCCTCGACAAACGCGGCGAACCCATCAGCGGCCAGCCGAATTGGGCCAGTGGATTCATGCCGGGAAGTTACTCGGGCACGCTCTTCCGCCCGATGGGCGATCCCATCCTCGATCTCAGTGGACCCGCCCATCTCACCCACCGGGCGCAGAGACGCCTCACCTACTTCCACCAAGGTCGAGAAGAAAGCCTCACCGACGTCGGAGGACGCGTGATTCACGATGTTTTGGTGTGATTGAAGTCGGGCGGGTGGCCTGGAGAAAGCTGGATCGATGGGCGAGGCGGAAAGTCACCCTGGGACGGCACATGCAAATGAGCCCAGGCGAACGCTTCATGGGAAATCAAGATGACTCCCGGGATACCCTGCCAAAGCGGCAGAAAACTGCCGTACTCCGAAAAAACCTCACTCCTCGCGAAGCGTCGCGGAGTGCGCCTGCTGAAAAGCGCAGGCAGGCATGAAATTGCCACAAACCGGTCCAGCGGTCCAAGCGGCGGCCGTGGTCACACGAAAAAAACTCTATCGCGGATTGGCGCCCGCCGGCACTTCGGAGGATTTACGGTGACCGGGCGATCGCCCCGGACGGGATGCGCGTCTTCGCGGCGTCTCGTGAACGGCGAGCGAGGCGACGAGAAAGAGCAGGCCGATGCTGAGAGGCCAGTGATAGAACTCGTTCGGCTTCTTCTTCCTCCGGGTATCGATGTCCTGCCGGGTCATCGATCCGAATCCTTCCGTCAACAGGCGACGGAGGGATTCCGTGCCTTCGAAGCGCGTGTAGAAGCCGCCTGCTTCATCGGAGATGTCTTGCAGCAGTCCTTCTTGAAGTCTGGTGATGACGGGATTGCCATCCGGGCCCAGGACGGTCTCCGTCGTGCCGTCCTGGGTGATGCGGATCTGGGTGCCATCGGGCGTTCCGAAGCCCATGGTGAAGATCCGGACGCCGTGCTCATCGAAAGCTTTCCGGGCCATGGGAACGGCCTTGGCATCGAGTTCCTCGCCGTCGGTGATCAGCACCAAGGCCCGGTTGTCGCTCTCCGATTGGCTGAAGCCATTGAGGGCTTCCTCGATGGCATTGGCAATGTTCGTTCCCCCGGTGGGGAGCAGCTGCGTGTCGGCCTCCTCGAGGATGCGTGAGAACGCCGCGTAGTCGGTGGTCAACGGGCACTGGAGGAAGGCGTCGCCCGCGAAGGCGACCAGCCCGATGCGATCGCCGCGAAGAATCTCCATGAGATCCAGGATGGCGAAACTGGCGCGGTCCAGGCGGTTGGGCTGAAGGTCCTCCGCAAGCATGCTGCGCGAGGTGTCGAGCGCAAACATGACGTCCAGTCCCTTGCGAGTGGCCGAGGTTTCCTGAAAACCTTTCTGGGGGCGAGCGAGGGCGCCGATGACGCCGAGGATCCCGATGACGAAGAGCCAGAACTTCAATTCCCGGCGCAATGGATGGAGCGAGCCTAACAACTGCGCTTTGAGACGCGAGGCGATCATCCGATCGATGAGATGCGCCGACCTCGCTTGACTGACATAGCGCACGACGATGACGACCAGCACCAGAAGGGCGGCGAGAAACCACTCGGGCTGGGCGAAGAGCAGGTGATCGTCAGTGTCCATGTTCGTTCGAGTCAGATCAGGTCCATTGAGTCAAGGGAGGCGACGCCAGAAGGTGTAGCGGAAAAGAAGATGCAACAAAGCGAGCACGCCGCCGGGAATCAGGAGGTAGTGAAACCATTCATCGAACTGCTCGTATTGGTCGACCTCGATCTCCGTCTTCTCGAGTTGGTCGATCTCCTTGTAGATGTCTTTGAGGCTGTCCGTGCTGGTGGCGCGGAAATACTGGCCTCCGGTCTTGGCGGCGATTTCCTTGAGAGTGTCCTCATCGAACTGCACGCGCACACGGCTGTACATCGGTTGGCCGAACATGTCGCGCGCTTGCTGGCCGTTTTGATTGAGGCGGGGAAACAACGCCACGCCGCGAGTGCCGGCGCCAATGGTGTAGATCTTGATGCCCAGGGCTTCGGCCGCCTCCGCCGCGGTGAGGGGCTGGATGGGGCCAGCGTTGTTGGTTCCGTCCGTGAGCAGGACGATGATCCGGCTCTTGCTGTCCTGATCCTTGAGGCGATTGGCGGCGGCTCTGATGGCGCTGCCAATGGCGGTGCCGTCGATCTCGAGATTGATCTGGACGCGTTCGGCCAGGCTGGTCAACAGCCATTCGTGATCGAGGATCATGGGACTGACCAGGTAAGGTTTCCCGGCAAAAGCGTAGATGCCCATTCGGTCGCTCTCGCGTGCCTCGATGAACTCCTCGGTGACGTTCTTGACGGCGGCCAGGCGGCTGGCACGGCTGCCCCCGATGGTAAAGTCCTCGGCCAGCATTGAGGAAGAGACGTCCAGCACGAGGAGGATGTCGATGCCGCTGGCGCGAATCTTGGTGAAGGATTGACCCGACTGCGGACGTGCCAGGGCGCCGATCAAGAGGGCCAGGGCGGTGAGAATGATCAGGTGAGAAAACCAGCCGTCGCGGCCTCCATGACGTTTTCCCAGACCTTCCAATAGCTCCAGCGTGGAATAACCGACGGCAGCGGCGTCCCTGCGGCGCCCCAGCCACACCCAGAGAATGGGCAAGATCCCTAGTCCCCAGAGAACCCAGGGATGGGCGAAGCGAAATCCTTCCAGGGCCTCTCTCCAGTTATCCATGGTCAGACAACGTCCTCCCGGATAAAGAAATTGGTTTGCTTAAGCAATTCCCGATTGGGCTTGGCGGCCTTTCCGGCGGGGGCGTACTTGAGAAAGTCGCAAGTCTGCAGGAACTGGCGGAGGTAGTCCTGACGCTTTTCGCTGAAGGCTTTTCTCCGCTCGAGCTCTTCCAGAAACTCCCGCGAGGTTTGCTGGCGGGCGCGCAGGCGGTGCGCCTCGGTCAAGTAACGACGGAGGATGTCCGAAACCGCGACGCCAAACTGGTAGCCGTCCATGTGGGCAACTTGGCCCTGCAGACGTTCCAGTTGGCGAAGTGCGATTTCCTTGGGCGACTCCACGGGAGCCTGACGTTTTTTTCGAAACCGGACAAAGAGATAGATCAGGAGGAGGGCGAGCAAGGCGCCCGCCACCCACCACGCCCAATGGATCGGATCGGGCGGCACGCTGACGGGCGGCGCCACGTCGAGAATGTCGGGGAGCGGCTGGGAAACTTGTTCGTTCATGAGCGCATCAGGCGGCGTTCGCGAAGCTCAAAGAACTGCCGGAGGCCAGGCAGGTAGTCCCGGTCAGTTCGGAGGGAAATGAGGTCGATCCCTTGACGGAGAAACTCCTTCTCGAGAATTTCCTGGCGGTGCCGAGCCTGAGCTTCGAAGTGAGTGCGGAGGTGAGTGCTGGAGGTGTTGACCTCTCGCATCTCACCCGTTTCCTGGTCCTCCAGCATGATGCGGCCGATTGCCGGCAGGCTCTCTTCGAGGGGATCGCGAATTTGGATCGCGTTGAGATCATGGCGCCGGGCAGCGAGAGAGAGTTCCTTGCCGTAGCCCCGGGCGTGGAAGTCCGAAATGAGGAAGGCGATCGAGCGGCGATGGATCACGCGGTTGAGGTAACTGAGAGCGGCGGCGAGGTCCGTTTGGCGGGATCGCGGCCGATGATAGAGCACTTCCCGGATGACCCGCAACACGTGGGAACGCCCTTTGCCCGGGGGGATGAACAGCTCGACGTCCTCGGTGAACAGCATGAGAGCCACGCGATCGTTGTTGCCGATGGCGCTGAAAGCGAGGGTGGCGGCGATCTCCGCGGCGATCTCCCGCTTGCTGAAATGGGCGCTGCCGTAGTTGCCCGAGGCGCTCAGGTCAACGAGCAGGACCAGTGTCAACTCGCGCTCTTCGGTGAACAGTTTGACGTAGGGCTGGCTGAGACGGGCGGTGACGTTCCAGTCGATGCTGCGGATTTCGTCGCCGGGCTGGTATTCCCGCACCTCCTCGAAATTCATCCCCTGGCCCTTGAACACACTGTGATAGGAGCCGGCAAAGGCCTGATCGACGAGATGCTTCACCTTGATTTCGAGCGAGCGAATGCGTTTGAGCACCTCGCTCACATCGGCCACCCCTTGGGCAGGAGCAGCCAGAGAAATCTCCTGCGACGACAGGCGTTTTTCCGTGGCGAGCAGCGTCACGATCAAGATCACAAGCGCCAAGGCCACGAGGCCCAGGACGATGATCAGGGGAGAAATCATCCTTGGGAGTTAGGGGACGGGCAATCCTTCGAAGATCTTTTCGATGATGGTTTCAGAGGTGATTTCCTCGGCCTCCGCCTCGAAGCTGGTGATGACGCGATGGCGAAGCACGTCGACCCCGAGGTCCTTGATGTCTTGCGGAGTGACGAAAGAGCGGCCTTGGATCAATGCCAAGGCTTTGGAGGCCAGCGTCAGATTGATGGTGGCACGTGGGGAGGCGCCGACCCGAATGAGGCCCTTGAGAGATTTCAAACGATAGCCTTCGGGATTGCGGGTGGCGCGGACGATGTCGACGATGTATTCGCGCACGCGGGTATCGACGTAGATTTGATTCACCACCGAGCGGGCCGCGATGACCTGTTCGGGGTGCGCCACCGGCTCGACCCGGAGATTAGGGGTGGTCGTTCCCATGCGTTCCTGAATGAGGAGTTCCTCGTCCCGGGAGGGATAACCGACCACCAGTTTGAAGAGGAAGCGGTCCAACTGGGCTTCGGGCAAGCGGTAGGTGCCCTCCTGTTCCAGCGGGTTTTGGGTGGCCATGACCAGAAAGGGGTCAGGCAGCGGATAGGTCTGTTCGCCCAGCGTGACCTGGCGTTCCTGCATGGCTTCGAGCAGGGCGCTCTGGACCTTAGCGGGCGCCCTGTTGATCTCATCGGCCAGGATCATGTTGGCGAAGATCGGGCCCATGCGGGTTTGGAACTGCCCGTCGCGCGGACTGTAGATCAGCGTCCCCACGAGGTCCGCCGGGAGCAGGTCCGGGGTGAACTGAAGGCGATTGAACTCGGTGCGCAGGCTCTGGCTCAGTGTGTTGATGACCAGCGTCTTGGCCAGGCCGGGCATGCCTTCGAGCAGGACGTGGCCGTTGGCGATCAGGCCAATGAGCAGCCGATCCACCAAAGCGTGCTGGCCAACGATGATTTGGCCGAGTTGCCGGCGCACCGCTCCGATCCATTCGGCGTGCTTCTTGATCTCAGCGTCGACCGGCGATGGATTGTCTAAAGTTCCCTCATTCATGACTCGTGGCTGAAGCCATGAAAAAGCATGGTGCGCGCCGCATCTCAACCGAAATCCAGAGAAGGACGCACGGGAGCGGGGAAAGGCCGGCCGACTTTAGAGTTCCAAATAGGTCAGCGAAGTTCGCCGACGCGTCTTGGGATCGTAGCTGGAAACCGCCATTTGCTCTAGCATCCAGACTTTCTCGTCGCCCTGCTTGACCTTCTGAACCTGCTTGACTTCCATTTTTTTGACCAGCCGCCCCTGGTCATCGTAAGCTTGCATGCGGGGGAGGGCGCGAGTGTCGCGATCAATCCACAGATCCAGGCGTGCGTAGGGCCCTGCCTTTTCGGGATTCGTCACCTGGACCTTCCAGGTCACCCGCTCCGCCACCACATCTTCCTGGAGAAACTTGGCCCCCGGCCAGTAGAGGTAGGCGAAGGAGATGTCGAGATAGTTGACGCCGGTGCCGCGAAGCTCCTGCCCGTGCTTGTCCGCGGGAACGTCGGGGAAGCCGCTCTGGCCCTCGCGCTGTTCGCGCAAACGGAAATGATTGGCTCCCAGGTCGAGCACGACGGTGTGCCGGGGCTCGTCCTCGAACAAGAAGGCAATTTGAGATTGCCGAACCGTCATGCGGAAGGGATGACGTTCGCCGGTCTCGTAAACGCGTAGCCTGCCCTCCAGCGTCAGCTCCTCCTCCCGCGTCATCCCCTCGCGCACGACGCGAAGAAGCTGATCGGCGTCGATCTCCGGCTCCTCGGCTCCCAGCCGGCAGGGGCTTGCCAGGGCGAGCAGACCAAGGAGGATTAGCGGTAGCGGCTTGTTCATGACGTGGAATAGGTTTGAAGGAGAGACGGGGACTACGTGACGGTTATTCACTTATACACGCCAAAGGCGCCGCGGCGACGATGAATGTCGATCGCTTGATCCTGGTGGCGGTGGCAGTACTAACACTGTGCCGATGGTGGCTGGCGAGCGCCCTGGAGCTGACCGGTGAGGAGGCCATTTTTTGGCTCGAATCACAGCGGCTGACAACGTTTTACGTGGATCATGGACCCCTCCCTGCCTTGCTCGTGCGTCTGGGGACGGAATGGTTTGGCGCCGGAGTCCTCGGTGTGCGCTGTTGGAATCCGCTTCTTTTGGCGCTGGCCACCTGGTGCCTCTTTCGACTGGCCCGAAGCGTCTATCAACAAGTGGTGGCTCGCTGGACGGTCGTGGTGGTCCAGCTGTGCCCCCTGACCAATGTGGCGGGGGTCCTGATGGTCGATGTGGCTCTGGCTTTTCTCTTGTTTCCCCTAACGCTTTGGTGCGTGTGGGTCGGTTTGCATCGCGTCCGGCGATGGCACCGCTCCTGGTGGCTGGCCGGGGCGGCCTTGGGCTTGCTGGCTACCCTCTCGCTTGCTCTTGGGCTGCTGTCATGGGTCGGTCTGGTGGTGGCCATCAGCCGCACCTCGCGCTGGCGAGATCAATGGCGGCGGCCGGGTATCTGGATCACGCTTGCGGGGGGGCTGGCCGTGCCGGCCTGGGCCTTGGCGGCGTCGGGTCATGGCGGCCTGGTCTTGGCGCGGGCGCTGGCTTGGGATTTCGGACGTCCGTGGGCTCTTCTCGCGGCGGTGACGTGGTGGGCTTGGTGGACCGGACCCCTGCTGGCCTTGGGCATGGCCTGGCTGCTCCGGCGGCGGCGCGAAGTGGGGCGGGATCATGGCGCGGTCTTCCTGGCCTGGGCCGGTGGGCTGCCCCTGGGCGCGGCGTTGGGGGCTTCCTTGGGCCTCGCCGGGTGGACTCCCTTGTTCTGGGCCGGGACGCTTCCATGCCTGATCGTGCTGGTGGGACAGTGGATGCAGGCCGATGGCGACCTCGAAACGAAGAGCCGGTGGCGCGGGTGGACGCTGTGGACCACGGCCAGCCTGGCTGTGGTGGGCATCAACACGGAAAATCTGCGGATGGCGGGCTTGCCCTGGCCGCGCGTTTTGGACACGCCGCGGCTCCAGCAGGGCTGGAGGGAGACGGCGGAGGCGGTGGATGAAATCCTGACCTTGGGAGTGGCGAGTCAACCGGAGGGACTGTGGCTGATCGCGGAGGACGCCAGCACGGCGGCGCTGCTCGATTTTTGCCTTCTGGCGAAAGCTGCCGTTCTTCGCCCAGAGGCTGCCTATCCGCGGGTTCACGTCGTGGAGTCGGCCGGTTGGGAAACGGTGTTCGATCTCTGGCCGAATTACAGCCACGCCCGTCCGGGATCCCGCGAGCCGACGCCTTTCAAGGGCGCGACGGCGCTCTACGTCTCGCGTCGAGCGGGCGGCGAGCTGCCAGCTAACTTGTCAAATGCGTTCACGTCGCGGGAACCCGCCGCGGTGCTGGAGATCCGCCGACTTGGTCGCAAGCTTCACGAGTGGCGATTGTTCTACTTTTACGAATATCGCGGTTTGCCGCTTTGAACGGAGTCACCTTGGAGGAGCCGGGTGACCGGGCACTTGACGGAGTTGGGCTCGCCTCGCATTCTGCGGCAGCGTTTCCAATGAATCTCCGCGAACAGCTCAAAGAAATCTTACCGAGAGTTCTCCCCAAGAGCCCTGCGGAGTCGATCAAGGGGACGAAGCTCATTGAGATGGTGAAGCGGCGGCTTTCCCAGGAATACAGTGACGCCACCTTGCGCTATCATTTTTCCGTGATGTCCTGCGATCCCACCGCTCCCATCGCCAAGGTGGAGCAGGGGCAGGGTTACTTCTTGCGGACCTCTCGCCGGGAATTGCTGCGCCCGCCCTCGGAGTTGCACCAGGGGTCTCTTTACTTGGACGGGTTTTCGTCGGGGGATGAGGATGATTCTCCGGAGCAACTGTGGTTGAAGTTTCAGGCCTTTTTCGAGCGCTACGCGAACCAGGACCGCTCCTTTTCCTTCCCGTTACGGCACAACAAGACCGAGTCAGGCTGGAAAGAAGATCGCGGCTACGGCTGGACGGTGCCGGACGTCGTGGTGGTCAATTGGCGGTCGGGCCAGCTGTCGGAAACGGGCGTCAAACTCGTGCCCGAACTGCTCTGTCTGGAGGAACCGAGTTTCAGGCTGAGCAGCGTCAAGATCGTGGTGGGCCTGGATCCAAGCAGTTATCGCAAGCACTTCTTTCAGGCATTGAGTCAGGGTGCCTGGGCGCACACCAGCGAACTCGTGGTGGCGACGCAGATCGGCGACGACTACATCAGCGAGGATTTGCGGCGCATGGGCAACCGCTACGGCGTGGGGGTGTGGGTTTTTTCCCTGAACGAGGAGCAATTGGCCGGTTGGGACACGCCGGATGCCATCCGGGAACTGCCCGAAGACGAGTTTGATCGGGCTCTGCGGGAGGCCGTGCGCTCGAACCGGCTCACCTCGGCGCGGCCGGTCGCTCAGCTGGATTGGGACCATCTGAATCAACTGATCACCAAGTATCCGGTGTTTGATGACGTCTTTCGCTGGATTCACTATTGTCTCACGCGAAAACAGGTATGTAATTTCGTCGATTTCGAGAGTGCCAGTTACGTCTCGTGAACGACGGGTTTGCTCCCACTGAAAACCCGTGCTTTGGACGGAGGAAGACGAATTTCCATCTATGAAAACATCATCAATCATTTGGAACCCCGCGGTCCTTGGCCTGAGTTTGGCCATCGGCTGGCTATCGCTGCTGCAGGGTCAGGAAACGGAGTCCGCCGCGGAGGCGGCATCCAAGCCGCCCAAGGTCCGCACGGACTTCTCCGAGGTGCCCGAGGGCTGGCTAGTCGGGTTGGATCGGGCGAAGGAGGCGGCGCGGGAATTGAACCGGCATCTGCTTCTGGATTTTGCCGGGAGCGATTGGATCCCGCAGAGCATCGTCCTCGAAGAGAAGGTGCTCACCAAGAAGGAATTCATCGAGGAAGCCTCCGAGGATTTCGTTTTGGTGAGGCTGGATTTCCCACGCAAACGTCACGTGCAATCCCAGAAATTGCAGCGGGCCAACCTCGAGGCAGCTTCCCTCTACGAGGTGCAGAGCTACCCGACCGTGCTGCTGGCCGACTCGCAGGGGCGGCCCTACGCACGGACGGGATGGACGGAAGGGGTGAGCGTGGAGTCCTTTTTGAAGCGTCTCTCGGAGATGCGGGCCGCCTACGCAGAGAAGGAAGCGCATCTGGCCAAGGCCAATGAGGCGGAGAGCGCGGCCAAGGTTCCCCACTTGGCCAATTTTCTCCAGGGATTCTCTCCTGGTGTGATTCTGACATTCTACGAGCCGGAATACCGAGAGTTGATCGCCCTCGACCCGGAGGATGCGGGCGGATTGAACGAGGTGGTTTATTACGAGAAGAGCTTGGCGATGCGGAAACAACTCGATGCCTTGGCCTCCGAGGACCGCTGGGCGGATGCGATCGAGGTCCTCGATGAATTCGGGAAGGAGCACGCCAAGACCGTGCAGCAGAAGCAGCAGATCGAGTTCTTCAAGCTCAACGGATTGCTCCAACTCAAACGGGTGGATGAGGTGATGCCTTTCCTCGACTGTGTGATCGCAATGGATCCGGACAGCGCCGTGGGCAAGAAGGCGGCTGAGGTGAAGCCCGAGTTGATGAAGCGGATTGCCGACGCCCTCAAGCGAGGCGCGCTGGACGAGCGGGAGCAGGAATAACCGAACCCGGAGAAAAAGGACCAAGACGACCAAGGAGAGGGAGGCGAGTGATCCATGGGTAAAGAGGGCATGAGTTACGCTCCGCAGGGAAAAGCGGAGCCGGTGTGTGAAAAGGGTGAATTCCCCTTTGCGGTGGCCGCGCTCGATCACGGCCACATCTACGGGCAGACCAACGGGTTGTTAGAGGCCGGGGGGGAATTGCGCTGGGTCTACGATCCGGACCCGACGAAGGTCGAGGCCTTTCGAGAGACCTATCCCCAGGCGGAGCCAGTGGATTCACTGGAACGGATTCTGGGTGATGAGGCAATCAAGATGGTGGCCGCCGCGGCCATTCCCTGCAACCGGGGCCCCCTGGGCATTCGCGTCATGGAGGCGGGGAAAGACTATTTCACCGACAAGACGCCCTTCACTTCCCTGCAACAACTGGCGGACGCCAAGGAGACGGTCGGCCGGACGCAGCAGAAGTACATGGTCTACTACAGTGAACGGCTTCATGTGGAATGCGCCGTTCACGCGGGTGATTTGATCCACGCGGATGCCATCGGCCGGGTGCTTCAGGTGATCGGTCTGGGGCCTCACCGATTGAGTGCGGACAAGCGGCCCGACTGGTTCTTCAAGAAATCCCAGTATGGCGGCATCCTCACGGATATCGGGAGTCACCAGATCGAGCAATTCCTCTACTACACGGGCTCGAAAGACGCCAAGGTGACGCACGCCGCGGTGGCCAACTACCAGCACAAGGAGGCCTACCTGGAGCTGGAAGACTTCGGAGAGGCCAATCTGGTGGGAGACACGGGGGCGGCGAACTATTTCCGGGTCGACTGGTTCACGCCAGACGCCCTACCTACCTGGGGAGACGGTCGGACGCTGATTTTGGGATCGAAAGGCTACATCGAATGCCGCAAGTACATTGATGCGGGAACCGGTGGCTCGCAGGACGTTCTGATCCTGGTGAACGATGAAAAGGAGGAACGTTTCGACCTCCACGGGAAGGTCGGGTTCCCGTTTTTCGGCCAGATGATCCTGGATTGCCTCCATCGGACAGAGAACGCGATGACCCAGGAGCATACCTTCAAGGCCGCCGAGCTGTGCTTGATCGCCCAGGAAAAAGCCGAGCGGATTGAGTAAAGAGGACGTCGGTTGTGACGAAGGATTGGTGTCAACGGCACCGGGAGGGCAAAACGATGAAGGCAAAATGATCTCCTCATGAGCAGGCGGCCACGCCTGGCTGAGCGATTCTTGGAGCCCCAACGCGAACGTTCCACTACCTGATTCTCCATGCAGGCCACACTGAGCACAGCATTCTTGAGCGCTTTGGCGCCATCGAGCACGGCCAAGAGACGGTGCCCTTTTTCGGGCCCAAATCCACGCTCGGTGATCCGCGACAACCAGTCCGCGACAAACTGTTTCGTTCTCGCTCGCTCCGATCTCAAGGTCGAGGATGACCTTCTGTCCGGATGCCGTGAACCCCAGCGCGACCACGGCCGTGAGTTTACCGCTCAACCGGATACCGTCCAACATGAGCGCTACCCATGTCTGCGTGGTGAGGTCTCTTTCCCGTGGCTCGGTGAGCAATCGTGCGCCCAAACTCGGCTGACTTCAGAGGCGCTGGCTCCCTTGGTCCAGTCGATCGTGTCCTGCACCTCATTGGTGGAAACTCCGTGGGTGTGGGCGCGAATGATGGCGTCTCGAATCTTGTTTTTCTCGTAGCCTTTGGCCGCCTCGTAGCTGGCAAGTTTCACCTCGCTCATCGTGCCGTCAGAGTGCTCGCGGCGGACCCTGGGACGGCTGATCTTCTCTCCCTCCACTTCAAGGCTCGACGGAGCGCTCCCGGCCCGACGAGACGGGCTCTCGGTGTCTCGCCCATGCGCGGCTCCACAGAGGCTGGTGACTTCCTCGGCCATGACGCTGACCAGTGATTGGCGGACCGCCCCGCGCGAGAATTCGTCGA
>CBDBEZ010000113.1:0-7857 GCA_965204485.1 Verrucomicrobiales bacterium
TCCGTTTTCTGCGACCCGCTTTCTCGAGAGCCCGCACCTTTCTCTGGTTTCTGCTCGTCTTGGCCGCTTTCTCCGTGCGCAATGATCTCCTCGGGGTTTCCAGTTTCGTCCGCGCTCTCGGTTTGTCAGAACACTTCTATGAGCACTTACTCCATTTCTTCCACAGCAATGCCGTGAAGACGGACCGGCTTGCAGAACTTTGGTTCGCCATCGTGATCAAGCACTTCCCTGTCTACAAGATCGGTTGTCGCCCCGTCCTGGTTCTCGACGGCATCAAGAAGTCCAAGGAAGGCCGCAAGATGCCTGCGGTGAAGTATCTGCATCAACAGTCCGAGTCCAATTCCAAGCCTCACTTCATCATGAGCCATTCCTTTCAGGCCTTCGGCGTGCTCTGTCAGGTTGGCGGATACTTCTTCTGCGTTCCGGTCTGTGCACGCATTCACGAAGGTATCGTCACTTCAAACCGCGACAGGAGAACCTTGATCGACAAGGCCAACGAGATGCTCGCATCCGTCTGTAGAGGTCAGGAGTTCGTCTTGCTGGCCGACGCCTACTACGCCAACGGAAAGGTGATCCGGAGCACCAAGGGGCGTTCCGGTGTGCTGGTCACGAGGGTTCGACGCACGACAACCGGCTTTCGGCCTGCGGCAGTGCCACGCAAACGCAAACGCGGACGACCGAAAAAGTATGGCGCTGCGGTGAAGCTCCAGAATGTCTTTGGAACGGGCGGCTTCAGTTCCGTTCCCAGTCCCGTATATGGGGAGAGAAACATCTCTGTCCGGTTCAAGTCGGTGGATCTGTTGTGGAAGCCCGCCGGGGCGATGGTCCGCTTCATTCTCGTCGATCATCCCACGAGAGGGCGGATCATCCTCTTGTCTACCGACCTCACCATGGAAGCTCAGGAGATCATCTTGCTCTACAGTTTGCGTTTCAAGATCGAAGTCGCTTTCAAGCAAGCGGTGCATTCGGTCGGCTCATTCGGATACCATTTCTGGATGGCCGCTATGCGACCGCTCAAGCGTCGCAATGGTAACCAATACCTCCACCGGACTACCGAGAAATATCGCAGACAGGTGCAGAGAAAGATGCACGCATATCATGTGTTTGTGCAGACCGGCATGATCGCTCAGGGCATGTTACAGTACCTTGCCATGACATGTGACGGTCTGGTCTGGAAACACTTTGGAACCTGGATCCGAACCATCCGCCCAGACGTGCTGCCTTCGGAAATGATTGTCTCAGCCGCCTTGAAAAACACGCTGCCTGGATTTTTGCACCACGGCGGAAAAGGTTCAGCGTTCCGAAAATTCATCCTTGATAAAATAGACTTCACTCGCTCCGAAGGTTCACGCTTCGCCGCATGATGATCCAGTTACAGAACTTCTCACTCGCGAGTATGAATACAAGGCGATCATCACCAACAAGACAAACACGGCCGCTCATGTGGTGAAATTTCATGAAGGGCGTGGCTCTCAGGAGAAGATTTTTGGCGAAGCCAAGAGCCAGGCCCAGATGGACTATATTCCGGCCAAGCGACGTGCCGCCAACGAAGCTTTCCTTTTGGCCAGTATCCTCACCCACAATCTCACACGCGAAATGCAGATGCGATCTGCGGAGCGGTCACGCAAATCGTCCCCCAAAAGGGCTGCGGAGTGGATCTTTGAAGGACTCGGCACGATTCGCCGCAAAATCATCCAGCGTGCCGGACGTCTGACTCGCCCTCAAGGTCGACTCACATTGACACTCGGAGACAATCAGGCCGTCGAAGAAAAAATCGCCTACTACATGATGGCCTGACTGGCCATTTTATGAAACGCTGGGGCAAACTGTCCTGGAAAAATGTGCTCAGAGATCTCGAGAAACGAGGATTGAAGATCCCCCCGAAATTGAGTATCGCCGATGGAGCTCTCGGGTTCTGGAGTGCCTTGGAAGAGGAGTACCCGACAAGCAAACAGCAACGATGTTGGGTGCACAAGACAGCCAACATCCTCGACAAGCTGCCCAAGAAAGTGCAACCCCTTGCCGAGGAACGCATCCATGAGATCTACATGGCGGAAACAAAGAAGGCCGCCTTGGAGGCCTATGACGAGTTCTTCACGCTCTACGAAGCCAAGTATCCGAAAGCGTGCGCCTGCCTGAAGAAAGACAAGGACACGTTACTGACCTTTTACGACTTTCCAGCAGAACACTGGAGACACATCCGGACGACAAATCCGATAGAGTCGACGTTTGCCACGGTACGCCATCGAACTCGACAAACCAAAGGATGTGGATCGAGGAAAGCAACCCTTTCAATGGTCTACAAGCTCGGGCTGGAAGCCGGGAAAGGCTGGCGTCGACTGAACGGATATCGTCAACTTGACAAAGTCGTGCAAGGAATCATCTTCGTGGACGGCATCGAGCAGCAAACCGCTGCCTAACCCATCATCGAACTTCGAATGGTGTTCCGGTAGCTGCCCTCATCCACAACTTCCGGTCATTTCTCGGAAGAGAGCTTGAAAAAGATCTATGAACTCGATCATTACCTGCGGGACCGGACGCTCAAAGATTCCGACAACCAACGCATGCTCAATGAGCTTGGCCGGCACTTTGACCAAGGGAATTTAACGATGTTCCTGGAGGACCCGGAGGTAGAGCCGACCAACAACATCGCCGAGCGGATGCTCAGGCCGGCGATCGTCGCCCGCAAGGTGTCGCAATGTTTCAAGACGGAGCGGGGAGCCAATGCCTACGCGGCATTCGAGAGTGTGCTCTCGACTCTCTCGCTGCGAGGAGCGAGTTCCGTATTCAAGTCGCTTGCCAAAATCATCGCAGGCGAGCGTACCCTTGCATGAGATGCCTGTGGCGTTTGCTGGTTAGGAGCGCTAATCAGTTACGCGCACCGAATCAATCTACACGGCGAAGATGCCCGAGGAGCGTTTCACCTCCTTCAAAGATGAAAACCGGCGGGTCATCACGGCCTTCCATGAGCGCATTTTGCCGGAGGGGGGCGTGATCAAGCTGCTGATCATGGACGGTGCCTCCTCGCTGTGGACCCACGCCCGAGAAAGTCAACTTTATGACGATTACGACTGGCTTCTGGACTTCTACCATGCCAGCGAGCACCTCTCTTCGCTGTCCGAGGCGCTCTTTGGAGATGCCAAAGGCGGCAAAACGGCCAAGACGTGGTATGACGGGTGGCGGCGCAAACTGCGCGACGAAGAAGGAGCAATCAAAGGGTTGATCCGGTCCGCCAGGCTCCATCGGATCAAAAACCGACTACGAGGGGAAAGGCTTCGAAAAGCCGAACAAGAGATCGGCTTCTTCACCCGCAATCAGGAGATCATGAACCACGCCATCTACTACGCGATTGGTCTTCCGATAGGCAGCGGGCCGGTGGAAGCTGCCTGCAAGACCATCGTCAAGGCCCGGATGTGCCAAAGCGGCATGCGATGGAATCGGGAAAGCGGCGGCAACGTGCTCGATCTCCGCGTCATCAAGCAATCCGGCCAGTGGGACCAGGTGTGGCACCGCTACCAGGAAGAAGCTTGGGACCTGCGCGCCGCCTAAGGTGCAGGATCCGCGATTTCACCCCAGGAGGCGCAGATCGCGCATCGTGAAAAGAGCGCATCTTTGCGGATCTTGAGGTAATCGCTTCCAGCCGCTGCGTCCGCCACAATGCCGTCATCGAGCACGACCCTGACGGACGTGTCGATGCCCTGGCCGGAAAACGCGGTTCGGAAACGCTGGTCGAGGATGGCGATGGCCTGCTCGCCGGTGATGGTGAGCTCTTCATTCTGGAACGCCAGCGTCGTGGAAATCTTGGCGAGGCTCGATGCCATGGCGTCGGCGAAATCGGCCAAGGTCGGCTCGCCAGCGTGAAAAGCTTCGCGGGTCGAGCCGTAGAGTTCGCGCGAACGTGCCGCGAACGCCTTTCGTCCGCGGTTGGCTAGCATATCGATGACGATGGCGTATTCACGGCATATCCGGCGGAGGATCTCGCCGACGGAACTGAGCCTTCCGAGATGGTTGACGACGTCCAGCTCGATCTTTTGCAACTCGCGCTTCTTGGCGGCCGGATCGAAGGCGAGTGGGCGATTCTGGTAGTAAGCGAGGTGGACGTCTGGCAGCTCTCGGCACTTCTGTAAGAAAAACCGCTCTTCCACATCGGCGCCCCATTTCACGGCGTCCAGGACTCTGAGAGATTTTTGCGCTTCGATAAGGCGATCGGAGAAATCGCGAATCGTTTGTTGATAGGCGTTGAGAGGCCGATCCAAGTTCTTGGACGGCTCGGCGGCCTGCCGCGCTCTTTTCTTGGAGTCCATGGAGGGGGTGGAGGAGAAGTGGGCGGGCGAGTGGGATGCGAAGTCGGAGGCGATCGCAACCTCTCGTCGAGCCTGGTACGGGTAGACGAGGCTCGGGGCAAGTATCAGGGGGATTCGGCGCGACTGCCCTTCCCTTTGCGAGTGCGGCGATGGCTTGCGAATCTTCGCGTCACCTCCTTTTCCCGGCGAGCAGTGAATGAATGGGTCAGAACGCGGCTCGTCGAGCGGTTTCGGTTAGGACGCCAGCACGCCGGGCAGGCGTCCGCTGCTGTCGCCGAAGCGGTCCACCGGCGCACCTATGGCGTCGAGCGCACAACAATAAAGGTTGGCCAGCGGCGTGTTCTTCTCGCAAACGAGGTGCTGCCCGGTTTGCAGTCGCCCACCGGCGCTTCCCGCCATGACGAGCGGTAGATTCCTTGGGCTGTGGCTATTGCCATCGCGCAGACCGGACCCGAAGAGAATCAAGGAATGATCCAGCACATTGCCGTCGCCCTCCTTCATGTCTTTGAGCTTGTTTAGCAGGTAGGTGTACTGGGCCACGTGCCATTCGGCGATTTTTTGGTATTGTGACAGATTTTTTTCCTTCCGCTCGTGATGCGAGAGACTGTGATGTCCGCCACTGACCCCGTCCAGGAAGGAAAAGTTGGTGTTGCTCACCGCGTTGCCGAACATGAAGGTGCAGATCCGGGTGGAATCTGTCTGGAAAGCGAGGGCCATCATGTCGAGCATGAGACGCACGTGCTTCGCGTGTGCCTCGGGGATGCCGGCGGGTTTGTCCGTGGGGTCCATGTCCACGGCGGGCTGCCAAGTCCGGCCGGAGGGTTGGCTAGCCCGTTCGACCCGTTTCTCGAGGGCGCGCACGGACTCGAGGTAGTCGTCGATGCGCGAGCGGTCGGCCGTGCCGACCCGGCGCTGGAGTTGACGGGCGTCGCCCAGCACGCGGTCCAGAAGCAGCCGGTCGCCGCGCTGCGCTTCGCGGTTGGGATGGGCCACGCGAAACAAACGTTCGAAGACGAGTCGGGGATTGATCTCGCGCGCCAAGGGTCGCGTGGGACGGCTCCAGGCGATGTGCGATCCGTAGACCCGGGTGTAGCCCACGTTGGTGTCGACGCCGATGCTGACCGGACTGATGGCCAGTTCGAGCGAAGGCAAGGGCGTCTGAGTTCCGATTTTTTGAGCCGCCACCTGATCCATGGAGATCCCGTTGCTGTTGAGATCAAATCCGAGGGATTTCTGGATGGTCTGGCAGGTGAGAAAACCCGAGGTTTTCACGTAGTGGCCGTCCCCATGGTCGCTCGCCTGGTTCCAGAGATTGGTGGGGATGATGAGGCGGTCCTTGAGAGCCTCGAGAGGGCGCAAGGTCTGGGAAAGCTGGAAGTCCCGCCCCTCGCCTTCCGGCGTCCAGGCGTCTTCTCGCACTCCGTTGGGCATGAAGAGCACGGCGAGCCTGGTGGGCCCTCCCGCAGCGCTCGCTGAGGCGGCTGCGGCGCGCGCACGGCGCGACGCCATGGCCTCAAGCCAGGGAAGGGCCAGGGTGGCCCCGCTACCACGGAGAAAGGTGCGGCGGGAGAGAGGGGAAGAGCTTTTGGTGCACATGAAAAAAGAAATCAGTGGATCGAGGGCGCGGAATCGCCCTCCTCAATGACAACCCCGCGGGTCGGGTCAGTACCCGCTTTGAAGCGAAAAGGCACACTTTCGACAATGCCGTGGAGCAGCGTACGGGACCGGTAATCGTCCCTCTGAAGACTCGCCACGATCCGCTCGACCGTCACGAGGTCTTCGTAGCCGAGCCCGCGGGCCAGCGCATACCCCATCAACTTGCGAGTGAAATGTCCCACCACTTGGTCCCGGCGCTCAAGGAGGATCGCTTTCAGTTCTTGGGGGCCGGAGAAGGTCGTGCCGTCCGGGAGCGTCGCACGGGCGTCGATCGGCTGGCCGCCGGCCTCATCACGCCAGCGTCCGAGAACGTCGTAATTTTCCAGGCTGAAACCCAGGGGATCGATCCGGTCGTGGCAGGTGGCGCAGGTGGGATTGGCGCGATGCTGCTCCAGGCGTTCCCGGAGCGAGCTGGGAGTCTCTCCGTGTGGGTCTTCCTCCAGAGGCGGCACATCGGGCGGCGGCGGCGGGGGGGAATCACCGATCAAGTGTTCCAGGATCCACGTGCCACGCAGCACGGGGCTAGTGCGGTGGGCGTGCGAAGAGATCGCCAGGACCGCCGCCATGCCTAACAAACCGCCGCGATGCGGCCGGTCATCGATCTCTACTCGCCGGGGCTGCTCGCGAAAACGGCCGCGGTCACGAATGCCGTAGTGTCGCGCCAGCCTCCGGTTGGCGTAAGTGTAGTCGGCGTCGATCAGATCCGTGAGGGGCCGGTTTTCGCTGAGGATTTCATGCACGAAAAACACGGGTTCGTATTTCATCCCGCCCTCCAATTCGGAATCGTAGCCCTCGATGGAGGGGTCCGGTTTGAATTCGCGGCCCAGCGCGCGGGTTCCCAGCCATTGTTCGACAAAGTTCTGCACGGATTGTCGCACCTTGCGTTCGTGATCGCGGCCCAGCATTCGCTCCACCTCGCGACGAAGGCTTTCGGTTTGGCGCAGGTCGCCTTTCCCGGCCGCCTCCAGCAGGGTGTCATCGGGCGGGGCGCCCCATAGAAAATAGGCCAGCCGCGTGGCCAGTTCGTGGTCGGTGAGAGGAACCGGCTCGGGCCGAGGATTCGGAGCCTCGACGATGAAGAGGAACTTGGGCGAGACGAGGACAGCGGTCAGGGTGGTCTGGAGCGCCGAGGAATAGCTCTCCTCGCTCTGGAGAGATTCTCGAAAGACTGTCAGGAATTCCTCCAGTTCGTCGCCGGTGACGGGGCGTCGAAAAGCGCGGGGCAGGAACTGCCGCAACACGATCTCAGCGGCTTTTTCTTCACTGTGTTCTTCACCTGGTTTGGCCACGAGGAAACGGCGGCTGGACCGCGTGTCGGCGAAGGCGTAGGAAACGGCGGTTCGCGCGGCTTCCAAATACTTCTCGGCGTGGATGGGGGAGATGAAGAGCGTCTCCGCGGCGTTGTCGAATCCTTCTCCGCCCGCGCCATCGTCAGGCAGGGCTTCGCCGGCATCGAAGTGAACATCTAACAAATGCCTCACCGAGGCGGAATACTCGCTGCGGTTGAGCCGTCTTACCATGGGCGGGCCGGGCGTGAGTCCATTTCTCTCGGCGGCACTTTGCAAGGTGGTCTCGACCCACTCGATGAAGGCGGCTCGTTCGGCTTCGGAGGGTTGAACGACGTCCTCGTCGTCGGGAGGCATCTCGCCCTCCTGCACGCGGATGAGGTGGTCGTTCCAGTCCAGGCCGTCTTCAATGAGGCGCTCGAGCGATTCCGCGTAGGGCGTGAGATCGAGCTTGGCTTTGGGTTTTGGGGGTTGGTGGCACTCGACACAGTAGGCCCGGATGAACGTGCGGCCGTGCTGAGGTGGTGGTGTCGGGTCCACCGGAGTGTCGTCAGCTCCGGCGGAGCCAATCGCGGTGGCCAGGGCCATCGCCATCCAGGGCACCCAGGCCA
>CBDBEZ010000114.1:0-35100 GCA_965204485.1 Verrucomicrobiales bacterium
GTCTACAAGCTCGGGCTGGAAGCCGGGAAAGGCTGGCGTCGACTCAACGGGTATCGTCAACTTGACAAAGTCGTGCAAGGAATCATCTTCGTGGACGGCATCGAGCAGCAAGCCGCTGCCTAACCCATCATCGAACTTCGAATGGTGTTCCGGTAGCTGCCCTCATCCACAACTTCCGGTCATTTCTCTGACTCGAGCGGCAGTGGTCGATCCGAGTGATCCGACTCCGCCGCCGGTTAAAGTGGGAATCAGTCCGAATGGTGCCTTCAGTATCGCCATCCCAGAGGGTCAAGTCGTGGATCTCGAGTTCTCAGAGGACATGTTCACTTGGGAAATCATTGCCACGAGTGTGACTGGCACTTTCGAGGAATCCGACGCGGCACGCATAGCCCTTCGGAAAGGGTATTACCGCATCCGTTAGAGAAACGGGCGGCGATGTTAAGCGAAACTCGGCTTTCGCAGACAAGCCAGTCCAATGACTCAGCGAGCACTGTGCCTCCGAGCAGACCTCCATTGGTGGTGTTTGAGGGGAGAGTGGGGGCGGCGCCGGCGCTGGCGCCGGCGGTTCGGCTGGCAGGGCTCGATAAGGTGCCTCTGCCGTCAACGCGCTTTCTTCAATGATCTCAGATACGCCACGAGATCCGCCAATTCCTGGGTCGCCAGGATGGCGGCCAGTCCTGGCGGCATGAGGGACTGCTCCATTTCCTCGCGTTTCTTGATTTCGCTGGACGCGATTTCCTGGGTCACGCCGCCGGGCATCCGTAATGAAACGCTCTGATCGGTTTCACTGACAATGTAACCGCCGTATTGCGTGTCGTCCTCTTGAGTGATGACGACGCCATGGAAACCGTGGGAGATGGAGTTGTTGGGGTAGAGGATGGCCTCATACATTCCTTCCACCGAGAGCTTGTCGCCGATCTCAGTCAGATCGGGGCCGAAATCGATTCCCTCACCGTCGACGAGGTGGCAGGTGGCGCAGGTGGCCTTGGCAAAGGCCTCCGCGCCCTTGGTGTGATTGCCTTGAACCTGCACCAGTTGAGGGATGGGCGGGAACTTTTCGGCTCCAGGCGTCGGAGGAAGCTGAAGATGCTTGGTGATATTCTCTCTCACATGGCGGTCGCGAGAGCGCCCCAGCAAGGCGGCCGTGGTGAACTCTAGATCCTCCGGCAATTCGCCGGACTCGGCGGCTTCGAGAAGGCGCTGCTCTCCCCGAGAAGACAGAGCGAGTGCCTCGACGAGCTTTTGACGGACCGCGAGATCGCGTTTGGGGTCTGTGGCGGCGGACATCAAAAGGGTCACAGCCGTGGCTTCGCCCGAAGCGCCCAGAGAGCGCATGAGACGCTCATAAGCCACGGCCTCGCTCTCGGCCAGGCGGGCTTCGAGCCAGCGCATGTTACGCAGGAGCGTCCGCGCCGCCAGAACGGTCTGCCCGCTCGGTTTGCCCTGGGACTCGACGAACTCCGCAAGAAGTTTCTCCGTGCCGTCCAGCTCGAGATGAGCGACAAGCCGCACCAACTCCGGCTCGCCACGCAGGGCATGGATGAGATGGCGCGCCTTTTTGGCGCGTTCCAGATCCGCTTTGATTTGGGACGCGCCGAGCATGAAGGCGACCGGCACGGCGACGCTGGCCGGGCCCTGGTCGAATAGTGATAGGAGCGCCTGGTCTGTGGCCTTGCTCGCTTGCTGGAAATGGAAAGCCCTCAGCAAGCGAAGTCTCTCGGTTTCGCTCTCGGCTTGCAGCACGGCCGCCGCCAGGAGGGGAGGGGTGGCATCCGCACGGCTTCGCCAAACGATATCAGCCTTGCCGGGGCCAGGCTCGGGCAGTGCCAGGTAGGCCTGGAGATGGGAATTCCAGTGGAGATCGGCGCCGATTCCGAGCGCTTCAAGGTACCAACGATCCTCACCATCGTGCTGAGCGGCGAGCCGGGCCCACAGCCGATCGGCCTGCTCCCCGGACTGAAACCGCAAGGCGATGGCACATTCGCGACGCACCTGGGCATTGGGATCATCGACCAGCGCTGCGACGGATTCCATGAGATGATCGCCGTGTTGCCTGGCCAGACGAAGGCCCGCCATGCGAAGGTTCGGATCGTCGTCGACAAGGGCGGCCTTCACGTAGCCTTTCTTGTGCCAGCCGAGGAGGAAGAGGCCTCGGGCGCGGTGATAGGGCTTGGCCGTCTGGTCTCGGAACAAGCGGCGTGCGGCTTTGCGACCCTCTTTGGACGCCGCCAGGGCCTTCCAGCCCAGGTAGCGCGCGGCGTTGTTGGGGCTCTTGAGTGCTGCGAGAGCGCCCGCGGTCGTCGAGGTGTCCATGGCGGGCGCCGTCAAGGGCGCGTGACCCTTGGGCGCCACGCGAAAGATCCGGCCGCGGTCGATGTCGCCCATGCCGTGGCCACCGACACCGGGGTCATACCAGTCCGCGACGACGAGTGAGCCATCCGGTGCCACGGCGACATCGGAAGGCCGGAACCAGGAGTCCTTGGTGCTGGAGAGAATGTTGACGATCTCGGCCTGGTAACCGGCACCGTCCGGGGTGACAGGATAGGCGCGGCAGACATTGGGCCCGGCGTCGCAGTGCAGGACCTCGCCGTGGAAGACCTCCGGCAGCAAGCTGTCCTCGTAGACGGTGATCCCGGTGGGGGAGCCGGCTCCGGTTTGCAGGAGGTTGGGCACCACGCCGGGATCGCGCAAGTGCCAGTGCCGGAGAGGGATGTCCTGGTGAGCGCCGATGCGTTCCGAGCGCCAGCCGGCTCCGGTCAACTCGTCCTTGTAACCGTAGTTGCCGTATTCCATGACGAAATTGATCCGGACACCGCGGTTGCCGTCATCGTCGTTGTCGCTTTGCCAGATCGCGCCGTAGGAATCGACGGCCACTTCCCAGTTGTTGCGGAAGTTCCAGGCCAGGGTCTCCACCTGCGAGCCGTCGAGCGCGCAGCGAAAAATGACTCCTTCCTGATACGGCTGACGATCCATCTTCACCTCGTTGCCGGCAAGGTCGACGATGATCTTGCCCTCGGGATCGCAGAGTTGCTTGGCGGCGTTTCCGAAATTGAGATAGAGGCGTCCGTCAGGTCCGAACATGAAGGCGTGGATGCCGTGGTCGTGCTGCTTTCCGCCAATTTCAGTGAACATCAGTTCTTTGCGGTCGGCCTTGTCGTCCCCGTCGTCATCATAGAGAGAGAAGACTTCGTTGTTCGCCGACACGATGACGCGATTGCCGAGCACGCAGACACCGTGCGCGGAGTCGATGTCGTGACCTTGATAGAAAATTTTGGAGATGTCGGCTGCGCCATCGCCGTCGCTGTCCTCGAGAATGAGGAGACGGTCGCCCTCCGGCCGTTTGCCCTGGTTGCCGCGATAATTGACGACCTCACACACCCAGACCCGGCCACGGTGATCGACATCGATGCTGCTCGGGCTGAACAACAGTGGCTCGGCGGCGAAGAGACTCGCCTCCAAGTCCGGATGGATTTCCAGCGAGGCCACCGCCTGGCTGGGATCGCGCAGTGATGGGGTCCCGCCACTGGAAGATCCTCGGCCCGCTGGGCGTGGGCTGGGCGTGGGTTCCTGGGTCGAAACGTTTTTCTTCTTCTTCTCGAACTTCTCCTTGGTGTCGACAATGGATTGCTCAAGCTCGGCTTCCGTGACTTCCGACGGGACTCCGTCTTCCGGAATTTCGAGCTTGGCGGTCCAGGCCACTCCGTTGAGGACGGACTTTCGAAAGTTGTCGTCGGCGAAATTTTGGTGATAATGCAAACCCGTGAAGCCGAAGCCCCTGCCGTGGTGGTAGTCCTCGCCCCGCTGATAGGCCCAGGCCACGTGTTGAGGCAAGCCGGCGGCCACCGCCTTTCGCACGGCGGCGTTGCCGCTGTGGGGACCGTCTCCACGTTTCATGGTGGACTCCGGCGTCTTGGCGGAAAGGATGGGCGTGACGCCTTTCATCTCGTCCCGAAAACGCATGTGGAAGTACCATTCATCGTTGATAGCGAACGGTTTCAGGCCGCGCGCCGCAGGATGCTCCGGGAATTCCTCGAACTCGGCGACCCAGTGCGGATTGACTGACCAGTGGGTTTGAAAATAGCCGCCCATCCAGTTCAGCATGCCCTTGCCTGGCGGGCCGATGGGCACTTCGACGCCGTAGTGCAGGCAGGCCAGACCGACACCGCGTTTCATCACGGCGTCGAATTCCTTGACGTGGGGATTGACGAGGTGGCCGTTGCCTCCGGAACAGGAAAACACCACCGTGTCGGCGTTTTTGAAGGCGGCCTCGGGATCCTCCGGCCAAATCAGATGGTGCTCGAAGCTCACCTGGTCTTCACCATAGGCTTCCGTCAGCCATTTCCCGATCAGTTGACAGCCAGCGGCATACTCGTGCTGGCCGTTTCCGTGGGAACTGAGGTGCGAGATGAATACGATTTTCTTGGGGGCGGGAGCCGCCAGTGCCGGACCGATTAGCAGCAGCCAAAGGAGGGCGAGAGAAGGGGTGAACACTTTCATAAACGTTTGATTGGGCTTGCGGGAAGGATGCTGGCCGATCCAACCCCGGGAAGCGAGGACTTTCCCGCGCATTGTGGGCACCGGGGTGAACCGTGAAGCGAAGCGAAGCGACGAGGCGTTGCGTCGCAGCCTTGGCGCTGCTTAAGCTTGGCGCGTGTCCGCTGACTCCGCCCAACGCATCAACGAGCTTCGTGCCGAACTGGAACGCCACAACCGTCTCTACTATGTGGACGCGGCGCCCGAGCTTTCCGACGCGGAGTACGACCGCTTGTTTCGCAAACTGGAGAAGTTGGAGGCGGCTCATCCCGAGCTGCAGGATCCCAATTCACCCACTCGACGGGTTGGAGGTGCCCCTCTCGAGGGGTTCGAGCCCATCTCGCATCTGGTCCCGATGCGCTCCATTGACGATCTGTTTTCGGAGGAGGAAGTGGGGGCCTTCTACCGGCGGCTGCAGAGGAATCTTGGCCTGGACGAAGTGCCGGTGACCATCGAGCCCAAGATCGATGGTGTGGCGGCGACACTGGTTTACCGGGATGGCACACTGGACTACGGCGCCACGCGGGGCGACGGAACGACGGGCGACGACATCACGGCCAATCTGCGGACGATTCGTTCGCTTCCCTTGACGCTGCCGTCCGGGGCGCCGCCCCTACTGGAAGTGCGTGGCGAGGTCTACATGCCGAACGCCGCCTTCGCCAAGCTCAACGAAGAGCGGGACGAGCAGGGCCTTCCCGTCTTTGCCAACCCGCGCAATGCCACGGCGGGAACCTTGAAGCAGTTAGACTCCCGCGCGGTGGCCAAGCGGCCGCTCCATTTCCTGGCCCACGGACTGGGGGCTTTCGAGGGGGTTGAGTTTCCGGATGAAGATGCCTTTCGAAAACTTTTGAAAACGTGTGATCTTCCGAGCAATGAGCCCCTCTGGCATGTTGATTCCCTCGAGGGCGTGCTCGAGGCCATCCATGAACTGGACGCGCGGCGTCACGATTTGCCCTATCAAACCGACGGCGCGGTCATCAAGGTGGCGTCCTTCGCCGCTCGCGTCGAGCTGGGCGCCACCTCGCGAGCCCCGCGATGGTCGGCCGCCTTCAAGTATCCGCCCGAGCAGAAGCCGACGTTGCTGAAGACGATCACGATCCAGGTGGGCCGCAGCGGGATCCTCACGCCGGTGGCCGATCTCAAGCCCGTGGGACTCTCCGGGACCACCGTTTCGCGGGCCACCCTGCACAACGAATCCTTCATCCATGAACGCGATATCCGGCTCGGCGATACGGTCCTGATGCACAAAGCGGGAGAGATCATTCCGGAGGTGCTCGCCGTGGTGAAGGAGAAGCGGCCGGCCGATTCGCGGCCCTTCTCGATGGGCGAACATCTCGACGGGAAGTGTCCGGCCTGCGAGGCTCCTATCGAAAAACGTGAGAACACCGTCAAGCGCGATGGCGAAGATTACACGGTGGTCACCTGGTGGTGTGTCAATTTCGATTGTCCCGCGCAGGCGGTCACTCGCATCAAGCATTTTGCCCAGCGCAAGGCGCTTGATCTCGAAGGCCTGGGTGATTCGGTGGCGGTCAAGCTGGTGGAGAGCGGACTGGCCCGTTCGCCGCTCGATCTTTTTGAGCTCGATGCCGATCGGCAGGCTGGACTTCTCCTCGATCCGGCCAGGCTGCAAACGGGACAGGCCTCCAGGCCTCGCCGACTGGGCGAGAAGCGGGCGAGGCTCCTCCTCGACTCCATCCAACGTGCCGCTGAGGAGCAGCCTCTCTGGCGTTGGATCTTCGCGATGGGCATTCCCCAGGTCGGGGAGTCCGCAGCCAAGGAGTTGTCCCGGCTGCATCGATCAGTGGATGAAATTGCTGGCAGCGAACTTCTTTCCACCATTGTTAAGATTGGACGATTGGAGACGAAGCGAAAGGAAGTTTCACCCCGAAACAGGAGCCGTCCCGTTGCCAATCAGATCGAAAAGCAGGAGCGTCAAGAAGCGCACGACGAGCTAAAGAAGCAAATCGAGAATCTGCAAGAGTCGCTCGCACCCTACCAAATCGCTCCGGAAGTCGGGCCGGTGGCGGCGGAAAGCCTTCTCTCATTTTTCGAATCTGAGGCTGGCCGTCAGGTCGTGCAGCGCCTTGATCGATTGGGGATTCATCCGAAGTCTGACAATTACGCCCTCAAACCCGAGCAGGCAGCCGCTTCCGGCTCCCTGCCTCTGGCGGGAAAGACCTTCGTCATTACGGGGACGCTCTCACAGGATCGCGGCGCCTTCAAAGCGCTCATCGAGAAGCATGGAGGCAAGGTCACCGGCTCGGTCTCGAAGAACACGGATTTCCTTCTGGCGGGAGAAGGCGGCGGCTCCAAGCGGGACAAGGCCGCGAAGTTGAAAGTGCCGGTTCTATCGGAAGAAGAATTGACGTCGATGTTGGAGTGAGTTGTTGGCCACGGGCGTGTATTGGTAGAAACGTGAGGAAAAAGTCGCGCCATGAAGTCCCTGATCGGGTTGGTCGGGAAAGATCGGGTCGAGGCGGCAGGATTGCGCCTGCCGCCCCTCCCACACCACCGGACATGCGGGACCGCATCCGGCGATTGGATCCATTTGGTCTTAACTCTTGAGGTCTGATGGCATCAGGAACCCGTAGCGTCTCAGAGTTCGGTTGTTGAGGGCTTCGTGCATGACAGGGTTTCCCGCCATGCGCCACGCTCCACGACTGCTCCTCCCGACGATGGCTCGACTCGGCGGTAGGCCGAGTCGGCGCAGGGCGGATTCCCGTCCCTTGCTTTTATGCCAACGTTGCCAGAAGCATTTGCGAATGTGGCGACGGATCCACGGTTCTTTCCGGTAGATGTCCCGTCGCCATTCGCAGCGCCGGTAGTAGCCCCACCAGCCGTTCACGTAACTTCGCCATTGATCGCGCAGTTGCTCGCTGGTCAGTGGTTGCCGGGCGTTCCAGAGTTCTCTCACGCGGTCTTCAAACCGGGTGAGGCTTGCAGGAGCAATCCCGATGAGCAGCGCGCTGGTGATGATGAACCCCAGGAACTTCCGTTCCCAAGGCCTCCCCACCCCGCTTTTGCTCTCGCTGACCTCCAGCCGGAGGTGGCGCTTGATCCAGCCAGTGAGGCTGGCAAGCACACGCTCCGCGGCGGCTTGGCTCTTTACGTAAATGTTGCAGTCATCGGCGTAGCGGGCGAATCGCAGTCCGCGTTTCTCCAGCTCCTTGTCCAGCGCGTCGAGGTAGATATTGGCCAGTAGCGGCGAAAGCGGGCCGCCTTGCGGCGTTCCTTCTTCGCTGCTGACCTTTAACCCGTCGGGCATCACCACCCCGGCTCGCAGGTATTTGCCGATGAGTTTCATCACGGCTTTGTCCCCTATCACGGTCCCAATTTTACTCATCAGGATGTCGTGGTTCACCTTGTCGAAGAACTTGGTAATGTCCATGTCGACGACGTGGGTAAACCCCTCCCGGGCAAAGCTCTGGGCGGCTTCCACCGCATCGTGGGCGCTGCGTCCGGGACGAAATCCGTAACTGCTTTCGCTGAAACGGGGTTCGAACACCGGCCGGAGCACCCCGAGCAGAAGTTGCTGCACGAAGCGATCTTGCACGTTTGGGATGCTCAGCGGGCGGGTTCCGCCGCTGGGCTTGGGGATGTCTCGACGCTTTGCAGCGCCGGGCTTGTAGCTGCCCTCTAGCAGCCTCTTCTTGATCACTTCGCCATGGATGGCGAGGTGTGCTCTGAGTTCGTCGGCCCTCATGCCGTCGGGGCCGGGTGCCCCGTCATTACGCTCAACGGCGTAAAGAGCGGCTCCCCAGTTTCCCGACCTGATGGCCTTCTCCATCAGTCCCTCCAGCTTTGCTGTCCGTTCGCGGTTCACGCGCACCTCCAGGAGTTCCTCTCTCCGCAGGGCTTGCCGCGACTGCATCGCGTGGGCTCTTTGGGTTCGCCCAGGAATTCGGGATCCTTTGTCCGTAAGTCCTGCTGACGTCGGGGCGTATTCTGCCCTGGGGTGCAATGCTCCGTAGAGCGCTGCTGTTGGTTCCTTCCGCCCTTCACAGGAGAGCGTTTTCCGGTTTCACAGTTTCCACGGGCTTCTTCCAGCCCCCGGCTCTGCTCTCTGCTACTATGGCTTCTGCTGACTTCTCTCCTGCTCTCACAGGAGAGATCTCCCCGGGTAAGGTCCTTAACTTTCTCCGCATCCCATCCGGCTCTACTTGCCGTGTCTTGATGAGCTTTGGGCTTCGCGTTTACTAGCACGCTCGCCGCCCACAGCCTGCCTCGCTGCCGGTTCGTGTTCCTATGGCCGCGGATTTGCCTGCCGCTTCCTTCAGCTCCACCCTCGCGGGCGTCGCCTTGCGGTTCAGCTACGGTTGCTCTCATCAGCTCCGATGTCATCGTTTCATGTCATTAGTTAAGGCCCATGCCGGGCACACTAGAGCGGAGTCCCAACTCCGCCGGGGTCGTGCGGTGCGACCCGTTGGCCATACGATCGAGAAGCCGGGCGGCTGTGACCGTCACGGCCGTGATGCGGACTGCGGACATGAGTGTCCGCGCCACAAGGCGGCAAGTCGGCTGGGAACACGGGCCGGGAAAGTAGAGCGGAGTCCCAACTCCGCTGGAGGTGCCGTGCCACCGATATGGTTGAATGAGAGGGACGCCGGTCGCCGGCGAATTCATTCAAGGGAGGGAAGCGCTCCTGCGCTTCCGTGATTTCTCGTTGTGCAGATCAAGGACGAGTCACGGCCGGCGGGGGCAGCGTTTCCAGACGACACCATGTGGTGGTCGCTTGTCTGCCGCCCGTCGCTTGTCGTGGATCAGAACAAGGCCGCGATCGGCCGGCCACCGTCGGTGATCGGCACGGGGCGATCACCGGCGTAGAGCATTTTGTCAGGGATGATCCCCAACGCGTGATGAATGGTTGCGTGGAGATCGGGAATGGAGACGGGCGAAGTGAGCGGAGTCTGGGCGTTTTCATCCGTCTCGCCGTAGGCTCCGTGGTGGCGGAGCCCGCCGTCCGCGAGAACGACGCTGAATGTGCTGGCCTGGTGGCCACGTCCGCCGCGGCCATCGAAGCGGATCGGTCGACCAAATTCACTGGCCACGACGATGAGCGTCTTCTCCAGGAGTTGCTTTTCCGCGAGATCGTCGATCAGCGCGGACAGGGCATCGTCGACCTCGCGGATGAGAAGGTGTTGCTTGAGCTGTCCCTCGTTGTGGGTGTCCCAGCCGGTGCCATTGGTAAAATTGAGGTTGTGGAGCACTTCCACGATGCGGACGCCGCGCTCGACGAGACGCCGGGCGAGGAGGCATCGCTGCCCGAACTCGCTGCCGTAGGCGTCGCGAAGGCGGCTGGACTCGCTCTGGAGGTCGAAGGCACGCGCGAATTCGCCGTCCGCCAGGGCGTGGCTGCGATCGATCATGGCGTCGTAGTCGCGCAGCGGGTCCTCCTCGGCGACACCTGCCAGAGAGGCCTCGCGCACTTCCTGCTGGAGGCGGCGGCGCCGTTCCCTGCCGTTCCGTCGTGACGCCTGCCGGAAGAGAGAGACCGGTAGGGCCTCGGCGAGTATCGGTGATGTAGAGAAAGCGGTGTTTGGCTCCGAGAAAACCGGGGCCGCGAGACACCGTGGGGTAACCGGCGAGGACGTAGGCGGGGACGCCCTCGTGGGCAGCGCCGCGTTCGTGACTGACAATGCTCCCGATCGAGGGGTAGACGATGGTCCCGCTGGCCGGCCGGCCGGTGTACCCTGATGTTTCATAAAATGTGTTAGGAAAATACCGTATTCAGAAGTAATTCTCGAAATACCTTCCGGAGCATGTGATCTGCGGGCACTGTTAGCGTAAGTTTTCCGCTCGGACGGGTGAGGCGTCCAGCAGTCCGAAGGGTGAAATCGCGGATCCTACACCTTAGGCGGCGCGCAGGTCCCAAGCTTCTTCTTTGTAGCGGTGCCACACCTGGTCCCACTGGCCGGATTGCTTGATGACGCGGAGATTGAGCACGTTGCCGCCGCTTTCCCGATTCCATCGCATGCTGCTTTGGCACATCCGGGCCTTGACGATGGTCTTGCAGGCAGCTTCCACCGGCCCGCTGCCTATCGGAAGACCAATCGCGTAGTAGATGGCGTGGTTCATGATCTCCTGATTGCGGGTGAAGAAGCCGATCTCTTGTTCGGCTTTTCGAAGCCTTTCCCCTCGTAGTCGGTTTTTGATCCGATAGAGCCTGGCGGACCGGATCAACCCTTTGATTGCTCCTGTATCCCCGACAAAACCGTGTATTTAATTGCTCACATCTGGCCGATAATTCGGGGGCTTTACGCTAGTCTATTCCGAGGGCTTCAGCGCATTGATCAGATTCAAGTGATCCGGGATCCATATGGAGGGCCCGATTCAGGAAATCTTCCACTTCGCTGTCGATGGCTTCGAGAATGCGGTCGAGAGTTTCTTTCCCAAACGTATCGGCTAGGGCGTCCAGGGCGCCCTCGCCGATACGTTTGGGAAAGAAACTCTCGACCGCATTCTCGAAGCCATCGACAGCGAAGTGGAAGATTTCCTGAATCGAGCCCTCCATATGGATCCCGGATCACTTGAATCTGATCAATGCGCTGAAGCCCTCGGAATAGACTAGCGTAAAGCCCTCGAATTATCGGTCAGATGTGAGCAATTGAGTTTCCCATCCGTTCAAGAACGGCGGTCATCCGAGGACCGGAGCCTTCTTCCATCCACGTCGGTGGATCGGCCGCGACGCGGGCGATGGTTCCGTCGAAAAATCTCTCCGGCCTTTCCCCTATCGCGCCCACTCGGATCGTCGCGGCGACCGATCTTGCGGCCGCGCCGACTCGCGTCTCAAACGTTTCCATCGTAGGGCTTCCCATGGCCATACTCATCGAGCCCACCACCATCGACTCCAAAACCCGTGAACTTTGCCATTTCATCGTGGATCAGCCTGATTTCATGACGGCACGGCGCCAGATCGAGGCGTTTCTCGACGACGCGCAGGCGCAGGAGACCTACCGATCCTGGCAAGAAAAGGCCCATGAACTTCATCGGATGGGGCACGAGGGACTGCAGCCCAATGACACGGATCTCCAGGAAATGGAGCGCCTCCGCCAGGCGGTCTCCAGCAACGAAGTGGCGACGAATTTCGCCGGCGCCGAAGACCAAATGAACGGCATTTTCAGCTCCATCACCAAACTGCTCCAACAGACGCTTCAACTGGGCCGCGTTCCCTCCGAAGAAGAAATGTCCGCCGATTCCGGCTGCTGCGGTGGTGGCGGTGGTGGCAGCTGCGGCTGCCACTGATCGATCGATCGTTGGAGCTCACGCTTCGGGCACGGGCATCAAGCGCCCTGCCGGCTCGGTCCGGTCCAGTCAAGATCACGGTACGAGCTGCCAGGCTCACGAAGCCACCCGGATCCCGATCAGTCGCGCCGACGGCGAGCGGTCCGCTCTCGGTCCTCCTTGGCGGTGCCGCTCTCGCTCGCGGTGCGCTCCGCCTTCCAGGCCTCGTAAGCCGGACGCACCCGCTCATACTCCGGGTTGACGCAGCGATCGCCCCATCGCTTCAGGGTGGCCAGCAGGCCGGCGTCCGACTCGACCTCCTGCCCCTGATCCCCCGTCTCCTCAATCCACCTCGCCAGGATCCGCCGGTGATCTTCCAGCACCTCGGCAAACTTTGGATCGGCGGCCAAATTGCGCACTTCGTGAGGATCATTCGCCAGATCGTACAGCTCTTCCATCGGCTTCTCTTCTCCAAAGAAGATCGCTTGGGTCGCATTCATTTCTTCCGCCGCCATCATGCGGCGGAGTTCCCGAGAGACCGGCCAGGGGTCCTTGTAGCTCGGATTCATGAACGGCCGATCGGTTAGGTAGTTCCGCAAATACTTGAACTGCGGCGTCACCACCGCGCGAATCCGTTCATACGTGTAGTCGCAGCGGTCACGCGCGGCCACCACGAAGTCCCTCGGCAGATGCTCGGGACTCAGAAAATTCCGCCCCTCGATGACTTCCGGCAGGGGCAGACCTGCCAGGGCCAGCGAAGCGGGCGCCAGGTCGATGCCGCTCACCAGATCACGCCGCACCGCTCCCTGGGGAACCCCCGGGCCAGCCACGAAGCAGGGTATGCGAATCCCGCCTTCGTAAAGATACTGTTTGTGTCGGTGCAGCTTGTATCCGTGGTCGGAGAATAGGAAGATCACCGTGTTCTCGTAAAGACCATCACGGTGCAGCGCTTGAACGATTTCGCCCACCATCGCATCCGTGTAGAGGAGACAATCATAGTGATGAGCGATCTCCTCCCGGACCAGCGGAATGTCAGGGTAGTACGGCGGCACCGGCACGGTCTCCCGATCCACCTGTTTCCGCACGCGATTTCCCGACTTCCCTCCCGTTACCTGAATCTGTCCGAAGAAAGGCTGTCCCTCCGCCCGTCCACTCCATTCACTTCCCTCTCGCGCTCCCTTGAAGTTCATCCCCTTTCCCCGATGATCGTAGAAAGCCTCCGGATCCCACTCGAAGTTGAAGTCGTCCTTGCCTCCCCCCTCGTTGAACGTGTAATAGCCCGCCTGCCGGAACCGAATCGGCAAGGGGACCACGGGCTTGGGAAGCACGTTGCGATCGTAAACCGGCCCAAGATCCTGACCCCGAAAAACGGGGCGCGCACTCCGGTGATGGTGCGCCCCAATGGAAGTCTGCATCATTCCAGTGATCACCGCCGAGCGCGTCGCCGAGCAAACACCCGCCGGCGTGTAGAACCGGTCGAAGCGAACGCCGCGCTCGGCCAGCGCGTCGATGTGCGGCGTCTCGATCACCGGATCTCCATAACAAGAGAACCATCCATTCACATCCTCCAGGTATATCCAAAGAATGTTAGGGCGTCCATTTCCCGGCGATTCGCCGGCCGCTGCAGCCCCCATCCCGGCCCAGACGACGGGAAGAAAGGCGAGAACACGAAGAAAACGAGTCATTCCTTTCCCTAAACATCGCCCGCTGGGACCACAAGCACGGAATCCCCGACACCATGACGCCATCTCCGAAAAAAGGAAGCCCGCCCGGCACGATGGACCGGAACGGGCATTCCTATGAGAACGAGTGACTGAGCAATACGAAATCACCGATTCCCTTCTTCAAGGAAAACGAGAGGGGGACTTACTGCTCAGGGGCGGCAATGAACAAGTCATCGATGAAAAAGCCCGCGCCGTTGGTGGGATCCCCGCCGGCATCGACGATATCGAACTCAAGCAGCACTTTCTGACCGCGAACCGGCAGCTCGACATCGAGGTCCGTCCAGTCGTCGGTCTTGATCGGCCCAAGAAAAAAGAGACCGTTCTCCTCCGTTCCTTCTTCGAGAATCACGCCATCGGTGTCGAGCACATTGATTCGCACTCCTGCGTCGGAATCGATATCAAGATAGTAACTCAGGGTGAGACGAGGATTCTGGAGGAAGGCGCTCAAATTGATCTCCGGTGAACGGAGGGATACGAAGGTGCTATCCGTGTAATTGGCATCCAGGTCGGTGCCCGCCACACCAGTCCCTCCGTGCGCGCTGGCGGGCCCATTGGCCGGCGTCCCGACTTTCCACTCGGTCGATCCTTCCCGACTCACCACCGTCCACTCGCCCAGGCCATTCTCGAAGCTCTCGTTCAGCGGCGGGGCCGATCCGGACACGAAGACCCGGTAGTAACTCTGCCCTTCCAGGGTCGCTGAATCATCGACGTAACTCGTCAGAAGTGATCCGGGGCCCCCCGCGACCCCCTTCACCAATTCCGTCCACTCCTGCAGGTCCGCCGAGGTCTGGAGACCGTAAGCCTGCGAATCGGACGAGACCCAGGAAACCTCCACGGCACCGCTCTCATTCAACGCCAGATCCCGGATCTTGAGCGGCGCCTTGCCGGTATCAATGACTCGGATGTTGTCGAGGTGCATGGTCATGCCAGCGTCGTTCCAGGCTCCTTGATTCGTGATCGAAATTCCGGGATTCAAGTCATCGGGATTGGCAGGGTCCCCGGGCTCGATGACGAACTGGTCGAGCGTGGCCGAGTAGGTGCGCGCGTGCTGATCACCGCCGCCCCGATGCAAGGCGTAGTGCTGAGCGCCGCCGCCGGACTGCCGAGGAATGAAGTTCTGCCAGCCCTCGTCCCAGTTGGCGCCGCCCGTCTCTTCGAAAATCACGTCCATCCGCAAGGTGTAACGCCACCGGTCTTCTTGCGGCACACGGGCAATCGCCTCCATGATCGTGCCCTTGAACGGGATCACGAAATCCCGCGTCCAACCGCCACCGGCATTGAAGGTGTACTCCAGAGAACCCTCTCCTTGAGTGACGGCCAAGTCGTCCGGCCCTTCTTTCACATGCAGCGAGGCCTCGTAGCGATCGGAGACGGGCACGAGCTTGTCGACATCCTCCTGAGTCTCGAAGCCATTCAACAGAGTCACCTCGGGCACGGCGCCCGGCGCGTAGGTGTCGACCAGACGAAAATTGTCGACGATCACTTCCAGTTCGGAGACACCATCAGCCACGCCATATTGATCGACGATGCGAAAGGTGATGAGGTCGTCGGCAACCAAATCACTCGTGACCAGATCCAAGGGAATGGACATCGAGCGGTGCTGCGTTCCCCCATGCTCCAACTGCGCGTAATCCCAGCCATTCACGTGGAGGATGAAGTTGCCCCAGTTGATCCCTTCGCCAGGAAAAGTAACGTCATATCGGATCAGATAACGCGCCTCTTCTTTGGAGGTCCAGGCTTGCTTGACGAGATTGCTCGCCTCTTCTGACAGAACAACGTCGGCATCGGCATTCCAAGCGAGGTTGTTCGAGAGAATCAATTTCAATGCCTTCTCTCCATCCGTCACGGAAACATCGTCGGCACCCGCCTTCGTGTGCTGCTCGATTTCGATGTCATCGGCCGTGCGAGCTCCGCCACCCACCACGGTGACGTTGTCAATCCCCTCTTCGAAGGACTCCAAGATGGTCACGGTTTGGGCACGACTGCTGAGCATGGTCAGCGTGAATAAGGCAATGACAAGACTGGCAAAGCCAGTCATCGGCATGGTGTGAAAACGTTGAAACATGGGTTTTAGGTTTTGGGTCTAGGGTTTTGGCGTCAAACCGAGAGCAGGGGCTGCCTTCCCCGGTCCAACCTCGCACTAAACTCTGCAAGAATCCGGTCTGCAAACCGAAAAACGCACGCGCCCACCGACGCTCCACCCCCGAGGACGACGGGTTCTCACGAGGACGGCGCCCCGGGACGCCTGGAAATCAGGGAGCCTCCAAGGCGCGATAAAAGCCGCGAGCCGCCTCGACGCGGGCCGGCTCGTCGTCTTCAAACGCCGTCTCGCCTCCCGCGCCGCCCGAGACGGCCGCCCCATTGATTTTGGTCCAGGTCTGAAGATCGCTCGAGTGTTCCACGTCGTAATCGGCTCCTTCTTCACTCCGCCAGGATAGGACCACCCCGCCATCGGTTGCGGCCACTGTCAAGATCTCCAGAACCGCCGGCTCGACCGGTGGTTGCGGCTTCGCATCCGGGTCGAAGACAAAATCGGAAAACATCTGCAGACCCTTTTGCAAATTGATCTCCCCGGAGGCAAAGGCGACTCCGTTAGCGAGGGCCGTGTTTCCACCTCCTGCGGCGAAACTTGTACTAGCCTCACCAAAAGACGCGGCATTGCTTCCCGTCCAATCCGGATCCATGTCCCCGGCCTGCTCACCCACCAACACTTCGTCGACAAACAGGGCGATCGTCTGGCCCGTCGCCGGGTCGCCATTGTCCACGTCAAAGGTCCAGATCACCGACAACTCGCCGGCCGCAATCTGATCCGCCGTCAGGGTGTGGGCCACCTCGGTCACGGTATTGCCGCCGTTGCCCGCCGCCCGGAGAACCAAACGGTCTCCGTTTTCGTAGACGAGCGAAAAGCCCACGGTGCCGCCCCCGGATTCCCAGATCATCTCCCGTTCATCCTCGGTCACAGTTGCCGGATCGAAATCGATCCACACTCGGAAAGTCACGTCGCGTTGATCCAGTCCACCCTGAAATCCATCAAAGGTCGGAAGCGCTTCGATCGCCAGCCACTCCAAATCGGGCTCTCCAATGTCATCCGGAAAATCACTGGCGTCACTGGGATCACTCCCCTCGGCCGCTTCGAACCCGTCTCGAAAGCCGTCGCCGTCCGTGTCCTCCACCAGAGGATCGCTCTTGAAATCTCCGTTGATCTCCTCGCCATCCGAGCGCTTGTCCCCATCGGTATCCACCACCAAAGGCAGCGTGCCGTGCTCGTTGACCTCCGCCCCGTCGTTCAGTCCATCGCCATCGGTGTCGACCACATTGGGATCCGTCCGGGCCGCCTGCTCACCCGCATCATTCAGACCATCCCCATCCTCGTCCCCTGTGCCGTCGCGGCTCAGATCTCCAAAGACCGCGTTTTCCCAGTGGTCATCCAGACCGTCGCCATCACTGTCCTCGCGCACCACTTCGGAGGCCGCGAGCAATTGGTGCCGATTGGAGGAAAACCCGTCGGAACTGTCCCCGGGCTCGGGATCCCAGAACACCTCGAGGGCTGAACCCCCACCCCGCTCAAACTGGATCACTTCAACCGTGTGATAGCCGGGCGCCAGCGAAACGGCTCCCAGTGAATCCGCGGCTCCACGCGTGCCCGCGAACTCCGCCACCACGATTCCGCTCACCGACAGACGGCCACCGTCGTCCGAGTTGAAGCCAAAGGTGTAAATGCCAGACTCGGCCACGAAGATCTCCGTGGTGCCGACCACCGCAAAGTCATCGATATCCGCCGCATCAACGGCCTCGATGTTGTCGAAAGGCGCGTCTTCATCAAAATTTCCGCCACCGCCCGTTCCGAGAAAATTCACCACGCGATGCTGCCTGAGGATCGGGTCACCCGCCACGGTGTTATCCGCCAACATCTCCAGCACCTGTGTCAGGCTGTCCAAGGTCCCTTGACTCTTGTAGGTGGTCACCGTCCAAACCGCCGGATCGTCCTCGCCGTTGTTGGGGTCGGTGCCCGCCCCGCGTTCGAAGCCATCCCAGGTGCCCCCGCCGTCGGAGTCCCGGTCAAGGGGGTTCGTTCCATCCGCGATCTCGACACCATCGAGAAGCCCGTCGTCATCCGAATCCGGATCTTGCGGATCGGTTTGATGATCGTTGACCTCTTCGCCATCGCTCAAGCCATCACCGTCGCTGTCGACCGGTCCGCCGATCGGCTTGCCCGGATTCGCCACCAGCCATTGGATGTCCTCGGCTGCCAGTGCGCGCCCGTACCATTGCACATCGTCAATCACTCCCGCGAAAGGCAGGGCACCCCCAACCGAGCCCAGGGAGAACAAACTATCCTCCAATTGAATCTCCACGGGGTCCGGATCCGCCTCACTCAGCACAAGCACGCCTTCCACGTAAATGACCAGTTCTTCCGGCGCATAGACGACCGCCACGTGCGCCGACTGCCCCGCCGTCAGCACGGGATCGGTCGCCGTCTTCAGTTCCCCGGCGACGGACCAGGCCACCGCGCCCTCCGCCGACAAGACCGCCCAATCAGGCGTGGCCGGACCAAAGGCGGATAAGGTCTGCATGCCGGTCACCGAGTCCGGTTGCACCCAGGAAGCGATCGTGAAGGATTCAAAGGGCTCAAAGCCCGAACCAGGCACTTCGACGCGGCCGCCGTCGGCCACGCGCACGGCGGCGCCTTCCGCCAGTCCCGGCTCGACACCCTGCACCACCGTCCCCTCGGCACCCACCGCACCATGGCGATCCCAGCCACTGGTATCGTTGACCTCCCCCGCGCCGGCCTCTTCGTCCAAACGATAGTGCGCCACCGGGCCATTGCGGTTGATCACCGAGGCACTCACGCCCACGCGAAACTCGGCTTCTTCCTCGTCGTTGCTCCGGATCACTAACTCCGCCAGGAAGCCGCCAGACTCGCCCCGGGAATCGAAGCGGTATCGCACTTCACCGCTCTCACTCGGCGCCACGGAGGCCGGAAAGTCGAGGACCGTGAAGCGATCCGCGTTGGCGCCATCCACGTCGATGCCCGTGACGGTCAATGCATTCTCGTCGCCCAAATTGCGAATGGCGAAACTGCCCTCGTGTGTGGGCGGAACAGCCGTGACCTGTCCCAGCGAAGCGCTTCGCGGGGCGATCAAATTGGGATCGCCCTCACTGATTGGGCGGCCCCCATCGGCCTGAATCTGAATCTCTTCCTGCGAGAGGCCTCGCTCCCAGATGGCCAGCTCATCGAGCGTGACCAGGGAGAAGCGCTTCGTGGTGCCCAGGAAACCCATCCCGATGGTGACTTCCACCGCACCCTCATCTGGATCTGTCGCCGTGTCCACCGTCTGCGCTCCGTTTCCATTCACGTCCAGCAACACCCCATCGACATAGAGCTGCACCTCGCCGATGGTCGTCCCACCTTCTGGAAGGACCGAGGCCACATGGTGCCACTCGTCATCCGTGACCATGATGTCGCTGCCGAAATTCTGTCCACTCTGGTTCTCCGTGCGGATGCTCTGCGTGGTGTGCTCAAACTTGAAATGCCACCGGCGCCCGCTCTCGTTCAAGCCCCAGCCGATCAAGGCCGTCGCCCCACCGGGCACCTGCCAGTCCGTCTTCAACCACATGGCGATGGTCCGCGGCGTGTTCCCTCCCACCCCGTAATAATCCTCAATCTTGGCGTAGGACATCTCATCGAAGTGCAGGGCGGAGCCGATCTTCCCGTCCACCCATTCCGGCAGACTGGCTTCGTCCTCGACGAACACCACGCGATGCTCCCCCGCCAGATTCGCCGATTCCAACCCGGCACCCTCGTCGAAGGACCAGAACCCCAGCAGCCCCTCCTCCAGGGCCAGAGCACTGGTTGAAATCAAATAAGTCAGCGCGAAAAGGGCCGATAGCGCCCGGGCGGTCGTGGCATGGAGTCGAAGCGTGTGCATGGAGTGTTTGGGTCAGGGTCAAGGGCCACCCTAGTTAGCACGCGCCTTGAGGGTCAAGCCTTTGCAGAAAAAACGCCCGGGCCACTCCGCGACCCACCGCGTCGTCTGACGGCAGACGACGCCTGCCTTTCCTCTTCACACAATCCTCAAGGCGACTCGGCCATCACTTTCTTCCACGGAACCCATCACCGCCGCCATCTTCAGACCGACCGCACGAAGCTTCGTCACCGCGTCTTCAGCCTGCTCCGCCGGCAGCGCCACCATCAACCCTCCACTGGTCTGGGGATCAAACACGATCTCCCGCCGCGCATCGGAATGGCTGCCTTCAAAGACCAGCCGGTCGCCGATCACCTCGCGGTTGTGGCGATTCACGCCCGTCGTCACACCCCTCTCATACATCTCGACAGCCTCCGGCATCACCGGGACGCGATCCAATTCCAGGCGCAGGCATACCTCGTCCTCGCCCGTCATTTCCAATCCGTGCCCCGCCAAACCGAAGCCCGTAATGTCCGTGGCGGCGTGGATGTCGAACTGTGCCAGGCATTCGGCCGCCGACCGGTTCAG
Organism: Verrucomicrobiales bacterium; assembly: GCA_965204485.1. Classification (GTDB taxonomy): domain Bacteria; phylum Verrucomicrobiota; class Verrucomicrobiia; order Verrucomicrobiales; family DEV007; genus JAACDM01. Next base: position 19,973 of record CBDBEZ010000114.1, read on the forward strand.
CGTCGTCACCTGATCGAGACAGGCCGAGAAAGCCGCTTCGGAGACCCGGCCCTTCAGCTTGGCGTTGAACAACACGCCGCTTCCGATCGGCTTCGTCAGAATCAGCCGGTCACCCGGCCGGGCACCGACGTTGGCCCAATAGCGTTCAGGGTGCACCACACCGGTCACCGCCAGACCGAATTTGGGCTCGCTATCCTCCACCGAATGCCCGCCCACCAGGACGGCACCCGCTTCAGTGATCTTGTCCAGCGCACCCGCCACAATTCGGTGCAGGTGCTCGGCAGGAAGCTTTTTCGAGGGGAAACAAACGATGTTCAGGCAGGTCACCGGGCGCCCCCCCATCGCGTAGACATCACTGATCGAGTTGGCGGCCGCGATCTGACCGTAGACAAAGGGATCTTCCACTGGCGGCGTGATGATGTCCACGGTCGTCACCAGGGCGATCTCGTCGCTCAACTGATAGATGGCCGCGTCATCGGAGGTGTCGAAACCCACCTTGAGATTGGGGTCCGCGTTCTTGGGGAGCCCCGCCAACAATTCACCGAGCCCGACCGGGTCGATCTTGGCCGCTCAACCACAGGTCTTCGAGAGACTCTGCAGGGTCGGTTTTCGGAAGGGTCGGAAAGCCATGCTATTCACTGACACAGGGAACCGGCTCTGGCAAACGGAAGCCCGGCCAAGCAACGCTCATGAAACGCTCGAACGATCGCCTTGCCCGAACCGTCCGCTCTCGCTCACCCACTCATAGCAGCGGATCGATCAAGGGCGTGAAAAACTTCAGCAGGCGCCCCTTGAGTTCCCTCTCCGAGACCGGCCCCGGACTGCCCGGGAAACTCCCTACATCCCGGTATTTCTCGAAGAACGCCGGATGTCCCCAGGGAACGGGCTCGGCCCCGGCTTTCAACTCATACGCCGTCGTGGCATCGATCGTCGAGAGATCCAAAGGACTCAAATCCGTCACTTCCCGGCTCAACATCTGCAATCCCAGGAGCGGTTCATTCTGGTGCCTCGGCCCCATCACCCAGCAGTTCCGCGGGTCCAGGTCCCGACGAATGCTGTCCTTCAAGCGCCTCGCCAGGGCCTCATCCTCGATGAGCAATCCGGCCTCGGTGTTCAAATGCGCGGATCGAGGGTCGAGATTGTAAGAGCCCACGTAGACCAGGCGGTCATCGATGACAAAGGACTTGGCGTGGATGCAAACGAAAGGCGGCCGCGCCGTCGCGGCGACTCCTTCTCCCCGCCTCGCGACTTCGCGAAGCCAGTCATAACTTGGCAGTGCACGGCGCAAATCCATCGGCTGGGGCCGGTACTCGCCAATGCGGAAAGCGAACTGATTCACATAGCGATCGCGCATTCTGACATTGCCCGCGTAGGCGATCAGGTTATCCGTCGACCCAAAGCTGTTCGTCGAGACGTGAATCTCGAGATCCGGTTTGGCTTCTCGAAGCCTGGCAAAAAATTTCAAGCCCTTGGGTCCCAGGACGAGATAGGGAGACTGGATCCACAAAGCCTTCTCGGCCCGCTCCAACGCCCGGATGACGTGAAAGGTGGCGCGCCCCCCGCCACTCAGGTGCAGGGCACCATTCTTGCCCGGCAAATCACTCACAAACTCCACCGATGCCACGGGCTGCAACAGGGCCACCAGCCGACGGCGGACCTCACTCCGGTCGCGGGCCTGACGCGCCAGGCCTTCGATGCGCCGGGCAACGGGCGTCTCCACCCTAACCAGTGGTGGCACCTCGACGTCGGCGAGCGCGACGTCGCGAAGCGCTCTCGCCGGCACGGTGTGACGGTAGTTCCAAAACTCCTTGAAGGCCGCGGTCATCTCCGTCGCCACCGGCCCGACCACCAGGGCGTCTCGATCCTTGAAATTCATGCTCAGGGCGTGGTCGAAATAACTGTTTTCCACGTTTCGGCCACCCGTGATGCCCACGGCGTCGTCCACGACCAGGACTTTGTTATGCATCCGCTGATTGGCTCCCTTGAAGTTTGTCAGCGCGTAGAGCATCGTCCCGAGATGGCCCCGTTCGAGATAGCGAGCCGTCGGCCGGTAGACGCGCACCTTCAGATTCTCATGAGCTGCCGCGAATTGGGCCAGTGCCTTGGCATCACGAGCCATACCCAGGTAGTCCACCAACACCCTCACTCGAACCCCGCGCCGCGCGGCTTCCACCAGCATCCTGGCCAGCAAACGCCCGCTCTCATCATTCACCCAGATGAAGGTCTGAAAATCGATCGAGCGACGGGCCTCTTGGATGAGGTGCAGGCGAGCCAGCAAGGCGTCCTCGCCATTCTCCAACAAGCCGACGCGATTGACCGCTCGCAAGGCCGCCCCCTTCCGCCAATCCGCCGCCACCCGCCTCACCACCGGCTTAAAAGGAGATCCATCCGCCAGCGCCCCTTCAAAGGTCTCCAGATCCAGAGTGAGGGGCGCCGTGCTCCCGCCAAAATAGGCGTCATTTGAAGGCCGCCATCCCATCGGCACATGACGGCAGCCCGCCTGGGCAAACATCACGACAAGAATGAGAAAGACTCGCCAAAGAGACTCTAACAGAACGTTACTGAGGGTGCCACGGTTCTTCACGTGAGGTCGAGGAAGGGCTTTTGGACGGTCTTGCCGCGCAACGGACGGGTGAGGCGGGGAATCCGCCGCGAGATATTGGTGAGAATCTCCCAGGGAATCGTTCCGGCCTTCTCCGCGACCTCCCTCACCGAAACCTCACTCTCTCCCTGGCGACCGAAGACCACCACCTCTTCGCCGGGACTCAAATCACCGGGCAGCGAGGTGACATCCACCATGATCTGATCCATCGTCACCCGTCCCAGCAGAGGACAGCGCCGGCCCGCGATCAGGACATCGGCGCCCTTCCCGCTGAGCCCTCGAGGATAACCGTCGCCATAACCCATTCCCAAAGTGGCCACTCGGGTGGAGTTCTTCGTCACGAAAGTGCGTCCGTAACTCACTCCGCGCCCGGCGGGAAGATCTCTCACCAGGCGCACCCGAGTCTTCAAGGCCATGACCGGACGAAGCTCGTCTTGAAAGCAGGGCTCGGGAGCCACCCCGTAGAGCATCAGTCCGGGGCGCATGAGACCCTGCGAGGGCAGACGGCCGGCAAACCGGAGGACTCCCGCGCTGTTCAAGGCATGCACTTTCGGCGCGTCCTCGCCGTTTCCCCACAGCTTCAGCACGTCACCGACCAGGGAAGAGAAGCCGGCCAGCTGACGCTCGGTGAAGTCGGCATCCTCATCGGCGGAGGGAAGATGCGTCGTCAGACCGCGCACCCTCACATTGGCTCGCCCGCGCGCCGTACGGCACAAGTCGAAAAAATCGGACTCCAGGGCACCGAGACGCCCCATCCCCGTGTCGACCGCCAAGTGTAACTGAGCCACCGTTCCCTGCGCCTGCGCGATGTCGGCCGCCGTCTGCAATTCCGATAGGCTCGAGAGCGTGATCTCCCAGCCTCTCGCGATCGCCACCTCCAGCTCTTCGGAGAGGAGAGTTCCCATCAAGAGAATGAACGGGGCCGTTCGCCTTCCCCCTCCGTTCCCCTCTGCCAAACACTCGGCGACCGTTTCCGCCTCACTCATGGCGGCCACCCCAAACCCCGCCACGGAGGCCTTCATCGCCGCCGTCACTCGCCCGAAGCCGTGCCCGTAGGCATCCGCCTTGACCACCGCGATCACGCCCGTACCCGGCGCACGCCGCTGAGCCACCCCGAGATTGTGGCGGAGCGCGTCCGGATCGATCTCGGCCCAGGCACGCCAACATGCCTCGTTCGAAGGGGTCATGCCTTCCCCTGGTGTGGTGTTTGAAAAACAGATAGACGAAATTCGCGCGATCCAAACGCAAGGAGCAAGATTGGAAACCTCTTCATTCCTCTCTTCTCATTTGGTTTCGATCGTTCGCAAGCAACACACTGCTATCCCCCCGGGACAAATGCAAGGCCCGTCCTGGATGCCGCGCCGAGGGCCTGAAGACAGGTTCACTCAACCGTAGAGTCCCTCCAAAACCATTCCTGATCGCGGCGCACCAGCTGACACAACTTGCCCTCGCCAAGTTCGATGTCCCACTCCTCCCGCACCCAGGGCCTGGCTTCCCACCACTCGCCCGAGGTTTTCCAGGGCCCCTGGGCAGCGGCGATCCACCCTCGACAGGAACCGTCCAACACGCGCACCGGTGTGGCCACGCCGTCCCGGCGCTCGACCTCCACGCGCACCCTCACCGGTGGGCGACACCGCCGGAGTGGCAATCCCAAAGAGACCGTGCCCTGATCTGGATCCTCGCTCAATCCCACGTCCTCGCTCGCCGGTGGAGGGGAGACCGTTTCCACCGATCGATCGAACGGCTCCAGATCGAAGGCGTCCGGCCGATGGGAGTCCCGGGGTCGAGGCCGCCCCACGCGCTCCGATCCGAGCAAGGCCTCCAGCTCCGCCAGGGTCTGGGCAAATCGATTCGGATCCTTCAAGGTTTCCCGAAAGAAATCGAACTGCCGCTTTTTGGGCGACGCCGGCTGCAGCGCCAGGGTCATCCCCACCACTGGCGATTTGGCCGCCAGGCTTTCGAAACGCCGCTGCACCACCCGGTAGAGCAAATCGACGTCGTTGGAGGGATCCGGTACGCGGACATCCTCCCGCGCCTCCGAGCCGTCGGCAAAACGCAAGCTCACCTGAATCCGCGCCGCCACCCGGTACTACGTCGCCAGTCGCACGGTCAGGCTCTCCAGTCCCCGGCGAAGCAGGAAAAGCAAGGGTTCCATCTGCTCGAGTTCATACTCGAGATCACAGACCTGCTCGTAGGTCGTCGCGGGACGCAGCAAGCGCAGCATCCGCCTTCGTTTGCCACGAAGCCCATCCCAAAGCTCGGCGGCCTCGGAGCCCAGCCGCTGTCTCACGTCGTCTCTCGACAAGGCGAGAAACTGACCAACCCGCTTCACGCCCCAGAGCTCCAGCACCTTGAGAAGTCCGGGGGAAGGACGAAGCAAACCGATCGGCTCATCACGCAAGGCGTCCGCGGCGGAGCGCCCTTCATCTTTCTCCTTCGCCTCCAAGACGCGCACCACCGGGCCGCCGGCAGCGATCGAGGCTGCGGCCCAACACGCCAGATCGGGCGTCGGTCCCACCCCCATCACGACCTCGAGCCGCAGGTCCCGACTCAGGGTCTGACAAAGTGCTTCACCGAAGGCCTTCCAATCCCGCCGCCATTGCCGGCAGGCAAAGTGGTCCACCGTTACCAGACCCGAGCCCGTGGCCTCCAGGTCCGCGCACCAAGCCTCGACCCCGCTCAATAGGGCACGGTCGAGGGCAGCCTCCTCGACCCGGTCCCGCGTGAGTACCCGGAGCCCTCCGCAGCGAGCCTGAGCCTGGGTCGCCGTCATTCCCACCAACACGCCCGTCTCCGCCGCCTGGGCGTTCATGGCAATCACCGGCGCCTTTCCGGATCGACCACACCACGACCCGGGCGCGACACGGCACCATCGTCCACCACCACGCTCGCCCGGGCCTGAGACTGGCCGCGCAAGAGCGCCTGCAGCAAAAACTGGGGAATGGAGATCACACCATACATGGATGGAGGCGATGGAAGAGAGAGGGGTGAAATGGAGCAAGCCACCTTAGCCCGAAGAACATTGAATTCCATTCTCCCAAGGCCTTTGCCGCCGACCGCTATGGTGGTTCCGCTTCCCGGAAGGTCGAATTTCGGAGAAATCCGCAACTCTCCTCAACCCGAGAGCGCTTCCACCCGCACGGGACACACCTTCAGTTCAGCGGTCTCCGTCACTGGATCGTATCCTGAACCCGTCAAGACGTTGATCGGGACATTGGCAAAACTGAAGCTGGCGAAGACCGTTCCCTTCGGGGATTGATCCGTGACCTTCACTTTGATCTCCACGCTGCCGCGCCGGCTGCTCATTCGACAGAGGGCGCCATCCTTCAAATTCCAGGCCGCCGCGTCCTCGGGATGCACTTCGAGCGTTTCCTCGGGCAAAAGGTAGTCGATCCCCGCCGACCTTCCCGTCTGCGTCCGCGTGTGATAAGCCTGCAAACGGCGTCCCGTCGTCAGCCAAACCGGGAACGACGCGTCCACCACCTCCGCGGGATCACGGTAACCGATCACCTTGAAGACGCCCCGCCCGTTCTTGAATTCATTCTCGTGCAGCATCGGGGTGCCTGGATGATCCTTGTCCGGCACCGGCCACTGATACTCTCCCTTGTCAATGCGATCCCAATCAAGACCCGCGTAAATGGGCGACACGCTGCAGAGCTCGTTGAACACATCTTTCACCGAAGTGTAATCAAATCCCGGCGTGCCCAAGCGTTTGGCAATCTCGCTCACAATCCACCAGTCCGGCTTGGCCTCGCCCACCGGTGGAGTCGCCGCCCGCAAGCGCTGCACCCGGCGTTCCGTGTTCGTGCAAACACCGTCCGTCTCTCCCCAGGCCGTCGCCGGCAGGACCACGTCGGCAAACTCCGCCGTCTCCGTGCGGAAGATATCAATGAGCACAAGATGCTCCAGACTCTTCAAAGCGTGCTCGCAGTGCTTGCGATCGGGATCCGATACCACGGTGTTCTCTCCATCGATCATCATGGCGTGGATACTCTTGCCACACTCATTGAGTGCCGTGACCTTGGTGATCCCCTTGCCGGGATCGATGGGCGTTTGATAGAGCTTGGAAAACTTCTCCACCGAAACCGGATCGTGACAGGCCTGAAAACCGGGGAAGTTGGACGGCACCGCCCCACAGTCACCCGCGCCCTGAATGTTGTTCTGTCCGCGCATCGGGTTCACCCCGGTCCCTTCACGGCCGATGTGGCCCGTCATCAAGGCCAGATTGCAAAGGCTCTGCACGTTGTCCACGCCGCAAATGTGCTCCGTGATCCCCAGCGTGTAATAGATGGCTCCCCGGTCAGCCGAGCCATACAAGATCGCCGCCTTTTCGATATCAGCTGCCGGCACCTCGGTGATTTCCGCCGCCCACTCCGGAGTGAAGGTCTGGATGTGCTCGAGAAAAGCCTCGGCTTCCGTGGTGCGTTCCTCGATGAAAGAGGCATTGAGCAAACCCTCACGCTGAATCACGTGCGCCATCCCTAACAAAAGCGCGACGTCGGAGCCCACCCGAATCGGCAAATAGACATCGGCCAACTCCGCCAGCCGAATGCGACGCGGATCCGCCACGATCATTATGGCGTGCCCGGAGAGGGCTTTCTTCAGCCGCGTGGCCGCCACCGGATGACATTCGGTCATGTTGGTGCCAATCGCGAAGATGACGTCCGGCTTCTCCATATCCCTGAGGGGATTGGACATGGCACCGCGTCCGATGGTGGCTGCCAGACCGGCAACCGTGGGAGCGTGTCACGCTCGACTACAGTTATCGATCCGGTTGGTCCCGAAACCGGCCCGGATGAATTTCTGCATGGTGTAAGCGGCCTCGTGCGGTGCTCTGCCCGAGGCGACGCCATAGATCGCCTGGCGTCCATGTCGCTCCCGCACCTTGCGGAACCCATCGGCCGCAAAGTCGAGGGCCTCTTCCCACTCGCACTCGTGCAATTCACCGCCCTCGCGACGAATCAAGGGCTTCTTCAACCGGTCGGCGTGCTGCACGAAGTCAAAGGCGAACTGCCCTTTCACGCAAAGGGCCCCCTCGTTGGCCGGTCCATCCATGGCTGGCTGGACGCCCACGATTTTCTCGTTCTTGGTGAGAATGTCCACCGAACAACCCACGCCGCAGTAAGGGCAAATGGTGCGCGTCTTCGTGATCTCACCCGGCCGTCCCTCGTCGCGAAGGGCCTTCTTGTCCGCCAGAGCGCCCGTGGGACAGGTCTGAACGCACTGCCCGCAAAAGGTGCAGGAGGAGTCTCTCAGGTCGTGGTCAAACTCCGCGATGATCTGGGTATGGAAGCCGCGATTCTTCACATTGATCGCGTAATCCCCTTCCTGCTCCGCACACACCCGCACACAGCGATAACAGGAAATGCAGTTGTCGTAGTCCCGCAGAATGAAGGGATTCTGATCATCCCGGTTGCTCGCTCCCGACTGTCGTCCCTTGAAGCGTCCCGTCCGCGCGTCGTACTGAACCGTGAGATGGGTCAGCTCCTGGGAGGCGTAGCCCCGCAAGGGATCGACCTCGATCTGCCGGTTTTCAGAGATCACCATCTCAAGCAAGGTCTTGCGATACTTCTCAATGGCTTCCGTGCGCGTCTTCACGACCATTCCCTCCCCAGCCTGCGTCGTGCAGGAGGCCACCGGATTGCGCACGCCCTCCACCTCCACCACACACAGCCGGCAGGCTCCAAAAGCCTCCAAGCGCGGGTCGTAACACAGCGTGGGAATGTCCTTCTTGGCGCGCCGGGCGACCTCATAAAGGGTCTCTCCTTCCGTGAAATCCACCGCCACACCATCGATCGTCAGGGTGGCCACCCGAGGGGTCTCTTTAAGGGCTATCATACCTGGGTGAACCCTAGAAGGCGGGGGGAGCCTTGGCAAGCATGTTGCACCGTCGGCACGCGCTTCCCCAAGCCCGGGAGACGGACCATCAGACGGAGTCATGGGACCGGCCGCCTCCCGGCCATGGCAAACCGCGCATGAAGCGTCACAAGTTCCGGCTAGACGTCCGCGCACTCAGGCGGAGGTTATGGGATCCCGCGCAGCCCATCCAACCCAAGCCCGCACCCATGTTCCGTTCATTCTCACTCCTCCTCGTCGGCCTCCTGCTCTGGACACCTTGGGGCCTTCCAACGACCGTACATGCCCAGTCCATCATCCAGCTGGGCCTGATCATCGACGCCTCCAGCAGCACGGACGACGAACTGCCGATCTTCCGCCAAGGCGTGGCCGATGCCCTTGCCACGCTGAAGACCGACGCCAGCCTCGAACTCACCCTGATCCAGTTCTCCGCTGAGGCGAAACCCATCTTCGGCCCCGCCATCATGGACTCCCCCGCCGTTCTTCAGGAAGCCGTCGACGCCGCGCGCAATCTCGATCCCACCTTCACCGATATTCCGCCGATCAATGGCGGGACCAACATCGAGGACGCCTTCCTGGAAACGCTCACCGAACTCCAGGGATCCCCCAACGCGGGAAATGCCAGCCTGCAATTCGTCAACATGCTCAGCGACGGTCACCCCACCTCACACAATCACCTCGACTTCTCCGACTTCAACGAGGCCACCCGCCATCAGCGCGGCCAGACCTTCGCCAAGCAGCAGTGCGGCGCCATGGTTGCCGCGGGCATCGACGTGATCAGTTTCGAGGCCCTGGGTTCGAGTTCCGCCGATCTTGACTACCTGCAGACCCTCACCCATCCCGGAAATCCATTCGAGGTCGAAAAAGATCCGGCCAACGGCCAACTCGTCTTTCCCAGTCCCATCACCGACCGGGGGTTCCTGCTTCCCATTTCCACGCCGCAGGGAATTGCCGAGGCGCTCAGTGCCAAATTCGCTGCGGCGGGCTTCGCCACGGCGCTGGATCCCGATCCTCTCGAGGGCGTGGATGAGGTGAGACTGACGCCGGATCGGCAAATCGAGATCATCTAGACCGATCGAGAGGGTTTCTCCTATCAAGTGGAGTACAGCGAAAACATGCTCGAATGGCTCTCCGATCTTCCCGATTCCCTCATCACGGCGGCCACCGATGGTGAATCGCTCAGCTTTTCGGCTTCGACGGAAGCCGACGCGCGCCTCTACTTCCGCATTGTCGAAAGAGCGCCGTAGCCGAGCCGAAGCAGGCGCAAAAGCGGGAACACCCCGCTACCACCACGAGCAACCCAGCGCGCATCGCGTCGCGTAAGACGGCCACTCATGGCCGCCCACGGCTCCGACAGCGGTCGCTCACAAACCGCGCGAATGGATCCTCAAACGTCACGCGACGCCCACCCCCACCTTTTCAAGTCCCGCCGCAAAGGCAAACCACTGGGGATTCAATCCCTCCAAGCCCGGCCTGAGCTTCTCCAACTCCGCACCCGGGCCATGAAACTCCAGCTGTTTCAGCGTGGAGATCTCCAGCGCTTTCTGCAAGAGATCGCCCACATTTTCAAGATGCGCTTGCACCCCCTCGGCCCCCAGGTAGGCCTCGCGACGGTGAATCAGTTCATCACTGACACTGAAGTCATAATAGAGACACCCTTTCTCGGAGGCCGTGCGTCCGATGAACTCGGGCAGCATGGCAAGAAAGGCCTCACGCTGGCCTTCGTGCGGACGGAAGTAGGGATGAATGCTCACCACATTGCGAATCTGAGACATGGCTCGAGTCTAGCATCAATGCCTTTAGGGAAAGATCCAAAATATTTTAGATAAATTTTGCATTTTACCATAATAGTTATAATTGGGGTGGATGCCTCACTCCCATCCAGCGATTCCGTAAGACGGCGTCGGAAAGAGTCGTAATGGCCTGAATTGGTGGGTGTTGAGCGTGTTGAAGCTGGCGCTAGGAGGGCGAACAGTTTCGTGTGGCGGTTCTCGGGCGAATTTCGGAGGGCTCGAGCCGCGAAATGGATCCCCCTGTCGGCAATAGGCAACAGGAAGCCAGACCGCTCCGATGGCGGACGTGAACCCAAGGTTACCGAGAGCGCAGGGCGGGCGTTCCTCAGCCCGGAGCCGGTGGCGGCCACCATCGATCCTCTCGCATGGAGGCGGCGATTTGACGGGCAAAATAGATGGCCGTGTGTCCACGGCGTATCTCTGGCTTCAAGTTGCGCTTGTGGAAGCAGTGGAACACGGCGTGGGCCATGAACATGATCAGCCACAGAACGAGAATGGAATTGGGATGATGGTGATAGCAATGACCGGAATGCCAGCGGGAGCAGAGTTCGTTAAAGCCTTCGTTTTCGACCTTCCAACGGTCGTGCCCGAAATGGAAGATGGTCTTGGCATCGGCCATTGAGCGGGGCATGGTCGTCGCCCACCACCAGTGGCTATCGATGGGAGTCTCGACCCAATCCCCAGCGACGCGCTCGCGACGGATGCCAGTCTCATGGGAATGAACAACGCGAAGAGGAGTGTGAATGGATTCAGTGCAGAAGCCCTCAGCCTCTTGTAAATGAACGTGCCGCGCGGGCTTGCCCGGTGCAGCCGGAGTCTCAAATGATTCTGGCTCTTGCTCATCAAGGGGCAGGAGCGTGCGGGCTTCGGACAATAGCTCAGGCTGATTATCCTTGAGTACGGCAACAAGGTATTTGCCGTGGTCTTCAAGAAGATTGATCACGGAGGGACGCAGGTAGAGCGCATCGGCAGTGAGCACGTCAAAGCAGCGTGGGTGGTCCTTAAGGACGCGAGTTATCAGCCGTATAGCCGCAGCGACTTCGTCGTCTCCAGGATCTCCGTCTTCACCAGGCTCAAGCATTTCCACGTCGAGAAGCAATTGAAAAGCCTCACAGATAATCTGAAACGCGACCAAGCGGTGGTAGAACTGTGTTTTGACCTCGTCTCCGACGGCGATCCGGCGTTGGAGACACTTTGGACAACAACGTTTGTAGCTACAGTGAGTTTCGTGACCATCGACGGCGGCAAGCATCCAACCGCGCTGTGGGGCAAGGATTTTGTTGCGTTTGAGGCAGAAGTAAATGTGTCCGAGACACCCTCGCACACTGTCAGGCTCGATGCGCTCGGAGACATACGCCAGTTCGTCGGCGCTGGGCAAACGGTGATTACCGAGCCAACGGGTCCAGCTGCTCTTGTTCCGGTGTTGCTCGAGTTCGTTGAAGCTTGGTAACCGGCAGCAGAACATGGCGAAGAATGCTGCCGGGAAAACTCGAGTGGGAATCTGTGGTTTGGGACGAGAGTCACGCACCCGCAGCCTCCACTGTTGGCGGAGGCTGAAAATCTTGTCCGCGTAAGTTAGTAGTCGCGTGAGAATGGTCGCTTCTTTTTTGGTGGAGAATTGCGCCCGGACTTGGCTTTGCCGGCTGATTTCTTACCGGTCTTGCCCTTCTTCTTGGCGGAGCTACTCGCCGCTCTGGCCTTGGTTTTTGCCTCCTCGAGTCGGAGGCGCCCCTGCTCGTCGAGGGCTTCCAGCAGAGCATTCGCCTTCTGGAAATCATCGATCCAGCGTCTCGCCTGAGCTTCCAACGGTCTGGGGACGTGCAGCATGGTGGTCTTGCCCTTGCGAGTCTGACCGATGGCCAAGGAGCGATGGCGCAAGGAGTCGTCGGAAGCGCAACGGCAAGTGGGCTTGCCGCATTTACGAGAGAGTTCGATGGGCGAGCCGTGAAGGAAGCCTTCGGCCTGGTCGAGGAGCTGGCGGAGGCGGCTGCGAATCTGGCGTTCGGTGGGGGGCAGGGAGTTTCTGCTTGGCATGAAGGTCGGCTCGTTCGGCGAACTGTAATATAAGACTATTACAGAAACAAGCTTAAAAAAGATGAAATAACGAATGCGAATTTGCTCGTGAGTGGGAAGTTCTCAGACCGGTTTCTCTTTGCCTGGCGTGTCTGTCTGACTGCGTAATAGAGCGATCTTCGCCTTGGATAGTTCAATGCTCAGATCGATCAGTTCGGTGGTCAGTTTCTTGAATTTCTTGTACTCCTCTGTTTCTTTTCGTAGTCCCTTCACGTGGTCTGGCCAGACGTGTTCAGTCCGGCTCCTCATCTCATGCGTGTAGCTCAGTTGGTAATACACGCCGCGCTGGCGTTGTCGATCTCGGTATTGCTTGCTGATGCTCCCAGGCCGCATTGGCCCGATTGCAGCTAACTTTGCCGCAAGTTTCTGGACTCTTTTTTCAGTGATCTGATCTTTTTCATGGTCATTACCTTATATATGCGAATGTCTAGGAAAATCAAATCATTTGTTATGGATCTCTGGATTTCTTGGTGGAATATCGTCTGTTTTCTGCGACCCTCGTGATCAAGCACTTCCCTGTCTACAAGATCGGTTGTCGCCCCGTCCTGGTTCTCGACGGCATCAAGAAGTCCAAGGAGGGCCGCAAGATGCCTGCGGTGAAGTATCTGCATCAACAGTCCGAGTCCAATTCCAAGCCTCACTTCATCATGAGCCATTCCTTTCAGGCCTTCGGCGTGCTCTGTCAGGTTGGCGGATACTTCTTCTGCGTTCCGGTCTGTGCACGCATTCACGAAGGTATCGTCACTTCAAACCGCGACAGGAGAACCTTGATCGACAAGGCCAACGAGATGCTCGCATCCGTCTGTAGAGGTCAGGAGTTCGTCTTGCTGGCCGACGCCTACTACGCCAACGGAAAGGTGATCCGGAGCACCAAGGGGCGTTCCGGTGTGCTGGTCACGAGGGTTCGACGCACGACAACCGGCTTTCGGCCTGCGGCAGTGCCACGCAAACGCAAACGCGGACGACCGAAAAAGTATGGCGCTGCGGTGAAGCTCCAGAATGTCTTTGGAACGGGCGGCTTCAGTTCCGTTCCCAGTCCCGTATATGGGGAGAGAAACATCTCTGTCCGGTTCAAGTCGGTGGATCTGTTGTGGAAGCCCGCCGGGGCGATGGTCCGCTTCATTCTCGTCGATCATCCCACGAGAGGGCGGATCATCCTCTTGTCTACCGACCTCACCATGGAAGCTCAGGAGATCATCTTGCTCTACAGTTTGCGTTTCAAGATCGAAGTCGCTTTCAAGCAAGCGGTGCATTCGGTCGGCTCATTCGGATACCATTTCTGGATGGCCGCTATGCGACCGCTCAAGCGTCGCAATGGTAACCAATACCTCCACCGGACTACCGAGAAATATCGCAGACAGGTGCAGAGAAAGATGCACGCATATCATGTGTTTGTGCAGACCGGCATGATCGCTCAGGGCATGTTACAGTACCTTGCCATGACATGTGACGGTCTGGTCTGGAAACACTTTGGAACCTGGATCCGAACCATCCGCCCAGACGTGCTGCCTTCGGAAATGATTGTCTCAGCCGCCTTGAAAAACACGCTGCCTGGATTTTTGCACCACGGCGGAAAAGGTTCAGCGTTCCGAAAATTCATCCTTGATAAAATAGACTTCACTCGCTCCGAAGGTTCACGCTTCGCCGCATGATGATCCAGTTACAGAACTTCTCACTCGCGAGGAATTTGCCATGGGGTCAAAAATGGGCGCCGCCGATCCGAATTACCCAAAAATACAGGGCTTGAGCCGCCTCAGCCGCCTATCTTACGGAATCGCTGTCATGTAGTAGGCGATTTCTTCTTCGACGGCCTGATTGTCTCCGAGTGTCAATGTGAGTCGACCTCGAGGGCGAGTCAGACGTCCGGCACGCTGGATGATTTTGCGGCGAATCGTGCCGAGTCCTTCAAAGATCCACTCCGCAGCCCCTTTGGGGGGGACGATTTGCGTGACCGCTCCGCAGATCGCATCTGCATTTCGCGTGTGAGATTATGGGTGAGGATACTGGCCAAAGGAAAGCTTCGTTGGCGGCACGTCGCTTGGCCGGAATATAGTCCATCTGGGCCCGGCTCTTGGCTTCGCCAAAAATCTTCTCCTGAGAGCCACGCCCTTCATGAAATTTCACCACATGAGCGGCCGTGTTTGTCTTGTTGGTGATGATCGCCTTGTATTCATAGTTCTCCTCGACTGGTTCGAAAAGATCCAGTTGGAGCGGTCCTTTGCGCTGAGTGCGCCTCATGGTTCGAATGCACAAAATGCGCGCTTTGCGCGCCCAACTTTTTGGCTTCCAGCGGATTTCGAAGTGATGAGTTTTTCCCTCTCCGCCTCGGGTTCGGGACCAGCGACGGCGCTTCTCAATGATGCCCTTGAGTTCCACAAGCCGCTCGAAAGGCACCGAGAACGTATATTCCAGGCCCAGGGTCTTTGCCTCTGAACCATCTGATCGCTGAAAAACGCGCTGTCGGCGCGCAACTCGATCTGCACATCAGGCAGCACCTTGCGAATCTTCTCCACGCAGTCGCGAAGAATTCCACCGCGCCATTGGAGTCATGGACGTTGCCGCTTCGATGAAGGTAATCGAGAATCTGTCCGGTTTGGGAGATCGTCGCGAGCAGCGGATAATAACTGCGCTCGCCTTTTTTCTTCTTGTTAAATCCCACAGCCGTCCCTTCCGCATGGCGACTCGTGCTCTGCACGCTTCCGTCCAAATCAAGCGTGATGCGTTTGATTCCCTGTAACTGATTAGCGCATCTAACAAGCTCTTGACAGCTTCGATGATTAAGACATCTCAACCATTGATCTCGT
>CBDBEZ010000115.1:0-10040 GCA_965204485.1 Verrucomicrobiales bacterium
GCCATTCGGCCTGGTCGCGAGAGCAAGGCCCTGGTGCAATGTTTGCGCGACATCGGTCAGGCAGCGAGGAAGAGCATCCAGTATGTATGCAGCGACATGTGGAAGGCATATCTAACGGTAATTGGTAGGCGCCTTCCCAAGGCTATCCGTGTTCTCGACAAGTTTCACATCGTTGCGAACCTGCACAAAGCTGTAGACGAAGTTCGCCGAGAAGAATCGGCGAGGATGGCCAAGGAAGGTTATGAGCCGATCTTGAAGAAGAGCAAATACTGTTTTCTCAAACGCCCGGAAAACCTCACCCCGAATCAAGACCTGAAGCTCGAGGAACTCATGCAATACGATCTGAGGAGCGTGCGGGCCTACCAATTGAAAGAGGGCTTTCGCGCCCTGTGGGACTATCAATCGATCCGATGGGCGAGATGGTTTTGGAAGAAATGGAGCACGCGAGCCATGCGTTCAAAACTGGATCCGATGAAAAAATTCGTCAAGACGATGCGCAATCATGAAGATCTCATCTTCAACTACTGGGCGGCACGAAAGGAGTTTAACTCAGGTGTCGTCGAGGGTCTCAACCGTAAGGTGAATGTTGTAACAAGAAAAGCCTACGGGTTTCGCAGCGAGGAAGTCTACAGAATCGCTCTATTTCACGCTCTTGGCGACCTGCCAGAGCCACAGACTGCCCATCGATTTTGCTGAAGAGGCCTTTAAAGAGGCGAAACAGAACTTTGGCCTGCTCGCCGAACAGAGTGGCGCCTATCAGTATGCCTATGCCTCGGTGCATCTGGCTGCGATGCGATACGCTCTGATTTTCGAGGCCATGCTTCGGAGTGGTCGCTCGAGCTACGGGGAGGTGCGGGACCGGCAAACTGGGCATCTTCAAGTGCTGTGCTTCGCGGGATTGCTTTGGCAATTGTTTCGCAGCCTCATCGAGGGCGCCCTGGACGCCCTAGCCGATACGTTTGGGAAAGAAACTCTCGACCGCATTCTCGAAGCCATCGACAGCGAAGTGGAAGATTTCCTGAATCGAGCCCTCCATATGGATCCCGGATCACTTGAATCTGATCAATGCGCTGAAGTCCTCGGAATAGACTAGCGTAAAGCCCTCGAATTATCGGTCAGATGTGAGGATGAAGGTAATCGAGAATCTGTCCGGTTTAGGAGATCGGCGCGAGCAGTGGATAATAACTGCGTTCGCCTTTTTTCTTCTTGTTAAATCCCACAGCCATCCCTTCCGCATGGCGACTCGTGCTCTGCACGCTTCCGTCCAAATCAAGCGTGATGCGTTTGATTCCCTCCTCCTGAAGTCGCGACAGGCAAGCGAAATGATTCATCTCCCTCATCCTCTCAAGGCTTTGACAATCGACCTCTCCCAACATCCAGCTCATCGTTGGGACACTGGGCAATTGGTGCATCCCCAAAACCTGTCGTACAAGGGGATCATCTCGGTAGTAGTCCAAATCGCGAAGCATCCGGTAGCCCAGTATAAGATGCACGATAAGACACATGAAAACCTTGTGGAACTTGTAGAAGCGGGACCTGCGCCGATCCAGTGGATCAAAGCACTGCTGAAGCTTCCCCTTCAGATCCAATTCCTGAAAGAGCTTCTGAAAGATAACGAGACCGCCGAAAGAGGTCAGTTCTTGATCTTCACTCACATCTGACCGATAAATCAGCTCAGTTTTCTTGCCAAAAATGTTAGTTTATGTTGCGTTATATGCCGCCTGCCCTTAAGGTCTTGTGTGAAAAATAAACGCAAAAAGACAGGCGGCAAATCCAGCCGACAAAACGCTTCTCGGAGCTATCAACCGATCTCTCAGGCCCTGAGCGACCCCAGAGTCTTTGCTGATACCGAACTCGGAAATGGTATTCGGGCTCATGGGATGGTCAACCTTTTTCGGGCCGTCTTCGGTAAGGCACGCCGCATCGATGGCGAATGCCCAGGGGCCATCCTCGCCGCCCTGCTGGTATGGCCCATCCTCAAACTCGAGAATTCCAGTATTCATGCTTTCTGTTCGGAGCTTGGCCAGTTCTTGAAGGGCCGCGTAGATGACTGCAAATACAGGGCGAACATTCTTTATCGTGTCATGCGCCGTGAGGACGTCAATTAGCGGACGATGGCCATCAAGCTTTACAAGAGCATTTTCAACGCCAACTCCGTGGGTCCAGACGATCAGCGAGCGTTCGTCATCGACGACACAATCAAGGTGCGACGGGGCAAGAAGATCGAGAGCTCCTCTTTGCACTGGGACCACACGGAGAACCGCTATGTCACAGGTCACCAAGTGGTGGAGCTCGGCATCGCCGGTGAAAAGGGATTCCTTCCGGTTGATCGGAAGATTTTCATGGGCGAAAAGGAAGCGGTAGGAAAAGCGCCTGAGAACGAATTCCGAGATAAGAGATGTGCCGCCGCGAGAGACATGGAGAGGGCAAAAAATGAATCGAAACACACGATGTTTCGAAGGATGCTCAAGTCGGCGCTGGATGTGGGATTTCGAGCGGCCTACGTGCTGGGCGACGCTTGGTTCGGTTGCAAAGAGAACATTCGAGCCTCCCTGGATCTCGGCCTCGTCACCATTTTCCAGATGAAGCGGGGCAACATGAATTACTGGTTGGCGAATCCGCAAACCAACCGGAAAGCAAAGAGCTATACCGCGCCTCAACTCTTCAACGAATACAAGCGTCAGCTCGAGGCATCGAGCTCCAAGGCGCGCTACCGGACTTATCACGTCAAAGTCTGGATCAACTTGGAGACAGAGGCCAAGCGAGCCCCAAAATGGCAGGAGGTGACCTCATCTTCAGCGCCCCGGTGAATCCCAGTTCTGGAGCCTCTCCAGAGAAAGCGTGGGTGGTGTTCCTGACCACGGACATCGAGGCCTCCGTGGAGAAGACGCTTTCAATATATGCCTTGAGATGGTCTGTGGAAGTCTACTTTAAAGAGGCGAAACAGAACTTTGGCCTGCTCGCCGAACAGAGTGGCGCCTATCAGTATGCCTATGCCTCGGTGCATCTGGCTGCGATGCGATACGCTCCGATTTTCGAGGCCATGCTTCGGAGTGGTCGCTCAAGCTACGGGGAGGTGCGGGACCGGCAAACTGGGCATCTTCGAGTGCTGTGCTTCGCGGGATTGCTTTGGCAATTGTTTCGCAGCCTCATCGAGGGCGCCCTGGACGCCCTAGCCGCAATGCCTTTAGGGAAAGCTAACAATCTCCAGCAGGAACTCGCCCTCACGAGAGTCGTTTTCTGTTAGCCTAGGCCAACTCGTCACCGGTTGGCGGACTTTGCGCGGGCAACTCCTTTGTCGTCTTTTCGGTATTGCCTCCCGAACGATCAATTCTCTGACTCGCGCTACCATCTCCTGTTTTGTCTCTTCGGTCAGCAGTCCCTCGGACACTTCGAACACTGCCCATAGTGAATTCATTTTGTCGAGCGTCTTCAGGAAACTGATGCTCAACGGCTGGATGTTGCCGCTTTTCGCGGCTTCGCATCGCTCCTGCGCGATGATCGAGCAGGCCATGAGCAATGCCGCCACCTCCTGGGCCGCTGTTTCTGGCGTATGGCTATGAAGAACGTCATTCCCGCGCATGTGGAGCTTGAGTTCCTTGTAGAATATCTCGTGTTCCCAGCGCAGGGCATAGAGCTCCAGCAATTCCTGCGCCGGATACTCCTGCTCATCAATAAGCGTCGTCCATAGCCTCTCCTCGCTCCACTGTCGTGCCCCCGGCTTCCTGATCCGGCCTCGAATCCCACGGATACGGATCTCCCCTTGATTCTCCCGCGGCCCATCAGCCTTCTTTCTGGGCACCCTGATGCTGACCAGCGCGCTTCCATCGGAGAGCCTTTCAGTCTTATGGCTCTTGTTGCTGCCGCGTGCCTTCACCAACAATTCACTATGTGCCGCCCGACATGATTTCACGAGTTCGTCGAGATACTTCCCGCAACCGTAAAGCCGGTCGACAATCAGCAGACTCCTCTTCGGCAGACTCCCGAGAAGTTCTTTGGCCAGGGTCCATTCGCCTTCTCCTTTCAGGCCGACCGTCGCCGCCAACGGGTTGTGGATGCCAAGTTCCACGAGCGCGCACATCTCTATTTTCGCAAAGGCGGCGGTCATTCTCCTGGAGGCCGCCTTGCTCATGGCAGCCAGAACCTGCGGCGTGTTCGTGACGCTCCATTTCGAGCCATCGATCCCGCACAGGCGCAGCCCCTTGTAGAAACATCCCTTGTGTACGCGTCCATCGGCGAGGGGCTTTAACACCTGCTTCATGAGCCAAGCGAATGGCTCAAGCCCCATCCTCTGGCGCCGTTCCGAGAGCGAACTATCCTTGATCACCACCTCGAACAACTGGAACACATGGGCCGAGAAATGGCCAGCATCACTGATCACGTGATAGACCAGGGAGGCGAGAAGATCCCAGGCCGGCAGCTTGGGGTTGGGGCCGCGGCCTGGGTTCTGCAAGCGTTCGAAGCGATCGCGAACGAATCCGAAAAGATGTTCGAACTGACCAAGGAAACCGCTAACTTGATTGGGATGGGAGTGAGGCATCCACCCCAATTATAAATATTATGGTAAAATGCAACATTTATCTAAAATATTTTGGATCTTTCCCTAAAGGCATTGCCCCCAGCCGATACGTTTGGGAAAGAAACTCTCGACCGCATTCTCGAAGCCATCGACAGCGAAGTGGAAGATTTCCTGAATCGAGCCCTCCATATGGATCCCGGATCACTTGAATCTGATCAATGCGCTGAAGTCCTCGGAATAGACTAGCGTAAAGCCCTCGAATTATCGGTCAGATGTGAGCTCTTCGACTTCTGAAACTGTGATCCAGGGAGCAGGGAATCCTTGCGTCCCTTGATTGAAAGAGACGCCAGTCCCGGGTCACTCAAAAAAAAATGCATTTTTCCACAGAAAGTCTGTGACAATCCGTGGTGGCATGGCAGAATGAAAACGCATCCAAGCACATCCCTCCTGAGCCGCTATTCCATGGCCTTCCTTGGAATAGCGGCTCTTTCCTTTCCCGGGAGGGGCACAAAACTTGCGCGGGGATTTTTTTTTCAGAAAGTTCGTGACAATCCGTGGTGGCATGGCAGAATGGAAACACATCCAAGCACATCCCTCCTGAGCCGCTATTCCATAACCTTCCTTGGAGTAGCGGCTCTTCTCTTTTCCGGGACCGGTTTGCTCCTCTCGGGTTGCCAGGCGCCGGTGATCATTCAACGGGGGCCGTTGTCCGTCTCCTCGGAGCTTTGGCTGGATTGGCCGGGTTCGCCCGCCAACTACCTCGAGAGACAATTCGCCGCCAGGAAGTTTCCCCTCGCCCCGAGGGAAGAGGATCGTCAGTTGTTCGCCACCTACGACGTGGATCGCCAGGTCACCTGGTCGACGGGATGGGCGGCCACGCTCGATCTGTCGGGGGTGGCCTGGGACAGCCCCCGCGCGGGAACATTGATCCATCCAAGGTATGTGGTTTTCGCCAGCCATTTCCCGCGCCGAGTCGATGAGGAACTGACCTTCCACGATCGAGAGGGGCGGCCGCTAGTGCGGAAGATTGTCGCCAAACGGAAGATTCATCGAATCCGAACGCCCGACCTCAGTGTGGCGCGGCTCGACCGGCCCGTGCCTGACACCGTCGCCACTTATCCGCTCTTTGGACTGGGGACGCACTCGCCGCACACGCTTGTTGGTGCGCCCTTGATCGTCACCGACCAGGAGCGTCGCGCCCATGTCTTCCGGATCAACCAAGTCACCCGGCGCCAGGGTTTCGTGATTGTGGTGGCTCGGCCGCCCCTTGGGCGGGAGCTCGGAGCGGCGTGGCAGGAGCGCTTGCAGAGGGGAGATTCCGGGCACCCGGCTTTCACGCTGCTGGGCGGCCGCCTGGTGCTAGTATCGACCTTGAAAGGAGGCGGGTGGACCTGCCAGGGGCCTTTCATGGGGGATGGACGGCTTCAGAATGCCGTGGCGGGAGCGATCTTGGCGATGGAGCGAGAGTTCGGTGGCGAGGTTTCAGCGGCCGCTGAAGAAAAACACGATCGCCGGCGTCACTTTCCAGAAGAAATACCGATATCACTAGTAGGCAGGCCTTTTTCTGCCTGAACGATATAGCCTACGGCGAGCGCGCCGGTCCAACTGGGGAGGAGGGGCCGGGCGCTTGTCGGGCTTCTCACTGGTTCTTCGCTTGGGCTCGCGCGGCCCTCCCGCGGCCCTCCCGCGGTGTGTGGAGATTGCGGTGAGGCCCTGGAGGGCCAAGCCCGGAAGTTGAGCGGAGTCTCAACTCCGCCAGAGTGCGGTGCGACCGACGTGGCCAAATAGATAGGACCTTAGTCGCGGCAGGCACGGCGCGATCCCCCCGGACGTTGTTCGCTCAGGAGCGGCGGCGGCGAAGGAAGGTGAGCAAACCGAGGAGCGCCAGCCCGGCGCTGGAAGGCTCCGGGATCACGGTGGCGGTGGCTTGGCTGAATTCCACCCGAATGCCCATCGGATTGTTGTCGGGGGGCGCGTTGTTGACCGTGAAGGTCAGCACATTGTCATCCTGATTGAAGACATCGCCGTCGGCCGACGTGAACGAAAAAAGGCTCCAGTCTGCGAACTGCAGGTCATTCGTCTGTCCGGAGGAAACGCCATTGAGAAGGATATCGGTTCCCGCGTTGTCCGAACTCCAGCGTCCGAAGATCTCCATGGAGTCGACATCGAGGCCGGTCAGGCTGAAGGGGATGGCGAATTCGTAATTGATAGGAGGCGCATTGGTGTCCGCACTGTAGGTGATCCACGCGGAATCGGCGCTGTCTCCCAGCCACGGACCGATCGGGAAACCACCCGCCGAAGTGGCCACCACCGGGGCGTGGGTCGTGCCGCCCTCGGGCGTGATGCTCCAGTGGAGCTCTTCCGCGTCATCGGCCTGAACTTCACCGAGCGCGTCGAGGCCCGTATTGACGAGCCCGGAGATCGTGGCGGCCTGGCCACTGAACGGAAGCAGAGCCATCAGGCCCGCGAGGGTGAGAGAAGAGCGGAATTTCATAAATCGTGACAAAAATGCCTGATCGCGAGGCCATTGCAAGACCGAAATCGCTTCGTAGGCGGGCTTCTGAGGGAGCGGTGGCTCGGCGGGAAGGGCGAGCCCGTAGCTTGGTGCGGACCTCCATGCCGGTTTCTTGCCAAGGGTTTTGGCCCCTCGGCGGAAAGCGGTTGGGGAGGGAGGCGGCGGGCCATATTTTCTTCCATGCGATCCGCCGTTTTCCCTCTCCTTTTCCTTGCGCTCTCGGGGATTCACTTCCCACTCGAGGGACGCGACCTCAGCTATTATCTCCCCGATGGGACCGCCCATGATCCCGAGATCACCACCCCTGCGGAATTCCTCGGTCACGAGATCGGTGAATGGCATCTCAGACACGATCAACTCGTCGCCTATCTGGAACGGCTGAGCACGGAGAGCCCGCGACTTCATATTGAAGACATCGGGCGAACGCACGAACAGCGGCGATTGGTGATGCTCACCGTCACCTCCCTGGAAAACCACGCCAATTTCGAAGACCTCCGTCGGCGGCACCTCGGCCTGAGCGATCCCACCAGCGACCTCGAGCTCGACGCGCCCTGGCCCTTGGTGGTCAACATGGGCTACAGCGTTCACGGTGACGAATCCAGCGGCGCCAATGCCGTGCCGGTCCTGGCTTATCACCTCGCAGCGGGCCAGGGCGAGGCGATCGAGGCCCTGTTGAGGGAATGCGTCATTCTGGTGGATCCCTGCCTCAATCCGGACGGCTTCTCGCGTTTTGCTCAGTGGGCCAACAGCCATCGGGGACGCCAGCCGGTGGCGGTCGACGAGCATCGGGAACATCACGCCGCGTGGCCCGGGGGAAGGACCAACCACTACTGGTTCGACTTCAATCGCGACTGGCTGCTGGGACAGCATCCGGAATCGCAGGCCCGCCTGGCCAAATTTCATGCCTGGCGGCCCAACGTCCTGACCGATTTCCACGAAATGGGATCGCACACGACCTATTTCTGCCTCTTCAGCAGAATCTGTGGGTGCCCAGGCGGCGCGATTCACCTAGAATCCTGACCAGCAACAAGTTATATCCAATCTTAATGGGCATCAAAGTTGTGGCAACAAGCCAGCTGCCCATCCAAACCTCGGATTTGCGAGGACAACGCTTGCGCCGGGGCTGCCCCTGGTAGGGCTCAGCCCATGAAACAAGTAGTTTCAGCAGTTCTGGGGTCCAGGGGCAGCGGGACCCGGCGTCCAGCGTTCCCGGAGCAAATCCGGAATTTCACCCACAGATTCTGCTGAAGACCCCTATTTCTTTCAGCCGGGCGTGCCGGAGCGAAAACATCCCCTGACGCCGTCGGAGAACGTGGCGCTGACGGGAGCCTTCGCGGAGGAACACGCCGCAGCGCTGGATGAGATTCGATCGCTCTATTTCACCGAGGAGCGCTTCGACGATTTTTATTACGGCAAGGGCTCGACCTACCCCGACATTCATGGCTCGGTCGGGATCTTGTTTGAACAGGCCAGCGCGCGGGGGCATTTGCGAGAGTCGCCTCACGGTGAGTTCGATTTCCCCTTCACCATCCGCAACCAAGTGCGGACGTCTCTCTCGACCTTGAAAGCGGCGCGGGTGGCGCGCGAGCGTCTCTTGCATTATCAGAAGGATTTCTATCGGGACGCCCTGGCCAAGGCCGACCCCGTGAAGGCTTACTTTTTTGGTGAGTGTGAGGACCAAACCCGGATGGAAGCCTTCCTCGCCCTCTTGCGGAGGCATGAGGTGGAGATTCGCGCTCTGCGCGAACCGGTCGAGGCGGACGGCCGTCACTATCGGCCCGGGAGCAGTCAGGTGGTGCTTCTCGAGCAACCGCAGTATCGCCTCGTCCGGGCCCTGTTCGAGACCCGGACGGACTTCGAGGATGACATTTTTTACGATGTCTCTACCTGGACTCTGCCCCTTGCCTTCAACTTCGCCTACAGCGAATTGAGATCGCTGCCCGAGGGAGCGCTGGGGGACCCCTTGCCGGCGGATGCGTTGAATGGGGAGAGCGATCGGCGCGTCCCCGTTCTCTTGCCGGAGGCCTACGCTTATGCGGTGGAATGGATCGATTACCTGGCCCCGAAAGTGCTCGACCAACTCCAGCGAGCGGGGGTGCGTGTGTCGGTGGCGACCGTACCCCTCCAAGTGACGACGACTCGGGGTGTGCGGGATCTGCCGCGTGGAACGCTGATCATTCCACGGGCACGGCAAGGCCTCGAGGCTCGTGAGTGGAACCGGGCGATCGCCGAGGCCGCCGGCCAGTCCGGCCTTGGCCGTTCACGCCATCGTCACCGGCTTGACGGCTCGAGGGGTCGATCTGGGCAGCCAGCGCATCCGGCCGCTCGAACCGGTGAAGCCGGCCTTGATCGTGGGCTTCGGGATCAGCCACTACGAAGCGGGCGAGGTCTGGCATTTGCTCGATTAACGCATGGGAATCCCGCTTCCGTTGATCGAGATGGACTCGCTCGACGGGCTGGATCTGCAGGCCTACACGCACTTGATTCTGGTGGACGGGAATTATGACTCGGTGAGGGAGGCGACGGTGGAGAAGATCAAGCGCTGGATCCGTGAAGGCGGCATTGTGATCGCGCAAAAACGGGCGGCGCGATGGGCAGGGGAAAGTGGCCTGGGGCCAGTGCGTTTTCATGCTGGAGCCGATGAAGGAAAGGAAGCTGGAAGGCACGAACACCATGAGGACCCATCCAAGGGAGGCGAGTCGCCGAAAGGAGGCGGAGGGAACGGAGGCAAGAAAGCCGAAAGCGAGACCAAATCGGTCGCCCCGCTGCCTTACGGTGAGTATCATGACCGCGAGGATCGGAAACGAACGTCGGGGGCCATCTTTCGCGTTCGGCTCGATCGGACGCATCCGATGGGCTTCGGATTCCAGGACGAGACGCTGCCGGTGTTTCGCAACAGCAACTTGGTGATGCTGGCTAGCAAAAGCCCCTATGCGACCCCGCTTCGCTACCACGAGGATCCGCTGATCAGCGGGTACGTGCATCCAGAGAATTTGGAACGTTTCC
>CBDBEZ010000116.1:0-3976 GCA_965204485.1 Verrucomicrobiales bacterium
AGTCCTCGAAGGTCTGCTCGCACCAGGCCAGGGGACTCATGTTCTTTTCCTCGCACAGGCTGGCCAGCGCGCAAATGGCGCTCAGATCGAAGGAGAGGTCGAGTCCAAATCGATCACGAAATCCCCGACAAAAGGTGTCGAGTTCCTGTTGGATGACGCGGGAATGGGCGTCGCCATGGAGTTCGAGGTGGCGGGCAAGGACGGCTTGAGGATGCTCGAAGAGTTCGCCGTCGATGACGAGCTCGGAAAGGCCGGAGTCTGCGAGTTCAAACTTGAAATCCCGCAGGACGCTCTCGCAGACGGTCATGAGGCCGCGTGCGCCGGTCTTTTCGTGGACGGCTTGTGCGGCGATGGCTTCCAGGGCCGAGCGATCGAACCGGGCCCGGACACCGTAGGCCTCGAACTCGCGCTCGTATTGCCGGATGAGGCTCCCTTCAGAGCGCTCCATGATCTCGCAGAGCGCGTCTTTGTCGAGGGGATCACAGACGACGCGCACGGGCAGACGGCCGATGAACTCGGCCTCGAAGCCGTAGTCGAGAAAGTCCTGGGTGTTGACCGAGCGAAAGACCGAATCCTCGTTGGCGGTCTGTTCCGAAACCGCCTCGAAACCGATCGATTGCCGTCCGATCCGCTTGGAGATGATCTCCTGCAGGCCGGAGAAGGCGCCGCTCACGATGAAGAGGATGTGCCGTGTGCGGACGCTGTCCTTGGAGGGACCTCCGCCGGCGCGCATCTGAAACATGGCCTGCATCTGGCTCTGGATGTCCATGGGATTCCTCACCGATACTTCGGTGTCCTCCATGAGCTTGAGCAGCGCGGTCTGCACGCCTCGTCCGCTGACGTCGCGGCCCATCATGTTGCCGCGGGTGGCCAGCTTGTCGATCTCGTCGATGTAGATGATGCCGTACTCGGCCAGTGAGACGTCGCCGTCTGCTCGCTTGACCAGTTCCCTCACCAAGTCGTCAACGTCACCTCCCACGTATCCCGTCTCACTAAACTTGGTGGCGTCCGCCTTCACGAAGGGCACGCCGATGAGTTCGGCGATGTGCTTGACCAGGTAGGTTTTTCCCACGCCGGTGAGTCCGAGGATCACGACGTTTTGTTTGGCGAACTCGATCTGATCGCACTTGTCGGGATGCTCGTCGGCGAGGCGCTTGAGATATTTGGCGTGATTGTAATGGTCACACACCGCCAGCGAGAGCGCTTTTTTGGCGTCTTCCTGACGGATGACGAAGCGGTCGAGGTGTTGTTTGATCTCCTTGGGCCGGTAGTCGAACTCAAAGATCGGCTGGCGTTTTTTGTCGGATTCCTTCGGGGCTTCGGGCTCTTCCGGGGAGGCTTCCTGGGGCGGCGCGCCACCTGAAAACGCGGCGAAATTCACGTTGTCACCAAAGGTCGACTTCATGAATTCCCGCAACTTCTTGGTGAGTTCCTCCGGCGTTGGAGGCTTGGAATCACTGTTCTTCATGATGGGGGTGCATGGGGGGTGGAATCGATTCGTTCCCGAAACTGGCGTATCCGCTTCCAGCGTTGGCGAAAGGGGCGGTTTTCGAAGTTCAGGATGGGCGCGTGGTGAGCGAGAACCTCGTCGAGACCCGTGAGAAATGCAAAACTCACCAGAGCTTCCAAGACTTGGTAGTAGCGGTTGGCGTCGCGGAGGGTCTCGAGATGGGCGTGGGCCATTTTGGCCAGGGAATCCGGCGTCGCCCGTTCCAGGGCAATGGTCAGGGTTCCCGAGGCCGTGCGTAGCGTGAGCTGATTTTTCTCGGCCTCGGTGAGTTGACCTTCCACGACCTTTCCGTTCCGCAGAGTGATTTGAAAGGAGGCATCGGCATCCACCAGGGCCTCGGGGAGATACTCGAGGAAGTGGGAGGCAGTCCGCCAGAGATGACGTTCGTCGGCGAGGGCCCTCTCGAATGGCGGTGTGAGGAAACAGGGCGATTCGGCTTCCAGGAGAGCGAGTCCTTTGCGAAAGTCAAAGGACGAAGCCAGGGGCGCCAGCTCCTGCTGCAGGGCTTTCCATTTTTGGTGGTCCTGCGAGGCGCTCTCTTCCGAAGAGGGGAGAGGGTCGGCGTCCGGGTCCCCGTGCTGGAGCCGTTCTTGCAGGGCGGCGATGCCTCGATCGAGCCATGACTTCGCACGTGGCGTTCGGGGCCTTGGCAATCGGTTCAAGAGCGTCTCCAGTTCCTGTTCGATGGCGCTTCGGTCGGTGAGACTTTGCGGGGTCGGTCTCTCCGCCAACCATTCGAGATCGGCGAGGTGATCCTCCACGAGAACATCGTAGTCCCGGATCCACTGGAACTCCTCGGCCAGTGGGTGGGTTTGATAGTGACGGAGATGGGTTTGCGCCTTCGAGTAATATCCCAGGGTCCAGTTCTTCAAACCGCAGGCCAGGAGGAAGATGGCGTGGCAGGAACCCGGTGGGGTCTGGGCGGCCACCTCGGCGGACACGGGTCCGGGCGCTGAGAGATGCCGGCTGGCTTGGGCGAAGAAGGCGTCAAGGCCGGTTTGCCGGGTGGATGGCCCACCCAAGATCAGGAAGGTTCGGCGTGCGGCCTCCTCTTCTTCCAGGAAGAGCTGAGCCAGACCCTCATGGAAGCGGGCCCAATGGCGGAAGGCCGCGGAGTCGTGGCTCTCGCCGGGACCGGTCGCGATTTCATGAAAGCCTGATTGCGCCGCGCTCCATCGAGCCGCCAGCAGAGCCTGCCGAGCTGCCGAAAAAGCGCGAGGCGTTCCTTCCTGGGGTGCGACGGGAGAGGATTCGAGTGTCCCGGGTTCCTCCGTGAGACTGGATTGGCCGTCTTCGTTTCCGGGGGCAAGCGCGGGGGGGGGGGGGGGGCCGTGGGCTTGCGCAACGTGAGAATGACCCCGACCAAGAGGGCGAGAAGAATCAGGCCGAGGGAAGTGGCCATGACGAAGCGGCTTTGACGGGCGGCGCTCTGCCGGGCCTTTTGCTTGGCGAGGAACTGCCGGGCCGCAGAGCCCTTGGACGACCGTAGAGACGAAGACCGTAGAGACGAAGAACGGGAAAGGCCGCCGCCGGGCCGAATCTCCTTGAGCGTGCCGATCAGTTCCTCGTAGGTGGACGGCCGTGATTGCGGCGTCGGCGACATCATGCGGTCCACGAGCTGCGCGGTGGCGGGGCTGAGTTGCGGAGCCACTTCCGCGATGCGGATCGGCTTGGATTTAGCGATTCGCAGTTCCTCGTAGGATCCGCTCACGACCTCGAACGAGGGCCGGCCGACGAGAAGATGATAGAGCGTGGCCCCGAGACTGTAAATGTCACTCCGGTGATCCTCGCTCTGGCCCAGAAGTTTCTCCGGAGGCACGTAGTAGGGTGTGGCCCAGATGTCTTCCGATCCGTCCACTTCGCGCCGAAACATGAGGGCCAGGCCAAAGTCGACCAGCTTGGCCGAGCGGTCCTTGGCGAGGAGGATGTTGCCCGGTTTGACGTCGCGGTGAAGGAGCCCGTTCCGGTAAGCCGCCTGGAGTCCGTGAGCCGTCTCCAGGGTCCAGGTCAGCGCCTGGCTCTCGGATACCGAGCCGTGCCAGCCGATCCATTCGTCCAGACTGCCGTGCTCGACCAGTTCCATCACGATGACGAAATGCTCCCCCTCGCGTCCCACCGTGTACACCTTGACGACGTTGGGATGGGTGAAACTGGCGGTGATTTGCGCCTCTTTCTCGAACTGACGCATGCGCTCCTCATCGTGATGAAAGCGCTCGAGAAGCACTTTCAGGGCCACGGGACGGTCCAGGGCGGGATCGTGAGCCCGGAAGACTCGGCTGGTGCCTCCGCGATCGATCTCGGCTCCCACCTCGTAGTGTCGGAAGATTTGGCGCACCCGGAGCTCATTCCCGCAGGAGGGGCAGGCAACCGGTGAAAAGGGGGCATGACCCGAAACGTCCACCCGGGTGTCGCAGGCGGTGCAGTGGGCCAGCGAAGGGTCCTCAGTGCTCAAGGCCCGATCGTAGC
>CBDBEZ010000117.1:0-62585 GCA_965204485.1 Verrucomicrobiales bacterium
GTGATCCGAAGCACCAAGGGGCGTTCCGGTGTGCTGGTCACGAGGGTTCGACGCACGACAACCGGCTTTCGGCCTGCGGCAGTGCCACGCAAACGCGGACGACCGAAAAAGTATGGCGCTGCGGTGAAGCTCCAGAATGTCTTTGGAACGGGCGGCTCCAGTTCAGTTCCCAGTCCCGTATATGGCAGCGATTCCGTAAGATAGGCGGCTGAGGCGGCTCAAGCCCTGTATTTTTGGGTAATTCGGATCGGCAGCGCCCATTTTTGACCCCATGGCAAATTCGCATTCGTTATTTCATCTTTTTTAAGCTTGTTTCTGTAATAGTCTTATATTACAGTGCGCCGAACGAGCCGACCTTCATGCCAAGCAGAAACTCCCTGCCCCCCACCGAACGCCAGATTCGCAGCCGCCTCCGCCAGCTCCTCGACCAGGCCGAAGGCTTCCTTCACGGCTCGCCCATCGAACTCTCTCGTAAATGCGGCAAGCCCACTTGCCGTTGCGCTTCCGACGACTCCTTGCGCCATCGCTCCTTGGCCATCGGTCAGACTCGCAAGGGCAAGACCACCATGCTGCACGTCCCCAGACCGTTGGAAGCTCAGGCGAGACGCTGGATCGATGATTTCCAGAAGGCGAATGCTCTGCTGGAAGCCCTCGACGAGCAGGGGCGCCTCCGACTCGAGGAGGCAAAAACCAAGGCCAGAGCGGCGAGTAGCTCCGCCAAGAAGAAGGGCAAGACCGGTAAGAAATCAGCCGGCAAAGCCAAGTCCGGGCGCAATTCTCCACCAAAAAAGAAGCGACCATTCTCACGCGACTACTAACTTACTCGGACAAGATTTTCAGCCTCCGCCAACAGTGGAGGCTGCGGGTGCGTGACTCTCGTCCCAAACCACAGATTCCCACTCGAGTTTTCCCGGCAGCATTCTTCGCCATGTTCTGCTGCCGGTTACCAAGCTTCAACGAACTCGAGCAACACCGGAACAAGAGCAGCTGGACCCGTTGGCTCGGTAATCACCGTTTGCCCAGCGCCGACGAACTGGCGTATGTCTCCGAGCGCATCGAGCCTGACAGTGTGCGAGGGTGTCTCGGATACATTTACTTCTGCCTCAAACGCAACAAAATCCTTGCCCCACAGCGCGGTTGGATGCTTGCCGCCGTCGATGGTCACGAAACTCACTGTAGCTACAAACGTTGTTGTCCAAAGTGTCTCCAACGCCGGATCGCCGTCGGAGACGAGGTCAAAACACAGTTCTACCACCGCTTGGTCGCGTTTCAGATTATCTGTGAGGATTTTCAATTGCTTCTCGACGTGGAAATGCTTGAGCCTGGTGAAGACGGAGATCCTGGAGACGACGAAGTCGCTGCGGCTATACGGCTGATAACTCGCGTCCTTAAGGACCACCCACGCTGCTTTGACGTGCTCACTGCCGATGCGCTCTACCTGCGTCCCTCCGTGATCAATCTTCTTGAAGACCACGGCAAATACCTTGTTGCCGTACTCAAGGATAATCAGCCTGAGCTATTGTCCGAAGCCCGCACGCTCCTGCCCCTTGAGGAGCAAGAGCCAGAATCATTTGAGACTCCGGCTGCACCGGGCAAGCCCGCGCGGCACGTTCGTTTACAAGAGGCTGAGGGCTTCTGCACTGAATCCATTCACACTCCTCTTCGCGTTGTTCATTCCCATGAGACTGGCATCCGTCGCGAGCGCGTCGCTGGGGATTGGGTCGAGACTCCCATCGATAGCCACCGGTGGTGGGCGACGACCATACCCCGCTCAATGGCCGATGCCAAGACCATCTTCCATTTCGGGCACGACCGTTGGAAGGTCGAAAACGAAGGCTTTAACGAACTCTGCTCCCGCTGGCATTCCGGTCATTGCTATCATCATCATCCCAATTCCATTCTCGTTCTGTGGCTGATCATGTTCATGGCCCACGCCGTGTTCCACTGCTTCCACAAGCGCAACTTGAAGCCAGAGATACGCCGTGGACACACGGCCATCTATTTTGCCCGTCAAATCGCCGCCTCCATGCGAGAGGATCGATGGTGGCCGCCACCGGCTCCGGGCTGAGGAACGCCCGCCCTGCGCTCTCGGTAACCTTGGGTTCACGTCCGCCATCGGAGCGGTCTGGCTTCCTGTTGCCTATTGCCGACAGGGGGATCCATTTCGCGGCTCGAGCCCTCCGAAATTCGCCCGAGAACCGCCACACGAAACTGTTCGCCCTCTTAGCGCCAGCTTCAACACGCTCAACACCCACCAATTCAGGCCATTACGACTCTTTCCGACGCCGTCTTACGGAATCGCTGCGTATATGGGGAGAGAAACATCTCTGTCCGGTTCAAGTCGGTGGATCTGTTGTGGAAGCCCGCCGGGGCGATGGTCCGCTTCGTTCTCGTCGATCATCCCACGAGAGGGCGGATCATCCTCTTGTCTACCGACCTCACCATGGAAGCTCAGGAGATCATCTTGCTCTACAGTTTGCGTTTCAAGATCGAAGTCGCTTTCGAGCAAGCGGTGCATTCGGTCGGCTCATTCGGATACCATTTCTGGATGGCCGCTATGCGACCGCTCAAGCGTCGCAATGGTAACCAATACCTCCACCGGACTACCGAGAAATATCGCAGACAGGTGCAGAGAAAGATGCACGCATATCATGTGTTTGTGCAGACCGGCATGATCGCTCAGGGCATGTTACAGTACCTTGCCATGACATGTGACGGTCTGGTCTGGAAACACCTTGGAACCTGGATCCGAACCATCCGCCCAGATGTGCTGCCTTCGGAAATGATTGTCTCAGCCGCCTTGAAAAACACGCTGCCTGGATTTTTGCACCACGGCGGAAAAGGTTCAGCGTTCCGAAAATTCATCCTTGATAAAATAGACTTCACTCGCTCCGAAGGTTCACGCTTCGCCGCATGATGATCCAGTTACAGAACTTCTCACTCACGAGGTCCTCCTTGTCGTACTTCTTCCCGGCATGGCGGCCGCCTGAATCTTTGTTCCGTCGACTGCTTGTAAGGTCAGCCCTACGAGCCCCATCTCGCAGCTTGTCGTCACGCTTTGCTTGAACAGGTTGCGAATAGCTTTCTGATGTTGACTCCAAAACCGCCAGAGCGTGTTGTGGTCGGGCACCTGATTGCCGCATAGCCAGATAAAGCCCAAGTCGTTTCGGCATGCCTCCTCCAACTTACGCGAGCTGCGGATCTTCTTGAAATAGCCGTAGAGCCAGAGTCGCAGAAGCAGGGCCGGGGCGAAGGGTGGACGGCCAGCGGTCCCGAAGTCCCGCACTTCAATGCCGAGATCCATCAAATCGAGGGATTCGACAAAGCAACGAATGAATCGCGCCGGGTGAGTCGGGCCGACCCAGTCCTCGATGCTGGGAGGTAAGATGTGAAGTTGATCGAAATCAGCGTCAATGTGAGTCACACCGAAACCAATACCCACGCTCGCAGCGGCGCCAACGACTTTTTCGAAAAACTCCACGGAGTAGAGCAATCATATTGCACTCGTCCGGCCGTCACACGAAAACCCGGGTTTTGAGACAGCCTCTCCCCGGCCGCGCCGTGATTCTTCCGGTTGGTGTTCGTGGCTCGGCAGCCCTCATCAAAAGGATCACGGCAGCGCGGGAATACTGCCGTCCCAGACCTCGAACGCCGTCATTCTTCAAGCGCCGTGACAAGGTAGCGTCGTCAGCCCCCTGCGCTCACGAATTGCATGAGGTAGGCGCAAAAAAGGGCGCCGTAGGTGCCCAGGGCATAACCGAGGACGGCCATGAGGACCCCGACCGGCGCGAGTGCGGGGTGGAAGGCGGAGGCCACCGCCGACATTGGCCTGGCTGCCGACGGCGACAAAGAAGAAGGGCGCGCGAATGAGCTTGGCCACGATCAGGAGAAGCAGGACGTGGATGGACATCCAGAGGAGGCCCACGGCGAAGAGACCCAAATGTTGACCGATTTCGGCCAAGTTCATTTTCATGCCGATCGTGGCCACTAGCAGGTAGAGAAAAAGGCTCCCACAGGTCGAGGCGCCGGCTCCCTCCAAGCGGCGAGCCTTCGTCAGGGAAAGCAGCACGCCGACGGTGGTGGCGATGAGGATCATCCAAAAAAACGGTGAGGCGAGGGCGTGCAGACGCCACCGCGCGAGGAGCGTGACGTACGACTCCATCCACGGAACGATCGTATCGGCACCCCAGTGGGCCAGGGTAACCCCTCCGAAGGCGACGGCCAAGAGCGTCGTGAGACTCGGGAGACTCGGGAGACTCGGGAGATCGGGTATTCGGGCTACCTGGGCGCGATAGGAGGCGACCCGTTCCCGGAGATCCTCGATGGCCGTGGTGTCGCCATCTAGCCAGCGGTCGATTTTTTGAGTGATGCTGGCACCGTATAGCAGAAAGCCTAACCAGAGATTGGCCACGACGACATCGATGACCACCATGCTGGCGAACAGGTCGTCGCCGACCTGAAAGATCTCTTTCATGGCGGCTTGATTGGCACCGCCGCCGATCCAGCTCCCGGCCACCGTGGAGAAGGCTTTCCACAGCTGATCGGTTTCCACGGAGAGGAGCGAGGGGAAAACGTGGATGACCAGCAAGAGAGCGATGGGGCCGTCGGCGATGATGCCCAGAGTGGCGGTGAAGAACATGATCAAGGCCTTGGGCCCCAGGCGGAGGATGCCCTTGAGATCGATGCTCAGGCACAGAAGGATCAGGCTGGTGGGCAGAAAGTAGCGCGAGGCAACCCAATAGAGCTGGGAGTGGTCGCTACTGATCAAGCCGAGCGGATGATGGCAGAGGGCGGGCAGGAAATAGCAGAGCAGGAGCGGAGGAAAAAAGCGGTAGAAACGCCGCCAGCGCGGATCGGGACTGGCGGAGGTTACGAAGACAAAGGCGAGGATGCCCAGGAGCAGGCCGAGGACGATGGCGTCGTGAGAAATGACCGGAAGTTGTGGATGAGGGCGGTCGGGGCATCATGAAGAGTTCAACCATTTACCAAAACAACTGAACTCCAATGAAAACCACCAACCACCCCACCGAATCCGCATCTATCCTCGGCCAGGAAGGAGCAAGCACCGTCTGCCAGAACGCCCTTGAGGCCACCCTGCGACAAGGAGCCCAAGTGCTTCTTCAGGCCGCCATCGACAACGAAGTCTCCGACTACATTCAAGCCCATCAACATCAGCGTGATGACCAGGGTCATCGCCAAGTCGTTCGCAACGGCCATCTTCCTGAAGCGACAACTTCAGACTGGAATAGGAAACGTTTCTGTTCGGCAGCCCAGGATCAATGATCGCCGATCAGGCCAGCGGTTCACCAGCGCCATCCTTCCGCCGTACCTACGCCGAGTCGCTTCACTGGACAACCTCATCCCGGCACTCTACCTGCGAGGAATCTCAACCTCCGAGATGAGTCGAGCCTTAGAGCCGATCCTCGGTGAGAACGCATCGGGTCTTTCTGCAGCCAACATCGTTCGACGAGGAAGAGCAATGGGAGAAAGAACGCGAGCAATGGAGCAAGCGTGACCTCAGCGACAAGGAATACGTCTATCTCTGGGCCGACGGGATCTACTTCCATGTCAGGCTCAATGACGACCGCCCATGTGTTCTCGTAATCGTCGGCTCCTTACCCGATGGAACCAAGGAATTGGTAACCATCAGCGATGGAGAACGAGAGAGCAAACTGTCCTGGAAAAATGTGCTCAGAGACCTCAAGAAACGAGGATTGAAAATCCCTCCGAAACTGAGTATCGCCGATGGAGCTCTCGGGTTCTGGAGCGCCTTGGAAGAGGAATATCCGACAAGCAAACAGCAACGATGTTGGGTGCACAAGACAGCCAACATCCTCGACAAGCTGCCGAAGAAAGCGCAGCCCCTTGCCAAGGAACGCATCCATGAAATCTACATGGCGGAAACAAAGAAGGCCGCCTTGGAGGCCTATGACGAGTTCTTCACGCTCTACGAAGCCAAGTATCCGAAAGCGTGCGCCTGCCTGAAGAAAGACAAGGAAACTCTACTAACGTTCTACGATTTTCTAGCCGAGCACTGGAGACACATCCGGACGACAAACCCGATTGAGTCGACGTTTGCCACGGTCCGCCATCGGACTCGACAAACCAAAGGGTGCGGATCGAGGAAAGCAACCCTTTCAATGGTCTACAAGCTCGGCCTGGAAGCCGAGAAAGGCTGGCGTCGACTGAACGGATATCGTCAACTTGACAAAGTCCTCGTGAGTGGGAAGTTCTCAGACCGGTTTCTCTTTGCCTGGCGTGTCTGTCTGACTGCGTAATAGAGCGATCTTCGCCTTGGATAGTTCAATGCTCAGATCGATCAGTTCGGTGGTCAGTTTCTTGAATTTCTTGCACTCCTCTGTTTCTTTTCGTAGTCCCTTCACGTGATCTGGCCAGACGTGTTCAGTCCGGCTCCTCATCTCATGCGTGTAGCTCAGTTGGTAATACACGCCGCGCTGGCGTTGTCGATCTCGGTATTGCTTGCTGATGCTCCCAGGCCGCATTGGCCCGATTGCAGCTAACTTTGCCGCAAGTTTCTGGACTCTTTTTTCAGTGATCTGATCTTTTTCATGGTCATTACCTTATATATGCGAATGTCTAGGAAAATCAAATCATTTGTTATGGATCTCTGGATTTCTTGGTGGAATATCGTCTGTCTTCTGCGACCCGCTTTCTCGAGAGCCCGCACCTTTCTCTGGTTTCTGCTCGTCTTGGCCGCTTTCTCCGTGCGCAATGACCTCCTCGGGGTTTCCAGTTTCGTCCGCGCTCTCGGTTTATCAGAACACTTCTATGAGCACTTACTCCATTTCTTCCACAGCAATGCCGTGAAGACGGACCGGCTTGCAGAACTTTGGTTCGCCATCGTGATCAAGCACTTCCCTGTCTACAAGATCGGTTGTCGCCCCGTCCTGGTTCTCGACGGCATCAAGGAAGTCCAAGGAGGGCCGCAAGATGCCTGCGGTGAAGTATCTGCATCAACAGTCCGAGTCCAATTCCAAGCCTCACTTCATCATGAGCCATTCCTTTCAGGCCTTCGGCGTGCTCTGTCAGGTTGGCGGATACTTCTTCTGCGTTCCGGTCTGTGCACGCATTCACGAAGGTATCGTCACTTCAAACCGCGACAGGAGAACCTTGATCGACAAGGCCAACGAGATGCTCGCATCCGTCTGTAGAGGTCAGGAGTTCGTCTTGCTGGCCGACGCCTACTACGCCAACGGAAAGGTGATCCGGAGCACCAAGGGGCGTTCCGGTGTGCTGGTCACGAGGGTTCGACGCACGACAACCGGCTTTCGGCCTGCGGCAGTGCCACGCAAACGCAAACGCGGACGACCGAAAAAGTATGGCGCTGCGGTGAAGCTCCAGAATGTCTTTGGAACGGGCGGCTTCAGTTCCGTTCCCAGTCCCGTATATGGGGAGAGAAACATCTCTGTCCGGTTCAAGTCGGTGGATCTGTTGTGGAAGCCCGCCGGGGCGATGGTCCGCTTCATTCTCGTCGATCATCCCACGAGAGGGCGGATCATCCTCTTGTCTACCGACCTCACCATGGAAGCTCAGGAGATCATCTTGCTCTACAGTTTGCGTTTCAAGATCGAAGTCGCTTTCAAGCAAGCGGTGCATTCGGTCGGCTCATTCGGATACCATTTCTGGATGGCCGCTATGCGACCGCTCAAGCGTCGCAATGGTAACCAATACCTCCACCGGACTACCGAGAAATATCGCAGACAGGTGCAGAGAAAGATGCACGCATATCATGTGTTTGTGCAGACCGGCATGATCGCTCAGGGCATGTTACAGTACCTTGCCATGACATGTGACGGTCTGGTCTGGAAACACTTTGGAACCTGGATCCGAACCATCCGCCCAGACGTGCTGCCTTCGGAAATGATTGTCTCAGCCGCCTTGAAAAACACGCTGCCTGGATTTTTGCACCACGGCGGAAAAGGTTCAGCGTTCCGAAAATTCATCCTTGATAAAATAGACTTCACTCGCTCCGAAGGTTCACGCTTCGCCGCATGATGATCCAGTTACAGAACTTCTCACTCGCGAGAAAGTCGTGCAAGGAATCATCTTCGTGGACGGCATCGAGCAGCAAACCGCTGCCTAACCCATGATCGAACTTCGAATGGTGTTCCGACCGCCCTCATCCACAACTTCCGGTCATTTCTCTGGCGTCGTTGGTGAAGAACGGTTCCATGGACAGGGGTGGCATCCTTAGGAAGGGGAGCGGATCTGGCAAGAATGATGTGAGATCCGCGAAATGAGAAACAATGCGACCAGAGTGCCTGTGAAGATTGACGAGGCAACGAGCGCTTGCATGGTGAGGCCCTGTTTTCTAACAAGGGGAGAGATGGATATCTGGAGCAACCTCGACGCACGAAACCCTCATCTCGGATTCCTCGAGCTTCATGCGGCCGGCGGGCTGGGTGTCTACGACTGCGTCGTCCTCACCATCCTCGCGCTCATGCTGCTCAATGTCATGCTGAACGTGGTGTGCTTTCCTGCGGTGAAACGGCACCGCACCAAGCCAGTTCACACGGAAGCACTTCCCAAGGTTTCGATCCTCGTGCCGGCCCGCAATGGGCTCACCAGATCGAACATTGCCTGGAGTCTCTGAAGAATCAGCGCTACGCCAATCTCGAGATCGTCGTCTTGGACGACTGCTCGGAAGACGGCACGGTCGACGTGGTGAAGGAGATGGGATTTGCCGAGATGGAGGACGCTCGTTTCCGGTTAGTTAAGGGGAAACCCTTGCCTTCGGGTTGGACCGGTAAGTCATGGGCTTGTTACCAGCTGGGGAAGCTTGCTTCTGGGAAATACCTGATATTCATCGACGCGGACACGGTCCATCATCCGAGCAGCGTGGAGAGCGCGGTGGCGTTGGCCATGCGTCGGAAAACTCATTTGCTCTCGATCTGGCCCCACCAAATTACTCTGACAGCGTTCGAGAAGCTGGTGGTCCCCGTCGTCTATTTGATGGCCTTCTCTTTCCTGCCATTTTGGTGGGTTCAGTTAGCCCGGACGATGCCACGGCGATTTTCCTGGATGCCGAAGCGTTTTTGGGAGCGAGCGGGCGTGGCCAATGGGCAGTACCTTTTGTTTTCCCGGGAAGTTTACGAGCATCTTGGGGGGCACGCCTGTGTGAAGGACCGTTTAGTGGAGGACGTCGCCTTGGCGCGGGAGGTGCTCAAACGCCTACCGCAGGGCTGGAGACTGTTCAACGCCGACGGTCATGACATCGTGGAGTGCCGGATGTATCGCGGGTTTTCCGAGGTGTGGGACGGATTCAGCAAGAATCTCAGACCGGTGTTCGAGACACGTTGGGTCGATTTCGTCGGGGCCGGCGCTCTCCTCGCGGCGATAGGGGTCATGCCCTTCTTCTTCCTCTTGGCTCGGGAATACCCTTGGCTAGTGGTCCTGCAGGTGGAGACGGTTTTCTTGATTCGACTGATCCTGACGCTCCGCTTCCACACCTCGTGGCTCAGCCTCTTTTTGTTTTTGCATCCTCTGGCTCTTCTCCTGATGCTCAGCATCGGCCTGAACAGCTGGTGGATGGCTCGATCTACTGGAAACGGAGAGCCTACCGATGGGAAGCGGCTCGCGAGTGCGTGCTGGAAGGGCCACTCGACGATCTTGACCGATAGTGACTAATTATGGAAATTGTTTATATTGTTTAAAATTATTTTGAACCAGCCTTAAGTTGAGGCATGGCCGCTCCTCCGAAACCAAGCCTCGTCAAGACCTGGGCCGTCTTCGGCGCCGCCTCCGTTCTGCTGTTGCTGGTGGCGGTGATGACCGGGCAGGGAATGGGGGATCAGGTGGCGCAGTGGCAATCGGTCACTCGCTGGTTTCTGGGGCTCATGTTCGGTGCCTTGGGCGTCACCTTTGCCGTCCAACTGGTGCATTGTACGGCCCTCAGTTCGTTCTGGCCCTCACTGTTCGCTTTGCTTCTCGTGGCGGTGACGGCCTCGCTCTCTTTTCTCGCCGAGTTCAATTGGGGCGTGGGCCTCGCCATCGGTCTGATCGCCATCGCCGTGATGGGCTACAAGGTCCTGAACGGTCGCGGGGATTAGGCCGCTCGCCTCCTCTTTCGGGGTCCGCCGCTGCTGGCCGCTCAATGATGGCAGCCTCCCTCACGCGTGGGGTTTCGATCGCTATCAATCGCGAAGTGGAAAAATGCGAAGACACGGAATATAACTAACTTTCCGAGTCCGCCCCATGCCGTCGCCACCCCCTTCTTGGTCCCGCGCCCAACTCAAGGCGTGTTGGCAATCGATCCTCTCTGCGTCCTTTCAAGAGACGGACTTTTTCGATCTCCTGGTAGCCACGCGTTTCGATTTGCCTCTCAAGGCTTTGCTGCGTGTCGTCGGCGAGTTGCTCGCCCGTGAAGCCGCTGATTCGACGGGACGTCGCTTTCCCCTGGTGCTGAACAAGATCTCGGATTGGCCGATGACGACTCGGATCGACGGCATCCTCCCGTTGCGGATCCCGCTGGCCCGGGACATCGGCGACTTCGTCTCCGGGTGGCTACGACAGATGGAGACAGTCGGTCTGGATCTTCCGGACCTCGACAAGGTGGACCGAGTGGAAAGGGAGGTTGCCCTTTGTTTGTTAGGTTGGTTTCACCAGAGACAACTCGCTTCGGATCATGGCATGTGCGTTGAACTGGCAACGCTCTGTCCTCATTCGGCCCTGGGCGTCAAAGACGAGGTATGTGTCATGGGACAGCTTCCCAATGGCGGGCGCATCACCGTCTTTTATTCGGCGCTCAAGAGCCGGGACGCCTTGACCATGCCGGCCTTGTCTCTGGAACATTATGACGTGCTCAAGGCCCGCCGCGTTGGCGGTGGCGAACTCAGGCTGGTGGGCAGCGATTGGCCGGAAAACGATCCCCTCAGCGACGGAGATCGGCATAGCGGAGGCGATGCCGGGTAAAGGCCTGCCTTTGTGAAGCGGAGAGAGTCGACTCCACGGCGGCGAAGGACTGGATCCTGGAGGCGGCGATGGTGAGGCGCTCCGCCGCGGAAGTTTGCAGGGCGCACCAACGATCCCAGGCATGGGCGGGCGCGTGGCTGATCTGGCGAAGGAGGCTCATCCACTCGTGAAGTATCCGTTCCACGTCTCCCCGGCCCAGATCCGCCTCGGCCCGGGAAATCGTTCGTCCCGATTCAAGGAGGGATCGGACCGCGCCAGCGGCGCCGCTGCCGAATTGCTCCAGGACACCGATTGAGATAACCCGAGTGGCTGACCGAACCGTAGGTTTGACGGCAGACGACGGCGAGCCGCTCGCCATCCTCGTCGTCGATGCCCCGAAAGCGGTGACCCGCGCGGAGATTGGCGAGGTGCCAGACAAGGTCGTCGATGGGATAATGCACGTTCTCCAGGGCGGCGGCGACCGCCAGGCCTTCGCCATGATAGAAGAAACTGAAAATGATGCCGCGTTGCGTGGGGATTCCCTCGGCATCGATCAAGCCGAGGGAACGCCAGGCATGCACCGGGCTGTCGCGAGCCGGTTCCCGGGACGCCGAGGCGGCCGCTGGAATGACGTTGGTTTCCTGCCGGACCTGTGTGGTGCGCATGGGAGGGGCGATGAGCCAGGCGCCGGATCGATCCCAAAGGCGTCAACTGGGACTTCGCGGTAATCCACGTCGGCTAACAAACGATCTGCCTCGCGCCGAGCGCAGCCGACGGTGCCGCCATCGACGATTTCGGCCAAGAGATCGCAGAGGCGGGAGCGAGTGTGCCCATTGGGATCGCGAAAGGTTTTGGGAAAGGGTTTGGGCAGTTGTTTGGCCACGCTCTTGGTGATTCGCCAGGGTTGGCGATTGTCGCTCCGGGTGGCGAGAACCACTTCCTTGACCAGGTAGGCACCATGGTCATCCTCTCGCCGTTTGACCTGGCCCAAGCGCGTTCGCGAAGCGATGATGGCGAATTGCTGGCGAGCGGCCAGCTAGCAATCCTCATGCCGCACCATCGCCTCTTTCAATGGCGGCTGACCGAGCCGATGGCGATCGAACGGCTCCCACTGACCCTGGACGTTGAGCACTTCGCGCCGTGTGGTTCCGAGGCCGAAATCGTGCCTTCCGGCGCCTGCTCCGGCAGAGGGTTTGAGAGAGGGACTGCTCTTTTTCCTTCGCACTTCGCGCCGGGTCGCGTTTCGGGCGGATTCGATTCCGAGGAGAATCGGCTGTTCACTGAAGAGCCGCTGACAGAATTCGGCGGCGGCGGCGAAAGGCGTTTCATCGCGCTCTGCGGCCAGGTGCATGACGCGCAGCAGCGTGAGCCAATC
The DNA here is from genome assembly GCA_965204485.1 of Verrucomicrobiales bacterium. Classification (GTDB taxonomy): domain Bacteria; phylum Verrucomicrobiota; class Verrucomicrobiia; order Verrucomicrobiales; family DEV007; genus JAACDM01. The sequence goes on from CBDBEZ010000117.1 coordinate 12,287, forward strand.
GATTTCGTTGGCTCGTTTCAAGGCCCGCAGACGTGCATCCGCGAGACGTGGATTCTTGTCGCCATGGATGACAAATCCCGCGCTGTCCTTGCCCCGCCTGCTCGCCCTTCCGAACATCTGCAAAAGTTCGTCCGGCTGAAGCGGATGGATGAAGGGGCCGTCGTGGTAGCTGGCCTCCGCGACAAAAACCGAGTGCACGGAAAAATTGATGCCGGCGGCCAGGCCCATGGTGGCCACGATGACCCGAAGCTGTCCGGCGCGAGCGAGGGGTTCGAGAAGGCCGGCTCGGACTTCGTAGCGGAGACCGCTATGGTGAAAACAAACGCGTTTGGGAAGCATCTTTTGCAGGTCTTTCCCGGCGAGCTGCTGTTGGGACGCGCTCAATGAAAGGGGATCGTGAGCCGGAAGGTCGTCGGCGATTTGCCGGGCCACGTGTTCGGCGCTCTTCCGGTGAGGCACGAAAATGAGCAGTGGGGCCATGTCGGCGAGGAGGGTTTCGGCCGCCAGGCGGGGCCAAAATCCCTTGAGCGATTTGGGTGCTTGGTGAGGAAGCCCGAGAACGTGGAGGTCGTCGAGCGGCACTGGACGTACGCGGGTGGTCACCAAGCGAACTTTGCGTCCATGGCTTCGCAGCCATTCGGCGATGCGCTTGGGATTGCCGACGCTTCCGCTGAGGAGAAGAAGTTGCGTGGCGGGTGGCGCGAGTGTGAGGATCAGTTCGTAGTGCAGGCCACGTTGATCATTGGCGATCATCTGGTATTCGTCCACCACGAGCAGGGCCGGCCCACGGCCATTGAGGAAACGTTCGCGCTGGGTTTCCAGAGTGGCGACGACGACCGGGGCTTCGGTGTTTACCGCCAGGTCACCCGTGGCGATGCCCACGTTTTCCAGCCCTTCTCCTTCCATTCGGCCCACTTGTCGTTGGCCAGGGCTCGGGTGGGGACGGTGTAGACTGCCTGCCCGTTCTTGGGCACCGGTTTGGAGTCGGCGACGAAGAGCTCGAAAACGCGTGTTTTCCCTGCGCCCGTGGGGGCGTCGACGATCACATTCTCCCCGTTGCGCAGGGCGCGCACGGCCTCTTGTTGCCAGAGGTCGGGAAGGGAAAGTTGTTGCAGAAGAACGTCCATCGGTCGGCGGAGCGGCGAAGAACGTTCACGGTCAAGAGGGGCGTGGTTGCCGGAGCCGAGGGGAATCGCGGGTCTTCAGTTCTTCTCGGCTTCGTTCCCTTTGGGCGAATCGACACTGGCCGTCTGAGGAGCCTTCAGAAGCGTGATGAAATCGTTCATCACGTGCAGGGTCTCCCGCTTCATGGCGTCCATGTCAAAGGGATAGTCCGGCGTGTCCTCGTTCGAGTCGTCTGCCTCGTTCTCTCCCATGCGGAAGCCGGTGTTTTCTTCTTCGGTGAAATCAGAAGCCAAGGTGAGGCCCTCCGCGTCCACGTTGTCCAGGGTCAGTTTGTAGACCTCGATCGAGTTGCCCTGCTCGGCTTCGATCGTGGCATACTCCTTGCGCCGTCTTTCATTGCGCTCCTTGGTCCGCTGCCGCGTCTTCTCGTTTTCCTCACGACGGAAATCGGGATTGAGCGAGATGGAGTTTTCTTCCAGCTGCTTCTGCAGCCGTTTCATGTCCTCGCTGAGAATCTGAAAATCGATGTCCTGAGCCACGCGCTCTTGAGAACGGCGTTCCAGCTCGGAGACGGGGAAGGGGTGTTTCCGCCAGTCTTCGTAACGAAGTTTTTCCACTTCGTCCCACTCCAGTGGGTATTTGAGCGAACCCTCTCCCCGCTCCAGGACATCGTAAATCGAGGGGAGCGCCACATCGGGAGCGACGCCCTTTTCCTGGGTCGATCCGCCGGAGATTCGATAGAACTTCTGGATGGTCACCTTGACGGCGCCCGCGCGATCCTTGTCGGCAAAGAACGGAAGTTGCTTGGAGACCGGGTAGATCGTTTGCACGGTGCCCTTGCCAAAGCTGTTCCCGCCCACGATGAGGGCTCGGTTGTAATCCTGCAGCGCGGCGGACAGGATCTCGCTCGCGGAGGCGCTGATACGATCCTGGAGGATCACCAGCGGGCCGTTGTAGATCGGCTCCGGACGCCGAGAATAACGCGGTTCCATTTCCTCTTTGTAGTCCTTGGACTGAACAATGGGTCCTCTGGGGACGAAGAGACCAGTCATCCGGATCGCCTCCTCCAGCGAGCCGCCGCCATTCCCCCGGACGTCCACGATCAAGCCCTCGATGCCCTCCTTCTGCAGGCGCCCCAGCAGGCGAATGACGTCCTTGGTCATGCTGGTCGAGCCCCCTTCCATGTCTGCATAGAAAGAGGGGAGGTGGATCCATCCGATGTTCCGGTCGCCGCCGTTTTCGCCTTTCATGCGGATCAACTCAGCGGTGGCCAGCTTGTCCTTGAGTTTCACTTCGTCACGGATGATTTCGATGACTTCGGTGAGGGATTCATCATCCGCGCTGGCGGGGATAATCTTCAAGCGGACTTTACTGCCCACCTCGCCCCGAATCATGTCCACAACCTTTTGCAGCTTCATGTAGGTGATGTCGACGAGTTCCCCGTCGTCACCTTGACCCACCGCGACGATGCGGTCGCCCACGTGCATGTTGCCCGACTTGTCGGCGGGCCCTCCCACGACGATGCCCTGGATTTCGGCCACCCGGTTGTCGCGCATGCTCAAGAGGGCGCCGATGCCCTCCAGCCGCTTGCGCATGTTGGTTTGAAAGCTGTCCAGTTCCGACTGCGAGAAATACTCTGAGTGGGGGTCGTAGGCGGTCGCCAGCGCGGTGAGGAAGAGGTTGGCGATGTCCTCTTCGTCCTCCTGGCGGAGGCTCTCCAGGTAGCGCGTGTAGCGCTTGAGGATCTTTTGCTCGGGCGTCTCCTCGTCCTCTGCGGCGGGGGGCTCTTCTTCGGACTTGGCCTGGGACTCGCCTTCTGGCTTGGAGTCTTCGGGCGAGTTCGCCTCCGGCGCCTTTTCATCCTCGTCACGTTTTCCGCGCTCCTTCTTCTTGGCGTCCTCTTCGGCCCGCTTCTGAATGCCCTCAATTCTTAGCTGTTCCTGCAGCAGTTCGGCTTCCAAAATATCATGCCAGAGCTGGTCGGCGGCCGCCTCGTCTTTTGGCCAATCGGCCTCCTTGCGACTTTGAATGACTCTCCGCTCCGAGTCGAAAGTGAACTCGCCCTCGGAGAGTTCCCGCTCGATCTTGGCCACCCGTTCCTCGACCCACTTGAGCCGGCGCTCATACATTTCGCGGGCCGGCTCGATGCTCTCGGAGAAAACGCTCTCGTCTAGCTTGGTCTCGTATTTCTCCGTAAACTCGTCGATGTCCTCCTGGGTGAAATACATCCGGTTGTAGTCCAGGAATTCGAGGTAGTTCTCGAAGACTCGCTTCGACATCGCATCGTCGAAATTTGTCCGGGTGTAATGCCGGTTTCGCAGCATGTAGGCCACCCGCATGGCGACGTCGCCGAAGTCGGCCTCTGCCTGGCTGGCCGGGGGAAGCGAAAGGGTCAGAATGCTCAGCGCCGTCAGGTAGAGCGTGGGTTTCCAAGGGGTCTTCATACGGAAAGGGGAAAGGAAGTTTTTTCGTGCTTGCTACTTCGGCGGATCATCCTCCAGTTGGAAGAAAAAGTCCATCCCTTCCAAGAAGATTTCGAATGCTGGAGATTGCCACCTACACCGGCGGCCTGGCCGCAACCAACGGCTACGCCTGTGAAAAAGACGCCCGGTGTTTCGTGGTGGACGCCCCCGCGGGAATGGCCCACTGGCTCGAGGAAAACGGCCGGAAGCCAGTGGCCCTGCTTCTCACCCACGCGCATTTCGACCACGTCCTGGACGCCGCGGCGATCCAACGTCGGTATGGCTGTCCGATCTACGCCTTCGCGGATCCCGCTCCCGAACTCACGCTGGAAGTCTTGGTGGAATCCTGGAGCCCCGCGATGAAGATCGAGCCCTACGAGGTGGATCACCACGTGTCTGCTCAAGAGGCCTTTGAAGTGGCAGGGATGACCTTCGATGTTCTGGAGATTCCCGGTCATTCCCCGGACAGCGTCGCTTTTCTCTCGCGAGGAGAATCGGTGATCTTCGTCGGTGACGTCCTCATGAAGGGCAGCATCGGGCGCGATGATTTGCCCGGTGGTGATGGCCCGCGGCTCCGCGAGGGCATTCGGCGCCACCTCTTCACCCTGGACGACGCACTGGAAGTGCTCCCGGGCCACGGGGAACCCACCCGTATCGGCGTGGAAAAACGCTCCAATCCCTTCGTGCGCGTTTAAGCTTTGCGAAACAAGCACTGGCCGGAGGATCCGCCGTTTGACAGAGACGGTCGCGGGAAGCTAAATTTTTAAAAAGTTAAACTTTCGTCGTGCGGTCTCTCGTTCTTTTCCAACGCCGGGTCTTCTCTCCTGCGCAGCCTCATCTTTTCTTGTAGCGCATGGCGTCCTCTCCAGGCCTCAAGTTTCCGCAGATTCCAAACTGCTCGCTCGACCGCTTTCTTGGCGAGGGGGCGACCGGTCAGGTCTTCCGCGCCACCATGGACGGGCGGGAAGTGGCCATCAAGGTCCTCAAGCGCCTCGCGATCAATCGCAAGGTGATGGGTTACAGCCTTTCTCGGCTGAGCCAGCTCCCCCAGAATCCGCACCTGGTCGAACTGGCCGGATTTTCGATGGAGGGGAAGCCGCTCTACGTCGCGATGGCCCTCTACGCTCGCGAGCTGGAAGACGGCAAGGGGATGGAAGGCGCGACTCTGGAGCCCTACTGCGGTCGCCTGGATCCCAAGCTGGCCTGGGACATGATTCGCCAGATCTGCCATGGAATGGCGCATTTGCACACCCATGGGGTGATCCACTGCAGTTTGAATCCGCGGAATGTCCTGGTCGCCGATGCCGAGGCGCCCCGCATCAAGCTGACGGATTTTGGGCAGGGCTGGATGGCGGAGATCTCCCACATTGATTTCAGTCCCAGCTTCTTGCACGCCGCCCCCGAGCAACTCCGCGAACCGCGGAGGATGTTTGAGGGGCAAGCTCAGCGCTGGGATGTTTATGCTTTCGGTGTGACCGCCTACCGCTTGTTGTATGGCGATTTTCCGCGTGGACAACAATGGCTGGAGGCCCTGCAACGGGGACAGGTGGCCTTCCATCCGGTCGCCTACGCAGACGTCCTGCTGGCGGAACCCGAAGTTGCCTGGCCCGAAACGGAGGATGCCCATGAGAAGCGACGGCTCGAAGTCCTCAGGCGATGTCTCGAACTCGACCCGAGAGCCCGCTTCAGCGACTTGCGGGAGGTTTTCATCGCTTTTGAGGAAATCGATCGGGAAGAGAGGTTGGCCATTGAGCGCCGCGATGCGGAGGAGCGGGAGCGGGTGCTCAGCGAAAAGCTCCGCGTCAGCCGGAAAAGATTTCAACGCTTTCGCTGGGCCTCGGCGGGGCTCTTGGCGGCTCTCGTTTTTTCTTTGGCGCTCAACGTGAGTTCGAAGTCCCGCTTGAAGCAAAGCCGGGCGGAAATCGGCCAGCTGAAGATCTCGTCGGAACGGGCCATCGGCGAAGCGAAGCGCAAAGAACTTCACGCCATGGACGAGGCGCAGCGTTTCAAGAGCAACCTGGCCTACGCTCAATCCACCGCGGACACCTTTCTCGAATTCCTGCTGAATGCAAAGAATCCGAACTCGCCGGAGTATCAATCGATCGATGGCTACCTGGATTCCGCGAGGGAGCACTACGAACGGGTCCTGCGAGCGACCGGCACGGAGCAAGATCTGATCGTCGAGCGGCTGCGCGCGCAGTTGGGTTTGGCCCGCATTCAGATGCAACTGGATGACCCGGTCAAGGCCCTGCCCATGCTCGGCGAACTGGTGACGAAAATCGAAGAGCTTCCCGACACGTGGCGACAATCCAAAGCAATGCAGGAGACCATCGGTTCCGCTCTATTTGAAACAGGGAAACTGCACGCCGCCAACGGCAACCGACCAGAAGCTCTGGAGAGCTTCAAGGAAAGCGTGAAGGTGCTCAACAAGCAACTCAACGCGGCGCCCAAGCACCTCGATCTCAAGAGGAAATCCGGCAAGGCCCTCTTTTACTATGGGCAACAACTGGCGCGGGCTGGCGATCTGACGTTGGCTTTGAAGCGGCAGCAGAGCGCGATGCAAGTGTTGGAGGAGCTTGCGCAAAGCGCCGATTCCAGAGAGGAAGACGAGTACTACCTCGCGCGTTGTCAGTTTGAGGTGGGGCTGATCCGTTACTGGGAAAACCAAGGGATCGAGGCATTTCAGGCCTTTCAATTGGCCAGCGAGGGGTATTCCCGGCTGATGGATCAGAAGCCCCAGATCCCGGAGTATCGATTTCAATTTGCTCGTTGCCTTTACTACCTGGGTGATCTGTCTTTCCAGGAGAAAGGAGACGAAGAGAATTCTGTTCTGGCGCGTCGTTCCATGCGCCAATTGCTCCGCTTGCTTCTGGAAAAGGATGAAGCAAACAGAGACTATCAATTTCACCTTGCGCTGATCTCGGCCGATTTGGCGGAAATGGCGCGGGACGCGGGCGAACGGCAGGACGCGGCCGAAGATCTCAATCAGGCCTTGCTGATACTCACTGAGTTACGAAAAGCGGCGCCGGAGAACGGAGACTATCTTTTTCATCTGGCCCTGACCAAGGCCGTCTATGGAGATTTCCTGCTCGACTCCGACCAGAAAAGTGAGGCCGTGAAGCAATTGGAAGAGGCCGAGGCGCTTCTCACGGAAATGCAGGAATCGGGCAAGAAGGCGAGTGTGCCCGATCACGTGTTTCGATTCGAGGTTGCGGGAGCGGCGGGAAGCCGGGGGCACGCGCTGGAAGTCAACTCCGAGATGGCCGCAGCGGCCATGGCTTTTGCCCGTTCGAGGGATCTTTTGCGAGAGCTGGCCCGGGAACGTCCCGGCGACGGAAGGATCCGCAACGCCCTCGATGCGGTGGAAAACCGCTCGCCGTCTGGATCCTGACAGTTTTCACGCGCGATGCGGGACGGCTCAAGAGAGGCAATCAAAGATCACAACGAACAAGATGATGAAAGGCTTTCGAATCCTGTGGCTAGCAATTGCCACGCTGGCAATGTACCTGGGAGTGTCGTGGGGGCAGGATGCCTTTCCCCTGCGGCCGAGTGAGGTTCCAGCGCGTTCAGGCAGCGAGGCCTCGGCTCCTTCAGTGACGGCTCAGCGCCAAACGGCCGAATCCGCGGCGACTGCAGAGCCTGCTCCAACCACACAAACGAGCGGATGGGTCGATGAATATGTCGTCGCCCAGGGTGACAATCTGAGCAAAATCGCTTCCCAGGCTTACGGGCGAGCCGGTTACTGGCGTCTGCTGAAACTCTACAACGACTGTGATCCGGAAAAGCTGATCGTGGGCCAGGTGGTCCGCGCGCCTGACTTGAACGCGTGGCTCGAGGCGGAAGGGATCTTGCCGCTTCTCGAGGAACCGGTGACGGAGCTGATGAAGGCCCGCGAGACATTCATGGAAGCCGAGGCCTCCATGGAAAGCTCAGGAACGGTGGCGGACGAGGCCACCAAGGCGCGAATTCTGGAAGCCAAGACGAGGCTCGAACGAGCGCAGGCCCTCTTCATGGAGGCGTGGGAAGGTGTCACCGGATCTCCGAACAGCATGGTGCAACAGCTGCGCACGGCGGCCTCCTTGATGGGAGAAGTGGCTGATGGCGGAGCGGCGGGCCGGGAACGCAAGCAGGCGGAAGTCCATGAGCGAATCGGGAACGCCCTGACCTACTGCATCATCTGGGCGCGAGACGGTTTCGATTGAAGATGGATCGATGGAGTCGGGCTCGTCACTCGAGAGCGAGGTGGCCTCTAAACGCTTTACAAGGCGCTTCTGCCGATTGAGCATCGCCGTATGGATCCACTCGCCTACAAAATTGTTCACCTTGTCGGAGTGATGGTGCTCTTCATGGGCCTGGGTATTGGTCTCTGGGCAGACGCCTCGGCGCGAAAGCACGGCTCAGTGTGGCATGGGGTCGGGATGCTGATCATCCTGGTGGCTGGCTTCGGCTTGGTGGCCAAGCTCAAACTCGGATTTCCCGCCTGGATCATTGTCAAACTGGTGATCTGGTTGCTCCTCGGGGTCCTGCCCGTGCTGGTCAAGTGCAAGCGGGTGCCGCCGCTGGCTGCGGCCTTCGCGGCCTTGTTGCTCGGTCTCGCCGCCGCCTACCTGGGCGTTTACAAGTCGTTCTAGTCAGATCGCAGCGGGCCGGGCCAGGAGACTTCGCATCGTCTCGCATCGGCATGCCGGAGCCCCGTCGACTCCCGACGCGTTGGCCTGGCGAAACATCGCGGGGTGCAGGGCGGCGCTTGACAGAATCAAGCCAGGATTTCTCGAGCCACGATGCCATGGACGTTGGTCAGGCGGCGCTCGATGCCGTTGTGATAGAAACTGAGCCGCTCGTGATCCAGCCCGAGCAAGTGGAGCACGGTGGCGTAGAAATCGTAGACCGTCATGACATTCTCGATGGCCTTGTAACCGAAAGCGTCGGTGGCGCCGTAAGTGTAGGGCGCCTTGACACCGGCCCCGGCCAGCCAGGCGGTGAAGCCCGATGGATTGTGATCGCGGCCGCTGGCACTTTTCTGGAAAGTGGGCATCCGGCCAAACTCGGTGCACCAAATGACCAGCGTGTGCTCTAACAAGCCTCGCTGTTTGAGATCACTCAGAAGGGCGGCGGTCGGCTGGTCGAGCACGGGGCCGTGTTTGCTATACTGTTCATGAAGAACCTTGTGGCCGTCCCAGTTGCTGACGCCCTCGCCGCCAGTCTGATAGGCGCCGTTGAAAAGCTGCACAAAGCGCACGCCCTTTTCCACCAGGCGTCGGGCGAGGATGCAATTGCGGGCGTAGGCGGCCTTGAGATCCATGACGGCATTGCCGGCGGCATCGGCACCATAGGTCTTGAGCACGTGAGCGGGTTCGGAGCCCAGGTCGCTGACCTCGGGAATGCTCAACTGCATTCGCGCTGCCAGTTCATAGCTCGAGATGCGCGCGGCGAGTTCGGTGTCGCCTGGGTAGCGCTCCAGATGATGCCGGTTGAGCCTCTCCAGGAAAGCGCGCGTGGCACGATCGGATTGGGGGACGATGCCCTGGGGACGGGTGAGGTTGCGGACCGGGCTGGCAGCGTTGAAATCGGTGCCCTGAAAGGCGGCCGGGAGAAATCCGGGTCCCCAGCAGTTCACACTCGATTGCGGGTTCCCGCGGGGATCCGGGATGGCCGCGTAAGCAGGAAGGGTGGCGTTTTCACTGCCCAGCGCGTAGGTGACCCAGGAGCCGGCGCTGGGGAAGCCGTCCAGCGTGAAACCGGTGCACATGAAGTTCTCCCCGGGACCGTGCGTGTTGGTCTTGCCAGTGAGCGAGTGAATGAAACACATCTCATCCGCCAAACTGCCTAACCGAGGCACGAGATCGGAGATCATTTTGCCGCACTGCCCGCGGGGCCGAAACTCCCAAGGGCTCTTGGTAAGCATTCCCTGTTCGCCTTGAAACGTGATCAACTGATCACCTCCGGGCATGGGCTGTCCGTGATACTTGATGAGATCAGGCTTGTGATCGAAGGTGTCGAGGTGGCTGCAAGCGCCCGAGCAAAAGATCATCAAAACGTTGCGGGCGGGGGCGTCAAAGTGCGAGCGCCGAGGCGCGTTGGGATTGGCGGGATCGATCTCCGGCCGGATGGGCGTCTTGCCGGCGGCGCTTTCGCGAGGGCCGAGGGCCGTCGTCACGCCTAACAAGCCGTCGGCGGCCAAGAGCTGTGCCAGCGCCACGCCGCTCAAGGCGCTGGCGTTGTCCGCAAGAAAGCGGCGACGGTTGAGCAGTGGATGTGGATTCATGGAAATGTGGCAGCGAAGGCCTGCGTTCGTCCGCGAACGAGGAAGCTCCTTTTTAGAACAGGAAGAGAAACTCGCTGGAATTGAAGAGGGCGCGGCCGAAGGCCTCCAGGCCCTCGGCGGCGATGAAGTCTCGCGAGGTCTCCATCTCATAATCGTCCGGCAAACGGCCGTAGAAGCGTTTGAAAGCGCACTCGATTTGGGACTCCACTTCCCGCCCGGCCTCGCGCTCCAGGCGTTCTGCCAGGATGCTAGCCTGCTGGAGGACGAACTTGCTGTTGAAGAGATTCAGGGCCTGGAGCGGCGTGTTCGAGCGGCTGCGCTTGGGGATTACCTGATTGCCATCGGGGCAGTCGAAGGATCCAAAAATCGCGTCCTGTTCCTGGCGGATCTTGAAGAGATAGACCATGCGACGAAACTCCTCGGATCCAAAGGTTTCTTTGGGAATGTAGTGCATCACATTCTCGACCTGGACATGGTGCAGGTAGAAACCCGGTCTGCCCTCTGTGAGGATCAGGGCGCCCGAGACCGCGAGAATGCTGTCCCGGATGGCCTCGGCCTCGAGTCGCCGAGGTGGAAAACGCCAGAGAAAGCGGGCTCCGGCATCGATCGCCAATGCCGTCTCCCGCGGTTGGCTCGATTGCCGAAACGTTTCCGAAGTTAGGATCAATCGCTGCATGTGTTTGATCGACCAACCCGAGCGCATGAATTCATCAGCCAGCCAATCGAGGAGATCCGGATGGGTTGGCGGAATGCCGTTGACTCCAAAGTCGCTGGGGGTCTCGACGATGCCGGTGCCGAAGAGATAATGCCAGAGACGATTCACCAGCACCCGGGAGGTGAGCGGATTTTCCTTGTTGGCGATCCATTGCGCTAACTTGAGGCGGCGCTGCTGCTCGGGTTCGTCCACTTTCATGTTGAGTGAGCCCGTCACCGTGAGCGCATCCGGGGCGACCACCTCGCGTTTCTGCGTGGGCTCGCCGCGGTAGAGGCGATGCGTCACCGGGGGTGTCTGGAAATTGGCCAACCAGGCACTCGGGCCGTGGCGCAGCGCCTCCACCTCTCGGTCCAGCCGTTCGGATTCCTTCAGGAGGCTCCGGGCGAGGTCTGCCTCTTTTCCCTTCAGACGGTCGAGGAAAGCCTTCGGATCGACGTTTCCATCAAAGGGCATGCGGTCTTCCGAGCCGGCCAGATTCTTCCACGTCTGGCCGTCCAGCGAACTCTCCACCCGATAGTCAGTGGCCAGCCTGTCCGTGTATTGACCGGTCCGATCCCGTCCCCAGACGAGGCGCTGGATGCGCTGGGGCGAGTCAAAAACCAGTTCTACCCATCCCCGGCCGGCGGTGTGGGAGATCCAGCTGTGGCTGTTTCCAGCCAGGCCGTCGTTGAGGTGCTCGAGCTTGTGGATGGCGTGGCCCGGCAGCGTTCCCGACGCGGTGGCGGCGGCGGAAAGTGCGACGTTGTGGCCCGCAGCGGTGTAGACCTCCAGTTCGTCGATGCAAGGCTCCGCTCCCGTGGTGGCGTTGATGGTGAATCGAACGAAGCGCGCTTCGGTGGGGCGAAAAATCTCTTCGTTTTTCTGAAAGTTGACCGGCGGGCGCAAGGGGCTGTCTCCCTCGGGATTCGCGCCGAAAGCCGCCTTCGCGCGAAGGATGCGTAGCCTGGCGTCAACGTGAGTCCGCTGCCTTTCCAGTTCGGCGATCTTCTTCTGAGCATCGGGGTCTTTGGCCACCTCCATGGCCCTCTCCCCGTGGTGAACGCCGGAAAAGACGGCCTGCACGGCATAGTAATCTTTCTGCAACACAGGGTCGAATTTGTGATTGTGACAGCGAGCGCAGCCAAGCGTGAGCCCGAGAAAAGCCGTGCCGGTCGTGTTGACCATGTCGTCGAGCTCGTCCTGACGCTGCATCAAGGTGAGATTGATGTCAGGGCTTTTCACGATGTCGTAGGGACCGGCCACCAGGTAACCGGTGGCCACGTCCGCGCCCACGGCATCGCCGGCGAGCTGCTCGACGCTGAATTCGTCGTAGGGCTTGTCATCGTTGAAAGTCGCGATGACGTAGTCGCGATAATGATAGTCGGTTTTGCGCTCGCGATTGGTTTCGAAGCCGTTGGTGTCGGCATAGCGCACGACGTCCAGCCAGTGACGCGCCCAGCGTTCGCCGTAGCGGGGGCTTTTCAAGACCTGGTCGACCAGGCGCTCGTAGGCGTCGGCACGATCATCCAGGATGAATGCCTCCACTTGAGCGGGTGTGGGAGGAAGCCCCTGGCTGACCAGATACAATCGACGGATCAAAGTTCGCCGATCCACTCGCGAGGAAGGGCTTAGGCCCCGCTCGGCGAGTTTTGCGCGAACAAAGGCATCCACGGGGTGACCCTCGCCCGGCGGCTCGGGTCGGCCGATTGGCTGGAACGACCAGTGATCGGTCTCGATCTTCGGGCGGCCTGTCATCACCACTCCCGGCATCTTGGCGCCCTCGTCGATCCACTGGCTCAGACGCTTGATCGCCGTTTTCGTCAAGGGATCGCCCTTTGGCGGCATCACCGCATCCGGATCCTTGCCGGAGACCAGCTTGACGAGGTGACTGTTAAGTCCGTCGCCGGCAACGAAGACCGGTTCGCCCGATTCGCCGCCTTTCAGAATGTGGGTGGGCGAGTCCAAGCGGAGGCCTGACTTCTGCTGATCCGGTCCATGACAATCGTAGCAGTGAGCGTTGAAGATGGGCTCGATGTCCTCGGTGAAGCGGATCTCCGCTTGAGCGGACACCACAGACACCGCCAGCGCGACCGCCGCCAGCGAATTACTTGGCATGAATGCGAACATATTGTGTTTGCTCGTGACGACGGAGGCGGAGGGTGACGCGTTCTCTGCCGACGCCGCTTGGGTTGATGGAGAGGGGATCGGCCAGGGTGGCGGGGTGCCATTCCAGGAGATCGGTTGAGATCTCGACTGCATCCGTGAGACCCGACGGCCGCTCATAAACGGCTTCTAAATCAAGATTGCGTAGGGACAGTGTGACCCAGGCGATGTCCGGTTCGTTGCCAGCTGTGGGTGAACCATTGTCCGCGCCTGGGCTGCCGTGTTCTTCACGGCTCGCGTCCCAGGAAGCCGCCTCCCCGTACTTGGCCGGATCCGTTGCGGCATTGCGCAGGACCAGGGACCGGCCGCCTCCGTCGGTGACTTCGGACCAATCATCGCGATACGTGAAGGCCAGGATGCGGTGCTCTCCGACGACCAATTCCAATCGCTCGCCCCCGTTGCTCAGGCTGGTCGGCCCGTATTCTCCCAAGATCGGCAGTCCCGCTCCGTAACGAATCTCGAAGGCCGCCCGATCACGCACGAGCAAGCCATGGCTCGCAGGAGCCATTTCAACCCCGGAAGCGAAGGCGAAATCGATCCCATCCGTGAACGCCAACCCCGTGAGATCGAGCCTCTGCTCGCTGAGATTGTGCAATTCAATGAATTCCGTGTCGCCGTCCGCGGCTGGATGAAAATGGATCTCTGTCAGTCGAAGATGTTCGAACGGCGTGGCCTCGGTGCTGGTGCGAGTGACCGTGATGCCGTCGGTGGCGAGGGGCCGGTCTTGAAAGTCGTAGGCTTCGAGAATCACGTCATTCAATCCGGATTGGAGCGGAAGGCGGACCTCCCATTGCTTGCTAGAAGTCCAGGTGACTGGCAGTGGCTCTGGATCTCCCGCACGCCGAATTTTTCTCACATTGACCCAGCCTTCGCCTTCCACTGTCACGATGCGCTGATCCGTGCTCCAGGAGGCTCCTCCGTTGCTGGTGATGGCGAAATCGACCTCCGGCAGTTCCCGTTCGACACGACTGCGGACAAAGTCGCTACGGCTGCGGATGTAGCCCAGCGATGAAGCGTAGTTTTGCCCGACTTGGCCGCCGTAATGTGTCAACCAGCGCTCCATGTATTCCGGATTGAAGGCCACGTCGATGATATCGAGCAAATGGCCGTAGTAGAGGCGGGTGTTCACGGGAATCTCCATCACGCGGCGCAGATTGCCGCCGGCCGATTGAATGGGAGTCGTCGCGCCGCCGGTGAAGACGAAGTCCAGGTCCCAGGGCAAGCCGACTACGCCTCGACCGCCCCACGGTACGTAAAGGCGGAGATTGTGTTGCAGGCCATTATTCCACCAGGTGTCTCCGATTCCGCAGAGATTGTGCATGGCAGCCGTGCGCATCCAGGCGTCCACATCCATGACCTCATCGATTTCTCGAGCCAATTGATCCCTGGGAAGATCCATGGTCTGGCAAAAGCGAATCAAGCCTTCGTAGTCGTCGGCCCGGCGCCCGGTCCGCATTTCGAAGGCCCAGCGATATTGTTCCTTGTCGTCGCCCAGATCGCGGAAATCGGTGGCTCCACCGTGCGAAAACGGGACGGGTTTCTTTTCGGATTCCCGGCCGCCCACCGTGGTGGTGGGATCATAGGTGATCTCGAGATTGAACACGGAACCGAGATCGCCGTCCTCGAATTGGGAATTGGTGAAGACACGCCCGTAGCGCGCCATGGATAACAAGGCCGTGCCGGTGTGTGTCGGGGTGGGGGAGACGATGTAGCCGAGGTCGTCATGCATCGCCGGGATTCCGGCCCGATTGAAGAGGTGCTTCACATAGATCTCGTCTTGGTCACCGGCGCGAGGTGCCCGGCCGGAACGGTCGATACTGACACTGTCATGGATGCCGCGGTAGAGTTGCTCGGGCGGGAATGCGATGTTGAACCCTTGATAGAGCGCTCCGTCCCGGGCGCGGCCGGCCGGGCTCCCCTTCAGGCGCACACCCGTATCGTAAACAAAGGTTTCCCCATCGAGGAGGAGACTGCAGCCCAGGCGCTCGTTGCTGATCCGATTGAGGGGTTCGAGCATGAAATCGAAATCCTCCGCCTTCATGATGAGACGAATTTCGTGCACGGGAAGATCGGTTCCCCGGCCATCGTCGACGATGTAGAGGGCGCGGGAACCCGCTCCGGTCCTGGGGAAATGGGACACGATGCCAAGTTTGTCTCGTCCCTCGATAAAGAATTGCACGACCGTGGCGGCTGGCATGCCTGGAACGGTGGCCTGATAGACACCCTTGGATTCTTCCATGGCGAGGGAGACAAAGGGCTCTCCGTCCCTCGCGTAGTGGAGCGTGAGAAAATCGATGCCGTCGGGATCGGAGGCGGTCACCGATACGCGGACGGGTTCGCCTGCAGACGGAAGCAGCGGCGCATGGCTGAAACCCTGGAAGGTGGGTCCGGCGTCGGGCTCGAATCGCGAGTTCCGGCGGCCGGGTGTTCCGTGATGGGGTGGCACGTCGAGAATAAGCGAGCGGGCGAGACGGCCGTAGTAAGCGTGAACGTTGAGTTGATTGGACCCCGCGACCCAGCGTGCCTTCAGGCGAACTTCATAGACGTCGCCGTCATTGAGCCGGACGTTCCCCGAGAACGTGGTTTCCAGATGGTTGTGCTTGGTATCGGTGGAGCCGGAGGCGACGACATGCAGCACGTGGTTTGCGGGATCCTCGGGATCGGGGACGGCTCGAGTGTGACGATGATTGCCCAGGAAGCGCCAGCGATTGGTGAAGTTGTCAGGATCGAAAAGGGAATTCCGGAATTCGCCGTTCTGCACGAGGTTGCGCCCGACTCCGTCCGGGGCCTCGATCACTTGGACGTCATCGATGAGCACTTCGCCGTCCGCGAGCATGCCGATTCGCAGCTCGTTCCAGGTATTCAGGCCGTAGTTCTGACCGGACACCATCCGGTAGCGGATGTCCTGCCAATCGGCCTTGGCAGCCTCATCGCTGGCGGCCCAGGCTTCGGCGATGGCGTTGTCGGCCCTGGGATCCCGGAGTTCGAGGCTGGAGCCTCCGCCGTCCGCGTAGCCTGGCCAGCGCCCCCCGTCGTAGTAACGCACCTGGTCGGCCGGATTCCCCGCGCGGTCGCGGAGGAGAATGTTCTCGCCGCCATTGGAGAGCGAGCCCTCGAAATCGCCGATCACCCGGGTGAGTTCCGGATATTTCTCACGGAGGAGAGCGGCGTCGTTGGCGATGACGAGAAAAGCCCCGGGTCCCAGTCGAGTGCCTTCTGGAAACTGGAAACGGATCGCCTCGTCCAACGACCAGCCTGACAGATCGACCGTTTGTTCGCCGCGATGGGTCAACTCAATCCACTCCTCCGGTCCGTCCCGAAAGGGTTGCGCCGGGAGCTCGGGCGCCGGGAGCCGGCCCAGGGAAACGCCAGCACTGAAGGCGACATCGCGATCCAGGGCGGAACTCTGGTGCACTTCTGCGGCCAGTACATTGGCGCCCAGTCGCAGACGGTCTGCGGGGATGACCAGGGCTTCGCTCCAGGCCGGATTCTCGATGGGAGCCACGGCCCGAGTGCTGCCGGTGACCTCACCGTCAGCGAGGTTGAACCGGGTGATTTCCTCTCCGTTGAGATAAAACACCGCGCCATCGTCCACCAGGTGCCGGAGCTGGAGAGTCTGGCCTTCGCCGATGGCATCCACTATGAAGGTGAGGCGAAAGTAGTAGGCCGACTTCCCAATCCGTAGGCTGGTGGGCTCGCCCGCGTCGTCCGGCAAGACGGTGTTGCCGCCGCTGAATGGCGGGCTGCCCGCTTCCCAATCCGAGGAGTTGTAGTCGAGCTGTCGCCAGGTCGGATCGGTTTGCGGAGTGCCCTGCCAGAATTGCCAAGACGAATCCGGGCCGGAGAGGTTTTCTTGATCAAAAACTGGAGGGATAGGAGGGGAAGCCGGTAGCGAATAGGGCCGGTACATGATCTCATTGATGACGATATCTTCTTGAAGGACGAGGGCGTTGGTTTCTCCCTGCGAAGGCGCGGAAGGGTAGAGCCAGCGCCCCGGGTGAGCTTCCGATCGCCCTCGCAGCACGGCGTCGGCCAGCACGGCGTCGAAAACACGGGCCTTCCCGGGGGAGTAGAGGCAGACCAGATCGCCATCTGAATACGAGAAACCCAAGGTATCAGCCGAAATCACCGTGAATCCCCCCGGCCCGACCGTAAGGTCCGGGAGCAGGGTTTCCCGCTGCGGATCGCCCACAACGCCGACGAGGTGATCCTTCAAGCTGGTAGCCTCTCCGTCCGCAGAGTTGGCAATTTCCAGCCACCCAGAGGGAGAGAGCTCGTTGATCTGCAAGTGCGGGACGGGCGGAATCGGGAAATTCTCACCTCCTGGCGTCCCCCCGTATTCGATGCTGGCCCGCCAGCTCTCCACGGAGGCACTATCCGTTTCGGGATCGATTTTGGCGAGGGTGGCTCCCGAGCTGTCGGCGGCCACCGGCCAGGGCGAGCGGTCGTCGTAATCCACCGAGCTCATCAAGCGGCCACTGACATTGCGCAGCTCGACGCGCTCGCCCTGGTTCGATAAACGCCCCTCGAAGGGCCCCAGAGGTTTCTCGAAAAGTGATTTCAAGCGCACCTTGGAAGGGTCGGCGGCGATGACGAGGAAACGACCGGCGGCGATGGTGGCGTCATCGGGGAAGGCGTAATCGATGGCCCCGGTCAGTTTCCATCCACCGAGATCCATGTCGAAGGACATGGTGTTGGCGATTTCAATCCACTCTGTCTGCGAGTCGTCGGCGGGATGATAGAGGATCTCATTGATCACCGCGGTGGAGTCCGCCAGAAGGGCAAGCGGCGACCAGGCGAAAAGGGCCAGGGCAAGGATCGCTTGCCGCGAGAAGGCCAAGGCGCCGACTCTTGCCATCCCCGAAGTTCGCAAGGCGGGCCTCTCTGCCCGCGAAGGCATCTCGCTAGGGTGAGCGGGAGTGCTCACCCCGCCATGGGTCGTAGCAAGGTTCATCGTGTCCCGATCCGATAGTAGCGCTGCCGATCCGCCACTGCATCGGTCACCGAGGTCACACCATTGGGGTCCGCGTCGATCGTATCGGCACCCGGAAGGATCTGCCACGAATCGCCAGTGAGGGTCTCCGAAAACTCCACGAAATAGCGCGCTCCCGGTTCGCCGATCCAGTCCACCGTGATCACGCCTTCCGTCAGCCCGATCGCAGGAGCCAACGCGCCCGGCATCGCGGCATACACTTCCAACTCATCAATGGCCGTGCCCCCTCCAAGCCCGGCCGCGGGGACTAACAAGCGGACGCCGGTGGCGGTGACCGCTCCTCCGTCGCTTTGCATGATCTGGTATTCGTGGCGAAGAAAGCTGGTGAACTGCTCGCCGATGGTGGTGTCCCGGTTTTCGGTGTAGTCAAAGGTCCCCACCGTGGTCCACGCGTCGTCGGGGGTCTCGGCACCGGGGTTCGTCGTCGTGGTGATCTGCAAGGTATAGAGGCCCAGGGAGCGGTCGTCACATTGACCGCCGCAGGCATCCGTGCCGGGATCGCTGTCGTCCACCGCGCCGTTGCCATTGTCGCGGCCCCAGGTGATGCTGGAGATCGCCACGGCGTTCCCCAGATTGACGCCAATGAAGGGATTGGCGTCTCCACTGGCATTGATCCAGGAATTGGCGTTGCCGTAGACTCCGTCGGTGAGGTTGGCGGCGACGTGGAATTCGATGCCCAGCTCGGGTCCGAGATCGCTCGAACTGAAGGGGGTGGCGCCCTGGGTGGCCAGGGCCAAATTGTCAGGCACGACAGAACCGGCGGGGGGTGCTGCGGCATCGAAATGCACTCCGTCGTTGCCATCCCAGGCCACCGCGAGGCCTTCTTCCACCGTGATCAAGGGCGGACCAGAGGGGCCGTAGACCTCGATTTCATCGATGGCCGTCCCGCCGCCGAGGCCGGAAGCGGGGACGATGAGGCGCAAGCCGGTGGCCTCCACGGGACCGCCCGGGAAGGTGTATTGATGACGCAGGTAACCGGTCAACTCGCCGCCGGGTTCGGCATCGCCGCTGGCCGTCAGCTCGACCTGACCCACCGTCACCCACTCACTGTTGCCATCCACGTTGGCGTCAGACGTGACCTGCACCGTGTAGAGGCCTTCCCAGCGATCGACGCATTGACCGCCACAGGCATCGGTCCCGGGGTCGGAACCGTCCACCGCCCCATTGCCGTTGTCCCGGCCCCAGGCGACCGATTGGATGGTGAAAAGGCCACCGAGATCAATGCCAGCGTAGAAAGGTCCCTCGCCGCCACTGGCGCCAATCCAGGAGTTGGCGTTGCCGTAGAAGCCGTCATTCAAATTGGCGGCCACGTGAAAATCGATTCCCAGTTCCGGACCTAGCTCCCCGCTGGCAAAGGCCGTGGCGCCCTGGCTGGCCAGGGCGAGATTGTCGGGAACGAGAGCGCCTTCGGGCGGCGCCCCGGCGTCCCAGACAAGGTCGCTCGCCGGAGGCGTGTCGTCGATGGGATCGCCGTAAATCTCGATCTCATCGATGGCCGTGCCACCGTCGAGTCCCGAGGTCGGCGTGAGAATCCGCAGGCCGCTGGCGGCAACGGGAGAGCCGTCCGCATTCGCCACGGCATATTCATGCCGGAGATAGCCGGTGAACGTCCCTCCCGGTCTGGCGTCGCCGCTCTCTCCGTAGTCGATGGTGGCGATGGTGGTCCAGGCTTCGCCGTCGGTGGTGATCTGGAGTTCATACAAGCCGGCCCACCGATCGACGCACTGGCCGCCACAAGCATCGCCAGCGGGGTTCGAACCGTCGAAAGCGCCATTGCCGTTGTCGCGACTCCAAGCCACGGCGGTGATATGGAAAGTGTCCGGTAACTGAATGCCCGCAAAAAAGGGCGCCTCGCCGCCGCTGGCGCCGATCCAAGAGTTGGCATTTCCGTAGAAGCCGTCGTTCAAGTTCGACGCCAGGTGAAAATCGATGCCCAGCTCCGGGCCGAGTTCTCCACTGGCAAAAGCCTCGCCGCCCTGGCTGGCCAGGGCGAGGTTGTCGGGAACGAGAGCACCATCGGGAGGCGCCCCGGCGTCGAAATGATTCCCGTCATTGCGATTCCAGCTCACGGAAAAATCGGCGCTCGGAGTGATGACCGGTTCGGGCCCGCGGGTCGGGTTGACCTCCAGCTCGTCGATGGCGTTGGCCGGTGATGGCGTCAAGAGCCGGACGCCAGTCGCGGGAATGGGACTCCCATCCATCTGCGAGACCTGAAACTCGTGGCGCAGATGTTTCTGCACGCCGATGGCTTCGTCATAATGAAAGGTGCCCACCGTGATCCAGGAAGCGTCCAGAGTGGCCGCATCGGGACTCTCCTCGGTGGTGATCTGCAAGGTGTAGACTCCATCTGAGCGATCCGAGAACTGGCCCAGGTTGTCCCGCCCCCAGGCCACCGAGGTGATGTCGATCGTCCCGCCGAAACTCACGCCGAGAAAGGACGGATTGTCCGCGCTCCCGGCAATCCAGCTGTTCGAGTTGCCATAGAGCCCATCGTTGATGTTTTCCACCACGTGGAAGTCTAGATTGAGTTCGGGGCCGAGATCGCCCGAGGTGAATGGAACCGCCCCGTTGGCGGCCAGGGCTGCGTTGGGCGGCACGGCGGATCCGTCGAAGCGCAGGCCCTCGTTGCCGTCGAAGGCGATGGCAAAACCCTCGGCGGGACGAACGGGAATCCCTGTGGGGATGCCGTAAACTTCCAGTTCATCGATCGCCGTTCCCGCCGGGGGAACGAGCAGTCTCACTCCGCTCACGATGAGATTGCGATCCCCGCTGCGGCTCAGTCCGTACTGATGGCGAAGAAAGGCCGTGAACCCGCCTCCCAGCACGGCATCGACACTGTCGCGGTAATCGAAGACGCCGACCGTCGTCCAGTCCTCGTCGGGCGTGGAGGCGTCGGGACTCGCCATCGAAGTCACTTGCAAAGTATAGACTCCTGCAGCTCGGTCGTCCAACTGACCGCCGCAGCAATCGGTGCCCGCGGCGTTGCCGTCGATCGCTCCGTTTCCGTTGTCACGCCCCCAGGCCACCGCCATGACATCGGTCGGCCGGTCGAGAGTCACTCCCACGAAAGGGCGAGCGTCACCGGTGGCGTTGATCCAGCTGTTGGCATTTCCGTAAATGCCGTCGGTGAAATTGTGGGCGTGGTGGAAGTCCAGGTTCAATTCGGGGCCGAGATCGCTCGAACTGAATGGCGTGCCGTTCAGGGCAAGATTGTCAGGAACTCGCGCTCCGTCCGGCGGTGATGCCGGGTCGAAATGGTCGCCGTCGTTGCCGTCCCAGTCGATGACATAGCCCTCCGCCGGCCGGATGACCAGGGGAAGCCCCGGAAGCACGCTGCCGGGATTGTCTCGCAGAAACGCCACACCGTCCGCGTTCAGGGCGTTTTGATAGAGTTGGACATCGTCAACGGTGCCGACCATTCCGAACTGGCCCGCAGTGGCGCCGATTTGAAAGGGCGAGGGATCGCGATCGTCGAAGCCCTCAGCTTCCAGATTTTCGAAGACCAATTCGCCGTCGAGGTAGACTCTGACCTCACTCTGACCGCCTTCCTTGGACCCGTTCGGATCCTCGTGTGTGATCACCACGTGATGGGTTTCGCCCGAGGTGATCACGGCCTCCGTGGGATTTTCCTCGATGCCGCCGGAAAAGGACTGCAAGGGTCCGCCCACGTTGGCGATGAGGGAAAAAGGGTTGCCGAGATCCGCGCCCTTGGAGACCAAACTGGAGAAATTGCCCGCGCCCTCGGGATCGAACTGGACCCACATCGAGGCGGAAAACGTCTGGAGAGGTGGCAGACCGGCTTCAGGGGCCACTTCGGCGTAGGCCACGTCACCGCCGAAACCCACCGCCGTGCCCGAGGCCAAGGCATCGGCGGCGAAGGTCACCTCGCCCCCGGCGCGAACAATGGCACCGTGGTATTGATTGCCCGAGGAATCGATCAGGACATCGCCTTCGGTTTCGTCCATCTTGTAGTGGGCGATCAATCCGTTGGCGTGTTCCACCTGGATGCGGATGGGCACGGTGGACTCGGGAAAAAACTCGTCGTCGCTCGTGACCGAGATCTCCGCCAGGTAGCGGCCAACCTGACCTTGCGGGTCAAACTCCACCACGAATTCTCTCAGCGCGAAGGGTTCCAGGGATGTCGGGAACGATGTCAGAGTGAAAGCCGGGTCCCCGGATAAGCTGGCCGAGGCGATGTTCAAGGTCTTGGTGGCTCCCCGGTTTTGAATCCCGATTCGGAAGGTCTGGGCATCCGGGCGGTCGCTGATTTCGTCGATGCTGTTGGCAAAAAAGCGAGGGTCACCGGCCGGGCCGTAAACCTCGATCTCATCGATGGCGGTGCCCCCGCCGAGTCCGGCCTTTGGCACGATGATCCTCACCCCAGTCGCCTCGGTCGCCTCGCCTGTGGTGCGGGAGATCTCGTATTCGTGGCGCAGCCAGGGAGTGAAACCGCCGCCGGGTTCGACGTCGGTGGAGCCCAGGTATTCGAAGGTGCCAATCGTCTCCCAGTCGCTGTCCGGCGTGTCGACCGAGGGATTGGGAACCGTGGTGATCTGCAGAGTGTAAGGGTCCTCGCCTTGCCAGCGGTCGTCGCACTGGCCGCCACAGGCGTCTCCGCCCAGGTTCTCGCTGTCGTCGAAGGCACCGTTCCCATTGTCTCGGCCCCAAGCGATGCGGCCGATCCGAAAGCGGCCGCTCAGGTTGATGCCAACAAATTTGTCCTCGTCGCCATCCGCACTGATCCAACTGCTGAAGTTGCCATAGGTCCCGTTGTTCAGCGAGGGAACGACGTGAAACGGCCATTGATTCGGGTCGAGCTCCGTGGTGCCGAAGGGAACCGCGCCGTTGGCGTTCAGCGCGAGGTTGTCGGGAACCTGCGCTCCGCCGTCATCCGGGGGAACGGGGTCGAAGTGATCCCCGTCGTTACCGTCCCAGATGATGGACCAGCCGTCCTCGGCTTCGATGACAAGGAAATCGTCGGCGTACTGTGCCTGAACGGCTGAGTTCCAGGAGGCAAGGCAGAGGGTAACAAAGAAGGGAGTGAAAAAGGCGGCTGGTTTCATCAGGGAGCAAGCACGGGTTGAGATCGGAGCGAACGCGCAGATTGCATACAATCAGCGTAATCCTTCCACGAAGGACAGGCACGGTCAAGAGTCGTTTTGGCTGTGCGGAGGATCCCTTTCCTCGTTCCGGTGGAAGCCACGAACGAGGGCGCGTTCGGCGAGAGGTTGACCGACGTCGGGCTTTGCTTCGCTTCGCGCTGGTTTGCGTAGCTTGACTGCATTTGATTTGCCTCGGGATAGCGGGGCGGTTAGAACCGGCTGGGATGATACCCGACCCGTCCGGCGTTCAAAACCGTGCCGCGACAGCCATTTCTGGCTTACTGGAATCGATGTTCCGCGGGGACTTCGAGGTGGGCGCGCGCCTGACCGAGGTCGGTTTGGCGGCTCAACTCGGGATGAGTCGCACACCGGTGAGAGAAGCCTTGTTGGAGTTGAAGGGCTTGGGCTTGGTGGAGGTGCGGCGGAATTGCGGGGCGGTCTTCGTGGGCTTCAGTGGCGGAAAATTGCGCGAGATTTATGAGGTGCGTCGGGTCCTGGAAGTGGAGGCCACGCGGAAGGCGACGAGCCGTGTGGCCGCCGACTCGCTGCGGGATCTGCTGGAGGCGACCCGCGCTCTCCAGGAAGCCAACGCCGATGACGAGGACTGGGAGCTGGATCAGCGGCTCCATGCCACGATCGCCCAGTCGTCGGGCAATCAGACCTTGGCCCACGAGATTGCTCGTTATGCTCACCTGGTTCAGGCCATCCGCACCACGGTGGGGGCGCGAATTCACGTGCAGCGCGAGACCACCCGCCAGCACCTTCGCTTGCTCAGGGCGATGGCACGTGGGGACGCGGACGCTGCGGCGAGCGCGATGCGCCGTCACCTGGAACAGGCAGAGCGCACGGCGGTGTCGGCGATCGTGAAGTGGAATGCTTGAACCCAACCCGCGGGTCGCTGGTGCATTGATCGGGAGCTGACTCCCGATGGGCGGGTTCGCCACGAACATCGGCGTGCTTGGCGGGTCAATCGGCCATTGCGTGAGCCCGGGAACGCGTGTTTTGTTTCAAAACCCGCATCGTGGGACGGCTGGCGGGGTGGTCGCCGAACTTGGGGGTGCCCCGTGGCGGCCCCGAATGATGCGCCAACGACAGGCCGCCTTCCAACGCTCAATTGACCCTGACCATGCGATCCTCCCTACACTCGATCCGTTTCACCTGCGGTCTCGTGATTTCGGTGGCTTTGATGCACCTGGCAGGGGCAGAATCGTCGATTCAGGTCTCTTTGGAAAAGCTCGGCGAGAGCCTGGGCGGTTGGAAAGGGCGAAGCCAGAAGTATGTCGAATACGTGATGGCCGATAGCCGGTATCGAACCTTCAAGCCCGACATCACGCCGACCCCGGACGGAGGGATCTACCTCTCGATGCGTATCGATCACGTGCGCGGGCTCTTTGCTGCGGACGATCACGCGATCCTGGAGATGACACTCGATCCCGAAGGGCGGGTGCAGACGACCCGGAGCAGCGTCAACATCCAGGGAAAGAAGATCGCCGCCAGTGACCTCATCGCGGGCGGGGTGCGCAGTGCGGGGAAAGTGGCCGGAGGAGGTACCCCCGCGGAGATGGCGGTTTCCATGGGAACGAGTTTGGTGGCCAACCTGGCCGAAAAACTGGGAACCGGGTAGTGGGTCAGACGCGTTATGGTAATTAGAAATGGATTCCCGCTCACCTGGCCGTAATTTGCGGGATGCACGGATTTACAGACTTAGACCTGGAAGCCTATGACGACAATCCTCAAGGAGTTTTATCAGGATGCCTTGCCAAGCTAATCAATGACCAAACAATCGCGGCTTCTACGGAGATCGTTGAAGGGCTCACTGCTGGATACCTTGTTCAGGCTCTTTCGTCTGCGACCCGCGCCTTAGCTGAGTTAGAAGCCGCTGAAACTGGTGTAGATACGGCCAGTAACACGATGGCCCAGTTCATGGAGCGCCAGGACGGCTAGAGTCTACCCCATAGTTTCATAAATCGGGGCAACTCGTGGGTGAGAAGTTCTGTAACTGGATCATCATGCGGCGAAGCGTGAACCTTCGGAGCGAGTGAAGTCTATTTTATCAAGGATGAATTTTCGGAACGCTGAACCTTTTCCGCCGTGGTGCAAAAATCCAGGCAGTGTGTTTTTCAAGGCGGCTGAGACAATCATTTCCGAAGGCAGCACGTCTGGGCGGATGGTTCGGATCCAGGTTCCAAAGTGCTTCCAGACCAGACCGTCACATGTCATGGCAAGGTACTGTAACATGCCCTGAGCGATCATGCCGGTCTGCACAAACACATGATATGCGTGCATCTTTCTCTGCACCTGTCTGCGATATTTCTCGGTAGTCCGGTGGAGGTATTGGTTACCATTGCGACGCTTGAGCGGTCGCATAGCGGCCATCCAGAAATGGTATCCGAATGAGCCGACCGAATGCACCGCTTGCTTGAAAGCGACTTCGATCTTGAAACGCAAACTGTAGAGCAAGATGATCTCCTGAGCTTCCATGGTGAGGTCGGTAGACAAGAGGATGATCCGCCCTCTCGTGGGATGATCGACGAGAATGAAGCGGACCATCGCCCCGGCGGGCTTCCACAACAGATCCACCGACTTGAACCGGACAGAGATGTTTCTCTCCCCATATACGGGACTGGGAACGGAACTGAAGCCGCCCGTTCCAAAGACATTCTGGAGCTTCACCGCAGCGCCATACTTTTTCGGTCGTCCGCGTTTGCGTTTGCGTGGCACTGCCGCAGGCCGAAAGCCGGTTGTCGTGCGTCGAACCCTCGTGACCAGCACACCGGAACGCCCCTTGGTGCTCCGGATCACCTTTCCGTTGGCGTAGTAGGCGTCGGCCAGCAAGACGAACTCCTGACCTCTACAGACGGATGCGAGCATCTCGTTGGCCTTGTCGATCAAGGTTCTCCTGTCGCGGTTTGAAGTGACGATACCTTCGTGAATGCGTGCACAGACCGGAACGCAGAAGAAGTATCCGCCAACCTGACAGAGCACGCCGAAGGCCTGAAAGGAATGGCTCATGATGAAGTGAGGCTTGGAATTGGACTCGGACTGTTGATGCAGATACTTCACCGCAGGCATCTTGCGGCCCTCCTTGGACTTCTTGATGCTGTCGAGAACCAGGACGGGGCGACAACCGATCTTGTAGACAGGGAAGTGCTTGATCACGATGGCGAACCAAAGTTCTGCAAGCCGGTCCGTCTTCACGGCATTGCTGTGGAAGAAATGGAGTAAGTGCTCATAGAAGTGTTCTGACAAACCGAGAGCGCGGACGAAACTGGAAACCCCGAGGAGGTCATTGCGCACGGAGAAAGCGGCCAAGACGAGCAGAAACCAGAGAAAGGTGCGGGCTCTCGAGAAAGCGGGTCGCAGAAGACAGACGATATTCCACCAAGAAATCCAGAGATCCATAACAAATGATTTGATTTTCCTAGACATTCGCATATATAAGCTAATGACTATGAAAAAGATCAGATCACTGAAAAAAGAGTCCAGAAACTTGCGGCAAAGTTAGCTGCAATCAGGCCAATGCGGCCTGGGAGCATCAGCAAGCAATACCGAGATCGACAACGCCAGCGCGGCGTGTATTACCAACTGAGCTACACGCATAAGATGAGGAGCCGGACTGAACACGTCTGGCCAGACCACGTGAAGGGACTACGAAAAGAAACAGAGGAGTACAAGAAATTCAAGAAACTGACCACCGAACTGATCGATCTGAGCATTGAACTATCCAAGCTCGCGAGTGAGAAGTTCTGTAACTGGATCATCATGCGGCGAAGCGTGAACCTTCGGAGCGAGTGAAATCTATTTTATCAAGGATGAATTTTCGGAACGCTGAACCTTTTCCGCCGTGGTGCAAAAATCCAGGCAGCGTGTTTTTCAAGGCGGCTGAGACAATCATTTCCGAAGGCAGCACGTCTGGGCGGATGGTTCGGATCCAGGTTCCAAAGTGTTTCCAGACCAGACCGTCACATGTCATGGCAAGGTACTGTAACATGCCCTGAGCGATCATGCCGGTCTGCACAAACACATGATATGCGTGCATCTTTCTCTGCACCTGTCTGCGATATTTCTCGGTAGTCCGGTGGAGGTATTGGTTACCATTGCGACGCTTGAGCGGTCGCATAGCGGCCATCCAGAAATGGTATCCGAATGAGCCGACCGAATGCACCGCTTGCTTGAAAGCGACTTCGATCTTGAAACGCAAACTGTAGAGCAAGATGATCTCCTGAGCTTCCATGGTGAGGTCGGTAGACAAGAGGATGATCCGCCCTCTCGTGGGATGATCGACGAGAATGAAGCGGACCATCGCCCCGGCGGGCTTCCACAACAGATCCACCGACTTGAACCGGACAGAGATGTTTCTCTCCCCATATACGGGACTGGGAACGGAACTGAAGCCGCCCGTTCCAAAGACATTCTGGAGCTTCACCGCAGCGCCATACTTTTTCGGTCGTCCGCGTTTGCGTTTGCGTGGCACTGCCGCAGGCCGAAAGCCGGTTGTCGTGCGTCGAACCCTCGTGACCAGCACACCGGAACGCCCCTTGGTGCTCCGGATCACCTTTCCGTTGGCGTAGTAGGCGTCGGCCAGCAAGACGAACTCCTGACCTCTACAGACGGATGCGAGCATCTCGTTGGCCTTGTCGATCAAGGTTCTCCTGTCGCGGTTTGAAGTGACGATACCTTCGTGAATGCGTGCACAGACCGGAACGCAGAAGAAGTATCCGCCAACCTGACAGAGCACGCCGAAGGCCTGAAAGGAATGGCTCATGATGAAGTGAGGCTTGGAATTGGACTCGGACTGTTGATGCAGATACTTCACCGCAGGCATCTTGCGGCCCTCCTTGGACTTCTTGATGCCGTCGAGAACCAGGACGGGGCGACAACCGATCTTGTAGACAGGGAAGTGCTTGATCACGATGGCGAACCAAAGTTCTGCAAGCCGGTCCGTCTTCACGGCATTGCTGTGGAAGAAATGGAGTAAGTGCTCATAGAAGTGTTCTGACAAACCGAGAGCGCGGACGAAACTGGAAACCCCGAGGAGGTCATTGCGCACGGAGAAAGCGGCCAAGACGAGCAGAAACCAGAGAAAGGTGCGGGCTCTCGAGAAAGCGGGTCGCAGAAGACAGACGATATTCCACCAAGAAATCCAGAGATCCATAACAAATGATTTGATTTTCCTAGACATTCGCATATATAACTCGCGAGTGAGAAGTTCTGTAACTGGATCATCATGCGGCGAAGCGTGAACCTTCGGAGCGAGTGAAGTCTATTTTATCAAGGATGAATTTTCGGAACGCTGAACCTTTTCCGCCGTGGTGCAAAAATCCAGGCAGCGTGTTTTTCAAGGCGGCTGAGACAATCATTTCCGAAGGCAGCACGTCTGGGCGGATGGTTCGGATCCAGGTTCCAAAGTGTTTCCAGACCAGACCGTCACATGTCATGGCAAGGTACTGTAACATGCCCTGAGCGATCATGCCGGTCTGCACAAACACATGATATGCGTGCATCTTTCTCTGCACCTGTCTGCGATATTTCTCGGTAGTCCGGTGGAGGTATTGGTTACCATTGCGACGCTTGAGCGGTCGCATAGCGGCCATCCAGAAATGGTATCCGAATGAGCCGACCGAATGCACCGCTTGCTTGAAAGCGACTTCGATCTTGAAACGCAAACTGTAGAGCAAGATGATCTCCTGAGCTTCCATGGTGAGGTCGGTAGACAAGAGGATGATCCGCCCTCTCGTGGGATGATCGACGAGAATGAAGCGGACCATCGCCCCGGCGGGCTTCCACAACAGATCCACCGACTTGAACCGGACAGAGATGTTTCTCTCCCCATATACGGGACTGGGAACGGAACTGAAGCCGCCCGTTCCAAAGACATTCTGGAGCTTCACCGCAGCGCCATACTTTTTCGGTCGTCCGCGTTTGCGTTTGCGTGGCACTGCCGCAGGCCGAAAGCCGGTTGTCGTGCGTCGAACCCTCGTGACCAGCACACCGGAACGCCCCTTGGTGCTCCGGATCACCTTTCCGTTGGCGTAGTAGGCGTCGGCCAGCAAGACGAACTCCTGACCTCTACAGACGGATGCGAGCATCTCGTTGGCCTTGTCGATCAAGGTTCTCCTGTCGCGGTTTGAAGTGACGATACCTTCGTGAATGCGTGCACAGACCGGAACGCAGAAGAAGTATCCGCCAACCTGACAGAGCACGCCGAAGGCCTGAAAGGAATGGCTCATGATGAAGTGAGGCTTGGAATTGGACTCGGACTGTTGATGCAGATACTTCACCGCAGGCATCTTGCGGCCCTCCTTGGACTTCTTGATGCCGTCGAGAACCAGGACGGGGCGACAACCGATCTTGTAGACAGGGAAGTGCTTGATCACGATGGCGAACCAAAGTTCTGCAAGCCGGTCCGTCTTCACGGCATTGCTGTGGAAGAAATGGAGTAAGTGCTCATAGGAGTGTTCTGACAAACCGAGAGCGCGGACGAAACTGGAAACCCCGAGGAGGTCATTGCGCACGGAGAAAGCGGCCAAGACGAGCAGAAACCAGAGAAAGGTGCGGGCTCTCGAGAAAGCGGGTCGCAGAAGACAGACGATATTCCACCAAGAAATCCAGAGATCCATAACAAATGATTTGATTTTCCTAGACATTCGCATATATAAGGTAATGACCATGAAAAAGATCAGATCATTGAAAAAAGAGTCCAGAAATTTGCGGCAAAGTTAGCTGCAATCGGGCCAATGCGGCCTGGGAGCATCAGCAAGCAATACCGAGATCGACAACGCCAGCGCGGCGTGTATTACCAACTGAGCTACACGCATGAGATGAGGAGCCGGACTGAACACGTCTGGCCAGACCACGTGAAGGGACTACGAAAAGAAACAGAGGAGTACAAGAAATTCAAGAAATTCAAGAAACTGACCACCGAACTGATCGATCTGAGCATTGAACTATCCAAGGCGAAGATCGCTCCATTACGCAGTCAGACAGACACGCCAGGCAAAGAGAAACCGGTCTGAGAACTTCCCACTCACGAGCATATATAAGGTAATGACCATGAAAAAGATCAGATCATTGAAAAAAGAGTCCAGAAATTTGCGGCAAAGTTAGCTGCAATCGGGCCAATGCGGCCTGGGAGCATCAGCAAGCAATACCGAGATCGACAACGCCAGCGCGGCGTGTATTACCAACTGAGCTACACGCATGAGATGAGGAGCCGGACTGAACACGTCTGGCCAGACCACGTGAAGGGACTACGAAAAGAAACAGAGGAGTACAAGAAATTCAAGAAATTCAAGAAATTCAAGAAACTGACCACCGAACTGATCGATCTGAGCATTGAACTATCCAAGGCGAAGATCGCTCCATTACGCAGTCAGACAGACACGCCAGGCAAAGAGAAACCGGTCTGAGAACTTCCCACTCACGAGGTCTCACGAGGTCTCAAGATTGGCGGAGAATTGGATGGTTTGCATGCCAGCGGTCGGAGGGAGATCTTTCACGGACGCGACGGAAAGGGAAAACCACACGCCCACGGCCGAAGTCGCCGCCCCCGCCGCATCTTCGGCATCGAGATCCACGGTGATGGTGGAATCGCTGCCAGACACATCGACCACCGACCCATTTCGCCACTGCCAGTCGCCATTATAGGTGAATTCTTGTGGCAAAGAGACAGTGATCTCGCCTGACTTGATGACGGCTGAAGCGTTCAGCCTCATGTGAAGGGACACCCTCGTTCCAGGAATGGTAACGTCGGACAGTCCACCGAGGCTGGGATCGTAGAAGTAGGCATCGATGGACTGAGCATTCGCCGTCGACACGAACGAAGCGGCAAAAACCAAGGTGGCGACGACGGAAGCGCCAAACGATTTCATGGACCACCATAAACCACCGCTTCCCATTCATCCGCAACTATTCAGCGCAAACGCCCCCCTTCGCCCGAAGTCGCTGACATCGTCTGGACCAGGCCTCCAAATCCTTGACGCCCCAGCTCTGGCCCTTTCCGTCAGCCGGGCTCCACTTCACGTCCGATTCCGCGGGCCAAAGATGGCCGAGCCCACCCGCACCAGGGTGGACCCTTCCTCGATGGCGACCTCGTAATCGCTCGTCATCCCCATCGAAAGTTCGGGAAGCGGATGCGAAAAGGTCTCCTCCAACTCGTCGCGCAAACGCCTCAGCCGCTGGAAATGAGGTCGCGTGGCCTCCGGATCCTTCGTGAAGGGCGGAATGGCCATGAGACCTGCGATTTCCAGGTGAGGCAAGGTTAGCAAGTCCCCCATCACCTCCACGAGATCCTCTTCGAGAAAGCCATGTTTCTGCGGCTCGGCGACGGTGTTGACCTGAAGAAAGACTTTCGGATAGAGACCCAGTTCGTGAGCCACCCGATCCACTTGCCCAGCCGTTTCATGAGAATCGATGCTGTGAATCGTCCGAAACAACGGTAGGGCTCTCCGGATCTTGTTCTTCTGCAGATGGCCGATGAGATGCCACTCCAGGTCGGAGGGAAGGCTCGAAATCTTTTCCTCCGCTTCCTGGACGCGATTCTCACCGTATACTCGATGTCCCGCCTCGACCAAGGGGCGTATGACATCAACGCCCCATGTCTTCGAAACCACCAACAAACGCACCGACGACAGATCCCGGCCGGCCTTTTCGGCCGTCTGCCGGATCGATTGGCAAATTCGATTGTAATTCTTGACGAGGTCCATCGTAGTCGTGTGGCCAGCTTCCGATCTCCTCCATTCCTCCTATGCACGTCGACGTTTGCAAGCTCTTCTGTGATCTCATTGAGACTCAGAGCTTCTCGTTGACCGGAGAGAAACATGGCATCACGCAAAGTGCGGTCAGCCAGAAAATCCGGGCCCTGGAGAGTCACTTCAGTGTGCCCCTCCTGGAACGAGGCCGCCACTGCGTGCGGCTGACCCCGGAGGGCGAAATCTTCCGCAACGCGGCCAGGCAAATGCTCGAAACCTACGAACAACTTCACCAGGACATTCACGCGCTGCAGCACCGAGTTGAGGGTCTCCTCAAGATCGCCACGGTGATTTCCATCGGGGTCCACGAGCTGCCGATCTACGTCAACCGCTTCCGCAAGGACTTCCCGAGCGTGGACGTCCGTATCGAGTACCGCAAGTCCGCCCAGGTCTACTCGGAAGTCATTGATGGCCGGATCGATCTCGGACTGGTGGCCTATCCGCGGCGGCGCAAGGGCGTGGTGATCCACTCGTTCTGGCGAGATCGCCTGGTGGTCATCTGCCCGAGATCACACCCCCTCGCCTCTCGAATGAGCGTCACTCTCAAAGACCTCGAAGGCCTCGACGTCATCGGCTATGAACCCGATCTTCCCACCCAAAAGGCCATCGACGCGATGTGCGAGGACGCCGGCGTGCGAATCGAGCGGTCCATGCATTTTGACAACGTCGACACTGTGAAAAAGGCGGTGGAACTGGGCCCGGGAGTGGCGATCGTCCCCATGAGGGCCGTCTCTGCCGAGGTGGAATCGGGACGCTTGGTCGCACTGATGCTGAACGAACCGAACTGCTGGCGGCCACTGGGAATTCTGGGCAAGCGCAATCGCGCGGTCACTCCCGCCATGCGCGAGTTCATCCGCGTTCTCACTCATAGTCGAGAAGTGGTGGGAGCCATTCCACAACCCATCCCACCTCGGCCCTTGAAATGACAGTGGCGATCCTCGAGCAAAGCACCCCCAATACTCGAGACTTGTCATCGACAAGCCGAGTCCATGAGGCTAGTCGTTCGATGATTCCCGCCGCCATGAGCGCCGAAGCCACTCAGACCATTTTGATCGTCGATCCTGAGGACGATTTCATCACCTGGGCGCGGGGGCACCTCGCGGTGCCCTCGGTGCAGGTGCTGGGCACGACCTCGGCCGAGGAGGCTTTGTCCCTGTTCAGTGAATGCTCAGTGGACGTGGCCCTGGTGGAGCTGCGGATGCAGCCGATGAATGGCATGAAACTCCTGCAGCGTCTCCGTCAGCAGAATCCCAACGCCATCGTGATCCTTTCAACGGGATTCCCTGCCACCAGCGCCATCATTGAGGCCATGAAATACGGGGCCCACGAATTCCTCCGAAAGGAGACCCTGGCCTTCGAAATTCGCGGAGTCATGGAGGCCGCACTCAAGGCCAAGGAGGCCCTCGACGCCAGTGCTCAGGAGACGGAGCCTTCGAGTGTCTCGGCAAACGATCCCGAGACTCTGGCCAAGGAACACTTCATCGGAAACGCCCCGGCAATGCAGGGCGTGTTCAAGATGATCGGTCGCGTCTCCCGCTCACACGCC
The DNA here is from genome assembly GCA_965204485.1 of Verrucomicrobiales bacterium. Lineage (GTDB taxonomy): Bacteria > Verrucomicrobiota > Verrucomicrobiia > Verrucomicrobiales > DEV007 > JAACDM01. Next base: position 45,387 of record CBDBEZ010000117.1, read on the forward strand.
CCCGTGATGATCACGGGGGAAAGCGGCGTCGGCAAGGAAGTCGTCGCCAAGGCCATTCACGCCTTTTCGCTTCGTTCCCAGCAGGACTTCGTGGCGATCAACTGCGCGGCGATCCCGCCCAATCTTCTCGAGAGCGAGCTTTTTGGTCACGAGAAAGGCGCCTTTACCGGAGCCGTTAGCCGCCGCCTCGGTCGCTTCGAGCAATGCTCGAAGGGCACCCTCTTCCTCGATGAGATCGGCGAGATGCCCCCTGAAGTGCAAAGCAAGCTCTTGCGTGTGCTCCAGGAGGGTCAATTCTCCCGTGTGGGCGGCAACGAGACGCTCTCGACGGATGTCCGCATTCTCGCCGCCACCAACAAGGATCTGGAGTCCGAAGTCTCCGAGAATCGCTTTCGTGAGGATCTCTTTTACCGGCTCAACGTGGTCCGCATCCACCTCCCGCCCCTGCGCGAGCGACGTGAGGACATTCCCCTCCTCGCCAAGTTCTTTCTCAGCCGCCTCTCCTCCACCACAGCGGGCACCAGCTATCGCTTTTCCCACGAGGCGCTCGAGACTCTCTCACACTATCACTGGCCTGGCAACGTGCGGGAGCTGGAAAACACCATCCAGCGAGCGGTGGTTCTCGCCAACACCAATGTCCTCTTGCCGAGCGACATCCCCCTGGGACAGATGTCGCCCTCGCAAAGCGCATCGCAGAAACCGCCGACGCTCGAGGCCGCCATCCATTTTCTGTTCGAGGAAGCCGTGAAGTCGAAGGAGGAACTTCTCCCATGGCTCGAGCGGGAGTTCACTCAGCGTGCCCTGGAGCGGACGGAGAATAATCAAGTACAGGCCGCCAAACTCCTCGGCATCACCAGGGCGACCCTTCGCAAACGCATCGAGCGCTTCGATCTCGGCAAGCCCGAGACCAGCTGAGCTGGTGGAGGCACGCCACCTGTCGGCCCCCAACGCGCCGCGTCGACTTGACCGACCCCACGTCTCCGCGTTTCGCCCGTCTCTACTTCACTTCACGTCACTTCTTGGAAACGTCGTAGCAATAGATGAGATCTTGATCGCGAAGATAGAGCCGTCCGTTGAGAATCACCGGATGCACCCAAATGGCGCCGCGATCCGAGCGGATTTCGGTCTGGGGATTGAGCGTGAACCGGCCGTGCTCTTTCCAGTCATCTGGAGAGGCCTCCGCCAAGACGACTGCTCCATCACGCTCGCCAAGACAGTAGATCATGCCATCGGCGTACCCAATCGCCCCCTTGCCGAGCGAACGATCCGTCCATTTCACTTCGCTGGTCTTGAGCTCCTGACAGGTCCAGCCACCCCGACTGGAATGATATCCGTAAAGGTAGCCGTCGACCAAAATCACCCCCCCGTGATGATTGCTGATCTCACCCTTCTCGTAGAGGGTCTCCACCTCGTGATTTGGCCCCAAGCGAATGGCCTTGCAGCCCGCGCTGTAGCCCGCGGTCACGTAGACGATCCCCTCGTGGTAGATGGGCGTGGGAATCACGGCGGTGCGGCCCTTGGGAAAATCTGATTGCCAGAGCATCTTGCCCGTCTCGGCTTCAAAACCCGCAAAGTCCTTCTGAAAAAGTTGGATATACTGACGGACTCCCGCGTGCTCGACCACGATCGGCGAGGCATACTGAGCCCCGACCGTCAGATCGTTGCTCTGCCAGAGTTTGGCCCCGGTTTTCTTGTTCAGTGCGAGGACGGATCCTTGCTCTCCACCCGGTGTGCAAATCAGACGATCCCCGTCGATGAGAACCGACTCCGTGTAGCCCCAGTTGGGCACGTCGCCACCGAAATCGTCCACCAAATGGATCGACCAGGTCTGGGCCCCGTCGCTCGCCTTGACGCAAATCAGCCGTCCTCGTCCACTCAGGGCATAAAGATGTTCCCCGTCGACCATCGGCGTGCACCGCGGACCGTTACCCCATCCGTTTTCCAATTCCTCGTCGAAAGCCTTCGTCCACCGCTCCTTGCCAGTCCGGGCGTCCAGAGCAATGAGCGTGGTCTTCTTATCTCGCGCCCCCTGGGTGTAAAGCACACCGTCGACGATGGCCGGTCCGGAATAGCCGAGACCCGCGTCGCGATACAGCCAGACTCGCTCTGGTCCACCCTCGGGCCATTCCCTCAACAAACCAGTTTCAGGCGAACGGCCACTGCGATCTTCGCCACGCCAGTTCGGCCACTCATGGGTCTCCCCAAAAAGGGATGGAGACACGCTCGCGGCGAAAAGCGCAAGGCAGACAGAGAGGGTTCGAGGACAAGCTTTCGTCAAGATCATGAATTTCATTGAGTAGGTTTCGAATCGGCGGTGGGTTGAGACGCGCTGACCATAGAGAAGCGCCTCACCTGTGCAAGCGAGACCGCGACATTCAATCGATCCGCCGCGGGTCAGGCGCCGTCACAAGCGCGATTCCTCCCAATTCGTTTGCAAATCTTCGATCTCGTTTCGCAGCCGGGCAATCTCCTCATCCTTCTCCTTCATCGTCACTTCGATTTTGACCTTGTAGGCATCCAAACGGCTTTTCCACCCGCGCAACTCTCGCACCACACGAGCGCTGATCTCTTCCTTGGCAACCGAATTTGGCGATGGCTCCTCCGCGCTGATCGTCGAGTAGGGCCCGCCCGGCGGACCGAGCGAAGGCCGCTTCTCCGATCGTCGTTCGTTAGACCGCAAATCCGCACGAAGTGCCCCGATGGTGTCATTCAATCGACGAATCTTGGCCTTTCGTTCCTCGAGCTCCCGCTCGCGGTCCTCGAGCGCCGCCTCCAACCGGCTCGCACGCTGAAACAATTCATCGTCGCTCCGGGAGAAGCGCTCGCGTTCTCGCTCCAAGAGCGCCTTGGCCGCTTCCTGACGCCGGTCTCTCTCCTCCGTCAGCGCGCGCTGAGACGCTAGCTCTTATTCCAGCCGTCTGACTTCGGACGTCGCCTGGGACTCGGCCTTCTTCATCTCCTGCTGAGCTTGCTGGACTATCGCCAATTCCCTCGATTGCTCATCGAAGTCCCGCTTCATTCCCCGCAGATCCCGGCGAGCCTGATTGAAGGTCTCCTCGAGACGGCGAAACTCCAGGTTTCGCTCTTCGATCCCCTTGCGCAGGCGCTCGTTCTCGTTCTCCAGCTTGGCGAAATCGAGTCGCGGCCTCGCGTCCAGGCGGTCTTCCAGCGCTCGGCATTCCGTCTGCAAGCCTTCGATCTGCCGGTTCTTCGCCGCGATCTCTTCGTCCTTTTCCTGTTCCTTCCGCCGCCGACTGCCCTCGTCGCCCTGCACCACTTTCAGGCGCTCCTCCACCGTGCTCAACCGTTGCTTTCGGGTCTCCAAATCCCCGGAAACTTCACGCAGCGTCTCCTCCACATCCTCCAGTCTGGCGCGCAGTTGCCTCTCCGTCTTCTCGGCCTCTGCCAAGGCGCGCTCGAGCGACGATTCCCGTTCGCTGGTTTCTTCCCTGTCTCGCTCCCTGTGGCTTTCCAGCTCGCTCAAGCGCGTCTCGCGCTCTTTTAACAAGCTCGCAAAACCTGCCAACTCGTTCTGCAGGGTGTCAATTTGCCGATCCCGTTCCTTCAATGCCTCATCCTGGCGGCTCAGCCAGCTCTTCCATTCATCCCTCCCCGTCTGAAGAGCAGCCATCGCGGCCTCTCGCGCATCCTCGGCCTCGATCGCTTCAGGGCCGGAAACTCGTGAACGCAGTTCTTCCAATTCTCGGTTGAGGGACTCGATCACCTGTTCTCGACTGACGAGCGTCTGAGCCTTCTCGTTCTCGCCCTTGACCGCTTCCAGTCGTTCTCGCCGAGCATCCGCTAGAGCATCTCGCAGATCATCGATCACCGTTCTCTGCTCCTCCGAAGCGCGCTGCAAAACGTCGAGTTCGGCGGTCATCTCTTCGAGCCGGCCAGACAGCGCTCCCACTTCGGCCTCCTTCTCTGCACAGCGCGACTCCCGCTCCTCCAATTGTTCACCGAAGAACACGATTTCATCCTGACATTTTTGCAAATTGTGCTCCAGCGCCTCACGCCCCGACGCTCTCTCCTTTGCGGAGCGCAGCTCACCCTGGAGCGCTTCCAACCGTGCCTCCAAGCGCTGGTTTCCCTCTCGCAATCGGTGCATCTCTCCTCCCTCACCGCTCACCTCCATCCAATCCCTCTCAAGCCGCGAATAACCCTCCCTGAGGGTTTCGAGTTCCCCCTTCGAAGCCTCTGCCAAATCCGTGGCCTCTCGGAACCGCCGAAGGACTCGCACCACCCGGCCCCGGCGCAAGGCAAGACGCTCGCGAGCGTGCCCAAGCCCCCGCTCCAACCTGGCGACCCGCACTTCCAGTCGGGCCGTCTCATGAACGGAGCGCTCGTCATTCGGCGCCTTCGTCGTGGGGCTCTCTTCGGGCAACGCCAGCTCGGGGCGGTGCTCTTCCCGTTCAGGCTCGTCGGGCAGCTCAGTCTCGCGCTCAGCCGTCTCCACGACCCCAGGGGCTTCAGCGGCGCGGCCCGCCTTCGCGGATGGCTGCTCGACCGAGTTCGAGGATTCCCTCGCGACGTCAACCTCTCCTGATTCCGCCTTCGCAGCACCGGTGAGAGGTGACCGCGCAATTCCCGTATCCTCGACGGAGGGCGTCGCCGTAAAACCAAAGCCTTTCCGTCCGAGACGGGCCGACCAGCCCACCACATGCCCGGCAGGCGGGGGCGGGGGCGCTTCCGGTCCTTGCAGAACGGCCTCTTCCCCCTCCTGCTCCGACCCCGCTTCTCGAACCACCCAGGCGTTCGCACGACGTAACCAACGTTTTCTAGCGGACATGACGATGGGATTGAAAAGAACATCTCCCGATCACAGACTCGGAGACGTCCGCATATCTTTAATAGAAATCAACTAAACCGCGACCAATTTTTGAGGTTCGAAGGTCTAAGTAGGAGAAATAATCTGATTTTCAGATCGAGCAGTGCTTTCTAGAGCCTTTTCTCAATCATTTGGGTGGCTCTCTCGCAAGGCCTTGCCTGGGAATCGCCTCGCCATCGTTCAATCCTGACCCGCTCCGATTTCCCGCGAGACGATCCTACAAAGCCGTGACAGAGTGGCGCCATCAAGTCGCTGGAAACCATCATTGAACGCTACGGCCGCTGGCTACTTCTCCTTCTTGCGGGAGTCATTCTCGTCTGTGCCGTCGGCCTCTGGCATCTCGAAATCAACGCCAACACGGACGCCTTCATCGAAGAGGAAAGTGAAAGTGTCTCCACTTACTATGAGACGCGCGGTGAGTGGGGAACCGACGAGTTTGCGGTCTTCTGCGTCACCGCCGATGATTGGTTCACCCCGGAAGGCATCGCCCGGCTGAAAGCAATCGAGGCCGATTTGAAACAGGTTGCCTACGTCAGCCACACGATGTCCTTGCTAGACGTCCCCTTGCTTCGTCAACAGCCGGACGAAAAACCGTCGCTCCTGCGACTCTTCAGTCTCACCAAGTCCTTGGGAGACCGCGACACCGATCTGCAGTTGGCCGCCGAAGAGCACAACGACCACGAGCTCACCGTGGGCAACCTCATCTCGCACGATGGCAAAAGCGTGAACGTCCTGGCTTTCCTCGATTGGTCGGATCTGACTCAGCAGGGACACGACGAAGCCAACCGCCGGAGGACCGCGCTAGTGAAGGGCGTCCTGCAGGTGGCCGAGAAATGGAACCGCCAGCTCGATGAACCGGTCCGGCTCTCGGGCATCCCCATCATTCAGATCACCCTCTATAAAAACATGCGCCACGACCTCATCGTTTTCGGTCTGGCCTCACTCGCCCTCTTCACCTTGTCATTCTTCTTGGTCTATCGGCATCCCCGACTGGTGATGCTTCCCATCATCTGCTGCCTGCTTCCGCCGGTCGTGGTCCTCGGTGGAATGGGTTGGCTCGGCATACCCATCGGTTTCGTCACCTCGAACATGCCGGTTCTGCTCTTCGTCCTCGTCCTGCCCTACACGGTCTATTTCATCGAGAGTTACCGTGAGCGACGCATGCAGCAGCCCGAAGAGAAAGGACTTGCCAGCACGCTGGAGGCGCTCAAGGCCATCCTCGTGCCTTGCCTCTTCTCGGTCTCCACCACCCTAGCGGGTCTCATGGCGCTCGCCGCCAGTAAGATCATTCCCATCCAGGACTTTGGGAAAACAATGACGTCCGGCATGATCGTCGGCTTCGTGATTGTCTTTCTCACCCTCGCACTGATTTCCCGGCGACTGCCTGGACTCACATTCACTCCAAGGTCACCTTCCAAGGGGGAGACTCTGCCCACCCTCGGTATCGTTCGGCTTTTCAGGAACTGGTCGCTCAAACGCGCGCCGTGGGTGCTCGGCGTGAGCCTGGCCGTGTTGGTCATTGCGGTGCTGGGCGTCCGCCAGATCAGCGCCGAGAGTAAGTTCACCAGCTACTTCTGGCCGAGCAGCGACGTCAACCAAGGACTTGAGTACATCGATCAGAAGATGGGCGGCACGACCTGGCTCGAAATCATCCTGCGCTCGGATGAAGAGGCGTTCTTCCGCTCAGACGAAGGTCTTCAAGCCCAGGAACTCGCCGAGGCCTACTTCGATGACATTCCCGAAACGGGCAATATCCTCTCCCTGGTCAGTCTCCGGAATGAAATGCGGAAAACCTTCAAGTCAGCGTGGTTTCCCAACATTTCGGACTCTGCCTTGCTCCAGGCCGTCAACTTCATGGCCGCCGATCTCGTCAAGCAGACCACCAGCCAGGACTTCAAGACCACGCGCATCACCGTCCGCATGAAGGAGACGGCCGATTCGCTCAATCGAAGCGCCATTCTCGCCGGTCTGCGAGAACACCTGGCAGCCCACGACGAGGTATTCGGCGATCTGAAAGTGCAGATCACCGGCGTCTTTCCCGTCTACACCGAGATGCTGGAGCAGCTGATCACCGGCCAGCGGGATTCCATCCGCTTCGTGGCCATCGCCGTCTACCTGATGCTCCTGATCCTTTTCCGCTCGCCCGTGCTCGCTCTCATTGTGCTCATCCCCCAGGCCCTCCCGGTGACCGTCGTTTTGGGGGTGATCGGCTACGCCGGGATCCCGCTAGATCTCGTCACCGTCATGATTGGCTCGATCGCCATCGGCGTGGGGATCGACGCGGCCATCCAGTACACCATGCGCTTCCGCAAGGAGCTGGAGCGTTGCGGGGATCATCGGGCCGCCCTCACCGCGGCGCATGGCACCATCGGCCGCGCCATCTGGATCGCTACCACCATCATCATTTCGGGTTTTGGAATCCTCGTTCTCTCCGACTTCTTTCCCTCGGTCTGGTTCGGATTGTTCACCGCTTTGGCCATGCTGATCAGCCAATTAGCCACTCTGACGGTCCTCCCCGCCCTCTTTCTCTTGACAGGATATCCCAAGATCAGGCCTCAGTCCTCCGAAGGCCAAGCCAGTTCCACCCCATCCCTCTCGAGCAGCGCCTGATAATCTTTCAGCCACTTGGCATCACCCCGCACCGCCTGCGGCTGAAGCCGGTGTTTCAGGGAAAATGCCAGAAGAAGGCCCACCGCCTCACCCATTCCCCACTCCACGGGATGAAGCCGGTAACAACCGTTGGTGATGTGCGTGGTTCCCACGTTCTTGCAGGCCGGCAAGAGGTTTTCCATTCGCCTCGGGAGAAGCGCTCCTAACGGAATCTGAAACGGCAAAGCTCCGAAGTCGATGTAGTTGTCGCCACCCGTGCTGGGGTGGAGATCGATGGGGTAGTAGCCCACGCCCACGCTGTCCGGGTAGATCTGCGCGCGCACAGCATCCGGTTCCCGCCCGAGAACCTGGGCGCGATTCTCTTTCCCGCAGTGGCTCTCCAGGACCGTCGTCTCGGCGAGGATGCGCCGCGATTCCCGCACGTAGGGGTACTTGGCCAGGCCATCGGCGGTTCCCATGATGTCGGGCCGCAATCTCAGTCCAGGATACCCCTGGCCGCCATCCGGGCGCGGTGCCTCGGTCTGCAACCAGTAGAGCCACGAAAGACTCAACTGCTTGCCCTCGCGCAAAGCTCGCTGTTTCTCTTTCGGGGACACGCCAATGAGCGGCCTGAGAAAATAGTCGTTCTGCGGCCAGTTGACCAGGCTGACGTCCCTTTGACCGGTTCCCTCGCGAAACTGCGAAGCGGCGAGGATCCTCCGATAGGTCCAAAGACTGACCACTCCGTCGTGCTCGGGGCCGAGGGGATTGAATCCCAGCTTCTTCGCTTGGCCGCTCCCGGGATGGGTGTAGGTCCAGTCCAGAAGCCGGCCCGGCCAGGGCGGCGTCAGGGAAGGGACGAAGTCTCGCCAGAAGACATAGTCGGCCGGCCGATCGATGACCGCTTCCTCCCCGGGCGAGTGCTCGATGGCAAAGCAGACGGTGAATGCCTGCTGATTCATAGGATCCTCCCTTTCCGCTCCGTGCAACTCCCCCCAGCGGTCTCGCCCTTCCGCACCGGTCACGAACTCGGTTCCGGTCAACGGGAGGAGATCTCCGAGTTCCGTCGCATCGACGAAAAACTGTGCTCGCAACACCCGTTCCCGGCCGTCGGCGAGCGATCGCGTTCGCACGCTCTTCACTCGATCGCCGTCCGTCTCCGCAGCCTGAACCTCGTTCTCCAACAACACGGTCAAACGGCCGCTGCTTCGATAGGGCTGGAGCCAGCTCTGCAAGACTTCCAGAGCCACACGCGGCTCATGACACAAGCGAGAAACCGTTCCCAGTCCGGGATTGAGAAACCTTGTCGCCGCCGCTTCCTGAGTGAGCGGGTAATGTCGCCGGTAGAAGGCGCGAATCTCTTTACGCAATCGCCGGTAACTGCGAGGTGCGCCGTGGGTCTCGATCCATGGGTGTTCGTCGGGCGGAACGCCTTGTGCCGTCAGTTGTCCCCCGATCCAGTCCGTTTCTTCGGTGAGGATGACGGAGAGGCCATGGCGGAGGGCCGCCAAGGCCGCGGCACAGCCGCCCAGACCACCCCCCACGATGACCGCATCCGCCGAGAGCTCACCGCCTATCGACCGTTCGGCTTGCGCGCGGACCGAGAGCGGCAAACACAGAGCCGCCGATTGATTCAAAAATCGTCTTCGCTTCATTTTAGGGATTCTGCTTGGGCTTCGTTTGGCTTTTTCAGGCTCGGGTCCTTACCACGTCGAACCGGTCCACACCAGGGTCGAAATGCGGAACTGAACTCGAAGCTCCTCCCTGCCCGGTCGCCCTGCAAACAGGGCGAACTTCCCGTCCGCGCCCATCATCGGGAATGAGTTGAAAAATGTTCCACCAGTCGATGCACGATGGATTCGTCCGGGGCGAGTCGCCCACGTTCGACAAAGAGGCGCTTCACCACCTCCGCGTAACTCGGCTCCAGACCGTGACGGCCCTTGAGCAAGACACGCGCGTAACGTACAGCCCGGTCGATCAGTTTGTGATTGGTCGCACTGACATAGGTCATCACGTTGGCTTCGTAGCGCCTCAGCCGCCCCATCACGAGAGTCGAATGCGCGTTTATCAACATTTTCAACGCGAGATGCCGTTCCAGCGCCGCCAACCCCGCCAGAGAAAAGGTCGCCCGCAACTCGCCTAGACACCAATCTATGCCCTCCGGCGTGCGCTCGATCCGGAAGCGATGTTGCACCGCTCCTCCGGTTCTCACTCGGCGATGCGCAACCACGGCGTCGGAAAAATCAAAGCCTTCCATCGCGACGGCGCCGGTCAAATGACGGAGTTCACCTCATTCCAGGGCGCGCGGCTCCCGATGCAAGAGCACTCTCCAAGCCTCCGCGGCATCCCGTGTCCCCGGAATGCGCAAATGACAAAGGGAAGGAAGATCCTCCGGCCGACTCTCATTCTCAAACGGAACCAGCACGAAAGTGGGAGACCGCTCGGTGGTATCGGTCAGGACCGTGATTCCGAACAGGCCCGGCTCGTAGAGCACGTATTCGCCACGTTGATAGATCGCCGCCTCTTCCTCAATGAAAGGGATCAGGGAGGCCAGCGACACGGATTCCCACCAGGCGATCAAGGCTTTCAGCGAGCGGTCGGCTTCTTCCTCGAAACAGCCCTGTCCACTCGTGCCGCGCAAGGCCAGGCCAATCGCCGCCATGAGCACCGTGCTCGCCTGCATTCGCGTGCTGCCGGAAAGCGCCATCGGTCCTGTGCTCAAATTCACTTTCCGAATGCGCGAATCCTCCAAAACGCGCCGGGAACGCTCCACCTTCGCCCGGAGCTGCTCATCCGGATTGCCATAGAGAAAGAAGGGCCGATTGGACGATCGGCACGCCACCGTCTCCGTCGCTCCGATGACGAAGGGCGTCTCTCCGGCCTCGGTAGAGGCCACCAGGAGATCTCCCTCCTGGAAACCGAGTTCGCACAGTTGCCTTTCACCAAACCCCAGCCGGTCTTCAAATCTCTCAATCGACCGAATCAAGGCGGCGTCCCCGCCCACCATGAAGCCAATGACCTGATCTGCGTGGATGTGAGGTATCAGATTCTCGGTCCGGCAGAACAGCGAGAGCCTGCCTGTCGCCCCGCATCCACAGAGAAAGACAGAGCGCCCTCGCTGCAGTGTCTCTCCCAGCGCGACGCTCAAGGGCTCCACCGAGGCGAGCCGCGTCCGTAAGGTTTCCAGAGCCTCCAAATCGATCTCCCGCAAGACCTCAATCGCATGGGGAAGGTCTTCCCTCGACCAGCCGGCCAGCCGCGAAGTCTTCGGATGCGGTTGCTCGGTTTCCAGATCTCCCAGTTGAAACTGTTCAGCCACCTTGAGAAAAGCGGCGGCGTCTTCATCACTCATCGGCAGGGGCACAACCTACCAAGGCTCCCCCTCGCCGTCACCTCGTGCGACGGCTCGAAATCAAGCTTTTCTTTGAACCATCAGCGGGTTAGGACCGGGCAAAGCCAAGGCGTCCATTTTCTCGAGAAATGACCGGAAGTTGTGGATGAGGGCGGTCGGGGCATCATGAAGAGTTCAACCATTTACCAAAACAACTGAACTCCAATGAAAACCACCAACCACCCCACCGAATCCGCATCTATCCTCGGCCAGGAAGGAGCAAGCACCGTCTGCCAGAACGCCCTTGAGGCCACCCTGCGACAAGGAGCCCAAGTGCTTCTTCAGGCCGCCATCGACAACGAAGTCTCCGACTACATTCAAGCCCATCAACATCAGCGTGATGACCAGGGTCATCGCCAAGTCGTTCGCAACGGCCATCTTCCTGAAGCGACAACTTCAGACTGGAATAGGAAACGTTTCTGTTCGGCAGCCCAGGATCAATGATCGCCGATCATGCCAGCGGTTCACCAGCGCCATCCTTCCGCCGTACCTACGCCGAGTCGCTTCACTGGACAACCTCATCCCGGCACTCTACCTGCGAGGAATCTCAACCTCCGAGATGAGTCGAGCCTTAGAGCCGATCCTCGGTGAGAACGCATCGGGTCTTTCTGCAGCCAACATCGTTCGACGAGGAAGAGCAATGGGAGAAAGAACGCGAGCAATGGAGCAAGCGTGACCTCAGCGACAAGGAATACGTCTATCTCTGGGCCGACGGGATCTACTTCCATGTCAGGCTCAATGACGACCGCCCATGTGTTCTCGTAATCGTCGGCTCCTTACCCGATGGAACCAAGGAATTGGTAACCATCAGCGATGGAGAACGAGAGAGCAAACCCCATAGTTTCATAAATCGGGGCAAGAATCCCAAGAAAATAGTGGCAGGGGCCTTTGGGATAAGGTTGATTTGGAATCTACCAAAACACCAAACACTTCAACCCAAAAGCCACCTACAGTGAGAGTAGCACGACGTACGATTAATGCAAAGTCCAGAACGATTTCGGCGATCAAATTTGAAGATCAAGAACTGACATCTTTCGGCGGTCTCGTTATCTTTCGGAAGCTCTTTCAGGAATTGGATCTGGAGGGGAAGCTTCAGCAGTGCTTTGATCCACTGGATCGGCGCATGTCCCGCTTCTACAAGTTCCACAAGGTTTTCATGTGTCTTATCGTTCATCTTGCACTGGGCTACCGGATGCTTCGAGATATGGACTACTACCGAGATGATCCCCTTGTACGGCAGGTTTTGGGGATGCACCAATTGCCCAGTGTCCCAACGATGAGCCGGATGTTGGGAGAGGTCGATTGTCAAAGCCTTGAGAGGATGAGAGAGATGAATCATTTCGTTTGCCTGTCGCGACTTCAGGAGGAGGGAATCAAACGCGTCACGCTTGACTTGGACGGAAGCGTGCAGAGCACGAGTCGCCATGCGGAAGGGACGGCTGTGGGATTTAACAAGAAGAAAAAAGGCGAGCGCAGTTATTATCCGCTGCTCGCGACGATCTCCCAAACCGGACAGATTCTCGATTACCTTCATCGAAGCGGCAACGTCCATGACTCCAATGGCGCGGTGGAGTTCCTCCGTTCCTGCGTGGAGAAGATTCGCAAGGTGCTGCCTGATGTGCAGATCGAGTTGCGCGCCGACAGCGCGTTTTTCAGCGATCAGATGGTTTCAGAGGCAAAGACCCTTGGCCTGGAATATACGTTCTCGGTACCTTTCGAGCGGCTTGTGGAACTCAAGGGCATCATTGAGAAGCGCCGTCGCTGGTCCCGAACCCGAGGCGGAGAGGGAAAAACTCATCACTTCGAAATCCGCTGGAAGCCAAAAAGTTGGGCGCGCAAAGCGCGCATTTTATGCATTCGAACCATGAGGCGCACTCAGCGCAAAGGACCGTTCCAACTGGGTCTTTTCGAACCAGTCGAGGAGAACTATGAATACGAGGCGATCATCACCAACAAGACAAACACGGCCGCTCATGTGGTGAAATTTCATGAAGGGCGTGGCTCTCAGGAGAAGATTTTTGGCGAAGCCAAGAGCCAGGCCCAGATGGACTATATTCCGGCCAAGCGAGGTGCCGCCAACGAAGCTTTCCTTTTGGCCAGTATCCTCACCCACAATCTCACACGCGAAATGCAGATGCGATCTGCGGAGCGGTCGCGCAAATCGTCCCCCCAAAGGGCTGCGGAGTGGATCTTTGAAGGACTCGGCACGATTCGCCGCAAAATCATCCAGCGTGCCAGACGTCTGACTCGCCCTCAAGGTCGACTCACATTGACACTCGGAGACAATCAGGCCGTCGAAGAAGAAATCGCCTACTACATGATGGCCTGACTGGCCATTTTATGAAACGCTGGGGCAAACTGTCCTGGAAAAATGTGCTCAGAGACCTCAAGCTCGCGAGTGAGAAGTTCTGTAACTGGATCATCATGCGGCGAAGCGTGAACCTTCGGAGCGAGTGAAGTCTATTTTATCAAGGATGAATTTTCGGAACGCTGAACCTTTTCCGCCGTGGTGCAAAAATCCAGGCAGCGTGTTTTTCAAGGCGGCTGAGACAATCATTTCCGAAGGCAGCACGTCTGGGCGGATGGTTCGGATCCAGGTTCCAAAGTGTTTCCAGACCAGACCGTCACATGTCATGGCAAGGTACTGTAACATGCCCTGAGCGATCATGCCGGTCTGCACAAACACATGATATGCGTGCATCTTTCTCTGCACCTGTCTGCGATATTTCTCGGTAGTCCGGTGGAGGTATTGGTTACCATTGCGACGCTTGAGCGGTCGCATAGCGGCCATCCAGAAATGGTATCCGAATGAGCCGACCGAATGCACCGCTTGCTTGAAAGCGACTTCGATCTTGAAACGCAAACTGTAGAGCAAGATGATCTCCTGAGCTTCCATGGTGAGGTCGGTAGACAAGAGGATGATCCGCCCTCTCGTGGGATGATCGACGAGAATGAAGCGGACCATCGCCCCGGCGGGCTTCCACAACAGATCCACCGACTTGAACCGGACAGAGATGTTTCTCTCCCCATATACGGGACTGGGAACGGAACTGAAGCCGCCCGTTCCAAAGACATTCTGGAGCTTCACCGCAGCGCCATACTTTTTCGGTCGTCCGCGTTTGCGTTTGCGTGGCACTGCCGCAGGCCGAAAGCCGATTGTCGTGCGTCGAACCCTCGTGACCAGCACACCGGAACGCCCCTTGGTGCTCCGGATCACCTTTCCGTTGGCGTAGTAGGCGTCGGCCAGCAAGACGAACTCCTGACCTCTACAGACGGATGCGAGCATCTCGTTGGCCTTGTCGATCAAGGTTCTCCTGTCGCGGTTTGAAGTGACGATACCTTCGTGAATGCGTGCACAGACCGGAACGCAGAAGAAGTATCCGCCAACCTGACAGAGCACGCCGAAGGCCTGAAAGGAATGGCTCATGATGAAGTGAGGCTTGGAATTGGACTCGGACTGTTGATGCAGATACTTCACCGCAGGCATCTTGCGGCCTTCCTTGGACTTCTTGATGCCGTCGAGAACCAGGACGGGGCGACAACCGATCTTGTAGACAGGGAAGTGCTTGATCACGATGGCGAACCAAAGTTCTGCAAGCCGGTCCGTCTTCACGGCATTGCTGTGGAAGAAATGGAGTAAGTGCTCATAGAAGTGTTCTGACAAACCGAGAGCGCGGACGAAACTGGAAACCCCGAGGAGATCATTGCGCACGGAGAAAGCGGCCAAGACGAGCAGAAACCAGAGAAAGGTGCGGGCTCTCGAGAAAGCGGGTCGCAGAAAACAGACGATATTCCACCAAGAAATCCAGAGATCCATAACAAATGATTTGATTTTCCTAGACATTCGCATATATAAGCTAATGACCATGAAAAAGATCAGATCACTGAAAAAAGAGTCCAGAAACTTGCGGCAAAGTTAGCTGCAATCGGGCCAATGCGGCCTGGGAGCATCAGCAAGCAATACCGAGATCGACAACGCCAGCGCGGCGTGTATTACCAACTGAGCTACACGCATAAGATGAGGAGCCGGACTGAACACGTCTGGCCAGACCACGTGAAGGGACTACGAAAAGAAACAGAGGAGTACAAGAAATTCAAGAAACTGACCACCGAACTGATCGATCTGAGCATTGAACTATCCAAGGCGAAGATCGCTCTATTACGCAGTCAGACAGACACGCCAGGCAAAGAGAAACCGGTCTGAGAACTTCCCACTCACGAGACCTCAAGAAACGAGGATTGAAAATCCCTCCGAAACTGAGTATCGCCGATGGAGCTCTCGGGTTCTGGAGCGCCTTGGAAGAGGAATATCCGACAAGCAAACAGCAACGATGTTGGGAGCACAAGACAGCCAACATCCTCGACAAGCTGCCGAAGAAAGCGCAGCCCCTTGCCAAGGAACGCATCCATGAAATCTACATGGCGGAAACAAAGAAGGCCGCCTTGGAGGCCTATGACGAGTTCTTCACGCTCTACGAAGCCAAGTATCCGAAAGCGTGCGCCTGCCTGAAGAAAGACAAGGAAACTCTACTAACGTTCTACGATTTTCCAGCCGAGCACTGGAGACACATCCGGACGACAAACCCGATTGAGTCGACGTTTGCCACGGTCCGCCATCGGACTCGACAAACCAAAGGGTGCGGATCGAGGAAAGCAACCCTTTCAATGGTCTACAAGCTCGGCCTGGAAGCCGAGAAAGGCTGGCGTCGACTGAACGGATATCGTCAACTTGACAAAGTCGTGCAAGGAATCATCTTCGTGGACGGCATCGAGCAGCAAACCGCTGCCTAACCCATGATCGAACTTCGAATGGTGTTCCGACCGCCCTCATCCACAACTTCCGGTCATTTCTCCATTTTCTCTTCGATTCTCTTCTCTCCCGACCCTCTCCGTACCCATGCAGACTCTCACCCTCGTTTCCTTTTTCTTCTTCACCGGCTTGGTTGGCTTGATCACCTTCCTGCTGACACGCCGTGATGATCATGCCAGCTCGGACGGCTATTTTCTGGGTGGTCGCCGGCTCACCGGAGGCATCATCGCCGGTTCCCTCCTGCTGACCAATCTCTCCACCGAGCAGCTTGTGGGCCTCAATGGCGCCGCCTTTAACGACGGGCTCTCGGTGATGGCTTGGGAAGTCATCGCCGGCGCCTCCCTGGTGGTGATGGCACTCTTCTTTCTTCCCCGCTATCTCCGCGGCGGCGTCACCACCATGCCCGAGTTCCTCGAACGCCGTTTCGATCGCCAGACGCGGGTGATCACTACGTACATATTCATTGCGGCCTACGCCATCATTTTGCTACCGATGATTCTCTACACCGGCGCCACCGGATTGAGTACCATGCTCGACATCAAATCGCTGACCGGGCTGGCCTCCGATACCCAGGTTCTCTGGCTCATGGTTTGGATGATCGGCGTCATCGGTTCTGTCTACGCCATCTTTGGAGGTCTGCGAACGGTGGCGGTGTCCGACACTCTGAACGGAGTCGGCCTGCTGATCGGCGGGCTCCTGATTACTTGGTTAGGCCTGAAAGCCGTGGGTGACGGCCAATGGCTCGAGGGCTTCAACCACTTGAAAGCGACTCACCCGGAAAAGTTCAACTCCCTCGGAGGCGCCGATCAATCGGTCCCCCTCTCTACCCTGCTCACCGGCGTGCTCCTCTTGAACCTCTTCTACTGGACCACCAACCAACAGATTATTCAGCGCACTCTCGGCGCCAAGAGCCTGGCCGATGGACAGAAGGGAGTCCTCTGCGCGGCCACTTTCAAGATCCTCGCTCCGATCATTCTGGTGCTGCCCGGCATCATCGCCTATCACTTGTACGCCGCTGATGGAATCAAGCCCGACACCGCATACGGAACGCTCGTTCGCAACGTGCTCCCGGCGCCGCTGGCCGGCTTTTTCGCCGCGGTAATAGTGGGCGCCATTCTCAGTTCGTTCAACTCCGTCCTCAACAGCACGGCCACGCTGTTCAGCCTGGGCGTCTACCAGGGCCAAATCAATGCCAATGCCTCGCAGAAACAGATCATCGGAGCAGGCAAGATTTGCGGAGCCATCATTGCGGTTTTTGCCATGAGCGTGGCCCCGCTTCTGGCCGGGCAGGACTCCATCTTCGGCTACCTGCAAAAGATGAACGGGATCTACTTCATTCCCCTCTTTGCCGTCATGATCATCGGCCTTCTCACCAAGCAGGTTCCCGCTCTCGCCGCCAAGAGCGCCGTCATCGGCGGGATTGCCGTCATCACCATTGGCTATTTCGGATTTCCAGGCCTGGTTGAGCAGGTCCACGAGTTCCATTTCCTCGGCCTTGTTTTTGCGAGCCTGCTCGTCTTCATGCTGATCTACGGGAAGATCGCACCTCAAGCGGAACCCTACTCGCCCGGTGAACAGGGA
>CBDBEZ010000118.1:0-39405 GCA_965204485.1 Verrucomicrobiales bacterium
GGCATTTCCAACCAGGAAGCCGCCTCCGGTTTCTGTTTCAGCAGTCGCTGCCGTTGAGAAAGGCTCAGCTCGCAAGCTTCCAGACTTCCACTCTTCAAACGAGCCACCACTTCCGTCCGCCAGGGTGCGTGGCTCAACAAGGCATCCATCACGCTCAAACGCACACCCGGCGAAAATCCCTGCCAGTGATCCAAGAGCAATTGAGCGCCTTCCTCCTTGCCGCTTCGCCTCAATGCCCCGGCGGCGCCTAACTGAATCTCCAGTGGCGAGCGCGGCTCCAGACAAGTGGACAAGAGCTTCTGTTCCTCGTCCCACTCGTCGGAGTCTCGACCCAGCAATCCCAGGGCAGCGACGCGAAACTCGAGATTCGCCCCGCGATCCACACTGACCGCTCGCGCTTTCTCGATGAGATGCCTCCAACGTTGCCTCGACTCGATGGCTCCCGTGGGCGATTGATCCAACCAGTGGCCTAACAAGCGATAATCCCGTGCCCGAGGCGCGGCGACATCGATCGCTTCGTCTGTCAAGAGGTCCGCCCGATCGGGAAAAGCGGCCGCGGCCGTGCTCAGCAGCCCTTTCAACAGCGCTTCCTGAGATCGCAACCTGCGCGCCGAACGGGCCAGGACGTCAAAATGGATGGGGGCCGCACTCAAGATGGCCGCCGTGGTGTAGGCATCCAAATCCGGCCGCTCGGCCAAGGCGAGGAGAGCTTCGCCCGCTTCTTCACTCACCGTCCCGCCAAGTCGCCCGGCCGCTGCCAGACGCACGGCCGCGTCGGCATCATCCACACCCTCCATCGGCCTCGCCAAACCATGGCGCACGGCCCATCGCCGCACCGCCCAGTGGGAATCCTCGACCGCCCGTTCCCGGACGTCGTCATCCACCCAGCCCAAACCGACCAGGGTGAACAAAACCTGGAGCCGCACCCGGGCCAAGCGATGGTCTTCCAGCATCCGTCGCAGCTTCGGAAGCAGCCAGGCTCGCTCCGCCTCAACCTGATGCTCGGACGCGTCCTGCAGCCGCTCAAACAAGAGCCGCTGGGCCGCATCGCGCACCAGACCATTGGAATCCTCGAGAAAACTTGCCAGCCCTTTCAGATCCCGCCCCGCCATGCCCGGGATGGGTTTGGCGGCTTGGTTCTCCACCACCACCCGATAGATTCGGCCCCGATCCTCTCCGTGCCGATAATAGGGTTTCAACTCCTCACGGCCCGCCTCCGGCAACCAGTCCGGATGCTCGATCATGTAACGATACATGTCGACCACCCACAGGGCGCCATCGGGTCCGGTCCGCGTCATCACCGGGCGACACCAGCGATCGGAAGAGGCGAGGAAATCCGTTTTGCTGGTCGAGTCGGCCCGCGAGCCCTCGAACGAGACTCCCTTTTTCTCCAGGCGATGGTGCTGCACCAGATTGTTGAATGGCTCGCAAGTGAAGGCGCGCGTCAATCCTTCCCGATCGGGAAACAGCCAGTCTTCGCGATAGAGGCTCGGCCCGCAAGCCGAAGTGTACCGTCCCACATGATCGAATCCGTGGAAACGCTTCTGACTCGGCTTGTTTCCGAAGACTCGCGGTTGTTGGCTTCGCAGCTGTTTCCGCGGATCAGGGACGGTCACGTGCGGGTTCCGATTCAGGACCTCTGCGTCGAGCACGTAATGCCAGAGCGGGTAACTGTTCTGCACGCCGAACCAGTTGCCCCAATCATCGCGCACCCGGCCAAACTGTGAGGGTCCCGCCAGACGTTCGATGTTCAGGGAATCCGGCCGAAAACGCAGGTCACCACTTCCCAGGGCCACTTCCCTGCCATCGGGGCCCGAACCCACCCGGATCCGGTTCTGAGCGCCGAAGCCCGCGTGATGCCCACCGCTGGCCGCGTAGACCCAGCCGTCCAGTCCCCAGCGCAAACTGTTGAGCCGCAACTGCTGATTGCCCTCCATGAATCCCGTGAACAGCACCTCACGCAAGTCCGCCCGACCGTCGCCGTCGCTGTCCTCGGCATAGAGGATGTCTGGAGCGGCGGTCACCAGCACGCCCCGCCCCCACGCCATGACACTGGTCGGAAAAGAGAGACCCTCCATGAAAAGCGTCGACCGGTCTGTCCTCCCATCCCCATCCGTGTCGGTGAGGAAACGGACCCTGCCTCCCGGCTTGCCCTCGCCGTCGATTCCGTAGGGATAATCCGCCATCTCCACCACCCAGAGCTTGCCGTCGAATCCCCAGTCGATGCCGACAGGATCCCGTACCAGGGGTTCGGCCGCCACCAGCTCCACCGCAAAGCCTGGGTCCACGGCAAAGCGCGCCAGCGATTCTTCAGGCTCCACCGGAAGAGACTCCGCCGCTCCAGTAGCTCCCGCCATGGAAAGGGATACCACGGCGAGCAGCTGACTCGCCTGTCGGAGAAATCGGGTCGCCCTCATGTGCATCAACTCCTCTCCTAACGATTCCTCCCCTCCGAAGCCATCAGATTTCGCGCCAACTTCGACCAAAAATGTCTGGGATCCAGCGAGCGACGGTGTCCGTCCTCTCGCACCCATCCTCCGAGCGCGAATTGCCTAAAACAGCGGCGAGTGAGCACCGCTCTCAGGCGACGATCTGACGCGGAGCCACCTTGGTACAGCGTCACAATGGCGCAATCAGGCTTGAATGTGAAGATGCGAAAGCAAAGCGGTAGAATTCATAAATCGTTGTTGTACAATGGATTAAAAATTGATTTCGGCCTTGGCACTGAATCTGCTGACCTTGTTTGCAGACGAATCCATTCGCTGGCTCCGGCCAGCCCAACCACTCACTAGAAAGGACTACGCCAATATGGGAAAAATTTTAGGAATTGACCTCGGGACCACCAACTCCTGCATGGCCGTCATGGAGGGAGGCGAGCCCTTGGTTATGGAAAACTCCGAGGGCGCGCGCACCACGCCGTCCGTGGTGGCCTTCGCCAAAGGGGGCGAGCGTCTCGTCGGCCAAGCCGCCAAACGCCAGGCCATCACCAACGCCAAGAACACCGTTTTCTCGGCCAAACGCCTCATGGGCCGCAAATACTCCGAGCTCACGGAAGAAGACAAGAAAGTGCCTTACAAAATCGTCGAGGCCTCCAACGGCGACGCCCACATCGAGGTCGACGGGGCGGCCAAGACCTACAGCCCCCAGGAAATCTCCTCGATGATCCTCGGCAAGCTGAAGGCCGACGCCGAATCCAAACTCGGAGAAACCATCACCGAAGCCGTCATCACGGTCCCGGCCTATTTCAACGATTCCCAGCGCAACGCCACCAAGGCCGCCGGCGAGATCGCGGGATTGGAAGTCAAACGCATCATCAACGAACCGACCGCCGCCTCCCTCGCCTATGGCCTCGACAAGAAGAGCGACGAAAAAATCGCCGTCTACGACCTGGGCGGCGGCACCTTCGACATCTCCGTCCTGGAAATCGGCGACGGCGTCTTCGAAGTGCTGGCCACCGACGGCGACACGCAGTTAGGCGGCGACGACTGGGATAACAGGATCATCGAATGGGTGGTGTCGGAGTTCAAGAACGGCACCGGCATCGATTTGAACGGACAGCCCGACGCTCTCCAGCGGATCAAGGAGGAAGCCGAAAAGGCCAAGATCGCCCTTTCTTCCACGCAGACTTACGAGATCAACCTGCCATTCATCACCGCGGACGCCACGGGCCCCAAACACATCCAGAAGTCTCTCAGCCGCTCCAAGCTGGAGCAGATGTGCGAACAGCTCTTCCAGCGCACCGTCAAACCGGTCAAGGAATGCCTTCGCGAGTCCAAGCTGAGCCCCTCGGAAATCGATGAGCTCGTCCTCGTGGGCGGCATGACCCGGATGCCCAAGGTCGTGGAGACTGCGAAGGAACTCGCCGGTAAGGAGCCTCACAAAGGGGTCAACCCGGACGAAGTGGTGGCCATCGGCGCCGCGATCCAGGGCGGCGTCCTCCAGGGCGACGTCAAGGATGTCCTCCTGCTCGACGTGACTCCGCTCACGCTGGCCATCGAGACGGCGGGCGGCGTTGCCACGGCCATGATCCCGCGCAACACCACCATTCCCAAGA
The DNA here is from genome assembly GCA_965204485.1 of Verrucomicrobiales bacterium. Classification (GTDB taxonomy): domain Bacteria; phylum Verrucomicrobiota; class Verrucomicrobiia; order Verrucomicrobiales; family DEV007; genus JAACDM01. The sequence goes on from CBDBEZ010000118.1 coordinate 4,055, forward strand.
AGGCCTCCCAGACCTTCTCCACCTACTCGGACAATCAGCCCTCGGTGGAAATCAACGTCCTCCAGGGCGAACGCCCCATGGCTCGGGACAACAAGAGTTTGGGCACCTTCCGCCTGGACGGCATCCCGCCGGCACCCCGAGGCATGCCCCAGATCAAAGTCACCTTCGACATCGACGCCAACGGTATCCTCCACGTTTCGGCCAAGGACAAGGGCACCGGCAAGGAGCAAAAAATCTCCATCACGGGCTCGTCTGGCCTCACGGAAGACGAAATCACCCGCGCCAAGCAGGACGCCGAGAAACACGCGGAATCCGACAAGAAAGCCAAGGAACTCGTCGAGGTCCGCAACGTCGCGGAGAACCTGGTCTACCAAACCGAGAAACAACTCGGCGAATTGGGCGATAAAGTTCCCGACGACAAGAAGAAGCCGGTGGAGGACGCCGCCAACGCCTTGAAAGAGGTGATGACCGGGGACGACCTCAACGCCATCAAGGAGAAGACCGAAGCCTTGCAGACCGCCTTCCAGGCCATCGCCGAGATTCTTTATCAGGCCGGCCAGTCCGCCGAGGGAGACGGTCCGGCCGCCGCCAACGCCCAGGAAGGGTCCGGCGAGGGCTCTTCGGAATCCGATGAACCCAAACAGGCCAAAGGCAAGGTCGTCGATGCCGACTTCGAAGTCGTCGACGACAAGAAATAACCACTTTGCGGGCGCCGAGGGACTCCTCGGGGCCCGCGCCCTTTTCCCAGCCTTCAACAACCAACATTCCGGCTTGGGAGAATCACCACAGTAAACACCGAAAAACCAAACAAAGCATAACGAAATCTATGGCTAGCAATATCAAACCTCTCGGGCAACGAGTGCTGGTGAAGCGCATCGAAGCTGAAGAAGTCGCTTCAGGTGGCATCATCATCCCCGACACAGCCAAAGAGAAGCCCCAGGAAGCAAAAGTGGTGGCTCTCGGCAATGGCAAGAATGATGAGGGCAAAAAAATCGAGTTCTCCGTCAAGGCGGGCGACACGGTTCTCATCAGCAAATACGGCGGCACGGACATCAAGATCGACGGCGAAGAACATCTCATCATCAACGAGAGCGACATCCTCGCCATCGTCGAATCCTAACTCATCGACAGATCGAGAACAGGACATCAATCACCAACATAACGTAACACCAGAAGACAAAGAACTACTATGGCAAAGAAACTATCCTTTGACGAAAGCGCTCGCCACGCGCTCCTCCGCGGAGTCGAGAAGCTTGCTCGCGCGGTCAAATGCACGCTCGGACCGTCCGGGCGCAACGTGATCCTCGACAAGAAATTCGGCAGCCCCACCATCACCAAAGACGGTGTGACGGTGGCCAAGGAAATCGAACTCGAGGACGAGTACGAGAACATGGGCGCCCAGCTCATCCGCGAGGTCTCCTCCAGGACCTCCGACGTCGCCGGTGACGGCACCACGACGGCCACCGTGTTGGCCGAGTCCATCTACCGCGAGGGACTTCGCAACGTCACCGCCGGGGCCAACCCCACCGACCTTCAGCGCGGCATCATGCTCGCATCCGAAGCCATCGTGGAAGAACTCGGCAAGATCTCCGTTCAGGTGACCGACGCCAAGGAGATCGCCCAGGTCGCCACCGTCTCCGCCAACTGGGACCAGACCATCGGCAACATCATCGCCGATGCCATGGACAAGGTCGGCAAGGACGGCACCATCACGGTGGAGGAAGCCAAGGGCATCGAGACCACCCTCGAAGTGGTCGAAGGGATGCAGTTCGACAAGGGCTACCTCTCTCCCTACTTCGTCACGAACACGGATTCCATGGAAGCCGTGCTCGAGAATCCCATGATTCTCATCCACGAGAAGAAGATCTCCAACCTCAAGGACATGCTGCCTCTCCTCGAGAAGGTCGCCAAGTCCGGTCGCCCCTTCCTCATCATCTCCGAGGACGTCGAGGGCGAAGCCCTCGCCACCTTGGTGGTGAACAAGATCCGCGGCACCCTGAACGTCGCCGCGGTGAAAGCTCCCGGCTTCGGTGACCGCCGCAAGGCCATGCTCGAAGACATCGCCATCCTCACCGGTGGCCGCGTCATCACCGAAGACCTCGGCATCAAGCTCGAGAACGTCGACGTCTCCGATCTCGGCAGCGCCAAGCGCGTGACCATCGACAAGGAGAACACCACCATTGTCGAAGGTGACGGCAGCTCGGACAACATCAGCGGCCGCGTGCAGCAGATCCGCCGCCAGATCGAGGAAACCACCTCCGACTACGACCGCGAGAAGCTCCAGGAGCGTCTCGCCAAATTGGCCGGTGGCGTGGCCGTCATCAACGTCGGCGCCGCGACCGAGACCGAGATGAAGGAGAAGAAAGCCCGCGTCGAAGACGCCCTGCACGCCACCCGCGCCGCAGTGGAAGAGGGGATCGTTCCCGGCGGTGGCACCGCTTTCATCCGGGCCCAGAAGGCACTCGCCTCCATCAAAGCCGAAGGTGACATCGCCACCGGCGTGGAGATCGTCTGCCGCGCCATCGAATCGCCGTTGCGCCAGCTGGCCGCCAACGCCGGAGTCGAGGGCGCCCTCATCGTCGAAGAGGTGAAGAAGAAAACGGGCAACGTTGGCTACAACGTCGCCACCGCCGAATACACCGACCTCATCAAGGCCGGTGTGGTGGACCCCACCAAGGTGACCCGCAGCGCCCTCCAAAACGCCGCCTCGATCTCCGGTCTGCTCCTCACCACGGAGTGCCTGATCAGCGAGATTCCCGAGAAGGAAGCTCCCGCCGACCACGGCCACGACCACGGCATGGGCGGCATGATGTAATCCCATCACCCCAACCCATCAACCTGTCGGGAGGCGCCCTCGGGCGCCCTCCCCTTCAGGCTCGACCGAAGGGCGGACTCGCAAGAGTCCGCCCTTTTTCGCGTCCCGATCCCCGGAGGGAGCGATGCGGGACCCCGTCTGAGCCATGGAGCGACGCCAAAGACTCCCCTCTCCATTTTCACCGTTTTCGGCTTGCCAAGGTCACGCGAGCCATGAACGTTCAAATCTTAGTCCTCCATGTCCCCCTCACGATCTTTCCGCCTCCCCGCGATCTGCTTCTTTTTCTGCCTCGAACTCTCTCAGGCGCAGGCCCAACTCGAGGTCCGGCTCGAGCCCGAAGCCCGCACCTTCGTGGCCCATTCCCCGGTCTACGTGAAAGTGATCCTGATCAACCGTTCGGCCCAAGCCCTCGCCCTGACCGGCCCCTCAGCCACGGCCGGCTGGCTGAATTTTCGCGTCACCAATCACAAGGGAGATCTCGTCACTCCCCGGCCGGGCGCGCCTCTCCCGAGTCCGTTGAAGATCGGCGCCTCGAAAACTGTCAGTCTGAAGGTGAATCTGAACCGTGCCTATCCCGTCGACCGCTTCGGGAATTATCAAATCACGGCCAACGTCTACGATCCCTCAATCGCCGATTTCGTCAGCTCGACGCCCGCCATGATCACCATCGACGAGGCCAAGCCCATCTGGAACCAGACCGCCGGCCTGCCGGACGGCAACCGCCACCAATTCTCGCTCCTCTCCTATCGGGGGTACGACCGCACCTACCTCTATTTTCGCCTCACCAATGCCAAGACCGGTTTCGTGCGGAAGACCTACCAGCTGGGCGAAATGGTCCGCTACCGCCCGCCCCAGGCTGCCATCGATGAAAAACGGCATTTCCACGTTCTCTACCAGGCGGCCCCTCGGCAATACGTGCACGATCATATCGGCTCGGACGGAAAATTCATCAAACGCACGACCTACGACGAGAGCAAAGGAAGCCGTCCGGAACTCGTTCAGGGCCGCGACGGCTATGTCCGCGTGGAGGGTGGCGAAGATCCCGAACTCAAGAATAAGGAGCGGAACGAGAAGCTGAAAGAACTGACCCGCATCCGCCTCCTCTCGGACCGCCCGCCGGGATTCTAACGCTCCTTCGACGACGGGGTGGAATCCTCCGCGTCATCACTTTTATCCATTTTGCTGGAGTGCGTTGTGGGGGCCCGATGGAAGCGTGTGCCGTGGCGAATGACAGATCTTCATCGGACCCGCCAACAAGTCGAGGCTAGCCTCAATGCCTTTAGGGAAAGCTAACAATCTCCAGCAAAAACTCGCCCTAACGAGAGTCGTTTTCTGTTAGCCTAGGCCAACTCGTCACCGGTTGGCGGAAACTTTGGAGATTGCCCTGGGATTGTTAAACTTTGGAAGACAATTAGGTTAAGCTTAGATTAATTCGAGAGTTTGTAAAATGCTCGTGAGTGAGAAGTTCTGTAACTGGATCATCATGCGGCGAAGCGTGAACCTTCGGAGCGAGTGAAGTCTATTTTATCAAGGATGAATTTTCGGAACGCTGAACCTTTTCCGCCGTGGTGCAAAAATCCAGGCAGCGTGTTTTTCAAGGCGGCTGAGACAATCATTTCCGAAGGCAGCACGTCTGGGCGGATGGTTCGGATCCAGGTTCCAAAGTGTTTCCAGACCAGACCGTCACATGTCATGGCAAGGTACTGTAACATGCCCTGAGCGATCATGCCGGTCTGCACAAACACATGATATGCGTGCATCTTTCTCTGCACCTGTCTGCGATATTTCTCGGTAGTCCGGTGGAGGTATTGGTTACCATTGCGACGCTTGAGCGGTCGCATAGCGGCCATCCAGAAATGGTATCCGAATGAGCCGACCGAATGCACCGCTTGCTTGAAAGCGACTTCGATCTTGAAACGCAAACTGTAGAGCAAGATGATCTCCTGAGCTTCCATGGTGAGGTCGGTAGACAAGAGGATGATCCGCCCTCTCGTGGGATGATCGACGAGAATGAAGCGGACCATCGCCCCGGCGGGCTTCCACAACAGATCCACCGACTTGAACCGGACAGAGATGTTTCTCTCCCCATATACGGGACTGGGAACGGAACTGAAGCCGCCCGTTCCAAAGACATTCTGGAGCTTCACCGCAGCGCCATACTTTTTCGGTCGTCCGCGTTTGCGTTTGCGTGGCACTGCCGCAGGCCGAAAGCCGGTTGTCGTGCGTCGAACCCTCGTGACCAGCACACCGGAACGCCCCTTGGTGCTCCGGATCACCTTTCCGTTGGCGTAGTAGGCGTCGGCCAGCAAGACGAACTCCTGACCTCTACAGACGGATGCGAGCATCTCGTTGGCCTTGTCGATCAAGGTTCTCCTGTCGCGGTTTGAAGTGACGATACCTTCGTGAATGCGTGCACAGACCGGAACGCAGAAGAAGTATCCGCCAACCTGACAGAGCACGCCGAAGGCCTGAAAGGAATGGCTCATGATGAAGTGAGGCTTGGAATTGGACTCGGACTGTTGATGCAGATACTTCACCGCAGGCATCTTGCGGCCCTCCTTGGACTTCTTGATGCCGTCGAGAACCAGGACGGGGCGACAACCGATCTTGTAGACAGGGAAGTGCTTGATCACGATGGCGAACCAAAGTTCTGCAAGCCGGTCCGTCTTCACGGCATTGCTGTGGAAGAAATGGAGTAAGTGCTCATAGAAGTGTTCTGACAAACCGAGAGCGCGGACGAAACTGGAAACCCCGAGGAGGTCATTGCGCACGGAGAAAGCGGCCAAGACGAGCAGAAACCAGAGAAAGGTGCGGGCTCTCGAGAAAGCGGGTCGCAGAAGACAGACGATATTCCACCAAGAAATCCAGAGATCCATAACAAATGATTTGATTTTCCTAGACATTCGCATATATAAGCTAATGACCATGAAAAAGATCAGATCACTGAAAAAAGAGTCCAGAAACTTGCGGCAAAGATAGCTGCAATCGGGCCAATGCGGCCTGGGAGCATCAGCAAGCAATACCGAGATCGACAACGCCAGCGCGGCGTGTATTACCAACTGAGCTACACGCATAAGATGAGGAGCCGGACTGAACACGTCTGGCCAGACCACGTGAAGGGACTACGAAAAGAAACAGAGGAGTACAAGAAATTCAAGAAACTGACCACCGAACTGATCGATCTGAGCATTGAACTATCCAAGGCGAAGATCGCTCTATTACGCAGTCAGACAGACACGCCAGGCAAAGAGAAACCGGTCTGAGAACTTCCCACTCACGAGTTACGGAATCGCTGCTACATGATGGCCTGACTGGCCATTTTATGAAACGCTGGGGTTCCCTCAAAACAATGGACATCGAAGAAAACCGAAGAAAACCGAAAAAAACCGAAAAAAACTATTTTACAAGCTCCCGAATCAACCTAAGGAATGGCGCAAAAATAAAATGAACAATTTAAGGTTTCTCAACCTTGTTTCTATGCTACCGTCAGTGCCATGCCTGACAGTTCCGTTGTCGAAAGCATTCGCCGGAAGTTCGATTCCCTGAGCCACCTCATGGACGAGCGGGCTCGGAGGTGTTGGGCGGCGGCGGAGGCCATGGAATTGGGTTGGGGCGGCGTATCCGCAGTTTCTCTTGCGACATCGATGTCGCGGACGACGATCACTGAGGGCATCAAGCAGTTACGGCGCGGCGACTACACGGCCCCCGAAGCCGACGGACGCATCCGTCGGCTTCGGGGGCGGGCGCAAGCCGGTGACCGAGACCGATCCGGAACTGCTTGGGGCTCTTGAGCGGCTAGTTGATCCTCTCAGTAGAGGCGACCCTCAATCCCCATTGCGCTGGACATTGAAGAGCACTCAGAGGCTTGCCAGGGAACTCACATCTCAGAACCACCCGGTCGGTGCGCGTACTGTTGCCGCGTTGCCGCGCAAGGCCGGCTATAGTCTGCTGGCAAATCGCAAGACCCGCGAAGGGGCACAGCACCCGGACCGCAACAGGCAGTTCGAATACATCAACGATCAGGTGCGTCGCTTCCAACATTGCGGCCAGCCAGCAATCTCAGTGGACACCAAGAAGAAGGAGTTGGTGGGCGATTTCAAGAACGCCGGGAGGCAGTGGAGGCCGAAAGAAAACCCTGAGCAAGTCCGCGTGCATGACTTCAAGGACAAGGACCTGGGCAAGGCAATCCCCTACGGCGTTTACGATATGCTCAACAACCAGGGCTGGGTTAGCGTCGGAATCGACCATGATACGGCCCAATTCGCGACCCGCAGCATCCTGTTGTGGTGGACGGAAATGGGCTCTGCGCGGTTCCCCCACGCCCGTCGGCTGCTAATCACCGCCGATGGCGGTGGGAGCAACAGCCACCGCTCGCGGCTTTGGAAGCTTTCGCTCCAGGAGTTGGCGAACGAGACCGGGCTGAAGTTGGTCGTCTGCCACTTCCCGCCGGGGACAAGCAAGTGGAACAAGATCGAGCACCGTCTCTTCAGCTACATCACCCAGAACTGGCAAGGCGAGCCACTGGCAACCCTGCAGACGATCGTCGAGTTGATTGGAAGCACAACGACGAAGGGAGGCCTGAAGGTCAGGGCCAGGCTTGATACCAAAAGCTACGAGACGGGGATCAAAGTGACGGACGAGGAACTGGCCGCCGTAAAACTGGAAAGGCACGAAACACACGGCTCATGGAATTACACAATCAAACCCTCGAAGTAAATGTTCACCTTATTTTTGCGCAGTTCCTAAGCTCAACCCAGCCGTCTTTCAAAGTTTAACAATCCCAGGGCAATCCTCTGGTTTTTTGTCAAATTAAAAGTATTTTCTATAAAAACTATAAAAGAGAGCAGGCAAATATTGCCAGGATCCGCGATTTCACCCCATCGAACTTCGACTGGTGTTCCGGTAGCTGCCCTCATCCACAACTTCCGGTCATTTCTACGAGTTTGTACTAGACGCCCGTCGAACTTAATATAGATTCTAAAACTGCTGAACACTCCTTAAGCCCTTGTACTGTTGATATTGAAATACTCGTATTGCTCCGCAATGAACCCTGACCATCACAACTTTCGAACGTTACCAAAAACTTAAATCCATGAAGCAGCACTTGCTCATCGAAAAAATTACTCTGATCGTCATCGTGGCCATGTCGCTTGTATACAGCACTTCCGCCCAGATTGAGCCCGACATTTGGAAAAAATTCAAAGGGGAGATCAATGATCCCAGTGTGCCGGATCTTATTGATTATTCCTATGCGGGCTATGCGCATGGAGAGAGGTCCATCCCGAATGTCACCTATCGCATCTTCGACGTGACTGACTACGGGGCCGTGCCCGATGACGGGCAGACGGATCACGAGGCAATTCGGGCCGCAGTCAATGCGGCCATTGCCACCGGGGGTGGCACGGTGTTTTTTCCACCTGGACGTTTCATCGTGCAGGGTTCTGCGGAGTCAATCAAGATCGATGCCGACAGAATCATCCTGAGGGGGAGCGGAGCCGCTGGCGCAGATCGGAACGGCACGACGATCTTTCTGGAAGATCAGAAGTCTGCGGCCTCTGGTGCTGTGTTTAAAGTCGGACATTCACAAGCGCCTTTAGACGATGTTGATGACAGAGAGTTGCTCGGGCCAGCAGACTTCTTAGGGGGCGTCCCCGCAGGGAGCCTTCATCTGGATGTCCCACTAGAAGTTGCCTGGCAAGCCCAATCTTGGCCGTTTCTGTACGTTGCGAGGTATGGCATTAGGGATGATACCGGCAATGTCGGTGAATATAGTTCACGTTCGATTGCAAGCATGAATGACTCTTGGTCAGCCATCAAAGGCAGCGGAATTTGGCCACGTGAAACACATGAGATTGATCGTGTTAAGGGAAACAGGATTTACTTGAAATCCCCATTACTAATTTCACGATTCGATGGGAGGTCTGACTTGCACGGCATGGATATGGTGAGAGGTTGCGGAGTCGAAGATCTTCACTTTGATGGAAATTTTCTGGATCATACCTTCTTGGCCCTGCATAGGGCTGCTCATTCCTGGGTGACAAGGTGCCGTTTCTCCAACGTCACGCAGGCAGTCTCGTTACAATATTCGTATGCCTCATCAATTATCAACAACGTGATTGACGGCTACCGGGGCGACTTGAGCGTATCTGCATCGGCAGGATCGACCTATTGCCTGATCGGACTGAATGTCGATCATACGCAAGCTGGGCAGCGGAATGGGTTCGGGGTATCGCACTACGCTACGGGCACCGTTCTGTGGAGGGTCGGAGGACCGTCGCACAATGGCTTTGAAAGCCACGGCTATCAGCCACGGCATACCCTGTTTGACCTTATGACCCAGAAAAAGAACACCGCCCACGGTGGGGCTGACAATGCACTACCACACCATCTGGACGGACTTACTCTGTGGAACTGTACTGCTACCGATGAAGGCAGCGCCTTCAATTTATACCACAACAGCAGGAGCGGAAGCAAATTTTCGGCTACCCAGGCCAGCCTGATTGGCTACCGCTCCCCGAATGCTGCCGCTCCGATCAATTGCTACCAGGAATCCTTCGGAAGCTTTGTTACCCCGCATTCCCTCTACGAGGCGCAGTTGGAAAGGCGTTTGGGTTACCGCCCGCAGTGGCTGGATGACAAGATTGCGGAGCACGAGAAATTTCTGGCTTATACTATCGGTCGCATCACCAAAGTGTCGTTGGATGACGTTGTTGTGGGGCGTTTTGGTGGCAGACCCCCTCAAATCGCAGTCGTAAAAGCCAACTCCACCGAAATCCAGTTTTACACTCCTCAAGGGGATAGTATCCAGACGCAGACGCAGACCTTTTTTGGCGGATATGTGATCAAGGCGATTGCTGCCGGAGATTTTACCGGAAATGGCAAAGACGAACTGGCGGTGGTCAGGTCCGGTAGCCAGAAGATTCTGCTTTATGACTGGCTCTCACGTCACCACATTGGAACGATTACCGTCGAGGGATGGGGAGACATTGATGGCGTTACCGCAGGCAATTTCGATAGCAATGGGAACGACGATGAGATCGCCGTATTCGAACACAACAATCTCAGGGTCTACAAAAAGAATGGAACCCTTCTCAGTCAAGGTTCCTGGGGCGGCTATGGCTACGCGGGCATCGCCGCCGGTGATTTCAACGGTGATGGTAAAGACGAAATTGCCGTTTACCGGAGAGACGATCGCGGGAACTCCACCAAGAACCGGATTGTGATCTTTGACGGTCTGTGTCAGCCTCTGACTAGTTATGCCTTGTGGGGCTATAATTTCGGGAGTATCGCCGGAGGCGACTATGATGGGGATGGAATAGACGAGATCCTCACCCACAGGCGGGTGAGTAGCGGTGATGACAGCCCTCGCAGGCTTATGGTCATGAACATGAACAGCTCGAATCCACTGGAGCAGACTTATGTGCACGAGGCAGTAAGCCAGTACGAGGGGTTTGAGGTGGAACATATGGCCGATTTGGATGGAGATGGTATTGATGACATCATTGGTGATCTTTTTGGAGAAGGCTTTGTTACTCTTGAATCCTCCACACTCGGGTTAAAAGGTGACAGCTGGGTCTGGAGAGGGACGGTCACGCGGTCGTCTACGGATATCGGGGCAGTGGGACTGCCGGGGAGTTCGTCGGTTGGCACCAACGGTGTGCTGACGGTGCAGGCCTCCGGGTCGGACATCTGGGGCACGACCGACGAGTTCCACTATGCGGCCCGTGATGTGGATGGGGACGGGGAAGTGGTGGCGCGGTTGACCTCGCTGAGCAACGAGCACAAGTGGGTGAAGGGAGGGGTGATGATCCGTGAGAGCTTCGCGGGGAATTCACGTCATGTCTCTCTTCTGCGCAACGTGAGCCATGGGATGGTGTCCATTCACCGCAGTGACGAGGGTGGACTGACGCAGCGGAGCAGAGAACCGGACGCGACGGTGCATGAGTGGCTGCGGCTGAAGCGGGTGGGTGACGTCTTCAGCGCCTACCTCTCGACCGATAGGAAGCGCTGGACGCTGTTTGCGGAGGAGAGGCTGGTTGATGCTCCGGAGACCATGTACTTTGGAGTGGCTTTGACCTCGCATGACACCGGAGTGCTGGCGACCGCGACCTTCGAGGAAGTGACGGTGATCGACTACGAGTACCCGCCCTTGAGCCAGGCGGCGATCATCCCCTGGAACGCGGCGAAGATCCCCCTCGTCCGACCGTGAGACACGGGGCCGTTCCCGCACGGTTCCTATCCTGCCAATCCACCGAGAGCTGAATGAGAACAGTGCCATTCCGGAAAGGAAGAGGTTTTTCCCTTCTGCGTTTTCTGAGACCATCAAGTTTCGGCAATGTCATGAAAATTAATCCTAGCCAAGAGGCCTTGGAATCCTGGTCCGCTTCGCGGAGGTGGTGAAATCGAGGGTATTCAGTATGGGACACTTCTGGTAGAATACTTCTGGTAGAATGAGAGTTGCGAAAACCACCCACCAGAAGGCCCATGCAACTCATGCTTACCTTTTCTCGTTGGCTGCAATTCTCTAAATGACCGGAAGTTGTGGATGAGGGCAGCTACCAGAACACCATTCGAAGTTCGATTATGGGTTAGGCAGCGGCTTGCTGCTCGATGCCGTCCACGAAGATGATTCCTTGCACGACTTTGTCAAGTTGACGATACCCGTTGAGTCGACGCCAGCCTTTCCCGGCTTCCAGCCCGAGCTTGTAGACCATTGAAAGGGTTGCTTTCCTCGATCCACATCCTTTGGTTTGTCGAGTTCGATGGCGTGCCGTGGCAAACGTCGACTCTATCGGATTTGTCGTCCGGATGTGTCTCCACTCGTGAGTGAGAAGTTCTGTAACTAGATCATCATGCGGCGAAGCGTGAACCTTCGGAGCGAGTGAAGTCTATTTTATCAAGGATGAATTTTCGGAACGCTGAACCTTTTCCGCCGTGGTGCAAAAATCCAGGCAGCGTGTTTTTCAAGGCGGCTGAGACAATCATTTCCGAAGGCAGCACGTCTGGGCGGATGGTTCGGATCCAGGTTCCAAAGTGTTTCCAGACCAGACCGTCACATGTCATGGCAAGGTACTGTAACATGCCCTGAGCGATCATGCCGGTCTGCACAAACACATGATATGCGTGCATCTTTCTCTGCACCTGTCTGCGATATTTCTCGGTAGTTCGGTGGAGGTATTGGTTACCATTGCGACGCTTGAGCGGTCGCATAGCGGCCATCCAGAAATGGTATCCGAATGAGCCGACCGAATGCACCGCTTGCTTGAAAGCGACTTCGATCTTGAAACGCAAACTGTAGAGCAAGATGATCTCCTGAGCTTCCATGGTGAGGTCGGTAGACAAGAGGATGATCCGCCCTCTCGTGGGATGATCGACGAGAACGAAGCGGACCATCGCCCCGGCGGGCTTCCACAACAGATCCACCGACTTGAACCGGACAGAGATGTTTCTCTCCCCATATACGGGACTGGGAACGGAACTGAAGCCGCCCGTTCCAAAGACATTCTGGAGCTTCACCGCAGCGCCATACTTTTTCGGTCGTCCGCGTTTGCGTTTGCGTGGCACTGCCGCAGGCCGAAAGCCGGTTGTCGTGCGTCGAACCCTCGTGACCAGCACACCGGAACGCCCCTTGGTGCTCCGGATCACCTTTCCGTTGGCGTAGTAGGCGTCGGCCAGCAAGACGAACTCCTGACCTCTACAGACGGATGCGAGCATCTCGTTGGCCTTGTCGATCAAGGTTCTCCTGTCGCGGTTTGAAGTGACGATACCTTCGTGAATGCGTGCACAGACCGGAACGCAGAAGAAGTATCCGCCAACCTGACAGAGCACGCCGAAGGCCTGAAAGGAATGGCTCATGATGAAGTGAGGCTTGGAATTGGACTCGGACTGTTGATGCAGATACTTCACCGCAGGCATCTTGCGGCCCTCCTTGGACTTCTTGATGCCGTCGAGAACCAGGACGGGGCGACAACCGATCTTGTAGACAGGGAAGTGCTTGATCACGATGGCGAACCAAAGTTCTGCAAGCCGGTCCGTCTTCACGGCATTGCTGTGGAAGAAATGGAGTAAGTGCTCATAGAAGTGTTCTGACAAACCGAGAGCGCGGACGAAACTGGAAACCCCGAGGAGGTCATTGCGCACGGAGAAAGCGGCCAAGACGAGCAGAAACCAGAGAAAGGTGCGGGCTCTCGAGAAAGCGGGTCGCAGAAGACAGACGATATTCCACCAAGAAATCCAGAGATCCATAACAAATGATTTGATTTTCCTAGACATTCGCATATATAAGCTAATGACCATGAAAAAGATCAGATCACTGAAAAAAGAGTCCAGAAACTTGCGGCAAAGTTAGCTGCAATCGGGCCAATGCGGCCTGGGAGCATCAGCAAGCAATACCGAGATCGACAACGCCAGCGCGGCGTGTATTACCAACTGAGCTACACGCATGAGATGAGGAGCCGGACTGAACACGTCTGGCCAGATCACGTGAAGGGACTACGAAAAGAAACAGAGGAGTACAAGAAATTCAAGAAACTGACCACCGAACTGATCGATCTGAGCATTGAACTATCCAAGGCGAAGATCGCTCTATTACGCAGTCAGACAGACACGCCAGGCAAAGAGAAACCGGTCTGAGAACTTCCCACTCACGAGATGCTACACATAAACACGCGAAAGTTCGCGCGTGAATTTCAAGGCGACCACGCATCCACATCCACTTCACACCTACGAGCGCATCGTGGCTCAACATGGTAGAGCGGTTCTTCCGTGACCTGACTGAAAAGTGTGTGCGGAGAGGCGTGTTCACCAGTGTCGCTGACCTCGAACAGGCGTTGGTAGGCTATATCGAAGCTCACAACGAAAACCCATCTCCCTTCATCTGGGCCGCGGCTGCCTCTGATATTCTCGAAAAGGTCAAGCGCGGTAGAGCCAAACTGAATAAACTACAGTCTGCTTGACGGACGATACTAGCAGGTCGGCGATGGCAGTGTGATCAAACCAGTGCCGGTGCGGGCGCCACTCGCTGCCAGGATCGATGAGGCGGTAGAGCACGAGGGTCTGCGGCACCAGGTCCCAACGCGTGCCCTTTCGGCTCGGCGGAAGGTGTTTGCTCCAAAAAGAATCCAGTTGCAGCAGCCGCCAAAGCTCGCAGCCCAACCAGCAGGTGCCCCACTGACGCGGACGTCGAAGAGACATGTCGCCGAGGCGCAGGCGGACGACCGGCAATGCGTCGTCGGCACTCTCCACCAGCGCATATGCTTCCGGGAAAGAGCATGACCTGCCGGGACTCCTCGTCGTCCTGTCCGAAGAGATCGACGGTCTTGCGCCATGAAGCCTCCTGGCGCCCGTTGAGTAGCACGTGGCGCTGGACGATCCGGCCATCGTGCACGCGCCGGTTTTCGACCACGCTCCAGTAGAGGTGCTCCTTGCCATCCTTGCGTCGTTTCGAACAACGAAGAAACATGATGGCTATTGAAGATAGCCACCGAATGGCGACCGCAACCACCAAGGTCTGCACTACAGGCCAATTCGGAAATCGTTTTGTTGGTCATCAACGACTTACGGCTCAGAAACAGCCGAAAAATCCCAAAATTCGGGCTGAATCCGCGAAGTCGGGCTAAGAGAGTCTCATGAATGGCGCTGCAGGGGAGAACCGGGCTGGGCCGAGGGCGCTTCGCTGGCGCATCGGAGTGGTCGGCATGGTTCTGGGTTCTTGTCTGGGGGCGAGTGCGGCCACTCCAGAGAGTCCAGGCCGGGGCGAGCAGCCTCTCAACGTGTTGATGATCGCGGTCGACGACCTCGCCTGTACGCTGGGTTGCTACGGAGATCCCTTGGCCATCACGCCAAATATCGATCGTCTGGCCGGTTCGGGCGTCTGTTTTTTGCGAGCTTACAATCAGTTGCCTCTGTGCAATCCGACGCGGGCTTCGGTGATGACGGGATTGCGGCCGGATACCCTTCAGGTCTACGATCTGGATCGGCATTTCCGTGAGGCTCGGCCCGATGAAGTGACGCTGCCACAGCCCTTCATGCGGCGTGGCTATGTGTCCGCTAGAGCTGGAAAGATCTATCATTACAACGTTCCGGCAAGCATCGGAACGGCGGGTTTTGATGACCCGCCGTCATGGCACGAAACCGCCAATCCCCGGGGCCGGGACAAGGCCGAGGAGGCGCTCATTTTCAATGTCGAACCTCATCGGAAGATCAGCGCCGCACTGAGCTGGTTGGCGGCGGACGGCGAGGATGAAGAGCAGACGGACGGCATGGTGGCATCGGAGGCCATTGCCATGATGGAGAGACACCGCGAACGGCCGTTTTTCATCGCCGCCGGTTTCTTGCGGCCGCACACGCCTTACGTTGCTCCGAAGGCCTATTTCGACCTGTATCTTCTGGAATCGATCCAGCTCCCCCATGCGCCCGCGAATAACCGCGGAGACATTCCTGTGGCGGCCTTCGCGCACAATTGCCCGGTTCCCCATTACGGTCTCGATGAACTGACCTGCCGACGCGCCATGCAGGCCTACTATGCCTGCGTCTCCTTCATCGATGCTCAGGTGGGGCGATTGTTGGAAGCCCTGGAACGGCTCGATTTGGCGTAGCGCACGCTGATCGTCTTCTGGAGCGACCACGGCTATCACCTGGGCGAGCACGGTGGGGTTTGGCAGAAACGCACTCTCTTCGAGGAAGCCGCCCGCACGCCCTTGATCATCCGCGCTCCTGGGATGACCGGAAACGGACAGGTTTGCCGACGGGTCGTCGAGTTTGTCGACATCTTTCCGACGACCCTCGACCTGGCGGGACTGCCCCAGCCCTCTGGGCGAGAGGGGCGCAGCCTCCGCGGTCTGCTTACCGATCCGGATCGTGCGTGGGATGGAGTCGCCCTCACGCAGATCCTGAGACCGGCTGATGACCGCCTTTCTGGGGCGGAGTGTTCGCACGGAGCGTTGGCGGTACACGGAGTGGGGTGAGGGAGAATACGGAGTGGAGCTGTACGATCATCGCGACGATCCGTCGGAGTTCGAGAATCTGGCGCTCGACCCGACGCCCGAGGTTCGGGAGACGATGGCCCGTCTTCGGAGCCGGTTTGCCGGGCGGGCGAGGGGAACGGTTCTCCAATCGCCCTTCGCTCCTGGGCGGCTTTGAGCGTCGGAACAAGGCCGGAAATCGGAAACCGGCGGAAGATGCCCCTACTTGATAGTTGAAATCCCAAAAATCTTGGATTTTTCTTATATTTATGGAAAAAGTTATTAATTATCATAAATTTCAATGATTCCAGGAGTTGGCACCTCTTCACTTTCCTTCTCGTCGGTTGGTCGCTGTTCCCCACGGCTCCCCTGGCCGCCCGGGAGGATTGTGCGGCCTGTCTCCATGGCGTGAGCGATTCGGTTTCGCATGCGGGAGCCGCCGGGATCGTGGGAGACTGGGCTCTCGGGCGGCAGCGTCTCTTCGTGATCCGGGTGGATTTCGACGACCTTCCCGGTCCGCCTCAGGACGCCTTCGGAGTGTTCATGGAAGAGCGCTTGATGGAGACGGTGAACGGTCCGGTAAACCGCTATTATCGCATCATTTCCTACGACAAGGCCGGGGTTGAATTGGAGCGAGAGGCAATCACACGGGTCTTGCGGCTCCCGGACACCGCTGAAGCGTATGCTCAGGAACCTCGGCTCAATCGGCTGCAGGCCGATGCGCTCGCGGCTGCGGCCACGGCGGGCTACGATGCGGGGGCCTACGATCGGGTTGCCGTGCTCCTGAGTAGCCTCGATAGGATCTCGGGTATCAGGTCGCGTTCCGCGGGTTCGGCTGGATTGGGGGCCGGCTCAGCTGGTTTCAAGGCGACTTTTCGGCTGCGCTGGTGGCGCACGAGCTGGGACACAATCTGGGGCTGGGTCATGCCTCTCTGTGGCAGGTGGCTTCAGACAAGAGCGATCCCTTGGATGCGTCCGGCAGCAAGGTGGAGTATGGACATGCCTACGACATCATGGGTCAGATCCGAGCCGACTCGGAGTCTCGCAACGGCTTTCAGGCGGCCTCGCTTCATTATCTGGGTTGGCTGCCGGAGGGGGCGGTGGAAACGATTGAAACCAGCGGCCGTTTTCGGATCTATCAATTTGACCGCGCGGATACCGATCTGAACCAAAGGCTGGCAGTGCGGATTCCCCTTGAAGGAAACGATGCCTATTGGTTCAGTTACCGCCACCGCTATCTTGAACTTCGTAAGGGCTTGATGGTGGAAAAAGTGGACGAGGCGGCGAGGACCTCGCTCTTGTTAGACATGGTGCCGGGCGGTTATCTGCTGGATTCGGCGTTGAAGCAGGACCGGGCGTTCACCGATGACGGCCTGGGCGTCGTTGCTCGAGTCGTGGCAGCGGGCGGCGGTGAGGATCCCTGGGTGGATTTCGAAGTTGCCTATGTGGCACGCGTGGCTTTCAATCAGGTGGACGTTAGGAATGGCGCAAAAATAAAATGAACAATTTAAAGTTTCTCAACTTTATTTCTATGTTATTGTCAGTGCCATGCCTGACAGTTCCGTTGTCGAAAGCATTCGCCGGAAGTTCGATTCCCTGAGCCACCTCATGGACGAGCGGGCCCGGAGGTGTTGGGCGGCGGCGGAGGCCATGGAATTGGGTTGGGGCGGAGGCCATGGAATTGGGTTGGGGCGGAGGCCATGGAATTGGGTTGGGGCGGCGTATCCGCAGTTTCTCTTGCGACATCGATGTCGCGGACGACGATCACTGAGGGCATCAAGCAGTTACGGCGCGGCAACTACACGGCACCCGAAGCCGACGGACGCATCCGTCGGCTTGGGGGCGGGCGCAAGCCGGTGACCGAGACCGATCCGGAACTGCTTGGGGCTCTTGAGCGGCTAGTTGATCCTCTCAGTAGAGGCGACCCTCAATCCCCATTGCGCTGGACATTGAAGAGCACTCAGAGGCTTGCCAGGGAACTCACATCTCAGAACCACCCGGTCGGTGCGCGTACTGTTGCCGCGTTGCTGCGCAAGGCCGGCTATAGTCTGCTGGCAAATCGCAAGACCCGCGAAGGGGCACAGCACCCGGACCGCAACAGGCAGTTCGAATACATCAACGATCAGGTGCGTCGCTTCCAACATTGCGGCCAGCCAGCAATCTCAGTGGACACCAAGAAGAAGGAGTTGGTGGGCGATTTCAAGAACGCCGGGAGGCAGTGGAGGCCGAAAGAAAACCCTGAGCAAGTCCGCGTGCATGACTTCAAGGACAAGGACCTGGGCAAGGCAATCCCCTACGGCGTTTACGATATGCTCAACAACCAGGGCTGGGTTAGCGTCGGAATCGACCATGATACGGCCCAATTCGCGACCCGCAGCATCCTGTTGTGGTGGACGGAAATGGGCTCTGCGCGGTTCCCCCACGCCCGTCGGCTGCTAATCACCGCCGATGGCGGTGGGAGCAACAGCCACCGCTCGCGGCTTTGGAAGCTTTCGCTCCAGGAGTTGGCGAACGAGACCGGGCTGAAGTTGGTCGTCTGCCACTTCCCGCCGGGGACAAGCAAGTGGAACAAGATCGAGCACCGTCTCTTCAGCTACATCACCCAGAACTGGCAAGGCGAGCCACTGGCAACCCTGCAGACGATCGTCGAGTTGATTGGAAGCACAACGACGAAGGGAGGCCTGAAGGTCAGGGCCAGGCTTGATACCAAAAGCTACGAGACGGGGATCAAAGTGACGGACGAGGAACTGGCCGCGGTAAAACTGGAAAGGCACGAAACACACGGCTCATGGAATTACACAATCAAACCCTCGAAGTAAATGTTCACCTTATTTTTGCGCAGTTCCTTATCGGTCAGATGTGAATTTAAAGAGGCGAAACAAAACTTTGGCCTGCTCGCCGAACAGAGTGGCGCCTATCAGTATGTCTATGCCTCGGTGCATCTGGCTGCGATGCGATACGATACGCTCTGATTTTCGAGGCCATGCTTCGGAGCTCGTGAGTGGGAAGTTCTCAGACCGGTTTCTCTTTGCCTGGCGTGTCTGTCTGACTGCGTAATAGAGCGATCTTCGCCTTGGATACTCGTGAGTGGGAAGTTCTCAGACCGGTTTCTCTTTGCCTGGCGTGTCTCTCGTGAGTGGGAAGTTCTCAGACCGGTTTCTCTTTGCCTGGCGTGTCTGTCTGACTGCGTAATAGAGCGATCTTCGCCTTGGATAGTTCAATGCTCAGATCGATCAGTTCGGTGGTCAGTTTCTTGAATTTCTTGTACTCCTTTGTTTCTTTTCGTAGTCCCTTCACGTGGTCTGGCCAGACGTGTTCAGTCCGGCTTCTCATCTTATGCGTGTAGCTCAGTTGGTAATACACGCCGCGCTGGCGTTGTCGATCTCGGTATTGCTTGCTGATGCTCCCAGGCCGCATTGGCCCGATTGCAGCTAACTTTGCCGCAAGTTTCTGGACTCTTTTTTCAGTGATCTGATCTTTTTCATGGTCATTACCTTATATATGCGAATGTCTAGGAAAATCAAATCATTTGTTATGGATCTCTGGATTTCTTGGTGGAATATCGTCTGTTTTCTGCGACCCGCTTTCTCGAGAGCCCGCACCTTTCTCTGGTTTCTGCTCGTCTTGGCCGCTTTCTCCGTGCGCAATGACCTCCTCGGGGTTTCCAGTTTCGTCCGCGCTCTCGGTTTGTCAGAACACTTCTATGAGCACTTACTCCATTTCTTCCACAGCAATGCCGTGAAGACGGACCGGCTTGCAGAACTTTGGTTCGCCATCGTGATCAAGCACTTCCCTGTCTACAAGATCGGTTGTCGCCCCGTCCTGGTTCTCGACGGCATCAAGAAGTCCAAGGAGGGCCGCAAGATGCCTACGGTGAAGTATCTGCATCAACAGTCCGAGTCCAATTCCAAGCCTCACTTCATCATGAGCCATTCCTTTCAGGCCTTCGGCGTGCTCTGTCAGGTTGGCGGATACTTCTTCTGCGTTCCGGTCTGTGCACGCATTCACGAAGGTATCGTCACTTCAAACCGCGACAGGAGAACCTTGATCGACAAGGCCAACGAGATGCTCGCATCCGTCTGTAGAGGTCAGGAGTTCGTCTTGCTGGCCGACGCCTACTACGCCAACGGAAAGGTGATCCGGAGCACCAAGGGGCGTTCCGGTGTGCTGGTCACGAGGGTTCGACGCACGACAACCGGCTTTCGGCCTGCGGCAGTGCCACGCAAACGCAAACGCGGACGACCGAAAAAGTATGGCGCTGCGGTGAAGCTCCAGAATGTCTTTGGAACGGGCGGCTTCAGTTCCGTTCCCAGTCCCGTATATGGGGAGAGAAACATCTCTGTCCGGTTCAAGTCGGTGGATCTGTTGTGGAAGCCCGCCGGGGCGATGGTCCGCTTCATTCTCGTCGATCATCCCACGAGAGGGCGGATCATCCTCTTGTCTACCGACCTCACCATGGAAGCTCAGGAGATCATCTTGCTCTACAGTTTGCGTTTCAAGATCGAAGTCGCTTTCAAGCAAGCGGTGCATTCGGTCGGCTCATTCGGATACCATTTCTGGATGGCCGCTATGCGACCGCTCAAGCGTCGCAATGGTAACCAATACCTCCACCGGACTACCGAGAAATATCGCAGACAGGTGCAGAGAAAGATGCACGCATATCATGTGTTTGTGCAGACCGGCATGATCGCTCAGGGCATGTTACAGTACCTTGCCATGACATGTGACGGTCTGGTCTGGAAACACTTTGGAACCTGGATCCGAACCATCCGCCCAGACGTGCTGCCTTCGGAAATGATTGTCTCAGCCGCCTTGAAAAACACGCTGCCTGGATTTTTGCACCACGGCGGAAAAGGTTCAGCGTTCCGAAAATTCATCCTTGATAAAATAGACTTCACTCGCTCCGAAGGTTCACGCTTCGCCGCATGATGATCCAGTTACAGAACTTCTCACTCGCGAGGTGTCTGTCTGACTGCGTAATAGAGCGATCTTCGCCTTGGATAGTTCAATGCTCAGATCGATCAGTTCGGTGGTCAGTTTCTTGAATTTCTTGTACTCCTTTGTTTCTTTTCGTAGTCCCTTCACGTGGTCTGGCCAGACGTGTTCAGTCCGGCTCCTCATCTTATGCGTGTAGCTCAGTTGGTAATACACGCCGCGCTGGCGTTGTCGATCTCGGTATTGCTTGCTGATGCTCCCAGGCCGCATTGGCCCGATTGCAGCTAACTTTGCCGCAAGTTTCTGGACTCTTTTTTCAGTGATCTGATCTTTTTCATGGTCATTAGCTTATCTCGTGAGTGGGAAGTTCTCAGACCGGTTTCTCTTTGCCTGGCGTGTCTGTCTGACTGCGTAATAGAGCGATCTTCGCCTTGGATAGTTCAATGCTCAGATCGATCAGTTCGGTGGTCAGTTTCTTGAATTTCTTGTACTCCTTTGTTTCTTTTCGTAGTCCTTCACGTGGTCTGGCCAGACGTGTTCAGTCCGGCTCCTCATCTTATGCGTGTAGCTCAGTTGGTAATACACGCCGCGCTGGCGTTGTCGATCTCGGTATTGCTTGCTGATGCTCCCAGGCCGCATTGGCCCGATTGCAGCTAACTTTGCCGCAAGTTTCTGGACTCTTTTTTCAGTGATCTGATCTTTTTCATGGTCATTAGCTTATATATGCGAATGTCTGGGAAAATCAAATCATTTGTTATGGATCTCTGGATTTCTTGGTGGAATATCGTCTGTTTTCTGCGACCCGCTTTCTCGAGAGCCCGCACCTTTCTCTGGTTTCTGCTCGTCTTGGCCGCTTTCTCCGTGCGCAATGACCTCCTCGGGGTTTCCAGTTTCGTCCGCGCTCTCGGTTTGTCAGAACACTTCTATGAGCACTTACTCCATTTCTTCCACAGCAATGCCGTGAAGACGGACCGGCTTGCAGAACTTTGGTTCGCCATCGTGATCAAGCACTTCCCTGTCTACAAGATCGGTTGTCGCCCCGTCCTGGTTCTCGACGGCATCAAGAAGTCCAAGGAGGGCCGCAAGATGCCTGCGGTGAAGTATCTGCATCAACAGTCCGAGTCCAATTCCAAGCCTCACTTCATCATGAGCCATTCCTTTCAGGCCTTCGGCGTGCTCTGTCAGGTTGGCGGATACTTCTTCTGCGTTCCGGTCTGTGCACGCATTCACGAAGGTATCGTCACTTCAAACCGCGACAGGAGAACCTTGATCGACAAGGCCAACGAGATGCTCGCATCCGTCTGTAGAGGTCAGGAGTTCGTCTTGCTGGCCGACGCCTACTACGCCAACGGAAAGGTGATCCGGAGCACCAAGGGGCGTTCCGGTGTGCTGGTCACGAGGGTTCGACGCACGACAACCGGCTTTCGGCCTGCGGCAGTGCCACGCAAACGCAAACGCGGACGACCGAAAAAGTATGGCGCTGCGGTGAAGCTCCAGAATGTCTTTGGAACGGGCGGCTTCAGTTCCGTTCCCAGTCCCGTATATGGGGAGAGAAACATCTCTGTCCGGTTCAAGTCGGTGGATCTGTTGTGGAAGCCCGCCGGGGCGATGGTCCGCTTCATTCTCGTCGATCATCCCACGAGAGGGCGGATCATCCTCTTGTCTACCGACCTCACCATGGAAGCTCAGGAGATCATCTTGCTCTACAGTTTGCGTTTCAAGATCGAAGTCGCTTTCAAGCAAGCGGTGCATTCGGTCGGCTCATTCGGATACCATTTCTGGATGGCCGCTATGCGACCGCTCAAGCGTCGCAATGGTAACCAATACCTCCACCGGACTACCGAGAAATATCGCAGACAGGTGCAGAGAAAGATGCACGCATATCATGTGTTTGTGCAGACCGGCATGATCGCTCAGGGCATGTTACAGTACCTTGCCATGACATGTGACGGTCTGGTCTGGAAACACTTTGGAACCTGGATCCGAACCATCCGCCCAGACGTGCTGCCTTCGGAAATGATTGTCTCAGCCGCCTTGAAAAACACGCTGCCTGGATTTTTGCACCACGGCGGAAAAGGTTCAGCGTTCCGAAAATTCATCCTTGATAAAATAGACTTCACTCGCTCCGAAGGTTCACGCTTCGCCGCATGATGATCCAGTTACAGAACTTCTCACTCGCGAGAGCTTATATATGCGAATGTCTAGGAAAATCAAATCATTTGTTATGGATCTCTGGATTTCTTGGTGGAATATCGTCTGTTTTCTGCGACCCCGCTTTCTCGAGAGCCCGCACCTTTCTCTGGTTTCTGCTCGTCTTGGCCGCTTTCTCCGTGCGCAATGACCTCCTCGGGGTTTCCAGTTTCGTCCGCGCTCTCGGTTTGTCAGAACACTTCTATGAGCACTTACTCCATTTCTTCCACAGCAATGCCGTGAAGACGGACCGGCTTGCAGAACTTTGGTTCGCCATCGTGATCAAGCACTTCCCTGTCTACAAGATCGGTTGTCGCCCCGTCCTGGTTCTCGACGGCATCAAGGAAGTCCAAGGAGGGCCGCAAGATGCCTGCGGTGAAGTATCTGCATCAACAGTCCGAGTCCAATTCCAAGCCTCACTTCATCATGAGCCATTCCTTTCAGGCCTTCGGCGTGCTCTGTCAGGTTGGCGGATACTTCTTCTGCGTTCCGGTCTGTGCACGCATTCACGAAGGTATCGTCACTTCAAACCGCGACAGGAGAACCTTGATCGACAAGGCCAACGAGATGCTCGCATCCGTCTGTAGAGGTCAGGAGTTCGTCTTGCTGGCCGACGCCTACTACGCCAACGGAAAGGTGATCCGGAGCACCAAGGGGCGTTCCGGTGTGCTGGTCACGAGGGTTCGACGCACGACAACCGGCTTTCGGCCTGCGGCAGTGCCACGCAAACGCAAACGCGGACGACCGAAAAAGTATGGCGCTGCGGTGAAGCTCCAGAATGTCTTTGGAACGGGCGGCTTCAGTTCCGTTCCCAGTCCCGTATATGGGGAGAGAAACATCTCTGTCCGGTTCAAGTCGGTGGATCTGTTGTGGAAGCCCGCCGGGGCGATGGTCCGCTTCATTCTCGTCGATCATCCCACGAGAGGGCGGATCATCCTCTTGTCTACCGACCTCACCATGGAAGCTCAGGAGATCATCTTGCTCTACAGTTTGCGTTTCAAGATCGAAGTCGCTTTCAAGCAAGCGGTGCATTCGGTCGGCTCATTCGGATACCATTTCTGGATGGCCGCTATGCGACCGCTCAAGCGTCGCAATGGTAACCAATACCTCCACCGGACTACCGAGAAATATCGCAGACAGGTGCAGAGAAAGATGCACGCATATCATGTGTTTGTGCAGACCGGCATGATCGCTCAGGGCATGTTACAGTACCTTGCCATGACATGTGACGGTCTGGTCTGGAAACACTTTGGAACCTGGATCCGAACCATCCGCCCAGACGTGCTGCCTTCGGAAATGATTGTCTCAGCCGCCTTGAAAACTCGTGAGTGGGAAGTTCTCAGACCGGTTTCTCTTTGCCTGGCGTGTCTGTCTGACTGCGTAATAGAGCGATCTTCGCCTTGGATAGTTCAATGCTCAGATCGATCAGTTCGGTGGTCAGTTTCTTGAATTTCTTGTACTCCTCTGTTTCTTTTCGTAGTCCCTTCACGTGGTCTGGCCAGACGTGTTCAGTCCGGCTCCTCATCTCATGCGTGTAGCTCAGTTGGTAATACACGCCGCGCTGGCGTTGTCGATCTCGGTATTGCTTGCTGATGCTCCCAGGCCGCATTGGCCCGATTGCAGCTAACTTTGCCGCAAGTTTCTGGATTCTTTTTTCAGTGATCTGATCTTTTTCATGGTCATTACCTTATATATGCGAATGTCTAGGAAAATCAAATCATTTGTTATGGATCTCTGGATTTCTTGGTGGAATATCGTCTGTTTTCTGCGACCCGCTTTCTCGAGAGCCCGCACCTTTCTCTGGTTTCTGCTCGTCTTGGCCGCTTTCTCCGTGCGCAATGACCTCCTCGGGGTTTCCAGTTTCGTCCGCGCTCTCGGTTTGTCAGAACACTTCTATGAGCACTTACTCCATTTCTTCCACAGCAATGCCGTGAAGACGGACCGGCTTGCAGAACTTTGGTTCGCCATCGTGATCAAGCACTTCCCTGTCTACAAGATCGGTTGTCGCCCCGTCCTGGTTCTCGACGGCATCAAGAAGTCCAAGGAGGGCCGCAAGATGCCTGCGGTGAAGTATCTGCATCAACAGTCCGAGTCCAATTCCAAGCCTCACTTCATCATGAGCCATTCCTTTCAGGCCTTCGGCTTGCTCTGTCAGGTTGGCGGATACTTCTTCTGCGTTCCGGTCTGTGCACGCATTCACGAAGGTATCGTCACTTCAAACCGCGACAGGAGAACCTTGATCGACAAGGCCAACGAGATGCTCGCATCCGTCTGTAGAGGTCAGGAGTTCGTCTTGCTGGCCGACGCCTACTACGCCAACGGAAAGGTGATCCGGAGCACCAAGGGGCGTTCCGGTGTGCTGGTCACGAGGGTTCGACGCACGACAACCGGCTTTCGGCCTGCGGCAGTGCCACGCAAACGCAAACGCGGACGACCGAAAAAGTATGGCGCTGCGGTGAAGCTCCAGAATGTCTTTGGAACGGGCGGCTTCAGTTCCGTTCCCAGTCCCGTATATGGGGAGAGAAACATCTCTGTCCGGTTCAAGTCGGTGGATCTGTTGTGGAAGCCCGCCGGGGCGATGGTCCGCTTCATTCTCGTCGATCATCCCACGAGAGGGCGGATCATCCTCTTGTCTACCGACCTCACCATGGAAGCTCAGGAGATCATCTTGCTCTACAGTTTGCGTTTCAAGATCGAAGTCGCTTTCAAGCAAGCGGTGCATTCGGTCGGCTCATTCGGATACCATTTCTGGATGGCCGCTATGCGACCGCTCAAGCGTCGCAATGGTAACCAATACCTCCACCGGACTACCGAGAAATATCGCAGACAGGTGCAGAGAAAGATGCACGCATATCATGTGTTTGTGCAGACCGGCATGATCGCTCAGGGCATGTTACAGTACCTTGCCATGACATGTGACGGTCTGGTCTGGAAACACTTTGGAACCTGGATCCGAACCATCCGCCCAGACGTGCTGCCTTCGGAAATGATTGTCTCAGCCGCCTTGAAAAACACGCTGCCTGGATTTTTGCACCACGGCGGAAAAGGTTCAGCGTTCCGAAAATTCATCCTTGATAAAATAGACTTCACTCGCTCCGAAGGTTCACGCTTCGCCGCATGATGATCCAGTTACAGAACTTCTCACTCGCGAGAAAGGTGATCCAGAGCACCAAGGGGCGTTCCGGTGTGCTGGTCACGAGGGTTCGACGCACGACAACCGGCTTTCGGCCTGCGGCAGTGCCACGCAAACGCAAACGCGGACGACCGAAAAAGTATGGCGCTGCGGTGAAGCTCCAGAATGTCTTTGGAACGGGCGGCTTCAGTTCCGTTCCCAGTCCCGTATATGGGGAGAGAAACATCTCTGTCCGGTTCAAGTCGGTGGATCTGTTGTGGAAGCCCGCCGGGGCGATGGTCCGCTTCATTCTCGTCGATCATCCCACGAGAGGGCGGATCATCCTCTTGTCTACCGACCTCACCATGGAAGCTCAGGAGATCATCTTGCTCTACAGTTTGCGTTTCAAGATCGAAGTCGCTTTCAAGCAAGCGGTGCATTCGGTCGGCTCATTCGGATACCATTTCTGGATGGCCGCTATGCGACCGCTCAAGCGTCGCAATGGTAACCAATACCTCCACCGGACTACCGAGAAATATCGCAGACAGGTGCAGAGAAAGATGCACGCATATCATGTGTTTGTGCAGACCGGCATGATCGCTCAGGGCATGTTACAGTACCTTGCCATGACATGTGACGGTCTGGTCTGGAAACACTTTGGAACCTGGATCCGAACCATCCGCCCAGACGTGCTGCCTTCGGAAATGATTGTCTCAGCCGCCTTGAAAAACACACTGCCTGGATTTTTGCACCACGGCGGAAAAGGTTCTCGTGAGTGGGAAGTTCTCAGACCGGTTTCTCTTTGCCTGGCGTGCCTGTCTGACTGCGTAATAGAGCGATCTTCGCCCTGGATAGTTCAATGCTCAGATCGATCAGTTCGGTGGTCAGTTTCTTGAATTTCTTGTACTCCTCTGTTTCTTTTCGTAGTCCCCTCACGTGGTCTGGCCAGACGTGTTCAGTCCGGCTCCTCATCTTATGCGTGTAAGCTCAGTTGGTAATACACGCCGCGCTGGCGTTGTCGATCTCGGTATTGCTTGCTGATGCTCCCAGGCCGCATTGGCCCGATTGCAGCTAACTTTGCCGCAAGTTTCTGGACTCCTTTTTTCAGTGATCTGATCTTTTTCATGGTCATTACCTTATATATGCGAATGTCTAGGAAAATCAAATCATTTGTTATGGATCTCTGGATTTCTTGGTGGAATATCGTCTGTTTTCTGCGACCCGCTTTCTCGAGAGCCCGCACCTTTCTCTGGTTTCTGCTCGTCTTGGCCGCTTTCTCCGTGCGCAATGACCTCCTCGGGGTTTCCAGTTTCGTCCGCGCTCTCGGTTTGTCAGAACACTTCTATGAGCACTTACTCCATTTCTTCCACAGCAATGCCGTGAAGACGGACCGGCTTGCAGAACTTTGGTTCGCCATCGTGATCAAGCACTTCCCTGTCTACAAGATCGGTTGTCGCCCCGTCCTGGTTCTCGACGGCATCAAGAAGTCCAAGGAGGGCCGCAAGATGCCTGCGGTGAAGTATCTGCATCAACAGTCCGAGTCCAATTCCAAGCCTCACTTCATCATGAGCCATTCCTTTCAGGCCTTCGGCGTGCTCTGTCAGGTTGGCGGATACTTCTTCTGCGTTCCGGTCTGTGCACGCATTCACGAAGGTATCGTCACTTCAAACCGCGACAGGAGAACCTTGATCGACAAGGCCAACGAGATGCTCGCATCCGTCTGTAGAGGTCAGGAGTTCGTCTTGCTGGCCGACGCCTACTACGCCAACGGAAAGGTGATCCGGAGCACCAAGGGGCGTTCCGGTGTGCTGGTCACGAGGGTTCGACGCACGACAACCGGCTTTCGGCCTGCGGCAGTGCCACGCAAACGCAAACGCGGACGACCGAAAAAGTATGGCGCTGCGGTGAAGCTCCAGAATGTCTTTGGAACGGGCGGCTTCAGTTCCGTTCCCAGTCCCGTATATGGGGAGAGAAACATCTCTGTCCGGTTCAAGTCGGTGGATCTGTTGTGGAAGCCCGCCGGGGCGATGGTCCGCTTCATTCTCGTCGATCATCCCACGAGAGGGCGGATCATCCTCTTGTCTACCGACCTCACCATGGAAGCTCAGGAGATCATCTTGCTCTACAGTTTGCGTTTCAAGATCGAAGTCGCTTTCAAGCAAGCGGTGCATTCGGTCGGCTCATTCGGATACCATTTCTGGATGGCCGCTATGCGACCGCTCAAGCGTCGCAATGGTAACCAATACCTCCACCGGACTACCGAGAAATATCGCAGACAGGTGCAGAGAAAGATGCACGCATATCATGTGTTTGTGCAGACCGGCATGATCGCTCAGGGCATGTTACAGTACCTTGCCATGACATGTGACGGTCTGGTCTGGAAACACTTTGGAACCTGGATCCGAACCATCCGCCCAGACGTGCTGCCTTCGGAAATGATTGTCTCAGCCGCCTTGAAAAACACGCTGCCTGGATTTTTGCACCACGGCGGAAAAGGTTCAGCGTTCCGAAAATTCATCCTTGATAAAATAGACTTCACTCGCTCCGAAGGTTCACGCTTCGCCGCATGATGATCCAGTTACAGAACTTCTCACTCACGAGAAAGGTTCAGCGTTCCGAAAATTCATCCTTGATAAAATAGACTTCACTCGCTCCGAAGGTTCACGCTTCGCCGCATGATGATCCAGTTACAGAACTTCTCACTCACGAGTCACTGTAGCTACAAACGTTGTTGTCCAAAGTGTCTCCAACGCCGGATCGCCGTCGGAGACGAGGTCAAAACACAGTTCTACCACCGCTTGGTCGCGTTTCAGATTATCTGTGAGGCTTTTCAATTGCTTCTCGACGTGGAAATGCTTGAGCCTGGTGAAGACGGAGATCCTGGAGACGACGAAGTCGCTGCGGCTATACGGCTGATAACTCGCGTCCTTAAGGACCACCCACGCTGCTTTGACGTGCTCACTGCCGATGCGCTCTACCTGCGTCCCTCCGTGATCAATCTTCTTGAAGACCACGGCAAATACCTTGTTGCCGTACTCAAGGATAATCAGCCTGAGCTATTGTCCGAAGCCCGCACGCTCCTGCCCCTTGAGGAGCAAGAGCCAGAATCATTTGAGACTCCGGCTGCACCGGGCAAGCCCGCGCGGCACGTTCATTTACAAGAGGCTGAGGGCTTCTGCACTGAATCCATTCACACTCCTCTTCGCGTTGTTCATTCCCATGAGACTGGCATCCGTCGCGAGCGCGTCGCTGGGGATTGGGTCGAGACTCCCATCGATAGCCACTGGTGGTGGGCGACGACCATGCCCCGCTCAATGGCCGATGCCAAGACCATCTTCCATTTCGGGCACGACCGTTGGAAGGTCGAAAACGAAGGCTTTAACGAACTCTGCTCCCGCTGGCATTCCGGTCATTGCTATCATCATCATCCCAATTCCATTCTCGTTCTGTGGCTGATCATGTTCATGGCCCACGCCGTGTTCCACTGCTTCCACAAGCGCAACTTGAAGCCAGAGATACGCCGTGGACACACGGCCATCTATTTTGCCCGTCAAATCGCCGCCTCCATGCGAGAGGATCGATGGTGGCCGCCACCGGCTCCGGGCTGAGGAACGCCCGCCCTGCGCTCTCGGTAACCTTGGGTTCGCGTCTGCCATCGGAGCGGTCTGGCTCCCTGTTGCCTATTGCCGACAGGGGGATCCATTTCGCGGCTCGAGCCCTCCGAAATTCGCCCGAGAACCGCCACACAAAACTGTTCGCCCTCCTAGCGCCAGCTTCAACACGCTCAACACCCACCAATTCAGGCCATTACGACTCTTTCCGACGCCGTCTTACGGAATCGCTGACGCCCAGCAATATCTATTTCACTACGCTCGACATCACGATAGGGTTCTCTTTGGTGGCCGGTAATGATCAGCGAAGCTCTTGGTGGCGTCATCACGCCTTGGCTGCCGGAGCCGTGGCGATTTCGCTGGGCCTGCATGCGGTGTTGTTGCCTCCCGTGGACGACTGGCTCGAGCGGGCCCGGCAGGCGGGATTGCCGTCCGGCGATGAGCCGCTGAAGACGGAGTGGGTGCTGCCTTTGGCGGACTGGATCGTGGTGTCCTCCGCGGCGGGCGAGCCCTTGTGGCAAGATGCCATCGAGGAAGACGATCTCGATCAGGAAAACCAAGAGGACGCGGCCAAACGCGATCTTCCTTTCGTTCGGACGACGGCCAATCAGGTCAGTCCCACGGCCCCAGACTCTCCGGGCTTTGTTTCGGACCGAAATACCCTGGCATCTTCGCCGGAAGCTGCCGAGGAGGTGGGTGAGGAATCGCTGCCCTCGGTGGATGGCGAAGATGAGGAAACGCGGGACGTGGAGGATCGGCGTTTTCGGGACGGCCCCCTGGTCGATGAAAATCCCAGTCCGGTGCTGCCGTCGGGAGCCGTGGCCGGTTCCGCCGGAACCACCGCGGTCCAACGTCAACCGGGACAGCCGGGACAGCCGGAAGTGGCGGCGAGCGCCGCCCCGGTGGTCGAGGAACCCTCGCTCACCGAGCCGCTGCCGGAGATTCCAGACGCCCTGCCCTTGCCTAGGCCCCGGCCCGCTCCGTTGACCGAACCCTTGCCGCCGGACGTCGATAAGGTGGCGGCGGACGGAACGGTGTCGGGAGCCGAATCGGAGGAGTCCACGGAATCCGACGATGATTCCAGAGAAACGGAACGCCTGGCGGAGGCCGTGGGGCCGCCCGGCGAGGCGGCCGAGCGAGTGGAAGGCCTTCCGGTGGCCTCGACGCCGGCGCCTTCAACGGTCGACTTGCCCAATCGCGACGTGGAGGCCTTCCAGTCCGAGACGCGCAAGGGCCGCCTCGAGGGCGGGGCGCCCGAGAAGGGCTACGCGGCCTTCGATGCGGAGCACACGCCGATCGGGCGCTACCGAGAGGAAGTCTCGGCCGCCATTGAGCGAGCCTGGAAGATGAAAATGTTATCAAACCAGGATTTCATGGGCTTCAATGAACGCATCCGCGTGGAGTTCACCGTCAACCGCTGGGGAAAGGTGCGGAACGTGCGGGTGACCAAACGGGCCAAGAACGCCGTGCTGACCAACCTGACCCTGACGGCCATTGTGGAAGCGGCGCTCCCGGAAATGCCGGCCGCGGTCCATGAGGACCTGGGAGGTGGCGACCTCCCTTGCTTTTACAATTTCCGCATCCATTGAGAAGAACGAAACGAGAGAGCCGGTATGTTTGATTTTTTGTTAGAGAGTGTGTTCATGTATCCCCTGTTGCTGTGCTCCCTCATCGCCGTGGCGGTGATTGCGCATCGTCTGGTTTCGCTGAGTTCTGGCCGCGTCGTGCCGGGCGGGCTGGTGGAGGCCCTCGAGGGAGGTGATCGCGAGAGAATCCTGGATTTGATCGCGAACAATGAATCGGTCCTGGCGGCGATTTGTCGACAGGTGCTGCCGCATCCCTTTCCCGATCAGGCGGTGGCCATCGCCAGCGCGGAGACGCGTGCACGGGAGGAAGTGACCAAGTTACAGGCGGGCCTGACCACCCTCGAGGTGATCATCACGATTGCCCCCTTGTTAGGCCTGTTGGGCACCGTCTCGGGCCTGGTGACGGTGTTCTCGGGGCTGGGACCGGAGGGTGGCGGCGGTCAGGCGCCCTCGGGATCGAGTATCGCAAGGGGAATCGCCGAGGCGCTCAACACGACCATTGCCGGCCTGGTGGTGGCGGTTCCCGCGGTGATCGCTCACGGTTATTTTCAGCGGCGGATCTATCGGATGACGGTGTGCATGGAGCGAGTGCTACACGCGGCGATCCTTTCGTTCTATCGTTGACTCCGTGATGACGTCTTCGCCTTTCGCCCGATGACTCACCCTTTGTCGATCTTGCCATGCGCATCGTGACTCGCCGCCGCCGGATTCCGGTGATTCCCATCATTCCCTTGATGGACATCCTGGTGATTCTCCTGATCTTCTTCATGCTGACGACGACCTTTCCGGAGAAGCGGGAATCGCTAGCCATCGATCTGCCGAAGGTCACCAACCTGCCGGCTAGCGAGCAGGTAGACCGGAGGATCACCCTGGAGATCGCGGCGAATGGAGAAATGCGCTTGGCGGACGCCCCGGTGGATCTGCGAGGTCTGGCGGGCGCGCTGGACAAAATGAAAGAGGCCCTTCCTGAGGCCAAGCTGGAGCTGAAAGCCGATGATGAGATCGAGTTGCAGACCCTCTTGCGGGTGTGGGAGATCCTGACGGAGAAAGGATTTCCAATCCGGGAAGTGCCGGTGAGGGTGCAGATCGACTGAGGGACAAGACTGTATAACAAGTATTGAAAATATGGTTATAATGATCAAAGGTGAGGGATGCCTGCGCTTCGGACGACCTGGCAGCGCCTGTCGCGCTGGTTCCCCTTTGCCTGCAGCACCCTCCGGTGTGTGGCCGGTTGGTGGCGATCGAGAGTCTTTTGGGCCCTGATCCTGCTGGGCGTGCTGGCCTGGCAAGTCGAGAATCACCGCGGAGCACGGCGACTGGAAGCCGCCAAGGAGAGCTTACGGCGGGCGGGGGTGATGTCACTTGACTGGCGGGATTATCATCGCAAGGGGAAGGTGCCGGACGATCAGAACCTGGCGAAGCAGCCTCCCTTCAACTCGGTGAAAGTCCTGCCCGCCGGGGACAGTTACTTTGCAGATATTGAGTCGGCGGTGAGGCCCTTGTTCGAGGGAATTCCGCAAGGCTTACTCAATGGTCAGGTGGGATCACTGGAGGAATGGGCGGACCGCCTCGATCCGGGTGGGTCTCCCGAGCGCGCCGCGGGGCGTGTGCTTGAAGCCACCCAGTCCCTCGAGCCGAAGATTCAGGAACTGCACGAGGCTCTGCAAATGGATCAATGCCAGTGGATGAAGCTGGACATCGATGGACTCAACATGGCTCCGGTCCCCCAGATTGCGGACATGACCGACACGGCTCGCATGCTGGCCTCCTTGTTGCTCACGAGGGCGCGGGCTCATCTTGAGTGTGGCGAACCCGAAAGGGCGGCGCGGGCAGTGGTCACGGTGGTGAACCATGCGGAGCTTGGACGATTCGAACCGGGGTCGCTGGTGGGAGCCTTGGTTCGTCAGGGAATGAGCCGGCAAACTTTGAGAGCCGATTTTCATGGCCTGCTGACGCAAGAGGGATGGGACGATGCCTCCCTGGCTGAGATCCAGGAGTCCCTTCGATCCATTGACCTGTTAGGTCATCTTCGCCGCAGCCTGGAAGCTGAGGCGACCGGAGTCCTGGCATTCGGAACGGCGCTCATGAACGACGAGCCATGGACGAGGGATCTCTGGGGCAAGGGTTGGATGATGCAGGACTTCGGTCCGGAAGTGGGCAAAGGCCAGTGGGATCTGGCCACCTTCCGTTGGATGCGGAACCACTTTTACCATAGGCTGCCGAGGGTGATGCCACGGGGATGGTACGCCCAGAACATGGCGACCGTGTTGGAATGGTGGGACGCGTTTTTCCTTGCCGGTTACGATCCCAGGTCGCGGAGGGTTTGGCGAACGGAACTTCCCGATCGCGGGACAATCGCCGAGGCCGGCCCGAATCCCTACAACTTTCTGGCAATGCTCTCCATGCCGGAGTTGAGGAGCCTGTTTGAAACGGGGACGAAGGCGCAGACCCGTTGGGACTTGCTCCGGGTGGTGTGCGCGCTCCAGCGTCACCGTCTTCGCTCCGGGGATTTCCCGGAAACCTTGGAGAGTCTCGTCTCTCGAAACCTCATGCGAGTCCTGCCCCACGATTACGTGAGCGGCAAGCCGCCAGTCTACGACCGTGCAGGAAAGACTTTCACCTGGGCTTCCCTCGATTGGATGCAGACCGGCAGGGCTGAGGATTTGCTCTGTCAGATACCCGAAACGGATGACTGATGGCGCAACCGAAGGCGAAGGGTTAGGTCGATCACGCGCGGGAGCGCCTGATCGACCAGGAGAAG
Organism: Verrucomicrobiales bacterium; assembly: GCA_965204485.1. Classification (GTDB taxonomy): domain Bacteria; phylum Verrucomicrobiota; class Verrucomicrobiia; order Verrucomicrobiales; family DEV007; genus JAACDM01. Next base: position 38,027 of record CBDBEZ010000118.1, read on the forward strand.
GCGAATTGGCCGCTTCGCGGGCGATGATGCGAGCGGAGCGGCGTTTGCGAGACGTCTTCCCTCAAGGAGGAAGCGCTTCGGCTTCCCGCCGACTTGCTGGGTTGGCCTTCCGCCTGCGCTACCCCTTGGTCCTTGTCCTGCTGGCCGCCGTTGCGTGGCAGTGGGAGAATTATCGGGTCAAGTCCCGGCTGGTCACCGCCGGTCTGTCGCTGGATTGGCGGGATGCCATGCGTCAGGCTCCCGTGGCGGACGAAGACAACGTGGCGGCCCATCCGCCCTTCGACGTGCTGCCACGGATGCCGGTCGGTGACAGTTACTTTGTGGACATCGAGAGCGCCTTGAAGCCCCTCTTCGAAGGCATTCCAAAGACGCTTCTGGTGGGCAAAGAGCGTGGGCTTTCGGAATGGGCCGAGACCTTGGATCCAGCCCCGGAATCGATGCCTGGCACGCACACCGAGCGCGTGCTCGCCGCTACCGCGCCTCTCGAGCCCCTCATCCAGGATCTGCACGACGCACTGCATCGGCCCGCCTGTGTCTGGATGGAACTCGACGTCGATGCCATGGAGACCATCCACGTGCCGCAGATCAGCGATTTGATCGACGACAGCACAGAGATGGCTGGCCTCTTTGCTCACGGCGAGAGCGCGAGCTCAGCTCGAATGCGGGCGGCCGGCGGCGGCGGCGCGGGAACTCCTCACGGCGGTCGCCTTCAGTGAGATCACTCGTTTTGAAACGGGGACACTGGTTTGTGCCTTGGTGAGACTAGTCACCAGTGGCGAAGCCGGTACACAGATTTCACCGGATCTCTTTTTGCACGCGAACTGGGACGATGCCTCCCTGGAGCGCATGCAGTCCGAATTGGCGGCCATTGATCTCCTGGGTCACCTGGCTCAAGCGATGGAAACAGAGCTGGCCTCGGCCCTGGATTTTTTGAATCGCGCCGGTGGGACGAGTCTCTGGAAACGGGATCTTTCCTGGTTGAGGCACCACCGCTGAGTGGACGATCGCCTCTCGGAGACGACAGGCCCAATGAAGGCCCTGTATGGCGTCTATCGAAACACGGCTTATCGCGTGCTGGCGCGCGTCATGCCGCGCGGTTGGTATGATCAGAGCCTGGCGACCCTGGCGGAATGGTGGGAGGAAAATTGGCTGTCTCGCTACGACCGGAATCGCCGTCGAGTCCGCTTGAGCTCCCATGATGAATGGGTGGAAGAGCTGCGAGAAGCCCCTTACACCAACTTCAATTATCTCGCGCGTCTTGCCATGTCTCAGCTGACCGATTTCTACGGCACGGCCGCGAAGGCCCAGACGCGCTGGGATCTGTTTCGAGTCGTGTGCGGTCTGCAGCGTTATCGCTTGGTCCATGGCGAATTCCCGCA
>CBDBEZ010000119.1:0-9172 GCA_965204485.1 Verrucomicrobiales bacterium
TGTTGATCAGCTATGCGTTTGACCTTGCTCGCAATCTCGATATCGATCGAGTTTTGGTCTTGGCCGATCTGCTGCAGGACCGGAGAGCGGTGGAGACTCAGCGCAAAGACGAATCGATTATCTGGGTGGTTCGTGGCGAGGAAGATGAATCTTTGAACGTGGACAAGAAGCGCGGTGATGCCTGCGTTGAGATCCCGGAGGCTGAAGTGGATCGGATGGATCAAGTGAAACTCGGCTTGATCATGGCCGTATTGGGAGATGCAGTCGGCGTCGAGCAGAGTGTGGTGTGCCTGGCAGGGGCGGCTGGTTCGAAGCGCCTCGATAATCTGCTGATTGCCAATCCGAGCAGGGACTTTCCCTGGTTTGCCCAGCATGACATCGAGCCTGCCAAGCAGCTTGCCTCGAGGGAGTTCGCGCGGCTCTTGGAGATCGCCTTGAAATTTGGCAATGAGGGTCGCGAGGGAAGATCGATCGGGACGATCTTCGTGCTCGGCAATTCAGAATCTCTGGAGAAATTCACTCGGCCGTTCATCTTGAATCCGTGCGCAGGTCACCCTCGCAAGTTGAGGCAGATTCACAATCCGGATTTCTTGGAGTCCATGCGCGAACTCGCCGGCCTCGACGGTGCATTCATCGTCGATCGCAAGGGAGTGGTGGAGAGCGCGGGCGTCTATCTCGATGCGCCGCTCACCAAAAAGGTCCAGGTCGCCAAGGGACTGGGTGCCCGCCACACGGCGGCGGCGGCCATTTCGGCGAAAGGGGAGACGATTGCCATCGTCGTTTCCGAATCGTCTGGAACGGTGACGGTGTTTTCGCAGGGTGCTCCGGTGCTGGAAATCGGACGGCGAGCCTAACGGAAACGGGACGCCCTCGCTCTGGAGGGCTATTCCAACTTCATCTTCTTGCGTTTGCGATAGAGCGTGGCCTGATCGATTCCGAGCGTTTCGGCGGCCGCGCCGAGATTTTCCGAGGTGGCGACGACGCGACGAATGTGTTCCCGCTCGAGGGCTTCAAGCGTTAGCGGACTCCCCATGTGAACGCTCGGCTCCGAACCGGTGACGTTGATCGGCAGGTCTTTCGGCGCCACCAGATCGCCTTCGGCGAGAATGGCGGCGCGCTCGATGGCGTTGCGCAGTTCGCGGAGGTTTCCGGGCCAAGTGTACTGTTGGATGGCTTCCAGAGCTTCGGGAGAGAACCCGTCCAGTTTCCTGCCGGTCTGGCGCGCGAAGAACGTGAGATAATTCTGCGCGAAATGCTTCAGGTCCGCGGGTCGCTCCCGCAGCGAAGGCATCTTCACGGCGATGACGTTGAGCCGGTAGTAGAGATCTTCGCGGAACTCGCCCTTTTCGACCGCCTCGGAGAGCGCGCGATTGGTGGCGGCGATCACTCGGACGTTTGCCTGGTAGGTCTTGTTGTCACCAAGCCGTTCGTACTCGCGTTCCTGAAGGAGTCTGAGGAGCTTCGGCTGGATCTCCATCGGCAGCTCTCCGATCTCGTCGAGAAACAGCGTTCCGCCTTCGGCCGCCCTCACCTTTCCCCATTGATCTTTGACCGCTCCGGTGAAGAAACCGCGAACGTGGCCGAAGAGTTCGCTTTCCAAGAGTTCTTTGGAGAGGCTGGGACAGATCACGGTGACGAAGGGGTGGTCGGCCAGATGGCTGCGCTGGTGCACGGCCCGGGCGGCGATGCTCTTTCCCGTGCCACTCTCGCCGAGAATGAGAATGGTCGCCGGCGTCGCTGCGGCCCTGAACAAGACCGAAAAGGCATCCTTCATCGCCGGATCTTCCGACTCGAAACGATGCTGCGGCGATTGGCTAGTGACGGTCGATTCGAGTTCCTTGATCTTCGTTTCCATCCTGCCGAATTTCTGAGCGAGGATGAGCACGCGACGGAGTTGGTCGGCAATGAACGGCTTCTCGAGATATTCCAGCGCGCCGCGTCGCGTGGCTTCGACCGCAGACTGGATCGTGGCATTGGCGGTGAAGATGACGGCGAAAACTTTGGGATGTTTTTTGCGGATCTCGGCGAGGACATCGAGACCATCCTCCTCGCCAAGTTGCAGGTCGAAGAGGACGAAATCGAAGTCGGCTTCCTTGAGACGCGCAAAGGCCATTTTCCCGCTCTCAACCGCCTCGGCGTAGTGACCTTCGCTCTCGACGGCGATCAGGGCCGCCTCGCGCATGCTTTTCTCGTCGTCAATGATCAGGACTTCCATTAGTTTCTCTACTAGTTCGGAGGTGACAAGTTGATGATAAACCGAGTGCCTTGTTGGCCGAATGCACTCTCGCACTTGACCGTTCCACCCATCAGTTCGGTTAGCCGTTTGACGATTGATAGGCCAAGGCCAGTGGAACTCTCTCCCGCCGTGGGGCGTGCTGACAGTCGAACAAACGGTTGGAAAAGCTTTTCCTTGTCTTCTTTCGTGATTCCTTTTCCCTCGTCGGCTACTCCGAGAGAACCGGCAGACTTCTTCGCAGACGCTCTCAACCACACGCGTCTCTCTCTTGGCGAAAATTTGATGGCGTTGGAAACGAGGTTCTCGACCACCTGTTCGAGCGCATGGACATCCGCGGAGACCAAGACAGGTGTTTCCGGTGTCTCATCGATCAGATCAATCTGCTTGCGTGAAGCCGCCGCCAGATACCGTCGACGAACTTTCCCGAGCAGGGCGCATAGATCCACCGGTCGAAGCTCGATGTGGACATCGGCCATCGCGGTCGCCTTGTCCTTCAAGAACCGGTCCACATAATCGAGAACCTCCGCCGCCGTTTCGTGGATGTTGGTGATGGAACGGCGTGCCGACGGCGGAAATTCATCGAGATTTTCATGCAGCATCTGGGCACACATCCAGAGGCCCGAGAACGGGTTCTTCAAGTCGTGCGCGAGCATTCCGATGAAGGTGTCGCGCTGCTCGACCAGTTCTCGCAGTTTGTCCCGCGTCTGCTTGAGTTCGAGGTGAAAGGCCACGCGCGCGATCAGTTCGCTCTTGTTGAACGGTTTGGTGACATAGTCCACGCCACCGGCTTCGATTGCGCGAACGATGGTATCCTTCTCGTTGGCGGCGGAAAGGAAGATGACGGGCGTATCCGCTGTTGACACTTCGCTCTTGAAGCGGCGGCAGACCTCGAACCCGTCCATTCCCGGCATGAGGACGTCGAGCAGAATCACGTCCGGAGGACAGGCCGCGGCGCGTCGCAGCGCGGTCTCGCTGTCCGCCGCGAGGATGATCTCGTAGCCTTGTCCTTCCAGCGCCTCGCCGACGACTTGGAGATTGCGTTCCTGATCATCGACAACCAGTATCGTTGATCTGTGAGGGGAGCGTGTTTTCAAGTTCCGGTCGATCGGTTCGCGGTTTGGTGAGGGGTTTGGTCGCGTTTCGCGGCGGGAGAACGCCGAGCCAACTCCGAGCGGATGCGTTCGAGTAGATCGGGGAACGCCGCCATGGTGGACTCGACCTTGGAAAGGCGAAAACTTTCGCTCTCTTCCAGTAGTCGTGTGCCGTAGCGCGTGAGAGGAATGCAGCCGGAATCTTCCCCGAGCGCGGCGAGCTGACCGGCGAATTCCCGAATCCGGCCCATCGCCATCGTCTTCGAAATCGGTTCCCAATGGGACGCCTTCCGTTCCTCCAGGGTCGCCACCGCCTTTTGCCAGCTCTCGCGCTTGGATTCGTCGAAGCCGGCCTCATCGATGGCCGGGGCGTCCTCGCTGACCAACACCTCCTCACGGGTCGGGAGAAACTTGGACAATTCGGTGTAGAGCTGGGCGCTGGAGAATGGTTTGCTCAGGAACCCGTCGAAGATCGAGCGCAGCTGCCTTTCCTGATCCAACATGCTCGATGCCGTCACCGCGACGATCAGCGTTCCCGCGAGTGATGAATGGCCGACAATTTCATCCCTCGCCTCGATCCCGGAAATGTCTGGCATTCTGATATCCATCAAGATCAAGTCAGGCTGAAAGGTCGCGGCCAGAGTCACCGCCTGTCGTCCTCCCGTGGCGAACCGAATCGAGTGGTTGGTGCCTTCGAAAAACCCGGCCAGCAAATCTCGATTGAGCGCGTAGTCGTCGGCGATGAGAATCTTGGCCGGGGCGAGGCTCTCGAGATCGTAGCGCGTGTCGGAAGGCATCTCCGTCTTCGAGAACTGGGCGGTGATCTCGGTGTTGGGAAGATGAACGGTGAAGGTCGATCCTCTGCCGTGCGTACTCTCGACGGCGATCTCGCCCCCGCAAAGCTCGACCAGCTCGGTGCCGGCGAGATGGGCGGGCGCACGGCTTCGAGCGCATCTCTATGAGGATCGAATCGAGCTTCTGGACAGCCGATTGGTGGTGGAGATTCTCGAAAGGCGCTACGGAGACCGCGGCACCTACGTCAACTGGCGACACCTGCTGGAGGCCCTGCGAAGAAAGCCCGGCGCGTTTCGTCGCTACCGCTACCGCGAGCAGTTCTTTCCCTCGCTGATCTGGAGGAAAGCCTACGACACTTTCCAATCGGCCTTCTCCGAGGGGAGAGCCGAACGCGATTATTTGGGTTTGTTAGACCTTGCACTGCCGGAGTCTCAGCAGAAACGCGTGGAAGAGGTCGTGGCGAGGTTGATGCAGCAAGGGGCCCTGACTCTGGACGCGGCGCGCCGTGAGCTCGGCACCCCTGAGAGCACGAGCCATCGAGCGTTGTGCATTGACGCTCTGGATGCGGATCTAAACGCCTACGATGATCTTCTCATCGAAGACAAAGACTAACGTTACCGTTACAATGACACAGAAACAAGAAGTGACGCTTAAGGCGATGGCGCCAATGTTACGGAGTTTTCGTTTGACTTCGATGCTAGCAGCCTTGGATGAGAGCGCGTGGAGAGAGCTGGGACTACCCGGAATATCTGCGGCGCCTCTGCGAAGTGGAATGGGAGGCGCGCCACGGTCGCAAGCTCGAGCGTTTGCTGAAAGGGGCGAAGTTGCCCGAAGGCAAGACTTTGGCGATTCTCGACGAGACGAAGCTCTCACAGAAGCTCTCACAGAAGCTTCGAAGAACTCTCAAGCAACTCATCGACGGAGGTTTCGTGGAGAGACGCGAGAACGTCATTGCTTTCGGACTACCGGGACGAGGAAAGACCCATTATCTGAGCGCCGTGGCTCACGAGCTGATTATCCGTCATCAGTATCGCGTGCTGTTTGTCCCGACATTCAAACTCGTCCAGCAATTGTTAGCAGCCAAATCCTCCTTGAATCTCGAGGCAGTGGAGCGATTGGTGCATCACAGTGTACTGCTCGAGTTCGGTGGCTCGAGTTACCGGGCGACGAAAGGAGAGAAAAGCGAAAAGGCGGCGCTGTGACGGGCGATGTCGCTGGCGCCGCAAATCAAAGGCACACGCTTCCGCGAACCTCCCGCGAGGTGGCGCCCGAGAGTGCAAGCAGGGCCGGAAGCTGTCCTCGGCGCCCTTGCGGGAACGCTGGATCATGGGCCCCGATCCCCCTGGACCCCCCCGGGACAAGACGGCCGGGGGTGGAGGGGAGCCGCCTGCCGCCTCGGCAAGGCTACCAGGGGGATCCCCATGACCCAGCGTTCCCGCAAGGGCGCCTGCGAGATCTTCCGGGTTCCCCGAAGAGGCGACAGGTTCGGCTGGCGCTCTGGTATCGGGAGGGTTGGGGTGCACCCCCTTCCCCTTCTTTCGCCCCCCTCACCGAGGCGCACCTTTAGATTCAAAATTATAAGACCAGTTTTGAACAGCCCTTCCCCTTCTTTCGCCCCCCTCACCGAGGCGCACCGGCAAGGAAGGAGCCCCGTGAAGGGGGGCGTCCACCTTGGTATCGCCCACACCCCGGTGCGGGCGATACCAAGGTGGACGGGCCCCGTAGATCGAGAATCGTTGGGCAGGTCAGCGCCACATTCCGTTAAAAATACAGCGCCCACTAGGGTCAATGCCTTTAGGGAAAGATCCAAAATATTTTAGATAAATTTTGCATTTTACCATAATAGTTATAATTGGGGTGGATGCCTCACTCCCATCCCAATCAAGTTAGCGGTTTCCTTGGTCAGTTCGAACATCTTTTCGGATTCGTTCGCGATCGCTTCGAACGCTTGCAGAACCCAGGCCGCGGCCCCAACCCCAAGCTGCCGGCTTGGGATCTTCTCGCCTCCCTGGTCTATCACGTGATCAGTGATGCTGGCCATTTCTCGGCCCATGTGTTCCAGTTGTTCGAGGTGGTGATCAAGGATAGTTCGCTCTCGGAACGGCGCCAGAGGATGGGGCTTGAGCCATTCGCTTGGCTCATGAAGCAGGTGTTAAAGCCCCTCGCCGATGGACGCGTACACAAGGGATGTTTCTACAAGGGGCTGCGCCTGTGCGGGATCGATGGCTCGAAATGGAGCGTCACGAACACGCCGCAGGTTCTGGCTGCCATGAGCAAGGCGGCCTCCAGGAGAATGACCGCCGCCTTTGCGAAAATAGAGATGTGCGCGCTCGTGGAACTTGGCATCCACAACCCGTTGGCGGCGACGGTCGGCCTGAAAGGAGAAGGCGAATGGACCCTGGCCAAAGAACTTCTCGGGAGTCTGCCGAAGAGGAGTCTGCTGATTGTCGACCGGCTTTACGGTTGCGGGAAGTATCTCGACGAACTCGTGAAATCATGTCGGGCGGCACATAGTGAATTGTTGGTGAAGGCACGCGGCAGCAACAAGAGCCATAAGACTGAAAGGCTCTCCGATGGAAGCGCGCTGGTCAGCATCAGGGTGCCCAGAAAGAAGGCTGATGGGCCGCGGGAGAATCAAGGGGAGATCTGTATCCGTGAGATTCGAGGCCGGATCAGGAAGCCGGGGGCACGACAGTGGAGCGAGGTGAGGCTATGGACGACGCTTATTGATGAGCAGGAGTATCCGGCGCAGGAATTGCTGGAGCTCTATGCCCTGCGCTGGGAACACGAGATATTCTACAAGGAACTCAAGCTCCACATGCGCGGGAATGACGTTCTTCATAGCCATACGCCAGAAACAGCGGCCCAGGAGGTGGCGGCATTGCTCATGGCCTGCTCGATCATCGCGCAGGAGCGATGCGAAGCCGCGAAAAGCGGCAACATCCAGCCGTTGAGCATCAGTTTCCTGAAGACGCTCGACAAAATGAATTCACTATGGGCAGTGTTCGAAGTGTCCGAGGGACTGCTGACCGAAGAGACAAAACAGGAGATGGTAGCGCGAGTCAGAGAATTGATCGTTCGGGAGGCAATACCGAAAAGACGACAAAGGAGTTGCCCGCGCAAAGTCCGCCAACCGGTGACGAGTTGGCCTAGGCTAACAAAAAACGACTCTCGTGAGGGCGAGTTCCTGCTGGAGATTGTTAGCTTTCCCTAAAGGCATTGCCACTAGGGTGGGGAATTATAGTTGTCACCAGATGGGGAGTTTTAATTGTCGTTGACCAGCTTGGCTCCCTTGGCCCAGTCGATCGTATCCTGCACCTCATTGGTGGAAACTCCGTGGGTGTAGGCGCGAATGATGGCGTCTCGAATCTTGTTTTTCTCGGAGCCTTTGGCTGCCTCGTAGCTGGCAAGTTTCACCTCGCTCTTCGTGCCGTCAGAGTGCTCGCGGCGGACCCTGAGACGGCTGATCTTCTCTCCCTCGACTTCGAGGCGCGGGCGGAGCGCTGCCGGCCCGACGAGACGGGCTCTCGGTGTCTCGCCCATACGCGGCTCCACAGAGGCTGGTGACTTACTCGGCCATGACGCTGACCAGTGATTGGCGGACGGCCCCGCGCAGAAATTCGTCGAAGGCGACGGCGGCTTCTCTTGAATCGGCTTGACCGAGTTGATGGATGATCTCAAGGTGTTTCATGGATGGTTCCTGGTTTTGTATTAATCCGACTCTTCTCACCGAGCGGAGCCGGTAACCATCCACCTAAATTTTAACAAGTCACGGGAAGCTTCCTCGTAACTGCTTCGTGGAGGGCAGCGCGAGAGCCATTGATGACCCAGATCGCCACTGATTAGGTACCTTTGGACAGTTAGCCCCCACTTACACGCGCAATTTACCGAACGTCTGAAACCCCTTGTTTTTTGTAGAGTCGGATTACGCGTGTAATGTCTTAGCGATACATCCTGCACGAATGTGGGTGTACCCCACAACAAGGTGACATAGCTTGGCGACAAGGGCGGATTCGCTTTACGCTTAGGAGGTGGACCCTTCTTCAACCGAGCTGCGATGGCTTCAAGATCTTTCAACTTCAGCGAAGTAGTCGAAAAACTTTTCATCATCATCCCAGGTGTGACGCTCTCCATCTGGCTGTCTCAACCATATAACCCCTGGAGTCTGGGGGCTACCCGTGAGAACTGTCCAAATGGCTCCAGCTCTCCATGATGGATCTGACTCCCCAGATCTATTAACTCACATCTGACCGATAATTCGAGGGCTTTACGCTAGTCTATTCCGAGGGCTTCAGCGCATTGATCAGATTCAAGTGATCCGGGATCCATATGGAGGGCTCGATTCAGGAAATCTTCCACTTCGCTGTCGATGGCTTCGAGAATGCGGTCGAGAGTTTCTTTCCCAAACGTATCGGCTAGGGCGTCCAGGGCGCCCTCGATGAGGCTGCGAAACAATTGCCAAAGCAATCTCGCGAAGCACAGCACTTGAAGATGCCCAGTTTGCCGGTCTCGCACCTCCCCGTAGCTCGAGCGATCACTCCGAAGCATGGCCTCGAAAATCAGAGCGTATCGCATCGCAGCCAGATGCACCGAGGCATAGGCATACTGATAGGCGCCACTCTGTTCGGCGAGCAGGCCAAAGTTCTGTTTCGCCTCTTTAAAGTAGACTTCCACAGACCCTCGTGAGTGAGAAGTTCTGTAACTAGATCATCATGCGGCGAAGCGTGAACCTTCGGAGCGAGTGAAGTCTATTTTATCAAGGATGAATTTTCGGAACGCTGAACCTTTTCCGCCGTGGTGCAAAAATCCAGGCAGCGTGTTTTTCAAGGCGGCTGAGACAATCATTTCCGAAGGCAGCACGTCTGGGCGGATGGTTCGGATCCAGGTTCCAAAGTGCTTCCAGACCAGACCGTCACATGTCATGGCAAGGTACTGTAACATGCCCTGAGCGATCATGCCGGTCTGCACAAACACATGATATGCGTGCATCTTTCTCTGCACCTGTCTGCGATATTTCTCGGTAGTCCGGTGGAGGTATTGGCTACCATTG
>CBDBEZ010000120.1:0-24522 GCA_965204485.1 Verrucomicrobiales bacterium
ATTTTCGTCAATTTTCGGCCTTTTCCCGTAGTCCGCGATTTCGCGGTAGGGAGGCCCGATTACTTCAAGATTGCCCATCACTCGATCTTCTTCCCACTTGGGGATCATCCTGACGAGCAGCCTGACCGCATCGTCATTCGGCGCGACTCCGATAATTTTTTCAACGAAATCTTCATCAAACTCATCAATTTGTTCCGTAGCTGGTTCCCCCGTGTGAACGGGATCCGTGGGAGGACTCGTTCGACTGCGGGAGGGCCAACACGGTAGAGATGGGCATTGGGGTAGGTTTCCCGATGATCGGTGGATGCAGATTCGCCAATCCAGTTGCACCAGCGCTCCGCCACAGTGTCCATTCAATCACGAAGAGCAGACCTCTTGCCTTCATCGCCATGGTCATTACGAGCGCTTCGCCGACACTCATAGTGGCCTGAGAGTTCGCATTCAGCGCTTCTACTGCCGATTCACTGGTCGCACTGTCAGTATCCTGCCTGACAAAATGTTGCCTTATCGAGCCCTTGCCGTTCGCTCCATTCAGGAACACTTCGATCAACAATGCCATGATCCGAACGAACACACTGGCAACCCATCCATTCCCAAAAGCTCGGTAGAACGCGGCTGCCTCAGGCGCGCCTGGCATCGATTCTCCAATCACAGACGCCAGAGCCTTACCGACTTCTTCGGGCAACGTCTTCCTCTCACCAATACCGCGCAAGAGCTATGGCAAGCCATCCGCCACACCGCTGGCGAACTCGCCGATATCCTCGTTGAACTCGCTCGGGAAGGCAAAAGCCTCTTCGGTGATTACTGCTGCCTTAACCCAAACTAACAGCAATCCAGTGCGCATAAACGCCACCCCACATAACCGTACTCGTGAGTGGGAAGTTCTCAGACCGGTTTCTCTTTGCCTGGCGTGTCTGTCTGACTGCGTAATAGAGCGATCTTCGCCTTGGATAGTTCAATGCTCAGATCGATCAGTTCGGTGGTCAGTTTCTTGAATTTCTTGTACTCCTCTGTTTCTTTTCGTAGTCCCTTCACGTGATCTGGCCAGACGTGTTCAGTCCGGCTCCTCATCTCATGCGTGTAGCTCAGTTGGTAATACACGCCGCGCTGGCGTTGTCGATCTCGGTATTGCTTGCTGATGCTCCCAGGCCGCATTGGCCCGATTGCAGCTAACTTTGCCGCAAGTTTCTGGACTCTTTTTTCAGTGATCTGATCTTTTTCATGGTCATTAGCTTATATATGCGAATGTCTAGGAAAATCAAATCATTTGTTATGGATCTCTGGATTTCTTGGTGGAATATCGTCTGTTTTCTGCGACCCGCTTTCTCGAGAGCCCGCACCTTTCTCTGGTTTCTGCTCGTCTTGGCCGCTTTCTCCGTGCGCAATGACCTCCTCGGGGTTTCCAGTTTCGTCCGCGCTCTCGGTTTGTCAGAACACTTCTATGAGCACTTACTCCATTTCTTCCACAGCAATGCCGTGAAGACGGACCGGCTTGCAGAACTTTGGTTCGCCATCGTGATCAAGCACTTCCCTGTCTACAAGATCGGTTGTCGCCCCGTCCTGGTTCTCGACGGCATCAAGAAGTCCAAGGAGGGCCGCAAGATGCCTGCGGTGAAGTATCTGCATCAACAGTCCGAGTCCAATTCCAAGCCTCACTTCATCATGAGCCATTCCTTTCAGGCCTTCGGCGTGCTCTGTCAGGTTGGCGGATACTTCTTCTGCGTTCCGGTCTGTGCACGCATTCACGAAGGTATCGTCACTTCAAACCGCGACAGGAGAACCTTGATCGACAAGGCCAACGAGATGCTCGCATCCGTCTGTAGAGGTCAGGAGTTCGTCTTGCTGGCCGACGCCTACTACGCCAACGGAAAGGTGATCCAGAGCACCAAGGGGCGTTCCGGTGTGCTGGTCACGAGGGTTCGACGCACGACAACCGGCTTTCGGCCTGCGGCAGTGCCACGCAAACGCAAACGCGGACGACCGAAAAAGTATGGCGCTGCGGTGAAGCTCCAGAATGTCTTTGGAACGGGCGGCTTCAGTTCCGTTCCCAGTCCCGTATATGGGGAGAGAAACATCTCTGTCCGGTTCAAGTCGGTGGATCTGTTGTGGAAGCCCGCCGGGGCGATGGTCCGCTTCATTCTCGTCGATCATCCCACGAGAGGGCGGATCATCCTCTTGTCTACCGACCTCACCATGGAAGCTCAGGAGATCATCTTGCTCTACAGTTTGCGTTTCAAGATCGAAGTCGCTTTCAAGCAAGCGGTGCATTCGGTCGGCTCATTCGGATACCATTTCTGGATGGCCGCTATGCGACCGCTCAAGCGTCGCAATGGTAACCAATACCTCCACCGGACTACCGAGAAATATCGCAGACAGGTGCAGAGAAAGATGCACGCATATCATGTGTTTGTGCAGACCGGCATGATCGCTCAGGGCATGTTACAGTACCTTGCCATGACATGTGACGGTCTGGTCTGGAAACACTTTGGAACCTGGATCCGAACCATCCGCCCAGACGTGCTGCCTTCGGAAATGATTGTCTCAGCCGCCTTGAAAAACACGCTGCCTGGATTTTTGCACCACGGCGGAAAAGGTTCAGCGTTCCGAAAATTCATCCTTGATAAAATAGACTTCACTCGCTCCGAAGGTTCACGCTTCGCCGCATGATGATCTAGTTACAGAACTTCTCACTCACGAGTAACCGTACACTTTCGCCAAAGCACCCGTGGGAGTAGACCTCCTCGCATGCCTGAAGAACACGATCTCACACCACAAGAAAAGGGCGCGCTCATCCGCTACAGCGCCATCAGCTACCTCCTGCAACAGCAAGAAGACGGCCACACTCTAGCCGAAGCCCTACGGCAGGCCGCATCGCGCCCTTGGCCAGACGCCCACACGGGCAAATGCTATGCCATCCGCACCCTCGAAGACTGGTGGTACGCCTACCAACACAGCGGATTCCAATCCCTCACCAACCAACCACGAAAAGACCTCGGCCAACGCCGCAGCCTCACTCCCGAACAACAAGAATGGCTCCTCAGCCAACGGCAACGGTATCCACAAATCCCGATCAAAGTCGCCTATCGCCGATGGATCAAAGAAGGCATCCAACTCCCATCACTCACCACTCTCTATCGCTTCTTCAGAGAAAACGGTCACCATCGTATAGTCCAGGATAACGACCTCAACGGCCCCAGCAAAGCCTTCTAAGCCCCCTTCCCAAACGACCTCTGGATGACCGACTTCAGCCCCGGCCCCAAACTCATCACCTCCGAAGGCAAAGACCTCACGACCCACCTCGGACTCGTCATCGACGACCACAGCCGACTCATACCCTACGCCGCCTACTACCCTAGCGAAAACACGCAAAGCTTCCACCACGCCCTCAAAGAAGCCATTCGTCGCCGAGGTCTCCCCCACAAACTCTACGCCGACAACGGCTCAGCCTTCATTAGCAAACACACCCACATCGTCTGCGCCAACCTCGGCATCCGCCTCATCCATCACAAGCCCTACCACGCCTGGAGCAAAGGCAAAGTCGAGCGCGTCTTCTCAACCATTCAGTTAGGCTTCGAAACCACCCTCTGCCTTCTCCAAGAACGCGTTCACACCCTCAAAGACCTCAACGCCAAACTCTCAAACTGGATCCAGACCGACTATCACACCCGCCAACACAGCGGCATCAACACCACACCCCAAGGCAGATTCCAAGACGGCTCCGAACACCTCCGACAACTTGAACTCAGCCACCAAGCACTCGAAAAACTCTTCCACACCCGCATCCAACGCACCGTCCGAAAAAACGGCACCATTCGAATCGCCAACCAAGTCTACGAAGTCAACCTAAGCCTACGCGGACGCAAGATCGAAGTCCGTTACGACCCCTTCACCAGCACTGCGCAGCCCGAAGTCTACCACCAAGGCCATTACATCGGTCCCGCTCACCTAGCCGACCTCCACGCTAACAGCCAACTCCACCACGGACACCACAACTACGATCGAGATCAGAACCAAGCCTAATTAAATCCCTGCCATGAACGCATCCACCGCCAAGCAACCCAACGAATCTCATCGCCCCCGAAGTCAACGTCCGCCCACCGACGCCACCCTCAACTGAACCCCCTCCAATCCCGATCACTTCGACGCCTCTGATACCACGAACGAAAAGCAATTTCCTAGCAGTAGCAGTCAGTCAGTCGGAAGGCCCGCTTGAATCTTCTCGTGCCCGTAGGTGTTTTTGACCGTGCCCGAGTAACCGATCTCTTTGATCTTTGCGTTCATCGCTTCGACTCGATTGTCGGGGTTGGGATGAGTACTGAGAAACTGCGGGCGTTGGCGGCCTCCTTCGTTAGCCATCTTCTCAAAGAAGCCGGTGATGCTGGGGGCGTGGTAGTTGGTGGCGCAGATATAGATGACAGCATACTCGTCTGCATTGCTCTCATGCGTCCGATCGTAGCGGAGTGAGCGCAGCTGTCCTAACACGAGCTCATTACCTCCGCCTCGCCTGCGTTTCAACAAGCGCGCCCGGGCGTCTTTACGCATTTGTTGCGCCGAGTGACGGCGATCGGCGTGGGCAATCTCGTGAGCCATGATCCCAGCAAGCTCAGCTTCATTGTCCACAAAGTGAATGAGACCTGTATAAATGTAGATATAGCCGCCGGGTGTGGCAAAGGCATTGATGGTGTTAGGATCATTGATCACGTGGAGCGTCCAAACAAAGTCTTTGGCGTGCGTGACTTTACCGGAATTGAGGATGTTGGTCTTGATCTTCTCAAGGTAATTGTAAACGGCTTCGTTGCCCTTCTTGGGAAGGATCGGATACTCTTTGGGATCTTCTAGGATTTCACGTTCTGCGTTCGCGCCGATCTGTTTGTCGAAATCGATCGAGGGAAGTCGCGACTGCGCGATCGTTGTTGTGGTCGTCAGGGCGATGCTTAGGCCGATGAATGATAGAACATTTGGCGCTTTCATGATGAGCAGCTCTTGAAGAGACTATCAATGGCGGTTGGATCGAAGCTTACGGAGCGCTTGCTGGAGTTCGGTGGAGGTGAGGGCTCCATCGCCGCTCGTGTCGGCGGAATTAAATAAGCTGTCAGGATCAGCGGAGCGTTGAGCGGCTTGGGACTCGGCGAACTCGGCACGGGAAAGCTCGCCGTTACCGTCGATGTCGAATGCTTGGAAACGCTGCTGGACAGCGTTCACGGCTTGGTTTCGCTTTGCCAACGGACGGTTGCTCTGTGGGCTGGCACAGCCTATGATTATCAACGAGGTAAGTGGCAGGAGTAATATTCTCATGCTAGTTGCGATGTTAGGGGGTAGTGGTGGCGCGGAAGAAGTTCACCTGCTTCCCGTTGGGGACAACGGGTATGACCGCAGTGCCGTAGCTGACGGAAGAAGGAGCGGGCGG
This sequence comes from Verrucomicrobiales bacterium, assembly GCA_965204485.1. Lineage (GTDB taxonomy): Bacteria > Verrucomicrobiota > Verrucomicrobiia > Verrucomicrobiales > DEV007 > JAACDM01. The sequence continues at coordinate 5,408 of CBDBEZ010000120.1, forward strand.
GGAATAGGGAGTCCAGTTCAAGCCATCGTCTGAGCGTTCGATCGTCCATGAATCGGAAATCGGCTTGTAGAGAAGTGAATACGTTCGATCGGTATTCTGGCGCACCTGCAGTGGAGACAGCGGCTCAGAGGCTTTGGGATCGAGATGGCTCAGAGAAGTGTTCTCGTCGCCCTCGCGGTAGTCGACATAGTTGAATCCCAGAAGATACATCTCGTCTGTGGTCTTCCCTCCCCAGCCGCTTGCCTTTGGTGGCACGTTAGGGTTCACGGGATTGTCAGCCGTATTGTCGTAGGTGGCGATGGCATGGATGGTCGACCCTTTGTCAATTTTGACGTATTTGGGTAGGGGGTAGTCTCCTTGCCAATTGAAGTCCCATGAATTAATTTTGAGGAGGTTCTCGCGATTGCCCTCGGGATCGATGGCGTAGATTTCCCAGCTTTTCCCTAGCAAATGGCAGTGCGGATAGATGCTGATGAGGCTGATGTCTTCGTCCACGTTCCAGATGCCGTGGAAGCGGGAAACTTCGTCTGGGGGTAGCTTGAAGAGTGACCAGCCGGCGAGACTGCCGCCGAAGCCTTCTCCTAGCTGATCGGCAATATTGTCGCGGTTTGCGCCGTTTCCGGGCTGGCCGAAACCGGATTGGCCAAATTCATCGATGAGTTCCTGGGCAACGGCGAGACGTTCTGACAGAGTGAGAGTCGGAGGTCGTAGCGTGTCCTCCTCAACGAGATCGAAGGGCATCATCATGCGTGTTTTGAGATAGCGCTCCACCGGCTCGTCGGCGAAGAACAGGTTGACGCTGGATTGATCGGAATCCCTCACTGGCCATGGGGCATAGTGGATTTGCATGAGAATGTCAGCGCCAGCGGGCAGTTTAATGCCCACCCCTTTGGGTAAACGTAGAGGTACCGCGCCGGGTGTGTAGCCGGGGAGCTGGGCATCGGGACGGATGGGTACGCCAAACCCGCCAAAGACTTCGTAACCAGAGAGCGGATCACTAACATCGTTCTGGCACGCTTGGCCAGTGGCATCGAAAGCTAGCAGGCCGTGATGCAAGATGGTGCGGTTGTCAGGGCGGAACTCGACACTGACGAGATCGCGGTCTTCTGTCAGTCCGGTGGGCAGCACAAAGACGCGGTATTCATCTTTGTTACTCCCCTTGATCGTGTAGGGTTCGGCGACACGCAAGGTGAGGTCGGGTTCGCCCAGGGCAGAGCCTTCGGCGAACTTGGGCATGGGTGCTTCAAAGGCAGGGTCGCCCTCCGGCATCTCGGCTTCAACCCACTGGGCGATGGTTTCAATCTCTTGATCTGTTAGGCTGCGCTCGCCCAAGAACTTGCCGAACCCGCGCTCGGGCATCCACGGTGGCATGGTGCCTTTGCGCGTGACGCTGCGAATGGTGTAAGCCTCGTCACGCACTTCTTCGAAGTTCGTCAGCGGAAACGGGCCGATCTCGCCGTCGCGGTGACAGACGGTGCAGTTGTTGTAGATGATGGGCGAGATGTCCTTGGTGTAGGTGACCGCGTCTTGACCCACGAGGGGGGACAGAGGAATTAGAGGCAATGTCAGTGCTGTGATGATCTTCAAGTTCATGAAGGTGTGAGGGTTAGGATTTGGCGATGGGAATGAGGCAGCCGACGGCTTCGGTGCTTTTCGGCTCAACGGCTTCGCCTTTGGCGAGGGCTTCAAGAACGTCGCGGAGATCATGCGAAGTCGTGACTCGACGGCGTTTGCCGAAGTCGGCGTAGGTGTTGTCGATGCGGCCTCGGTAGAGTGTCTTGCCGTCCCGATCGAGGACGATTACTTCCGGGGTCACCTTCGCGCCCAAGTGATGCGCTTTGCTTAGACTCGCATCGGGTTCGATGGCAAAGGGGATGACAAACTTGGCCTTGAAGGCGGCCACGCTTTGCTCCGTGGCTTTGCGAGTAGAGACGTAGCCGCGAAAGGCGATGCCTTCGTTCGCGTAGCGCTCGTGGAGTTCAGACAGCGTCTTGGTGTGATAAATGGCAATGGGGCAGTTTTCCTTCAGGAAGACATGCACCGTGGCAATGGGTCGTTCCTTCGTGGCTCCAACAGCAACTGTGGCGAGAAGCAGAAGGAGGGTGGTGAGGATCTTCATGCCACCCATATACCTGACGCCAAGAAAGCGTTACAGGCGTTGACAACTATTTTTGAGCCTCAGCCTCATGTCTCTCAATCACTCTTTGCAAGAGAGGTAGATCATCACGCACTGCTCTGCGAAACTGCGAGCGCTGCTCAGGTGTCAGCTCACTGTCGATCTTCCGACGGGTTTCCGTGAGGATCGTCCAGAATCGCGGGCGAAATTCCTCGCGTAGTTTTTGGCTTTGCTCGCGAGATTCTGTGAGGATCTGCCTGATCTTTCGGTCTTGTTCGGGCGACAGGGAGAGATTGCCGAGGCTCGCCTCGACCCGTTCCGAAAGAATCGATGGCCGATCGAGCGCTTTGGCCAGTATGTGGCGGTAGACTATCCGAGTCCCCATGACACCAGTGACGACGCCTGTCAGGAAGAGCACGACAAAAGCGATCGTGAGCTTTGATTTCGTATTCATGGTGTGATGATCGTATCGAATTCAGAATCCCAAGCGCTGGCTAGCCTGTCCGTGCCTGCCGTGAGACTGGGGAGACCATTGGTATTCATGATGACCTCCGAGGTTAGAAAGGCCGCAATAACAAAGGCCGCTGCCCAAGCCAGTTTCGGCAAGAGGAAATCGATCGTGATCACATGGTCAGCCGAAGAAGGCGTGACCTGCGACATGACTCGATCGGCAAAGGTCTCCGGCGGCGCCACGCCGGGTGCTTCACGAGCGACGCGGAAGAGTTTCTCAAGTTTAGGATCGTTGTCTTTCATAGGGATGCTTGTAGGCGTGTGAGGTTTTCGGCAAGCTTCTGTTTGGCGCGATGGAGGGCGACGCGAATGGTTCCGGCCGCTTTGCCGGTGAGTTCGCTGATCTCTGGCGACGTGCGCCCTTCGATCTCAGCCATGGTTAGAATGAGTTGTTCATCCGGGGTGAGATCCGCCATGCAGCGATTCAAGATTTCCCGGGCCTCCATGGCTTCGAGCGGGGCAGAGTCATCTTCCTGTTGAAGCCATTCAAGAGCGCCCTCACCGAGTTGCGAAATCGGCACCTGCTCACGAAAGGACTTCTCGGCACGCACATGATTGAGTGCCGCGTTCGTCGCCATGCGTGACAGCCAGTTTTCAAAAGGCGCTTTCAAAGGGTCGAATTTCTTCAGGTGCCGCCAAGCTTTGACAAAGACGTCCTGGGCCATGTCCTCTACCCGGCCGCGGTCACGCTCGTAGCGCGAAAGGATGGCAAAGACACGATCTTGGTACCGCTCGACCAGCTCGCGGAATCGCTCAGGGCGACCCGCTAGGATCGAACGCACGCAGGCGGCGTCTTCTTCGGCTATGGCGGACACGTTTCGTCCCTCATACACGGTGGAATTCTGAACCGTTACAACAAATCTTTGCTCGCTACCGCCTATCTTGAATTTTTGGACTCTCCCCAACGATTGGAGATGCAGCAATTACGAGCGTTAGTAGAGCTAGTATATTAATGCTATTGTTAGGACAGGTCTAGCTGGTTGTGTTGCGCTCGGGTGAGGGTTCCCGTGGAGTGAGTGGATGCGGTTCTTGACGATTCCTTCGCTGCGGTGGGCGCTGATCGCAGCTAACTTCTTGCCTTTGCGCTGAACGATCTATTTTCGGCCAAACTCGGGATGGGCCACGATGGCTTCGATCGCGGCGCGAAGGGAGTAGCCGCGGGCTTCGGATGCTTGATAAATGCTATCGATGTAAGGGCGGTCCGCCAGGGTGGTGTCGCGACCAAGCGCGTAGCTGATCAGTTTCCCGATGATGCCCTTGAGAAGGCGTTCCTTATCGGCCATGAGAGCGGCCTTGAGGGTCGGCAGATCGCGCACTTCGCGGCCGTCAGGCAGTGTCATCGTTGCCTCAATCGGGGCCGTGGTGAATTCGATCTTCTTGGTAAACACCGTTTCCTCCTGCTCGGAAGGGAGTTCTTCCACGTGGCGATACTCGCTCCGCTTGCGCCCAACCGGGTCGTAGTATTCAAGGGCGAAACCCAGGGGATCGATCTTGGAATGACAACGCGCACAGCTCTCTACCTGCTGGTGTTTGAGAATGGCTTCGCGGATGGTGGTGGCACCCCGGATGTCCGGTTCATTGATCACCACATCGGCCGGCGGATCGATCTTCTCGTTGTAGAGATTCTTCAGAATCCATGAGCCGCGATGGATGGGGGACGTGGCAAAGTCGGTGGAGGTGAGCTTGAGAAAGCCCGCCTGCGCAATGAGTCCACCGCGCTCACTCTCCTCGGGCAGCTTCACCGGGACGAATGCATCGCCCTTCACCGGCGGCAATTCGTAGAAGCGCGCCAGGCGGTCATTCACCATGACGAAATCCGAATCGATGAAATGCTCCATGCTCAGGTCGTTCTCCAGGAGATGCGCGAAGAGCTCCCGGCCTTCCCGCCCCATGGAATCGACTGTCATGCGCCGAACATTCTTATAGACGCGCACATTGAACCCCCTCCAATCCCGATCACTTCGACGCAGTTGATACCACGGACGAAAAGCAATTTCCTAGCAGTTCGACGCAGTTGATACCACGGACGAAAAGCAATTTCCTAGCAGTCAGTCAGTCAGTTGAACCCCCTCCAATCCCGATCACTTCGACGCAGTTGATACCACGGACGAAAAGCAATTTCCTAGCAGTCAGTCAGTCAGTTGAACCCCCTCCAATCCCGATCACTTCGACGCAGTTGATACCACGGACGAAAAGCAATTTCCTAGCAGTTGAAATTACTCTACTCCATAGAACCAACGGCCTCCTTCAAACGCTCCACCGAAAACAGGTAGTTGAACCCCCTCCAATCCCGATCACTTCGACGCAGTTGATACCACGGACGAAAAGCAATTTCTTAGCAGTTAATCAGCGAGGTGCCCGGAGAGTTGTGTTTGAATCGCAATGAGGCGCTTTCTAGTTTGGCTGGTTTGGATTCATTAACTGAGATCTACGGCGGACTATTTTTGCAGGTTCTCGGAATCGCTGACGTTGATGAACTTCGGGGCCTCAGCGCGGTCGGGACATTCATCAATGTGGGTCGGAATAGCCAGCTAAGGAATCTGGATGGCTTGGAGAATCTCACCTCAGTGCAGGACTCCTTATTCGTATTCGCTAATGTTTCTCTGCAAAGCCTTGAGGGGCTGCGCAACATCGAAACGGTCGGTGGTTCGGTCTCTCTATCCCATAATCCTCAACTGAAGACATTTGATGGTTTAGATCGCCTCGAGTCGGTGGCCGGCCACTTTGACATTAGATTCAACGACCGTTTGGTGGATGTGCGCGGGCTTAGTCGGCTTGTCGAGGTAGGGGAATCTCTTGGAGTCGAGCGTAATTCCTTGCTGCCCAGCCTGGAGGGGTTCCACAACCTGCGTAAAGTTGGGAAACAATTGGAGATTTCTTCGAATCGCTCTCTCTGGTCGGTCGATGGCTTGATTGGTCTAAGAGAGATCGGGGGGCATCTCACGATTGAACAAAATGAATCCCTATTCGAATTGGATGGACTCGCTAACCTCTCGCATGTGGGTAGTTATCTTAACATTGTTCACAAAAGTTTGCTGGAGAGATATTGTGGGCTTCATCGGCTCTTGACGACAGAGGGCGGCTTGCCTGGCGGCTACCGGGTATTGAACAACGGTAGCAATCCGACGAAGGAGGAAGTGATTGCCGGGGGGCCTTGTGAGGTGCCGGTTCGGCTGCCCGTGATGGAAATTGAGCGGCATGGACCAGGCATTCGGATTTCGTGGGATTCCGGCAATGGCGTGATCTATGAGCTGCAGGTATCCAATGGATTGTCGCCCATCAACGTCTGGGAGCCCTTGCTGGTGGTGGAGGGCACCGGCGATCGCATCTCGTTCGAGCACGAGAATCCTTTCCCTGGAACAGGATTCTATCGACTTGATCTAGAGAAGCTCGAATAGCTCTACGGAACTGGCAGGGTAACGGAGGGTTTTTTAGATGGGATGCTAACGCCTACCTTAGAATGAATGGGCTGGGCATAATGGTCGTCCGCGCTGCTCTTGGGGCCTCCATGGGAATGGATCACCGATGGTCCCAACAAGTGAATCGAATTCAGGCTGGAGTTCGTGCGATCTCATAGAGTTGGCGTGCGGCGTTCTTGATCGTCTTCTGCAAATTCGCATAGGGCTTCCCGAAGCCGTCGATGAGCCCCGAGTGCTGGCGGTCTTGCTTGCGGGGGACACGATTGGAAGCGTCGATGAGACCGCAATAATGCCAGCCGACGAAATCGGGGCGGGCGAAGGCCTGGCGGAAAAACTCTTCCGTCCACTCGACTCTCTGAGCGAGGTTGTCGGCGATGGGGCCGTAGGGACGCGGCATGGTATCGGTGACTGAACCCCCTCCAATCCCGATCACTTCGACGCAGTTGATACCACGGACGAAAAGCAATTTCCTAGCAGTCATCCAACTCCTCGCGAAGCTTCAGATTCTCCGCCTCCAACTGAGCAACTCGTGAGTGGGAAGTTCTCAGACCGGTTTCTCTTTGCCTGGCGTGTCTGTCTGACTGCGTAATGGAGCGATCTTCGCCTTGGATAGTTCAATGCTCAGATCGATCAGTTCGGTGGTCAGTTTCTTGAATTTCTTGAATTTCTTGTACTCCTCTGTTTCTTTTCGTAGTCCCTTCACGTGGTCTGGCCAGACGTGTTCAGTCCGGCTCCTCATCTCATGCGTGTAGCTCAGTTGGTAATACACGCCGCGCTGGCGTTGTCGATCTCGGTATTGCTTGCTGATGCTCCCAGGCCGCATTGGCCCGATTGCAGCTAACTTTGCCGCAAATTTCTGGACTCTTTTTTCAATGATCTGATCTTTTTCATGGTCATTACCTTATATATGCGAATGTCTAGGAAAATCAAATCATTTGTTATGGATCTCTGGATTTCTTGGTGGAATATCGTCTGTCTTCTGCGACCCGCTTTCTCGAGAGCCCGCACCTTTCTCTGGTTTCTGCTCGTCTTGGCCGCTTTCTCCGTGCGCAATGACCTCCTCGGGGTTTCCAGTTTCGTCCGCGCTCTCGGTTTGTCAGAACACTTCTATGAGCACTTACTCCATTTCTTCCACAGCAATGCCGTGAAGACGGACCGGCTTGCAGAACTTTGGTTCGCCATCGTGATCAAGCACTTCCCTGTCTACAAGATCGGTTGTCGCCCCGTCCTGGTTCTCGACGGCATCAAGAAGTCCAAGGAGGGCCGCAAGATGCCTGCGGTGAAGTATCTGCATCAACAGTCCGAGTCCAATTCCAAGCCTCACTTCATCATGAGCCATTCCTTTCAGGCCTTCGGCGTGCTCTGTCAGGTTGGCGGATACTTCTTCTGCGTTCCGGTCTGTGCACGCATTCACGAAGGTATCGTCACTTCAAACCGCGACAGGAGAACCTTGATCGACAAGGCCAACGAGATGCTCGCATCCGTCTGTAGAGGTCAGGAGTTCGTCTTGCTGGCCGACGCCTACTACGCCAACGGAAAGGTGATCCGGAGCACCAAGGGGCGTTCCGGTGTGCTGGTCACGAGGGTTCGACGCACGACAACCGGCTTTCGGCCTGCGGCAGTGCCACGCAAACGCAAACGCGGACGACCGAAAAAGTATGGCGCTGCGGTGAAGCTCCAGAATGTCTTTGGAACGGGCGGCTTCAGTTCCGTTCCCAGTCCCGTATATGGGGAGAGAAACATCTCTGTCCGGTTCAAGTCGGTGGATCTGTTGTGGAAGCCCGCCGGGGCGATGGTCCGCTTCATTCTCGTCGATCATCCCACGAGAGGGCGGATCATCCTCTTGTCTACCGACCTCACCATGGAAGCTCAGGAGATCATCTTGCTCTACAGTTTGCGTTTCAAGATCGAAGTCGCTTTCAAGCAAGCGGTGCATTCGGTCGGCTCATTCGGATACCATTTCTGGATGGCCGCTATGCGACCGCTCAAGCGTCGCAATGGTAACCAATACCTCCACCGGACTACCGAGAAATATCGCAGACAGGTGCAGAGAAAGATGCACGCATATCATGTGTTTGTGCAGACCGGCATGATCGCTCAGGGCATGTTACAGTACCTTGCCATGACATGTGACGGTCTGGTCTGGAAACACTTTGGAACCTGGATCCGAACCATCCGCCCAGACGTGCTGCCTTCGGAAATGATTGTCTCAGCCGCCTTGAAAAACACGCTGCCTGGATTTTTGCACCACGGCGGAAAAGGTTCAGCGTTCCGAAAATTCATCCTTGATAAAATAGACTTCACTCGCTCCGAAGGTTCACGCTTCGCCGCATGATGATCCAGTTACAGAACTTCTCACTCGCGAGTGAGCAAACCGCTCCCGTAGATCGCGGACGAGCCGGATCAGTTCTCTCGTGGGGAGCGATTCAAGAGAATCGGACGACATTAATGGTTAAGATGTCTTAATTATCGAAGCTGTCAAGAGCTTGTTAGATGCGCTAATCAGTTACGAGCAGGCCATGAGCAATGCCGCCACCTCCCGGGCCGCTGTTTCTGGCGTATGGCTATGAAGAACGTCATTCCCGCGCATGTGGAGCTTGAGTTCCTTGTAGAATATCTCGTGTTCCCAGCGCAGGGCATAGAGCTCCAGCAATTCCTGCGCCGGATACTCCTGCTCATCAATAAGCGTCGTCCATAGCCTCACCTCGCTCCACTGTCGTGCCCCCGGCTTCCTGATCCGGCCTCGAATCTCACGGATACGGATCTCCCCTTGATTCTCCCGCGGCCCATCAGCCTTCTTTCTGGGCACCCTGATGCTGACCAGCGCGCTTCCATCGGAGAGCCTTTCAGTCTTATGGCTCTTGTTGCTGCCGCGTGCCTTCACCAACAATTCACTATGTGCCGCCCGGCATGATTTCACGAGTTCGTCGAGATACTTCCCGCAACCGTAAAGCCGGTCGACAATCAGCAGACTCCTCTTCGGCAGACTCCCGAGAAGTTCTTTGGCCAGGGTCCATTCGCCTTCTCCTTCCAGGCCGACCGTCGCCGCCAACGGGTTGTGGATGCCAAGTTCCACGAGCGCGCACATCTCTATTTTCGCAAAGGCGGCGGTCATTCTCCTGGAGGCCGCCTTGCTCATGGCAGCCAGAACCTGCGGCGTGTTCGTGACGCTCCATTTCGAGCCATCGATCCCGCACAGGCGCAGCCCCTTGTAGAAACATCCCTTGTGTACGCGTCCATCGGCGAGGGGCTTTAACACCTGCTTCATGAGCCAAGCGAATGGCTCAAGCCCCATCCTCTGGCGCCGTTCCGAGAGCGAACTATCCTTGATCACCACCTCGAACAACTGGAACACATGGGCCGAGAAATGGCCAGCATCACTGATCACGTGATAGACCAGGGAGGCGAGAAGATCCCAGGCCGGCAGCTTGGGGTTGGGGCCGCGGCCTGGGTTCTGCAAGCGTTCGAAGCGATCGCGAACGAATCCGAAAAGATGTTCGAACTGACGAAGGAAACCGCTAACTTGATTGGGATGGGAGTGAGGCATCCACCCCAATTATAACTATTATGGTAAAATGCAACATTTATCTAAAATATTTTGGATCTTTCCCTAAAGGCATTGGCCCTAATGTGGGGAATCTTAGTTGTCGTTACCGGGGAATTCTAATTGTCGTTCTACAAGCCGTCATCGAGACGATTGATTCCGCAGGCATCGCTCCTGGAAAAAGGCGCGGAACTGTTTGATCCAGAGCCTCCACACGAACCTTTCCTCGCCTTCAAGGACGCACGTCGGAGAAAGCAGACACTCAAGCCAGGGATTACCAAGCTCTGGAGAATTCGACGAGTCGAACGAATCCTTCCTACTCTCACACCACAGAGATCCCCTTGAAATGTTCCCTTGCTTGAGCCCAAAATGGGTTATGCCGGCAAAAAGTAATGGGCCTGAGCCAGGCAACTAACATCTCACATCTAGCGCTTCGCGACAAACCCAACGATTCAACATCGGCCTAACCACGTGCCCTTCGACCTCACTACGATTCTTCGTCAAAAAAGAACTTCGCCTTGTTCTCGGCTTCATCTTCCAGATTCCCTCCCAGTGCGCCGGCGGCGACGCCGATAACGGCGGCGAACGCGGAGAAGCAGGCCAGGTGACCGATGCCCACGTCGACCTTCAGCCAACCGTCGATCACTGCGCGCGGGGGTGTCATGGTAATGAGCAGGCAGACGGTAAACAGCATCAGCCAAAGCGCGGCCATGCCGGCGAGCAAACACAGAAAGAGAACGATGCGCGCTCGAACCAATTGCTCCAGGAGAACCTCCGAGCGGGTGAGCTCGCCCAAGCGCTGTCCGAAATAGAGAAAAAGGGAAGCCCCGGTCACCGAAGCGGCGGAGGCCACCATCACGAAGACGGTTCCGGAATGCACGCCGAGTTCCCAGGCTTCCGCGCCCAAGAAGAGCAAGAGACAAGTCACCGAGGCGGCCGCGGCGAGGCCGGCGAGTTGAAAGGGTTGCCGCCACGGGCGATAGCCGACGACGTCGATGAGGATGCTCTTCGGATCGGCCCAAAAGGTTTTCCAGACAAAGACCGCGGGATGGTGCGCCTTCTCGTCGTCCTCGAGGCGCCCATCAGCCACGTCCTCCAGACGATCGACGATGATCCGGCACTCTGCCTCGTTGAATGGAAGCGGATACAGCCGACCCATCTCGGCGGGCGGCTTCATCGCCCCTTCCACACTGGTCGGCAAACCCCACATGTGCCCCAGAAAGTAGAGCGCCAAAGCCGTCATAGCCTCCGAAAGCGTCTTCGGATCGCGAAACCACGCGGTGGAGAGCACAGCCGTTTTCAAGGCGGACGAGGGGACTCCCAGTGTAAAGGCCTTCTGGCGCGCCCGCAGCTGATTGGGAGTGATGACGAGGGCGTAATCCCACTGGTGCTCGGTCTTTTCGTGCAAGCCAATCTCCAGCATGTCGAGAGGTTCCACCAAGCCCTCTGCGGCATAGCGCCGCCGAACGAGGTCATCGACGCGCCACTCGAACATGGGAAAGGATTCGGTCAGGAGCTTTTCCAGGTCCCTCGCGGAAGTTTGGTGAGCCTCCCGCAACGCCGCTTCGCGGCCTTCGTGCGCCAAGACCCAGCCAAGGTGCACCAGCGGTCGTTTGGCGACTGCTCGGCGTGCGTTCTCAGAATCCATCTTCGGTGACGATCTGCTCCTTGTTGACACCCAGAATCTTGAGCACCCTCAAGGTGTTCTCGACCATCGGCGGAGGCCCGCAGATGTAAAAATACTGGTCCAGATTATCCAATTGCCCGCGGAGGTATTCCTGATCAATGCGCCCAGTCTGGCAGCCGTCCGCAGCCTCCCTCGATAAGACAAAGTGCGCTTTGTTCCCTAACATCTGTCGCAATTCATCGCACAGAATAATGTCGCTCTCCGTCTTGTTGGCGAAGTGGAGTGTGTTCCCCTCAAGCGCTTCGTCCTCGCGCAGTCGCCTCAGAATGGAAATGAAAGGGGTGATTCCCGCTCCGCCAGCAATGAACTCGCCCGGACCCTCGTAGGCAATGGCACCAAACGGATCTCCGATCACTAGCTGATCGCCCGCGCGGTGCTCCATGAGGGCTTCGGTAACGCCATCACGGTCGCTGTAAATCTTGATCAAAAATTCAAGGTGTTGATCGTCGGTTCGATTGGTGAAGGAAAACGGCCTCGCCTCGCCCTTCAATTCGTCCACCAGCAATTCAATCTCGGTCGCTTGACCCGGGCGAAACTCGTAGCCTTGCGGTTTTTCCGTGACGAAGCGCTTCACGTCCGGTGTCTCCATTTCCGTTTCGAGAATCTTGATGCTGTGTTTCATGCCCTGATTGCTTGGAAGGTTTCGGCGGTGAGAAAGGTCCCCATCGCCCTCTTCATACGCAGAATCGATGCCATGAAACCGTGCCTACTTTCCCGGGATCAGCGGTTCCTTCCTCTCACGCGATCGTGCACAACGCCGATACTCACCGCGCAGCTTGCACGAGATTGGCCGCTTCAATGGCCATCGTGTTGTCGGGATTTGCCCTGGCCGAACGCAATCACATGCTGAGTCGGCGACGATGCCCTGCCCACCCAAGGCGCCAACGAGATGACGTGCCAAGAGTGCCTTCTTCTGTAAGAGCCCGCCTTCACATGATCCATGCTAGAATGCGCTACCAAAACCCACATGAAAGGTTCCACTCGGCTCCCGCTCACCCCGATTCAAGTTGTGCCCGTAATCGAGACGCAGCGGGCCCAGAGGAGAGCGAACGCGCAACCCCGCACCGGTGGCGTAGTGTAAGTCGTCGAGGCCGGCATCGGAGAAATCGGTCAAGAGATTGCCCGCATCGCCGAAAATCGCCACACTGAGAGGACCGCTCACGGGAATCTCATACTCGACCTTGAACGTGCTGGAGAACTGTCCACCGACGGGATAACCCCCAGAATCGAGCGGGTGCATCTCGCGTTCGGGAAAGCTGCGTACGTTTCTGGGGCCTCCACTGAACAGCCGTAAATCGATGGGGAAGTCCCGGTCATCGCCAAGCGGCAAGATGCCGCGGACCTCGGCACCGAGGTGTAGGGTCGTGGGACCGATCGGAAGGTGGTAACTGAATTCAAAATCCGAGCGCAGGTAATGAAACCGCCCGCGGAACAGGGCTGAGCCAAAGCTGCTGGAGGCGTGGAGGAATCCTCCGCGACGCGGCCCTGCTGGGTCGTCCCGCCAGTCGAGCTCGTAAGCGACACCCGCAAAACTATCAAAGTAGCTGGTCTCACCGAGAAACCGTCGTTCGATGTCGGCTTCAAACACCTCGGTGAAGCTGCTCTGCGCGAAGAAGCGCACGGAATTGAGGTCGAAAAACTCACGCCCCACCTCCGCCAGCAAACCCGTTTCGAATTTGCTGTAGCCCTCGTTGAAGCGGGTCCGGCTATAGATCCCGGCCGAGGCCTCCCACTCGCTCCAGAGAAATCTGGGGTCGGCATAAGTGAGTTCTCCTTCGATTCCTCTCTGGGAAAACTCAACCCTGGCATCAAACCGCTTGACCATGCCAAAGAGATTGCGTTCGACATAGTCAAAGCCGATGATGGCCCCTTCCCAGGAGCCGTAACCGCCGAAGATCCCCACGGATCGACTCTTCGCTTCCTCCACTTCGACCTGCAAGCGCAGCGCTCCCGCCTCCGCGTCCATGATCTGGGGCTCGGCGGTGACACGGGTGAAGTTGCCGCTCTCCAACATTTTCCCCACGAGCGCATTGGTGGCGCTGGGATCATAGGGTGCGTCGATCAGGCGGGAGAAGCTGCGCTCAAAATAGAGGTCGGCCGCAGACTCGTTCCCCTCAAGGTCGATCTCCCGCACAGAGAATCGGCGTCCGTAATCGGCCTCCGTTACGAGGTCGACCGTCTTCACCTCGCCCCGATCGACCGGGTCCTGAGCGGTCACGGAGATCTCCGCCTCGAAATAGCCCGCTTCCCTGGCAATCTGACGCAGACGCGCCTCTACCTGAGCAGCGAGGGAAGGCGAAAAGCTCTGGTCGAGGTAATCCCGTTGCACCGCCTGAAACTTCTCTGCCAGGCTGGGGTGCGGAGGCGCTCCCAGCAGGATTTCGCCCACCTTGTAGAGTGATCCTTCGTCGATCAACAAGCGCACCCATGCCCGGTTGCCCGGCGGATTCGGATCGACTTCGGGCTTCAACAAAGTGACGTCAGCGGAGATGTACCCGAGCAGTTCATAGAAGTCTTTGACGTGTCTCCGGCCCGCCGCCACGTCCTTGACCACATAGGGGATTTCGTCGCTCAACTTCAGGTTCAGCCGTTCACGGGTGTCGGCCGTCATCAGTTCAAACAAGGCCTCGTCGGGCAGGGCTTTGTGCCCTTGAAATCGCACACCCGTAAGGATGAGACGTTGTCCTTCGCGCACTTTCAGGATCACCTGTTGAGTAGAAGGCATTTCCCAGATCACGCGGGCATCTTCGAAACCGCAGTCTCGCATCTCGCGCTCGAGAAAGAAAGCGGCATCATCCGCCCTGGCGGTGCTGGGACCCTGCTCATCAATGAGCTCCAACTGAGGCCCGATCAAGGCCCTCGCTTTCGATTCGGTGAACAGGCGTAAGCCCTGGAAGGACACTGTCCGCCCCTTGTCCTGGGCCGCGGCCCAGGACAAGCACAGGGCGAGCGACAGGCAGGCACCGATTGCCGTGGATCTCAGGCAATTCATGGTCAGGGAAGCTTAAAAACATACTTCAACAAGCCGCGGTAACTGCCTTCGCGGCTGACACTGGCCACCAAGTAGAGCTGCCGAAAAAGCCGAAGTCTTCCCGCCAGCGTGCGTTCGCCGGTACGGGCATCGGACTGCCCGATGTCAACGGTTGTCCGCTGATTCAATTCCTGGAACAAGGTCGGTTCCTCGTCGGGATCGATCGCCTCTTGCTTGAGTTTTTTGAGGAAGAGCTGCGCCGCCTTGGAGGCGGCCACGGTGCCGTCGCCGCTGGCCAATTCCTTTCGCGTGGTTCCCGTGGCGAGCAGTGCGATGATGTCTTCATTGGGAAGGGGAGGATCACTGGTGAGGACGTAATCGGGATCGAAAATCCGTCCATAGAGGTAAATGCTGATGTCCCACTGCCTCACGACCGCGGCGGCCTGGACCGTGAGCTTCCCGTTGAATCCCGTGTTCTCCGAAAAGTTCACGCGGCCTTCGCTGATATCGACCTTGGAAAATGGCAAGGTCAAGCGCCCGTCTCGCAGGAAGATTCGGCCATTCGGGACGGGCTTGGCTCCGGTCCCCGTGATCCGCAAATCGCTCTCGGCGTCGGCCCGTGCCAGATTTCCACGAACGAGAAAAGCGTCCTTGGTGACCAACCGCACATCGACCCGCCAGTCTCGGAAGGGCTCAGCGGCGATCCCAAAGTCTAGGTTGGAGGACGCCTTGAACGAGGGACGCCTCTCGATCTCGGGCAAACTCGAGCGTTCGTTCCGCGCGGGAAAGTCCACGGGAAGGATGTCGATCTCTTTCATGAACCGGCTGTTGGTTAGGGCGATCACGCCGGAAAGCCTTGCGCTTTTCCAGGTTCCGGTCAGCTTGAGATCGGCATCAGCGCGGACATTGTAGTCAGCGTCGCGAGCTAACAAGGCCTCCCGCGCCGTCGCCGCAAGGTTTAGCTGCGGACCGTCCCCTTCGGCAGGTAAGCGCACGTCACCGGAGAGGGTCACCCGGCCGCCAGAAACCAGGGATTCAAAGCGCTCGATCACCACCGTGCGTTCGGCGGCGTCCGCCCGCAAGGTGATCCTCGTGTCGCGAACTTCGGGCAATCCCGAACGGTCGAACTTCAAATCCTCAACCGATACATCCACCAAACCCACGATGGCCGGAGCGCCCACCGTTCCACCGACGGTCACGTCGAGCGCCGCCGTTCCCTCAATCGACTTGATGGCCGAACTGTAGCCCGTCACGAAGGCCAGCGAACTCTTGGGCAAACGCACCGTTGCCTGAAGGGGCGTGTCGTTCAACCGTTCCCTACCCGCCGTCCAATCCTCGGGCCGCGTGGGAACGGAAGCCTGGATTTCTAGCGTTTTAATGTCAGGATGCCTGAGTTCGCCATCGATCGCGAGACGGTGGTCCCGCAAATCGAAGCGGAGCGCAAAGTCTCCTGGAGGCACTTCTTCCACTCGGGTGAGCTTCAAACCTCTGGCCTCCAACTTGCCGCTTCCCTTCGGCTCGGAAGGCGTTCCCTCGATATCGATGTCCGCGGTGACCGTTCCCTCGACCGGCGAATCGGCACCTCCCACCGAGGCAAAATCCTGAAGACGCACGGACTCCGCCCGCAGCTGGATCGACATCGCACGCTCCTGAGCGAAGAAATCCTCGGCGTCCAACAAGAAGGGAACCTGCGCCGAACCACGGACAATTTCGCGGAAACCTTGCATGCAGACCAATTGACTGATCGTCACCTGAGCGTTCTCATAGGAACCCGCCGCGCTCAGCGAGAGATCGCCGCTTTGCGCTTCCAGGAATTCCACTCGCATCGACTCCGGACGGTAGCCGAATTGCAGTCGGGCCCCATCGACGACCGCCCCTTTCTCGAGGCGAACATCGGCCGCCACCAGCGTCCCCTGCCCCTCGTGCCGCGGGGTCTTGAAATCGCCCTGCCCGTTCCAGTCGAGGGTTGCGCGTCCATCGATCGCCTTGGTAAATCCGAAGGTGGCCAAAAGCTTGGCCAGGCGCTCGCTCGCCTCGACCTCGGCCTTGAGGTTTCCGTCGTATTGAAAACCGGCCAAACCGATCGTCGCCGTCGTGTCAACCTTGGTATCGCCGTCAAGAACGGCCTCAAGCTCCGCTCGCACCGTATCGGGGGCGGGAACGGTGAGGTCGAGAGCGAGGCCTTCGATCGGAACGCCGCGGTAGGCGAGCTGGTCGGTGGCAAGATTCGCCTCCCCGCTTCGCAGCTCTCCGGCACTCCCCTCGAGCGTGGCCGTGAGCGAAGCACTGCCCGAGACCGAAGAATCGAATTCCTCGATGGCAGGAATCTTGACGGTCAGATCCAGGTCGGCGATCAAGCCAGCCAGCATCGACAAGTCCTCGACCCCCGTAAGGTTGGTGCCGGCCTCGAGAGAGAGGGTCGCTCGTTTGCGCTCAGCTTCCAGCAAGGCGGTCAACGCTCCGTTCTCGATGCTCGCTTGCAACTCAGCCCGATCGATTCCTTCGCCCGGAAGCGAGACTTCTGTCAGGGCCATCTTCGCGTCGACCTTCCAGCTGGCTGGCCTGCCGAAATCGCCCGCGAACGCTACCGCCAAGGCAGTGAGCTCACCCGATTGCAAGGTTTTCTTCAAGGCGAAGGTGTTCGCCAGCTCTCCCAGATCGACCTGTCCCTTTTCCAGGCGGGCAAGAAGCTCTCCCTCTTGCCCGTAGGTGGCCTCGATGGTTCCGCCGGCGATCGTCAGGATGATGCCGACGATCGTCGGCCCGGTTTTTTCCAGGCGAAGCTCCTGCACCGCCACGCCGGAAACAAGCTCGAATTCCCCCACTCTCAGCGACTCACCGCCTTTGACGATCGAGGTGCTGACAGGCCCGCGATCGATCTGTTCACCCATGCGAAGGCGATGGAACCCAAGGCGACCCTCGCCGCTCCTCGGAAGATGCAGGTGAAAATCTTCCAGGAAGAGGTCGTCGCCGTCCTCGCGCGAAATCACGACATCGATGTTCTGCAAATGGTAGCTTCCCTTGAGAAGTTTCCAGACCAATTCCAAGGGATCCTTGTTCGCCGATTCCTTTTCGTCCGGCTCCGGTTCGTCCTCAGGCTTGGAGAGCATGGCGATCTCCGCGTCGACATCTTTGAGCCGGACTTCACTGACGCCCGATAGCGGATCACCCTTAAGCAACGCCTTGAAATCGTATTTCACGCCCGCCTCTCCCACCGAGAGTTTTCTGATCGGGCCGGGCTCCCCTCCCTGTTCCGGTTTCATCCGGAGATTTCGGATGGTCAGTCCCGAAGCCAGGGTGCCTTCCACCTCAAAGTCCTTCTCGACATCCTCGAGGTTCAAACCCTTGGAAACCCCCCACTTGACGAGGGTGCGGGCACCCGGGCCGTTGAAAAACCACGTCATGGGAAAAGCCGTTAGCAAAAGGATGACGGCCAGCTTTCGAAGCCGGGCGATTCGCCTTGATTTAGGTTTCTCCGGCGGGTCCTCCAAAACGTCTAGGCCTCGGGTTCCGAATCCCAACTCAGCCAAGTCCGCGCCTCTTCGGTTTCCGCGTGTGGGAACACCTTGACTTCGGCCGAAACAAAGGGCTCGAGAAAGCTGGCGATTCAGGGCTCCGAACGACTGTCGCCGACGATCGCGGATGGGATTGGATACGGTCACGAACTTCGGTCAACCACTCCCCGTGTTCTTTGCGGGACACGCGGCCTTCCAACCGCAGATAGATTCGATTGGCATCGGAACTGAGATCGGCAGGCATGGCTAATGGAGGGTAGAGAGGCTGAAAGGGCTGACAAGATACTTAAAACCCATTCTCCAGCCGAGCTGGCTGACCAAGGGGTGGCCGGCCGCGCCGCGGAGAATGGCATTGTTGGTTACGACGGCAATGGAAATCTGGGTCCCGCTCGAGAGAATCTTCCTGTGGTGCGCGTGCCGAAAGTCCCGCTTCGATACCCTTTCAACTGGAAGGAGGGCCAATGGAGCGAATGCGGCGTGACCAGCTCGGAAACCCGGTAGCCGCCCGCCGCCGAGTCTTCCATCGCTATCGCGTTGATTCATAACCATTCCCTGGCAAGAATGATGCCATCGTGCGGGGGCGCGGGAAAAGCGGAGATTGGAGCGCGCGTCAGCCGGGTATGAAGCCATTCTGGAGAAATGACCGGAAGTTGTGGATGAGGGCGGTCGGGGCATCATGAAGAGTTCAACCATTACCAAACAACTGAACTCCAATGAAAACCACCAACCACCCTACCGAATCAGCATCTATCCTTCGCCAGGAAGGAGCAAGCACCGTCTGCCAGAACGCCCTTGAGGCCACCCTGCGACAAGGAGCCCAAGTGCTTCTTCAGGCCGCCATCGACAACGAAGTCTCCGACTACATTCAAGCCCATCAACATCAGCGTGATGACCAGGGTCATCGCCAAGTCGTTCGCAACGGCCATCTTCCTCAGCGACAACTTCAGACTGGAATAGGAAACGTTTCTGTTCGGCAGCCCAGGATCAATGATCGCCGATCAGGCCAGCGGTTCACCAGCGCCATCCTTCCGCCGTACCTACGCCGAGTCGCTTCGCTGGACAACCTCATCCCGGCACTCTATCTGCGAGGAATCTCAACCTCCGAGATGAGTCGAGCCTTAGAGCCGATCCTCGGTGAGAACGCATCGGGTCTTTCTGCAGCCAACATCGTTCGACGAGGAAGAGCAATGGGAGAAAGAACGCGAGCAATGGAGCAAGCGTGACCTCAGCGACAAGGAATACGTCTATCTCTGGGCCGACGGGATCTACTTCAATGTCAGGCTCAATGACGACCGCCCATGTGTTCTCGTAATCGTCGGCTCCTTACCCGATGGAACCAAGGAATTGGTAACC
>CBDBEZ010000121.1:0-41069 GCA_965204485.1 Verrucomicrobiales bacterium
TCAAAATGATGGACATCGAAAAAAACCGAAAAAAACCATTTTACAAGCTCTCGAGTTAATCTAAGCTTAACCCAGCCGTCTTCCAAAGTTTAACAATCCCAGGGCAATCCCCGCATGACGGCATCGGAGGTATTGAATGAATGGTTGCGAGCCGACCCACGAGGCGCCGGGAACTATCTAAAGCAGATGCATCCGGAATTGATGCCTTATGATCGGGAGTTTTACCGGAATTGGGGAGCCGCTGATCTGGATGGTGCGGCCGCCTATCTGGCCGTGCTTCCTGAAGAAGAACCTGCCGCGGGAATGGCGGAAGCCTTGGGCAGAACTTTTCGTGAGTTGGGGCGAAGGGACGACGGGCTGCGATGGATGGAATCGCTGAGCCCGCAACGAAGAGAAGTCGCCCGGCGCGTTTTGACTTCTGACGGCTGATTTTCGATGGTACGGTTCGAGGAGTTGGGGGATGGTTTAGCGTTTTGGATGGGCGACTGGTTTCAGGGCGGTTTTTGAGGGAAGGGCGAAGACGAAGGCAAACCAGCGCTTGACGCAGTCCGCCAAGCTTGGTAGCGGAGGCGTCGAAGGTCATGACATGAGCGGCGGGCGACTGGGAAACAAGCACATCATCATCACGGGCTCGGGCTCGGGGATTGGACGTGCCATGGCGGAACGATTTGCTGCCGAAGGGGCGGTGGTGGAGATTGTCGAGCGCGATGCCGAGGCTGCGGAGGAGGTCCTTGCGGGCATTCGCAAGGCCGGCGGCCGGGCCGAGGTCTCACTGACGGACTTGGCCGATCAGACGGCGGTGGAGACTCAATTTGCGCGAATCCGCGAGGCGCGCGGGCCGATTGACGTTTTGGTCAACAACGCGGGAATCGCTCATGTGGGGAATCTCTCCAACACCTCGGCGGAAACGATCGACCGACTCTATGAGGTCAATGTGAAAGGTGTCTTTCACGGGATGAAGGCGGTGATTGGCGACATGGTGGCGCGCGGAGCCGGCGTGATCCTCAACATGGCCTCGGTGGCGTCCAAGCTGGGGATCCAGGATCGCTTCGCTTATTCGATGACCAAGGGGGCCGTTCTTTCGATGACCCTCTCGGTGGCGCGCGATTACGTCGACAAGGGCATTCGCTGCAACTGTCTGTGTCCGGGCCGGGTGCACACGCCCTTTGTGGACGGTTTCATCCGGAAGAACTATCCGGGGCAGGAGGAGGCGGTGTTCGAGAAACTTTCCAAGTACCAGCCCATCGGGCGCATGGGAAAACCTGAAGAGATCGCCAGCTTGGCGGTGTTTCTCTGTTCCGATGAAGCGGGCTTCATCACCGGCAGTGCCTATGACATCGACGGCGGATGCACCTTGCTTCGCTGACTCAACGCCGCAAAACGATTACTCAAATTCGAAGACTAACCACGCTGCCCACATTCTGATGAAACTGATTCGCTTTGGAGACCCAGGAAACGAGAAACCCGGCCTGCAGCTGGCAGATGACCGCCGGATCGATGCCTCGGGCTTTGGACAGGACTATGACGAGGCTTTTTGGGGCGGGGGACGGCCTGGATCGATTGGCTGCCTGGGCCGAGAGTGAAGGCGCCTCAGCTGCGGAAGTGTCGGCGGACACGCGTCTGGGCCCTCCGCTTTGCCGGCCTAGCAAGATTGTCTGCATCGGTCTCAACTACGTCGACCACGCCAAGGAATCGGGGATGGAAGTGCCCAAAGAACCGGTGGTTTTTTTCAAATCGACCTCGGCGATCGTGGGCCCCAATGACGGGCTGACCATCCCCAAGAACAGCGTCAAGACGGATTGGGAAGTGGAGTTGGGAGTGGTGATCGGAAAGCGAGCTTCCTACGTGGCGAAAGAAGCCGCCATGGATCATGTGGCCGGGTTTGTCCTACACAACGACTACAGCGAGCGCGAATTTCAGATCGAGCGCGGTGGCCAGTGGGTGAAAGGCAAGAGCTGTGACACCTTCGCTCCGCTCGGGCCTTTCATTGCCACCAAAGATGAGATCGGCGATGTCGACGATCTGGAGTTGTGGCTCGACGTCAATGGGGAGCCACGCCAGCGGAGCAACACCAGCAACCTCGTCTTTGACGTGCCGACCTTGATCCACGAACTGAGCCATTTCATGAGCCTCTTGCCGGGCGACGTGATTTCCACGGGCACGCCACACGGGGTGGGTGCCGGGCTGAAGCCCCCGGTGTTTCTCAAGGCAGGCGATGTGGTGAACCTGGGCATCACGGGGCTTGGAGAGCAGCGCCAGGAAGCGCGTGCCTGGGCGCTGTAGACCGGTCGATGGCCCGTCAAGCTTTGGCCCGGACACCTTGACGCTTGCACCAAAACACGGTGATTCGCAGCTTCGCTCACACTTCGATTTCTATTGTTTCACATTGTGCAATGGAAATGGTAGGAGGTGCAATGTCGATGACATTGAGCTACTGGGATCTCGATCGAGGGAGGGTCAGGTAGCCCAAGCCGAGGAGGGTGGCCACTCCCGTGACGCCGTAGCCGATGATCCAGCCGGTTTGAATGTCGCCGTCCTTGGGTTCGAGGCTGGCCAGGGCTCCGAAGAGACAGAAAAGGAAGAGGGTGATGAGGACAAGGATCGCGATCAGATTGGCGATCTTCATGGCTGATCGTCGTGCGCGTTGGGAGCCTGTTCAGAGCGATCGCCAGGGTGACGACCGAAGGCCTTGCAGACAAAGTAGACGATTCCTAGCAGGGCCAGCGAGACGGCAAACACCCAGCGCTGTTTGGCGATGAGAGCTCCGGCAAGCAGCGGAAAGAGGGGGGAGACCAAGCTGCTCGATGGCTTGCCCTTCCAGGGCTCTGGCCATAAGCACCAGGGCGGCGAAAATGGCGATCAGCGAGCCTGCCCAACTCGCGATTTGTGAGAGGGCGAACTGGGCAAACGGGATCGAGTGCGTCCTCGAGGATAGGATGGCGATGCTGGAGACGGCCAGGATGGCGACGAGAATGAAAAGAACGACTTTCGTGGATGGTTTCATGGGATGGAGCGTGGAGGCGCTGACGGAGGCCGATTGCCGAACTGTAATTGATTAGCGCATCTAACAAGCTCTTGACAGCTTCGATAATTAAGACATCTCAACCATTGATGTCGTCCGATTCTCTTGAATCGCTCCCCACGAGAGAACTGATCCGGCTCGTCCGCGATCTACAGGAGCGGTTTGCTCAGTTGGAGGCGGAGAATCTGAAGCTTCGCGAGAAAAATCGAAGACTGCGCAAGGAATTGGATGAGTTGAAGCGCAAGCAGAACAGATCGGCGGCTCCGTTCTCGAAGGGAAAACCCGAGGCCAACCCGAAAAGACCGGGACGCAAGCCGGGCCAAGGGTCCTTCCGGCGGCGGGAGAAACCGGAGATTGGGCCGGATGACAATGTTCGAAGCATGGAAGCCCGATTGCCCAAGGGGCGGTCGTCAAATTGTCCTCGATGCGGAGGCAGGCTTGGAACTCGTCTGGAGACGGCAAGCACGGTCGATGTGCCGGAAAAGATTGCCCGAGACATATCGATCTGGAAAGTGGAAGTCGAAGAATGCAGTTGTGGCTACTGCGCGAGAGGAACTCACCGGGACTTGCCGCTCGACCCACACGGGGCCACCGCTCACCGTGTGGGTCCCAGGGTTCGGTCGTTTGGACTGGCTCTGCACTATCACTTCGGGGTGACTCTACGCAAAGTTCCTCCGATTGTTCGCGAGATTTGCGGCATTGATCTCAGCCAGAGCGCCCTGACACAAGACGCCCTGAAATTGGGAAACGGCGATGGAGCGATCAGCCGAGAAGCGGAGCGAATCAAAGCAGCCATCCAGCAATCCGATGACGTCAACACGGATGATACGGGATGGCGAACGGGGAGCAAGACGAGTTGCCTGATGGGATTCGTGAGCCGCCAGGAGAATGCGGTGTATTTTCAGATTCGATCACGCCACCGAGCCGAAGAAGTGGCCGAAGTCATCACGGCGGCCTGTGAGTGTGTGCTTGGAACCGATCGGTTCCGGAGCTACGACGCGGAGCGATTTTCGCAGATGGACATGCAAACTCGTGAGTGAGAAGTTCTGTAACTAGATCATCATGCGGCGAAGCGTGAACCTTCGGAGCGAGTGAAGTCTATTTTATCAAGGATGAATTTTCGGAACGCTGAACCTTTTCCGCCGTGGTGCAAAAATCCAGGCAGCGTGTTTTTCAAGGCGGCTGAGACAATCATTTCCGAAGGCAGCACGTCTGGGCGGATGGTTCGGATCCAGGTTCCAAAGTGTTTCCAGACCAAACCGTCACATGTCATGGCAAGGTACTGTAACATGCCCTGAGCGATCATGCCGGTCTGCACAAACACATGATATGCGTGCATCTTTCTCTGCACCTGTCTGCGATATTTCTCGGTAGTCCGGTGGAGGTATTGGTTACCATTGCGACGCTTGAGCGGTCGCATAGCGGCCATCCAGAAATGGTATCCGAATGAGCCGACCGAATGCACCGCTTGCTTGAAAGCGACTTCGATCTTGAAACGCAAACTGTAGAGCAAGATGATCTCCTGAGCTTCCATGGTGAGGTCGGTAGACAAGAGGATGATCCGCCCTCTCGTGGGATGATCGACGAGAACGAAGCGGACCATCGCCCCGGCGGGCTTCCACAACAGATCCACCGACTTGAACCGGACAGAGATGTTTCTCTCCCCATATACGGGACTGGGAACTGAACTGGAGCCGCCCGTTCCAAAGACATTCTGGAGCTTCACCGCAGCGCCATACTTTTTCGGTCGTCCGCGTTTGCGTGGCACTGCCGCAGGCCGAAAGCCGGTTGTCGTACGTCGAACCCTCGTGACCAGCACACCGGAACGCCCCTTGGTGCTCCGGATCACCTTTCCGTTGGCGTACGTTGGCGTAGTAGGCGTCGGCCAGCAAGACGAACTCCTGACCTCTACAGACGGATGCGAGCATCTCGTTGGCCTTGTCGATCAAGGTTCTCCTGTCGCGGTTTGAAGTGACGATACCTTCGTGAATGCGTGCACAGACCGGAACGCAGAAGAAGTATCCGCCAACCTGACAGAGCACGCCGAAGGCCTGAAAGGAATGGCTCATGATGAAGTGAGGCTTGGAATTGGACTCGGACTGTTGATGCAGATACTTCACCGCAGGCATCTTGCGGCCCTCCTTGGACTTCCTTGATGCCGTCGAGAACCAGGACGGGGCGACAACCGATCTTGTAGACAGGGAAGTGCTTGATCACGATGGCGAACCAAAGTTCTGCAAGCCGGTCCGTCTTCACGGCATTGCTGTGGAAGAAATGGAGTAAGTGCTCATAGGAGTGTTCTGACAAACCGAGAGCGCGGACGAAACTGGAAACCCCGAGGAGGTCATTGCGCACGGAGAAAGCGGCCAAGACGAGCAGAAACCAGAGAAAGGTGCGGGCTCTCGAGAAAGCGGGTCGCAGAAGACAGACGATATTCCACCAAGAAATTCAGAGATCCATAACAAATGATTTGATTTTCCTAGACATTCGCACATATAAGCTAATGACCATGAAAAAGATCAGATCACTGAAAAAGCCTCCTCAGCAAAATCGATGGGCAGTCTGTGGCTCTGGCAGGTCGCCAAGAGCGTGAAATAGAGCGATTCTGTAGACTTCCTCGCTGCGAAACCCGTAGGCTTTTCTTGTTACAACATTCACCTTACGGTTGAGACCCTCGACGACACCTGAGTTAAACTCCTTTCGTGCCGCCCAGTAGTTGAAGATGAGATCTTCATGATTGCGCATCGTCTTGACGAATTTTTTCATCGGATCCAGTTTTGAACGCATGGCTCGCGTGCTCCATTTCTTCCAAAACCATCTCGCCCATCGGATCGATTGATAGTCCCACAGGGCGCGAAAGCCCTCTTTCAATTGGTAGGCCCGCACGCTCCTCAGATCGTATTGCATGAGTTCCTCGAGCTTCAGGTCTTGATTCGGGGTGAGGTTTTCCGGGCGTTTGAGAAAACAGTATTTGCTCTTCTTCAAGATCGGCTCATAACCTTCCTTGGCCATCCTCGCCGATTCTTCTCGGCGAACTTCGTCTACAGCTTTGTGCAGGCTCGCAACGATGTGAAACTTGTCGAGAACACGGATAGCCTTGGGAAGGCGCCTACCAATTACCGTTAGATATGCCTTCCACATGTCGCTGCATACATACCGGATGCTCTTCCTCGCTGCCTGACCGATGTCGCGCAAACATTGCACCAGGGCCTTGCCCTCGCGACCAGGCCGAATGGCAAGGAGACGTCGAGCGCCCTCGTCAAGCTGATAGACAAGCGTCATGTAGTTGTGTCCCTTGCGGATGTGGATCTCATCAACGCCGACGGCAGTGACTTCACTCAGGACGCGATTTTCCAAGCCCCATTCCACAGTGGATCGAACTGCACGATAGACTGTGTTCCAGCTCGTCCGAAAGTAGAGAGCCACTTCACTCCATGTAACGCGCCGTGCCCAAGTGCTCAGGAAATGTCGGAAATCGTCTGTCATCCGTTGCTTGCCCGTCGCCCAAGGGACACGCTCGACTTTGACTCCGCAGCGTGGACAGTTGACGCGGCGCATCAAGTATTCCAAGTGGACAGTGCGATCCCAGAGTGGCACATGCTCGAAGGTACGGAGAGTGCGATGATCGTAGGTTCCTCCCTTCCGAGAGCATACAGGCCTGTTGCGCTTGTGAGGCCGAACGCCAATGACAAGTGTGTTGTTGTTATCAACGAGGGAGGCTCTGTCGAAGACAAAACCCTTGAAGGGAAGCACAGAATCAACGAATGTTAGGAGTCGCATCGGAACGGAGGGCGCGTTGTTTGGTTAGCACTGACAACAAAGCCGCTGTTCCGGTGCGCGTCATTGAAAAAGAGCCTCTTCAGCAGAATCTGTGGGTGCCCAGGCGGCGCGATTCACCTAAAATCCTGACCAGCAACAAGTTATATCCAATCTTAATGGGCATCAAAGTTGTGGCAACAAGCCAGCTGCCCATCCAAACCTCGGATTTGCGAGAACAACGCTTGCGCCGGGGCTGCCCCTGGTAGGGCTCAGCCCATGAAACAAGTAGTTTCAGCAGTTCTGGGGTCCAGGGGCAGCGGGACCCGGCGTCCAGCGTTCCCGGAGCAAATCCGGAATTTCACCCACAGATTCTGCTGAAGACCCGAAAAAGAGAGAACGCATAGAGCAACGCCGGTCAAAACCTGATGACGGATTGCGGCGGAGGGGATGAGGGTCAAGTGATCCCGGAGGCAATCGCTACGAGCGAACCGCATTCGAATCCCTTGGCTGAGATCGAGTAGGATTGGCGAGGACAGCACTTGATGCTCGTCCCTGGAGCTGGCAGGATCTCAGGTTGTTTTGACGATGCTTCGAGCTAGAAAACACCCACAGATTCTGCTATAGACCCGAAAATCAGAGCGTATCGCATCGCAGCCAGATGCACCGAAGCATAGGCATACTGATAGGCGCCACTCTGTTCGGCGAGCAGGCCAAAGTTCTGTTTCGCCTCTTTAAAGTAGACTTCCACAGACCATCTCAAGGCATATATTGAAAGCGTCTTCTCCACGGAGGCCTCGATGTCCGTGGTCAGGAACACCACCCACGCTTTCTCTGGAGAGGCTCCAGAACTGGGATTCACCGGGGCGCTGAAGATGAGTGTCACCTCCTGCCATTTTGGGGCTCGCTTGGCCTCTGTCTCCAAGTTGATCCAGACCTTGACGTGATAAGTCCGGTAGCGCGCCTTGGAGCTCGATGCCTCGAGCTGACGCTTGTATTCGTTGAAGAGTTGAGGCGCGGTATAGCTCTTTGCCTTCCGAGTGGTTTTTGGATTCGCCAACCAGTAATTCATGTTGCCCCGCTTCATCTGGAAAATGGCGACGAGGCCGAGATCCAGGGAGGCTCGAATGTTCTCTTTGCAACCGAACCAAGCGTCGCCCAGCACGTAGGCCGCTCGAAATCCCACATCCAGCGCCGACTTGAGCATCCTTCGAAACATCGTGTGTTTCGATTCATTTTTTGCCCTCTCCATGTTTCTCGCGGCGGCACATCTCTTATCTCGGAATTCGTTCTCAGGCGCTTTTCCTACCGCTTCCTTTTCGCCCATGAAAATCTGCCGATCAACCGGAAGGAATCCTTTTTCACCGGCGATGCCGAGCTCCACCACTTGGTGACCTGTGACATAGCGGTTCTCCGTGTGGTCCCAGTGCAAAGAGGAGCCCTCGACCTTCTTGCCCCGTCGCACCTTGATTGTGTCGTCGATGACGAACGCTCGCTGATCGTCTGGACCCACGGAGTTGGCGTTGAAAATGCTCTTGCAAAGCTCGATGGCCATCGTCCGCCAATTGACGTCCTCACGGCGCATGACACGATAAAGAATGTTCGCCCTGTATTTGCACCCCAGCGTTTCATAAAATGGCCAGTCAGGCCATCATGTAGTAGGCGATTTCTTCTTCGACGGCCTGATTGTCTCCGAGTGTCAATGTGAGTCGACCTTGAGGGCGAGTCAGACGTCCGGCACGCTGGATGATTTTGCGGCGAATCGTGCCGAGTCCTTCAAAGATCCACTCCGCAGCCCTTTTGGGAGACGATTTGCGTGACCGCTCCGCAGCTCGCATCTGCATTTCGCGTGTGAGATTGTGGGTGAGGATACTGGCCAAAAGGAAAGCTTCGTTGGCGGCACGTCGCTTGGCCGGAATATAGTCCATCTGGGCCTGGCTCTTGGCTTCGCCAAAAATCTTCTCCTGAGAGCCACGCCCTTCATGAAATTTCACCACATGAGCGGCCGTGTTTGTCTTGTTGGTGATGATCGCCTCGTATTCATAGTTCTCCTCGACTGGTTCGAAAAGATCCAGTTGGAGCGGTCCTTTGCGCTGAGTGCGCCTCATGGTTCGAATGCACAAAATGCGCGCTTTGCGCGCCCAACTTTTTGGCTTCCAGCGGATTTCGAAGTGATGAATTTTTCCCTCTCCGCCTCGGGTTCGGGACCAGCGACGGCGCTTCTCGATGATGCCCTTGAGTTCCACGAGCCGCTCGAAAGGTACCGAGAACGTATATTCCGGGCCAAGGATCTTTGCCTCTGAAACCATCTGATCGCTGAAAAACGCGCTGTCGGCGCGCAACTCGATCTGCACATCAGGCAGCACCTTGCGAATCTTTTCCACGCAGTAGCGAAGAAATTCCACCGCGCCATTAGAGTCATGGACGTTGCCGCTTCGATGAAGGTAATCGAGAATCTGTCCGGTTTGGGAGATCGTCGCGAGCAGTGGATAATAACTGCGTTCGCCTTTTTTCTTCTTGTTAAATCCCACAGCCGTCCCTTCCGCATGGCGACTCGTGCTCTGCACGCTTCCGTCCAAATCAAGCGTGATGCGTTTGATTCCCTCCTCCTGGAGTCGCGACAGGCAAACGAAATGATTCATCTCCCTCATCCTCTCAAGGCTTTGACAATCGACCTCTCCCAACATCCGGCTCATCGTTGGGACACTGGGCAATTGGTGCATCCCCAAAACCTGTCGTACAAGGGGATCATCTCGGTAGTAGTCCAAATCGCGAAGCATCCGGTAGCCCAGTATAAAATGCACGATAAGACACATGAAAACCTTGTGGAACTTGTAGAAGCGGGACATGCGCCGATCCAGTGAATCAAAGCACTGCTGAAGCTTCCCCTCCAGATCCAATTCCTGAAAGAGCTTCTGAAAGATAACGAGACCGCCGAAAGAAATCAGTTCTTGATCTTCAAATTTGATCGCCGGAATCGTTCTGGACTTTGCATTAATCGTACGTCGTGCTACTCTCACTGTAGGTGGCTTTTCGGTTGAAGTGTTTGGTGTTTTGGTAGATTCCAAATCAACCTTATCCCAAAGGCCCCTGCCACTATTTTCTTGAGATTCTTGCCCCGATTTATGAAACTATGGGGTGCAGTCATCTACGCGGCCCTTCAAGAACTGGCCAAGCTCCGAACAGAAAGCATGAATACTGGAATTCTCGAGTTTGAGGATGGGCCATACCAGCAGGGCGGCGAGGATGGCCCCTGGGCATTCGCCATCGATGCGGCGTGCCTTACCGAAGACGGCCCGAAAAAGGTTGACCATCCCATGAGCGCGAATACCATTTCCGAGTTCGGTATCAGCAGAGACTCTGGGGTCGCTCAGGGCCTGAGAGATCGGTTGATAGCTCCGAGAAGCGTTTTTTCGGCTGGATTTGCCGCCTGTCTTTTTGTGTTTTTTTTTCACACAAGACCTTAAGGGTAGGCGGCGTATAACGCAACATAAACTAACACTTTAGGCAAGAAAACTGAGCTGATTTATCGGTCAGATGTGAGTTCGGAGGATACCAGGCGACCGTTGGACAGCGCCACCATGCCCTCCGGCACGCGGCAGATCATTTCCGTCGTGAATCTCTCATTCGGGTAATCGTGTGAGGGAAACCAGTGCGGGTGATTCTCCGGCTCTCCCTGCGTCCACAGTTGTTCCTCGCCCTCGGGGTAACCCATGGCGGCCGACCGGAAATCAAGCCCCTTCTTGGGCGCCGCCTCGTAGTCGATGGTCACTCGAACGGACTCGCCCGCCGGCACGGGGGCCTCGAAAGTGATCTCCAGCCCATCTTCGTGTGATTGATAGGCTCTCACCGAGTGATCGCTCGCGAGTTTGGTGATCCGGAGATCGACGGCATGCAGGGTCAGTTGGCGCAGCGGCTTGGCGATGGGCGCGAAATCCAGCGTCGCGCGACCTTCCAGCTCTTGGGTCGCGAAGTCGGGCTCGATCTCCAACTTGAGATGCTTCACATCGATCAAGCGATCAGGCGCATACTGACGCCGAGGCGCGCCGCTCCCCTCCTCGGCCAAGCGGGAGGCCATGATCGCACAGTGCGCGCAATGAAAGTGAAACTGGGTCTGGTTCTGCTCAGCCGCCCCGAGAGTCACCCCAGCTCTCGCCAAAATCGCGAGAATACTTAAGATTTTCCTTATTTCCATAAATTTAAAGATTTATCAGAATTTCGAGGTCCTTTGGTCAAAATCAACCCCCTATCAATCCTCCTCGAGTATCTCTCGACTTGGTGATCGTCAGGGCGAGCCGGGCGGCCAAGGACGGCCCGCGCTCATTATTTTCAGTTTTTTCCAAGAGTTGGCACGGCCGTTGCTTCCGTCCCCGCCATGAAAGATGAGCACGAGGGGTCTTCCACGAGACCGGCTCTTCACGATCAACGAACCCACAGGATCCTTCAGACAATCCGACCAAGCATCCACTGAACACCTAACCAAATATGAACAGACCAAGAAACTTCATTAAAATGCTACTTGCCGGAGGGGCCGCCCTCTGCGTGGGCGACTTCCTGCTCTTGGCTCAGGAAGCGGCGCCACCGGCCGACTACGACGCTTTTGCAGCATCCGATGGCTTTCCCGTCTTCACGGTCAACAATCTCTGGATCTGCATTTCCGCTGCGCTGGTGTTTATTATGCACCTTGGATTTGCCACGCTGGAATCAGGCCTCACCCAGCAAAAGAACACCGTTAACATTCTCTTCAAGAATGTCTGGATCATCGCCACGGGGGTTCTCCTCTACGCCTTCTGGGGATTCAATGCGATGTATCCCGGGGACTTCAACGGCTGGTTCGCAACCGGAAGTTGGTTTGGCGGCGATCTCGACGACGTGGCCCTGACGACCTCCACCTACAACGCCGGCTACACCTGGTGGGGTGAGTTCATCTTCCAGGCCATGTTCGCCGCCACCGGGGCCACCATCGTCTCCGGCGCGGTCGCCGAACGCATCAAACTCCCGGCCTTCATGATCTTCGCCGTTCTCCTCGTCGGTTTCGCCTACCCGATCACCGGCTCCTGGAAATGGGGCGGCGGCTGGCTCGATCAGCGCGGTTTCTACGATTTCGCCGGATCCTCCGTCGTGCACGCCTTCGGCGGTTTCGCCGCCCTCGCGGCCGTGCTTCTCCTCGGACCGAGGTCCGGAAAATACACCAGCACCGGCGTCAAACCGATCCTCGGTCATAGCCTCCCGCTGGCCACCATTGGAGTCTTCCTCCTCTGGCTGGGCTGGTTCGGATTCAACGGCGGTTCGGTTCTGAGCGCCGATCCCAAGCTGGTGTCCTTCGTCTTCGTGACCACGTCTCTCGCCGCCTGTGCCGGCGCCGTGGCCGCCATCACCGTCTCCTGGATTTTTCTCAAGAAGCCCGACCTCTCGATGGCTCTGAACGGCATCCTCGCCGGCCTGGTCGGCATCACGGCCGGTACTGACACCGTCAGCGAATTCAGCTCCATCCTCATCGGTCTGGTCGCCGGCGCCATCGTGGTCTTCGCCATCGTCTTCTTCGATCGCATCCGCATCGACGACCCGGTCGGAGCCATCTCCGTTCACGGCATCTGCGGGATCTGGGGCACCCTCGCGGTGGGGATCTTCTCCACCAATCCCGAGCACAGCTTCGGCACCCAGTTGATCGGCACGCTGGCCATCTCCGCCTTCGCCTTCATCTTCGCCCTGGTGATCATGGCAATCCTGAAAGCGGTCATCGGCATCCGCGTCTCCGAGGAGCTTGAAATGGTCGGCCTCGATGCCGAGGAACACGGCGCTCCCGCCTACGGGCTCCCTCAGGGCTCCTACCAAAAAGAAGGCCTCGCCTAAAACCAAAGGAGCATCGAACGACCCGGAAAAACATGAAGATTTCCTGAGAAGGAAAACATACGAGTTGGTCGTATCGTGCAGGCAGCGGGGAATCTCTGATTCCCCGCTGCCTTTTTTTGGAAGGGGGCGGAGTGCTCAGGTTCGATCGAACCACCCCGAGGCCTCAGCCAAGCGGGAATTCGGGGAGTGGCACCCGGGGATTGACGCCGCGGTTGGCTGCAATGGGACACCATCCACCTTTGCGAGCACCAGACAACCTCCCCCGTGAACTCCGAGTCTCTCCTCTAATGAGAGACCTTCGCAAACACTCACGAACGCATCTCGCGCTTCCACGCGTCGGGCATCTCGGAGACATCACTGTCATCCTCATACTTCTCTCTCAGTTCCTCCAATTGACGCTTCAAATCCGCCGTCAACCCCTGGTAACCGGGCTTCCCGTACAGATTATCCAGCTCGTCGGGATCTTTTTCCAGATCGTAAAGTTCCCACTCTTCGCCGAACTGATAGAAATGCATCAACTTGTAGCGCTTGGTTCGAATCCCGTAATGCCGCGGCACCATGTGCACACTCGGGAATTCATAGTAATGATAGTAAATGCTCGTGCGCCAGTCATCCGGTTGACGTCTCCTCAATAACGGCAAGAGTGATCGCCCTTGCATGTCATTGGGAATCTCCGCATCGGCGATGTCCAGAAAGGTCGGCGCATAATCGAGATTCTGAATCATGTGAGTGTTCCGTGATTCCGGAGTCACCACCCCGGGCCATTTCACGATGAAGGGCATTTTGAGCGATTCCTCATACATCCAGCGCTTGTCGTACCAGCCGTGGTCGCCCACGTAAAAGCCCTGGTCGGAGGAGTAGATCACCAGGGTGTTTTCGGCCAACCCCAGCTCCTTCAGGACCGACTGCAGGCGACCGATGCTCTCGTCCACCCCTTTGATGCACCGCAAATAGTTCTTGGCGTAGCGCTGATATTTCCAGCGCACCAGTTCCTTGCCGCTCAGATTCATTTGGTGAAAGGCCTCATCCTTGGGGTCATAGGCGTCCCGCCAGGCCTTGAGCTGCCCAGGCGTCATCCGCTTCATGTTGTTCCAAGCGGAACGATCCTGACGCTCCTGTGAGGGCGTCGGCTCGGAATCGGGCGTCAAATCGACAAACAAATCGTAGTGCAGGTCCATGTGCCGATCGATCTCCAATTCCTGATGGCGCGCCGGCGGCGCATTGTCTTCCCAGGTGTCGAAGAGCGTGGACGGCTCCGGAATGCTGATGTCGTCGTAGAGATTCAAATGCCGAATGGCCGGCATCCAGCAACGGTGAGGCGCCTTGTGTTGCACCATGAGGAAAAAAGGCTTGTCCGCATCCCGATCATCCTCCAGCCACTCGACGGCCAAATCGGTCACAATGTCCGTGCAATAGCCCTGAATCTGCACCCGCCCCTCGGGCGTGATGAGAAAGGGATTGTAATAGTCGCCCTGACCGGGAAGAACTTTCCAGTCATCGAATCCTTGGGGCTCTCCCTTCAAGTGGGATTTTCCATAGAGCGCCGTCTGATAACCGGCTTCCCGCAGAATCTTGGGAAAAATCGGCTGATTCCAATCAAAGGAATTCCCGTTGTTCATGAAGCCGTTTTTGTGGCTGTGCTTTCCGCTCATGATCACCGCCCGGCTGGGACCACAGATGGAATTGGTGCAGAAACTCTGCTCGAACAGCATTCCCTCCTCGGCCAGCCGGTCGATGTTTGGGGTGGGATTCACCGATTTGAGAAATCCATCGTACGCTCCGATGGCATGAGGAGCGTGGTCGTCGGTAAAGACAAACAAGACGTTGGGCCGGTCCGCGGCCCAGGCCGCCGAAGCACTAACAAGAATGCTGAAACCTAGGATAAATGCGCGTTTCATGGCCGCCTTCATAACCACCACCACCCGGTCTGGCAACCCTCGAATGAGGGACACGGCCGAGCACCTCGGCGGTGTCGCCTCTAAGAATGAGCCGCCGCCACCCGCTCCTCCAAGGCCGGCAAATCAAACGGTTCCCGCGTCAATCGCCCACGAGAGCCAGTCGCTCCATGGCGCGCAGAATCTTTTCCTGATTCCCCCGCCCGCCGTAGTAGGGCCCCTTGCTACCGTATCCGCGAAAGGTGTGCGCAGCGAAGAGAAGCAATTCACCGTCCAGCAAGAGAAAGCTCGGATGGCCCGAATCCCCCGGCACGACTTGGCGATCCCAGCTCGAATCGATCAAATCCGCGTTTCGCCGCGTCGTGACCACCTCGGAATCGTGATCGAAAAGCTGAAAGCGAGAGGCTTCCGAAAGCGCCACACTCCGATCGCTGTAGGTGGAGAGCACCTTGGCCCCTAACAAACGTTCGGGATCCAGGTCACCGGGGACCAGACGGTAAATCGCCACGGTGTCCGGAACCGGCCGGTCCAGGCGGGAAACCATGATGTCCGACCGAACTTCGACCTTGTCGAACCACAAGAACTCCTGTGCCACGATCGTCCTGGCGACGATCTCTCCATCGCGACCGGTGAATCGGATTTCCGAGCCCGGGCCTCGAGAAAAGTGTCGGGCAGACACCATGTACTGATCGGCAATCAAGGTGCCCGTCGCCGCGTGATCCCAGGCAATCCCGGAAAAATCCAGCGTGGCCGTCCAGTTAGCCGCCCAGGCGCTGTTCCCCGTGGAGGAGTAGAACTCGAACAACCGCCGGTCGTCTGTTCCCGGGCTCAACGGAACGAAAGCATCCATCTCCACGTTGAAAACATCGATGATCGGAAGTGCGGGGTCGAGATGGTCCAGGGACGGCGTCTGCAAGGTCCGCGTTCCCTCGTAGATCACCTGAGCGGCGACATCCTCGTTGGCCATTTGACGCAAGAACTCCGCATCGATCGGTCTCAAATCCGCCCCGCGATAGGCCCTCTCCGAGGCGCGGTGGCCCGTGAGACTCTCGTAGAGCCCGGCGCCGGCGAGATAATGCCCACGCGGACCGCCGTCGCTGGGCGCCGCCCCATAGAGATCGAGCCCCGGCGCCGCCTCCAGGCTCCGAAGCCAAAGATTTCCCATGGGAACGATCTCCACGCGATTCCTCAATGCCTCCGGCACCACATCTCGCAATTCCACATGGGCGGCATGGGTATAGGCTTGCATTTGCAAAGCGTTCTGTTGCGGAGGAAAGGCTTCCAATCCGGCGTCACCTTCACGAATTGGCCACGGAACACTCAGGATCACCCGGGCCGTGGTCTCCGCCAGAACGTGATCCAGGAGACGAGCTCCAGCCGTGTAAAAATGATAGTTACCAAGTGAGTAGTCCGCCGGTATCCCAAAACCGAATAACTCCTGGCGATGATGCCGGTAAATCCGGGCGAGAGCGGGCCAGAGCTGATCTTCCTGCATGACCACCACATCCCAGTCGCCTTCGCGGATCATTTGCAAAAGGCCTTCATCTTCCTGGAGGCTCCGCCAGTCGGCCGCCAAAAACCGGGTGATCGCCGGCTCGATCCGGGAATCATCCCGCAAGAACCCCTCGAGATCCGGCTGGACCAAACCTAACTGATTCGAGCCCAGCAAAAGCACCTCCAGCGCTTGCTGCGGTTCGTCTTCCGGAGGTGTTCCCTCTCCGTCTTCTCCGCCTTCTCCGCCTCCATCAGGTTCAGGATCAGGGTCGACCAGCGGCTCCCCGATCACCCCAGAGACCTCCCCCGCAATGCTTTGAAGCCGCTCGGCCTCCTCAACCACCAAATTCCCAAAATAGCCGTTACCGAACACCTTGAGCCCGGTGACCGACTCAAAAAGGACGCAGGCCCCCAAGTAATATCCAGGCTCGCCCCCCAAGACGCCGTCCTCTCCGTAGAGGTCGAGACCCGGCAAGGTCTCGCTGGCCGCGAACCAAGCCGCGCCAAAATCCGCCCATCGAACTCCTTCGGCGATCTCCGGCGCAACTTCGCCCCGCAAGAGATCATGCCCCGCCAAGAGGTAGCCGTGCATCGCGGCGGGTGTCTCTTCACGGGGGAAAAGCGTCAATTGCGGTTCACCGTCACGGAGTGCCCAGGGAGATACCAGGACCAGGGTGGGTCCCTCGGCTTCATCGACAGCCTCGATGACCTGTTTCCCGCCGCGAAGATAGCGATAGGAAGCCAAGGCATACGATGAGGGCGAGCCAATTCCAAAAGCCGTCCGCCGATTGGCGTAAACCCCAGCCAGGCCGCCCTGCCATTCCGGCGCCTCCATGACCACGGCGTCCCAGGCCTCGTCCGCCAGGGCGTCGTCCAAAGCCCCCGACTCGGTGGTGAGGGCGAAGAAGTCCTCCCCGTTTTCTCCGATCCGACGCAGTGTCCGCAACCGCACTCTCGGGTCGGCCTCAAACAAGGCGAACAGATGCTCTTCGACCGCAGCCGTGTAGACGCCCCCGCCAAGCAAGAGATCCACGGGCCGCGCCGCGGCTCCCTGCCCCTCTCCATCCTCGCCGGGGTCTTCGCCACCTTGCTCCCCTCCGCCGCCCGCATCTCCACCGTCATCGACCGGATCCGCGGGGTCGGGATGCGGCTCGGGCACCGGCGTGCGCTCGATGATCCCCGAGACCTCGGCCACCAGGGTTTGCAAGGCAGGGGCGACGCCCTCCGGCAGATCGGCTTGGTAAGCATTGCCCGCGATATGGAACTGCGTGATGAGTTCGTAGAGAACGCCGGCCGACAGGTAGTGGCCCGCTTCACCGCCGAAAACGCCGTCATCACCATAGAGATTGATCTCGGGGAGATTCATCTCGGCGGCCATCCACGCTCCCGCCAGATCCGCCACCAGCACGCGCTCGTTCCCTATCGGAAATCTCCATTTCAGCAGGATCTCGTGACCTCGAAGCAGATAATTCCGCATCGCACCGGGCGAAGCCCCTGGTGGAAACAATGACAGTCCCGGTTCGCCGGCCCGCATGGCCCATGGCGACACCAGCACGAGGGAGGCCGCCGACTGTCTCAGCACGAGATCCAAGGCCCGCTGCCCTCCATTGAGAAAGCGATAGGAAGCCACCGCGTAATCGCTCGGAGCCCCTACATCGAAGGCCTGTCGCCGATTCTCGTAGACCCCCGCCATGCCTGCTTGGAGGCGCGCTTCCTCCATCATCACCACATCCCAGGGCCCGCTTGAGAGCGCGCCCACCAGGTCCGTGCTCTCGCCCGTTAGGGAAAACCAATCTCGCTGCCCCTCGCCCGCGATGACTTCCAGGCGCCGCAGTTCGGATCGCACGTCTCCCGAAAACAAGCCTTCCAGATGCTCCCGGACTCGCCCCGAGTAGGCGCCGCCGACGAGCAAGACGTCAAAGGGCTCGGCCGCGGGCGGCCCAGGATCTGCCTCAGTGTCAGGAAACGGGTTCACAGCATCCAGCACCACATCGATCGCCCCACGAAAGGCTTCGGCCTGATCGGCTTCAAAACCGGCAGCGTAAGCCACCGCCCGGACCGGGCGCTTCGTCAGTTGGCGATAGAGCACGGCCGCCGTCACGTAATGCGCCAACGGCCCCGCCTCAAGAGGATCGTCACCATACCAGACTTCAGCGAGACCCTGCACCTCGAGAAAGTGATCCCGAACCGGTGCGGCGTGAGACTCCAAGACCCTCCCGGAATGGGCGTCCCATGTTTCGAGCACGGCCGCTTCGCTCGCCGCGGTCAGTTCCTGCATGGCCACGCGCGTGTTTTGGCCCTCGGGAAAGTTCACCTCCAGGGCTTCCACTCCGTCCCTGGCCGGCCAGAGGGGAAAAAGAGCCAAACGCGAGTAGGTCCCGCTCAACACCGTCTCACCGATGACTGGCGCACCTAACCAAAAAGCCTCCCGACCCGCCGCCACCGCTTCCGGCACGCCCTCTTCATCATAGGCTTCCGGCTGTTCCGCCAGCGCGGCGAAACTCGGCAAAAACATCTTCTCCTGGAGAAAAACGACGTCCCATCCACCCTGGATCAGCGAGGCATCCAGAAAATCATCCGCAGCCCACCGCTCACCCAAACTCTCCTCGCCGATGTCGATAAACCGCACATCCGCCGAGATCTCATCGTCCGCCGCGAAAAAGCCCAAAAGCTCCGAACCGACCCTCTCCGAGATCGCGTCCCCCACAAAAAGGAGGTGCAGCGACGGCGGCGCGGTTTCCTCACAAAGCGATTCACCCGGGACAAAACAATGCAACCATATTAGGGCCAGGACGGCAATCCACGACGGGGTCAGGCGCAGGAAACACATGAGGGGAAAAAAGGGGGATCGGCGAGGATTCGGTGACTCGGCTCAACGAATCGGAGGCACCCTACCGCCTTTCCCGCACCCTGACCAGCAAAAGCCAGGGCGCGCAGCGATTCCGTAAGACGGCGTCGGAAAGAGTCGTAATGGCCTGAATTGGTGGGTGTTGAGCGTGTTGAAGCTGGCGCTAAGAGGGCGAACAGTTTCGTGTGGCGGTTCTCGGGCGAATTTCGGAGGGCTCGAGCCGCGAAATGGATCCCCCTGTCGGCAATAGGCAACAGGAAGCCAGACCGCTCCGATGGCGGACGTGAACCCAAGGTTACCGAGAGCGCAGGGCGGGCGTTCCTCAGCCCGGAGCCGGTGGCGGCCACCATCGATCCTCTCGCATGGAGGCGGCGATTTGACGGGCAAAATAGATGGCCGTGTGTCCACGGCGTATCTCTGGCTTCAAGTTGCGCTTGTGGAAGCAGTGGAACACGGCGTGGGCCATGAACATGATCAGCCACAGAACGAGAATGGAATTGGGATGATGATGATAGCAATGACCGGAATGCCAGCGGGAGCAGAGTTCGTTAAAGCCTTCGTTTTCGACCTTCCAACGGTCGTGCCCGAAATGGAAGATGGTCTTGGCATCGGCCATTGAGCGGGGCATGGTCGTCGCCCACCACCAGTGGCTATCGATGGGAGTCTCGACCCAATCCCCAGCGACGCGCTCGCGACGGATGCCAGTCTCATGGGAATGAACAACGCGAAGAGGAGTGTGAATGGATTCAGTGCAGAAGCCCTCAGCCTCTTGTAAATGAACGTGCCGCGCGGGCTTGCCCGGTGCAGCCGGAGTCTCAAATGATTCTGGCTCTTGCTCCTCAAGGGGCAGGAGCGTGCGGGCTTCGGACAATAGCTCAGGCTGATTATCCTTGAGTACGGCAACAAGGTATTTGCCGTGGTCTTCAAGAAGATTGATCACGGAGGGACGCAGGTAGAGCGCATCGGCAGTGAGCACGTCAAAGCAGCGTGGGTGGTCCTTAAGGACGCGAGTTATCAGCCGTATAGCCGCAGCGACTTCGTCGTCTCCAGGATCTCCGTCTTCACCAGGCTCAAGCATTTCCACGTCGAGAAGCAATTGAAAAGCCTCACAGATAATCTGAAACGCGACCAAGCGGTGGTAGAACTGTGTTTTGACCTCGTCTCCGACGGCGATCCGGCGTTGGAGACACTTTGGACAACAACGTTTGTAGCTACAGTGAGTTTCGTGACCATCGACGGCGGCAAGCATCCAACCGCGCTGTGGGGCAAGGATTTTGTTGCGTTTGAGGCAGAAGTAAATGTGTCCGAGACTGCGCTCGGAGACATACGCCAGTTCGTCGGCGCTGGGCAAACGGTGATTACCGAGCCAACGGGTCCAGCTGCTCTTGTTCCGGTGTTGCTCGAGTTCGTTGAAGCTTGGTAACCGGCAGCAGAACATGGCGAAGAATGCTGCCGGGAAAACTCGAGTGGGAATCTGTGGTTTGGGACGAGAGTCACGCACCCGCAGCCTCCACTGTTGGCGGAGGCTGAAAATCTTGTCCGCGTAAGTTAGTAGTCGCGTGAGAATGGTCGCTTCTTTTTTGGTGGAGAATTGCGCCCGGACTTGGCTTTGCCGGCTGATTTCTTACCGGTCTTGCCCTTCTTCTTGGCGGAGCTACTCGCCGCTCTGGCCTTGGTTTTTGCCTCCTCGAGTCGGAGGCGCCCCTGCTCGTCGAGGGCTTCCAGCAGAGCATTCGCCTTCTGGAAATCATCGATCCAGCGTCTCGCCTGAGCTTCCAACGGTCTGGGGACGTGCAGCATGGTGGTCTTGCCCTTGCGAGTCTGACCGATGGCCAAGGAGCGATGGCGCAAGGAGTCGTCGGAAGCGCAACGGCAAGTGGGCTTGCCGCATTTACGAGAGAGTTCGATGGGCGAGCCGTGAAGGAAGCCTTCGGCCTGGTCGAGGAACTGGCGGAGGCGGCTGCGAATCTGGCGTTCGGTGGGGGGCAGGGAGTTTCTGCTTGGCATGAAGGTCGGCTCGTTCGGCGCACTGTAATATAAGACTATTACAGAAACAAGCTTAAAAAAGATGAAATAACGAATGCGAATTTGCCATGGGGTCAAAAATGGGCGCTGCCGATCCGAATTACCCAAAAATACAGGGCTTGAGCCGCCTCAGCCGCCTATCTTACGGAATCGCTGCAGGGCGCGAAAGCCTCCCGCACAACGTCACGTCCGCCCACTTTCCCGGTTCCACGCCTCCGCGATGTGGCGCAAACCGTGCAGGGTCAGGTCCGGCTCGTACTCGTCCAGGCCCAGTTCGTCATAGAACAAGACACCCGCCCCCCCGGTAGCCACGATGGTGGCCGCCCCGGGATCGGAAAAGGTCTCGAGCAGCTCGTCGAGTATTCGCCGAACCATTCCCGCATAACCGAAATAAGCCCCCGCCTGCATGGCCTGCTCCGTGGACCGCCCCAGAATGGGCGGCGCCTTGACCAGCTCCACGCGCGGCAGCAAAGCGGTCCGTTCACTCATGTAATCATTCATCATCTCAACGCCTGGAGCGATCACGCCGCCACAGTAATCTCCCCGCTCCGAGAGGACGTCGAACGTTACCGCAGTTCCGAAATCGACGACAATCCCCGGCGCACCGTGCCCCCTCGCCAGAGCCACTGCGTTGGCCAATCGGTCAGGACCGATGCTTTGGGGATTGGGATAGTCGATTCCTATTCCCAGCGGACTCTCCCAGTTCACCACCTTGAGCCTCCCGGCGAATACTTCGGCAAAGACGGGATTTCGGTCGGGCACCACTGAACACAACACCACCTCCGCCGCCGGCCAGTCACCGGTGAGCTTCGTCACTGCGGGAACCGTCAGCCCGTCCGTGGGCAGGCCCCGCCGCCCCCCCAAAACCTCTCCGTCCGACCAGACGAACTTGGTCCGCGTGTTTCCCACATCGATCAGCACGCGCTTCATTGGTCTTCCTCAGTTAGAACGGAGCAGAGCGACCTCACGCTTTCACCGCAAGAGAAGCCGTCCACCATTCAACGGGCAGGCACCATGGCCGGAAAATAGGTCCCGATTCCCCCGCCACCGATCAATTCGTTCAGCTGCTCCGACCGCCGGCCATTGGCGATGTAGACATCGATCCCCGCTTGAATGGCCCGCTGAGCCGCCCGCAGTTTGGTCGACATGCCGCCCACCGACCAGCTGCCTTTCTCCGCCGTGGCAAACTCCATCACCTTCTCAATGTCATCCACTCGCGGAACCACCACGTCGGATCCCGGCGGGAATAAGCCATCCACCGTGGTCAACAAGACCAGGGCGTCGGCCTTCATGAGCACCGCGACATCGGCCGACAGGAGGTCATTGTCGCCATAACGCAGTTCTTCCACGGCCACGGAGTCATTCTCGTTGATGACCGGCACGGTGTTGGGAAAGGAGAGCAGCTGGTTGAGCGTGTTGGAGACATTCACCCGCCGCTCCTCGATCCGGAGGTCGCCGTGCGTGAGCAGCAGCTGCCCCACGTGCATGCCGTGCACTCTGAAAAGGGTTTCGTAGTAATGCATCAGCCGGGTCTGTCCCACCGCGGCACAGGCCTGCAACACACGCATCTCCGTCGGTCTCTCCCGGAGATTGAAACTCGGCAGCCCAGCCGCCACCGCGCCGCTGGAGACCACCAGGCATTCATTCCCCTCCCGCCGCAAGGCGGCCACGGCGCCTGTCAGTTTTTCCAACTGCTCGCCATCCAGCTCCGCCCGTTGATGGGTCGTCAGGGTCCCTGAACCAAACTTCAACACGAGGCGACGCGGCATGCCCGATCCTGTCGACACGCTCCCACTTGTCAAACCGAAACTGCGCGTGCCGCGCGGTCGTCCGCCAGGCTCCCGGGGCGAGGGCTAAGGCTCGCCTTCTCGGACGAATCGCTCGACAGCAAAGGCGTTGGAGGCAAAGGCGAAATCCGCCGAGTCAACGGAGTCGGGGGAAGCGAGGAACCACTCCCGAACCTCACTGGCATCGGACGAGATCTCCTGAAAAGCGTCCACCCTGCCACGGTAAAAGAAATCCGTCACCTGGTAGAGCACGCCACGGTAGGCGTAGGCGTTGGGGTGTGAAGTGAGGTAGCGCTAGGTCACATCTGTCAAACCGACTTCTTCCTCCACTTCCCGGCGCAAAGCCTCCTCGGCCGATTCCCCCGCATCGACAAAGCCACCGGGAAGCCCAAGCTTTCCACGGCCGGGATCGCGCGCCCGCCGGATGAAGAGCATCCGGCCATCCGCATCCGTGATCAATCCCCCAACCGCCACGGCGGGATTGAAATAGTAGTGAAAGCCGCAGCGACAACTCAGCGGCTCGGCACGTTCCGGCCGGCGCGCCCCGCAACCGGGGCAGTGGGTGAAAGCCTCGTTGAGCGTCCTGACATCAGCCTGATTCATTCGCACCTCTCCCATCCTCCTCGACACCCGGCCGCCCACTCTCGTTTCCCACCTGCCCGGATCGCTTTCCTGACCGGGACTCGGCCGGCTTAGACGTTCCCGGCTCGCTCTCCGCCTCAGCCTCCTCTTTCGCCTCGAGGCGGGGCTTTTCAAAGATCATGAAATGCTGGCGCGGCAGGAAATCCCGAGTCTCCAGCCAGCGAAATCCCGATGCCGCGTATTCCTTCTTCGCCTGCTTCTGCGACATCTTGTGCAAGGGCTTGATCGGGACCAGGGGATCTTCCGCGCGATACTCGAGCAGGTAAATCCTCCCGCCCGGCTTGAGGGCGCGATGCATCGATTCTAACATTTCTCTTGGATAGGAAAACTCGTGGTAGGCGTCCACCAGAAGAATGCCATCCACAGCGTTTCGCGGCAGCTTGGTATCTTTCTCCTCACTCAAGATCGTCGTCACGTTCTCCAGTTCCCGCTCGCGCATGCCCTCTTTCAGAATCACGATCATCTCCGGCTGGATGTCGACCGCGTAAACCCGTCCTTCGGGGACCTTCTCGGCCAGCCGGAAGGTGAAGTAACCGGAACCCGCCCCGATGTCGGCCACCACCGCATCCGGAGGCAATTCGAGGTTTTTCATCAGGAGGCTCGGCTTCTCCTCGCGCTCCCTCTCCGGACGTTCGAGCCAACCCGCCGCGAGATGCCCCATCACGTAAGCAATCTCACGCCCCATGTAATACTTCCCGATGCCATCGCGCGTCTTGGGCCCCTCGGTGTAGGGTTGAAAGGTCCGGCCCGGGATTGCATCGCACCCCGAATCCCCGTCAGCCGCATCCACCTCCGCCTGGACCGCCAGCGGCGACGCCAACAGAAACAGACCACACCACCACAGGATCGCCCCGCTTCCGGAGACGAGAAGACACCGTTTCCTCATGCCAGCTACCAGAGCAGAGAATCCGTGCTCTGGCCAACGCGAAGCACCGCCAGAAAGGCTTCCGCCTGGTCCGGGTCGTTCAAGACAAGGAGCCCCTCACGCAGACAGCGATGGCCATCCTGGTAAACAGTCACCGCTCTCGGGTGCGTCGTGTCGAGGTAAGCCGCCAACTCGGACCAGGTCTCGACAGGCGATGCCTGCAGATCGGACCGGGTGAGGATTTCAAAACGAAGCCGTGCTCCTTTCACGACGAAACGGGCCAGCTCCAGGGTCACACGGCCCATCGTGTGGCGAGGGTTGATCTCCACCAAAGGATAGAGTCTCAGCTCTCCTGAAGGATCGCGCCCCACCATGGCGTCGACACCCAGCGGGCCGTCGTAGCCCAGACGATCCAGGTGGGGACGCAATCGCCGCGGCAACGTCTCCTCGAAGAATCGTTGGAC
This sequence comes from Verrucomicrobiales bacterium, assembly GCA_965204485.1. Lineage (GTDB taxonomy): Bacteria > Verrucomicrobiota > Verrucomicrobiia > Verrucomicrobiales > DEV007 > JAACDM01. Next base: position 24,652 of record CBDBEZ010000121.1, read on the forward strand.
GGGACGCTCCTGGCCATAGAAGAGGCGGGTGAGGGCATCTTCCAAGGCATCATCGTCAGCACCCCGCGTCAGGGGCCGATCCAGCGAACAGGCTCGGAATCGGCCTCGGGCGTCATTGTGCAGACGGACGTAGCCCAACAAACGGAGACCGCGCCCGTATTGAGCCGAAAAGTCGAACACACGGTCGATCCACGGCTGGACCACGAGCCCGCCCTCCTGGGCCAGACAGCGACGCGCCCGGGCAAGATGCCCCTCCCTGGCGCGCTCAGAGCGGAGGATCCGTAGGCCCTTGCCGGCCACCCCAAAGGGTGCCTTGAAAACCCAGGGCCCCCTCGTGGCGGCCAGCGCCTCGCCGACCTCGTCCATCGTGCGGCAAGCCAAGCCCAGGGGCTCACCGCAGTCCTCTGCCAGGCGGCAAGAAAACGCTTTCGAATGCAACTCGGACCACGCGGGCCGCCAACCCGACGACGGGGAGATCGTCTGCGCCTTCAGCGGGGCCAGCATGGCCTCGCTATCGGGGCTCCAGGCCCAGGGACGCAAGGAGCCAAGCTTCCGCCCTTCCAGCACGGAAAGCGATTTCCGCTCCTGGATCTCGGGGAGGGAGACCCCCGCTTGCAGAAGGCTTTGCAAGAAGGAAACCCCAGGTTTCCTGGCCATCAAGACGACGTCGTCCTGGCGGGCGAGGTAAAGTGCGAGCGCCCCGAGATCGTCCCCGAGGCTGCGCAGGGTGCCCTCGACGCCTCGGGTTTCAATGTCCCGCCCCTGGCGTTCGGCCCGAGCCGCCTGGGAAATGGTCCATTCGGCCTGTGGATTGAAAAGATAGACGTTGGGGGTCCGGCCCTTCGATTGCGTGTAAACCTCGAGGGAATCGATGAAATCGGCCTCCAGCCCGGCGAGCCGCCGTCCGTCGCGATTGAAGATACCCTGTCCCTTCGCCCGGCTCGGCGAGAGCGGAAAGAGCAGCTGGCGGCGAAAACTCGCCCAATCCGAGAGCGACGGATCTTTCCAGCAGCGAAACCACCGCAGTCCATGGCTCACATGGGCGATTTCATCCCGATAGATGCGCTCGAGGATCTTGGCGGTGGCCTCGTCGCCGCCCTCGCGGAAGCGCTTCGCGAAAAAGCGCGCGTAGTCCAGGTTGGCTTGCTCGAAGGTCAGGCTCAGCCTGGCCACGTAATCGAGCGGGGTCTCCATACTGGACACACTCTTCCAGAAAAAGCCGTTCACCGCTTGGGCTCCGAAGAAACTGCCGCACTCCTCGAGCCGCCGGCGATACATCCGCGTGTGCATCTGCTCTTCCCGCAAGGTGTGGGCGACTCCTCGGCGAAACGCCGCAGGGGCTTCCGGAAACTTCAACAGCACCAAGGCCATCAACTCCGCCGCCAGCAACTCGTGATTGGCGAAAAAATGCAACAGCCACGCCCGACCCTCATCGTCCTCCAATTGACCCAGCGCCGGCAGTGGCGCTCGCTCGGTGGAACGACCAAAGCGCAAGGCCTCCGGCCGGCCAGGAGCAGCCGGCGTTACCAAAGCCTTCCCTGGATCGACATCGGTGAGTGTGTCTCGCCATGGAGACAGTTTTTCGTCCAATCCCTCGGCGAACAAGACGCGTTCCGCTAGTTCCCTGATTTCCATGATGTCTTGTCAGGTCGACTTCCCAGCCGTGGCCGCCAAATGCCATTCACGGTGCGCTCGCGCAACGCTGACATATTTTTCAGCCAACCGCTTCAAGCGCAACTGCTCCTCATCACTCAATGCCCGCGTCACCCTGGCCGGACTTCCCATGACCAACGATCCTGGCGGAATGTCTTGATTCATCGTCACCAGCGCGCCAGCTCCGACGATTGACCTCTCTCCCACCCGCGCGCCGTCCATGACAATGGCACCCATTCCGATCAGCACCTCGCTCGCAATGGTGCAGGCATGGAGGATGGCTCGATGGCCCACCGTCACCCAGTCGCCGATCAGCGTGCCCCGGTCGCTGGACAGATGCACGATCACTCCATCCTGGAGATTCGTGCCCCGGCCCACGACGATCGACTCGATATCGGCTCGCAAAACCGCCTGATACCACACGCTGGAGTCCTCGCCCAGGGTGACGTCTCCCACCACCGTGGCGTTGGGAGCGACGAAGACGCCAGAACCGAGGACCGGCACCCTTGTGAGAGATTGAGCGGAGTTCACCCCGAAAAAGGAGCGAAAAAACCTTGTCAGGCAATCCCATTCCTACTAAAAACTGCCCACGCGCCCTTGACTGGTTGGGACCCATTGCAAGGTCGACACCCTCAATGCTCTTTTATCATACGACATCCCAGAAATCACTCGTCACATCATGAACAAAACGGAACTTATTGACTCCATCCAATCCCGACTAGGGGACGACGCCTCGAAAAAACAGGCGGAAAATGCCCTCCAGGCCGTCATCGAAGCCATCTCGGCAGGCGTGAAACAGGACGCCAAGGGCGTGCAACTGATCGGGTTCGGCACCTTCAAAATCGTGGAGCGTGCCGAGCGCATGGGGCGCAATCCTCAGACCAAGGAACCGATGAGAATACCGGACTCCAAGACGGTCCGCTTCGTCGCCTCCTCGGCTCTCAAAAAGAGCCTTTAGCATAGCCACCAAAAAAACAGGGAGCGATCTTCCCCAAATCACCGGCTGCTAGCCACGCTTCCTGACTCTGGCAGGCTCTGGAAAAAACCCACCTCGTCAACTCAAGATCATCGCAACCGTCTCAGCCCCGGCTTTCAACCTTTCCTCCCCGCCTACATGAAACGCCTGTGTTCCCGATGGGGACACAGGCGTTTTCATTCACACCCTTCCTCCCGAACTTGCGCTCGACGTCTCCAGTTCCCGCCGCACGGCCGGCTCATCGAGGAAGGCGGTCTCACACAGCTTGGCGTAGGCCCCGCCCATCTCTAACAATTCATCGTGATTCCCCTCCTCGATGACGCGGCCGCGATCCATCACATAAATGCGCTCGGCCTTCCGCACGGTGGAGAGACGGTGGGCGATCACGATACTGGTCCGATTGGACATCAAACGTTCCAGGGCCTGCTGGATGATCCGCTCGGTCTCGGTGTCCACACTGGCCGTGGCCTCGTCCAGCAAAAGAATCGGCGGGTTCTTGAGAAGCGCACGGGCAATGGAAACGCGCTGCTTCTCCCCGACACTCAAGCGCACCCCTCTCTCCCCCACCACGGTGTCCAGGCCGTCCGGAACGCGCCTGACAAAATCCGCAGCGTTGGCAATCTCCAGGGCCTGCCACATTTCGTCCTCCGAGGCCTCTCTCTTGGCGATCAAAAGGTTTTCCCTCACGGAATCATTGAAGAGAAAACTCTCCTGGGTGACATAACCGATCTTGTCCCTCAGCGATTCCTTCTTCAAGGCGTGCACCGGCTGGCCGTCCACGCGGATCTCGCCCCCGTCGTACTCGTAGAAACGGGTCAATAGATTGATCACCGTTGATTTTCCCGCGCCCGTTTGTCCCACCAGCGCGATTGTCTGGCCCGGTTCGGCCCGCAGGGAGACCTCGTGCAGGGTGGACATCTTTTTCGTGTAGGAAAAACTGACCCGGTCGTAGACGATCTCGCCGCGCACGGATCCCAGGGCGCGCCCCTCGCTCACGCCCGGCTCGTCCTCGGTGTCCAGGATCTCAAAAACCCGCTCCCCGGCCGCCCGGCCAGCCTGGATCAGCTGGTTGAGCGAGTGCAGGCGATTGATGGGATCGTAGAACAATTGCAGCATGAGGACAAAGGCCGTCAACACCCCCGCCTGAAGCTGCCCCTCAATAGCCGCCTGGCCACCGAACCCCAGTACGAGCACCAGGCCGGTGGCCCCGAGAAAGCTCATGCCGGGGTTGTAGAGCGCCCACTCTTTCATCACCACCAGGCTGGCTCGCCGCAGCCGATCGCTCGCCCGGTTGAAGCGCCGGTGCTCGGCTTCCTCCATGGTGTAGGCCTTGATTTGACGAATGCCTGCGATGTTATCATGCAAGAGAGAATTCATCGCACTCGTCGCGCGGCGCACACCCTGATAACGCTTGTGCGCCGTGCGGGTATAGAGCGTGGCGCCGACGATGAGAAACGGGATGGGCGCCAGCGCGATCAAGGCCAGGCGCGCGTCCATCTGAAACATCACAGCGGCGACAATGAGGATTTGTAGCACCGCCACCAGGCCCTGCTCGATGCCATCGATCAGCACACGCTCCATCGCGGTGACATCTTCCGCCACTCGCGTCATCACGTCGCCGGTCGGACGGTTGTCGAACCAGCGTAGACGCAGACGCTGGATCTTGGAATACAGCTCGCTGCGCAGATCGAAAATCACCTTTTGCTCGAAGGTGTTGTTGAGAAAAATGCGCGCCGAATTGAATCCGTCACGCCCCAGAAAGGCTAACATAGCGATCCAAAACGAAGGCCACAGCAGCTCGTGCATGCCACGCCCGACCACGTCATCGATGACGACCCGCGTGACTTGGGGAAAGACGATCACCAGCCCCGTGCTGAGAATCGCGCAGGTCAATTGCGCCAGCGACAGCCAGGGATACCGTCGAGTGTAGTTGAAAACGCGAAGCGTGGTGCTCATTTTTTGCAAAATCCAGGTGGGAAAAGCCGAAGGAATGTGGTTGCTTACCCGTCAGACACCCCATGCGCCTATTCTCGAACGGCATCCGATTTCTTCTGGGAAAGCACCTGCGCGGCTGGCCACGGTTTCTTTGGCTGATCTTGGTCGCCGCGGGCGGGGGAATCGTTGGAATTGTCGCACTCTGTAATCTCTGGGTTGTCCTGTCTACGCATAACCTCATCGTCACGGATGTCCATTCCGCAAGCGTTCATGAAGTGGCTCTCGTGTTGGGCACCTCAAAAAATGTCGCTCCGGGACGTGCCAACCGGCATTTTGCCAATCGCGTGCGGAGGGCCGCCGCACTCTACAAGGCAGGGCGTGTGAAGCACCTGCTAGTGAGCGGTGACAACAGCAGCCGCTACTACAACGAACCTAACGACATGCTGGAGGCATTGAAAGAGGACGGCATTCCGGCCGAGGTCATCACCCGGGATTTCGCCGGATTCCGTACCCTGGACTCCATTATCCGCGCTCGTGAGATCTTCCAGTTAGAGCGATTCATCATCGTCTCGGACGGCTTTCACTTGCCACGCGCCGTCTTTATCGCCCGCCGCTTCGGTCTCGACGTGGAGGGAGTGGCTTCCCAACGCGTGCCCCTGCGCTGGTCGTTCAAGACGGAAGCCCGCGAATGGCTGGCACGGGTGAAAGCCGTTCTGGACGTCTACCTGCTCAACACCCCGCCGCGCTTTCTCGGGGAGCCCGTCCCCATCGTGCTTCACGACTGACGGCGACGCGGGACGCACCTCGGGGAGGAAGGACGCGAGTCCGGCGCTCAGCCTCTCCCCGGCTCCGGGCGCTTCCATTCGCCCTTGTGCAGGTCCCGGGATCCGTGAGAGTGAGTCCCGAAAGTTTCCCGCCGTGGCGCCCACTCCCGTTCTTCTCCAGATTCTCCTCTGCGCCTTGCTCTGGGGAGCCGCCTTCCCCCTCATCAAGCGGACCTACGCCGAATGGCCCGAAACGACGCTGGCCGTCTGCCTCTTCTTCGCCGGAGCGCGCTTCACACTGGCGGGCGCCGGGCTGCTCGCCCTCTGCCGGGAACCGCTCACCCGCCTCCGTCGCGCCAATAAGAAGCTTCTTCTCAGCTTCACGCTCACCCAGACCTTCATTCAATACTGCTTCTTCTACACGGGCATGGCGATTTCGAGCGGCGTTCTCGGAGCCCTGCTGGTCGCCTGTGGCAGTTGCTGGTGGATCCTCCTGGGGCCGATTCTCCTCGGCACGCCCCACGCCTCCAGGCGCGACTGGCAAGCGCTCGGCATCTGCGCGGTCGGCATCGTCCTCGCCGTCTGGGCACCCGGCGCCGGGAGCGGGCGCGTCTTGCTCGGCTCCCTTTGTTTTCTCATCGCTTCCCTCGCGGGGGCCCTCGCCCTCATCACCATGCGCCCCCTCAGCGAAAGCCTGGACGCCCGGAGCGCCACCGGGTTCTCCCTTTTCTTCGGCGGACTTCTCTTGCTCGGAGCCGGCGCGGCCGGGGCACCCGCCTTCGTGGCCAGCCTCACGCCGACCATCGTCCTCTACACCCTCGCCCTGGCGTTCATTTCCGCGGTCTCCTTCTCGATCTGGAACCGCCTCGCGCACCAGCACTCCATCAACCTCCTCGCCAACTACCGTTTCCTCATTCCTCTCTCGGGCGCCGTTCAATCAACTCTCTTCATCCAGTCGGAATTCCCCGGACCCGGCCTCCTGGCTGGCGGTTTTCTCATCCTCGGAGCGCTCCACTGGCTGGGGCGCCCGGGATCGTCCGGAGCCGCCAGCCGCCCTTGATCCCCGCCTGTCCCTCCCCCCGGACACCGCCTTTCCCGAGAGGCCAGGAAACGATCTCCCGGGGAAAGATTCCGATCAATCGCTCGTCGACTCTCGTATCACTCGCGGGTGCGGCGCATTGACGGTCTCCGTCGATGATCTTACCCTGTCTCAACTCCCGGCAAGGTCATCTCCCTTCTTCCCCATGTTCAGCCTGTTCTCCAGAGCCCGCTTCGGAACGGTGGCTGCCTGCCTCCTCCTCTCCTGGTGCGCCCCGGCGAGTGCCGTTCTGCCCGAGGATGGAGACGACCCGGAGCCGAGCAAATTTCCCGTCACCTTCCCGACCTCGCCCGAGCAATACCACATTCTCTACCGCACCACGGATCTGCGCGGGCCGTGGCGCCCCGTGCGCATGTCGCTCGGGGGAAAGGGACCTCTGGCCCTCATGCGGGACTCCACGGCGATGCAACGCCAGGCCTACTACCGGGTCCGCACCATCCCCCTGACGGAATCCCAGGACAGCGATGGCGATGGCCTCACAGATGACGAGGAACTCCTGCTTGCCGAGACCCAAAATCCGCTCAACCCCGCCATCGTCGCCGAACAGCACGGCGCCGCCATCGTCACCACCCGGGCCCAGTTCGATCGGATGGCGCGACGCGACAATGTCCCCGGCGCCAGCAATATCCGCGAGTTGAAATTCCTCATCACGCAGGCCAATACCGACCACCCCCGCCTCTACCTCATCAACACCCAGCGCCATGCCTATCACTACAACTTCCACTACTTCGGCCTCGACCTCAGGGACGTGAGTCTCGCGCAATTCAACAGCCAAACCTACTTCATCAACAGTCGCCGCACCAATCTTGCGGGAAGCGTGCTCGCCCACGACCAGTTCATCGACAAGAAAGGTCGTGCCGGTCTCTACACGATGGAGTTCTGGCCCACAGATACCGTGGCTTTTCGCTTCGTCGAGACGGCCTACGAAATGCTCTCGCAGAGTTTGCCCTTCATCGATGGCAACTTGGCCTATCATCCCACGGGAGAAACCCAGCGCACCGTTTTTGAGGAGGAGGCCGAGGCCTTCGAGATCTCGATGATTCACTCGATCTCAACCGGGGAACTCTTTGGCAGCCGCTCCTTCGAGGCGCTCCATCCAGGCGTTACCTTCGGCCGCCTCGTCCTCGCCGACGGTCTCTCCGGATCGCTCAGCGCGCGCGACGTCGTCATCTTTCGCAACCTGCCCAACGACCTCACTCACGTGGCCGGCATCATCACCGAAGTTCCCCAGACCCCGCTTTCCCACGTCAATCTCAAGGCCCGCCAGAATGACACTCCCAACGCTTACATCAAGGAGGCGAGCCGGATCCCCGAAATCCGTGAGATGATCGGTAAACACGTCCTTTTCGAGGTGACGTCCGACGGTTACTTGCTCCGCGAAGCCACCAGCGAACAGGTCGACCAGTACCAGGAGAGCATCCGCCCCCGCGAGGGGCAGATTCCCGCCCGGGATCTCACGGCAAGCGAGATCCTTCCGCTCGGCGCCATCAGCTTCGACCAGCGGGCCCAATTCGGCTCGAAGGCCACCAACCTCAGTGAGCTTCGGCGCATCTTTCCCGATTCGGTGACTCCAGAGGGCTTCGCCATTCCCTTCGCCTACTACGACCAGTTCATGCGTTTCAACGGGCTCTACGACACGCTGGCGCGTCTCCTGGCCATCAAGAACTTCGACAACGACCCCGACCTGCGAGAGTTCGAACTCGGCAAGTTTCGCGAGCGCGTGCTGGAATCACCCCTTCCCCCCGACCTCAGCCAATCGCTGCGGAGCCTCCACCTCTCCTTTCCCTCGGGAACGCCGCTTCGCTGCCGTTCCAGCACCAACAATGAGGACCTGCCCGATTTCAATGGGGCCGGGCTCTACAGCTCGTTCACTCACCGTTCGCACGAGGGCGCCCTGGAAAACACCGTCAAGCAGGTTTGGGCCAGCATCTGGAACTACCGGGCCTTCGAAGAACGCGAGTTCTATCGCATCAGCCATTTCCACACGGCCATGGGCGTCATTGTCCACCCTAACTACGATGACGAAAGGGCCAACGGCGTCGCCGTGACCAAGAACATCATCGATCCCAACTGGATCGGATACTACGTGAACGTCCAGGCCGGCGAAAGCCTGGTGACCAATCCGGAGGTGAACGCCATCCCCGAGGAATTCCTCGTTTCTCTCCTCTTGGCGGACACGGACGAATCCAACTACGACTACGAGATCCAGTACGTGAGGAAGTCGAACCTCCGCGTGGACGGGCAGCCCCTTCTCTCCCGGGCCGAAATCTTCGAGCTGGCCGGTCGAATGCAATTGATTCAAACCCACTTCCGGCGCCTCTACGAGGGCGGCGCACGCTTCGGCATGGAAATCGAGTTCAAGATCACGGACGAAAGCCAGCTCGTGATCAAGCAAGCCCGCCCGTGGATCGATTGAGAACGCGCGGCTCGGCTTGATGGTTGGTTTCTTTTCATTCCTTGGCCGGGGCAGGGGCATGAAATGCCGACGAGTGAGCCAGGATTCTTTGGGCATCTCGGACTTGCTTCTGACCGGCCCCGCTTCATGCTGTCGGCACCCTGCAATATGAAGGCAAAATTGGTCCTTGAAGACGGTCGCGTGTTCCACGGTGAGGCTTTCGGCGCCTCTGGCACCCGGTTCGGCGAAGCCTGTTTCAACACGTCCATGACGGGTTATCAGGAAGTGCTGACCGACCCCTCTTACCGTGGACAAATCGTGTCGATGACCTATCCGCTCATCGGCAATTACGGCGTCAACGACCTCGACGCCGAGAGTCACGAACCCCACGTTCGCGGTTTCGTGATTGAGGAGCTGTGCGAGCGCCCCAGCAACTGGCGCGCTCAGGAGTCCTTGGAAGATTATTTCAAGCGCTGGAACCTCATCGGCATTCAAGGGGTGGACACACGGTCCCTCACGAAGCATCTCCGCACGGCGGGCGCCATGAAGGCGATGCTCACCACCGAGAGCATCAGCGACGCCGGGGTCGCCTCCCAAGCGGCCGCCTCCGAGGCCACTCTGGGGATGGATTACGTGCAGGAAGTGTCTCAACCGGACTACCGTTGGGACCCCGAGAATCGGGACAGCCGTTGCTGGGTCATGCGAGATCCCCGTTTGATCGATGGGCACGAAACGGCGGGGGACACAGCCGACGTCTTCGAGCCCTTGCCACCGGTCAAATACCGCATCGTGGCCTACGATCTCGGCATCAAACGGAACATTCTTCGCCGCCTCCGCCAGGCCGGTTTCGAGGTGGACGTGGTCCACGCCAAGACGCCCGCGAGCGAGGTTTTGGCGAAGAATCCGGACGGGGTATTCCTGTCCAACGGCCCAGGGGATCCCTCGGCGCTCGGCTACGTTCATCAGGAGATCGCGGGTTTGTTGGGAAAGAAGCCCATTTTCGCCATTTGCCTGGGTCACCAGGTCCTCGCCCACGCCTTCGGCGGAAAGACTTTCAAGCTCAAGTTCGGCCACCGGGGCGGGAATCAACCGGTCAAAGACCTCCGCAGCGGGACCATTGCCATCACTTCACAGAACCACGGATACGCGGTCGACCCGGACAGCTTGCCCTCCAATGTGGAGGTGACCCACGTCAATTTGAACGACGACACCGTCGAGGGGCTGAACCACAAGGAGATGCCGGTGTTTAGCGTCCAATACCACCCCGAAGCGGCGCCCGGCCCGCACGACGCCCGATATTTTTTCCAAGAATTCGCCAATCTTATTGATCAAGACCGCGATTAAGCTAAACACGATCATTGTCATGGCTAATTCACCACAAGGACGACCCGCAGATTTCAAAAATCTCTCTCCTTTCGCAGGCAAAAGCAAGAAGGGCAAAGACGGCGGCAGCCAGGGAATCCTCATTCTCGGCGCCGTCGGCATCCTCGCCGCCGTCGCGCTCGTGTTCTTCGCCATCACGCTGAAGGCTGCCTGAGCCGGATAAAGAACCGCCAACCCTGATTCTTGCCGTCCCCCACGGGACGAGATTCCCCCCAAGATCGCGCGTCGGACGGCTCGTCGGGGTGACCCCGTCCCCACGGGACGAAAACTCCCGGTGGTGTGGTGCCCGGAAGCCACGATTGCCCGCCTTCCGCGCGCAAGTCTCGCCTCGACCATCATTCACAGCGCCACCGTCCGTCCATTCGCCTGCCTGCCTCGACGCCACTCGACTCGACTCGACCCCACTCCACTCGATTCCATGCCCAACACCATCATCGTCGGCACCCAGTGGGGTGACGAGGGGAAAGGAAAGATTGTCGACTTCCTCACCGAGACCACCGACGTGGTGGTGCGCGCCCAGGGGGGCGCCAATGCCGGTCACACGGTCTACAATGCGGGTCAAAAATACGTCCTCCACCTCATGCCCTCCGGGATTCTGTGGCCCGGCAAGGAATGCGTCATCGGCAACGGTGTGGTCATCGATCCGCTGGGCTTCATCGAAGAAATCGAAGGACTCGAAGCCAAGGGGATCCCCGTCACCGCCGAAAAGCTCAAGCTGAGCAACGCCGCTCACGTCGTTTTTCCCCATCACCGTGCCCTCGATCTCCTCCGCGAGCATCGGCGCGGCAAATCGAAACTGGGCACCACCGGACGCGGCATCGGACCCGCCTACGCCGACAAGATCAACCGCTACGGGCTGCGCGTCAATGACCTCGTCCAGCCCGAACGACTGGAGGCCAAGTTCAAAGCCCGACTGGAACAATTGGAGGGCACTCTCGACGCGGCGGAGATTGATCTCCCATCCCCCGAGGAAACGCTCGAAACCTATCTCAGGGCCGGTGAACGTCTCCGCCCTCACGTGGTGAACACGGTGGCCTTTCTGCACGACGCCATGCGCTCGGGAAAACAGCTGCTCTTCGAGGGAGCTCAAGGCGCTTACCTCGACATCGACCACGGCACCTATCCCTACGTCACCTCCTCCAACACCACCGCAGGCGGCGCCTGCACGGGCTCGGGCGTCTCCCCAATCCGAATCGACGAGGTGATCGGCATTTGCAAGGCTTACACCACGCGCGTGGGTTCCGGGCCCTGTGTCACGGAGAGCGAAGCCTTTTCCCAGCGCCTCCACGACATGGGCCGGGAGTTCGGAGCCACGACGGGCCGGAAACGCCGATGCGGGTGGCTGGATGCCGTCATGCTTCGTTTCACCACCATGGTCAACGGCCTGACCAAGCTGGCCATCACCAATCTCGACGGCCTCGACGGCCTCGACGGCCTCGACGGCCTCGACCAGGTCCGCCTTTGCGTCGCCTACGAAATGGACGGCGAACGGCTCGACTTGCCTCCCATCGATGCCGAGGACTGGGAGCGCTGCCGCCCGGTCTACGAAGACTTGCCCGGTTGGCGGGAAGACATTTCCCGCGCCCAATCCCTGGCCGATCTTCCCTCACCCGCGCGCGCCTACCTCGATCGAATCGCGGAGATCACCGAGACACCGATCGGCATCGTCAGTGTGGGCCCCGACCGTCGTCAGACTTTTGTCTGCCCGGACGGGCAGCCGAGCGGCTAAACCGACGGCGCGAGCGGCATGAGCAAGGATCCTCCACCGCGTTCGGCGCCGCCCGAATTGGCCAACGTGCCCCGGCACGTCGCGATCATCATGGATGGCAATGGTCGCTGGGCCCGGGAACGCGGCAAGCCGCGCACCGACGGCCATCGGGCCGGAGCCGAAACCGTCCGGGCCTGCGCCGAAGCTTGCGGCGATCTCGGAATCCGCTATCTCACCCTCTACGCCTTTTCCTCGGAGAACTGGAAACGACCGGCTTCGGAGATCAAGGCCCTCATGAATCTTCTGGAGCGATTCCTGAAGACGCAGACCAAGGAGATGGAAACGAACAACATTCGGCTCCATGCCATCGGACGTCTCTCCAACCTGCCAAAGGCCAGCCAGGAAGCCCTGCACGAGGCCATCAAACGGACCGCCGGCAACGACGGCCTCAATTTGATCCTCGCATTGAACTACGGCGGGCGCGAGGAAATCATCGACGGTGTGAAGAGCGTGCTCCGGCATGTTCGTGAGGGACTCCTGGACGAAGCCATGCTGGATCCAGAGATTTTCAGCAAGCATCTCTACACGCGCTACTACCCCGATCCCGACCTCCTCATCCGCACTTCGGGCGAAATGCGCCTTTCGAACTTTCTCCTCTGGCAGATCAGCTACGCCGAGATCGTCATTTCCTCCAAGTTCTGGCCCGATTTCAAACGCGAAGACTTCTTCGCCGCCGTCGAGGAATACTCCCGTCGCCAGCGCCGCTTTGGCGGGCTGTGAACCCTCCACCAAGGCCACTCAGACAAGCACCGGAATGGTTTTTTCTCATTGGCGATGGAAATCCGATGCGTGAGCGAGGCGGCAAATCACGGTGTTTCGAGGCACACATCGAACAAATACCAGACCAGGTCATGCCGGAGCATCATGATGACTCTCGAGTCAAGCGAAACCCCTATTCCCAGTCGTGCGAGACCGCACGATGCTTCGCATTCAAATCATCCGGAAATTCGAGGTCGCTGCCCTCGCCGCCTCCATTCAAACGGGGTCGCCTCTCAGGCGCCGCCGCTTCCGTGATCCGCTGAGCGACCACCGGCGTCGCCGCCATGAGGAGCCCGCGATAGGCCAGGCTGCAAACCCCGCCCAGCGCCACTCCCAACGGGCTTCGCCGGCTCTTGGGAAGGAAGGCGATGCCGGAAATCACGCCAGCGAGGGCTGAGGCGCTCACCGCCACCAAAGGGTTTTGGCGAATCCACTGCTCAGCCTTGTCTCGCGGATCGATGGCAGAGCGAATTTGCTGCCAATCTTCCTCGATGCGTTCCCGGCATTCACTGACATCTTATTTGACATCTTCCAGTGTGCTGTCTTCTTGATTCATATCTTCGTTGAAACGATCCTTCGTTTTTTACGTAGCTTCAGGCCCAGACTGCTTACTGCCGAGCGAAGAGTTGGCTCCCAAGCTTTCCACCCCCTCATCCTGATGACGCAGAGAAATCCACCGCTTCCAGACCATCCACGCCAAAACGCCCGCCCCGGTCAGGTGAAGAACGGCAACAATCGCCAGAGGTCCCATGTACCTTCCCTCGAACCATTTCACAGCCAGGAACTGCACCTGCAAGAGGAGAAGCAATGTGTAGCCAAACGCGGCAAGAATGGTCGCGATACTCATGAGCAGCGCGACCACACCCAGTCGGCTCGCAGCCACCTCAAACTCCTTGCGAACGAGCCGGTAACGAGCCGGTAACGAGCCTCGACATACTCGGCCACATTAGCTGGCAACTGCCGTAGTGCCTCGACCAAGGAAGGGCTCGGGCGAGTTCGCTCGAAGAGTTTCAAATCCACGGACCGATTGTTCTTCACATTCCTTTGGGCCCCGTTCATTGACGAAGGCGCACGACCATCGTCGCCAAAAGCCCTAACCCAAAGGCCGCTCCCACGGCCACCAGGGGTTGCTTCCTCACCCAATCCTCCAACTGCTCGCCTTGACGGCGGGCCAGTCTCTCGCCTTCCTAGAGCGCGTTGCCAACTGCCGCCTTCGCGGGTTCGAATAGCTGAGTCCGCGCAATCTCCGCCGCACGGCTCGCGCTCAGTTCTCCTGTCTCACTCTCGTGTTTCTCACTCATTGTGGTTTTGTCGGGTTGATGTTATCCTTCTTTTGTCCTGGGAGACGGGTTTTCGAGCGATCGCAGAGGAAACAATCTCAGATCCTCCCAACGATCACCTACTTGAAATCAAATCAAAGGTAGCCTCTCGCATAAGTCCTCGGGTCTCCGTCACGAAAGATTCGTCAACTTCCACCGAACGAAAACCACAGACGACTTCTTCATACCCCTTCTCATCGCAGCAAGCGTGCCAACTCATCACGCCCCGATCTGCCGGGGAAAATGGCTGGCACCCACCCCGGTTCGCTTGCTCCCTGCAAACTCCAATCGTGCAAAGTGCCCGGTGCAGGGCGATCGCATGGGCCCGATACGGAAGAGTGAGGCTTCACGGTAACATTCATCGTTTCGTAACTGATTAGCGCTCCTAACCAGCAAACGCCACAGGCATCTCATGCAAGGGTACGCTCGCCTGCGATGATTTTGGCAAGCGACTTGAATACGGAACTCGCTCCTCGCAGCGAGAGAGTCGAGAGCACACTCTCGAATGCCGCGTAGGCATTGGCTCCCCGCTCCGTCTTGGAACATTGCGACACCTTGCGGGCGACGATCGCCGGCCTGAGCATCCGCTCGGCGATGTTGTTGGTCGGCTCTACCTCCGGATCCTCCAGGAACATCGTTAAATTCCCTTGGTCAAAGTGCCGGCCAAGCTCATTGAGCATGCGTTGGTTGTCGGGATTTTTGAGCGTCCGGTCTCGCAGGTAATGATCGAGTTCATAGATCTTTTTCAAGCTCTCTTCCTCGTATTGGTTTAAAGTCGACTCGCCGTTGTGGTACTGCTGCCAAAGCCTCAGACACTGTCGAAGCGAATTCTTCAGTCCCTCGCAGAAACTTCGTGCCCGCCCTCGCTTCTTCTCCAGAACTTCAGAGAGATTCTTCACAATATGGCTCATGCACTTTTGCATGTCCATCTGCGAAAATCGCTCCGCGTCGTAGCTCCGGAACCGATCGGTTCCAAGCACACACTCACAGGCCGCCGTAATGACTTCGGCCACTTCTTCGGCTCGGTGGCGTGATCGAATCTGAAAATACACCGCATTCTCCTGGCGGCTCACGAATCCCATCAGGCAACTCGTCTTGCCCCCGTTCGCCATCCCGTATCATCCGTGTTGACGTCATCGGATTGCTGGATGGCTGCTTTGATTCGCTCCGCTTCTCGGCTGATCGCTCCATCGCCGTTTCCCAATTTCAGGGCGTCTTGTGTCAGGGCGCTCTGGCTGAGATCAATGCCGCAAATCTCGCGAACAATCGGAAGGACTTTGCGTAGAGTCACCCCGAAGTGATAGTGCAGAGCCAGTCCAAACGACCGAACCCTGGGACCCACACGGTGAGCGGTGGCCCCGTGTTGGTCGAGCGGCAAGTCCCGGTGAGTTCCTCTCGCGCAGTAGCCACAACTGCATTCTTCGACTTCCACTTTCCAGATCGATATGTCTCGGGCAATCTTTTCCGGCACATCGACCGTGCTTGCCGTCTCCAGACGAGTTCCAAGCCTGCCTCCGCATCGAGGACAATTTGACGATCGCCCCTTGGGCAATCGGGCTTCCATGCTTCGAACATTGTCATCCGGCCCAATCTCCGGTTCCTCCCGCCGCCGGAAGGACCCTTGGCCCGGCTTGCCTCCCGGTCTTTTCGGGTTGGCCTCGGGTTTTCCCTTTGAGAACGGAGCCGCCGATCTGTTCTGCTTGCGCTTCAACTCATCCAATTCTTTGCGCAGTCTTCGATCTTCCTCGCGAAGCTTGAGATTCTCCGCCTCCAACTGAGCAAACCGCTCCCGTAGATCACGGACGAGCCGGATCAGTTCTCTCGTGGGGAGCGATTCAAGAGAATCGGACGACATCAATGGTTAAGATATCTTAATTATCGAAGCTGTCAAGAGCTTGTTAGATGCGCTAATCAGTTACATCGTTTCAAAGGCCCCCAAAGAGACGCAATGGAACCTGATCGCCTTTATCACGCTTTCAATACGGACTCTTCCATCGGACCGCTTTCACCGGACCGTGGAGCCCACGATTCGTCCGGCGACAACCCCGCCACCACCACGCCGCAGGGCCCCTCCTGAGCGATGCGATCGACGACTTCGGCAGGGGTGAAATCGCGGATCCTGCACCTTAGGCGGCGCGCAGGTCCCAAGCTTCTTCCTGGTAGCGGTGCCACACCTGGTCCCACTGGCCGGATTGCTTGATGACGCGGAGATTGAGCACGTTGCCGCCGCTTTCCCGATTCCATCGCATGCCGCTTTGGCACATCCGGGCCTTGACGATGGTCTTGCAGGCAGCTTCCACCGGCCCGCTGCCTATCGGAAGACCAATCGCGTAGTAGATGGCGTGGTTCATGATCTCCTGATTGCGG
>CBDBEZ010000122.1:0-24062 GCA_965204485.1 Verrucomicrobiales bacterium
GATCACGGAGGGACGCAGGTAGAGCGAGCGCATCGGCAGTGAGCACGTCAAAGCAGCGTGGGGTGGTCCTTAAGGACGCGAGTTATCAGCCGTATAGCCGCAGCGACTTCGTCGTCTCCAGGATCTCCGTCTTCCACCAGGCTCAAGCATTTCCACGTCGAGAAGCAATTGACTCGTGAGTGGGAAGTTCTCAGACCGGTTTCTCTTTGCCTGGCGTGTCTGTCTGACTGCGTAATAGAGCGATCTTCGCCTTGGATAGTTCAATGCTCAGATCGATCAGTTCGGTGGTCAGTTTCTTGAATTTCTTGTACTCCTCTGTTTCTTTTCGTAGTCCCTTCACGTGGTCTGGCCAGACGTGTTCAGTCCGGCTCCTCATCTCATGCGTGTAGCTCAGTTGGTAATACACGCCGCGCTGGCGTTGTCGATCTCGGTATTGCTTGCTGATGCTCCCAGGCCGCATTGGCCCGATTGCAGCTAACTTTGCCGCAAGTTTCTGGACTCTTTTTTCAGTGATCTGATCTTTTTCATGGTCATTAGCTTATATATGCGAATGTCTAGGAAAATCAAATCATTTGTTATGGATCTCTGGATTTCTTGGTGGAATATCGTCTGTCTTCTGCGACCCGCTTTCTCGAGAGCCCGCACCTTTCTCTGGTTTCTGCTCGTCTTGGCCGCTTTCTCCGTGCGCAATGACCTCCTCGGGGTTTCCAGTTTCGTCCGCGCTCTCGGTTTGTCAGAACACTCCTATGAGCACTTACTCCATTTCTTCCACAGCAATGCCGTGAAGACGGACCGGCTTGCAGAACTTTGGTTCGCCATCGTGATCAAGCACTTCCCTGTCTACAAGATCGGTTGTCGCCCCTGAGGTGTGGTAGATTTCTGGACCACCCGTTAAGCAACTCCCATACTCTGACCATGAAAACCAGAAAGAGATACACTGACGAATTCAAGGCGCAAGCAGTCCAACTCTTGGAAATCGGAAAGCCCGTATCCGACGTGGCTGCGGATCTCGGCATCAGCACCGATCTCCTATATCGCTGGAGACGTGAAGGGCCGAAGCCGACGCGAGCTCTCACAACTCAAGGTCGAGAACGACATTTTAAAAAAAGCCGCTCTCATCCTAGGGACCTCTCCCCAGCCGAAACCCGCGAAATGATTGGGTCGATACATCAGGTAACCGGGCATAGTGTCCGCCAAATCTGCGCCACCTTGAATTTGCCGCGAAGCAGCTACTATCATGCTGCAAAGCCGACACCGACTCAGCAAAGTGACCAGGAAATTGGTGATGTCATCGAGAAGATCTTCCGGGAACACCGCGGGCGCTATGGCCATCGCAGAATTTATCAGGAGCTTCGCGACATGGAGATCCAATGCTCATTAGATCGCGTGCGTAGACTCATGGCAGAGAGAGAGTTACGTGCAATTCAGCCCAGAAAATTCGTGCCCAAAACCAGCGATGGCCGGGCCGACAAGCCCTCGCAGAATCTGTTGGAAAACCAACCGAAACCTGAGAAGCCCAACCAAGTTTGGGCTGGCGATATCACGCACATACGCACTGCAGATGGCTGGCTCTACCTCGCTGTCGTAATCGACCTCTATTCGAGGCGAGTGGTCGGGTGGGCGCTCGCAGATCACATGCGAGCCGAGCTCGTGGTCCATGCACTGGAGATGGCCCTGGCTTCGACTCCTAAGAAGCCTGGCAGAATCTTTCACAGCGACCGAGGAAGTCAGTATGGAAGCCGCGCTTTTTGCAAAGTGTTATCTCAAGCCGGGATGCTGCAAAGCATGTCAGCTAGAGGTAATCCCTATCACAACGCCTGGACCGAATCAATGATCGGCACTTTGAAGGCGGAGATGATCCGAGGTGGCTGTTTCATCAACGAAGAAGACGCCCGGACCGAACTATTTGACTACATCGAATCGTACTACAATACCAAACGGAAACATTCCTCACTCGACTACCTCGTGAGTGGGAAGTTCTCAGACCGGTTTCTCTTTGCCTGGCGTGTCTGTCTGACTGCGTAATAGAGCGATCTTCGCCTTGGATAGTTCAATGCTCAGATCGATCAGTTCGGTGGTCAGTTTCTTGAATTTCTTGTACTCCTCTGTTTCTTTTCGTAGTCCCTTCACGTGGTCTGGCCAGACGTGTTCAGTCCGGCTCCTCATCTTATGCGTGTAGCTCAGTTGGTAATACACGCCGCGCTGGCGTTGTCGATCTCGGTATTGCTTGCTGATGCTCCCAGGCCGCATTGGCCCGATTGCAGCTAACTTTGCCGCAAGTTTCTGGACTCTTTTTTCAGTGATCTGATCTTTTTCATGGTCATTACCTTATATATGCGAATGTCTAGGAAAATCAAATCATTTGTTATGGATCTCTGGATTTCTTGGTGGAATATCGTCTGTTTTCTGCGACCCGCTTTCTCGAGAGCCCGCACCTTTCTCTGGTTTCTGCTCGTCTTGGCCGCTTTCTCCGTGCGCAATGACCTCCTCGGGGTTTCCAGTTTCGTCCGCGCTCTCGGTTTGTCAGAACACTTCTATGAGCACTTACTCCATTTCTTCCACAGCAATGCCGTGAAGACGGACCGGCTTGCAGAACTTTGGTTCGCCATCGTGATCAAGCACTTCCCTGTCTACAAGATCGGTTGTCGCCCCGTCCTGGTTCTCGACGGCATCAAGAAGTCCAAGGAGGGCCGCAAGATGCCTGCGGTGAAGTATCTGCATCAACAGTCCGAGTCCAATTCCAAGCCTCACTTCATCATGAGCCATTCCTTTCAGGCCTTCGGCGTGCTCTGTCAGGTTGGCGGATACTTCTTCTGCGTTCCGGTCTGTGCACGCATTCACGAAGGTATCGTCACTTCAAACCGCGACAGGAGAACCTTGATCGACAAGGCCAACGAGATGCTCGCATCCGTCTGTAGAGGTCAGGAGTTCGTCTTGCTGGCCGACGCCTACTACGCCAACGGAAAGGTGATCCGGAGCACCAAGGGGCGTTCCGGTGTGCTGGTCACGAGGGTTCGACGCACGACAACCGGCTTTCGGCCTGCGGCAGTGCCACGCAAACGCAAACGCGGACGACCGAAAAAGTATGGCGCTGCGGTGAAGCTCCAGAATGTCTTTGGAACGGGCGGCTTCAGTTCCGTTCCCAGTCCCGTATATGGGGAGAGAAACATCTCTGTCCGGTTCAAGTCGGTGGATCTGTTGTGGAAGCCCGCCGGGGCGATGGTCCGCTTCATTCTCGTCGATCATCCCACGAGAGGGCGGATCATCCTCTTGTCTACCGACCTCACCATGGAAGCTCAGGAGATCATCTTGCTCTACAGTTTGCGTTTCAAGATCGAAGTCGCTTTCAAGCAAGCGGTGCATTCGGTCGGCTCATTCGGATACCATTTCTGGATGGCCGCTATGCGACCGCTCAAGCGTCGCAATGGTAACCAATACCTCCACCGGACTACCGAGAAATATCGCAGACAGGTGCAGAGAAAGATGCACGCATATCATGTGTTTGTGCAGACCGGCATGATCGCTCAGGGCATGTTACAGTACCTTGCCATGACATGTGACGGTCTGGTCTGGAAACACTTTGGAACCTGGATCCGAACCATCCGCCCAGACGTGCTGCCTTCGGAAATGATTGTCTCAGCCGCCTTGAAAAACACGCTGCCTGGATTTTTGCACCACGGCGGAAAAGGTTCAGCGTTCCGAAAATTCATCCTTGATAAAATAGACTTCACTCGCTCCGAAGGTTCACGCTTCGCCGCATGATGATCCAGTTACAGAACTTCTCACTCGCGAGCAATTGAAAATCCTCACAGATAATCTGAAACGCGACCAAGCGGTGGTAGAACTGTGTTTTGACCTCGTCTCCGACGGCGATCCGGCGTTGGAGACACTTTGGACAACAACGTTTGTAGCTACAGTGAGTTTCGTGACCATCGACGGCGGCAAGCATCCAACCGCGCTGTGGGGCAAGGATTTTGTTGCGTTTGAGGCAGAAGTAAATGTGTCCGAGACACCCTCGCACACTGTCAGGCTCGATGCGCTCGGAGACATACGCCAGTTCGTCGGCGCTGGGCAAACGGTGATTACCGAGCCAACGGGTCCAGCTGCTCTTGTTCCGGTGTTGCTCGAGTTCGTTGAAGCTTGGTAACCGGCAGCAGAACATGGCGAAGAATGCTGCCGGGAAAACTCGAGTGGGAATCTGTGGTTTGGGACGAGAGTCACGCACCCGCAGCCTCCACTGTTGGCGGAGGCTGAAAATCTTGTCCGCGTAAGTTAGTAGTCGCGTGAGAATGGTCGCTTCTTTTTTGGTGGAGAATTGCGCCCGGACTTGGCTTTGCCGGCTGATTTCTTACCGGTCTTGCCCTTCTTCTTGGCGGAACTACTCGCCGCTCTGGCCTTGGTTTTTGCCTCCTCGAGTCGGAGGCGCCCCTGCTCGTCGAGGGCTTCCAGCAGAGCATTCGCCTTCTGGAAATCATCGATCCAGCGTCTCGCCTGAGCTTCCAACGGTCTGGGGACGTGCAGCATGGTGGTCTTGCCCTTGCGAGTCTGACCGATGGCCAAGGAGCGATGGCGCAAGGAGTCGTCGGAAGCGCAACGGCAAGTGGGCTTGCCGCATTTACGAGAGAGTTCGATGGGCGAGCCGTGAAGGAAGCCTTCGGCCTGGTCGAGGAGCTGGCGGAGGCGGCTGCGAATCTGGCGTTCGGTGGGGGGCAGGGAGTTTCTGCTTGGCATGAAGGTCGGCTCGTTCGGCGCACTGTAATATAAGACTATTACAGAAACAAGCTTAAAAAAGATGAAATAACGAATGCGAATTTGCCATGGGGTCAAAAATGGGCGCTGCCGATCCGAATTACCCAAAAATACAGGGCTTGAGCCGCCTCAGCCGCCTATCTTACGGAATCGCTGTGTTTCTGGCCAGCTGCATCGAGATCGTGCTGGCTCCCTGCACGAAATCCATGTCTCGCAAATTGCGAACGAGTGCACGGGCCACTCCGCAGATCGGGTCGAGGCGGCAGGATTGCGCCTGCCGCCCCTCCCACACCACCGGACATGCGGGACCGCATCCGGCGATTGGATCCATTTGGTCTTAACTCTTGAGGTCTGATGGCATCAGGAACCCGTAGCGTCTCAGAGTTCGGTTGTTGAGGGCTTCGTGCATGACAGGGTTGCCCGCCATGCGCCACGCTCCACGACTGCTCCTCCCGACGATGGCTCGACTCGGCGGTAGGCCGAGTCGGCGGTAGGCCGAGTCGGCGGTAGGCCGAGTCGGCGCAGGGCGGATTCCCGTCCCTTGCTTTTATGCCAACGTTGCCAGAAGCATTTGCGAATGTGGCGACGGATCCACGGTTCTTTCCGGTAGATGCCCCGTCGCCATTCGCAGCGCCGGTAGTAGCCCCACCAGCCGTTCACGTAACTTCGCCATTGATCGCGCAGTTGCTCGCTGGTCAGTGGTTGCCGGGCGTTCCAGAGTTCTCTCACGCGGTCTTCAAACCGGGTGAGGCTTGCAGGAGCAATCCCGATGAGCAGCGCGCTGGTGATGATGAACCCCAGGAACTTCCGTTCCCAAGGCCTCCCCACCCCGCTTTTGCTCTCGCTGACCTCCAGCCGGAGGTGGCGCTTGATCCAGCCAGTGAGGCTGGCAAGCACACGCTCCGCGGCGGCTTGGCTCTTTACGTAAATGTCGCAGTCATCGGCGTAGCGGGCGAATCGCAGTCCGCGTTTCTCCAGCTCCTTGTTCAGTGCGTCGAGGTAGATATTGGCCAGTAGCGGCGAAAGCGGGCCGCCTTGCGGCGTTCCTTCTTCGCTGCTGACCTTTAACCCGTCGGGCATCACCACCCCGGCTCGCAGGTATTTGCCGATGAGTTTCATCACGGCTTTGTCCCCTATCACGGTCCCAATTTTACTCATCAGGATGTCGTGGTTCACCTTGTCGAAGAACTTGGTAATGTCCATGTCGACGACGTGGGTAAACCCCTCCCGGGCAAAGCTCTGGGCGGCTTCCACCGCATCGTGGGCGCTGCGTCCGGGACGAAATCCGTAACTGCTTTCGCTGAAACGGGGTTCGAACACCGGCCGGAGCACCCCGAGCAGAAGTTGCTGCACGAAGCGATCTTGCACGTTTGGGATGCTCAGCGGGCGGGTTCCGCCGCTGGGCTTGGGGATGTCTCGACGCTTTGCAGCGCCGGGCTTGTAGCTGCCCTCTAGCAGCCTCTTCTTGATCACTTCGCCATGGATGGCGAGGTGTGCTCTGAGTTCGTCGGCCCTCATGCCGTCGGGGCCGGGTGCCCCGTCATTACGCTCAACGGCATAAAGGGCGGCTCCCCAGTTTCCCGACCTGATGGCCTTCTCCATCAGTCCCTCCAGCTTTGCTGTCCGTTCGCGGTTCACGCGCACCTCCAGGAGTTCCTCTCTCCGCAGGGCTTGCCGCGACTGCATCGCGTGGGCTCTTTGGGTTCGCGCAGGAATTCGGGATCCTTTGTCCGTACGTCCTGCTGACGTCGGGGCGTATTCTGCCCTGGGGTGCAATGCTCCGTAGAGCGCTGCTGTTGGTTCCTTCCGCCCTTCACAGGAGAGCGTTTTCCGGTTTCACAGTTTCCACGGGCTTCTTCCAGCCCCCGGCTCTGCTCTCTGCTACTATGGCTTCTGCTGACTTCTCTCCTGCTCTCACAGGAGAGATCTCCCCGGGTAAGGTCCTTAACCCCATAGTTTCATAAATCGGGGCAAGAATCCCAAGAAAATAGTGGCAGGGGCCTTTGGGATAAGGTTGATTTGGAATCTACCAAAACACCAAACACTTCAACCCAAAAGCCACCTACAGTGAGAGTAGCACGACGTACGATTCATGCAAAGTCCAGAACGATTCCGGCGATCAAATTTGAAGATCAAGAACTGACCTCTTTCGGCGGTCTCGTTATCTTTCAGAAGCTCTTTCAGGAATTGGATCTGGAGGGGAAGCTTCAGCAGTGCTTTGATCCACTGGATCGACGCATGTCCCGCTTCTACAAGTTCCACAAGGTTTTCATGTGTCTTATCGTGCATCTTATACTGGGCTACCGGATGCTTCGCGATTTGGAGTACTACCGAGATGATCCCCTTGTACGACAGGTTTTGGGGATGCACCAATTGCCCAGTGTCCCAACGATGAGCCGGATGTTGGGAGAGGTCGATTGTCAAAGCCTTGAGAGGATGAGGGAGATGAATCATTTCGTTTGCCTGTCGCGACTTCAGGAGGAGGGAATCAAACGCATCACGCTTGATTTGGACGGAAGCGTGCAGAGCACGAGTCGCCATGCGGAAGGGACGGCTGTGGGATTTAACAAGAAGAAAAAAGGCGAGCGCAGTTATTATCCGCCGCTCGCGACGATCTCCCAAACCGGACAGATTCTCGATTACCTTCATCGAAGCGGCAACGTCCATGACTCCAATGGCGCGGTGGAATTTCTTCGCTACTGCGTGGAAAAGATTTGCAAGGTGCTGCCTGATGTGCAGATCGAGTTGCGCGCCGACAGCGCGTTTTTCAGCGATCAGATGGTTTCAGAGGCAAAGATCCTTGGCCTGGAATATACGTTCTCGGTGCCTTTCGAGCGGCTCGTGGAACTCAAGGGCATCATCGAGAAGCGCCGTCGCTGGTCCCGAACCCGAGGCGGAGAGGGAAAAACTCATCACTTCGAAATCCGCTGGAAGCCAAAAAGTTGGGCGCGCAAAGCGGGCATTTTGTGCATTCGAACCATGAGGCGCACTCAGCGCAAAGGACCGCTCCAACTGGATCTTTTCGAACCAGTCGAGGAGAACTATGAATACAAGGCGATCATCACCAACAAGACAAACACGGCCGCTCATGTGGTGAAATTTCATGAAGGGCGTGGCTCTCAGGAGAAGATTTTTGGCGAAGCCAAGAGCCAGGCCCAGATGGACTATATTCCGGCCAAGCGACGTGCCGCCAACGAAGCTTTCCTTTTGGCCAGTATCCTCACCCACAATCTCACACGCGAGATGCAGATGCGATCTGCGGAGCGGTCACGCAAATCGTCCCCCAAAAGGGCTGCGGAGTGGATCTTTGAAGGACTCGGCACGATTCGCCGCAAAATCATCCAACGTGCCGGACGTCTGACTCGCCCTCAAGGTCGACTCACATTGACACTCGGAGACAATCAGGCCGTCGAAGAAGAAATCGCCTACTACATGATGGCCTGACTGGCCATTTTATGAAACGCTGGGGTTAACTTTCTCCGCATCCCATCCGGCTCTACTTGCTGTGTCTTGATGAGCTTTGGGCTTCGCGTTTACTAGCACGCTCGCTGCCGGTTCGTGTTCCTATGGCCGCGGATTTGCCTGCCGCTTCCTTCAGCTCCACCCTCGCGGGCGTCGCCTTGCGGTTCAGCTACGGTTACTCTCATCAGCTCCGATGTCATCGTTTCATGTCATTAGTTAAGGCCCATGCCGGGCACACGAGTCGACCCCCCGGTGATCGAAAAAACTGCTGTCTTCCCTCGCCAACAGGGCGTCCAGGAAGTGGCGGGAAGTTTCGTCCAGGGGAACGACGATGCGATTCATCCCGTGCAGCCGCCCTATCAATTGTCCCTTGACGTCGTAGACCATTGTCCGCTCGGGCATCTTTCCCAGCTCTCCGAGGTCAAATTGCTTGGCCAGGTGGGCGTAACGCAGGGTGAACCCCAGCACGGCCAGCACGAGCACGGCCGAGACCATCCCCAAGCTCAAGAGAAGCAGCCAAAGACCTCGCCGGCGGCGTCGTTTAAGATGACGGTATCGGGGAGTGGACCAGGGGAATCGAATCATGAAGGTTCAGCGCATGCTGGGAGGAGAATCCATTTACAAACGTTGGGCATCGCTCAATATCAACTTCGACGTGTCCTCGCCTTTCCATTATTCACCATGACTTCTCCAGACTGGCAGCCGCTCATCGATCAAGCTCTCGCGGAGGATTTGGGCGAGGCCGGAGACCTGACTTCGCAATACTTCGTCGAGGCGAAGGCCCAATCCAGGGTGCAAATGGTGGCCCGAGAACCCTGCACGCTCTCGGGAATCGAGATCGCTTCCCAGGTTTTTCTCACGGTGGATCCCAGCCTCGAAATCCGCAGCCAATGTCGCTCAGGATCCACCGTCGCCCCATCGGAAATCAATACCCGCCCCCTCCTGGAAATCGTCGGACGGAGTCGCTCCATTCTCACTGCCGAGCGCACGGCCTTGAACTTCGCTCAACGTCTCTCGGGCGTCGCGACCCTCACGGCCCGCTACGTCGAGGCGGTTTCCGGAACAGGGACGACGATCCTCGACACCCGCAAGACCACGCCCGGATGGCGTCACCTGGAAAAGGCCGCCGTAAGGCACGGCGGTGGGCGGAACCATCGCCTGGGACTCTACGACCGTGTGATGATCAAAGACAATCATCTGGCCTCCGGCTCAGCACTCGCGACCCTTCAAGTGCGGATTGACGCTCTTCGCGCGGATCATCCGGAGGTCGAAGTGGAGATCGAGGCGGATACTCTGGAACAGGTCGAAGGCTTTCTCACCCTTCGCGGCGTGGATTACTTGCTCTTGGACAACATGGGACTCGGCGAATTGCGTCAGGCGGTGGAAATGGCCAAGAATCGCGGAATCCCCTTGGAAGCGAGCGGCGGAATCACCCTTGAGAACGCCCAGGCTGTCGCGGAGACGGGCGTCCAGTATCTTTCGGTAGGAGCACTCACCCACTCCAGCCGCTCGATCGATCTCGCCCTGGACGCCAAGGACCGTCGTGGTTAGAGTGAGCCGCCCCAAACACCCCCTCCCCGTTTCCCTCGCGAAGCGGTCTAGGGCACAACGGCACTCAACGGTGCCCTCTGAAGATCAGCGGTCTCTAACCGATTCCTTGGCTTCCCTTCCCACGCCGAAAAATCGCCAGGCGCTTGTCCACGAACTTGCCCTCGGTCGGTAAC
This sequence comes from Verrucomicrobiales bacterium, assembly GCA_965204485.1. Classification (GTDB taxonomy): domain Bacteria; phylum Verrucomicrobiota; class Verrucomicrobiia; order Verrucomicrobiales; family DEV007; genus JAACDM01. The sequence goes on from CBDBEZ010000122.1 coordinate 9,936, forward strand.
GCTCGAGCCTCGCGATTTGCCAGATCCTCGATCAGCTCTCCCCCGACACGTTGAATGGCGTTGGTAGCCAGGGCATGTTCGCGATCGAAGTAGGAGGTGATCACCAGCTTCCCTTTCGGTGCCAGTTTCTCAAGGCTTTCTTCGAAGAGCCGATGCCATTCCTGCCCACCCAGATAGAAATTCTGATGCCGGACAAAAACGAAATCGAAGTCTTCGCCCACTTCGCCATCCCCCCTGAGTTTTTGACCATCTTTGACCAGAAAACGAAAATCCACGCCCTCGATGCCCGAACCACATCGCTCGGCAGCCCGCCCGATTTCCCTCTCCCGAATGTCGGCTCCCACGAATTCGACCTGCAAGTCCTCGGGACCGCGCCCCTCCTCGACGGCAATTCGTCGTAGAAAGCGAGACAACATCTCCGCCTCGAAGCACTCGCCACAGGCAAGATCCAACACCCGCAAACGTGCCTTCTCGCCTGGCGTCAGCCGGTCGCGGCAGAGCTGGCGAAGCCTCCGCTCCAATCGCGCCATGTCGGTGGCCAAGTGTTTTCGCTGTCGGGCACGGCTTTCCGGCATCAATTTCGACGATCAAGGGGTTGCGTTTCGGATCAGGGCTCTCCCTGCAATTTCATTCAGTCAGTCAATCGAGAGTGTAAACAAACAAACCGGAGCGAAGTTTCGGCTCAAACCACGTGCTCTTCGGAGGCATGATCTCATCGGCATCCACAATTTCCATCAACTGCTCCACGGTCACTGGATACATGGAAAACGCCACCGCCCAATCCCCGGAATCCACCCGCTCTTCCAACGCGCCAGCGCCCCGAATGCCCCCCACGAAATCGATGCGGCTGTCCGTGCGCACATCCTGGATGCCAAGAATCGGATCGAGAACCCGGTCTTGCAGCACACTGACATCGAGTTTTTCGATCAAGCTCTCCGACGTCACGTCGGGCCAGATCACCGTGTGCCACTGCCCGGCCAGGTAAAGGCAGGTTTCCCCCGGGCGAAGGGGATCCTTTTGTCCGTTCGAGTTCACCGTGGCGACCGGGCGAAGTCTCTCCAAAAAGGCTTCCGGGCTCATCCCGGCGAGATCCTTCACCACGCGGTGGTATCCGAGGATTTTCAGCTGACTGGCGGGAAACATCACGCCGAGAAACCAGTTGTAAGCCTCTTCACCAGTGTGTTGTGGATTGGCGGCACGCCGCTCAGAACCCACTCGCCAGGCACTGGCGCTCCGGTGGTGTCCATCGGCCACGTAACTGAGCGGGATTTCGCCAAACTCGTCTAGCAAAGCCCCGCAATCCTTGACCCGCCACACGCGGTGCCGGACTTGCCTCTCGTCGGTGATGTCGTAGACCGGCGTTTCCCTGGACTGCACCTCCTCCACCAGTGTGTCGACCCCCGAGCGATCCTTGTAGGTGAGAAAAATTGGCCCCGTGTGCGCCGAGAGCGTGTCCACGAGCCGCGTCCGATCGTCTTCCTTGACCGGGCGGGTCTTCTCGTGCTTGCGAATGAGATTGTCGCCGTAGTCGTCAATGTGACAGGCCAGCGCGACGCCCGTTTGCCAGTGGTCACCCATGATCTGCTCGTAGACGTAGACGGAGGGCGCTTCTTCGCGCTGGAGGACACCTTCCTTCTGGAGCCGCTCGAAACACTGGCGCGCGGTCTTGTAGACGAGGTCGCTGTAGGGATCGGTCTCCGGCGGGAGATCGATTTCGGCACGGTCAACGTGGAGCAGATCGTGGGGCCGTCCAGCCGCCAGGACGCGAGCCTCCTCGGTGTTGACCACATCGTAAGGAACGGTGGCGACACCCTCCACGTGATCCGGGTGCGGGACGAGTCCCTGAAAAGCTTTGCAACGCATGGGGCCGACTACCTACAGCAAGACCTGAGAGACTCAAGTCACGTTCTGTTCGCACCTTCAATTCGAGGTTTACAAAGAGCCCGCGTGGCTAGGGTTGCCTTGCAACGCTGCCCGACTCCGGCCCGCCTTGGCCGGGAATGGGCGCCGACTTTCTCCTCACTCCTTTCTCCTCACTCCTTTCTCCTCACTCCTTTCTCCTCACTCCTTTCTCCTCACTCCTTTCTCCTCACTCCTTTCTCCTCACTCCTTTCTCCTCACTCCTTTCTCCTCACTCCTTTCTCCTCACTCCTTTCTCCCCTGATGGAAACTTCCGTCGAACACCTCAAAGAACGCTTCTTCGCCATCGTTTCCACGGGCGAGGTCGATTCGTTGCGGGCCCTCTTGCGCCGAATGCCTCCCCAGGATGCTGCGGACGCAATCGAGGAGCTCGAGCCCGAAAAACACGCTTCCCTGCTCAAGACGCTCAAGAGCGACGATTTCGAGGACATCCTCCCTCACCTTCCCGCCCCTTTGGTGGACCTCATCCTGCAGCACTTTCCCAAATCAGCCCAGAGGGATGCGCTGGAGGAGATGTGGGATGACGAGCTTGCGGACTTCCTACAGGACGTCCCAAACGAAAACCGCGACCACTACATCAGCCTCCTCGGAGATGAGGCGAAGGGGGCCGCCGAAGAACTTTTGCGCTACTCGGAAACGGTCGCCGGCGGCCGGATGACCACGGCCTACGCCACTCTGCGGGAAGACATGACCCTGGACGATGCCATCGCCGCCCTGGCAGAGCAGAAGGAAGAAACGGAGATCCTCTCTCGCATCTATGTGGTCGACGACCATGGGCGCGTCCTCGGAAAGGTGCGTTTGCGCGACCTGACCTTCAACCCTCACCACATGAAGGTCGCCGATGTCATGCAGCCCGAACTGGCGGCCGTTCATTCCGACGCCGACCAGGAGGATGCCGCTAACATGATGCTGAAATACGACCTGGTGACTCTCCCGGTCATCGACAGAGAAAATCGGCTGATCGGCGTCATCACGCATGACGATGCCATGGAGATCCTCCAGGAAGAGTCGACCGAGGACTTGGAGCGGCAATCCGGAATCGCGGGAACACAAGAGGATTCAGACTACTTGGAAACACCCGTCCTTTCCCATCTGCGGCGTCGCGTGATGTGGGTCATCGGGTTGGCTTTCCTCGCCATTCTATCGGGTTACGTGATCCTGTCCTTCGAAGAACTGATCAATCAGCAATTCCTCCTGGCCCTCTACATGCCGATGGTCGTGGCGGCAGGCGGCAACACCGGCGCGCAGGCGGCGACCACGGTGATCCGCGCGATGTCCTTGGGCGAGTTCGCGCCCCGGGAATTCATCCCTGCCGTATGGAAAGAATTGCGCATCGGCTTTTTCATGGGAATGGCCCTCGGCGTTTCGGTGGCGGCCGTCACTCCGCTCGTCGTGTGGCTGCTCGGACCGGAGGGGCAATCGATCCCCACCCTGAACCTGGCATTCATTGTGGCCATCGCCCTCACCGCTCAGGTGGCCACCTCCACGCTCCTGGGAGCGGCGCTTCCCATTCTCGCCAAGGCGGCCAACCAAGACCCCGCCGTGGTGGCCTCCCCCGCCATCACCACGATTGTCGATGCCACGGGGCTCCTGATCTACTTCGGCCTGGCTCACTGGATTCTGGGCCTCTGAGGCCGTGCATGCCATCGCCTCGATCGTCGGCCCGAAAGGCGGACACTCCTGCCCGCACAGGTCCACCCCCATGGCGGCCACGAGTGACCGCCCTACTCGGCCGCGGGCGGCGCGTCTGCGGGACGCCGGCTCCGCGAGGGCACGGGCGGTTCGAGCTCGGAGCGTCCCCGCGCCCATTGCCGGAGATTCTCCAGGCGAATGTCGCCCTCGGCGAAGTATTCGGACGGGAGCGAATTCAGGTGCGGCTGGATCACCGCAGGGCCCACCTTCATGAACCACCCGGGTTCCAAAACGAGATAGCCCATGGCCGCCATGTGCTCCACCAGCTGTTTGGCGAAGAACCAGTACCCCGCCAGGTTAGGATGGACGTGATCGAGAAACTCGTCGCTACCCGAGATCCCCGACGGCACGATCTTTTGAATCTCTTGTTTGATATCCAGCCAGGAGACACCGTGGCGATCCACGACATCCCTCAACACCACATGCATCGGCTCTAACATTCGCAGCGGACAGACATCGAGGTCTTTGGCCTTCACGTATGCCTGATAGGCGCTCCCGTGATCGTTGATCAAGTCGAGGAGACGCGCGAATTGAAAGTAGGTGTCCGCATAGAGCGGGTCGATCTCGATCGCCATTTGGTAGAGTACAGCGGCCCGTTTCGTCTGCGTTTGGGAAAAGGCCTCGCTCGCCTGGCGCAGAAGCCCGTCCACTTCCGCACGTTCCTCCTCCGTGATGTCGTGACGGTGTTCGGACTTGAAGGGCCGCACACCGCTGAGGTTGGCGGCGGGATTCATCACGACCATGGGAACGCCGGCTCGGTTCACGATCCCGCACATCCGATCCAGATTGAATTCGAAGTGATCGATCACCGACTGCTGCCAGGCCTCGTCGCGAACGTAATGCTCCATGCCGCCCTGGTGTTCCAGGAGCGCGTCCACCTCCGCCGGCATGATGGAGCGTGCTTCCATGACCGGCCCTGAGGTCGCACCCGAAAGGCGGTAATACGCGCAGCGCATGAGGTTGAACAGTCTCAAGCTTGAGGCCATCTCGTAGGGGCGAGTGATCGCCACCGGAAGATCCTTGAGATGTTCGTAAGTGCGGTCTTCGAGAAACTCGTTGTGACCCGTGTAAAGGATCAAGAGGTCGGGCTCGTAGTTCTCCACGATCTCTTCCACGATCGGTACCAGCCGGTAACTCGCGTAGGAGACGCCCCCGCAGTTCACCACCTCCCAGTTCATCTCCGGCTCCACGTGGCTTAGAAAGAGTTCGAGCCACGTGCTGAAGGCCGTCTCGACCGTATAGGGCCGCCCCGCCACGGTGGATCCTCCCACCACGAAAACCCGGATGGTTTCCGGCTGTTTCACCGCATCGAACTCGACCGGATAAAACCAGTCCCGGCGCAAGGGAGCGATCGTGTAATGCGTTCCGGCCTGGTTCAACGCGAAGAGAGGACGGACGCCTGCAAAGCCGACAAACGGATCTTCGTCGGGGTCCGGTGTTCCCCAGTCGCCAATGGTCAGAATCCCCTCGAGAAGCACCAGGGGCATCAATCCGACGATGATCGCGGCAAGGCGAAATCCCCACCCTTTCGATGCAGATCGCCGCCCGCCGGATCGCTGATCTGAAGACGAATCCGTCATTTTCCGATGGACTTAACTCATGGAACGAATCGCCACAAGCAAAGACATTGTAGTTCAGCGATTCCGTAAGATCTGCTCCGGAGAGGCCCGCAAACGGCCAGGTCGGCCGGAAGCTGAGCGAATTCGAAGTCTGCGAGCCTACGAACAGATTCGCAAGGCTTCTCAGTGACCCGTGAGAGCCCGATTTTCGCGGAATTCGAGCATGGCGGCGAAGGCCGGACCGGACGCCGCTCGGCTCCAGCGAGCGGCGGTTTTGCGCCGACGGCATGGATTGGATCATGCCACGAGTCTGACGGACGCAGGCGCGACGGTTATGTTGGCGGGGGCCACCAGTTCTCGAACCGAAAACTCGCGGCCAACAGCCGGGCAAAATAGATCACGGTGTTGTTCTCTTTTTGCTCGGGCGCAAGATTGCGTTTGTGGAAGCAGTGGAACACGGCGTGAGCCATGGAGAGCATGAGCCAGAGGACGACGATGCTTCTGGGATGATGGTGGTAGTAATGATCCGCGTGCCAGTATGTCACGAGTTCGTTAAAACCTTCGTTCTCGATCTTCCAGCGGTCATGGCCTAAAGCTAATGCCTTTGGGGAAAGATCCAAAATATTTTAGATAAATTTTGCATTTTACCATAATAGTTATAATTGGGGTGGATGCTTTCGGATTCGTTCGCGATCGCTTCGAACGCTTGCAGAACCCAGGCCGCGGCCCCAACCCCAAGCTGCCGGCTTGGGATCTTCTCGCCTCCCTGGTCTATCACGTGATCAGTGATGCTGGCCATTTCTCGGCCCATGTGTTCCAGTTGTTCGAGGTGGTGATCAAGGATAGTTCGCTCTCGGAACGGCGCCAGAGGATGGGGCTTGAGCCATTCGCTTGGCTCATGAAGCAGGTGTTAAAGCCCCTCGCCGATGGACGCGTACACAAGGGATGTTTCTACATGGCAACCGATCCCATGCCGATACCTGCACCGCGTCCTCGCCGATGGACGCCCGGCTCAAATCCGGAATTTCACCCACAGATTCTGATGCCGATACCTGCACCGCGTCCTCGCCGATGGACGCGTACACAAGGGATGTTTCTACAAGGGGCTGCGCCTGTGCGGGATCGATGGCTCGAAATGGAGCGTCACGAACACGCCGCAGGTTCTGGCTGCCATGAGCAAGGCGGCCTCCAGGAGAATGACCGCCGCCTTTGCGAAAATAGAGATGTGCGCGCTCGTGGAACTTGGCATCCACAACCCGTAGGCGGCGACGGTCGGCCTGAAAGGAGAAGGCGAATGGACCCTGGCCAAAGAACTTCTCGGGAGTCTGCCGAAGAGGAGTCTGCTGATTGTCGACCGGCTTTACGGTTGGGGGAAGTATCTCGACGAACTCGTGAAATCATGCCGGGCGGCACATAGTGAATTGTTGGTGAAGGCACGCGGCAGCAACAAGAGCCATAAGACTGAAAGGCTCTCCGATGGAAGCGCGCTGGTCAGCATCAGGGTGCCCAGAAAGAAGGCTGATGGGCCGCGGGAGAATCAAGGGGAGATCCGTATCCGTGAGATTCGAGGCCGGATCAGGAAGCCGGGGGCACGACAGTGGAGCGAGGAGAGGCTATGGACGACGCTTATTGATGAGCAGGAGTATCCGGCGCAGGAATTGCTGGAGCTCTATGCCCTGCGCTGGGAACACGAGATATTCTACAAGGAACTCAAGCTCCACATGCGCGGGAATGACGTTCTTCATAGCCATACGCCAGAAACAGCGGCCCAGGAGGTGGCGGCATTGCTCATGGCCTGCTCGATCATCGCGCAGGAGCGATGCGAAGCCGCGAAAAGCGGCAACATCCAGCCGTTGAGCATCAGTTTCCTGAAGACGCTCGACAAAATGAATTCACTATGGGCAGTGTTCGAAGTGTCCGAGGGACTGCTGACCGAAGAGACAAAACAGGAGATGGTAGCGCGAGTCAGAGAATTGATCGTTCGGGAGGCAATACCGAAAAGACGACAAAGGAGTTGCCCGCGCAAAGTCCGCCAACCGGTGACGAGTTGGCCTAGGCTAACAGAAAACGACTCTCGTGAGGGCGAGTTCCTGCTGGAGATTGTTAGCTTTCCCTAAAGGCATTGAGCCTAGGCACCGCGAATCACCTAGAAGCCTGACCAGCAACAGTTATATCCAATCCTAATAGCGGTCAAAGTTGTGGCAACAAGCAAGCCGCCCATCCAAATCCGGAATTTCACCCACAGATTCTGCTGAAGACCCAAAAAGAAGAAGGTGCAGCCATGGGCGCGGGAGCCGCCCCGGCTCCCAGCCATTCAGCGGAGCGCACCACCTTTTTCAAAGCCTCGGCACCGTTGGCCAAAGCAAACGAGTTCACGTCCTCCCCCATCGGCAACCGAAGCCGGTGAACGGCGACACCGATGGCTTTGAGCTTTTCGGCGTCCCTCGCTGCCGCCTTTTCCCCGCTGTCGTCGGCATCGTAAGCGAGGCGCACCGCGTCGAGGTTGGCGGTTTTGATCGCCTCGAAGAGTTCACCGGTGAAGCCCTGCGTCCCGTAAATGCAGGTCGCGTTTTCCATCCCGTGGCGGATGAAGGTCAGGGCGTCGATGACCGATTCGCAGAGGATGATTTCCGGGCTTTTGAGCGCGTCGGGATTGAAGATCCCGTGATGCGCTCCGGGCAGATAGAGGTGGTTCGGCGTTCCCTTCCGCAAGCCCCTGGTGATCTTGCGGCCGTAAATTTCCCTCACGTGTCCGGTGCCGTTGACGATGGGAAAGACGACCGAGCCGTTGAAGTGCTCGTGGCCGCTGTCCTTGCGGAACACGCCGAGTTCCTGCAAGCGTTCGCGGATTGCCGCACCTTCCTTGCGGTTCTTCTCGGGAAGCCGCAGGCCGAGCGTCCGGTCGGCGAAGCCGATCCGGAAGCGGCGGACAAGCTCCTCGTCATCGAGCCCGCGGCTGGCGAGGTAGTCGAGGGCGGGTTTCGACTGGGTCAGCCGCTCGTGGTAGTAGTCGCTCACCTGGTCGAGCATCGTTCCGTCGTCCGCGTCGAGATCGAGCGGACACGGCAGCTTCGGAACGGTCGCCTGTTTCGTCCGCTTCGTCGGCGCGTTCTCGAAGGCGGCCTTGCCGCCGTTGAGCAACTCGAAGGCGTGGCGGAAGCTCACGCCGTCGAACTTCTCCACGAACTGGATCGGGTTGCCCGCCGCGCCGCAGGCCATGCAATGATAAAGCCCTTTGGCCGGGCTGACGATGAAGTTGGGGCTGTCGTTGTCGTCGTGGAACGGGCACCTGCCCACGAAGTCCTTGCTGCCGTGTTTGCGAAGCTCGATGCCGCGCGAGCGGACGAGAGCGAGCAAGTCGGTGTCGCGTTTCACGCGGGCGATGTCGTCGTCGGGGATCCTCGCCATGTCAGTTTCCCTCCTTCCGGTTGAAGACGGTCGCGAAAAGGTTCATCGCGCTTTGCACGTCGGCGACGACCTGCCCCGCTCTCCGCGCCTCCTGTCCGCTCTCGGCGATCCAGCTTTCACGGAGCAAAGCCAGCGCGAACTCGAAGTGTTCGCGGGCGGTTTCGTTGCGGCAGCAGTGCGCGGCGTGCTTGGCGGTGGCAACCGCCCCGTCGATCAGTTCGAGGACGGTTTGCGGCGGGTCGTGGTCGTGGTCGTTCATGGCGGCGGGGCTGGGTTTCTGGAAAGCTGTCAAGTTGACTTCCTTTTTTTTTAATCGCATTCTCACGATAGTCAATACCTATCACAATGAGACCAGAACCTATCAGCGCGGATTTCGGAGTGTATGATCCCGGCATGAAAAACGGTCGTCCCACCAAGTCCGAGAACACGGATTTCGCCGAGCGCTTGCGCTCGCTGCGGGAGGCCGCAGGCCTCAGCCAGCGTGAGATGGCGCGGCGTCTGGACGTTTCGCAACCCACTTACCTCGCTTGGGAGAGCTACAACGTCGCGCTGAAGCCCGAGCAGATCACGAGCCTTGCGGAAGCTCTCGGCGTCGAGGTCGGTGAGCTCTTCGGTTCCGCGCCAAAGCCCGGCAAGCGCGGCCGCACAGCCAAGCTTGAGCAGATCGTCGATACCGTGAGCGAGTTGCCGCGCAGCAAGCAGCAACGCATCGTCGGAGTCGTCGAAGCCTTGCTCGCCCAGGAGACCGCGACAGCTTCATCCTCTTAGCCGCCTGATTTGAGTTGCGTGGGTGGGGCGATGAAGGGGCGGCAGAGCGTTAGCGATTGCCGGCCAATCGCGACTACTTCCGCGGCAAGGCCAACACCGAACGCAATCGCCGTTGGCGCGCCGCCCATCCAGGCTACTGGAAGCGTTCTTTAGTCGCCTCGGCGCAACAAGATCCCTGCTCCTCACAAGTCGTTGAAGATCAACGCGAAAAGCCCAAACAACCGGCTCTTGCGCAACAAGATCCCTGGGATGCGCAACTCGTTGTCCTTGTGGGGATTATCGCTCAATGATAACGTAGGGATAGTTTCGCACTTTTCGAGGTGGGCGTGTAGAACCGAGAAGAAGAATGACCGAAGCCGAAGAACAGCAAGGAGTTGTGGATAAGAAGATCGTCCACATCAGCGAGGAACGGATTAAGGATTACCTGGATGGCCAGGTGCGGCAAAGCGTGGAGGACACCCTCAATGCGTTGTTGGACGCTGAGGCCGATGAAATCTGTGGAGCCCTGATAACGAGGGTAGCATTCACGGCAATGGGCGAAGCCTCCAAAGCGATACCGGAATATTCCTCTCGATTTGGTCTTTCCCATTCATTGAGAAATCCAATTCAATCATCGCGTCTATTTCTCCTCTTGTCACAATGACAAGCGTATGGCTTCCTAAAACCTTCCAATCCTCAACAGTTCCCTCAAAGACCGTCACTTTTCCGCCCTTAAAGAATGGCTTCGTAAACGAGCCTTTAGTTCGGTCGTCCGTTAGAGACTGAATTGGATTATCAGAGAGATTTGTCACCCTTACCGTGAAAGAAACGCTTTCCTGCACTCCTTTAACAGAAAACTCCATGTACGAGTTTCCTGGGTAGTTGGGCTTTTTGACCTTGAACTGATAACGCTTATCCAATGACGTCAGGACACCCAGATTCTCGTATTCCCTTGTCGGACCACAACTGACTCCGACAGCACACACAACAAATAATACAAAGATTCTAATATTCATAGAGAGACGGACTTGTGATAAGGGCCCAATATGTAGAGGGGAGGATTGCTCAATCGTTGCGGAGAATTTCTGCCTATCGTTGAGCCAACGTTCGCCGGAATCGGTATTGCCAGTATACTCGCCACCCACCTAACAAACGTGTTGCTATTGTTCCCCAGAGGTTGGTATTGATTGTTAGGCCATTTCTGTGTGCTCGAACTTTTATCAATGGGGTGCCATTCAGCATACGGATACTGACGAGCGGTATTGACAATGGCGTTCCACTTGATTTCGACCGTAAGATCGTCGACGCCACTTCCTTGCGTCGGCTCAAATGCAACCACGACATAGTTATTCGCCTGCTCGGCTGGGTGGAGGATAGTGGAAATCAAGAGAGAAGATTCAATTGGTCCATTTAAAGAATCGCTCACATAGCGCCAATCATTGTCAGGATGAAGATCAATAACATCATCGATCGAAGTGCCGCCTGCTTGGTATTCGCCTGGATCAAATTTATAGTTAACACCTTGAGCGCATTTGCTTTTCCAATACTCAAGCGACAGATGTTTAATTCCCAATGGAGTCACGCTTCCAACACCGATGGCAATGAAATCTAAGCCAAGATAATCTACAGCGCTAACCCCACTGTTCCTTACGAAACCGTACAGATTCAGCCCTCCTTTTTCAGAGATCGGATCCCTCGAAAGCCACATCCCATTCAACGATTGGTAGTATCGGTATCCATAAACTGACACACCCGATGCGGTTGCCGTAGTGGTAGGGCGATCTTTCCGGCGTGTTTTCAGGGCTTGCGGGGTGATCCGGTAGGCGTGTTTGTCAGGGTTCGACCGCGAAGACCCCGACGCGGTTTTTCGCGGGGGTCTGGTGCTTCGCGCGGGGCGCGGGTCTGCGGTCAAGTCGATCATTTCCGACGCTCAGCGTAGCGGCTTTTTGCAGCTAAGGAAAGAGGCGATTTCGCCTCTTCGGCGGCTCGTGGCGGGAGACGATGACGGCGGCTATTTTGCTTTCCCGTTCCGCCCGTGCGGGTGGGTTCGCGCGTGGACTTCCTGGAGGGCGACGATGCTGACTTCGGTGTAAATCTGCGTGGTGTCGAGCCGCGCGTGGCCGAGCAGTTGCTGGATGAAGCGGATGTCCGCGCCGTTGTCGTGCATGTGCGTGGCGCAGGTGTGGCGCAAGAGATGGCAGCTTCCGGCCTTCTCGATTCCGGCTTGTTTCATGGTGCGCTTGACCCAGTTGCCGACGTAGTTGGCGTTGAGTCGCGTTCCGTATCCGCTGATGAACAACGCGCGTTCGTTGACTTCGATTTCGAGCCGTGGCCGGGCGGTTTCGAGGTAGCGGCCAAGCCAGTAGATGGCGCGTTCGCCGAGCGGGACGGTGCGGCTCCTGCCGCCCTTGCCCTTTCTCACGGTGAGCACGGCGCGGGGCAGGTCGATGTCTTCGAGGTCGAGCTTGGTCACTTCCGAGCGGCGTAGGCCGCAGGAGTAGAGGACTTCCAAAATACAGCGGTCGCGCAGGCCGAGCACGTCGCCGGTATCGGGCAGGGCGAAGAGGTCGGCGAGTTCGTCGTTGCTCAAGGCTTTGGGTAGGAGCTTGGCGGGCTTGCGCGGGAGTTCCAAATCGGCGGCGGGGTTGGCGGCGAGGACGTTCTCGCGACAGAGCCAGGCGAAGAGCCGTTGCACGGCTCCGAGGCGGTTGCGCTGGGTGGTGACTCCGAGCGGCTTGCCGTTGTCCTGTTTGTAGCGGTAGAGCCAGCGCTGGAAGCTTTCGAGGATGGGCTTGGTGATGTCGTCGGGTTTGGCGAGGTTGCGCTCGTGGCACCATTGCAGGAAGCTCTTCAATGCCCAGCGGTGCATGTCGAGGGTGCGCGGGCTGTAGGCGCGTTCTTCGAGCCGTTGCATCCAGCGGTCGGCGAGGCTGGCGAGCGTGTCGGGGCTGGAACGGTCGAAGCCGTCGGGCGTCGTTTCGTGTTTGCCGCCCTTGCGCCGTCCGCGCATTCCGGGGACGTTGCGGTAGCCTTTGCCGTCTTTGCGCTTGGGTTTCTCGTCGTCGGCCATGGCTACGATATGACGATTCGGGTTCCGGCTCCTGATATGCATTTGCCCGAAGCCACGAAGTGGCGGCTAAAGCCTGATTTCATCGGGGCTAAACTTCGTGATGGCCGATTCACGAAGTTGCTCGAAGTGCCCTTTTCCATGCTCGAAGTGGTTGTCGTAGTCATGGCTTCTTCTTGAGTTGGTCGAGGTCGAGAAGGCCGACATGGGCGATGCCTTCCGGTTCGTGGCAGTCGATGAGCAGTTCGTAAACGCAGCCGAGACCTTGCTTGCCGTGCCGCCTTGCGAGGTATTCCAGATCTTCGAGTTTCTGGATATGGGTTCTCACCTGGAACTCGCTCCAGCCGGTGCGCTCGCGCACTTCGCGGCGGGTGAAGCGGGCTTTGTCCTGGTCGAGTTTCCGTTTCTCGCAAAGCTCGCGAACCATCGCCTTGATGCTTTCCAAAAGACTGCGCGTTTGCGGCGGGAGCTCGTCGAGCGAGCGCCCGAGCACCTCGGGCGCGAGGCGGTTGGCAACCGCGATGTCTTCGAGCGTCGTCTTGATGTGAGGCCCGGCTTCGGGGTCGTCCTCGAGCGGTCGCTGGTGCTGGTGCAGCAGGGTCACCGACTCGATGAGCGTGAGGTATTTCTCGTGGTCGCGGCGGGTTCTCGTGCGCTCGGCGGTGAAGGTCAGTTCGTCGGCGTAGGGGTTGACGACTCCGACCGGACGCAAGAGGCGCTGGGCGTTCTGGAGCAATGTCAGGACGCGCTGACGCTTCTTTTTGAGCCGGAGGCCTTCGAGGGTTCGCGCCTTGCGTTGCAGGCTGTGGATGTGCTCGGTTTGCTCGCGCGACTCATCCACGGTGAGGATGAGACAGCGCTTCATGAGTTCCTCGTCGAGGTCGATCGAGGTCGTCGTCAGCACGATGCTGAGCGGGCCTTCGACGTGGTATTCCTCGGTTTTCATCCGCCCGGTGTGCGAGTCCTTGCCGGTGCTGGCGATGGTGAGTTCGCCCTCGGATTGCAGGAGCTTGAGGGCGTAGGAGGCCTTCTCCGCGCCCTCTTCCTCGACGATGGCGAGGATCTTGTGCTTGAGGTTCTTTTCGCCCAGGTAGTAGAGGCTTTGCCCGGTCATTGCGGAGTATTTGACCTGTTCCTCGGGCGGGAAGAACGCGAGGACGGCTTCCATGAGGGTGGTCTTGCCCGCCGCGCTCGTGCTCTGGATGATGACCGCGAGCGGCTTCGGAAGGAGGCGCGAGGTCGCGGTGAGATAGGCGGCAAGGCGGTTGGTTTCCTCGCCGACGATTCCGGCTTCGTCGAAGGCCGCGCCGAGGCGTGCCATCAAGTCCGGTGCGCGTAGTAGTTCGTCGGCTTCCTTGCGCTCTTCGGGTTCGATGGCGACGGACACGGCTTCGGCGGGATCGCTCCCGGAGCGAAGACGCGCGTCCTGCGCGCGCTCGCAGGCGAGCAGGAGCTTGCCGAGGTCGCGCTTGATGAGCTCCGCGTCGAGGCGGCACTCGTGCGCCCCGCGCTCGCAGAAGCGGCGGCGGTCGATGTCCTTGCAGAGATCGACTTGATCGACGTGGAAGCGCTCCGCGCTCCACAGCCGCAGCGTGATTTTCAAGGCGTCGAGTCCGGTGTTTTTGGCGAGGCCGCCGACGCGGTAACGACGGTCGCCGAGTTCAAGCTCGTGATGCTCGCCCTTTGGGATGAGTTCCGCCGCAGCGGGCTTCGGTGCTTCGCCGCTTTCCTTTT
>CBDBEZ010000123.1:0-13322 GCA_965204485.1 Verrucomicrobiales bacterium
TGGCCGGAATTCCTGGACGAGTGCCTCAAAACATTGTGATTCCTGGCCTCGCTAACGCTTCGATTTCCCATCGCTGCACTAGCCGAAATGGGAAACATTCATGGCGCGGAGCCTACCAATGGTCGGAATACTTTTCGAAGCGGCATCGAGCCGGGCAGCGGCGCCCTCCGAGCCAAGCTTGGCGATTGACGGCCGAGGAAGTCACGGCGGCCGGGGACGACCGCCCTTCCAGAGGGACGAATCTCGCACGAGGGAGGGAAGCGCTCCTGTGCTTCCGTGATGTTCGACCGTGAAGAGAAGTCACGGCAGCCGGGACGGCCACCCGACAAGAGGTTCCGTGGCAATGTGAGGAAACTGCCCGGCTTGCCGTGGCGTCGCCGATGGGAGAGGGCGTTGAGGCCGAGGAGATCGGCTACACCAGGCCTAACTTCATCCGGCCTTCCTCGCTGATCATGTCCTGGGTCCAGGGCGGATCCCACACGAGTTCGACTCGGGCCTCCTTAATGTCGTCGAGGGTCATGATGCGACTCTGGGCGTCCGCCGCGATGGTGGGACCCATCCCGCAACCGGGGGCGGTGAGAGTCATCTTGATGGAGACCACCGTGCCCTCGTCCTCCTCCTCGAGATGACAGTCATAGACCAGGCCAAGATCGACGATGTTGACGGGGATCTCGGGGTCGTAAACGCCGCGCAGCTGTTCCCAGACGGCGCCCTCGAGATCGCCGTCCTCGACCTTGACCTTGTTCTTCTCCTGGGAGGCTTCATCGAGTCCCAGTGCATCCACGTCGTTGGAGGAAATGCGAGCCAGGCCAAAATCGGTCGCCACGGTGTAGGTACCGCCGAGGTTTTGCGTGATCATCACGTTCAGACCCGAAGGAAGCGTGACGGAGTCTCCGCTGGGGATCTGGATGGCCTCGACTTCGCGTTGGAGTTCGATGCGCTCTGAACTGAAGCTCATTCCGTGACTAGGAGCAGAAACGGGCGAACCGCAAGTCCGCAGGTCATCGAGCCAACGATTTTTCCTTTCTCTGGACCTCCAGCAGCCAGGGAAGCATGACCAGGGCGACGAGGGCGTTGAGGGCCATGCCGAGGGCGCAGATCTTGCCGAGACTGGCCAGGCCCTGATGGCTGGCCCAGGCGATCGATCCAAAACCGGCGATGGTCGACAGCGCGCAGACTCTGAGAGCCCGGAGCACGCCCCGGTGCAGGGCTGCTCGATCGCCGTCGTTCCGCCGGTGATCGAGCAGGATGTGGATACTGTAGTCCAGACCGGCACCGAAGGTCAGCAGGAGCGCTCCGAGGCTGAAGAAGTTCCAGTCCCAGCCGAGCCAGTGCATGGCACCGACGAGCGAGAGGAGCGTGAGCACGGTGACGGCCAGGGTGGCGAGCACTTCCTGCCAGCGCCGGAAAGTAAGCGCGAGCATGAGTGTGACCGCGAGAAGCAGCCCGATGCCCACCTGCCGAAGGTCCAGCGGGACTCGGGTGTTTAAGGAGTGGGTGATTCGGGCCCAGGAGACGGGCAGGCTATCGGCCTCGGTGTCCACGAGTTCCCAGAATTCGGCAGCAGCCGCGGGCGACTCGGGCTTGAAGGTGAGCAAGAGTTGAGTTGGCTGGCCAGCTGCGTTCATCGCGATCAGACGAGACCAGAGACGCTCGGCTTCGGGGCTCCGGGGAAGGCGCGGGATGCCGTCGGTTTTCCATCTGCGCCAGTGCTCAACGATGGCCCGGGTGAGATCGAGAGCGCTCGGTTCGAATCCCGCCTCGTTGGCCGCGCGCTCGAGATCGTCGAGCTCCTCGGGGGTGAATGGGATGCGGTCGAGCTGGCTCTGGAGATGGCTGGGACGCGGAATCAGCGCACCCGGGAGGGTGTGGGTTCCGGAAAGCCCCTGGAGATGACTTTCCCAGCGGGCCAGGCGGGCTTCGGGCGTTTCTGACCCGGTCTCCAGACTGAGGATGGCCATGGCGCTGGCGGTGTTTCCGGCGAGCTTGGTCTCGAGCCGGTCCATGGCCTCATAGGCGCCACTGTGGCGGGGCCGGAGGGCGTCACTCGTGGGATCGAGCGAGGGAAACCCGCGCCAGGCGGCGGTCAGGGCGAGGAATGCGAGGAAGAGAGCGATGACGCCGCGCACGGGGGTTTGGAGGAAAGGACGGATGGGAAATCCTGGCAGGGCGGATACAGGCGCATGGGTCGACCCGGATGCGGGGCCCTGGAGGAGCGGGAAGAAACCGAGCATGACGGCGGCCCCGAGGAGAATGCCGATGGCGACCAATTGTCCGAGAGTGGCGATTCCCGGCAGGACGCTGAGGCTCAGCGCGGCGAAGGCCGCAGCGGTGGTGGTGGCGGCCCAGGCGATCGACGGGCCGACCCGTCGGCGACGTTCTCCGGGGCCGCCCTCGGGATGGCGGAGGGTATCTTGATAGAAAATCACGCCGTAATCGACGGTGAGGCCGATGAGGATCGAGGCGAAGCCCACGCTCATCATGGTGATGGAGTCGAGCATCCAGCCCGCCAGTCCCAGGGTGAGCGCGAAGGTCAGGGTGAGGCAGGCGATGAGGGCGAGCAGGGGCCGGAGGCGGCGGTAGGCGAGCGCGAAGATGAGGGCCGTGAGCACGAGCGCCGTGCTTCCGGAGATCGTCATGTCCCTTTGCATGGCGCTGGAGATCTCCGCCTCGAAGACGGGTTCGCCGGTGAAACCCAATTGAAGGTCGGAGGAATCGGGAGTGGAAGAATGCCAGGACAGGCTTTCACGCTTCACCTGATCGACCCACCGCGTCGTGCTTTGGTAGTTCGCGGTGACTCCCGGAGGCGCCTGAATGATCAGGAGACGCAGCGAGCCGTCGTCGGAAACGAAATCCTCGCTCCCCGCGAGCAGAGCGGCTTGTTCTCGCCGCAGCGGTTGAGTCAATTGATAGGGGTCGTAGGCGAGAGTGAGTGCCTCGTCGAATTCCATCGAGTTTTCGATGACATCGAGGGAATCTCGCAGGGTTGCCTGGCGATGCGCGGGCCGGAGGCCCTGGAGACCTTCCTCCAGCATTTCGGGCGAGGTGGCGTTGAGGAGAAGCCAGGCGACCAGTTCACCCACCGTCTCGGTGGAATCGAGCGACCAGGGCCCATCGCTGATCACCTGCCCGAGTTTCGCGGTCCGCTCGCGGAGATGGACGGCGAGCGCTTCCTGGGATTCGGTGAGGGTTTCGAGATCGTCGCCCTCCAGGAGAATGATCATTTCGTCCTCTCGCGAGAAATGCGTGAGGAAGGCCTTGAGTCCCTGGACCTCTGGCAGGGTGTCCGGGAAGAGGTCGAGGACATCGACGCCCATGCGGACCCGGCCGATCCCGAGAACGATCAGGATCAGGATCAGGCCGGTGAGGATTCGGGCGCGCACGTTCACATGGGGTTCACGACGCTGCGGAGGTCGTGGCCCGCAGGGAACGCAGGCGGGCTAGGATCACTCCTCAAATTCTGGCAGATCTTCCAGGGAAATGGCGGCGTGTCCGCATTCCTGAGCGATTTCGTTGAACTCGCGGATCTCCGCTTCGGAGAAAAGCAGCCCGCCGGCCTTTTCGGTGCGGGCGGCCTCTTGAGCCTCGATCTGACCGGGCAGGAGGCAGGCGTCGTTGCCGTGTCCGAGCACGTCGTCGATGACGGCCTTGACGTTGGCATCCCGATCCCGCCCGGCGGCGAAGGATCCGCTGCTGATGGCGTCCGAGTGAATGACCTGGAAATAAAAGGTCGGTGTGCGTTTCTCGCCCTCGGGGACCTCGCGGGAGCGCAGGGTGGGGAGAGAGCCTCCGGTGAAAGCGCTATAGAGTTCGTTGATAAGGGCGAGGCCGTAGCCCTTGTGCTGGCCGAACGGGAGGAGAGCGTTGACGGCGTGCGGATCGGTGGTGCGGTTGCCGGCGGCGTCGACGGCGACATCGAGGGGGAGGGTTTTTCCCTCGCGCTTGAATTGCTGGACGCGGCCCATGGCCATGGTGGAGGTGGCCCAGTCCACCACGATGGGATAGCCGGTGGCGCCGGTGGTGGGAAAGCCCCAGCTATGGGGATTGGTGCCCAGGGTGGGAAACTTGCCGCCGAAGGGGACGACCTCGGCGAGGGCGGCGGTGCAGTTGGTGTAGGCGATGTAGCCCCGCTGGGCGGCGTCGAGCACGTAGCCGCCACCCCAGAGATAGTGGAAGGCGTTGTCCACGCTGATCTGGGCGATCCCGTATTGATCGGCCAGCTGGACGCAGCGTTCCATGGCGGCAAAACCGACCGAGGGGCCTAACTTGCGATTGGCGTTCCACACTTCGCTCGCCGGGAATTTGCTAGGGAGTTTCTCGATGCGAGCGCCGGGCACGCAGCTGCCGGCACGGCTGCCAAAGTGATCGTCGAGATGCAGGGCCTTAAGCGCGTTGTGGGTGCGAATCCCGTGACGGGCGGTCATTTCGCAGAAGCGCGCGGCGTCTTCACTCTCCTCGGGCGTGTAGCTGCGGAATTGGTAGGCTGCCTTGACGAGAGAGCGGTGGGTTTCGAAGGGGACGATACGCATGGGGGCATCGTTTCACTGGAACGCTCGCCTTGTCCATGGAGAACTTTTTCCCTCTTTCACGGGATGTTAGAATCCGGGGAATCCGCAAATCGTGCCTCGACAGCCCGGGGATCGCATTGGAGGGGTGTTCGATGGAAAACCGCCCTCTGCGAGCGAGCGTCATTGGAAGTTATCCCTTCCCGGGATGGCTGGAGTTTTCGAGCCAGCATCTGGATGCCTTTGGCCGGGCCGACATCGAAGAAATGCAGCGGGATGCCACCATCGCGGCGGTGCACGATCAGGCGATGGCTGGGCTGGACGTGATCACGGATGGCGAACAGGGACGCTTCGATTTCAATCTTTCCTTCTATGGTTTTCTGGAGGGGATCGATCTGGAAGCGGCGCCGCCGCGGAGGTTCGGTCCGCCGGCTCACGATCAGCGCGGCAAACATCCCATCCGGAGTGAACTGGCGGCGCCCCGGGGATTGGGCTGTGTCGACGAGTTTGAGCGATTGAAAACCATTGCCCCCGAGGGGCCGGACCTGAAGGTGAGCATTCCCGGTCCCTTCACTCTCAGTGGACGCCTGGAACCCAACGCGCAGTATCCAGATCGCTACGCCATCACCGAAGCGCTCTTGCCTTTGGTTCGAAAGGAGATCGACGATCTGGTGGCGGCGGGTTGCCGGGAGATCTGTGTGGATGAGCCCTCGATGAGTTGCTATGCCTACAAGGAGGATTTGCGGCGCTTTGTCGATCTGTTCAACCGAACGATCGAGCCGGCGATCGGCCGGGCCCGGTTGGACATGCACATGTGTTTTGGAAACTTCAAGGCGCGTGGGGTCGGGAAGCGCCTGATCCGAGTGATGTTCCCCGAATTTCTCGATTTGAAGGTCGATGAAATGCACATCGAGATGACGACGACGGCTTTCCGGGATCTCGACGTCATCGGGGAAGTGGTCAAGAGAATGGACGCCGCGGTGGGGATCATCGACGTGAAGAGTTACTACATCGAGACGCCCGAAGACGTGGCCGAGCGAGTGCGGGAATGTTTGCGCTACGCACCGCCCGAGAAGCTCGTCTTCGCGCCGGATTGCGGCCTTAGCCAGACGGCACGCTGGGCGGCTCGCCAGAAATTGCGGAACATGGGGGAGGGCATTGGCATCGTGAAGAAGGAGCTTGGCTTGTGATGCGATTGACGCCGGCGTCGAAGAAGGGTGAGGCCCTGGTGGAGGACATCGCGGCTCACGGGAATGAGGGCGAGGATTTCAGTCTGTGGTGGCTTGGTCAGAGCGGATTTCTGGTGAAATACCGTGGCCACCAGCTGCTGTTCGATCCTTATCTATCCGATTCGCTGACCGCGAAGTACGCCGAGACCGACAAGCCGCACGTGCGGCTTTCGGAGCGCGTGATCGATCCATCCCTGCTGCGAGGGGTGGAAGTCGTGACCTCCAGTCACTCGCACACGGATCATCTGGATGCGGAGACCCTCGGGCCCCTGAGTCTTGCGAATCCGGAGCTTCAGCTCGCCTTGCCCGAGGCCAATCTCGACTTTGCCCGGGAGCGCTTGCGGGGAGTGACGCTAAAGATGCGGGGGCTGGACGAGGGCGTGGCGATGGAAGCGGGCGTCTTCCAATTCACCGGCGTGGCGGCGGCGCACAACGAGATCGAGCGGGACGATCAAGGCCGCTGCCGGTTTCTCGGCTTTCTGGTGCGTTTTGGAGAGTGGACGATCTATCACAGTGGCGACACCTTGTGGCACGACGGTCTGGTGGAGGCCCTGCGGCGGCATCGGCCGGATGTGGCCCTCTTGCCGATCAACGGCAACGAGCCGAAACGGCGGGTGGCGGGGAATCTCAATGCGGTGGAGGCGGCGGCCCTGGCGCGCGCTTGCGGTGCGCGGATGGTGGTGCCGTGCCACTATCAGATGTTCGCATTCAACACGGCCGACCCGGCCGAGTTCGAGGCGGCATGTGAAGCCTTGAATCAGCCTTTCGTGGTGTTGAGAGGGGGAGAGCGGTGGGATTCGGTCTCGCTTTGAGGGCGGATTGAGAGTGAGGGGGGCGGGTGAGGTTGAGGTTTGGGAGGAATCACGCGGGTTGGCTGGACAGGGAGGCTTTTCTCGATTTCTTTTTTCCTCAATCTCTCCGTTCCCGAGCCGATTCATGTCGAATGCCTGTTTCTCTGAACGCCGTCGCCGTTTAGGCCCGTGGTTGTTCTGGGTGGTGATCGTGACGTGCCTCCTGGTGCGTGAAGGCGCGGCCCATCACGACCCCTCGGAGGACGCCGTTGCCTTGACGGCCAAGATCAACGAGAAGGGCCCGGACGTGGAACTCCTCTTGGAGAGGGCTTGGGCGTGGCGGGTCTTGCGCAAACTGGATCTCGCCATTCAAGATCTGGCGGCGGCGGCGGCGCTCGATCCGGAATCGGTGGAGGTGAAGCAGCGTCTCGCCCAGGCCTATTACGCGGACGGGCAGTTGACGCCCGCTTTCGAGACGCTGGAAGCGGCGTTGGAACGCGTGCAGGCCCCGGAAGTGAAGGCATCACTGCTCATGATGCGGGCCTCCATCTATCTCGTTTGGAGGAGCCATGCCAAGGCGGCGGATGACTGTGCGGCCGCTTTCGAGGCGTTTCCGGACCATCGCCAGATTGAGTGGTATCTCCGGCGAGCCCATGCGCAGCGGATGGCCGATCGGCTGACGGCGTGTCGCAAGGGCTTACGGGCGGGTTTTGAGGCGACGGGGAGTGCAGTGCTCTACACGCAGTGGGTGGATGCGCTGATCGATGATGGCCGTTTCGACGAGGCCCTGAAAGAAGTGGAGAAACAATTGCCTGGTCTGCGATTTGCCGCGGCCTGGAAGATCCGCCAGGCCCGGATCGTGCGCGGCCGGGAGCGGGAAGCGGAAGCCCGGAAGCTTCTGGATGAGGCCCTGGAGGAGCTGAACGCGCGGATTCGCCCCGAGGCCGAGTATCCCGACATCACGCTCCTGGCCGATCGGGGCCTGGCCCATCATCTTCTGGGTAATCGAGAGGCGGCCAGAGCCGATTACGAGCGGGCCAAGAAGGCGGGGGCGATGGGCTGGATGCACTGGCGATTGACCAAGGTTTTCGAGGCGTCCGACTCGTGATCCGTCGCGCTTCAGGCGCGTGGGGGACATTCCCGGTTGACCATTGTCCGCAGGCCTTGCATATCGGGGTGCGCGCCAAGCGGTTCTCGTATGAAAGGTTACGCCATCGGCATTGACTTTGGGACCAACTCGTGCCGCTCACTTCTGATTGATCTCGAAGGCGGGCGCGAGCTGGGTTCGACGGTGTACGCTTACCCTTCCGGGGAAGCGGGAATCCTTTTGGATCCGGCTGATCCCAACGTAGCCCGGCAGCATCCGCAGGACTACATTGATGGTCTGGAGCACACGATCCGGGGGAGCATTGCCGAGGCCAAGCGGACGGACCCGAACTTCAAGATCGAGAAGGTGGTGGGCATCGGCGTGGACACCACCGGGAGCACGGTGATTCCGGTTGACGCGAGCGGCTTGCCCTTGGCTCTCAAGCCGGAATTTAAAGACAACTTAAACGCCTTTGTCTGGCTGTGGAAAGATCACACGGCGCATCAGGAAGCCCGGGAAATCACGGAGAAGGCGGCCGAGATGCGTCCTCAGTTTCTCGCGAAGTGCGGGGGGATTTACTCCTCCGAGTGGTGGTGGAGCAAGATCTGGCATCTGCATCGCATCGACCCCGAAGTGTTCGCGGCGGCGCACAGTTTCGTGGAGCATTGCGACTACATTCCGGCCCTGTTGACGGGGAACACGGATCCCAGGGCGCTCAAGCGCGGCGTCTGTGCGGCGGGCCACAAGGCGATGTACAGCGCCGAGTGGGGCGGTCTTCCGGACAAGGATTTTCTCGCCGCCCTGGATCCGGCTCTGGCGGGTTTACGAGACCGTCTCTACGAGCGTGCCGTGCCCTCCAATCAACTGGCAGGCGGTCTCTCTGACCGGTGGGCCTCGAACCTGGGGTTGAAACCGGGAACGGCGGTGGCGGTAGGTGCTTTCGACGCCCACATGGGTGCCGTGGGAGCGGGAATCCGGGAAGGCACCCTGGTGAAAATCTTGGGCACGAGCACCTGTGATTGCATGGTGGTGCCCACCACGCGGGATCTACCGGACATTCCGGGTTTGTGCGGGATCGTGGACGGCTCGGTGCTGCCCGGCTATTTTGGTCTGGAAGCGGGGCAATCGGCGGTGGGAGACATCTTTCTCTGGCTGGTCAATCACCTGGTCCCGGAGAGCTACGGGAAGACGGTGGATGAAAAGTTCGCCGCCATGGAAGCCAAGCTGGCGTGCATGAAGCCTGGGGAAACGGGTCTGCTCGCGCTGGACTGGAACAACGGGAATCGCACGATCCTGGTGGACGTCCGGCTGAGCGGCCTCATTCTTGGGCAGACCCTGCACACCGAGGCTCACGAGATCTACCGGGCGCTCATCGAAGCCACCGCTTTCGGGGCCCTGACCATCATCAAACGCATCGAGGAATACGGGGTGCCAGTCAACGAAGTCATCAACACCGGAGGACTGGCGGTGAAGAACGAGACCCTGATGCAGATCTACGCCGACATCCTTGGACGGCCGTTGAAGGTGTCGGCCAGCGAGCAGACTTGCGCTCTCGGGGCGGCCCTGTTTGGCGCGGCCGCCAGCGGGCGGATTTCCCTGTCAGATGCACAGTCGCAATGTTGTCAGGTGCGAGACAAGGTTTACCACCCCATTCCGGCGAATCAGAAGGTTTACGAGAGGCTCTACGGTCTGTATCGCACGCTGCACGACGCCCTCGGCACGAAGGATTGGTCCGGCTCGCTGGGTCACGTGATGAAAGAAGTGATTGCCATCCGGGATGAGGCCCGATTGGGTGCTTGATTCGATGTGGGAAGCGCTCAAAGCAGAGATCGTCGCGGCCAACAAGCTTCTCGAGTCGTCCGGATTGGTGCGGCTCACTTGGGGCAATGTCAGTGGTATTGACCGCCAGCGCGGCGTCATGGGGATCAAGCCGAGCGGCGTGCCCTATGCCGATCTCGAGCCTGAACACATTGTCATGGTCGATCTGGAGGGGAAGAGCGTGGAGGGATCGCTCAACCCTTCCTCGGACACCAAGACCCATCTCGCGCTCTACCAGGCCTTCGAGGCGATCGGCGGAGTGGCCCACACCCACAGTGTCCATGCCACGATGTTTGCCCAGGCGGGCCGGGAAATTCCCTGTCTGGGGACGACCCACGCAGATCACTTTCACGGGATCGTCCCGCTGTGTCGCGCGCTCACGCCGGAAGAAGTGGCGGAGGATTACGAGGCCAACACGGGCCGCGCCATTGTCGAGCGTTTCGCGGGCATCGAACCCATGGAGATGCCGGCTGTGCTGCAGCTGCACCACGCGCCGTTCACCTGGGGCAAGGATGCGATGGATTCTGTGAAGAACAGCATCGCTCTGGAAACCTGTGCCCAGATGGTCATGGGCACTTTCCAACTCCGGCCCGATGCGGCTCCGATCCCGGATCATCTCCTGGAGAAACATTACCTGCGCAAACACGGGCCGGGCGCTTATTACGGGCAGGCGTAGTGGTTTGCCCTTGTCACTAATTCTGGATTTCCCTTACCCTCACCATTCTTTATGCTAGCCTTTCTACATCGAATCGGATGGCTCCTGGCGGCCGGACTGGTCCTCGTCTCCTGCGAGTCTCTGAAACGCATGCGCCCCGCAGAGGAATCGGGTTTGGAGGCCGGTCTGGACACGAGGGGCGAGCGGGGGACCGGAGCGGCTGGCGAGTCGTCGATTCCAGACGCGCCCTCGTTTCGGGACCCGGGTGGCGACCTGAATTTGCAGGCCTTGACACGGATGGCCGTGGCCAGGTCGCCGGCCTGGGCGGGGGCGGAGGGCAATCTGAAAGTGGCGCAGGCCCAACGTCGCACCGTGGGTGAGTGGGAGGATCCGGAGTTTCGTGGCGGGTTCGATTGGGACGATGTCCGGATCCCGGAAGTGAAAGTGCCCGGTCCCGGGAACGACGATGCCGTGCGGCGCAACGAGCAGTTGGCGACGAGCGTCCGCTTTTATCCGCCGAATCCCTTCGAGATTCGGGCGGAGCTCGACAAGTCGATGGCGGAGATTTCCTACGCGGAGTACTACCTCAGGCAGGTGGGACGCGACGTGGTGCACGAGGTCCGCACACTCTATCAGGAGCTGCAGTTTCTTCAGGAGGACATCGCTCTCGGGAGGGCGATCTACCGTCTGGAGCGCGAGGAATACGAGCGTTTGCAGCGCGTTCTCGATGAAGGGAATCAGCTGCGGGATCCGGTGGATCGTCAGCGTCGGCGGGCGATTGAGCGGCAGGGTATCACGAGTTCGCCGGAGATCAAGTTCCAGCAGGTCCGCGCCCAGCTGGCGGCTTTGGTGGGATTGGAGGATCCCGGGAGGATCAAGGTCGAGGGCGTGCCGAATCGCCGAGTGTTAGGGTTCCATGAGGACACGGTGGCTTCGCTCACCGAGATGGCATTCATGAACAATCTCAAGCTGGCCGATCTGGATCGTTTGAAGCGACTGGCGGAGGGTGATCTGCGAGGATTCAAGGCGAAGAAGATTCCCTGGGTGAGCTTCATCGAGACGGGGCGGGACCGATCTTACAGCAGCCACCTGGCGATCAATGACACCTGGTCGGTGCGAATTGCCGTCAACGTGCCGATCTTTTCCTTGTTCAGCAAGGAAAGCGATGTCTATCGCGAGCAGATTCGATCCTATCAGAATCAGGCGGAGCGTTACCGGGCGCAGATTGAGCGGCAGATCGCCAGCGCGGTGTCCAACATCCAGGAGGCGCGCGAAGGCCTGGCGCGCTTTGATCGGGAGACGGCGGAGATCATCGGTGAGTTCGAGGAAATGGAAGCGAGCTTGTTGGAAGCCGTGCCGCAAAAGCAAGCCGAGGTCGCCCACGCACGCCGGGTGGTGGCGATGGAGCGGAGCCGCGAGCGTCTGGAGGCCGAGGAGGCCTATCACGAGGCGCTTTTGAATCTTGAATCGATCATTCGCAATGACATCGAGGCCGTCTTCCGGAAGGAAGCGGCCGGTTCGGGCAAGGACGCCTAGCCGGCGAGCGGGGCTCGGGAGAGCGCAACCCGGCTGCTCGGCCAACTGACATCGAGAATTCATCGACCATGGCGAGCCTCGTCTTTTTGGATACCTCCACCGTGACGCATCACGGGGATGTCGATCTGTCGGGACTGGAATCGTTGGGAACCTGGAAGGCCTATGAGATGACGGCGCCCTCGGAGACGGCTGATCGTGTGGGGGAGGCCGACATCGTGATCTCCAACAAGGTGGAACTGGGCGAAGAGGTTTTGGCGGCGGCTCCCCGGCTTCAGTTGATTTGTGTGGCGGCGACGGGCACCAACAACGTGGCGCTGGACGCCGCCCGATCCCGGGGGATTCAGGTTTGCAATGTGCGCGGTTATTCGACGGAAAGTGTGGCTCAGCATGCCCTGGCGATGATGTTGAACCTGGCCACGCAGATGCATCGCTATGTGCGGGAGCCGGAAGCCTGGGCCCAATCGCCGATTTTCACTCGTCTGGATTACCCGATGGAGCTGCTCGAGGGAAAGACTTTGGGATTGATGGGTGTGGGCGACATTGGTTCCCGGGTGGGAGAGCTGGCGGAGGCCTTCGGGATGCGGGTGCAATGTTATGCTCGGCCGGGGAGCGCTGCCTCACGGCATCCGGAATGGGCCCGAGTGGACGCGGAAGACTTTTTCGCGACGAGCGACATCATTTCTCTCCACTGCCCTCTCACGCCAGAGACACGTCACGTCATCTCCGAGGAGAGCCTCGGCCGGATGAGGCCGGGTGCCTTCCTCATCAACACCGGTCGTGGTGAACTGGTGGAAGAGACGGCTCTGTTGGAGGCGCTTCGCTCCGGGCGTCTCGGCGGGGCGGGTCTGGATGTTCTTTCGGAGGAGCCTCCGCCCGCCGGTCATCCCTTGATTCGCGCCGCGTTGGAATGTCCTCAATTGTTGATCACGCCTCACAATGCCTGGAGTTCGGCACGCACGCGCCAGCGTTTGATCGATACTGTGGCGGCGAACATTCGCGCCTTCCTGGACAGCGGCGAGGCGGACAATCGCCTGGCTTGAGCGCGAATCGCGGGCAAGCCCGTGTGTGTCGTGTCTTTGCATACAGCCTTTAGACGCGCCCAGGCCCATTCTTCGGCCTCTCCCGGGAGTGGTGATCTTCGTATTGGGGAAAGGATCGCCCCCGGGCTCTTCCAATGGGGATTGCCCTGGGATTGTTAAACTTTGGAAGACGACTGGGTTAAGCTTAGATTAATTCGAGAGTTTGTAAAATGGTTTTTTTCGATGTCCATCGTTTTGAGGGAACCCATGCCTTGAAAACCTTTCCAGAGGTCCGCCGTCAGGCGCTGACTTTTTCGGGTGAAATCGCGGATCCTGGCAACATTTGCCTGCTCTCTTCTATAGTTTTTCTAGAAAATACTTTTAATTTGAAAAACATGGCTAAAATGGGTGAGCATGAAGCCCTTAGACGACATGCTCACCCTCGTGAAGACCGCCTGCGAGTATGTAGAGAAATGACCGGAAGTTGTGGATGAGGGCAGCTACCGGAACACCATTCGAAGTTCGATGATGGGTTAGGCAGCGGCTTGCTGCTCGATGCCGTCCACGAAGATGATTCCTTGCACGACTTTGTCAAGTTGACGATACCCGTTGAGTCGACGCCAGCCTTTCCCGGCTTCCAGCCCGAGCTTGTAGACCATTGAAAGGGTTGCTTTCCTCGATC
>CBDBEZ010000124.1:0-5754 GCA_965204485.1 Verrucomicrobiales bacterium
GTAACCAATACCTCCACCGGACTACCGAGAAATATCGCAGACAGGTGCAGAGAAAGATGCACGCATATCATGTGTTTGTGTAGACCGGCATGATCGCTCAGGGCATGTTAACAGTACCTTGCCATGACATGTGACGGTCTGGTCTGGAAACACTTTGGAGCCTGGATCCGAACCATCCGCCCAGACGTGCTGCCTTCGGAAATGATTGTCTCAGCCGCCTTGAAAAACACGCTGCCTGGATTTTTGCACCACGGCGGAAAGGGTTCAGCGTTCCGAAAATTCATCCTTGATAAAATAGACTTCACTCGCTCCGAAGGTTCACGCTTCGCCGCATGAATGATCCAGTTACAGAACTTCTCACTCGCGAGCCTTTTGGGTTTTAGCCAATTATTAACTTCTGACGGTCTCTCCAGTTTCCAGGGAACTTCCCTTCCGGAGAGCCACAGCCAGCCGGCTTGCCCAAGCCGACCCTGCGGGCCAGCATCTCGCCCGTCCGGCTTCTCACATTCTGCTCGCTGAAGATAATGAGGCGAACATCATCACCCTGGGCGAGTTTCTCGCCTATCACGGGTTTCGGGTCAGCGTGGCCCGCAACGGTTCCGAAGCCCTCTCCATGGCCCTCAGCCACGCTCCCGATCTCATTCTCATGGACATTCAGATGCCCCTGATGAGTGGCTTCGAGGCGATGGAACGGCTGCGAAAGAACGCACGATTGGCGGCCATTCCCGCCATCGCACTGACGGCCATGGCCATGCCGGGCGACCGGGAGCGTTGCCTCTCCGCCGGTGCCTGTGGCTACATCACCAAGCCCGTCCGCATGAAAGCGCTCAAGGCCATCGTCGATGCGGCGCTCCGGCTTGGGGGCTCAGGCAATCGTCCGCTCTCCTCGAACTAGTGGAGTGATCGATCGCCCCTCGCCGGCCCGTCGGCGTCCGGGGAGACTTCCTTGCACGACGGCCGATTTGTGAAACAGAGTGCTTCCAAAGCACTCTCACTCCCCTCATTCTCCCACGCATGACGCCCTCCCCAGCAGCGCCGCCACTAGTCGGAATCATCATGGGAAGTCAGTCGGACTGGCCCACGCTTCAAAAAGCCGCGCAGGTATTGCGCGATTTTGAGGTGCCCTTTGAAAGGCGGATCGTGAGCGCGCATCGCACTCCTCAACTCCTCTTTTCCTACGCTCAAGAGGCCAAGGAACGTGGATTGAAATGCCTCATCGCCGGAGCCGGAGGTGCCGCTCACCTGCCCGGAATGGCCTCCGCCATCACCACGATACCCGTCCTCGCCGTGCCGGTAAAATCACGGACGCTCAACGGACTGGATTCGCTCCTCTCCATCGTTCAAATGCCTGCGGGCATTCCGACAGCCACTTTCGCCATTGGCGACGCGGGCGCTACCAACGCCGGCCTCTTCGCCGTCGCGCTGCTTGCCAATGGCGACTCCGCACTGAGCCAACGGTTGGAGGCTTATCGCGAGGGCCTGCGACGGAAGATCGAGAACACGGAACTCCCTCCGCTGGAGGAGGCCTGACACATGCCTTCAAGCATCCTCGGCGTTCTGGGAGGCGGCCAACTCGGTCGCATGCTGGCGATGGAAGCTCGTCGCCTGGGCTATCGGGTCGTCTGCTGGACCGGCGGTCCGGAGATCGGTCCGGCCGCCATGGCCAACGTGGTCCTCAATGAATCCTTCGATTCTCCCCATGCCCTCGATTGCTTCACCGGCCTCGCCGAGACGGTCACGGTCGAGTTCGAGAACATTCCCAGCGCTCTATTGGAGCGGCTGGAGGCGCAATTGCCTCTCGCTCCTGGCGCCCAGGCCATCGCCATCTGCCAGCACCGCGAGCGCGAGAAACGCTTCCTCTCAGGTCAAGGCTTTCCATCCCCTTGGCACGCCATCGTCAACTCCGCGGACTCTCTCCGTCTGGCCATGGACGGGCTTCCAGGAAACGAGGGTATTCTCAAGACCGCCGAATTCGGATACGACGGTAAAGGCCAACGCGCCATCACCCACCATGACGACGCCGAAAGCCTCTGGAAGGCCTTCCATTGCCCGCGAGCGGTCCTCGAGGAGAAGGTTGATCTCGAAGGCGAACTCTCCGTCCTCGTCGTTCGGAACGCCGAAGGGCAAGCCGCTTGCTACGAACCGGCAGAGAACTTCCATCGCCATCACATTCTCGATCTTTCCCTAGTCCCGGCCCGATACGCGCCCGCCATCCTCGAACAGGCCCGCTCCATCGCCATGGAGATCTCCCGCGCCCTCAACTATGAGGGCATCATGGCCGTGGAATTCTTTCTCTCCAAGGACGGGCGGCTCTTGGTCAACGAGCTGGCGCCGCGTCCGCACAATTCGGGCCACCACACGCTCGACGCCTGCCAGACCTCGCAATTCGAACAGCAACTAAGGGTTGCCTGCAGCCTGCCAATTGGCGGCACCCGCTCCATCACGCCGTCGGTCATGATGAATCTGCTAGGCGACTTGTGGCCTCAGCCCGACCGGGCCCCGGACTGGACACCCATCCTCTCCACTCCAGGGGCCAAACTTCATCTCTACGGAAAAGCCGCAGCCCGGCCCGGTCGTAAAATGGGACACGTGACCTTCACGGGAACCACCCTGGAGGCGGCCCTGGAAGCCGCCGCGCGCTGCCGCCAGGCCTTCGGTCTGCCCCAGCCTACCTGGTGATTGATTCAAAAGTCACTCGTCGCCTGACAAACGCACCACAACCCGGTATTGTCGCTCCTCATCTCCGGGCAGTAGCGGAAGGCGCCATTGCCGGGTAATGCGTCCTCGCCTGTTCTTCTCCTCCCCCATCGGACGGTTGACCGCCTCCCAATCGCGCAGGGTTCCGCCCGAACTCCGCTGAAGTTCATAGTCCACGCCGCGAGTCAGCCGGGTGTGGGTCAAGGTGATCAGCAAATCGGTTCCCTCACGGTAGACCTCGGGCGAAGGCAATCCACCAGGCCGAAGCGGATCCCCGCCCAGCGCAAACTCCAACAGATTGGCATGATCGTCTCCATCCGCGTCTCCCTCCGGATCGCGGAGCGATTCGACGACGGTCTCGTCCTCGAATGTTCTCACCCACTCCGGGAAGGATATCGGCTCGGGAACCGGCCGTACCTTGAGCTCAAAGGCCTCCTGGGTGACCCCGCCAGAAGCATCGGACACTTCGAAGAGCACCTCGTAGCTCCCGCGGCTGCCGACGGGCGGCTCTCCGACAAATTGGAAGTCTCGACCCTCCTGGATTTCATCGATTTCCAACCACTCCGGCCCTGAGACCAACGTCAGTGTCATCGTCTCTCCCTCGTCATCCTCCCAAACGCTCACCGCACGGTAAGGGTAGGATTCGAAAGCCAGCGAAGACGGCGCTTCCACCATCACGGGAGCGTCATTCGCCGGCAGCAAACGAATGCTCGATCTCACATCGAGATCCCAACGGGCATTCTTGACGGCCCTCCGGTCAATGCTCAGACGCATCAAGCCAATCTCTCTATCATAATCCACTTCAGCATTGCCATCGAGAGTCAGGCGAAGTGTTCGTTCATTCAAGGCCTCCACACCACCGAGGCTCACACCTCTTGGCAAGCCACTTATCCAAACATCCTCACGCTTGGCCGAGGGGGCTTCAGGTCGTTTCCCGAAAGGGGACGAGATTTCCAGAACCAGTGATCTTCCCTCCAATCGCACGGTGATCTGCGCCCCATCTTCATGACCTTCCACGATGGGCGCGTCCGCGACGGCCTCGGCAAAACCGGCTTCGGCGACCTCGCCATCGGCAAAGACCACCAAGCGCGCTCCGGCCCGGACGCCTTCCACAGTCACAAGTCGCTCGGCAAAGCCCACTTCGACGCGATAGCCGCTCGAACCAGGCGAGACAGAAAATGAAACCGGATAGGGTGCGTGAGCCAACCACCCCGACCCGCCATCCACCAACCTCATTTGCAGGGGTTCAATAAACTTCCCGTCCACTAGCCTGACTTCACGACCCTGCTGATTGGCCTGGCCGTTGATATCTCTCATGTCCACAGAGATGATCTCGCCCGGTGAGGAGGAGAAGCTCACGCCCACCACGCTTTCTGAAAGTTTGGTGTTGGGCTCAGCCACCAACATGGCGACGTCGAGCGAACCGTTGGCGTCGAAATCGGCAAGGACTCCCGACCACGCGAACAAACCATCCACGGAAATCGCGTCGCTCAGCCGGAACCCGCGTTTGGTGTTGATGTAAAGCCGAGGCGGCAAGGGTTGCCCCCCCGCTTCTCCCCCGGGAAAGAAGAAGTCGCTCCATCCGTCGTGATTGATGTCGCCCACGTAAAGTCCCCAGGAACTCCCGCGCCCCTCTTCTCTGGGCAAGTCCGGAAGCGGCACTTGCCGAAAACCTGTGCCCTTCGATTCATACAAGACGGGCCCCAAGGATGGATGATTTTCCACCAGATCCCACTGGCCGTCCCGATTCCAATCGATCAGCTTGGCGCCTTCGTCGAATCGCTCTTCCAGCCCGAAGCGAGCTTCGCGAAAACGGGGAACACCCTTCTCTGACGGCCCTTCGTTGATGTAAAAACGTGAGGAGACATAGAGATCCAGCCACCCGTCACGATTGATGTCCACCGCCTGAGCCCCTTCCGGCAGAGGCCACAATTCGCCCGCTAATCCGGCTTCCTCGGCCACGTCGTGGAATCGCCCCGTCCCGTCGTTCAATAAAAGCCAATTCTTGTCGGGCACCTTGTTGGGATAGACCGGGATGTACAAATCGAGATCTCCGTCATTGTCGAAGTCCGCGGCCACGGGCGTCTCGCTCCAGCCCATCACCTGATTCTTCAGGAAGGCCAATGATTCTTGGAAGTGGCCGGCCCCATCATTGAAATACAAACGTCCGGGACGCTGACCCAGGGGCGTTCCGCCCGGTGGCCCGTAGGGCGCCACCATCACGTCCTCATCACCATCGGCATCAAAGTCCCCCACCCCACTCCGGGCCCTGAAGAAAGGATAGGGGCGGGCGGAAGCCAGCCCTCGATCGCTCATCGGCACGGAGGCCTCACGATCGTCCAGAGGGCTGCCGAGTAGAAACTCCGGCAGTCCGTTTCCATCAAAATCGCGGACGACCATCGGAGAGAAAAAACGCATTCGCTGGAACTCAAAGCGGCCCGCCGACCTCACCGGACTCCGGACCTCTTCATCCGCCAGGTGCGCCTCGACCAGGTAATGACTCACCGAAACGTCTCGCGGGGGCTCATGAACCAGCGACGTGTCCTCCGTTTGGGCA
Source organism: Verrucomicrobiales bacterium (assembly GCA_965204485.1). Taxonomy (GTDB): domain Bacteria; phylum Verrucomicrobiota; class Verrucomicrobiia; order Verrucomicrobiales; family DEV007; genus JAACDM01. Next base: position 5,255 of record CBDBEZ010000124.1, read on the forward strand.
ATCAACTCACCCCTCTGACGCGGGTCTCCGCCATCCGACCACCAGACCGAATAAGAGCCGGCTCCCTTCCATTCATCCCACTCCAAACGATGCGCTTCCCGACCGGGCACCACAAAAAGCTCAAACAGTTCTTCACCATGCCCATCCCCGATGACGAGGCAGGCCAGACAACCCACACCTGTCAGGAAGCCTCGGACAAGGTGTCGCGAAGATTCCCGCCGGCCAAGACTTCCAGACGGAAAACGGCTCGCCATCTTCATCCCCCTGCTCAAGGGCACTGGTCGCTGAATTCCTTTGCCGTCACCGCGCCCAATGACTCAAGTGAATCTCCATCACTCCGGACCCAGCCGCCGATGCTTCCCACATCGGAATGAGATATCTTGGTTCGGGCACCACCGTGGCAACACTCACATTGTCGATAACGAGAGTCGCGTCACGCCAGCAGCGGGCACCGAGGCAATGCGCAGGATGATCTCCTCCGCGTCGGCCGTGAAGGGTAT
>CBDBEZ010000125.1:0-16657 GCA_965204485.1 Verrucomicrobiales bacterium
GGATTTTTGCACCACGGCGGAAAAGGTTCAGCGTTCCGAAAATTCATCCTTGATAAAATAGACTTCACTCGCTCCGAAGGTTCACGCTTCGCCGCATGATGATCCAGTTACAGAACTTCTCACTCACGAGTTGTTCGTCAAGCCGCTCAATTCGCTTGGCCAGGTCCTCCTTGTCGTACTTCTTCCCAGCATGAGCGGCCGCCTGAATCTTTGTTCCGTCGACTGCTTGTAAGGTCAGCCCTACGAGCCCCATCTCGCAGCTTGTCGTCACGCTTTGCTTGAACAGGTTGCGAATAGCTTTCTGATGTTGACTCTAAAATCGCCAGAGCGTGTTGTGGTCGGGCACCTGATTGCCGCATAGTCAGATAAAGCCCAAGTCGTTTCGGCATGCCTCCTCCAACTTACGCGAGCTGCGGATCTTCTTGAAATAGCCGTAGAGCCAGAGTCGCAGAAGCAGGGCCGGTGCGAAGGGTGGACGGCCAGCGGTCCCGAAGTCCTGCACTTCAATGCCGAGATCCATCAAATCGAGGGATTCGACAAAGCAACGAATGAATCGCGCCGGGTGAGTCGGACCGACCCAGTCCTCGATGCTGGGAGGTAAGATGTGAAGTCGATCGAAATCAGCGTCAATGTGAGTCACACCGAAACCAATACCCACGCTTGCGGCGGCGCCAACGACTTTTTCGAAAAACTCCACGGAGTAGAGCAATCATATTGCACTCGTCCGGCCGTCACACGAAAACCCGGGTTTTGAGACAGCCTCGGGCCCGCCCTCCCGGGTGGGACTGGTCGGGCAAGCAGAGTAACTGCGCAAAAATAAGGTGAACATTTACTTCGAGGGTTTGATTGTGTGATTCCATGAGCCGTGTGTTTCGTGCCTTTCCAGTTTTACGGCGGCCAGTTCCTCGTCCGTCACTTTGATCCCCGTCTCGTAGCTTTTGGTATCGAGCCTGGCCCTGACCTTCAGGCCTCCCTTCATCGTTGTGCTTCCAATCAACTCGACGATCGTCTGCAGGGTTGCCAGTGGCTCGCCTTGCCAGTTCTGGGTGATGTAGCTGAAGAGACGGTGCTCGATCTTGTTCCACTTGCTTGTCCCCGGCGGGAAGTGGCAGACGACCAACTTCAGCCCGGTCTCGTTCGCCAACTCCTGGAGCGAAAGCTTCCAAAGCCGCGAGCGGTGGCTGTTGCTCCCACCGCCATCGGCGGTGATTAGCAGCCGACGGGCGTGGGGGAACCGCGCAGAGCCCATTTCCGTCCACCACAACAGGATGCTGCGGGTCGCGAATTGGGCCGTATCATGGTCGATTCCGACGCTAACCCAGCCCTGGTTGTTGAGCATATCGTAAACGCCGTAGGGGATTGCCTTGCCCAGGTCCTTGTCCTTGAAGTCATGCACGCGGACTTGCTCAGGGTTGTCTTTCGGCCTCCACTGCCTCCCGGCGTTCTTGAAATCGCCCACCAACTCCTTCTTCTTGGTGTCCACTGAGATTGCTGGCTGGCCGCAATGTTGGAAGCGACGCACCTGATCGTTGATGTATTCGAACTGCCTGTTGCGGTCCGGGTGCTGTGCCCCTTCGCGGGTCTTGCGATTTGCCAGCAGACTATAGCCGGCCTTGCGCAGCAACGCGGCAACAGTACGCGCACCGACCGGGTGGTTCTGAGATGTGAGTTCCCTGGCAAGCCTCTGAGTGCTCTTCAATGTCCAGCGCAATGGGGATTGAGGGTCGCCTCTACTGAGAGGATCAACTAGCCGCTCAAGAGCCCCAAGCAGTTCCGGATCGGTCTCGGTCACCGGCTTGCGCCCGCCCCCAAGCCGACGGATGCGTCCGTCGGCTTCGGGTGCCGTGTAGTCGCCGCGCCGTAACTGCTTGATGCCCTCAGTGATCGTCGTCCGCGACATCGATGTCGCAAGAGAAACTGCGGATACGCCGCCCCAACCCAATTCCATGGCCGCCGCCGCCCAACACCTCCGGGTCCGCTCGTCCATGAGGTGGCTCAGGGAATCGAACTTCCGGCGAATGCTTTCGACAACGGAACTGTCAGGCATGGCACTGACAGTAACATAGAAATAAGGTTGAGAAACCTTAAATTGTTTATTTTATTTTTGCGCCATTCCAGAAGGAGGCGAAGGCTTCAAAGCCGATGGAGTCCCTGGAGACGCAGGACCGGTTCTCCCATCTCGTCGGTGCGCTTGACATCCAGATCGGCACGCAAAACCCAATCGTTTAGGTCCTCGGGATCCACCAAGACCTGCTCGACTTTCCAGAGCTTGGGATCGTCGCGGTCCAGGTAGGTATGCCGACGATTGCGCGCCTCAGGATCCAGGCGGAACCCGCCACGCTCGGCGAGATAGGCCTCCGTCACGCGCTGCAAGCGCTCTGCCGTCCAGTTCTCACCCTCCGGATCGGCTTCTTCGATGAGCGTCAGGGAAACGGCCCATCTCTCGTCTCGCAGCGCCTTGATCAAATCGAAAAGCCGTTGCCGGATCACTCGCAAGAAAACCGGGCGGTTGCGCGATAGCGGCGGTGGAGACGGTGACGCGCCAGTCTCCCGCCTCCGCTTGGCAAGCGCACTTGAGCCGGCCGTCACCACCGAGGAGCCGGGATCTCGCAAGCTCTCCCATTCATCGAGCAGACTCGAGTCCACTCCCCGAACCATTTCCTCGAGATAACGCTCCGCCTCCCTCACCTCTTCCGTTTTGGCGGCCGGCGGCACCGTCTGATTCAACACCTTGTAAACCTCGGAGAGATGCCGCAAAAGCACGCCTTCACTTCTTTGCAACCCATACTCGCCGATGTAGTCTTCGAATGATTGATAGTTCTCCAGCATCTCACGGGCGATCGATTTCAGCCGCAAAGATGATTCGCCGACCCACGGGTGCTCCGAGGCGAAGCGATTGAAGCGATCGTAGAGAAAGTCCTCATCGGGCTTGGGCCACTGCACTTCCTCCAGGCGCGCCAAGCGCTCCTCAAACCCAATGCCCTCAGCCTTCATCGCCGCCATCAACTCGTCCCTCTGCTTGTCCCTCTGTTTCTGCAAGATCACCATGGGATGTTCCAGGATGGCTTCAATCACCGAGATGAGATGAAAGAGATAGGTCGGCGAGTCTCGGGCGAGTTCGCCGATCGCATCCAGCAAGTAGAGCCCCAAAGCGTGATTCAGCGAGAAATCCTCTTGCAGGTCCACATTCACTTTCACCTTACGCGGCCCCCTCCGCTCGGAGGGCGGGATCACTGACAAAACCCCCGCTTTCACCAGGCCCTTGAACAGGGCAAAGGCCTGTTTCTTCAACGCAGCCTTGCCCTCCTCCGGCTCATGACAGTCATCGATCAACCGGCGCAGAACCGCGCAACCGTCTTCTGTCTCCCGGCCCAGCACGTTAAGAATGAGATGGTGAACCAGCGCGAATCGTGACTCTAGCGCTTCCGGTGGAGACCCCATCAATCGCTGGAAAGTCCCTTCATCCCAGGCGACATAGCCCTTCTCCGGCGGCCTTCGTTTGACGATCTTGCGGCGTTTCTTGGCATTGTCCGCCGCCTTGGCTTCGAGCTTTCGATTCTCGATCACGTGTTCCGGCGCCTGGACCACCACATAACCTCTTTCGTCGAAACCGCGCCGACCCGCGCGCCCGCAAATTTGTTTGAAGTCACGCACGCTGAGGATGCGCGTTCCCTGACCATCATACTTGCACAGGCGCGTGAAGAGCACGGTGCGAATGGGCACGTTCACTCCCACACCCAGCGTATCCGTGCCGCAGATCACCTTGAGCAAGCCCTTCTGCGCCAGCTTCTCCACCAGCACCCGGTATTTGGGAAGCAACCCCGCGTGGTGAATGCCCAGACCATGTCGAAGCAGTTTCTTCACCTCCTTGCCATAGGGGCTTTGAAAGCGCGCGCCCTCCAGCGCCTCCGCGATGGCCGCCTTTTCCTCCTTGGTGCAGTAATTCGTCGACAGCAAATGCTGCGCCGTTTGAGCGCAGGCGCGCTGGGTGAAATTGACCAGATAGACGGGCGCCCGATCCTGATCGACCAGCTCCGCCACCTTCTCTTCCAGCGTCGTGTCGGAATAGGAAAACTCGAGAGGCACCGGGCGCTCTTCCGACCGCACCACCGAGGTTTCCTTCCCCGTCAGCTTTGTCAGTGTCTCTTCGAAGAACGCGGTCTCTCCCAAAGTCGCTGACATCAAAAGGAAACGCGTTTTCCGCAAGATCAAAAGAGGAATCTGCCAGGCCCACCCGCGCCCGTGATCGGCGTAGTAATGGAACTCATCCATGATCACATCGTCCACGCCGGCATCCGCACCCTCACGCAGAGCCTGATTGGCCAAAATCTCGGCCGTGCAGCAAATGACCGGCGCCGCGGCGTTCACCGTGGCGTCCCCGGTGATCATGCCCACGCGCTCCGGCCCGAAGATCCGGCAGAGCGACAGGAATTTCTCATTCGCCAAGGCCTTGATGGGAACGGTGTAATACACGCATCTCCCCTCACAAAGCCCTTTAAATTGCAGGGCCATGGCGACCAGCGATTTCCCCGATCCCGTCGGCGTGTTGAGAATCACGTTTTTCCCCTCATAGAGCTCGAGCACGGCCTCTTCCTGATGCGGATAGGGATCGATCCCCTCCCGATTCAGGTAATCGAGAAAGGCATCCAGAATCGCGTCCGAGGAGACGCCGTCGGGGACACCTGACGGGTCGAGCCCGGGCGAGCCGGTCAAGGCTTCCACCTTCCCCTCAGCGAGCGCCACCGGATCCCCTACCATCCACCGATCGATTGGTAGGCGAGGCCGCGTAGATACTCCGTCTCCGGCAAGGTGGCGATGACGGGATGATCGGCTCGCTGGGAGTAAGTATCCACACGGCGCAAGGTGACCCGGGCGTCGACGGCCGCCTCCGCGATCAATTGGTGGAAGGCGCGTTCATCGATGTGATGCGAGCAAGAAAACGTCGCCAGGATTCCGTCCCGATCCAGAAGCTTGAGGGCGCGCAAGTGAATTTCCTTGTAGCCTCGCAAGGCACCCGCCACTCCGCCCTTGTTGCGAGTGAAGGAGGGGGGATCGAGAATGACCAGGTCAAATCGGGCGTCTCGACTCTCCAGCTCTCGCAAATGGTCGAAAGCATTGGCCACCACAAACTCGACTTCCAGACCGTTCTGGCGAGCGTTCTCCCGCGCGATCTCCACCGCGCCCTCACTGATTTCCACCGCAGTGACGCTCCTGGCGCCGGCTTTCTTGCAGGCCAGGGCGAAAGCGCCCTGGTGAGAAAAGACATCCAGTACCCTCCGACCCGGTGCCAACCGCGCCACCGCCTGATGATTGACCAACTGATCGAGGTAGAGGCCCGTCTTCTGGCCTCCCAGCAAGTCGACCCGATAGGTCAATCCCTCGGCCCCCACGGTCACTTCCACGGATGAAGCCGTCGGATCTCCCCCGACCAGAACGCCCTTCAACGGTTCCAGCCCCTCGGCCTTGCGAATGGGACTATCATTGCGCTCAACAATTCCCGCTGGCTCCAACACCTCTTGCAATGCCTCGACAATCAGGCCCTTTCGCTGATCCATCGCCAGGGTGAGGGTCTGCAAAACCAGATGGTCACCGTATCGATCCACCACCACGCCGGGCAGGCCATCGCTTTCACTCCACACCAGCCGCGCCGCATTCAACGGAAAATCGAGGGTTTTCCGATAGGCCAACGCTCGCTCGATACGTCTCCGAAAGAAATCCAGATCCAGATCCTGGCGCTGACGGGAAAAGCGCCGCACGACAATCTGTGAGCGGGGATTGAATATGCCGGTGCCCAGAGGGCGATCCTTGAAATCTTTCAGGCTGACCACATCCCCGGGGGCAGGATCCCCGAAGATCTTTTTCACCTCGCTCGAATAGACCCACTCGTGCCCGTGATAGAGTCGGGCACGCGGCTTGACCACGATTCCTGCCATCTAACGCAAGAGAGCGGCGGGCTCCAGGGGCGCCGGTTGTGGTGAGGAGGGCTCCGGGTATTCGAAGAGCTTGCCCTCATAGTTTCTCAGAACCACCCGCTCGTCGTCCCGATGGACGACGTACTCTGGATTGATCGGAATCTTGCCGCCCCCGCCCGGTGCATCGATGACAAACTGGGGAATGGCGTAACCAGTGGTGTGTCCTCGCAGACCTTCGATGATCTCGATCCCCTTGCTGACCGGCGTGCGCAAGTGTGAGGACCCCTGGATCAAGTCGCACTGATAGAGGTAATAGGGGCGGACCCGGCAGAGAAGCAGCTTGTGAATGAGCGTTCGCATGGTTTCCATGTCATCGTTCACACCCCGAAGCAGCACGCTTTGATTCCCCACCAGCACGCCGTGATTCACCAAGCGCTCCAGAGCTTCTTTGACCTCGATGGTCAATTCGCGAGGGTGATTGACGTGCACCGAAACGAAGAGCGGGTGGTATTTCTGCAGCATCTCACAAAGCGCGGGAGTGATGCGCTGCGGGAGGAAAACCGGGATGCGAGAGCCGATCCGCAAAAACTCGAGGTGCGGAATCCGCCGGAGCCTCTCGAGAATCTTCTCCAGTTTACGATCCGAGAGCAATAACGGATCGCCTCCAGACAGGAGCACGTCCCGGATCTCCGTGTGTTCTTCCAGGTAACGGAAAGCCGCTTCGTAATCCGTCTCCAGTTCCTGCTCACCCACTCCGCTCACCACGCGGCTTCGCGTGCAGTAGCGGCAGTAGGCGGCACAGCGATCCGTCACCAAGAAAAGCACCCGGTCGGGATAGCGATGCACCAGGCCCGGCACCGGCATGTTCGCATCCTCCCCGCACGGGTCCGCCATGTCCCCCTCCATGTACCAGGTCTCCTCGATCCGGGGTATGACCTGGCGCCGGATGGGGTCTTCCGGGTCGGCCTCGTCAATGAGATTGAAAAAGTGCGGAGTGATGGAAAGCGCCAACTTGGTCCCGCTCAAGAGAATCCCACTCCGCTCCTCGTCACAGAGGACCAGGTGCTCTTCAATCCTGGACAAGGTGTTGACCCGATTCTGAAGCTGCCATCGGGCGTCACCCCACTCGTCTGGCGACACCTCTGGCCAATAACCCGGGGCGTGGGTTTCAAATGCCGTGCTGCTGGGGGCGTTGCGATGGTAGTGCATGATGAGGGAAAACGAGGGGAGTGTAGGGGGATGCCCCATGTTGTCAAACCGCCTGGGTTTTCCCGATTGACGGCTCCCCGGATGCCGTGGTTGATGGGAAACCGGCTCGACCACCCCCGCCATTTCGCCCCAATGAATCTCCGAGAGTTTCGCCAGATCGCACGTCCTCACTGGTTCGACATTCTCGTCGCCATCAAGCAGTCGGCCGGCGGACTGTCTGTCACCCAACTGTCCAAGAAGCTCAAGATGAGCTACATGGGTGTGAAACAGCACTGCGACGAGTTGCTGAAGCTAGGCTATCTCGACACCTGGCGAAAACCCAGAGGCAAGGGGGTCGGCGGGCGTCCAGAAAAGCTCTACCGCCTCACCGAACGCGGTCAGGACGTCTTCCCGCGCTTCGATAACGAGTTCACCGAGAGCCTGCTCTCCTCGCTCAAACTCGCCTACGGTTCCAACTCCCCAGAGAAACTGATCTTCGGTTATCTCAGTACCAAGGCGGAAGAATACCGGTCCAACGTCAAGGGCGACACCCTCCGCGAACGTCTCGAATCGCTCGCCAAGATTCGCAACCGCGAGGGTTATCTCTGTGCCTGCGACGATGCCCAAGGGAAGCTCCGTCTCGTCGATTACCACAACCCGCTTGAGGGAATCCTCACCAAGCATCCCGCCGCTCTCCGCGCCGAGCAAAGTGCCATCGAGGCCGCCCTGGGTTGCTCGGTGTCTCGGGAGACGGATTCCGAAGGCCTCAACGGCCAGCCGAGCGCCATCTTCGTGCCCCGTAGACGCGCATCATCTCCTGCCTCCTCACCCAGATCATGAAATCCGCCCCGCTCACCCGACGCCGCTTCCTCGCGGCCGGCACCTCGGCCTCCCTCGCGGCCTGCCTGCTTCCGTCTTCTGCCTCCGGGCAGGACCGAACGACGCTCGCCCCGAGCGAGCGCCTCCGCATCGCGGCGATCGGCATGGGCAGCCAGATCCAGGAGCACGTGGCCCGTGTCCTCAAACTGGGCCACCAGGTGACGGCCTTTTGCGACGTGGACGAAGGTCAAATCCAATCCTCTCTGAAGCGGCATCGAGAAAATCCCGATCCCGTCAAGACCTACCGAGACTATCGTGTCCTCCTGGAAAAAGAGAAGAAGCTCGACGCCGTCATCATCGCCACACCGGATCACTGGCACGCTCCCATCTGCCACGCCGCCATGGACGCCGGAAAGCACGTCTACTGCGAAAAACCGCTCACCCACACCCTGCACGAGGCCCGGGAACTCCGCGAACGCGCGCGCCAGTCCGCAGTGGTGACCCAAACGGGTAACCAGGGCAGCGCCTCGCCGAACCTGCGCCGCAGCATGGAACTGATCGCGGCTGGCCTCTTTGGCGACATCACCGACATCCACGTCTGGCACCCCGGCCTTGAGGCGCCCTACGGCACGCGTCGGCCGGCCGAAGCCGATCCCGTTCCCGAGGGATTGGACTGGGACTTTTGGCTGGGCCCCTCCCCTTCACGCGCCTACAAGGAAGCCATTTATCATCCGGCCCAGTGGCGGGCTTGGTACGATTTCGGAAACGGGACGCTCGGCGACTTTTGCTGTCACAGTTTCAATCTTCCCGTCCGTGCCCTTGGCCTGGATTACCCTGACAAAATCTCGGTCAGCGGGAAAAAGATGGGCATGGAATCCTTTCCCACGCACTGCACGACTTCTTATCATTTTCCCAAGAAAGGAGATCGACGCGAGGTGATGCTCCACTTTCACGTCGGCGACCCGCCACCGGAAGCGCGGACGGCCGAACTTCGGGAAACCTTCGGCGACTTCCCGCGCGTGGGCTGCCTGTTTCACGGCACCCGTGGACAGCTTTCCGCCGGCCTCTGGAATTCGCAGTGTTACGTCCGACTCCATGGCGAGGCGAAGTTTCTGGGCGCCGACAAGCACGAGGCGGCCACGCCCATCGCGGAAACCCTGCCCCGATCCCGGGGACACATGGAGGAATGGCTCGATGCCTGCCGCAGCCGTGGAGAGGTGTTTGCCGATTTCGATTTCGGCGGGCATCTGACCGAGATCGGGCTTGCTGGAATCGTGGCCCTGCGGCTGCAAAAAGACATCCCTTGGGACGGCCCCGCCATGAAAGTACCCGGCCTGCCCGAGGCAGAGCGCTTCATGAGCAAGGAAAACCGTCCCCGCTATCTCTGATCGTTTTTCTTCGGGGCGCGGACCTTCTTCTTCGCCTTGGCCGCTTTCTTCTTGCTCTGTCCACCACGCCGATGCTCTTCCGCATCGACCTTTAGCAAGGCCTCACCGTCGTGCAGCCTCGCGGTGACGGCAGACCCTGGCTGCAGGCGGTTGACCGTGGCGATGGGCTGGCGTTTCTCATCGAGCAGGATGGCGTAACCGCGAGCCAAGGTTTGCGAGGGTCCGAGCGTCCGGAGATGCCGTTCGAGCGTCGCCAAGCGTTCGCGTTTCTGTCGCCACTGATGCTTCAACGCTCGTCGCAGGCGATCCCGCCGCTCTTTCAAACGCTCTTCCATTCGCGCAAATTGTTTCTCGGGAGACAACATGCGAAGGGCGCGCCGATGCGCTTCCAGGGCCTGAGAACGACGGTCCAGCCCCAACGCAACCCCTCCTTCCAGGGCCTGCGCGCGGTCATCCAAGCGCTGGCTGAGTTCGACGATCACTCGCCGGGGACGTTGGAAGGCGCCGCTGCGTCGGCACCACGCCAATCGCTCCGCCCAGTATGCCAAGCGACCCTCGACCGTTTGGGTCAATTGGCGCCGGCGCTGCGCCAGCCACTGACGCAATTCCTTCTGGTCCGGCACGATCAACTCTGCCGCCGCGCTTGGAGTCGGCGCCCGCAGATCGGCGACGAAATCCGCGATGGTGAAATCGGTCTCGTGCCCCACCGCCGACACCACCGGGATCGGGCAAGCCACCACCGCACGGGCCAGCTTCTCCTCGTTGAAACACCACAGATCCTCCAGGCTCCCCCCGCCTCTCGCGAGAACGATGGCATCGATTTCCTCGCGCCTTCCCAAGTTCTCGAGAGCCTCGATGATCTCCCCATGAGCGCCTTCTCCCTGCACCCGCACCGGATAGAGCCAGACCTCCACCCAGGGCGCCCGACGCCCCAGCACGGAGAGGAGGTCGCGAATGACCGCGCCCGTCGGCGAGGTCACGATGGCCAGGCGACGCGGAAATCGTGGCAAGGCCCGTTTCCGGCTCTCTTCAAACAAACCCTCCTCGCGCAGCTTCAGCTTCAAGGCCTCGAAGCGCTCGTGCAAATCGCCCGCGCCCAGGGCCCTCGCCGCCTTGACCACCAGCTGATACTGGCCGCGCGCTTCATAGACGCTCAGCTCGCCAAACAACCGCAGTTTGACCCCGTTCTCAATCGGCGTCCGGTTGATCCGCGCGTGTCCCCGAAAAAAAACGCAGCTCAACTGGGCCTGCGCGTCTTTGAGCGTGAAATATCGATGCCCGGAAGCCTGCAAACGGCAATTGCTGACCTCGCCCTCGACCCAAACCTCGCCGATCTCTTCCTCTAACAGGCCCCTAACAGCGCGCGTGAGCTGGGTCACCGTGAGTGTCTCCATGGCGATCACCTAACACCATGGAACTCACCGGTCCAACCTTGGGTTTGACGAGCGAGGCGAGCGCCGACAGGATGGCGGCATGAATCTCAAAGGACTCTCGATCATCGGAGCTCGCGCGGTCGCGGGAGAAGGAGCCCGCAGCCAGGCGACCAATCCCGCCACCGGCGAATCGCTGGCCCCCGATTTCCATGAAGTGAGCGAGGCGCAGCTCAATGAAGCGGTGGGCTTGGCCCTCGAAGCCTTTCCCCGCTACCGGAAACTGCCCGGATCGGACCGGGCCCGATTCCTGCGCCGGATCGCTCAAGAGATCGAGAACCGCACCGAGGACCTCGCCGAGCGCGGTCCCCAGGAAACCGGTCTCCCCGAAGGCCGGATTCGCATGGAGACGGGACGCACCTGCGGTCAGCTGCGACTCTTCGCAAACCTCCTCGAAGACGGTTTTTGGGTCGATGCCAGGATCGATCACGCAGACCCCGAGCGGCAACCTCTTCCCAAGCCCGACGTCCGTTCCATGCTCCAGCCATTGGGTCCGGTGGCGGTCTTTTGTGCCAGCAATTTTCCCCTCGCATTCTCGGTGACGGGCGGCGACACCGCCTCCGCTCTCGCGGCGGGATGCCCGGTCATCGTCAAAGCGCACCACTCACACCCTGGTGTGGCGGAGATTGTCGGGCAGGCCGTCCAGGCCGCTGCCGAGGCGGAATCCATGCCCGAGGGCGTCTTCTCGCTCCTCTTCGGCAGGGGCCGGACCGTCGGCACGGCTCTGGTCAAACACCCGGGGATTCGCGCCGTGGGCTTCACCGGCTCACACGCCGGAGGGCGTGCCCTCATGGATTTGGCCGCCGCCCGCCCGGAACCGATCCCGGTCTACGCAGAAATGGGGAGCCTGAATCCGGTGTTCGTCTTGCCCGAGGCCCTGAAGGAACGCGGCGACGCCATCGCCGAGGGGCTCAGCGGATCCGTGACGCTCGGTGTCGGGCAGTTCTGCACCTGCCCGGGCCTTGTGATCGCCGCCTCCGGAGACCTCGCCGATCATTTCGCCAAGACCCTCGCTGCCAAACAAGGTGAAGCCGCACCCGCCGTCATGCTCAACGAGGGCATCCACGCCGCCTACGCCTCGGGCGTGGAGAAACTGCAAGCCCATCCCTCCGTCAAGGCTCTGGCGGCGGCGGAAACCCAGGCGGGTTGCCTGGGCGATCCCGCCCTGTTCACCGTCGAGGCCAAGGATTTCATCGGGGACGCTCTCCTCAGCGCGGAGGTCTTCGGTCCGTCAACCACGCTTGTCACCCACCATTCTCGCGAAGAACTCCTCGACCTGGCCCGCCAGTTGGAAGGTCACCTGACGGGCACCGTCCATGGCACGGAAGCCGATCTCGAAGCTCATCGGGACCTCCTGGAGACTCTCGAAAGAAAGGTCGGACGCCTCATCGTGAACGGGTTCCCGACCGGAGTCGAGGTCTGTCACGCCATGGTGCACGGCGGCCCCTATCCCGCCACCTCCGACGGTCGCTCCACCTCGGTCGGCACCCAGGCCATCTTCCGCTTCACACGCGCGATCGCTTACCAGGGCTTCCCTCAGAGTCAGCTTCCACCGGAGCTGCAAGACGACAATCCGCTGGGCATCGCTCGGATCGTCGACGGCCAACGCGTCGTGTAAGACGGGAACATCCCGGTAGATCAGTCAAACCATTCATCCTCCGGATCGAAGGCAGGAATCGGCACGTTGAGAATCTTGAGCTTGCCGATCGCCCGGTGACGGCAGCCCGGCTTGATGAAAACCGCCGTCTCTGGCTTGAGCGGGTGCCGCTCCCCGTCCAGCTCGATCTCGCCTTCGCCCTCCAGCACGAAGTAGATCTCGGTCATCTTCTTGTGATAGTGGGTGCGGCTATCCTCCGCGATGGTCACCACGTGCATCGTGGCCAGGTCATTGTCCGCCGTGGCAAAGGCCCGCTTGGCTTCCCCGCAAGGACAGGGCACGGCATCGATGTCCGCGAACTGGGCGATCATGTAATTGGCCATGTGAGAAGAAAAGCGCGAAACGAACGGCCGCTCAAGCCATGATTGAATGCACCACTCTTCCGTGCACATCTGTCAGTCGGAAATCGCGCCCCGAATAACGGTAGGTCAGCTCCTCGTGATCCAATCCCATCAGGTAGAGCATGGTGGCGTGGAGGTCGTGCACATGCACCGGATTCTCCACCGCATTCATGCCCATCTCATCCGAGGCGCCGTAAACCTGGCCACCGCGCACGCCGCCCCCGGCGAGCAGGGTGGAAAAGGCCGTGTGATGATGATCCCGGCCCGCATCGCCGTTCTTGTTATCCTGGGCATAGGGAGTGCGCCCAAACTCGCCCGTCCACACCACCAGCGTATCCTCCAGGAGCCCCCGCGCCTTGAGATCACGAATCAGGGCCGCGCTCGCTTGATCCCTGTCGCGGCAGAGCTTGGCATGGCCTTTGTTATGATTGTTATGCGTGTCCCAGGGCTGAGTGCCCTTATCGGTTGTGTAGTAGACACTGACGTAACGCACACCGTGTTCCACCAGGCGACGCGAGAGCAGGCAGGCATTGGCATAGGGTGAATCTCCATACATTTTCCTCACAGAGTCCGGTTCTCGGCTCACGTCAAAGACGTCGGCCGCTTCCATCTGCATGCGATACGCGGTCTCCATCGACTGTATCTGAGCCTCCAGTTCCAAGTCGCCATCGCGCGCCGCGAGATGCTGGCGGTTCAGCTTGGCCAGCAAGTCGAGGTGGGCTCGCTGCTCTTTGAGTCCGTGATGGGGATTATTGATGTTCTTCACCAGGCGCTCCACGCGCATGTCCGTGGTGTAAACCGTGGAAGCCTGGTATTGCGCCGGCAAGAAACCGCTGCTCCACAAGGCCGGGCCCACCACGATCCGTTTGCCCGGCCGCAGCACGACGTAACCTGGCAGGTTCTCATTTTCCTGGCCCAAACCGTAGACCGACCAGGCGCCCAAGGAGGGGCGGGTCGGCTGCAAATGCCCGGAGTGCATCATCATCAGGGCGAGCTCGTGATTCGGCACGCTGGTGTGCATCGAACGGATGACGCAGCAATCGTCGATGACCTCGCTCATGTAGGGCAGGCTCTCGCTGACCTCCACACCGCTCTGTCCGCAACGCCGGAATGCCAACGGGGACGGCATGAACCCGCTGCCCTTGCTCGCCTTGTAGAGTTTGTCCGAGGGCTGCTGGCCCGCGTGACGGGCGAGCGCGGGCTTGGGATCGAAGGTGTCCACGTGGGACGGTCCCCCGTTCATGAACCCCAGCGTTTCATAAAGTGGCCAGTCAGGCCATCATGTAGTAGGCGATTTCTTCTTCGACGGCCTGATTGTCTCCGAGTGTCAATGTGAGTCGACCTTGAGGGCGAGTCAGACGTCCGGCACGCTGGATGATTTTGCGGCGAATCGTGCCGAGTCCTTCAAAGATCCACTCCGCAGCCCTTTTGGGGGACGATTTGCGTGACCGCTCCGCAGCTCGCATCTGCATTTCGCGTGTGAGATTGTGGGTGAGGATACTGGCCAAAAGGAAAGCTTCGTTGGCGGCACGTCGCTTGGCCGGAATATAGTCCATCTGGGCCTGGCTCTTGGCTTCGCCAAAAATCTTCTCCTGAGAGCCACGCCTTTCATGAAATTTCACCACATGAGCGGCCGTGTTTGTCTTGTTGGTGATGATCGCCTCGTATTCATAGTTCTCCTCGACTGGTTCGAAAAGATCCAGTTGGAGCGGTCCTTTGCGCTGAGTGCGCCTCATGGTTCGAATGCACAAAATGCGCGCTTTGCGCGCCCAACTTTTTGGCTTCCAGCGGATTTCGAAGTGATGAGTTTTTCCCTCTCCGCCTCGGGTTCGGGACCAGCGACGGCGCTTCTCGATGATGCCCTTGAGGTAACTGATTAGCGGCTCCTAACCAGCAAACGGAGAAATGACCGGAAGTTGTGGATGAGGGCGGTCGGGGCATCATGAAGAGTTCAACCATTTACCAAAACAACTGAACTCCAATGAAAACCACCAACCACCCCACCGAATCCGCATCTATCCTCGGCCAGGAAGGAGCAAGCACCGTCTGCCAGAACGCCCTTGAGGCCACCCTGCGACAAGGAGCCCAAGTGCTTCTTCAGGCCGCCATCGACAACGAAGTCTCCGACTACATTCAAGCCCATCAACATCAGCGTGATGACCAGGGTCATCGCCAAGTCGTTCGCAACGGCCATCTTCCTCAGCGACAACTTCAGACTGGAATAGGAAACGTTTCTGTTCGGCAGCCCAGGATCAATGATCGCCGATCAGGCCAGCGGTTCACCAGCGCCATCCTTCCGCCGTACCTACGCCGAGTCGCTTCACTGGACAACCTCATCCCGGCACTCTACCTGCGAGGAATCTCAACCTCCGAGATGAGTCGAGCCTTAGAGCCGATCCTCGGTGAGAACGCATCGGGTCTTTCTGCAGCCAATGTCGTTCGACTCAAAGAGCAATGGGAGAAAGAACGCGAGCAATGGAGCAAGCGTGACCTCAGCGACAAGGAATACGTCTACCTCTGGGCCGACGGGATCTACTTCCATGTCAGGCTCAATGACGACCGCCCATGTGTTCTCGTAATCGTCGGCTCCTTACCCGATGGAACCAAGGAATTGGTAACCATCAGCGATGGAGAACGAGAGAGCAAACTGTCCTGGAAAAATGTGCTCAGAGACCTCAAGAAACGAGGATTGAAAATCCCTCCGAAACTGAGTATCGCCGATGGAGCTCTCGGGTTCTGGAGCGCCTTGGAAGAGGAATATCCGACAAGCAAACAGCAACGATGTTGGGTGCACAAGACAGCCAACATCCTCGACAAGCTGCCGAAGAAAGCGCAGCCCCTTGCCAAGGAACGCATCCATGAAATCTACATGGCGGAAACAAAGAAGGCCGCCTTGGAGGCCTATGACGAGTTCTTCACGCTCTACGAAGCCAAGTATCCGAAAGCGTGCGCCTGCCTGAAGAAAGACAAGGAAACTCTACTAACGTTCTACGACTTTCCAGCCGAGCACTGGAGACACATCCGGACGACAAACCCGATTGAGTCGACGTTTGCCACGGTCCGCCATCGGACTCGACAAACCAAAGGGTGCGGATCGAGGAAAGCAACCCTTTCAATGGTCTACAAGCTCGGCCTGGAAGCCGAGAAAGGCTGGCGTCGACTGAACGGATATCGTCAACTTGACAAAGTCGTGCAAGGAATCATCTTCGTGGACGGCATCGAGCAGCAAACCGCTGCCTAACCCATGATCGAACTTCGAATGGTGTTCCGACCGCCCTCATCCACAACTTCCGGTCATTTCTATTTTCTTGGATTCTTGCCCCGATTTATGAAACTATGGGGGTACGTCACCTGGATTCCCCCGCGAATCACGCGTTGATGCGGCGAAATCGCCGTAATGATCGCCGTCGACATCTCCCAGAGCGGCTAGCCGAAACCCCAACCGTCCATTGGAACATATGCTCTCCAGGCGATAGAGCGTTATCGGCGTGATCTCCGCGATCGCCCCGTCGAACGGCACTTTCGCGAGGACGAGAAACAGGAGAAAGACGGCTCCCCTCACCCGGCAGGCTCGAACCCTCATAGAATGATTATGGTCCGGCCGAGGGCTCCGGTCAATCCTCCCGTGAACCGGACGGCGTTTTCGCGCCGCCCAACTCGCCCTTCGTCTTGACCGATTGGCTCAGCCGATCGCGCTGCCCACAGCGAAAGCGTGAGAAGCCGCCGCCGTCGGCACCAGGATCACCATCGGTCCCAAATTGGCCAACCAGGCCAGCGGCCCGTCCGGATTCTGGGTCATGGTGACCCCGAAGAGGATGAAAGCGACCAGAGAATAAATGAGCCCCAGCTTGGTGCCGCGATGCCAAAGTCGTAACTGATTAGCGCTCCTAACCAGCAACGCCACAGGCATCTCATGCAAGGG
>CBDBEZ010000126.1:0-7411 GCA_965204485.1 Verrucomicrobiales bacterium
TACTTGCCATCTAACCATAGTATCTTGGCATAGATGTCTTCGATGACTGGAGTTGCTACACCGCATGAACTCCTAGTTGACTCTATCAGTTCTCTTGCCAGTTCCAATTCCCCTTTCTGAATCCAAGTCTTAGTAGCTAACACTAATTCCTTAGTGTCCAGATTTTCCTGTTGAGTTACAAACCACGCCATAAAACTGCTACTGACTGACTGACTGCTAGGAAATTGCTTTTCGTTCGTGGTATCAGAGGCGTCGAAGTGATCGGGATTGGAGGAGGTTCAATCTGTTCTATCTGCTTTATTCGAGATGCCGGCCAGGTGAGAGGCTCCAGGCATCGAGAGGTTTCAGGGCATCGAGAAGACCAGGTGAGAGACTCATCACACCTTCAGTGCCTGGCTAGCGCCAGGGAATCTGGAAGGCAGTCACGTCTTCGACCAGGGAAAAACAGATAAAGCAGATAAAGCAGGCAGGGGAATCCCTGGAATGCAGCTGCTCCTTCCCAGCACTGAAGGCAACCCGACAGGCCGGCCAGAACCTCCCTTCATGATTTCAGGGCATCGAGAAGACCAGGTGAGAGACTCATCACACCTTCAGTGCCTGGCTAGCGCCAGGGAATCTGGAAGGCATGGAGGAAGGCAGCAGCTGCACCGGCATCGATGGATCCAGGCAATGAAAAACAGATAAAGCAGATAAAGCAGGCAGGGGAATCCCTGGAATGCAGCTGCTCCTTCCCAGCACTGAAGGCAACCCGACAGGCCGGCCAGAACCTCCCTTCATGACTTCAGGGCATCGAGAAGACCAGGTGAGAGACTCATCACACCTTCAGTGCCTGGCTAGCGCCAGGGAATCTGGAAGGCATGAGCACGGAGGCAGCCAGAGCCACGGAGAGCAGCCAGGCAGGCCACCGGGGAGAGGGCATGGCAATCCGGAGAGGGTCCTTCTGGCTGGCTGCTCGAGGGTCCCGAGGCTGTTCAAAATGGGGTTAGTTTCTGGGTTTTCCCGCCACCGCTGGAATCGCACAGTCGGAGCGGGCAAGGGAAGATGGTCGATCCGGACTAGGCCGGCTTGCCTTCCGGGCATTCGCAATCGTGGGGATACCTCACCTGCTTTATCTGTTCTATCTGCTTTATTCGAGATGCCGGCCAGGTGAGAGGCTCCAGGCATCGAGAGGCTTCAGGGCATCGAGAAGACCAGGTGAGGACTACCATGAGGACTGCACCGGCATCGACCACGGACGGCACCGCGAGAAGGCCACGTCTTCGACCAGGTGAGGACTGGAAGGCATCGAGGATCCAGGAAGGGAAGGTGATGCTGGAAGGCGAGTGGGCAGCAGCTGCACCGGCATCGATGGATCCAGGCAATGAAAAACAGATAAAGCAGATAAAGCAGGCAGGGGAATCCCTGGAATGCAGCTGCTCCTTCCCAGCACTGAAGGCAACCCGACAGGCCGGCCAGAACCTCCCTTCATGACTTCAGGGCATCGAGAAGACCAGGTGAGGACTACATGAGGACTGCACCGGCATCGACCACGGACGGCACCGCGAGAAGGCCACCGGCAAGCCCCGGCAGACCCTCAGGGCTTCGGGGCGGCAGGCCACCCTTATAGAGAGGCTCCCGGCAGGCGGACGACGCACGGAGCCAGCCAGTGCGGGCGAGGGGCTCCCTGTATCCGATCTAGAACCTGAGGTCGGGCGTGCTACTGAATCGCCGCCGGGTGATCTGCAATCGAGATGAGAGAGGGCAGTTTGAGGGCAGTGGTGAAAGCTAAACCCTAGCAAGAGGAGCTGGCCGAAATCTCGTAAGTCGTTCCTTATAAGGAGATACCGGCGGCGGGGATCGAACCCGCACGAGGTTGCCCTCAACGGATTTTGAATCCGTCGCGTCTACCAATTCCGCCACGCCGGCTAAGGGTGACCTTCCACGGTCCACCGGCTTGGCGGATCCATTTTCAGCCTGTCTTGACTTCACGTCGGCAGCCCCTGATTTTGGTTCCCCTTGTCAAATGGCCGACAACACCGCCATTGTGAACGGGTGCGTGCGAAACTCAAGCCGGATTCTTGTTGTGGGGCAAAGAGAAGGCATGGCGCTCGGATTCGGGGAAGCCTGAGGACCCGCCGCTCGAGAGCATCCAGGCCTTCGGTGGCTGCACCGTTGACGACGACATGACATGGAGGCGCCCCCGATCCCATGCTGGATGGCCGAGGAGGAGATCGCCCTCATCCTCGATCACCTGGATCCCTCGCAGACCATGCTGGAATGGGGCATGGGTGGTTCCACGCTCCTCTTCGCCTCGCGAGTGAGTCGCTACCGCAGCATCGAGCACGACCGAGCCTGGCACGACCGCCTCCAGCCCCTGCTTCATGCCAACACCCTCAGCCTCCTGCGCGAACCGGCCTGGCCCTACGTTCCTTACGAACCAGCCGACCGCGAGCAATTCGTGCACTCGTGTGCCCGGCATGGGCCTTAACTAATGACATGAAACGATGACATCGGAGCTGATGAGAGCAACCGTAGCTGAACCGCAAGGCGACGCCCGCGAGGGTGGAGCTGAAGGAAGCGGCAGGCAAATCCGCGGCCATAGGAACACGAACCGGCAGCGAGGCAGGCTGTGGGCGGCGAGCGTGCTAGTAAACGCGAAGCCCAAAGCTCATCAAGACACGGCAAGTAGAGCCGGATGGGATGCGGAGAAAGTTAAGGACCTTACCCGGGGAGATCTCTCCTGTGAGAGCAGGAGAGAAGTCAGCAGAAGCCATAGTAGCAGAGAGCAGAGCCGGGGGCTGGAAGAAGCCCGTGGAAACTGTGAAACCGGAAAACGCTCTCCTGTGAAGGGCGGAAGGAACCAACAGCAGCGCTCTACGGAGCATTGCACCCCAGGGCAGAATACGCCCCGACGTCAGCAGGACGTACGGACAAAGGATCCCGAATTCCTGCGCGAACCCAAAGAGCCCACGCGATGCAGTCGCGGCAAGCCCTGCGGAGAGAGGAACTCCTGGAGGTGCGCGTGAACCGCGAACGGACAGCAAAGCTGGAGGGACTGATGGAGAAGGCCATCAGGTCGGGAAACTGGGGAGCCGCCCTTTACGCCGTTGAGCGTAATGACGGGGCACCCGGCCCCGACGGCATGAGGGCCGACGAACTCAGAGCACACCTCGCCATCCATGGCGAAGTGATCAAGAAGAGGCTGCTAGAGGGCAGCTACAAGCCCGGCGCTGCAAAGCGTCGAGACATCCCCAAGCTCAGCGGCGGAACCCGCCCGCTGAGCATCCCAAACGTGCAAGATCGCTTCGTGCAGCAACTTCTGCTCGGGGTGCTCCGGCCGGTGTTCGAACCCCGTTTCAGCGAAAGCAGTTACGGATTTCGTCCCGGACGCAGCGCCCACGATGCGGTGGAAGCCGCCCAGAGCTTTGCCCGGGAGGGGTTTACCCACGTCGTCGACATGGACATTACCAAGTTCTTCGACAAGGTGAACCACGACATCCTGATGAGTAAAATTGGGACCGTGATAGGGGACAAAGCCATGATGAAACTCATCGGCAAATACCTGCGAGCCGGGGTGGTGATGCCCGACGGGTTAAAGGTCAGCAGCGAAGAAGGAACGCCGCAAGGCGGCCCGCTTTCGCCGCTACTGGCCAATATCTACCTCGACGCACTGGACAAGGAGCTGGAGAAACGCGGACTGCGATTCGCCCGCTACGCCGATGACTGCAACATTTACGTAAAGAGCCAAGCCGCCGCGGAGCGTGTGCTTGCCAGCCTCACTGGCTGGATCAAGCGCCACCTCCGGCTGGAGGTCAGCGAGAGCAAAAGCGGGGTGGGGAGGCCTTGGGAACGGAAGTTTCTGGGGTTCATCATCACCAGCGCGCTGCTCATCGGGATTGCTCCTGCAAGCCTCACCCGGTTTGAAGACCGCGTGAGAGAACTCTGGAACGCCCGGCAACCACTGACCAGCGAGCAACTGCGCGACCAATGGCGAAGTTACGTGAACGGCTGGTGGGGCTACTACCGGCGCTGCGAATGGCGACGGGACATCTACCGGAAAGAACCGTGGATCCGTCGCCACATTCGCAAATGCTTCTGGCAACGTTGGCATAAAAGCAAGGGACGGGAATCCGCCCTGCGCCGACTCGGCCTACCGCCGAGTCGAGCCATCGTCGGGAGGAGCAGTCGTGGAGCGTGGCGCATGGCGGGAAACCCTGTCATGCACGAAGCCCTCAACAACCGAACTCTGAGACGCTACGGGTTCCTGATGCCATCAGACCTCAAGAGTTAAGACCAAATGGATCCAATCGCCGGATGCGGTCCCGCATGTCCGGTGGTGTGGGAGGGGCGGCAGGCGCAATCCTGCCGCCTCGACCCGATCCCGCTCCGTCTTGGAACATTGCGACACCTTGCGGGCGACGATCGCCGGCCTGAGCATCCGCTCGGCGATGTTGTTGGTCGGCTCTACCTCCGGATCCTCCAGGAACATCGTTAAATTCCCTTGGTCAAAGTGCCGGCCAAGCTCATTGAGCATGCGTTGGTTGTCGGAATCTTTGAGCGTCCGGTCCCGCAGGTAATGATCGAGTTCATAGATCTTTTTCAAGCTCTCTTCCTCGTATTGGTTTAAAGTCAACTCGCCGTTGTGGTACTGCTGCCAAAGCCTCAGACACTGTCGAAGCAAATTCTTCAGTCCCTCGCAGAAACTTCGTGCCCGCCCTCGCTTCTTCTCCAGAACTTCAGCCTCCTCAGCAAAATCGATGGGCAGTCTGTGGCTCTGGCAGGTCGCCAAGAGCGTGAAATAGAGCGATTCTGTAGACTTCCTCGCTGCGAAACCCGTAGGCTTTTCTTGTTACAACATTCACCTTACGGTTGAGACCCTCGACGACACCTGAGTTAAACTCCTTTCGTGCCGCCCAGTAGTTGAAGATGAGATCTTCA
This sequence comes from Verrucomicrobiales bacterium, assembly GCA_965204485.1. Taxonomy (GTDB): domain Bacteria; phylum Verrucomicrobiota; class Verrucomicrobiia; order Verrucomicrobiales; family DEV007; genus JAACDM01. The sequence continues at coordinate 4,918 of CBDBEZ010000126.1, forward strand.
TGATTGCGCATCGTCTTGACGAATTTTTTCATCGGATCCAGTTTTGAACGCATGGCTCGCGTGCTCCATTTCTTCCAAAACCATCTCGCCCATCGGATCGATTGATAGTCCCACAGGGCGCGAAAGCCCTCTTTCAATTGGTAGGCCCGCACGCTCATCAGATCGTATTGCATGAGTTCCTCGAGCTTCAGGTCTTGATTCGGGGTGAGGTTTTCCGGGCGTTTGAGAAAACAGTATTTGCTCTTCTTCAAGATCGGCTCATAACCTTCCTTGGCCATCCTCGCCGATTCTTCTCGGCGAACTTCGTCTACAGCTTTGTGCAGGTTCGCAACGATGTGAAACTTGTCGAGAACACGGATAGCCTTGGGAAGGCGCCTACCAATTACCGTTAGATACAATGCCTTTAGGGAAAGATCCAAAATATTTTAGATAAATGTTGCATTTTACCATAATAGTTATAATTGGGGTGGATGCCTCACTCCCATCCCAATCAAGTTAGCGGTTTCCTTGGTCAGTTCGAACATCTTTTCGGATTCGTTCGCGATCGCTTCGAACGCTTGCAGAACCCAGGCCGCGGCCCCAACCCCAAGCTGCCGGCCTGGGATCTTCTCGCCTCCCTGGTCTATCACGTGATCAGTGATGCTGGCCATTTCTCGGCCCATGTGTTCCAGTTGTTCGAGGTGGTGATCAAGGATAGTTCGCTCTCGGAACGGCGCCAGAGGATGGGGCTTGAGCCATTCGCTTGGCTCATGAAGCAGGTGTTAAAGCCCCTCGCCGATGGACGCGTACACAAGGGATGTTTCTACAAGGGGCTGCGCCTGTGCGGGATCGATGGCTCGAAATGGAGCGTCACGAACACGCCGCAGGTTCTGGCTGCCATGAGCAAGGCGGCCTCCAGGAGAATGACCGCCGCCTTTGCGAAAATAGAGATGTGCGCGCTCGTGGAACTTGGCATCCACAACCCGTAGGCGGCGACGGTCGGCCTGAAAGGAGAAGGCGAATGGACCCTGGCCAAAGAACTTCTCGGGAGTCTGCCGAAGAGGAGTCTGCTGATTGTCGACCGGCTTTACGGTTGGGGGAAGTGTCTCGACGAACTCGTGAAATCATGCCGGGCGGCACATAGTGAATTGTTGGTGAAGGCACGCGGCAGCAACAAGAGCCATAAGACTGAAAGGCTCTCCGATGGAAGCGCGCTGGTCAGCATCAGGGTGCCCAGAAAGAAGGCTGATGGGCCGCGGGAGAATCAAGGGGAGATCCGTATCCGTGAGATTCGAGGCCGGATCAGGAAGCCGGGGGCACGACAGTGGAGCGAGGAGAGGCTATGGACGACGCTTATTGATGAGCAGGAGTATCCGGCGCAGGAATTGCTGGAGCTCTATGCCCTGCGCTGGGAACACGAGATATTCTACAAGGAACTCAAGCTCCACATGCGCGGGAGTGACGTTCTTCATAGCCATACGCCAGAAACAGCGGCCCAGGAGGTGGCGGCATTGCTCATGGCCTGCTCGATCATCGCGCAGGAGCGATGCGACGCCGCGAAAAGCGGCAACATCCAGCCGTTGAGCATCAGTTTCCTGAAGACGCTCGACAAAATGAATTCACTATGGGCAGTGTTCGAAGTGTCCGAGGGACTGCTGACCGAAGAGACAAAACAGGAGATGGTAGCGCGAGTCAGAGAATTGATCGTTCGGGAGGCAATACCGAAAAGACGACAAAGGAGTTGCCCGCGCAAAGTCCGCCAACCGGTGACGAGTTGGCCTAGGCTAACAGAAAACGACTCTCGTGAGGGCGAGTTCCTGCTGGAGATTGTTAGCTTTCCCTAAAGGCATTGACTCTAACCCGATCTCCTCGTCCATCCCATCCACGGCCATCATCCCCCAGTAACCTCCTCTCGATTAGATTGCCGTCCCTCGATGAGCCAGCGGATCACGACCGGAACAGGGCGCCAGCCTGACCACATTGCCAGGCTCGAAATCCGTCAATTTCATCCAATCCTCAGTGAGATCGGAGGGCGGAAAGAGTTCGTTCTCCTCATACTCGCGATCCACGGCCGCCTCGAGATCTTCCCGAGCCAAGGGCGAGATTTTCCCCGTCTCGATGGACCGGCGAATGGCAGCTCCCTTGGCCCGCTTCACCACCGACTCGACGAGGGCGCCGCTCGCCATGTTGCCGCGATAGAGAAACTCCGTCTTGCCACTCCGATAGGTGACCTCGAGAAAGCGATTCCTATCCCGCCGCGCGAATTGGAATTCGGTGATGGCCTCGGCGAGTTTCTCGGCCGGCTCTTTCAACGGAATCTCGCTCTCCAAGTAGATGCGGTAAATGGCTTCTACTCCAGCGGCATCCAGACGCCGCACGCGAATCTTGCGGTCGATCCGGCCGGGCCGCAGGATGGCCGGATCGATGAGATCCGCGCGGTTCGAGGCCAGGATCACCACCACGCCGCCCAGGGCTTCCAATCCATCCATCTCCGTGCAAAACATCGGCACCAGCG
>CBDBEZ010000127.1:0-43201 GCA_965204485.1 Verrucomicrobiales bacterium
CTTGCATGACCGTGATGATCGTGTGGAGTTGGTTTTTCGAGGCATAAATGGAGTGATCATGTTGCAATCGTCTCGTGATCTTGAAAAGTGGTCGGACCATTCTCGATTGGAGAAAGACACCTGGTTATATAGATTTGATGTTAAGAAGGCTTTTCCGAATAGGTATTTTCGGGTCTTCAAATTGAGTGACTAGGATCAGTCGCATGTATGCGAGCTACTGCTAGGAAATTGCTTTTCGTTCGTGGTATCAGAGGCGTCGAAGTGATCGGGATTGGAGGGGGTTCAGGGGGAGGAAAGGGGAAAAGCGCCGTCATGTTCGGTGAACTTGCAAGAAATCTTGGCCTCGGCCAAGATGGTCAGGGGCTGAAGGGTGGTGGATGAGTGCCTGCAAGGACCGATTTGGCCGTCTCCGGGCACGACCGATCCATCCCGCTTGAAGGATCCGCGAAAGATCCATCCGCAGGTTCGCGGGGAGGGTGCGCTTTTTTTCAGTCCGCCGCGAAGAGAGGCAACTCATCGGCCGGAACCAGGTGGCCGTCGAGGACGAGCAGCCGCTCTTCATCGAGGCGGCGCTCCGGCGTTTCCCAGCCCGGTTCGACACCCGGCCAGGAATCCGGTGGGTACGTTTTCCTTGTCGCCGTTCCCGCATGACATGACCCACTCTCCAGTGGCTCCATCGTATCGATGTCGAACGGCGGACGCGGCGGCGGGGGGAGAGCAGAGGCTGTCTCAAAACCCGGGTTTTCGTGTGACGGCCGGACGAGTGCAATATGATTGCTCTACTCCGTGGAGTTTTTCGAAAAAGTCGTTGGCGCCGCCGCGAGCGTGGGTATTGGTTTCGGTGTGACTCACATTGACGCTGATTTCGATCAACTTCACATCTTACCTCCCAGCATCGAGGACTGGGTCGGCCCGACTCACCCGGCGCGATTCATTTGTTGCTTTGTCGAATCCCTCGATTTGATGGATCTCGGCATTGAAGTGCGGGACTTCGGGACCGCTGGCCGTCCACCCTTCGCCCCGGCCCTGCTTCTGCGACTCTGGCTCTACGGCTATTTCAAGAAGATCCGCAGCTCGCGTAAGTTGGAGGAGGCATGCCGAAACGACTTGGGCTTTATCTGGCTATGCGGCAATCAGGTGCCCGACCACAACACGCTCTGGCGGTTTTGGAGTCAACATCAGAAAGCTATTCGCAACCTGTTCAAGCAAAGCGTGACGACAAGCTGCGAGATGGGGCTCGTAGGGCTGACCTTACAAGCAGTCGACGGAACGAAGATTCAGGCGGCCGCTCATGCCGGGAAGAAGTACGACAAGGAGGACCTGGCCAAGCGAATTGAGCGGCTTGACGAACAAATCAAGGTTTTGGAGGAGGAGATCGAGCGCTCCCAGGCCGGTGATGAGCAACCCTCCGCAGAGTTGCCAAAGGAACTTGAGAAGAAAGAGGTGCTTAAGAAAGCCATGCAAGAAGCGATCGAGACGCTCGACACCAACCCGACCGTAAAGCATATTCACCCGCTTGAACCTGAAGCGCGACGTGTGAAAGCCAACACAGGGGGAAAGCCCTTTGGATATAACGCCCAGGCCGTCGTTGATTCGGAGAATCAAATTGTGGTGGCCGCCGATGCTGTCAATGAGGCCACCGATTTGCGGCAACTAACGCCGATGTTGGATCAGGCTGCTGAGAACCTGGCCACTTATCAGCAAGAGCAAGAGAATGATGGCAAGCCGGCCAGCCAACCGGTTTCTCTCGGTGACGCCGGCTACCCGAGCGCTGAACAAATCGGCCTGGCAGAAGAGGCCGGCCATGAGGTGGTGATGCCTCTGCCTCCGCAATCAGTCAACAAGAAGGACGAAGAGTATCACGCATCGAACTTCGTCTATGACGCTGAGGCCGACGTGGTGACATGTCCCCAAGGCCAATCGCTCCCCTTCAGGCGTGAACGAGTCAAAGAAGGTGTTCCGGTGAGTGTCTATCGCGGCGCTCCGTCGACCTGCAAGAATTGCCCCGCCTTTGGAGCATGCACGAAGGATCGCCACGGGCGGACCATCGACATCAGCCCCTGGAATGCGTCGGTGGAGAGGCACAAAGAGAAGATGAACAAGGAAGAAAACAAGGAGCTTCTCAAGCAACGGGCAGGAATCGTGGAGCCGGTATTCGGCCAGATCAAAAAGAACGGAGAGTTCTGGCGCTGGACATTCAAGGGATTGGAGAAAAGTGAGGACGCAGTGGATGATGCTCTGTACGAGTTGGAACTTGAAAGTGATGTATCGGCACTGGATGGCCGCCCAGAACGCGCCAATCGACGGAACAGGAAAGCAAGCCAAAGCGGCCTGAAGTCGCGCTGGAGCCGAGGTAGCCGAGGTAGCCGAGGTAGATGCGCTATTCGCGCCCTACCGCGTCGCGATAGACGAAGCTCGGTCGAGAGGGCACCGCGGAATTCCGCCGGAATGTGAGATCAACCATCATCGAAACTAAAATTCTCATATTTTGTGAGGGCGGTCCTGGGCCATTTTGAGACGGCCTCAGCAATGACGCCCTCCCAGAGACCGAGCAAGCGGAGGAAAAACTCGATTTCCTCCGGGCGGACCTTTTTGTCGACCACCTTCATCGTCCCCTTCTTGCAGTGCGGGCAAAGGAGCGGGTCGACGCCCCACACCCGGAAGAGGAGATCCCGCCAGCGAGGTCGTAGGGCACGGGCGCTGCGGGCGGAGGGCGGTGGGAGGATCATGAGCGGCGGCCGAGTGGACGGCGGCCCCTCATGAAGCCTGGCGCAAGAGGTCAGGCAGATTCGGGGGCGCGGTTTTCTCGTTTTGGTGTCCAGGCCCCGTCGCTTGTTTGAATAGAGGCCGTAGTAGCGCACGGTCTGCTGATTCTTGGGCAGGATATGACTGACGGCGGCGGCGAGGAAGTCGGCGGCGGCGAAGACTTTCGAAGTTGCGCTTGGTGCGCCAACTTCGTCTGGATCGGTAGACGACGCTGCCGGTGTCTTCGATCCAGGTGATCTTTTCGAGAGAGAACGGTGCGCGGAGCAGATACTCGGCCAGTCGCCGACGTCCCTCGACGTCCCTCGACGTCGCGGGAGGCGACGGGGCTCTCGCCGGCATCGACGCTGAACCCGCTGTGTTTCCATCCGAGAAGTTGGCGGGCCTTCTTTTCGCTGATGAGTTTCTCCTGAAGCAAAGTCGCCAGGAAGCGGTGACGAAAGAGTTCCGCCAGCGGTTCGACGCTCTCAACGGGCAGGAGGTGAAAGCGGTTCTCGGAGTCGACCAGACCGGTGGCGGCGAGGACGTGGAGGTGAGGGTGAAAAACGAGGTAGTCGCCGAAGGTTTGCGCGGCAGCGATGGCGGCGAGCTGGCCGTTGGGCAGGTCGAGGCGAGCGCGCATCCAGTCGCGCAGGGAGCCGATGGCGACGTGGAAGAGGTGGAAGAGAAGCTTGCGGCGCTTGCGGAAGATGCCGCGCAGGGGTCGTGGCATGGTGAACACGAACTGGCGGTGGGGGACGTCGAAACAGACCGTGTGGGCGATCCAGTCGCCGACGCTGCGGACGCGCCGTTGATGGCAGGAGGGGCAGAAGTGGCGGGTCTTGCAGGTGAAGGCGAGGAGCTTTTCGTGACTGCAGTCCGGGCATTGCAAACGTGTGAAGCCGGCAGCGAGATCGCCGCAACGGTAGAATTGATCGACGACGTCGATGCTGTCGGGCGAGAGCGGTCCGTGGATCCGGCGATGACGGGTTTCGTAACCGGCGAGGAAGTCGTCCCAGGCGTGGTGGACGATCTGCCAGAGAGGCGAGGCACGCGGGCGTCGGGGGCGGTAAATGGATGGCGACATCAAGTAAATTGTTCGTATGAACAGTATTAATGTCATCTGTGAAAGAAAAATGGTTTTGCTTAAGGGGAGTTGACTATAAGGTCTCGTGAGTGAGAAGTTCTGTAACTGGATCATCATGCGGCGAAGCGTGAACCTTCGGAGCGAGTGAAGTCTATTTTATCAAGGATGAATTTTCGGAACGCTGAACCTTTTCCGCCGTGGTGCAAAAATCCAGGCAGCGTGTTTTTCAAGGCGGCTGAGACAATCATTTCCGAAGGCAGCACGTCTGGGCGGATGGTTCGGATCCAGGTTCCAAAGTGTTTCCAGACCAGACCGTCACATGTCATGGCAAGGTACTGTAACATGCCCTGAGCGATCATGCCGGTCTGCACAAACACACGCCGTGTGGCCAACCATGGCTCGCTAGTCCTCGATCGGCCGCTCACCTTCGCCCATCCGGCGGGAACGCGCGTCATGTCTCTCGGCTTCACCATCCACGACGTCGACGCCGATGGTCTGACGAACACCCAGGAGAACGATCTGGGGACGGATCCGCTGGTGCCGAACGCCTTCCCGTCACCTTCCGGGGGCGCTTTGAGCATTCGCCTGACCGGCAACGGACGCCTCGAAGTGAGATCTCCCCAGACACCACGAAAGGAACTCTCGAGTCTTCCCCCACGCTCAGAGAAGACAGTGGTTTCCAGTGTTTGACCTGGAGCAGCCCGACCCCAATACCGCGCGCTTCTCATTCCCGTGGGGGACGAGCCCCGATTCTACCGCATGCGGGGATCGGAAGCGCCCTGATCACTTGAGGAGATGGATGCCTCCAGGGGAAAGTCGGGTTTCTCCGAAACCCGATCGCTTCTGGACGACTGACCACGGAGTGGTCAGCGACTTTCTCGGCGTATCAAACCTGCCCGCTGCCGAGCAAGCGACGCTCATTCCACCTCACACAATCCTCATAGCGCGCGCCGGCACCGCCAACAGATCCAGGGCGCTGCCAATGGTGAGGTCGACCTTGCCCCGGCTCAAACGGGTGGACCAAAGCGAGATCTTCGAGCGAACGCGCTCCTCCCGCGTAGGTTGTCGGAATCGGCGTCCACTCTCCCAGTCGTTCAACCAAGGCCTCGTCAATTCCCTGACATTTGCCCTCCACGTCAGCCGCGTGAACGAGAAACTCGGCGCAGTGTTCCGCCAGGTCCTCCAGCACCGCCTGCGACACCGGCAGTTCCGTGAGAGTCTGCCAGCGATTCATCGCCACCTGCCACCCGTTCTCCGCCCGCCGACAACTCAGATCCAGCACGAGTTTCTCGCGGCCCACCTCGGCCGCCAGCGCATTCAGCACCCTTTTCTGCAAGCGCCCCTCCCCGTCGAATAAGGTCGAGGTCACGATGACGTGACTGGCCCCCGCCTCCAAGTAAGGGGCAGCATTTTCCACCGTGACGCCGCCACCCAACTGAAGCCCGCCTGGGTAAGCGCTCAAGGCTTCCCGCGCCGCCGCCTCGTTTCCCGGCCCCAGCTTGATGAGGTGCCCGCCCCGGAGACCGTCTTCCCGATATCTGGCCGCGAACCAGGCCGGCGGACGTTCACTGACGAAGTTGGTCTGCGCCGTGCCCGTCGCGTCGTCCAGGGTGCCACCGACGAGCTGCTTCACCACCCCTGATGGAGATCAATGCAGGGACGGAATTGGGTCATCGACTCCGGATTCGTCATGGGTGACTCATCAACGCATCCTCGCGCCGGGTCAACGTCAGACCAGCCAGATTTCATCGTGACCCAGGGAGGGCGGCACCGGCGACAGCACTTCCCCCCGATCATCCTCCGCGCTCTCTTTTCTATGCCAGGACGTCGTGCACCACGTTCCCGTGGACGTCGGTGAGGCGAAAGTCTCGCCCTTGATGTCGGTAGGTCAGGCGTTCGTGATGGACGCCGAGGCAGTGCAAGATGGTGGCGTTGAGATCGTGAATGTGCATGGGTTCTTTCTCCACATTGTAACTGAAATCATCCGTCTCGCCGTAGACGATTCCGGGCTTCACACCGCCACCGGCCATCCATTTCGTGTAACAGCGAGGGTGATGATCGCGCCCATAGTTCTCACGGGTCAACTTTCCCTGACAATAGACCGTGCGACCGAATTCCCCACACCCAGATCACCAGCGTATCCTCAAGCATCCCGCGCTGTTTCAAGTCTCGTACCAGGCCCGCGCAGGGCTGGTCCACGATGCCGCATTGCCGGCTGATGTCATTCGGAAGATTGCCGTGCTGATCCCATTGCCGGATGAAGACCTGGGTGAATCGCACCCCGCGCTGAGCCAGACGACGCGCCAACAGGCAGTTGGCGGCGAACGTCCCCGGCGTTTTCACGTCGTCGCCGTACATCTGCAGCACCGAACCGGGCTCGTCGGAGATGTCGGTCAGCTCGGGAACCGAGGTCTGCATCCGATAGGCCATTTCATACTGGGCGATCCGGGCTTGAATCTCGGGATCTCCCACCGCCTGGTAGCGCTCGGCGTTGAACTTTGCCAGCGCGTCGAGCATCCGACGACGCATGCCCTCGCTCATGCCCTCTGGATTGGAGAGATAGAGGACCGGATCGCCCGCCGAGCGCAGGCTCACTCCCTGGTGCCGGGTGGAGAGAAAGCCGGCTCCCCACAGCCGCTCGTAGAGCGCCTGGCCGCCAAAGCCTCCGTTGACCGTGGAGTGAAGCACCACGAAAGCGGGCAGGTTTTCGTTGGCGCTCCCCAGGCCATAGGAGACCCAGGCACCCGCGCTGGGCCGACCGGGAAGCTGGCTGCCAGTCTGGATGTAAGTGATCGCCGGATCGTGATTGATCGCCTCCGTGTTGACCGCCTTGAGAACCGCGATCTCATCCACGATGCCCGCGGTGTGGGGCAGGAGTTCACTCACCCACACGCCGTGTTTCCCGTGTTGCTGGAACTTGAACCTGGAGGGCGCGATGGGGAACCGCTTCTGACCCGAGGTCATCGTGGTGATCCGCTGCCCCCGGCGAACCGAGTCGGGAAGATCTTGGTCGAACCAGCGGTCTAACTGCGGTTTGTAATCCCACATGTCGAGCTGCGAAGGCGCGCCAGACATGAAAAGATAGATGACTCGCTTGGCCTTGGGCGCCATCTGGCGATAACGCTTCAGGTCATCCTCCGGCGACGGCGCCGCGCTCGCGAATAAATTGGGATTGGTCAGGGACGCCAGGGCCACTGACCCGATGCCCCCGGCGGCGCGGCCGAAGAAATGTCGCCGGGTCTCGACGAGAGCGGCTTCGCGTAGTGGATTCATCACGGAGTAAGTAGTAGGTTGGAGGAACGATCGGTCAAACAAGAGTCGGCCTCGGGAAAGCCCTGCTCAGCCCTTGGTGACGGTTTCGCTGAGGTTGAAAATCAGGTGAGTGACCATGGTCCAGGCGGCAAGTTCCCGCGGATCGAGAGCGTCGTCACGCGGTGCCTCGCCCGCCGACAAAAGTTTTTCCGCCACCTTCGGATCGGCCAGGAAGGCCGCATGCTGGCGCTCGAACATGTCCTTGAGCCATTCCCGTTCCCGTTCGCTCGGTCGGCGCGCCAAGACGGACCGAAAGGCGTAGACAGCTCTTTCATCGATCCCCTGACCACCCTGGCGGATCACCCGCTCGGCGAATTTCCGCGCCGCCTCGATGAACTGGACGTCGTTCATCAGTACAAGGGCCTGGAGAGGCGTGTTGGTTCGGGCACGACGCACCGTGCATGTCTCCCGGTTTGGGGCGTCGAAGGTGGCCATCGACGGCGGGGGCGCCGTTCGTTTCCAGAAGGTGTACATGCTTCGACGGTAGAGCTTATCGCCCGAGTCCTGCTTGAAGACCGCCGTGTTGCTCCCCCCAAAACCCACCGGCTCCCACAAGCCCTCGGGCTGGTAGGGCTTGACGCTTCGACCGCCCGTCCGCTCGACCAAGAGGCCGCTGATAGCCAGCGCCTGATCGCGGATCACCTCGGCGTCGAGCCGAAAACGCGGCCCCCGCGCTAACAAACGGTTTTCGGGATCGCCCGCCCACTTGACGGGCGCCACGCGCGACGATTGCCGATAGGCCGCCGACATCACCACCTGCTTGAGGAAACGCTTCACGTTCCATCCCGATTCCACGAAATCGACCGCCAGCCAGTCTAACAATTCTGGGTGCGAGGGATGCTCGCCCTGCACGCCAAAATCCTCCGCCGTCTTCACCAGCCCCGTTCCAAAGAACTGCTGCCAGAACCGGTTCACGGTCACGCGCGCCGTCAGGGGATGATTCGGCGCCACAAGCCACTGAACCAGCCCCAGACGGTTCGGCGGGGCCCCTTCCAGGGCCGGCGCGATCCATTCCGGGACCCGGGAATCCACCGGCTCGCGCGTCTCGGTGTACTCGCCCCGCTCCAGAATGTGCGCCTGCCGCGGCTCTTTCCGTTCCTCCATGATCAACGTTGCCGGAATGGCCTTCTCCAGGGCATCCCGTTCGCTCCGAAGCGTGTCACGGCGTTTCATTGCCTCGGCGAAGAGAGGTGTCGTCCGGGGATTCACCTCTCTCAGAAAATAGTCGGTCAGCCGGTCACCTTGCGCCACCGTTCGCTCGGTGTCATCCACGTCGAGGATCTCCTGAATCTCCTTGGGCAGCGACGGTTCTTTCACACGCGCCCGGTATTGCTCCCAGAGGTGCTGGGAAGCTTTTTGCGCTTCCGTCAGGCCCGACATCGTCACCACGCCGGCCGCGTCCCAGTGCACCGTCCCACCATACTGCGTGAAGGCCCAGCCATTCACCTGACTACCCGGTTTCAATCCCACCGCCTCCGCCGCCACTTCCAGCCGAACCCATTTCCCCGCCTCGGGCAAGGCACCCATGGACAGACTGCTAGCATTGTTACGACCCGGCGCGTGTCCCTTGTCTGCCCCCCAGTAGGCGCGATGCTCCCAGGAACCATCGTTGAACTGAAGCTGTACCGTCTCTGGCGGATTTTCGGGATCGAGGTAGACGTGGGCGAAGAGCCGGTCCCGCAGGCCGATCACCAGCGGCTCCTTGGCCCCCGTGAAGAAATGCTGACTCAGTCCCTCCGCCGTCCGCACCGTGGACCGCGATCCGCTCCAGACCGGATGCTCCGGCGAGGCCTCCACCCAGCGCCACGAATCGCTCCCCTCGTCGCCGTCACCCTTGGCACCCTCGGGCACGTTATCATCAATCCAAACGCGATCCTCACTGGCCAAGGCGCCCAGGGTCTCCCCTTCGCTCGGGTCCTCATACTCGAGTTTCGCGGCAATCGCCTCGATCTCCGCCTCCACCGCCGTCAGCTGCTGGCCAAGCGCCTCTTTCCTGGCGCGCTGCTCCAGACTCGGCACCTTCACACTCGGTGGCGGAAGCAGCACATTGCCATCCATCGCCTTCTCCGTGAGACTGAAAAAATACGAAAAAAGCTGGTAGAACTCCTTCTGCGTCAACGGGTCGAACTTGTGGTCGTGACACGCCGCGCATCCCGCCGTGAGGCCGAGCCAGACCGTCGAAGTGGTTTCCACCCGATCCACCGCGTAGCGCACGTAATACTCCTCATCAATGGAACCACCTTCACTCGTAGTGACGTTGCATCGATTGAATCCCGTCGCCACCCGCTGGTCCAGGGACGGCTCCGGCAGCAAATCACCGGCCAGTTGCTCGATGGTGAATTCGTCGAAAGGCTGGTTGCGGTTGAAGGAATCGATCACCCAGTCCCGGTAGGGCCAGATCGAACGCTCATTGTCCAGGTGCAGCCCGTGCGTGTCGGCATATCGCGCCGCGTCTAGCCAGACCCGTGTCATGTGCTCGCCATATTTCTTGGAACGCAGCAAACGGTCGACCACTTGCTCGTAAGCGGCGGCCGAGTCATCCGCCAGGAAGGCATCGACCTCCCCGATCGTGGGTGGCAAGCCCGTGAGGTCGAGGGTCAGGCGGCGGATCAAAGTCGCCTTGTCGGCCTCTTCCTCGAAAGCCATTCCCTCCGCGTCCAGTCGACGCTGGAGAAAGTGATCGATCGCATTCGCCGTGCGGCGATCGGCGCTCACCGGCGGGATGTCGGGTTTCACCGGGGGCTCGAAAGCCCAGTGTCCCTCCCATTCCGCGCCGCCGTCGATCCACGCCTTGATCTTGGCAATCTGCGCCGGCGTCAAGGATTTCCCCGTCTCGGGCGGTGGCATCCGCTCGTCTGGATCCTCGGCGATCAAACGATGGTAAACCGCGCTGCTCTCGCTGTTCCCCGGCACGACACCGTGCGCTCCAGAGTCCAGACTAGCCAGGGCTCCCTCGCGCTGGTCGAGACGCAATCCACCCTTCCGCTCCGCCGCATCAGGCCCGTGACATTCAAAGCAACGGTCCGACAAGACCGGCAAAATCTCCCGTCCAAAATCGATCGGAACGTCCGCGCCCCGCGCCGGACCGGCAACTGTCTCAGCGAGCAGACACGCGGCTCCAGCGAGTAGCGGGCGCCAAGGGGATGGGGTGGACATCATCGGCTTTGCAAACCCCTCTGCGGGGAAAATGGGTGCGACGGTTTTTGGAGGTGTCTCAGGCAGATGCCAACGGGTCCCTCCCCCCACCTCGCCAAGCCATCCGTCGGCGCCCCGACTGCGGCCGTCCTCATCGCCAGGCGGATGGGATGACGGGAGGAAGCCGGGTCGAATGGGCGAAGCCAACAGCGGCTTGACCAGAAGCACGCCCCGCGAGAAATCGATTCACCAAGTTGCAAGATTTCTCAATTCCGCCTCTCGCAGACAGGAAATCTGGGCTCCCAGCCCTCGAATAGCATGGACCAGGAGAACCGCCACGGGAATTCCTTGCGCCGGGCAGGATATTATTATAATTTCCATAATTATGAAGACCCTTCTCTCAGGCATTGTTCGGCGCAATGCCCGGCTTGTGCTCTACGGCCTCTCGGCGGGAGCCATGGTGTTTCCGCCGATTGGTCTGCAGGCCAGGCCAACAACGGCCTTATCGATGGTCTTACCGGAGGAGTGGCCGACGGCCCCGGCAACGGGGTGGGTCATGCCTACGGTCATTTGAAGAACGATCAGAAAACCAAAGATCTATTGAAGCAGAAAATCGCAGAAAATGCCTTCGTCAATGCCGGCACGTCGCTTCAGGAAGCCCAGCAGCGCTACGCAAATTACGCCAACCGGTTGGCGGCGACCTTGAGTCAGTTCACCGAAGACGAACAAAAGGACATCTTCAACGGGCCGGAGTCGTCGTGATGTCAGTGCGTCGGCGTTAGAATGCGAAAGCCACCCGGCTGAGAGGAAAGAACTCCGCCCTACCCCCGGCTTCCCAGACGTCTCGTTTCGCGTGTAGGACGGATTCTCAAACCCGTCTTCTCGGCGCGGCCATTTCCCTTCCGTTGCCTCCATCTAACTCCTTGGCAACCGGCAAATCCACCGGGAGTCATCTCCAAGATGGCATCATTCCGACGGTTGCTTGTCGTAAATCTTTCATGTTCAGCGAGGCGTGTCCTGTTCTGTTATGTTTTCAATCTGCATCGGAAGTGAGATTTCGCATTCTCACTGATCAATGACAATTCCCGCACTTGGTTGTTGAAACCCCATAGTTTCATAAATCGGGGCAAGAATCCCAAGAAAATAGTGGCAGGGGCCTTTGGGATAATGTTAATTTGGAATCTACCAAAACACCAAACACTTCAACCCAAAAGCCACCTACAGTGAGAGTAGCACGACGTACGATTAATGCAAAGTCCAGAACGATTCCGGCGGTCAAATTTGAAGATCAAGAACTGACCTCTTTCGGCGGTCTCGTTATCTTTCAGAAGCTCTTTCAGGAATTGGATCTGGAGGGGAAGCTTCAGCAGTGCTTTGATCCACTGGATCGGCGCAGGTCCCGCTTCTACAAGTTCCACAAGGTTTTCCATGTGTCTTATCGTACATCTTATACTGGGCTACCGGATGCTTCGCGATTTGGACTACTACCGAGATGATCCCCTTGTACGACAGGTTTTGGGGATGCACCAATTGCCCAGTGTCCCAACGATGAGCCGGATGTTGGGAGAGGTCGATTGTCAAAGCCTTGAGAGGATGAGGGAGATGAATCATTTCGTTTGCCTGTCGCGACTTCAGGAGAAGGGAATCAAACGCATCACGCTTGATTTGGACGGAAGCGTGCAGAGCACGAGTCGCCATGCGGAAGGGACGGCTGTGGGATTTAACAAGAAGAAAAAAAGCGAGCGCAGTTATTATCCACTGCTCGCGACGATCGCTCAAACCGGACAAATCTTCGACTTCCTTCATCGAAGTGGCAACGTCCATGACTCCAATGGCGCGGTGAAATTTCTTCGCTACTGCGTGGAGAAGATTCGCAAGGTGCTGCCTGATGTGCAGATCGAGTTGCGCGCCGACAGCGCGTTTTTCAGCGATCAGATGGTTTCAGAGGCAAAGACCCTGGGCCTGGAATATACGTTCTCGGTGCCTTTCGAGCGGCTTGTGGAACTCAAGGGCATCATTGAGAAGCGCCGTCGCTGGTCCCGAACCCGAGGCGGAGAAGGAAAAACTCATCACTTCGAAATCCGCTGGAAGCCAAAAAGTTGGGCGCGCAAAGCGCGCATTTTGTGCATTCGAACCATGAGGCGCACTCAGCGCAAAGGACCGCTCCAACTGGATCTTTTCGAACCAGTCGAGGAGAACTATGAATACAAGGCGATCATCACCAACAAGACAAACACGGCCGCTCATGTGGTGAAATTTCATGAAGGGCGTGGCTCTCAGGAGAAGATTTTTGGCGAAGCCAAGAGCCAGGCCCAGATGGACTATATTCCGGCCAAGCGACGTGCCGCCAACGAAGCTTTCCTTTTGGCCAGTATCCTCACCCACAATCTCACACGCGAAATGCAGATGCGATCTGCGGAGCGGTCACGCAAATCGTCCCCCCAAAGGGCTGCGGAGTGGATCTTTGAAGGACTCGGCACGATTCGCCGCAAAATCATCCAGCGTGCCGGACGCCTGAGTCGCCCTCGAGGTCGACTCACATTGACACTCGGAGACAATCAGGCCGTCGAAGAAGAAATCGCCTACTACATGATGGCCTGACTGGCCATTTTATGAAACGCTGGGGTTCTCTGAGCGTGGGGGAAGACTCGAGAGTTCCTTTCGTGGTGTCTGGGGAGATCTCACTTCGAGGCGTCCGTTGCCGGTCAGGCGAATGCTCAAAGCGCCCCCGGAAGGTGACGGGAAGGCGTTCGGCACCAGCGGATCCGTCCCCAGATCGTTCTCCTGGGTGTTCGTCAGACCATCGGCGTCGACGTCGTGGATGGTGAAGCCGAGAGACATGACGCGCGTTCCCGCCGGATGGGCGAAGGTGAGCGGCCGATCGAGGACTAGCGAGCCATGGTTGGCCACACGGCGTGTGTTTGTGCAGACCGGCATGATCGCTCAGGGCATGTTACAGTACCTTGCCATGACATGTGACGGTCTGGTCTGGAAACACTTTGGAACCTGGATCCGAACCATCCGCCCAGACGTGCTGCCTTCGGAAATGATTGTCTCAGCCGCCTTGAAAAACACGCTGGCTGGATTTTTGCACCACGGCGGAAAAGGTTCAGCGTTCCGAAAATTCATCCTTGATAAAATAGACTTCACTCGCTCCGAAGGTTCACGCTTCGCCGCATGATGATCCAGTTACAGAACTTCTCACTCACGAGACCTTATAGTCAACTCCCCTTAAGCAAAACCATCTTTCTTTCACAGATGACATTAATACTGTTCATACGAACAGTTTACTTGATGTCGCCATCCATTTACCGCCCCCGACGCCCGCGTGCCTCGCCTCTCTGGCAGATCGTCCACCACGCCTGGGACGACTTCCTCGCCGGTTACGAAGCCCGTCATCGCCGGATCCACGGACCGCTCTCGCCCGACAGCATCGACGTCGTCGATCAATTCTACCGTTGCGGCGATCTCGCTGCCGGCTTCACACGTTTGCAATGCCCGGACTGCAGTCACGAAAAGCTCCTCGCCTTCACCTGCAAGACCCGCCACTTCTGCCCCTCCTGCCATCAACGGCGCGTCCGCAGCGTCGGCGACTGGATCGCCCACACGGTCTGTTTCGACGTCCCCCACCGCCAGTTCGTGTTCACCATGCCACGACCCCTGCGCGGCATCTTCCGCAAGCGCCGCAAGCTTCTCACCCACCTCTTCCACGTCGCCATCGGCTCCCTGCGCGACTGGATGCGCGCTCGCCTCGACCTGCCCAACGGCCAGCTCGCCGCCATCGCTGCCGCGCAAACCTTCGGCGACTACCTCGTTTTTCACCCTCACCTCCACGTCCTCGCCGCCACCGGTCTGGTCGACTCCGAGAACCGCTTTCACCTCCTGCCCGTTGAGAGCGTCGAACCGCTGGCGGAACTCTTTCGTCACCGCTTCCTGGCGACTTTGCTTCAGGAGAAACTCATCAGCGAAAAGAAGGCCCGCCAACTTCTCGGATGGAAACACAGCGGGTTCAGCGTCGATGCCGGCGAGAGCCCCGTCGCCTCCCGCGACGTCGAGGGACGTCGAGGGACGTCGAGGGACGTCGGCGACTGGCCGAGTATCTGCTCCGCGCACCGTTCTCTCTCGAAAAGATCACCTGGATCGAAGACACCGGCAGCGTCGTCTACCGATCCAGACGAAGTTGGCGCACCAAGCGCAACTTCGAAGTCTTCGCCGCCGCCGACTTCCTCGCCGCCGCCGTCAGTCATATCCTGCCCAAGAATCAGCAGACCGTGCGCTACTACGGCCTCTATTCAAACAAGCGACGGGGCCTGGACACCAAAACGAGAAAACCGCGCCCCCGAATCTGCCTGACCTCTTGCGCCAGGCTTCATGAGGGGCCGCCGTCCACTCGGCCGCCGCTCATGATCCTCCCACCGCCCTCCGCCCGCAGCGCCCGTGCCCTACGACCTCGCTGGCGGGATCTCCTCTTCCGGGTGTGGGGCGTCGACCCGCTCCTTTGCCCGCACTGCAAGAAGGGGACGATGAAGGTGGTCGACAAAAAGGTCCGCCCGGAGGAAATCGAGTTTTTCCTCCGCTTGCTCGGTCTCTGGGAGGGCGTCATCGCTCTCCCCCCGCCGCCGCGTCCGCCGTTCGACATCGATACGATGGAGCCACTGGAGAGTGGGTCATGTCATGCGGGAACGGCGACAAGGAAAACGTACCCACCGGATTCCTGGCCGGGTGTCGAACCGGGCTGGGAAACGCCGGAGCGCCGCCTCGATGAAGAGCGGCTGCTCGTCCTCGACGGCCACCTGGTTCCGGCCGATGAGTTGCCTCTCTTCGCGGCGGACTGAAAAAAAGCGCACCCTCCCCGCGAACCTGCGGATGCATCTTTCGCGGATCCTTCAAGCGGGATGGATCGGTCGTGCCCGGAGACGGCCAAATCGGTCCTTGCAGGCACTCATCCACCACCCTTCAGCCCCTGACCATCTTGGCCGAGGCCAAGATTAAATCTTGACCTCGGCCAAGATTTCGTGCAACTTCACTGAACATGGCGGCGCTTTTCCCCTTTCCTCCCCCTGAACCCCCTCCAATCCCGATCACTTCGACGCCTCTGATACCATGAACGAAAAGCAATTTCCTAGCAGTCAGTCAGTCAGTCAGTCAGTAATGCAAAGATGACAATACCACCATCTCTGAATACGGTCATAATCTCGCTCGCTCTAGTCTGCTCCGGATTTGGACAAGACGAGCGCATATGGACAAACAAAGACGGACGCACGACGCGAGCAACCTTCGTCCGCCTCGACCGAGATAGCGATCTAGTAACGATCAAGAAAGGAGACCGCGAGTTCCACATTCCCTTCGAGAGCCTTGTGGACGCTGACAAAGACTATGCGGAAAGACAAGAGATTGAAAGCAAGCGCAGCGATTCCGTAAGACGGCGTCGGAAAGAGTCGTAATGGCCTGAATTGGTGGGTGTTGAGCGTGTTGAAGCTGGCGCTAGGAGGGCGAACAGTTTCGTGTGGCGGTTCTCGGGCGAATTTCGGAGGGCTCGAGCCGCGAAATGGATCCCCCTGTCGGCAATAGGCAACAGGAAGCCAGACCGCTCCGATGGCGGACGTGAACCCAAGGTTACCGAGAGCGCAGGGCGGGCGTTCCTCAGCCCGGAGCCGGTGGCGGCCACCATCGATCCTCTCGCATGGAGGCGGCGATTTGACGGGCAAAATAGATGGCCGTGTGTCCACGGCGTATCTCTGGCTTCAAGTTGCGCTTGTGGAAGCAGTGGAACACGGCGTGGGCCATGAACATGATCAGCCACAGAACGAGAATGGAATTGGGATGATGGTGATAGCAATGACCGGAATGCCAGCGGGAGCAGAGTTCGTTAAAGCCTTCGTTTTCGACCTTCCAACGGTCGTGCCCGAAACGGAAGATGGTCTTGGCATCGGCCATTGAGCGGGGCATGGTCGTCGCCCACCACCAGTGGCTATCGATGGGAGTCTCGACCCAATCCCCAGCGACGCGCTCGCGACGGATGCCAGTCTCATGGGAATGAACAACGCGAAGAGGAGTGTGAATGGATTCAGTGCAGAAGCCCTCAGCCTCTTGTAAACGAACGTGCCGCGCGGGCTTGCCCGGTGCAGCCGGAGTCTCAAATGATTCTGGCTCTTGCTCCTCAAGGGGCAGGAGCGTGCGGGCTTCGGACAATAGCTCAGGCTGATTATCCTTGAGTACGGCAACAAGGTATTTGCCGTGGTCTTCAAGAAGATTGATCACGGAGGGACGCAGGTAGAGCGCATCGGCAGTGAGCACGTCAAAGCAGCGTGGGTGGTCCTTAAGGACGCGAGTTATCAGCCGTATAGCCGCAGCGACTTCGTCGTCTCCAGGATCTCCGTCTTCACCAGGCTCAAGCATTTCCACGTCGAGAAGCAATTGAAAATCCTCACAGATAATCTGAAACGCGACCAAGCGGTGGTAGAACTGTGTTTTGACCTCGTCTCCGACGGCGATCCGGCGTTGGAGACACTTTGGACAACAACGTTTGTAGCTACAGTGAGTTTCGTGACCATCGACGGCGGCAAGCATCCAACCGCGCTGTGGGGCAAGGATTTTGTTGCGTTTGAGGCAGAAGTAAATGTGTCCGAGACACCCTCGCACACTGTCAGGCTCGATGCGCTCGGAGACATACGCCAGTTCGTCGGCGCTGGGCAAACGGTGATTACCGAGCCAACGGGTCCAGCTGCTCTTGTTCCGGTGTTGCTCGAGTTCGTTGAAGCTTGGTAACCGGCAGCAGAACATGGCGAAGAATGCTGCCGGGAAAACTCGAGTGGGAATCTGTGGTTTGGGACGAGAGTCACGCACCCGCAGCCTCCACTGTTGGCGGAGGCTGAAAATCTTGTCCGCGTAAGTTAGTAGTCGCGTGAGAATGGTCGCTTCTTTTTTGGTGGAGAATTGCGCCCGGACTTGGCTTTGCCGGCTGATTTCTTACCGGTCTTGCCCTTCTTCTTGGCGGAGCTACTCGCCGCTCTGGCCTTGGTTTTTTGCCTCCTCGAGTCGGAGGCGCCCCTGCTCGTCGAGGGCTTCCAGCAGAGCATTCGCCTTCTGGAAATCATCGATCCAGCGTCTCGCCTGAGCTTCCAACGGTCTGGGGACGTGCAGCATGGTGGTCTTGCCCTTGCGAGTCTGACCGATGGCCAAGGAGCGATGGCGCAAGGAGTCGTCGGAAGCGCAACGGCAAGTGGGCTTGCCGCATTTACGAGAGAGTTCGATGGGCGAGCCGTGAAGGAAGCCTTCGGCCTGGTCGAGGAGCTGGCGGAGGCGGCTGCGAATCTGGCGTTCGGTGGGGGGCAGGGAGTTTCTGCTTGGCATGAAGGTCGGCTCGTTCAGCGCACTGTAATATAAGACTATTACAGAAACAAGCTTAAAAAAGATGAAATAACGAATGCGAATTTGCCATGGGGTCAAAAATGGGCGCTGCCGATCCGAATTACCCAAAAATACAGGGCTTGAGCCGCCTCAGCCGCCTATCTTACGGAATCGCTGAAGCAAGCGCACCGTTCGGAGCGCCAATCGAAAAGAATCTCTCTCGGAGGAAGCCAAGCGAAGAGGCGTAGTTATGCAAACTAGCGAAATCTTCCGGGTCTACTCCTACAACACGACGTTTGCCACAACATCCTGCGGCAGAATTGGCACCCGTTCCAAATTACCGTCGGAGTTCATGATCCTAGGTGACGTTCATAGCCAACGCGGAGGCAAAGAATACAACAACTTGAAGGCTAGACTGAAGCTCGTTAAATTTATCGATGTTGTTAGCTCTGGCGGCATCTACCGAATGGCTGTATTTAAGGCCGACTCCATTCGCCCCGCTCCTGCGCGAAATGTACGCGATGCCTCGAAGGGAAGATGACACTCCGTGGATGAAATCCCAATAAAAGGGATACTGAGAAGATTTCCCGCCCCATTGCTTGCAATCATTGCCGTCACGTTGGCTTCACCAGCACTCGGCGATGTCGAGCTCAGTCTTCGTATTGAGCAAAACGTTCCCCATAGTTATGGATGGGGTTTCCGGATTAGCCATGACTACGATTCGCGCTTCAGATACCATATCGAGCGGAGCAGTTCTGGCAGACCCGGAACTTGGGTGAAAGCGTGGGCTTCTCGCTATCAAACTCACACCCCAGGCTTTAGAGGAAAACCCCTGGGAAGTCAGTCAGTCAGTTAGCAGTTGAACCCCCTCCAATCCCGATCACTTCGACGCCTCTGATACCACGAACGAAAAGCAATTTCCTAGCAGTCGTTATAGGGGGTGGGGCGTGGCAACCGGCTCCAGCGGCAGAACAACCCTCCTTCTAACTAGATACGCTACATCGGATGTTTACCATTAGATGGCTCTCCTCAATTGTTTTCATCCTGGTGGGGATTGCGCTAACCGGGTGTGGTCGTGAAACACAACAAGTAAGTTCGGACCAGCACGAAAAAGAAGCTCCTTCCAGTTTGGTTTATCCTAGAGACGCCGGGACTAACTTCACCGCAGGTACTGAATCCACCACAGAGACTGCGTTCGTTGCTCTTTGCAGAAGCGATCCAAGCTCCGCTCTCCTGAGAATCCGGGATAGCGAAGATCCATACGCAATGGCTGCAAGTGCAGTCGACAGCCTGCCTATTGACGCGCTTCCTGATCTTTTTCGAACAGTTGACGATCTCCTCAGTGGACGTGGCAACGATTTGAAACACAGCATCTTCCGGCGGATGTCTGCGGAGGCTCCCGAGGAGGGAATAAAGCTTTTTAATGGTATCGGATCGGGTTCAGTTCGAACGCATTTACTAGGAACATTCCTTGGAAGCCTCAAACCGAGAGTCGCGGTGCAGTTCGTCTCTGAGATTGAAGACTTGCCATTCCCAGAGGACCGTAGAATTGCCACGAGTCAACTCCGCAAATCTTTGAGTAAACTTCCTCATGCTGAGATCGCTACCCTTATACAAGATAATAGCACTAACTTGGGAAAAGGTTCAGTCATCCTTTACGCATATGGTGCTTCCCTATCAGACCAGGAGGACGGCTATAAGCGAATATCACAGCTTCCTCCTGATGCGCGTAAATACGCTTTAAAAGTGTGGGCTGCACATTCATCATCGCAGGATGCGGTAACTATGGCTCAGCGTATAAGTACTAACGCAATCCCTGTTGACGACGCAAAGAACATAGTCTCGACAGTCGCAGGTAACTACGCGCATTATCAATCTGCAAGCGAAGCTGCTGAATGGGCAGCGTCGCTAAACGACGAAGCGCTTATAAGATCGGCACTTCCAACAGTGATGAACGCCTGGTTAAGTGTCGATTCTTCTAAAGCCTCAGAATGGGTGAGTTCGATGGAGGCGGGTGCCGCGCGGGATTGGGCGGCAAGAGCGATAGTCAGCTTTTTGGTTTCCCACTCCGACATCGAGGGTGCTGAAATCTGGGCTGCGCAAATCGAAAATGCTCAGGCTCAAGCACACGCTCAAGGATATCTGCGTAATGCCAAAGGCGAGTGATCGAAGTAAACTTTAGAGGGGGCTTTGGCGATTTTTTGTTTCAGTATAGCTTTGCGCGACTATTAGCCGTTGCGACAGGAACACGACTCGCCTGGTGTCCGGTGCCTGGATTTCCGAAGACCCGTAAGGTCCTCGTGAGTGGGAAGTTCTCAGACCGGTTTCTCTTTGCCTGGCGTGTCTGTCTGACTGCGTAATAGAGCGATCTTCGCCTTGGATAGTTCAATGCTCAGATCGATCAGTTCGGTGGTCAGTTTCTTGAATTTCTTGTACTCCTCTGTTTCTTTTCGTAGTCCCTTCACGTGATCTGGCCAGACGTGTTCAGTCCGGCTCCTCATCTCATGCGTGTAGCTCAGTTGGTAATACACGCCGCGCTGGCGTTGTCGATCTCGGTATTGCTTGCTGATGCTCCCAGGCCGCATTGGCCCGATTGCAGCTAACTTTGCCGCAAGTTTCTGGACTCTTTTTTCAGTGATCTGATCTTTTTCATGGTCATTACCTTATATATGCGAATGTCTAGGAAAATCAAATCATTTGTTATGGATCTCTGGATTTCTTGGTGGAATATCGTCTGTCTTCTGCGACCCGCTTTCTCGAGAGCCCGCACCTTTCTCTGGTTTCTGCTCGTCTTGGCCGCTTTCTCCGTGCGCAATGACCTCCTCGGGGTTTCCAGTTTCGTCCGCGCTCTCGGTTTGTCAGAACACTCCTATGAGCACTTACTCCATTTCTTCCACAGCAATGCCGTGAAGACGGACCGGCTTGCAGAACTTTGGTTCGCCATCGTGATCAAGCACTTCCCTGTCTACAAGATCGGTTGTCGCCCCGTCCTGGTTCTCGACGGCATCAAGAAGTCCAAGGAGGGCCGCAAGATGCCTGCGGTGAAGTATCTGCATCAACAGTCCGAGTCCAATTCCAAGCCTCACTTCATCATGAGCCATTCCTTTCAGGCCTTCGGCGTGCTCTGTCAGGTTGGCGGATACTTCTTCTGCGTTCCGGTCTGTGCACGCATTCACGAAGGTATCGTCACTTCAAACCGCGACAGGAGAACCTTGATCGACAAGGCCAACGAGATGCTCGCATCCGTCTGTAGAGGTCAGGAGTTCGTCTTGCTGGCCGACGCCTACTACGCCAACGGAAAGGTGATCCGGAGCACCAAGGGGCGTTCCGGTGTGCTGGTCACGAGGGTTCGACGCACGACAACCGGCTTTCGGCCTGCGGCAGTGCCACGCAAACGCAAACGCGGACGACCGAAAAAGTATGGCGCTGCGGTGAAGCTCCAGAATGTCTTTGGAACGGGCGGCTTCAGTTCCGTTCCCAGTCCCGTATATGGGGAGAGAAACATCTCTGTCCGGTTCAAGTCGGTGGATCTGTTGTGGAAGCCCGCCGGGGCGATGGTCCGCTTCATTCTCGTCGATCATCCCACGAGAGGGCGGATCATCCTCTTGTCTACCGACCTCACCATGGAAGCTCAGGAGATCATCTTGCTCTACAGTTTGCGTTTCAAGATCGAAGTCGCTTTCAAGCAAGCGGTGCATTCGGTCGGCTCATTCGGATACCATTTCTGGATGGCCGCTATGCGACCGCTCAAGCGTCGCAATGGTAACCAATACCTCCACCGGACTACCGAGAAATATCGCAGACAGGTGCAGAGAAAGATGCACGCATATCATGTGTTTGTGCAGACCGGCATGATCGCTCAGGGCATGTTACAGTACCTTGCCATGACATGTGACGGTCTGGTCTGGAAACACTTTGGAACCTGGATCCGAACCATCCGCCCAGACGTGCTGCCTTCGGAAATGATTGTCTCAGCCGCCTTGAAAAACACGCTGCCTGGATTTTTGCACCACGGCGGAAAAGGTTCAGCGTTCCGAAAATTCATCCTTGATAAAATAGACTTCACTCGCTCCGAAGGTTCACGCTTCGCCGCATGATGATCCAGTTACAGAACTTCTCACTCGCGAGTAACTTACTCGGACAAGATTTTCAGCCTCCGCCAACAGTGGAGGCTGCGGGTGCGTGACTCTCGTCCCAAACCACAGATTCCCACTCGAGTTTTCCCGGCAGCATTCTTCGCCATGTTCTGCTGCCGGTTACCAAGCTTCAACGAACTCGAGCAACACCGGAACAAGAGCAGCTGGACCCGTTGGCTCGGTAATCACCGTTTGCCCAGCGCCGACGAACTGGCGTATGTCTCCGAGCGCATCGAGCCTGACAGTGTGCGAGGGTGTCTCGGACACATTTACTTCTGCCTCAAACGCAACAAAATCCTTGCCCCACAGCGCGGTTGGATGCTTGCCGCCGTCGATGGTCACGAAACTCACTGTAGCTACAAACGTTGTTGTCCAAAGTGTCTCCAACGCCGGATCGCCGTCGGAGACGAGGTCAAAACACAGTTCTACCACCGCTTGGTCGCGTTTCAGATTATCTGTGAGGCTTTTCAATTGCTTCTCGACGTGGAAATGCTTGAGCCTGGTGAAGACGGAGATCCTGGAGACGACGAAGTCGCTGCGGCTATACGGCTGATAACTCGCGTCCTTAAGGACCACCCACGCTGCTTTGACGTGCTCACTGCCGATGCGCTCTACCTGCGTCCCTCCGTGATCAATCTTCTTGAAGACCACGGCAAATACCTTGTTGCCGTACTCAAGGATAATCAGCCTGAGCTATTGTCCGAAGCCCGCACGCTCCTGCCCCTTGATGAGCAAGAGCCAGAATCATTTGAGACTCCGGCTGCACCGGGCAAGCCCGCGCGGCACGTTCATTTACAAGAGGCTGAGGGCTTCTGCACTGAATCCATTCACACTCCTCTTCGCGTTGTTCATTCCCATGAGACTGGCATCCGTCGCGAGCGCGTCGCTGGGGATTGGGTCGAGACTCCCATCGATAGCCACTGGTGGTGGGCGACGACCATGCCCCGCTCAATGGCCGATGCCAAGACCATCTTCCATTTCGGGCACGACCGTTGGAAGGTCGAAAACGAAGGCTTTAACGAACTCTGCTCCCGCTGGCATTCCGGTCATTGCTATCACCATCATCCCAATTCCATTCTCGTTCTGTGGCTGATCATGTTCATGGCCCACGCCGTGTTCCACTGCTTCCACAAGCGCAACTTGAAGCCAGAGATACGCCGTGGACACACGGCCATCTATTTTGCCCGTCAAATCGCCGCCTCCATGCGAGAGGATCGATGGTGGCCGCCACCGGCTCCGGGCTGAGGAACGCCCGCCCCGCGCTCTCGGTAACCTTGGGTTCGCGTCCGCCATCGGAGCGGTCTGGCTCCCTGTTGCCTATTGCCGACAGGGGGATCCATTTCGCGGCTCGAGCCCTCCGAAATTCGCCCGAGAACCGCCACACGAAACTGTTCGCCCTCCTAGCGCCAGCTTCAACACGCTCAACACCCACCAATTCAGGCCATTACGACTCTTTCCGACGCCGTCTTACGGAATCGCTGTGCTCAAAGGGGTCTGGTCAAGAAGCGCAAGATCAACTGCTATCCTGGGGCGAGGTTTGGGCGGGGGTATTCGCCTGGATGGCGGCGCTGATCGAGTTGACACTCTGGAGAACCGTCTTGGCCACTTCCGCATCCGTCACCTTCAGTCCGAAGTGTTTCTCCAGAGCTACCACGACTTGCAGGGCGTCCACCGAATCGAGCCCAAGCCCCTCGGGCCCGAACAACGGAGCGTCATCCCCGATTTTTTCCGGGCCATCGGGGAGCATCAATTCATCGGCGAGGACCTCTTTGATCCTGCGTTTCAACTCGGAGGAATCCATGGGGGCGAACGTCTTCCATCAAAAAGCGATCGACTCAAGAGGAAAGCGAGGCGGAAACGGCGGGCGCGGCCGTCGATCCCTTCCGACTCTCCTCGACGAGGGATCGCATGGCCTCCGGGATGTCGTTGCGGAGCGAGGCGTCGCGCGACGAGAGGACGATTTCCTCGATCATGGGGGCCACTTCCCTTTCTTTCAGTGCCTTCAGACGAATCAGCTTTCGGGCGATGCGGGCCACGTCTCGGACAAAACCCGTCCTTTCATAACGGTCTTCGAGCCGAGCGTCCGCGAGGTCGATGACGTACCACTGGCCCTCGCAACGCAAGAGGTTCTCGGAACTGTGACCTCCGTGGACGAGGCCAGCCTGGGCGCAGGACCACAGGAAATCGCTCAGCTCGCGCCAGGGCCGCTCGCCGCGGAAGATGCGATCGGTCAAGGTGTCGGCATTGGGCAGCCACTCATAGATCTGGTAAACCCTTTTCATGCCTAACCAGCTACGATCGAGACCCAAGGCATAGGGAACGGGGGTACGGATCCCCTTTTGGAAGGCGGCCTGGGTGTTGTGAAACTCGCGTTCGGCCTTCGACTGGCCGCCCTCGCGCAACTTAAAGCGCTGTTTGGCTCGCAAATGGCGGACCTCCTTCACAGCGACTTCACCGAGGGGTGGCAGTGAGGTCTTGAATACACTGCGATGACTGACCCGGTAGATCTCGCAAGCTTCTTCCAGATTCAGATTCGACAGTTCTTGAAGGACGGAATCCGCTGAGATGCCCTGAGACCAGGGGGAAGCCGGAGTCCATTGAATCGGCATGACAGAAAGGGCGAGCGGGCGTGAGCCGATCAAGAAGTTCCCTGGCCAAGCGGGCACTGGCCCGCGCGGTACCAGTTAGGCGGGATTCGGCGGCGGCCGGCGTAGCCCTCGTCTTGCCGGTGGTAGTGGACGACCATCTCTTCGTCGCTCCGCCAACAGAGCCAGACGTGTTGACCGTTGATCAATGCGGGAAACACGACGAGGCCGTCATGGTAGCCAACGTCCTTGTAGGCGCAGCCGAGAGATTCCAGTTCGTGAACGAGCCCGGCGGTCTCGGCAAGGGCCTTCTGAAATCGGGGCGAGTTTCCGCGGCCCTCCCAGCCCAGGGCCCTGAGATCATCTCCCTTCTCCTGGATGTCGCGGACGATCGACCGCACCAGAGGCAGCATCTGGTTGGCTTCGTCAGGGGTGAAATAGCGGGAGACCTGCATCAAGCGAAGGGACGGTATTCCCGGTAGCGTGAGACACGGTTTTCGGAAGGGCAACGAGAAACTGCGGAAGGGCGAAACCGGTCTCGTTTTCGCGAATCCCGAGACCGCGAAGGCGATTCTTGCCCTCCCCGCCAGGGAACTCTACAAGAGAGGCCTAATGCATTCCCTCGTGTTGTTGCTCATCGGAATGGCCCTGGTTCTGGGAGGAATTCTCTGGCTGCGGCTCCACGCTTTTCTTGCCTTGATAGGTGGTGCACTGGTAATCGCTTTTCTCACCCCTAAGGGATCGCTGGAGCGCTATGCGGAATCCGAGCTGCTCCGGGAAGGTCCCGCGACTCCGGCCGAGGTGGAAGCCGCCCAGAACGATCTGACCTCGCTCACGCCCACGACGCGAGTGGTCGAGGGTTTCGGAGGGACCTGCGCCAAGGTGGGCATTCTCATCGCCATGGCCTCGGTGATCGGGGTTTGCCTTCTCGAGTCGGGCGCGGCGCAGAGGATCGTCGAAGTCATTCTGGCGCTTTGCGGCACCGCGCGAGCCCATCTGGCCTTTCTCTTCTCGGGCTTTCTACTGGCCATACCGGTGTTTTTCGACACGGTGTTTTATCTCCTCATGCCCATCGGCAAGGCGATGCGCCGTCGAATGGGAGAGAATTACCTCCTTTACATTCTCACCATCGTCGCCGGGGGCACGATGGCGCATTCCCTAATTCCACCGACCCCGGGACCGATGTTCGTGGCGGCCGAACTCGGCGTTGAAATAGGGACGATGATCGTTGCGGGCCTCATCGTGGGATTGTTCGCGGTGGCTTTTGGTTATGTGTGGGCCGTCTGGAGAAATCGTCATTACGAGGTGGCGCTTCCTCCCGAGGAAGAAGGAGGGCTGGAAATCGGGGGACCGGGCATGGCGAAGGCTCCGCCGCCGGCGGCGTGGGCCTTCCTTCCGGTGGTGCTTCCGATTTTTTGGCTGACCATTGGCAGCGTGCTTCACGCACAAGGTTGGGGAGGGTTGATGGTCGACTTGCTTCGCGACAAGAACCTGGCCTTGATCGCCGGGGCGGCCATCGCGCTGATCCTCTTGGGATGCTATGGAGGCCGAGGCCGTGAAGTGCGCCGCGACAAAATCCAGGCGGCGCTTCAGTCGGGCGCCGGCATCATTCTCATCACGGCCGCCGGCGGGGCGTTTGGGGCCGTGCTGCGCCAGACGGGGATCGGGGTCGATATCGCGCAGATGCTGGGCGAGGCGGCCGTCTGGCTGGCACTGCCGGTGGTCTTCTTGGTGACGGCGATCGTGCGCACGGCGCAGGGATCGGCCACGGTGGCGATGATCACCGCCGCGCCGGTGGCCTCGGCCTTTCTCACACAGATCACCTTTCATCCCGTCTATCTGGCCCTGGCGATTGGCTGTGGATCCAAGCCCATTCCCTGGATGAACGACTCGGGGTTTTGGGTGATCACCAGGATGAGCGGCATGGAAGAATCTCAGACCCTGCGCCACGTGACGCCGATGATGACGCTGATGGGGGTGGTGGGATTGATCGTGACGGTGATTGGCGCTTGGCTTTTCCCGATGGTGTGAATGATGGAGGAGAGAACATGATGAAAGCTCCGGAAACTCTTCGATCACGCCGCTGGTTTGGACCGGCCGATCTGCGCTCATTCGGCCATCGATCGCGAGCCAAACAGATGGGTTGGGACAGCGAAGATTGGAAGGGCAAGCCGGTGATTGCGATTCTCAATACCTGGTCCGATCTCAATACCTGTCACACCCATTTCAAGCTGGTGGTGGAACAGGTCAAGAAAGGCGTTTTGCAGGCGGGCGGGCTCCCGGTGGAGATGCCGGTGATGTCCCTGGGCGAGATCTACACCAAGCCGACCAGCATGCTCTATCGCAATTTTCTCGCCATGGAGGCCGAGGAAACGCTGCGCTGTCATCCGATCGATGGGGCGGTCTTGTTAGGCGCGTGTGACAAGACGACGCCGGCGCTTCTCATGGGAGCGCTGTCGATGGATTTGCCGGTGGTCTTCGCCCCGGGAGGACCCATGCTGCGGGGCAACTGGCGCGGGGAAGTGCTGGGGAGCGGATCGGACGTTTGGAAGTATTGGGACGAGAAGCGAGCGGGAAACATCTCGGAGGAAGATTGGGCGGAGATCGAGGATGGCATCGCCCGATCGCCAGGGCATTGCATGACGATGGGGACGGCGTCCACGATGACGGCTCTCGCGGAGGCCCTGGGATTCACGTTGCCGGGCGCGTCGACGATTCCCGCGAGTGACTCGAATCATCAGCGAATGGCGACGCAATCGGGCCGCCAAGCGGTCGAGAACGTCTGGCGCGATCTCCGGCCCTCGCAGATTGCCACACCGGAGGCATTTGAGAATGCCATCGTGACGGACATGGCGATTGGCGGGTCGACCAATGCCATCGTTCATCTCGTGGCGATGGCCGGGCGCGCGGGCTTGGAACTGCCGCTGGAAAAGTTCGATGAAATCTCGGAGCGTGTCCCTCTGATTCTCGATCTCCGTCCGTCCGGTCGTTTTCTCATGGAAGATTTCTACTATGCGGGTGGTCTGCGAGCGCTGCTCAAGGAACTGGAGCCTCTGCTGCATGGAGATTGTCTGACGGTCAACGGCAATTCGCTGGGGGAGAACATCGCCTCGGCCGAGGTCTACGACCGGGAGGTCATTCGACCGCTGGATCGCCCGGTGTCGACGGCCGGAGGGACGGCGATTCTGTGGGGCAACCTGGCGCCCAATGGGGCAGTGATCAAACAGACGGCGACCGATCCCGTCTTCTGGAAGCATCGTGGTCCGGCAGTGGTCTTCAAGGACTACAACGATCTGGCGGCGAGGATCGACGATCCCGATCTGGAGGTGGGCAAGGACTCGGTGATCGTCCTGCAGCAAGCGGGGCCCAAGGGGGCGCCCGGAATGCCCGAGTGGGGAATGCTTCCCATTCCCCAGAAGCTTTTGAAACAGGGCGTGCGTGACATGGTCAGGGTATCGGACGCACGCATGAGTGGGACCAGTTATGGAACCTGTGTCTTGCACGTCTCTCCGGAGTCGGCGGTGGGCGGACCGCTGGCGCTGCTGCGCGATGGCGACGAGATCACCTTGGACATTCCCGGGCGGACACTGGCGGTCCACTTGAGCGACGCCGAGCTCGAGAGCCGGCGCCGCGAGTGGACGCCCCCCGAACCGCACTACCGGAGAGGTTACGGCAAGCTTTATCTCGACCACGTGACCCAGGCGGAAAACGGCTGCGACTTTGATTTTCTCCATGGCGCTCCGGCGAGCGTGGCGGAGCCCGAGATTCACTGACTCTAATCCATGAAAACGACTCCTATCACTTCGGCGGATTTGGCGCGCTCGGTCGTCTCGGTCCCACCCTTGTGCCGGGGCTCCGACGGGGCTCTGAACGACGAACAGAATCGGCGAATGATCCGGCGTTTGGAGGCTGGAGACGTCCGCATCCTCCTTTACGGAGGCAATGCCAACCTCTACAACATCGCGGTTTCGGAGTATCCGGCCCTGCTGGATTTTCTGCGGGATGCGGTGGACGACGAGACCCTCGTCGTTCCCTCGGTGGGACCCTACTACGGGAATATCGTGGATCAAGCGGCGATTCTCAAGGAACGCCAATTCCCGGCTGCCATGATCTTGCCGACGACTTTCCCGGCCACCTCGACGGGGGTGCAGACGGCGGTGCGCCACTTCGTGGAGCGCTCGGAAATCCGGGCGGTCGTCTACATCAAGGATCCTGACTACCTGGAGCCTGACGCTGTGCGAGAGCTGGTCGAGGATGGCTTGGTTTCATGGATCAAGTATGCCGTGGTGAGAGAGGATCCCCTGTCTGATCCCTACCTGGAAGAGTTGATCGACAAGGTGGATTCCAACATGATTGTGAGCGGCATCGGCGAGCAGCCCGCCATTGCGCATCTGAATCAGTTCAAGGTCATCGGCTTCACGTCGGGCTGTGTCTGTGTCGCTCCACGGCGGTCGACGGAGATGCTGCGGGCCTTGAAGGCCGGAGACTTGGAGACGGCCGAATTCCTTCGGGAGCGGTTTCGAGTGCTGGAAGATCTTCGCAACGGACACGGGCCGATTCCGGTCTTGCATCACGCGGTCGCTCTCGCCGGGATCGCCGACACGGGGCCGCATCTGCCGCTCTTGAGTGCCTTGCCCGCCGATGTCCTGGAACCCATCGAGAGGGCCTCCAAAGAGCTCTTCCAATGGAACAGTGAGTCGGGCAAAGCCTGAAGCCCTACTGGGCGCCGATTTGGCCGCCTCGCCATGAATCTTCGCCTCGTCTCTCGCAGCTTGGGGATTCTGTTGTTGTTGTTGGCGGCAGGCATGATTCTTTGCTTTGGCGTGGGTGCTCTCCTGCCTGCCGCCAGCGACCGTCACAGCGAGGAGGTGGCTTTTTCAGGGTGGTGGATCTCCATCGCGTTGACGGTGACGGCGGGGAGCGCTCTCATCTGGCAGGGAAGGGGAACGAGCGGTGGTCGGATTCTCAGGCGAGACACCATCGGCATCGTGGGTCTGGCCTGGTTCGTTTGCGGACTCTTCGCGGCCCTTCCCTACGCTCTCTGTGAAACGGGGCTCTCGCTGACGGGCGCCTGGTTTGAAGGCGTCTCAGGATTGACGACGACCGGGGCGACGGTGTTTGGAGACCTCTACAGCCTTCCCAAGACGATCCTCTTGTGGCGCTCGCTCACGCAATGGCTGGGCGGGATGGGAATTTTGGCGATGTTTGTTCTGGTGCTCCCGAGTCTGGGTTCGAGCGGACTGACATTGTTTCGCTCGGAGACCTCCGCACACGGCCAGGATTTGACCGGGGCTCAGATGGTCCGATGGCTCTGGTTGCTTTACGTTGTCCTGACATTGATTTGCGCGGCCGGGATGTGGCTGCTGGGAATGAGTGCCTTCCAGTCGATCAATCACGCGATGACGACGGTGGCCACCGCCGGTTTTAGCACGGAAGACGCCAGCTTCGCCGCTGCTTCCTTCGGGATCGGACTGAAACTTTGGACCACCTTGTTCATGCTGCTTTCGGGAATCAGTTTGCCCTTGTACATCACCATGCATTGCAAGCGATCCTGGTCGCCCATCGCCACCCACGAGGAAACGTGGGTTTTCATGGGTGTGCTGGCGGTCGTCCTGGGATTGGTCGCGGGTAGCCGGGTCGATGCAGACGCCTTCGCGGAAGACTCGGTGGTGGCGGCGGTGAACACTCTCTTCAATGTGGTTTCCATTCTGACCACGACGGGCTATGCCTGCAGCGATTTCGATCTGTGGCCGCCTCTGGCGAAGGGGTTGTTGTTGGGATGCATGATCATCGGAGGGTGCGCCGGTTCGACCGCGGGGGGTCTCAAGGTGAGCCGGATTCTTCTGTGGTGGCGTTTGCTTCACCTGGAAATCCAGCGAGTCTATCGCCCTAACGAAGTCATTGTGGTAAAAATCAATGGCAATCAGATCCCCTCGTCCGCCATGGGCCAAACCTTCGTCATCCTGACCACGGCGGTGGCTCTCACGGTTCTGGGCAGCGGCGTCTTCTTGGCCGTCGAGCCGGACTGCAGCGCAGTCGGAGGCGTGTCGGCGGTCATTGCCTGCCTCATGAACATCGGGCCCGCCTTCGCAGAGTTCGGTCCCTCGCGAAACTTCTCCGGTCTGTCCACGGCGAGCAACCTGCTCTTGCCGCTGTTGATGGTGGTGGGGCGGCTCGAGTACCTCGCCGTTCTGGCGCTCTTTTCGAAGAATCTTTGGCGACGTTTTTAATCGAGAGCAGGAGTAGCCGCAGTGGCGTGGTCGCTCAGGGACCGGTGTCCTCGCCGAAGGATGTGGAGAGAAACTCCACCTTGCTGGATCGCTGGTAAAGCGGTCTTGATGACGCGTGGCGATGGATCCCGCTCACGAAGCTCACGGGAATTCCCGCTGGCCTTTGGAAGAGTCATGGGCAGGTTGCGTTCATGGAGTTCGATTTCGAAGGAGAAGATCTCCCCAAGGCCTACAAGCTACTCGCGGGTTTGGTCACGCCGCGCCCCATTGCCTGGGTGACCACGGTGGACGGGGAAGGACGGGTCAACGCAGCGCCTTTCAGCTTTTTCAATGTCTTCGGCAGCCGGCCCCCGATGGTTGTCTTCGCCCCGGGCGACCGGGAACCGGGTGTGCCGAAGGACACGGCCAAGAACATCCGCGAGACGGGCGGTTTCGTCGTCAATCTTGCCGATGAAACCCTGGCGGAAGCCATGGTGGCCTGTGCGGCTTCCCTTCTCCGGGGAGAGAGTGAACTGGAGAAAGTGGACCTGGTCACTCGGCCGAGTGTGTCGGTGAGCGCGCCACGGATCGCCGAGGCACCGGTGAGTTTGGAATGCACGGAGTGGAGCACCCTCGAGGTCGGGCGCAACCGCCTGGTCATCGGCGAGGTGAAGAGGGTCCACGTCAGGGACGGCCTCCTCGATCCCGAGACTCTGCACGTGAATCTTGAAGCCTATCGGCCGATCGGACGAATGCACGGGCCGGACGGCTACACGCGGACGCGCGATTTCTTCACCATCGAGAGGCCCGACTAGGAAGCCGAGCCCTCCACATTGGCGACGAGGAGGTAAGCGTCCTCGTTGTAATGCCGGTAATCGGGAAAACGGCTCTCGAGTTCAGCTTTGACGGAGATGACATCGATGGATTCGCAGCCGTTTCGTTTCAAGGACTCTGACACTTCGAGAAGACTGAGCGCGTTCCAGTAGTAACTGCCCTCTTGAGAAAAGGAGTGGACGGGTGCCTGAGTCAAATTGAAGAAGGAAAGCCAAAGCTCGCCCTGGCAAACGCGCACGGCCTCGTCGAAGGCCGCATCGAGTGCCACGGGTGAGAGATGCTCGAACAGATCGAAGGCCAAGACGATGTCGTACTCGTCGTCTTCGGCATCGAGCTGGGCCGCGTCGTCGACTTCAAAGGTCACTTCGGGGAATCGCCGCCGGGCGTTTTCGATGTTCTCGGGACAGACGTCGATGCCGGTGTAGTCGAGATGAGGCGCCAGGGCGTAATCGTCGAAATAGCGATAGTCATTGGCGGAACCGCAGGCGAGTTCGAGGGCCCGCAAGGATGGAGGTGAAGCCGCCCTCTCAAAGGGACCGTTTTGGCAGGCCTCTCTCCAGGGAGCGCGGAATGGGCTCTCGAAGAACTCGAAACCCAGCGTGAGGCATTTGGCCAACTCGTCGAAGAGTTCACGTATCGTGAAACGAGAGGCGTGGCGGCGATGAAAGTCCGAACGCAAGAACTCGGGGAGGTCGTTCTCCCCGTCCCCCTCGAGGAGTCGTGCGTAGAGCTGGGCAAACCAGCCCTCGCGCTGCCCGAGAAGCGCAAAGCAGGCACAGGCGGAGAAGTAGAGTTCCTCGTCGATCAGCGTGCCGAACTTTCCGGGTGCCAGGCGATCGAGGAAAAAGGCACGGATGAGAATGCTCTGGGGATTGAGGGCCGGGTGCTCGACCTCTTGAAGGAGATAGGAATCGAGGTAGTCCTTTCCGTGGCGCGACCAGGCGGCCGCCGACTCGCTCCCTTCCTGCGTGATCATGGCCTGACGTTAGCCCTCCGGTGAGAGCAGGCCAGCCGAGACCGGATTCGAAACGCAAACTCAATGGGCTTCCGGATCCCGCCCAGGCCAGGTGGCCCTGGCTGCCGGAGGCGCTTGCACCTCGAGGGAACGGCCGGTCGGCTTGCGCTTGCGGACTCGAACCTCTATGAACCCCAGCGTTTCATAAAATGGCCAGTCAGGCCATCATGTAGTAGGCGATTTCTTCTTCGACGGCCTGATTGTCTCCGAGTGTCAATGTGAGTCGACCTTGAGGGCGAGTCAGACGTCCGGCACGCTGGATGATTTTGCGGCGAATCGTGCCGAGTCCTTCAAAGATCCACTCCGCAGCCCTTTGGGGGGACGATTTGCGTGACCGCTCCGCAGATCGCATCTGCATTTCGCGTGTGAGATTGTGGGTGAGGATACTGGCCAAAAGGAAAGCTTCGTTGGCGGCACGTCGCTTGGCCGGAATATAGTCCATCTGGGCCTGGCTCTTGGCTTCGCCAAAAATCTTCTCCTGAGAGCCACGCCCTTCATGAAATTTCACCACATGAGCGGCCGTGTTTGTCTTGTTGGTGATGATCGCCTCGTATTCATAGTTCTCCTCGACTGGTTCGAAAAGATCCAGTTGGAGCGGTCCTTTGCGCTGAGTGCGCCTCATGGTTCGAATGCACAAAATGCGCGCTTTGCGCGCCCAACTTTTTGGCTTCCAGCGGATTTCGAAGTGATGAGTTTTTCCCTCTCCGCCTCGGGTTCGGGACCAGCGACGGCGCTTCTCAATGATGCCCTTGAGTTCCACGAGCCGCTCGAAAGGCACCGAGAACGTATATTCCAGGCCCAGGGTCTTTGCCTCTGAAACCATCTGATCGCTGAAAAACGCGCTGTCGGCGCGCAACTCGATCTGCACATCAGGCAGCACCTTGCGAATCTTTTCCACGCAGTAGCGAAGAAATTCCACCGCGCCATTGGAGTCATGGACGTTGCCGCTTCGATGAAGGTAATCGAGAATCTGTCCGGTTTGGGAGATCGTCGCGAGCAGCGGATAATAACTGCGCTCGCCTTTTTTCTTCTTGTTAAATCCCACAGCCGTCCCTTCCGCATGGCGACTCGTGCTCTGCACGCTTCCGTCCAAATCAAGCGTGATGCGTTTGATTCCTTCCCCCTGAAGTCGCGACAGGCAAACGAAATGATTCATCTCTCTCATCCTCTCAAGGCTTTGACAACAGCGATTCCGTAAGATAGGCGGCTGAGGCGGCTCAAGCCCTGTATTTTTGGGTAATTCGGATCGGCGGCGCCCATTTTTGACCCCATGGCAAATTCGCATTCGTTATTTCATCTTTTTTAAGCTTGTTTCTGTAATAGTCTTATATTACAGTGCGCCGAACGAGCCGACCTTCATGCCAAGCAGAAACTCCCTGCCCCCCACCGAACGCCAGATTCGCAGCCGCCTCCGCCAGCTCCTCGACCAGGCCGAAGGCTTCCTTCACGGCTCGCCCATCGAACTCTCTCGTAAATGCGGCAAGCCCACTTGCCGTTGCGCTTCCGACGACTCCTTGCGCCATCGCTCCTTGGCCATCGGTCAGACTCGCAAGGGCAAGACCACCATGCTGCACGTCCCCAGACCGTTGGAAGCTCAGGCGAGACGCTGGATCGATGATTTCCAGAAGGCGAATGCTCTGCTGGAAGCCCTCGACGAGCAGGGGCGCCTCCGACTCGAGGAGGCAAAAACCAAGGCCAGAGCGGCGAGTAGCTCCGCCAAGAAGAAGGGCAAGACCGGTAAGAAATCAGCCGGCAAAGCCAAGTCCGGGCGCAATTCTCCACCAAAAAAGAAGCGACCATTCTCACGCGACTACTAACTTACGCGGACAAGATTTTCAGCCTCCGCCAACAGTGGAGGCTGCGGGTGCGTGACTCTCGTCCCAAACCACAGATTCCCACTCGAGTTTTCCCGGCAGCATTCTTCGCCATGTTCTGCTGCCGGTTACCAAGCTTCAACGAACTCGAGCAACACCGGAACAAGAGCAGCTGGACCCGTTGGCTCGGTAATCACCGTTTGCCCAGCGCCGACGAACTGGCGTATGTCTCCGAGCGCATCGAGCCTGACAGTGTGCGAGGGTGTCTCGGACACATTTACTTCTGCCTCAAACGCAACAAAATCCTTGCCCCACAGCGCGGTTGGATGCTTGCCGCCGTCGATGGTCACGAAACTCACTGTAGCTACAAACGTTGTTGTCCAAAGTGTCTCCAACGCCGGATCGCCGTCGGAGACGAGGTCAAAACACAGTTCTACCACCGCTTGGTCGCGTTTCAGATTATCTGTGAGGCTTTTCAATTGCTTCTCGACGTGGAAATGCTTGAGCCTGGTGAAGACGGAGATCCTGGAGACGACGAAGTCGCTGCGGCTATACGGCTGATAACTCGCGTCCTTAAGGACCACCCACGCTGCTTTGACGTGCTCACTGCCGATGCGCTCTACCTGCGTCCCTCCGTGATCAATCTTCTTGAAGACCACGGCAAATACCTTGTTGCCGTACTCAAGGATAATCAGCCTGAGCTATTGTCCGAAGCCCGCACGCTCCTGCCCCTTGAGGAGCAAGAGCCAGAATCATTTGAGACTCCGGCTGCACCGGGCAAGCCCGCGCGGCACGTTCATTTACAAGAGGCTGAGGGCTTCTGCACTGAATCCATTCACACTCCTCTTCGCGTTGTTCATTCCCATGAGACTGGCATCCGTCGCGAGCGCGTCGCTGGGGATTGGGTCGAGACTCCCATCGATAGCCACTGGTGGTGGGCGACGACCATGCCCCGCTCAATGGCCGATGCCAAGACCATCTTCCATTTCGGGCACGACCGTTGGAAGGTCGAAAACGAAGGCTTTAACGAACTCTGCTCCCGCTGGCATTCCGGTCATTGCTATCACCATCATCCCAATTCCATTCTCGTTCTGTGGCTGATCATGTTCATGGCCCACGCCGTGTTCCACTGCTTCCACAAGCGCAACTTGAAGCCAGAGATACGCCGTGGACACACGGCCATCTATTTTGCCCGTCAAATCGCCGCCTCCATGCGAGAGGATCGATGGTGGCCGCCACCGGCTCCGGGCTGAGGAACGCCCGCCCTGCGCTCTCGGTAACCTTGGGTTCACGTCCGCCATCGGAGCGGTCTGGCTTCCTGTTGCCTATTGCCGACAGGGGGATCCATTTCGCGGCTCGAGCCCTCCGAAATTCGCCCGAGAACCGCCACACGAAACTGTTCGCCCTCCTAGCGCCAGCTTCAACACGCTCAACACCCACCAATTCAGGCCATTACGACTCTTTCCGACGCCGTCTTACGGAATCGCTGCTACATGATGGCCTGACTGGCCATTTTATGAAACGCTGGGGTTGAATGTTCTCTTTGCAACCGAACCAAGCGTCGCCCAGCACGTAGGCCGCTCGAAATCCCACATCCAGCGCCGACTTGAGCATCCTTCGAAACATCGTGTGTTTCGATTCATTTTTTGCCCTCTCCATGTCTCTCGCGGCGGCACATCTCTTATCTCGGAATTCGTTCTCAAGCGCTTTTCCTACCGCTTCCTTTTCGCCCATGAAAATCTGCCGATCAACCGGAAGGAATCCTTTTTCACCGGCGATGCCAAGCTCCACCACTTGGTGACCTGTGACATAGCGGTTCTCCGTGTGGTCCCAGTGCAAAGAGGAGCCCTCGACCTTCTTGCCCCGTCGCACCTTGATTGTGTCGTCGATGACGAACGCTCGCTGATCGTCTGGACCCACAGAGTTGGCGTTGAAAATGCTCTTGCAAAGCTCGATGGCCATCGTCCGCCAATTGACGTCCTCACGGCGCATGACACGATAAAGAATGTTCGCCCTGTATTTGCAGTCATCTACGCGGCCCTTCAAGAACTGGCCAAGCTCCGAACAGAAAGCATGAATACTGGAATTCTCGAGTTTGAGGATGGGCCATATCAGCAGGGCGGCGAGGATGGCCCCTGGGCATTCGCCATCGATGCGGCGTGCCTTACCGAAGACGGCCCGAAAAAGGTTGGCCATCCCATGAGCGCGAATATCATTTCCGAGTTCGGTATCA
Organism: Verrucomicrobiales bacterium; assembly: GCA_965204485.1. Classification (GTDB taxonomy): domain Bacteria; phylum Verrucomicrobiota; class Verrucomicrobiia; order Verrucomicrobiales; family DEV007; genus JAACDM01. The sequence continues at coordinate 36,453 of CBDBEZ010000127.1, forward strand.
GCAAAGACTCTGGGGTCGCTCAGGGCCTGAGAGATCGGTTGATAGCTCCGAGAAGCGTTTTTTTTGCCGGATTTGCCGCCTGTCTTTTTGTGTTTTTTTTTCACACAAGACCTTAAGCTCGTGAGTGAGAAGTTCTGTAACTGGATCATCATGCGGCGAAGCGTGAACCTTCGGAGCGAGTGAAGTCTATTTTATCAAGGATGAATTTTCGGAACGCTGAACCCCAGCGTTTCATAAAATGGCCAGTCAAGCCATCATGTAGTAGGCGATTTCTTCTTCGACGGCCTGATTGTCTCCGAGTGTCAATGTGAGTCGACCTTGAGGACGAGTCAGACGTCCGGCACGCTGGATGATTTTGCGGCGAATCGTGCCGAGTCCTTCAAAGATCCACTCCGCAGCCCTTTTGGGGGACGATTTGCGTGACCGCTCCGCAGATCGCATCTGCATTTCGCGTGTGAGATTGTGGGTGAAGATACTGGTCAAAAGGAAAGCTTCGTTGGCGGCACGTCGCTTGGCCGGAATATAGTCCATCTGGGCCTGGCTCTTGGCTTCGCCAAAAATCTTCTCCTGAGAGCCACGCCCTTCATGAAATTTCACCACATGAGCGGCCGTGTTTGTCTTGTTGGTGATGATCGCCTCGTATTCATAGTTCTCCTCGACTGGTTCGAAAAGATCCAGTTGGAGCGGTCCTTTGCGCTGAGTGCGCCTCATGGTTCGAATGCACAAAATGCGCGCTTTGCGCGCCCAACTTTTTGGTTTCCAGCGGATTTCGAAGTGATGAGTTTTTCCCTCTCCGCCTCGGGTTCGGGACCAGCGACGGCGCTTCTCGATGATGCCCTTGAGTTCCACAAGCCGCTCGAAAGGTACCGAGAACGTATATTCCAGGCCCAGGGTCTTTGCCTCTGAAACCATCTGATCGCTGAAAAACGCGCTGTCGGCGCGCAACTCGATCTGCACATCAGGCAGCACCTTGCGAATCTTTTCCACGCAGTAGCGAAGAAATTCCACCGCGCCATTGGAGTCATGGACGTTGCCGCTTCGATGAAGGTAATCGAGAATCTGTCCGGTTTGAGCGATCGTCGCGAGCAGTGGATAATAACTGCGCTCGCCTTTTTTCTTCTTGTTAAATCCCACAGCTGTCCCTTCCGCATGGCGACTCGTGCTCTGCACGCTTCCGTCCAAATCAAGCGTGATGCGTTTGATTCCCTCCTCCTGAAGTCGCGACAGGCAAACGAAATGATTCATCTCCCTCATCCTCTCAAGGCTTTGACAATCGACCTCTCCCAACATCCGGCTCATCGTTGGGACACTGGGCAATTGGTGCATCCCCAAAACCTGTCGTACAAGGGGATCATCTCGGTAGTAGTCCAAATCGCGAAGCATCCGGTAGCCCAGTATAAGATGCACGATAAGACACATGAAAACCTTGTGGAACTTGTAGAAGCGGGACATGCGCCGATCCAGTGGATCAAAGCACTGCTGAAGCTTCCCCTCCAGATCCAATTCCTGAAAGAGCTTCTGAAAGATAACGAGACCGCCGAAAGAGGTCAGTTCTTGATCTTCAAATTTGATCGCCGGAATCGTTCTGAACTTTGCATTAATCGTACGTCGTGCTACTCTCACTGTAGGTGGCTTTTGGGTTGAAGTGTTTGGTGTTTTGGTAGATTCCAAATCAACCTTATCCCAAAGGCCCCTGCCACTATTTTCTTGGGATTCTTGCCCCGATTTATGAAACTATGGGGTGAACCTTTTCCGCCGTGGTGCAAAAATCCAGGCAGCGTGTTTTTCAAGGCGGCTGAGACAATCATTTCCGAAGGCAGCACGTCTGGGCGGATGGTTCGGATCCAGGTTCCAAAGTGTTTCCAGACCAGACCGTCACATGTCATGGCAAGGTACTGTAACATGCCCTGAGCGATCATGCCGGTCTGCACAAACACATGATATGCGTGCATCTTTCTCTGCACCTGTCTGCGATATTTCTCGGTAGTCCGGTGGAGGTATTGGTTACCATTGCGACGCTTGAGCGGTCGCATAGCGGCCATCCAGAAATGGTATCCGAATGAGCCGACCGAATGCACCGCTTGCTTGAAAGCGACTTCGATCTTGAAACGCAAACTGTAGAGCAAGATGATCTCCTGAGCTTCCATGGTGAGGTCGGTAGACAAGAGGATGATCCGCCCTCTCGTGGGATGATCGACGAGAATGAAGCGGACCATCGCCCCGGCGGGCTTCCACAACAGATCCACCGACTTGAACCGGACAGAGATGTTTCTCTCCCCATATACGGGACTGGGAACGGAACTGAAGCCGCCCGTTCCAAAGACATTCTGGAGCTTCACCGCAGCGCCATACTTTTTCGGTCGTCCGCGTTTGCGTTTGCGTGGCACTGCCGCAGGCCGAAAGCCGGTTGTCGTGCGTCGAACCCTCGTGACCAGCACACCGGAACGCCCCTTGGTGCTCCGGATCACCTTTCCGTTGGCGTAGTAGGCGTCGGCCAGCAAGACGAACTCCTGACCTCTACAGACGGATGCGAGCATCTCGTTGGCCTTGTCGATCAAGGTTCTCCTGTCGCGGTTTGAAGTGACGATACCTTCGTGAATGCGTGCACAGACCGGAACGCAGAAGAAATATCCGCCAACCTGACAGAGCACGCCGAAGGCCTGAAAGGAATGGCTCATGATGAAGTGAGGCTTGGAATTGGACTCGGACTGTTGATGCAGATACTTCACCGCAGGCATCTTGCGGCCCTCCTTGGACTTCTTGATGCCGTCGAGAACCAGGACGGGGCGACAACCGATCTTGTAGACAGGGAAGTGCTTGATCACGATGGCGAACCAAAGTTCTGCAAGCCGGTCCGTCTTCACGGCATTGCTGTGGAAGAAATGGAGTAAGTGCTCATAGAAGTGTTCTGACAAACCGAGAGCGCGGACGAAACTGGAAACCCCGAGGAGGTCATTGCGCACGGAGAAAGCGGCCAAGACGAGCAGAAACCAGAGAAAGGTGCGGGCTCTCGAGAAAGCGGGTCGCAGAAGACAGACGATATTCCACCAAGAAATCCAGAGATCCATAACAAATGATTTGATTTTCCTAGACATTCGCATATATAAGGTAATGACCATGAAAAAGATCAGATCACTGAAAAAAGAGTCCAGAAACTTGCGGCAAAGTTAGCTGCAATCGGGCCAATGCGGCCCGGGAGCATCAGTAAGCAATACCGAGATCGACAACGCCAGCGCGGCGTGTATTACCAACTGAGCTACACGCATGAGATGAGGAGCCGGACTGAACACGTCTGGCCAGATCACGTGAAGGGACTACGAAAAGAAACAGAGGAGTACAAGAAATTCAAGAAACTGACCACCGAACTGATCGATCTGAGCATTGAACTATCCAAGGCGAAGATCGCTCTATTACGCAGTCAGACAGACACGCCAGGCAAAGAGAAACCGGTCTGAGAACTTCCCACTCACGAGGTCTATTTATCAAGGATGAATTTTCGGAACGCTGAACCTTTTCCGCCGTGGTGCAAAAATCCAGGCAGCGTGTTTTTCAAGGCGGCTGAGATAATCATTTCCGAAGGCAGCACGTCTGGGCGGATGGTTCGGATCCAGGTTCCAAAGTGTTTCCAGACCAGACCGTCACATGTCATGGCAAGGTACTGTAACATGCCCTGAGCGATCATGCCGGTCTGCACAAACACATGATATACGTGCATCTTTCTCTGCACCTGTCTGCGATATTTCTCGGTAGTCCGGTGGAGGTATTGGTTACCATTGCGACGCTTGAGCGGTCGCATAGCGGCCATCCAGAAATGGTATCCGAATGAGCCGACCGAATGCACCGCTTGCTCGAAAGCGACTTCGATCTTGAAACGCAAACTGTAGAGCAAGACGATCTCCTGAGCTTCCATGGTGAGGTCGGTAGACAAGAGGATGATCCGCCCTCTCGTGGGATGATCGACGAGAACGAAGCGGACCATCGCCCCGGCGGGCTTCCACAACAGATCCACCGACTTGAACCGGACAGAGATGTTTCTCTCCCCATATACGGGACTGGGAACTGAACTGGAGCCGCCCGTTCCAAAGACATTCTGGAGCTTCACCGCAGCGCCATACTTTTTCGGTCGTCCGCGTTTGCGTGGCACTGCCGCAGGCCGAAAGCCGGTTGTCGTGCGTCGAACCCTCGTGACCAGCACACCGGAACGCCCCTTGGTGCTCTGGATCACCTTTCCGTTGGCGTAGTAGGCGTCGGCCAGCAAGACGAACTCCTGACCTCTACAGACGGATGCGAGCATCTCGTTGGCCTTGTCGATCAAGGTTCTCCTGTCGCGGTTTGAAGTGACGATACCTTCGTGAATGCGTGCACAGACCGGAACGCAGAAGAAGTATCCGCCAACCTGACAGAGCACGCCGAAGGCCTGAAAGGAATGGCTCATGATGAAGTGAGGCTTGGAATTGGACTCGGACTGTTGATGCAGATACTTCACCGCAGGCATCTTGCGGCCCTCCTTGGACTTCCTTGATGCCGTCGAGAACCAGGACGGGGCGACAACCGATCTTGTAGACAGGGAAGTGCTTGATCACGATGGCGAACCAAAGTTCTGCAAGCCGGTCCGTCTTCACGGCATTGCTGTGGAAGAAATGGAGTAAGTGCTCATAGAAGTGTTCTGACAAACCGAGAGCGCGGACGAAACTGGAAACCCCGAGGAGGTCATTGCGCACGGAGAAAGCGGCCAAGACGAGCAGAAACCAGAGAAAGGTGCGGGCTCTCGAGAAAGCGGGTCGCAGAAGACAGACGATATTCCACCAAGAAATCCAGAGATCCATAACAAATGATTTGATTTTCCTAGACATTCGCATATATAAGCTAATGACCATGAAAAAGATCAGATCACTGAAAAAAGAGTCCAGAAACTTGCGGCAAAGATAGCTGCAATCGGGCCAATGCGGCCTGGGAGCATCAGCAAGCAATACCGAGATCGACAACGCCAGCGCGGCGTGTATTACCAACTGAGCTACACGCATGAGATGAGGAGCCGGACTGAACACGTCTGGCCAGATCACGTGAAGGGACTACGAAAAGAAACAGAGGAGTACAAGAAATTCAAGAAACTGACCACCGAACTGATCGATCTGAGCATTGAACTATCCAAGGCGAAGATCGCTCTATTACGCAGTCAGACAGACACGCCAGGCAAAGAGAAACCGGTCTGAGAACTTCCCACTCACGAGATCTCAAGAAAATAGTGGCAGGGGCCTTTGGGATAAAGTTAATTTAGAATCTAACAAAACACTAAACATTTCAACCCAAAAGCCGCCTACAGTGAGAGTAGCACGACGTACGATTAATGCAAAGTCCAGAGCGATTCCGGCGGTCAAATTTGAAGATCAAGAACTGATCTCTTTCGGCGGTCTCGTTATCTTTCAGAAGCTCTTTCAGGAATTGGATCTGAAGGGGAAGCTTCAGCAGTGCTTTGATCCACTGGATCGGCGCATGTCCCGCTTCTACAAGTTCCACAAGGTTTTCATGTGTCCTCGTGAGTGGGAAGTTCTCAAACCGGTTTCTCTTTGCCTGGCGTGTCTGTCTGACTGCGTAATAGAGCGATCTTCGCCTTGGATAGTTCAATGCTCAGATCGATCAGTTCAGTGGTCAGTTTCTTGAATTTCTTGTACTCCTCTGTTTCTTTTCGTAGTCCCTTCACGTGGTCTGGCCAGACGTGTTCAGTCCGGCTCCTCATCTTATGCGTGTAGCTCAGTTGGTAATACACGCCGCGCTGGCGTTGTCGATTTCGGTATTGCTTGCTGATGCTCCCAGGCCGCATTGGCCCGATTGCAGCTAACTTTGCCGCAAGTTTCTGGACTCTTTTTTCAGTGATCTGATCTTTTTCATGGTCATTAGCTTATAGTAACTGATTAGCGCTCCTAACCAGCAAACGCCACAGGCATCTCATGCAAGGGTACGCTCGCCTGCGATGATTTTGGCAAGCGACTTGAATACGGAACTCGCTCCTCGCAGCGAGAGAGTCGAGAGCACACTCTTGAATGCCGCGTAGGCATTGGCTCCCCGCTCCGTCTTGGAACATTGCGACACCTTGCGGGCGACGATCGCCGGCCTGAGCATCCGCTCGGCGATGTTGTTGGTCGGCTCTACCTCCGGATCCTCCAGGAACATCGTTAAATTCCCTTGGTCAAAGTGCCGGCCAAGCTCATTGAGCATGCGTTGGTTGTCGGAATCTTTGAGCGTCCGGTCCCGCAGGTAATGATCGAGTTCATAGATTTTTTTCAAGCTCTCTTCCTCGTATTGGTTTAAAGTCGACTCGCCGTTGTGGTACTGCTGCCAAAGCCTCAGACACTGTCGAAGCAAATTCTTCAGTCCTCACATCTGACCGATAATTCGAGGGCTTTACGCTAGTCTATTCCGAGGACTTCAGCGCATTGATCAGATTCAAGTGATCCGGGATCCATATGGAGGGCTCGATTCAGGAAATCTTCCACTTCGCTGTCGATGGCTTCGAGAATGCGGTCGAGAGTTTCTTTCCCAAACGTATCGGCTAGGGCCAATGCCTTTAGGGAAAGATCCAAAATATTTTAGATAAATGTTGCATTTTACCATAATAGTTATAATTGGGGTGGATGCCTCACTCCCATCCCAATCAAGTTAGCGGTTTCCTTGGTCAGTTCGAACATCTTTTCGGATTCGTTCGCGATCGCTTCGAACGCTTGCAGAACCCAGGCCGCGACCCCAACCCC
>CBDBEZ010000128.1:0-9161 GCA_965204485.1 Verrucomicrobiales bacterium
CTCCCGGTACCTACCTATTGCAATTGCCGACGCCGGAAGGGGAGATGTTTGAGGAGAGGTTCGTCTTTCCGGAGATCGCTCTGCCCAATGCACCCCGACTGGCCAACTTTGATGACTTGCAGTCCCTCGATGTCTCAGAGCCCTTGAGCGTTCGATGGGATCCCATCGTTGGAAGTGAAGGGTTGGAGTTCTTGCTCTCCTTCGAGGTCTCCACGATTGATGACGAACGCTTCTTTCTCTTGGAACGGGGTGAACTGGGCGAGGACGAAGAGAGTGTGGTCATCCCGGCGAACACGTTTGCGCCTGGCGACCAGGTTTTCGGCGAGCTCAATGTCTTGGTTTTTCTCGCCGGCAATTTGGACTCGGATCGCTTGGTGGTCTTCGGGAAACAGCTGGAGTTTGAGCTGCAAGCGGCGACGGGGGAAGTCGATCGTAGGCGGCCCGAGGTGCGTTTGCTTTCGCCTGGGGACTTTGAGGTGGTTTCTCCTCGCAGCGCGGTGCGCATCGAGTTTTCGGAGCCTATGAAGGACACGGTGGCCGTCCGGTGGGGACATCCCCTGGAGAACGCGAGCTTCGATTATCGATGGAATGCGGAGCGGACTGTGTTGCATGCGCGACCGGTGGGCGGCTTCGCGCCGGAGACCCATTTCAGTTATCAGATCAACCCTCCGGAACTGGAGGAGTCCTTTGAGGACCTCGCTGGTAACGGAGCGGCCTCTCAATTCGCGTTCTTCACGACCTCGGGCGTCGAGGCGGCCGGAGAAGACACCCGGGCGATCGCCATGATCCGATCCGACCGTTTTCAGCTTCGGGAAGATGGCCTCGTGGAGGCGGTCGATTCCCCGTCGATCCGGTTTCTCGTGAGGGGAGCGGCGAAGCATTCCATTTATGAAGCCTCGGTGCAGACGCCCTACGGGGCCCATTTGGCGCTTGCGCCAAGGGAGGATGGCCTCGTTTTCGATGCCTCGACGCATCTCGCGGATTCGCAGGATGTGGATGCCTATGCCCCCAAGGGAGACTATCGCTTTTCGATCACGACGGCTCAGCATGGGGATCAAGGGGTCACGCTGGCGACAAATGCGAGCAACCTGCGCATCCCGAGCCCCATCGAACTCGAAGGCACGGAAGTGTTGCTGGCGCCGTCAGGCGGACAGGTCTCGTGGAAGCCCATACCCAGCGCTTCGGCGGGGGATTGGATCCGCTTGGCTTTTTATGATCACGCGAACGTGTTAGTCTTCGCCACGCCGGATCTGGGTGCCGTTGATGCGCTCGATGGAACGCGCACCGGCGCCGTGGTTCCGGGGGGCGTGTTGCGGCCCGGCCGCGTCTACATCGGAGAGCTGACCTTTGCTCGCGCGCGTCCCCAACCCTCCGCAATCTTTCCGGGTGCGGAAGTGGCGATCCACGGAGCGAGCGCTCTTCACTTTGTCGTGCGAACCAGCGGCGTTCCCAGACGGGCGGAGATGATTGCCGAGTCCGTCGAGCCTGGCAAATCCGCCATGGCCTTGGAGATCCGGGGAGAATCGGGAATCACCTTGGATCTCGAGACCTCTGAGAATCTCATCGTATGGGATCGCTTCGATTCCCACCACTTCGAACCGGGAGATGATCCGAAGCATTTTGAGTTCGACTCCACGAGCCGTTACCAATTCCTGAGGATCCAGGAAGGCGGAATTCATGGGGAGGGAGAGTAGATCGCGGAAGCTGGGAGGCGGGTATCGCGCGACTTGGCGCGACGACACGACTTGTTTTCAATGCCGCGAGATGGTCTCGTGGAGATTGAAGATCGCGCGGCTGACACTGGTCCAGGCGGCCAGCAGGTCGGGAGCGTCGTCGGCTCTGGCGGGCGTGAGGCCAACATTGAGAAGGGCCCGAGCTGATGCGGGATCATTCTGGAAACGATCATGCTGCCGTTGGAAGAGATCGCTCAAAATGCGGATTTCTTCGGGGGTGGGCTGGCGCGAGAGGACCTGACGGAAAGCCCAGCGGATGCCGAGTTCGGCGTCGGTGCCCGCCTGAGCCTCGATCCGCTCGGCGAAAGCCCGCGCGGCCTCGACGTAGGTAGGGTCATTGAGGAGCACGAGAGCCTGGAGTGGTGTGTTGGACCGCACGCGATTGGCGGTGCACTCTTCCCGGGTGGGCGCGTCGAAGGCGGCCATGCTGGGGTGGAGAAAGGTGCGGCACCAATAGGTGTAAACACCACGGCGGTACTGATTCTCGTCGTGGTCTGCCTGGTAGGTTCGCTTGGGGAAATTCAACTGCGCCCAGTAACCCGCCGGCTGGTAGGGTTTGGCGCTGCCGCCGCCCCGCACGTGGACAAGCAAATCACTGATGGCGAGGGCATTGTCGCGGATCATCTCGGCGTCGAGACGGAAGCGTCCCTGGCGAGCGAGAAGGCGATTGTAAGGATCTCGTTGACGCAGGGCCGGCGACTCCAGCGAACTCTGTTGGTAAGTCCGTGAGTTCACGATGGTGCGGATGAGTTCTTTCACGTCCCAGCCGTTCTCCACGAACTCGAGGGCCAGCCAGTCGAGCAGTTCGGGGTGGGTGGGCCACTCGCCCTGGGCGCCCACGTCTTCCAGGGTGCGGGCGATGGCCTGTCCGAAAAGGAGACCCCAAATGCGGTTGACGAAGACCCTCGCCGTGAGGGGATTGTCAGGGCTCGTGATCCAGTGCGCGAGATCGAGGCGGTTGGCACGCCGTTCATCCTCGAGAGAAAGGGATCCCAGGTGTTTGGGAATGGCGGGGTTCACCACCGGCCCCGAGTCGTCCAGCCAATTGCCGCGAGGAAGCACCCGCATAGTGAGGGGTTCTTCTCGCCGCTGGACGACCAGGGTCTTGGGGACCTCGGCCTCGATGGCGTTGCGCCGTCCTTCCAGTTTCTTGACTTGCTGCTCCAGCGATTTCCGCTCTTCCTCCTTCCTCTCCGGTTGCTTGGCCTCTTCCAATGCCTTCTTCAGTTCAGAGATCTCCGCGTTGTAGCGGGCGATGGTCTTCTCCTGTTCCGGCGTCGGCAATCTGAGGTTGGCCTGGTTCCGCCCGACGGCTGGCTCTTCGATGTCGGCGAAAAAAGCCGCCAGGCTGTAGAAATCCTTCTGGGTGAAGGGGTCGAACTTGTGGGCATGGCATTCGGCACAGCCCAGCGTGGTGCCCAACCAGACAGAGGAGACGTTTCGCACGCGATCGGCGGCGTATTTGGCACGGTATTCCTTGGGCTGGGACCCGCCCTCTTCGGTCGTCTGGAGAAGCCGGTTGTAGCCCGAGGCGATCCGCTGGGAAGTGGTGGGCGCATCGAGAAGATCGCCGGCCAGCTGCTCAACGGTGAAGCGATCGAACGGCAGGTTGTCGTTGAAAGCGTCGATGACGTAGTTGCGGTAGAGGGCCACCTCGCGGTGCTGATCGCCGTGGTAGCCGCAGGTGTCGGCGAAGCGGACGAGATCGAGCCAGTAGATGGCGAGCCGCTCTCCGAAATGAGGGGAGGCCAGGAGGTCATCGACGTAGCGCGCGTAGGCATCGACCGAGGAGTCGGCGGCGAAGGCTTCCACCGCTCCAGGGGCTGGCGGAAGACCGATGAGATCGAACGAGAGGCGGCGGGCGAGCGTGCGCCGGTCGGCGGGCGGAGAAAAGGCGAGGCCCGCGCTCTCTAGCCGGGTTTCCACGAAATCGTCGATCTGGCGATCCGCCTGGCGAATGGGGGGCAAGTAGGCCCAGTGATCCTCCCATTCAGCGCCCTCGGCGATCCAGCGGCGCAGGATCTCTTTCTGCGCCGTGGTCAGGCGCTTCTCCGAAGACGATGGCGGCATGATCTCGTCTGGATCGGAGCTGCTGACGTGCTCCCACAGCTCGCTCTCCTCGGGTTTCCCGGGCACGATCACGTGGGCCTTGGCGCCCTCTTCGGTGTCGAGCCGCAGATCGGCCTTCCGATGGCTCTCGTCGAAGCCGTGACAGGCGTAGCAGTTGTTGGAGAGAATGGGACGGACGTCTCGATTGAAGGAGATCCGGTCCGGTTCTCCCCACAGAGGAGTCAACAGGACGCCCCAGAGGGCCAGTCGATAGAGGGCAGGCATCGCCATGGACGGTAATATGGGTTTTTTGGCTGTCGAGTCACGGGGGAATTTCGCGGTGGGAACGGCTGTTCAGGCCCGTGTCGGCCGGGGTCCACGGGGAGATGGCCGGAAGAGCGGCCGAGGTTGGACGCCCCCGATGGCCTGGCTCCTTTCTTCGCATCGGTTGGGTTGCTTGCCGGGAAGGGTTGGAAAGGAAGGCGAGGGGAAGGGAAGCAAGGGGCTCCTCCATGTGTCGATAATGCCGTGCCGTCACGCGGCGGACGTCGCCGCAATGTCGCGCGGGCTCGCTGGCGCCCGGGAGCCTGCCGGTTCACACTTTGCCAGTATGGAAAGCAGGGTGACGGTGACAGAGTGGAAATCTGAACAGGCAGCGACAGCGGCGATCTCACCGTTGTTTGTCGTTGGGGCCATCCGTTCCGGCACCTCACTGCTCCACTCCCTGATCAATCAGCATCCGAAAGTGGCTTTGGTGGGAGTCTTGGGAGTCGATCCGGCGCCGGTCCAGGACGGTCACTATCGTGCGAGCGCGGAATCCCTGCCCGAGGGAGAGCATCACGACCAGGTACGCTCCGGGCGGGCGCAGGCGGTTCAGCACGGGGACCAACCCCTCACGCCTGGCACGCGACGGCGCGTGCGGGCCATGACGGCCCGATTGGCCGAGGATTTCCCGAATTCACCCTTCCGGCGATGCGAATGGGCCAAGGGTGCTCGGCCACAAAGGAAGATCCGCTTCTGGCTGACCATGGCGTTTGCGGACTTGGCACTGAACCTCGACCGCTGCAAACGGATCCTCTTCAGCCTCCTCCCATTGGATTCTCCCGAGACCATCGCGGACCGTGTGCGCAAGGCTGCGAGCATGGTCGACCCGCGACGGTTGACCTTGAATTCCGATTGCGGCTTCTCACCGGAGTCGGGCGCGCGCGTGCCGGTCGATGAAGCCTATCAAAAGCTGCGGCATCAGGTTTCGGCGGCCGAGCGCCTCGGCGACGAGTTTGGTGGTTGAGAATGCCGGCAGATCCGAGCCGAGCCCCTTGGAGTGAATGGGCGAGGCGGGGGAACATGTTCTGCGCCGGGAGATGTTGGGTCGGCGCAGCGATTCCGTAAGATAGGCGGCTGAGGCGGCTCAAGCCCTGTATTTTTGGGTAATTCGGATCGGCAGCGCCCATTTTTGACCCCATGGCAAATTCGCATTCGTTATTTCATCTTTTTTAAGCTTGTTTCTGTAATAGTCTTATATTACAGTGCGCCGAACGAGCCGACCTTCATGCCAAGCAGAAACTCCCTGCCCCCCCACCGAACGCCAGATTCGCAGCCGCCTCCGCCAGCTCCTCGACCAGGCCGAAGGCTTCCTTCACGGCTCGCCCATCGAACTCTCTCGTAAATGCGGCAAGCCCACTTGCCGTTGCGCTTCCGACGACTCCTTGCGCCATCGCTCCTTGGCCATCGGTCAGACTCGCAAGGGCAAGACCACCATGCTGCACGTCCCCAGACCGTTGGAAGCTCAGGCGAGACGCTGGATCGATGATTTCCAGAAGGCGAATGCTCTGCTGGAAGCCCTCGACGAGCAGGGGCGCCTCCGACTCGAGGAGGCAAAAACCAAGGCCAGAGCGGCGAGTAGCTCCGCCAAGAAGAAGGGCAAGACCGGTAAGAAATCAGCCGGCAAAGCCAAGTCCGGGCGCAATTCTCCACCAAAAAAGAAGCGACCATTCTCACGCGACTACTAACTTACTCGGACAAGATTTTCAGCCTCCGCCAACAGTGGAGGCTGCGGGTGCGTGACTCTCGTCCCAAACCACAGATTCCCACTCGAGTTTTCCCGGCAGCATTCTTCGCCATGTTCTGCTGCCGGTTACCAAGCTTCAACGAACTCGAGCAACACCGGAACAAGAGCAGCTGGACCCGTTGGCTCGGTAATCACCGTTTGCCCAGCGCCGACGAACTGGCGTATGTCTCCGAGCGCATCGAGCCTGACAGTGTGCGAGGGTGTCTCGGACACATTTACTTCTGCCTCAAACGCAACAAAATCCTTGCCCCACAGCGCGGTTGGATGCTTGCCGCCGTCGATGGTCACGAAACTCACTGTAGCTACAAACGTTGTTGTCCAAAGTGTCTCCAACGCCGGATCGCCGTCGGAGACGAGGTCAAAACACAGTTCTACCACCGCTTGGTCGCGTTTCAGATTATCTGTGAGGATTTTCAATTGCTTCTCGACGTGGAAATGCTTGAGCCTGGTGAAGACGGAGATCCTGGAGACGACGAAGTCGCTGCGGCTATACGGCTGATAACTCGCGTCCTTAAGGACCACCCACGCTGCTTTGACGTGCTCACTGCCGATGCGCTCTACCTGCGTCCCTCCGTGATCAATCTTCTTGAACTCGTGAGTGGGAAGTTCTCAGACCGGTTTCTCTTTGCCTGGCGTGTCTGTCTGACTGCGTAATAGAGCGATCTTCGCCTTGGATAGTTCAATGCTCAGATCGATCAGTTCGGTGGTCAGTTTCTTGAATTTCTTGTACTCCTCTGTTTCTTTTCGTAGTCCCTTCACGTGGTCTGGCCAGACGTGTTCAGTCCGGCTCCTCATCTTATGCGTGTAGCTCAGTTGGTAATACACGCCGCGCTGGCGTTGTCGATCTCGGTATTGCTTGCTGATGCTCCCAGGCCGCATTGGCCCGATTGCAGCTAACTTTGCCGCAAGTTTCTGGACTCTTTTTTCAGTGATCTGATCTTTTTCATGGTCATTAGCTTATATATGCGAATGTCTAGGAAAATCAAATCATTTGTTATGGATCTCTGGATTTCTTGGTGGAATATCGTCTGTTTTCTGCGACCCGCTTTCTCGAGAGCCCGCACCTTTCTCTGGTTTCTGCTCGTCTTGGCCGCTTTCTCCGTGCGCAATGATCTCCTCGGGGTTTCCAGTTTCGTCCGCGCTCTCGGTTTGTCAGAACACTTCTATGAGCACTTACTCCATTTCTTCCACAGCAATGCCGTGAAGACGGACCGGCTTGCAGAACTTTGGTTCGCCATCGTGATCAAGCACTTCCCTGTCTACAAGATCGGTTGTCGCCCCGTCCTGGTTCTCGACGGCATCAAGAAGTCCAAGGAGGGCCGCAAGATGCCTGCGGTGAAGTATCTGCATCAACAGTCCGAGTCCAATTCCAAGCCTCACTTCATCATGAGCCATTCCTTTCAGGCCTTCGGCGTGCTCTGTCAGGTTGGCGGATACTTCTTCTGCGTTCCGGTCTGTGCACGCATTCACGAAGGTATCGTCACTTCAAACCGCGACAGGAGAACCTTGATCGACAAGGCCAACGAGATGCTCGCATCCGTCTGTAGAGGTCAGGAGTTCGTCTTGCTGGCCGACGCCTACTACGCCAACGGAAAGGTGATCCGGAGCACCAAGGGGCGTTCCGGTGTGCTGGTCACGAGGGTTCGACGCACGACAACCGGCTTTCGGCCTGCGGCAGTGCCACGCAAACGCAAACGCGGACGACCGAAAAAGTATGGCGCTGCGGTGAAGCTCCAGAATGTCTTTGGAACGGGCGGCTTCAGTTCCGTTCCCAGTCCCGTATATGGGGAGAGAAACATCTCTGTCCGGTTCAAGTCGGTGGATCTGTTGTGGAAGCCCGCCGGGGCGATGGTCCGCTTCATTCTCGTCGATCATCCCACGAGAGGGCGGATCATCCTCTTGTCTACCGACCTCACCATGGAAGCTCAGGAGATCATCTTGCTCTACAGTTTGCGTTTCAAGATCGAAGTCGCTTTCAAGCAAGCGGTGCATTCGGTCGGCTCATTCGGATACCATTTCTGGATGGCCGCTATGCGACCGCTCAAGCGTCGCAATGGTAACCAATACCTCCACCGGACTACCGAGAAATATCGCAGACAGGTGCAGAGAAAGATGCACGCATATCATGTGTTTGTGCAGACCGGCATGATCGCTCAGGGCATGTTACAGTACCTTGCCATGACATGTGACGGTCTGGTCTGGAAACACTTTGGAACCTGGATCCGAACCATCCGCCCAGACGTGCTGCCTTCGGAAATGATTGTCTCAGCCGCCTTGAAAAACACGCTGCCTGGATTTTTGCACCACGGCGGAAAAGGTTCAGCGTTCCGAAAATTCATCCTTGATAAAATAGACTTCACTCGCTCCGAAGGTTCACGCTTCGCCGCATGATGATCCAGTTACAGAACTTCTCACTCGCGAGTTCTTGAAGACCACGGCAAATACCTTGTTGCCGTACTCAAGGATAATCAGCCTGAGCTATTGTCCGAAGCCCGCACGCTCCTGCCCCTTGAGGAGCAAGAGCCAGAATCATTTGAGACTCCGGCTGCACCGGGCAAGCCCGCGCGGCACGTTCATTTACAAGAGGCTGAGGGCTTCTGCACTGAATCCATTCACACTCCTCTTCGCGTTGTTCATTCCCATGAGACTGGCATCCGTCGCGAGCGCGTCGCTGGGGATTGGGTCGAGACTCCCATCGATAGCCACTGGTGGTGGGCGACGACCATGCCCCGCTCAATGGCCGATGCCAAGACCATCTTCCATTTCGGGCACGACCGTTGGAAGGTCGAAAACGAAGGCTTTAACGAACTCTGCTCCCGCTGGCATTCCGGTCATTGCTATCACCATCATCCCAATTCCATTCTCGTTCTGTGGCTGATCATGTTCATGGCCCACGCCGTGTTCCACTGCTTCCACAAGCGCAACTTGAAGCCAGAGATACGCCGTGGACACACGGCCATCTATTTTGCCCGTCAAATCGCCGCCTCCATGCGAGAGGATCGATGGTGGCCGCCACCGGCTCCGGGCTGAGGAACGCCCGCCCCGCGCTCTCGGTAACCTTGGGTTCGCGTCCGCCATCGGAGCGGTCTGGCTCCCTGTTGCCTATTGCCGACAGGGGGATCCATTTCGCGGCTCGAGCCCTCCGAAATTCGCCCGAGAACCGCCACACGAAACTGTTCGCCCTCTTAGCGCCAGCTTCAACACGCTCAACACCCACCAATTCAGGCCATTACGACTCTTTCCGACGCCGTCTTACGGAATCGCTGCCCGGGCCCGCATTGGCGCCCCATTCTCAGGTGCGTGTGCTACGA
>CBDBEZ010000129.1:0-17366 GCA_965204485.1 Verrucomicrobiales bacterium
CATCACCGGCCTGAGAGCGCTCGATCTCCTCCTCCAAAACCTTGATTTGTTCGTCAAGCCGCTCAATTCGCTTGGCCAGGTCCTCCTTGTCGTACTTCTTCCCGGCATGGCGGCCGCCTGAATCTTTGTTCCGTCGACTGCTTGTAAGGTCAGCCCTACGAGCCCCATCTCGCAGCTTGTCGTCACGCTTTGCTTGAACAGGTTGCGAATAGCTTTCTGATGTTGACTCCAAAACCGCCAGAGCGTGTTGTGGTCGGGCACCTGATTGCCGCATAGCCAGATAAAGCCCAAGTCGTTTCGGCATGCCTCCTCCAACTTACGCGAGCTGCGGATCTTCTTGAAATAGCCGTAGAGCCAGAGTCGCAGAAGCAGGGCCGGGGCGAAGGGTGGACAGCCAGCGGTCCCGAAGTCCCGCACTTCAATGCCGAGATCCATCAAATCGAGGGATTCGACAAAGCAACGAATGAATCGCGCCGGGTGAGTCGGGCCGACCCAGTCCTCGATGCTGGGAGGTAAGATGTGAAGTTGATCGAAATCAGCGTCAATGTGAGTCACACCGAAACCAATACCCACGCTCGCGGCGGCGCCAACGACTTTTTCGAAAAACTCCACGGAGTAGAGCAATCATATTGCACTCGTCCGGCCGTCACACGAAAACCCGGGTTTTGAGACAGCCTCGAGACGACCGCCCTCCCGGGTGAGCCAGGCGGCGGCGAATCGGTTCGATTTCAAGCCAGAATCGGACGGACCACGTTCCCGTGCACGTCGGTGAGCCGGAAGTCGCGTCCCTGAAATGGAAAGGTCAACTTCTTGTGCTCAATTCCTAACAAGTGGAGCATGGTGGCATGAAAATCGTGCACGTGCACGACGTTCTCCACCGCGTGGTAACCCAGATCATCCGTATTCCCATAACTGATGCCGCCCCGGATGCCGCCGCCAGCCATCCACATGGAAAAGCCTTTGATGTGATGATCGCGCCCCGATCCCTGCGCCATGGGCGTCCTGCCAAACTCACCACTCCAGACCACCAGCGTGTCTTCCAACATTCCCCGGTCTTTCAGATCGCGCACCAGGGCCGCCGAGGCCTGGTCAACCAAACGCGAAGTGACCTCGATTCCCCGCTTGATCCCACCGTGATGATCCCAGCCCCGGTGGTAGAGCTGGATGAAGCGCACACCCCGTTCCGCCAATCGCCGCGCCAGGAGGCAGTTGGATGCAAAGGAACCGTCGCCGCCTTTCGTCCCGTAAAGATCGAGCACGTGCTGAGGCTCGTCCGAGATGTCCATCAGACCCGGCACACTGGCCTGCATGCGAAAGGCCATCTCATACTGCGTGATCCGGGTGGCGATCTCGGGGTCCTCCACTTCGGCGTGATGAAGTTGATTGAGCTGATTGACAGCGTCCAGGACCTGACGTTGATCCCGCGCGGTCACGCCGTCCGGTCGACCCACATAGAGCACAGGGTCGCCGGTCGATTGAAACTGCACGCCCTGAAATCGACTGGGGAGAAAACCGCTGTGCCACTGGCGCGCGGCGATCGGCTGATCCTGACCGCCGCCGCTCGATGTGAGGACCACGAAACCCGGCAAGTCCTGGCCTTCGCTCCCCAAGCCGTAGAGCACCCACGAACCCATGCTGGGACGCCCGGAGATCGAAGTCCCTGTGTTCATGAAGGTGTGCGCCGGGTCGTGATTGATCTGCTCGGTCTTCATCGAGCGCACGATGCAGAGGTCATCAGCGATGCTCCCAATGTGAGGAAACGCCGCGCTGATCTCCTGCCCCGAGGCGCCATACCGTTGAAAGGGATGCTGGGGCGCAAAGCAGGTGAGCTTCTGGTTTTGCAGCTGCGCGATCGGCTGCCCCTTGGTGAAGGACTCCGGCATCGGCTGGCCGTGCATCTCCGCCAGCTTGGGCTTGTAATCGAGGGTCTCGAGGTGGGACGGCCCTCCCGCCATGCAGAGGAAAATGACCCGCTTGGCCCGCGCCGGAAGGTGACCACCGCCTTCCAGCACGCCACTCCATCGTTCGTCCAGTGCCAGGCCACGGCTCCCGCCCATGGCGGGCTGCATCAGCGATCCCAAAGCCGCGGACCCGATTCCAATCCCCGATCTCTTGAGGAAGGTCCGGCGGTTGGAACGCAAGGCAGTGTCGGTGACGGGATAGGGATTCATCAGCCCAAAAGATGGTCTCGAGGAGGCGCGATGTCGAGCCGTCAGCCCCAAAAAGTCCCGCAAAGGCCGCCGTGCGGTCACCGGTGAGACACTCCGTTCAGGAGGTTCCCGCCAAGTCCTCAACCGGACTCGGCCTTCGACGGCCAGGATTGGGAAGCCGACGGATTCTTTTTCTCGTCTTCCAGCTCGGCGACCGCCATGCGAAAGAGCCTCTTGAGATCGTCGAGGACGAGACAGTTGATGGGCACCAGCAAGAGCGTGATGAAGGTGGCGAAGAGCACGCCGTAGCCCAGTGAAACCGCCATCGGGATGAGGAACTGGGCCTGCAGCGATTCCAGCTTGATCATGGGATAGAGGCCCGCGAACGTCGTGATGCTCGTCAAGAAGATGGCTCGAAACCTGGCCACGCCCCCGAGATGCGTGGCGTCGAACACGCTCATGCCCTCGCGCGTGCGCCGATTGATGTAGTCCACCAGAACCAGGCTGTCATTCACCACCACTCCGGCCAGCGCCAACATTCCAAAATAACTCAAGCCGCTCAAGGGAATACCCTCGATCATGTGCCCGATGATTCCGCCAATGATTCCGAAGGGGATGACGGACATGACAATGAGAGGCTGGATGTAAGACCGGAAAGGAATCGCCAGCATGGTGTAGATGCCGAACAGCAGCAGAATGGCGCCGAGATAAGTCGTGCGGCGATTCTCTCTCGCCTCCCGCGCCTCGCCTTCGAATGAATAGTTGAGCCCGGAATATCGCTCCATCAAGTCATCCAAAAAGACGGTGAGGCTCTCCATGATGGCCGGCATGTTCGCCTCCTGCACGTCAGCATCGGCCCGAACATTGATGGCTCGCTTGCGATCCACCCGTTGAATGCTGGGAAAACTCTTGGCGTTGGTGGCCACGGCGACCGCCGTGAACGGAATCTCTTCACCATTCGACGTCCGGATCCGCATGGCCTCGAGACTTGCCAGGGTCTGGCGACGCCGCTCCGGGTAACGCAGCATCACGCGAATGTCGTCGCGCCCCTTTTGAAATCGCTGGATCTCTTCGCCGTAAAAAGCCTGCCGTACCTGGCGTGCCAAATCGGCCTCGGTCAATCCGAAATGCTCGGCGTCCGGCCGCACGGATAGCCGGATTTCATCATTCGTGTCATCCATGCTATCCGTGATGTCGAAGAGGTCCGGATACTGTTTCAGGTGGTCCTTGATCTCCTTGGACGCCTTGGCCAACTCCTCGATGTCGTGCCCCGTCAGTTCGATATCGATCGGGTCACCGCCCCGGCCGATCTCCGCCCGAAAGTTCAGCTCCTTGGCGCCCAAGATCGGCCCGATTCGCTTCCGCCAATCGGCCACCAGCTCCGGCGTTCGAACCTTGGGTTCCTCCTGAAACTCGGGCGACACGATGTAGAAGCTCACCTCGCCGAGATGCGATCGCCCCACCTGTTCGCTCGACCTCGAAGAGGCCAATCCCTGGCCGCCCGAGACGCTCAACACTCTCTCAATCACCGGCTCGCCAGCGCCGTCATGACATTCTTCGCGCATCTCCTCGGCAATGCGCTCGATGCACTCCACGTGCCGGGCGGTGATCTCATAGGGTGTTCCCTCCTGCATGGTCAGCGACGCCGTTGCCCGTTCGCTGGCGACCCGGGGAAAGCTGATGCGCTTGACGTAGCCACCCCCCACCAGTCCCACCATGACCCCGAACAACACCAGAAAGAGCGTGAGGGTCACGTAACGGTAGTCGAGGGCCGCGTAGAGCACGGGCCGATAGACCGACTTCACAAACCACTCCAATCCGCTCGCGATCCACTGCTGCCACCGGCTGAATCGGCGATACAAGACCCCGGCCAGAGCGAGGACTTTTCCAGGGAGAAAGAAGGCTCCCAGGCGCTTGACGACCTGACGGAGGGAATGCGCGAGATGGGAAGGCAAGATCAGCTTGGACTCGATCAAGGAAAAGAGAAGCACCGGAATCACAATCAGAGCGATGTGCGCCTGAGCCTGCCCGTGAAACCCCGTGCCAAATAGCAAGGGCACGAAGGCGAGCACCGTGGTCAGCACGCCGAAGATCACCGGCATCGCCACCTCCCGCGCCCCCTCCACGGAGGCCTCGCGAAGGGAAAGACCCTGCTTCTGTTTGGTGTAGATGTTCTCACCGGTGACGATGGCGTCATCCACCACCACACCGAGAACCAAGATGAAGCCGAAGAGGCTCATGATGTTGATGGTGGCGCCCACATGCGGCATCACCGCAATCGCTCCCAGGAAACAAACCGGAATGCCCACCACCACCCAGAGTGCCAGGCTGGGACGCAAGAATAATGTCAGGACAAGAAACACCAGCAAGAGGCTCTTGGTTCCGCTATCGGTCAAGGTCTGCAGGCGTTCCCTGACAATCCTTGAAGAATCACTCCAGAAAGCGAGGCTGACCCCGGCGGGCAATCGATCCTTTTGCTTCTCGATGTAGGCCTTGACCGCATCGGAAATGCCGATGGCATTCTGCTTACCCTCCCGGGAAACGGTGATGACCACGCAGCGCTTCCCGTTGAAGCGCGCGAGAAACGGATTCTCATCAAAACCGTCAATGACCGTGGCGATGTCTCCCAACCGAACCCGCGTCCCGTCCTCCCCCTTGACGATCATGATCTCCTCGAACTCGCGTCCCGTGTAAGCCCGGCCCTTGGTCCGCAGGACCACTTGCCCGGACTCGGTCTTGAGTGTGCCCGCCGGAACGTCGATGGAGGAATCACGCAGCGCGCGACTCACCTGATCGAAGCTCAGGTTGTATCGCTGAAGGGTCGATTCGTCGATTTCAATGGAAATTTCGTAAGGGCGAACTCCTCCCAGATCGACCACCGAGACATCCGGCAGAGAGGCGATCTCATCGCGCACCCGGGCGCCCAACTCCTTCAAATCCCGCTCGCTCAAATCCCCCTGCAAAACCAGCGTCATCACCTGCCGCCAACCATCCATCAAAGACACTCGCGGACGCTCCGCTTCCACTGGCAGCGTGGAAATGGCATCGACCCGGTTCTTCAAATCGTCCAGCACGTTTCGCCGGTCATAGGACTCCTCGATCTCGACCTGGACCATGGCCCCGCCTTCCGTGGCCGTGGAGAACAGTTTCTTGATGCCCTGGACATCCGCTATGGCCTCCTCGATCCGGGTGACGATGGATTCCTCCACCTCTTCCGGAGTGGATCCGCGGTAGGGAACCTGAATGGTCGCCTGATTGATCTCGACTTCCGGAAAAACCTCCACGGGAATCTGGCCGGTCAAGAGCGTCGCCGCCCCCGCCACGACGATGGCGAACATCAAAAGGTTCGCGGCCACTTCGTTTTTGGTGAACCAGGCAATCATCGGGAAAAAATGGAATCAGGACAAGTGTCAGGGCGTCCGCCCGGCAACGCCCCGGGCGCCCTCTGGCGGCGAAGGCGATGGCGACGCCACGCCATCGATGTTGGCGCTCACCTTGGCCCCATTGGCAGGAAAAGCGATCCTCGTCGTGCAGAGCCGCTCCCCGACGGCCAGCCCGCCACCGTCGACCGGCACCACCACGGCATCGGCCGTCCCGAGAGCCAGCGGCCGCACGGCTCGCCGTTCCATGCGGCTCTCATCGTCGATCAACACCACCTCGTCGCTGGCCCGGACGGTCTGTGGCGGCAGGACGAACACGTCCTCCAGGAGGTGTCCCTTGATCCGGGCCTCGACAAACAAGCCAATGCGCAAGGGTGGCGTTCCATCTCCTCGGCGCGCGTACGGGTCATCGACGTGGGCCACCACAAAGAGTTGCTTGGACCGCGCATCCAGGGCCCCCGCCACGCGCACCACGCGCCCCTTCCACTGCGATTCCTGACCTCCGATCTCCGCGGACAGAATCACCTCGGGGAGCTCGTCCCTCGACATATCGGCGGCATCCTCGCGGTAAGCCTCGGGAAGGTCGATGAACGCGAGATCTTCGTTGCGGATGGGCAGGCGCACTTCCACGTAATCATCGGCGTAGATTTCCGCCAGGGTCGTTCCGTTTGAAACGACCTGTCCCACATCGACCTCTTTCCGAAGCGTCTGGCCAGAATAGGGGGCTCGGATCTCGGTCCGCGCGAGATCGCGCTCGGCCTTGCGGAGTTCCGCCTTGGCAGCCGCCACCTGCGCTCGGGCCTCCGCCAACTGGGGCTCGCGACGTGCCAGCGCACCCGGCTGGCCTTCCTTGCCCAAACGTTTCCAGTTCTCTTCCGCCTGTTTGGCGCGGGCAATCTCCTGCTCGATCAAGGCCTCCGACTGAGCCATCTGACGTTTGGCCACCACAACCGCAGTTTCATAATCCAGAGGATCGAGCCGCAAAAGGATTTCACCTTCGTCAAAAAAACCGCCCTCACGGAGTGCCGAAGAGATCTCGATCACCTTGCCGGGCACTTCGGGAATCAAGGTGCTCTGGGTGCGGGGCTCCACGACTCCCTGCGAACTGATATAAACCTGATAGGATTCCAGTTTCAGGGTCACGGCTTCCACCCTCGTGACGGAGGGCGGCCGCTGGAATCCCATCGGATCCTCACCGCCCTGCCACAAAGCCCGCACGCCGAAGAAGGCAGCCACCAGAATGAGAATGGGCAAGAAAGCGCGGACGAACGGTCTCATGAAGTCACGGGGAGGGTTGGCCGATGATCGAAGTCGCCGCCGAGCGCCAAGTAGAGATCCAGGCGATTCTGCAATCTTTCGTTCCGCACGCGCAAAAGCGTGCTGCGAGCGTCGAAGGCTCGCCGCTGCGACTCCAAAACGGTGATGATGTCCACCAGACCTTTCTCGTATTGGCTGAGCGCGAGTTCCTCCGCCAAGTTGGACTCGGCAACGGCGCTCTCCAGTTTGCCCTGTTGCACGCGGTAATGTCCCTCCGCCGCCAGCGCCGTCTCCACTTCCCGAAAAGCCTGCAGGGCCGTCTCCGCATAACGAGCAGCGATCTCCTCGCGCTGCGCCTGACTCAGCTTGATCTGCGAAACCAAACGGCCGCCCTGAAAGACCGCCTGTCCCACCGTTCCCGCAAGATTCCACACCAGAGCCTTGGGATCGAGGAGATCGCTGAACTTGTCCGTCGTGCTGGTTCCCACGCCCCCATTGATGGTGAAGTCAGGCAAGAGAGCCTTCCAGTTCGCCTGCACATTCTCCGTGGCGGCCGCCACACGCTGTTCCGCCGCAAAAAGATCGGGCCGGCGCAGCAGCAGATCCGAGGGGAGTCCCACCGCCACCTTGCGCTTCACCACCGGAAACTCACTCAGCGCCTCGATCTCACCGCGCGGATATCGGCCTAGCAAGCTCTCTAGAAGCCGGCGAAAGCCGTCGGCCAGCCGCCGATCGCTCGCCAGCGAGGCATCCGCCCGCGCCACGTCCGCGCGGCTCAAGGTGATCTCCAGCGCCGTCCGGTCATCGACATCACCCGCCTCGAGCCTGGCATCGAGGATCTCGAGATTGGTCCGCAAACTTGTCAGGGTCTGCCGCGCCACCTCCGCCTGGAGTTGGCTCTCCACCAGATTGAGCACCGTGGCCACGACATTGGCCGCCAGCGAGAGGCGCGCTCCCTCGTAATCCGCACTCGCCGCTCGCAATTCTGCCAGAGCATCCTGACGCAAATCGCGCAGGCGACCCCAGAGGTCGAGCTCCCAGCTCACGTCAAAGCTGCTGGTGAACTGATTGGCGGTGACCTTGTCAAACCGTGAGCCAAGCAGCCGCTGTGAACGCGATCCCGCTAGCGAAGCGTTGCCTCGCGGCAGGAGATCGGCGCCCGCCATCCGCGCCTGCGCCCGCGCCTGTTCCACCCGAGCCACCGCCGTGCCCAAATCGTAATTGCGCCCCACCGCCTCCTCCACCAGAACCCGCAAACTCGCCGCCTGATCGAAGTCATCGAGCCATCCAGTGACACCGTCCTCGTCCAGCGTCACCGGAACGGCCGTCCAGGCTTCGGGAATCTGTTCCACAAGACGCGGCGATAGATGCGTGAAGCTGCCGCAGCCCACCGGCAGCCAGAGGCCAACGCCAAGCAAAAGAAATCGAGAGACCGCGAGCATCAGGGCGTGCAGCAAACTTCGTCCCCGGGGAAAGTCAACGATCGCCATTCGAGGTCGACGGCTTCCTCAACCCTTTCAACCCTTCTCACGCCAGGCGCACGCAGTAGATTGGCGGCAGATCCCGGCCAAGCGTTTGCCAGGACTCCCCGCCATCTTCGCTGACCCATAACGCCCCCGTGGTGGATCCCATGACCAGACAGTCACCCTCACCCGTGACGTCGATGTCCAGTCCATGACGGTAGACCAGATGGTAAGCGTATTCCCCGGGAAGGCCTTCACTCAGCACCTCGAAGGTCTCACCGCCGTCCCGGGTGCGCGAAACGACCACCTTGCCATCAACCGGCACCCTCGTTTCATCCTTCACCGCCGGCACGAACCAGGCGGTATTCGGGTCGCGCGGATGCACGACCACCGCGAAACCAAAGCCGGACGGCTTTCCCTCTGGACACTCCCGCCAAGTCGCGGCGCCGTCCGTCGATCGGTAAATGGTATGATGATGCTGCACCCAGAGGTGATCGGGGGCGGCGGGGCACTGAACCATTCGATGCGGGTCCTGGATGTTGGGGTAGTCCACCAACTCCGGCGGCATGTAAGGGGCCCGCATCCCCGGCCCGCCCATCTCCCAGGTCTCCCCGCGATCACGCGTCCGCCACACGCCCCCGCAGGAAATCCCTAACAGAAGGTGACATGAATCGCGAGGATCGACGCAAATGCTATGAATTCCGGGGTAGTCGTAGCCTCCTCCGAACCATTCACCGCGTTCCTCACGATCCCACAAGCTCCGCACCAATTCCCACGATTCGCCGTGATCCCGCGAAGTGAACAGGCCTCCCGGAATCGTCCCCGCCCAGAGTCGGCCCGGTTCGTCCGCGCCTCCGGTTTCCAGGCTCCAGATCTTTTCCAGCGACCAGGAAATGGGCGTTCCGCGAAACGGATCGCAGACCTCGGGCACGTCATCCGGCTTTTCGGGATACTTGGGAGGTGCAAGCTCTTCCCACGATCCTCCCTCTGAGTCCCGGCGATGGAGCTTGGACCCGAAATGCCCCTCCTCCGTGGCGGCAAGAAGCTGGCCGGTCTCCCGGCACGGCAGCAGCATGGGAACTTGCGTGCCGAGGAAGTCGACCCTGACAATCTTCCAGTTTCCGCTTCCGTTCCGCTCGTAGGTGAAGAGGCCCTTGCGGGTTCCGACGTGGATGGCGTGTGACGTCATGAAGAGGAGAAGGATGAGAGGGTTCGTGGAGAGAAAATTGCCATGACTAGGGCCGATCAGCCGCCAGAGAGCGCCTGCATCACATAGATCTCCGCTTGAGAACTCAAGGGATCTGAAAGCGCTCGCCGATCCCTGAGAGGCTCGGCATCGACAAAAATGGCCACGTGATGGCGAACACCTCCCTGATCGTCGAGAAGGTCACCAGCCAGACCGGGCGCCCGCGCAAAGACCGCTTCCAGGGCTTCACGGACCGAAGCGCCCTCGACGGCAAACTCCGTTTGAGGCAAGCGGGACCGTAGATGTGTCGTGAATCGGACCGTGACCACGGCGACTGTCTAGCAAAAGGACCGGCCCACGCCAAGCCCGAAAGTTCAGCGACTTCGCGTCACCACTTTTGTCCTCCGCTGAAACGAGAGAAAACGAATTCCAGTAGAAGCGTCAGCGAGGCGGAGGTCTGACCACGGAGTGGTCAGCGACTTTCTGCCCGACAATCGCACGGAAACTCACGACGGTGCTCGGTCGTTTTCAAAACGCCCGCGTATCCTCACAGCCACCCGCCAACTTGCGCTTCAACCATCCCAAATGAGAGAGACCGGTGATGGCCGGGGCGCCGCAGACACTTCCGAAAGCGGACCGCCGCCAAGCCGACACGTCGGCCGAACCCTCGGGCGTGAAGGCGACGACGGAACAAACCCCCAACACAAAAACCGTGGCTGACAACGCTATCCAGCCAAGACAGGAGCGCATGTTCATGACGCCAGCTTGGCACCATGATCACGAATCGCAAGTTGGAAAATGCTGAAATTTTAGCATTAGAAGAAGCGGGTCCAAGGATCGCCTCTCGCCTCTCCGGCGAAGCCGGCAGCCTTTCGATTGCCACGCCGAGGAAACTCGCCATGATTTTGCCCATCATGATCTCTCGCGCTTCCCTCGTCTCCCTGTTTCCCCTGACTTTCCGTGTCGCCGGCGCGCTGGGCCTCACGCTGACGTTCCTGACGACCGCCCCGGCGGCCGAGGATCCACCGTCATCGAAGGCCCCTTCCACGTTGAAGGCCAGCGGGCTGCGTTTTCCCGTGACCGAGGGCTGGTCCGTCAAGAGCGAGCCCCGGGCCATGAGCGCAGGCGGCCTCACCTTCAAAACCGAGGCCCTCGAGTCAGGGCTCGACGCCGATTTCTATCATTTTGGGAAAGGCCAGGGAGGATCGGTCGCCGCCAACATCGCCCGATGGAAAGGTCAGTTCGAAGGCCAACCCAAGGAGGTGGAAACGACCGAGCTCGCCGGAGGGAAGATCGATTTCCTTTACCTTGAGGGCACCTTCCTCAGCGGCCCTCCCTTCGGCCAAAAGACGCATCTCAAGGACCACGCGATGCTGGCGGCCATCCTGGAACACTCCGACGGGCCCGTTTTCATCAAGATGACAGGGCCGAAGGAAGAAGTCGCCAAGGCCATCGTCGCCTTCAAGGCCCTGGCCAAGAGTGCCTTCAAGAATTGATCGCGCCGAGCCAGAAAAAAAGCCAGACCCAAGCGATGTGAGCGGGACGGGAAGGCTTCGCCGCTCTCTCACAGAAAAAGTTGAGCCCACGCCCAACCAACCACTTTCATGAAAATCTTCCCAATCACTTGGCACCTCACGGCTTCGTTGACCCCTCTCGTCGTCGTGATCCTTCTCGTGTGTCTCCGCCCGACACCGCTCCATGCCGATTGGCCTCAGTGGCGAGGCCCTACCGGTCAAGGCCACGCCGAGGGTCGGCTGCCCCTCACCTGGAGCGAGACCGAAAACATCGCCTGGAAAACTCCCCTCCCAGGACGGGGCTGGTCTTCGCCGGTCATCGAGGGCAATCGCGTCTGGCTCACCACGGCTTTCGAGACCCCGGCCGACCCCAAGGACGCCGAGGAACGGCTCAAGGCGAATACCGGAGGCCAGCCGCTCACGCTCCTGGCGAAGGTCGAGTTGCGCGCCATCGGCCTTGACCTCGAGATCGGCACGCTCGTGCACGACGTCCCGCTTCTCACCAAGGAAAAACCCCAGTGGGTGCACAAACAGAACAGTTACGCCTCCCCAACGCCCGTCATTGAAGATGGCAAGCTCTACGCTCATTTCGGCAGTTACGGCACGGCCTGTCTCGACACCCAATCGGGCAAGGTGCTGTGGCGGAATCAGGATCTCCGGGTAATGCACGAGAACGGCCCCGGCAGTTGCCCCGTGAGAAATGACCGGAAGTTGTGGATGAGGGCGGTCGGGGCATCATGAAGAGTTCAACCATTTACCAAAACAACTGAACTCCAATGAAAACCACCAACCACCCCACCGAATCCGCATCTATCCTCGGCCAGGAAGGAGCAAGCACCATCTGCCAGAACGCCCTTGAGGCCACCCTGCGACAAGGAGCCCAAATGCTTCTTCAGGCCGCCATCGACAACGAAGTCTCCGACTACATTCAAGCCCATCAACATCAGCGTGATGACCAGGGTCATCGCCAAGTCGTCCGCAACGGCCATCTTCCTGAAGCGGCAACTTCAGACTGGAATAGGGAACGTTCCTGTTCGGCAGCCCAGGATCAATGATCGCCGATCAGGCCAGCGGTTCACCAGCGCCATCCTTCCGCCGTACCTACGCCGAGTCGCTTCACTGGACAACCTCATCCCGGCACTCTACCTGCGAGGAATCTCAACCTCCGAGATGAGTCGGGCCTTAGGAACTGCGCAAAAATAAGGTGAACATTTACTTCGAGGGTTTGATTGTGTAATTCCATGAGCCGTGTGTTTCGTGCCTTTCCAGTTTTACGGCGGCCAGTTCCTCGTCCGTCACTTTGATCCCCGTCTCGTAGCTTTTGGTATCGAGCCTGGCCCTGACCTTCAGGCCTCCCTTCGTCGTTGTGCTTCCAATCAACTCGACGATCGTCTGCAGGGTTGCCAGTGGCTCGCCTTGCCAGTTCTGGGTGATGTAGCTGAAGAGACGGTGCTCGATCTTGTTCCACTTGCTTGTCCCCGGCGGGAAGTGGCAGACGACCAACTTCAGCCCGGTCTCGTTCGCCAACTCCTGGAGCGAAAGCTTCCAAAGCCGCGAGCGGTGGCTGTTGCTCCCACCGCCATCGGCGATGATTAGCAGCCGACGGGCGTGGGGGAACCGCGCAGAGCCCATTTCCGTCCACCACAACAGGATGCTGCAGGTCGCGAATTGGGCCGTATCATGGTCGATTCCGACGCTAACCCAGCCCTGGTTGTTGAGCATATCGTAAACGCCGTAGGGGATTGCCTTGCCCAGGTCCTTGTCCTTGAAGTCATGCACGCGGACTTGCTCAGGGTTGTCTTTCGGCCTCCACTGCCTCCCGGCGTTCTTGAAATCGCCCACCAACTCCTTCTTCTTGGTGTCCACTGAGATTGCTGGCTGGCCGCAATGTTGGAAGCGACGCACCTGATCGTTGATGTATTCGAACTGCCTGTTGCGGTCCGGGTGCTGTGCCCCTTCGCGGGTCTTGCGATTTGCCAGCAGACTATAGCCGGCCTTGCGCAGCAACGCGGCAACAGTACGCGCACCGACCCGGGTGGTTCTGAGATGTGAGTTCCCTGGCAAGCCTCTGAGTGCTCTTCAATGTCCAGCGCAATGGGGATTGAGGGTCGCCTCTACTGAGAGGATCAACTAGCCGCTCAAGAGCCCCAAGCAGTTCCGGATCGGTCTCGGTCACCGGCTTGCGCCCGCCCCCAAGCCGACGGATGCGTCCGTCGGCTTCGGGTGCCGTGTAGTCGCCGCGCCGTAACTGCTTGATGCCCTCAGTGATCGTCGTCCGCGACATCGATGTCGCAAGAGAAACTGCGGATACGCCGCCCCAACCCAATTCCGTGGCCGCCGCCGCCGCCCAACACCTCCGAGCCCGCTCGTCCATGAGGTGGCTCAGGGAATCGAACTTCCGGCGAATGCTTTCGACAACGGAACTGTCAGGCATGGCACTGACAGTAACATAGAAATAAGGTTGAGAAACCTTAAATTGTTCATTTTATTTTTGCGCCATTCCTTAGAGCCGATCCTCGGTGAGAACGCATCGGGACTTTCTGCGACCAATGTCGTTCGACGAGGAAGAGCAATGGGAGAAAGAACGCGAGCAATGGAGCAAGCGTGACCTCAGCGACAAGGAATACGTCTATCTCTGGGCCGACGGGATCTACTTCCATGTCAGGCTCAATGACGACCGCCCGTGTGTTCTCGTCATTGTCGGCTCCTTACCCGATGGAACCAAAGAATTGGTAACCATCAGCGATGGAGAACGAGAGAGCAAACTGTCCTGGAAAAATGTGCTCAGAGATCTCGAGAAACGAGGATTGAAGATCCCCTCGAAATTGAGTATCGCCGATGGAGCTCTCGGGTTCTGGAGTGCCTTGGAAGAGGAATATCCGACAAGCAAACAGCAACGATGTTGGGTGCACAAGACAGCCAACATCCTCGACAAGCTGCCCAAGAAAGTGCAGCCCCTTGCCGAGGAACGCATCCATGAGATCTACATGGCGGAAACAAAGAAGGCCGCCTTGGAGGCCTATGACGAGTTCTTCACGCTCTACGAAGCCAAGTATCCGAAAGCGTGCGCCTGCCTGAAGAAAGACAAGGACACGTTACTGACCTTCTACGACTTTCCAGCAGAACACTGGAGACACATCCGGACGACAAATCCGATAGAGTCGACGTTTGCCACGGTACGCCATCGAACTCGACAAACCAAAGGATGTGGATCGAGGAAAGCAACCCTTTCAATGGTCTACAAGCTCGGGCTGGAAGCCGGGAAAGGCTGGCGTCGACTCAACGGGTATCGTCAACTTGACAAAGTCGTGCAAGGAATCATCTTCGTGGACGGCATCGAGCAGCAAGCCGCTGCCTAACCCATCATCGAACTTCGAATGGTGTTCCGGTAGCTGCCCTCATCCACAACTTCCGGTCATTTCTCCCACGGCGCCCTCGCCCATCCTCGTGGACGAGCACCTCTACTTCGTCAGCGACCAGAGCGGTATCATCACCTGCTTGGAAGCCAAAACCGGGGAACTCGTCTGGAAAGAGCGCACCGGCGGCAACGCCCACTGGGCCTCGCCCCTCTACGGGGATGGCAAGCTCTACTTCCACGCCGAGGACGGAACCACGCTCGTGCTCCGGGAGAAATGACCGGAAGTTGTGGATGAGGGCGGTCGGGGCATCATGAAGAGTTCAACCATTTACCAAAACAACTGAACTCCAATGAAAACCACCAACCACCCCACCGAATCCGCATCTATCCTCGGCCAGGAAGGAGCAAGCACCGTCTGCCAGAACGCCCTTGAGGCCACCCTGCGACAAGGAGCCCAAGTGCTTCTTCAGGCCGCCATCGACAACGAAGTCTCCGACTACATTCAAGCCCATCAACATCAGCGTGATGACCAGGGTCATCGCCAAGTCGTTCGCAACGGCCATCTTCCTCAGCGACAACTTCAGACTGGAATAGGAAACGTTTCTGTTCGGCAGCCCAGGATCAATGATCGCCGATCAGGCCAGCGGTTCACCAGCGCCATCCTTCCGCCGTACCTACGCCGAGTCGCTTCACTGGACAACCTCATCCCGGCACTCTACCTGCGAGGAATCTCAACCTCCGAGATGAGTCGAGCCTTAGAGCCGATCCTCGGTGAGAACGCATCGGGTCTTTCTGCAGCCAATGTCGTTCGACTCAAAGAGCAATGGGAGAAAGAACGCGAGCAATGGAGCAAGCGTGACCTCAGCGACAAGGAATACGTCTACCTCTGGGCCGACGGGATCTACTTCCATGTCAGGCTCAATGACGACCGCCCATGTGTTCTCGTAATCGTCGGCTCCTTACCCGATGGAACCAAGGAATTGGTAACCATCAGCGATGGAGAACGAGAGAGCAAACTGTCCTGGAAAAATGTGCTCAGAGACCTCAAGAAACGAGGATTGAAAATCCCTCCGAAACTGAGTATCGCCGATGGAGCTCTCGGGTTCTGGAGCGCCTTGGAAGAGGAATATCCGACAAGCAAACAGCAACGATGTTGGGTGCACAAGACAGCCAACATCCTCGACAAGCTGCCGAAGAAAGCGCAGCCCCTTGCCAAGGAACGCATCCATGAAATCTACATGGCGGAAACAAAGAAGGCCGCCTTGGAGGCCTATGACGAGTTCTTCACGCTCTACGAAGCCAAGTATCCGAAAGCGTGCGCCTGCCTGAAGAAAGACAAGGAAACTCTACTAACGTTCTACGACTTTCCAGCCGAGCACTGGAGACACATCCGGACGACAAACCCGATTGAGTCGACGTTTGCCACGGTCCGCCATCGGACTCGACAAACCAAAGGGTGCGGATCGAGGAAAGCAACCCTTTCAATGGTCTACAAGCTCGGCCTGGAAGCCGAGAAAGGCTGGCGTCGACTGAACGGATATCGTCAACTTGACAAAGTCGTGCAAGGAATCATCTTCGTGGACGGCATCGAGCAGCAAACCGCTGCCTAACCCATGATCGAACTTCGAATGGTGTTCCGACCGCCCTCATCCACAACTTCCGGTCATTTCTCGTGCTCCGGCCCGGGAACGCCTTCGAAGAGCTGGCCGAGAACCACCTCGACGGGCGGATCATGGCTTCCACCGCGGTCGCGGCTGATTCGCTTTTCATTCGCACGGACAAGGCACTCTATCGCGTCACCGACCTTCCCGAGACGGATTCCTAATCCAGGTACCTTTCGCTTCGTCCATCCGTGCCCACCGAAGCCGCCACGACGCTCCTTCTCGAAGCCGCCACGACGCTCCTTCTCGATGCCGTCGACACGCTTTTCGGGCTGCGCGAGCCGCCTGCCCACACTTACGCCGCCTTTGCCCGCCGCCACGGAATCGCGGTGGAAACGGAGGCGGTCACTGCGGCCTTCGGCCGGTGCTGGGGGTCGATCGAACCGCCCCGCTACGGGGAAGCGATCTCAGAAGATCCAGAGGCCCGGGAAAGAGTGGATCGTGCCTGGTGGCGCGATCTGGTCCGTCGTTGCCTGATCGGCGCAGGAGCCGAGTTGCGAGACAGCGAGGCGTCTTTCGATGCCTGTTTTGAGGCCCTGTTTCTCCACTACGGCACTGCGGAACCCTGGCGCGTCTATACCGGAACCCTCGACGTCTTGAAACGCTGGCGGGACGAAGGTCGCCAGCGAGTCGTGCTTTCCAATTTCGACCGGCGACTGCCGGCGGTCATGGACGCCTTGGAACTGACCACGGCGGTCGATCACATCCTCTATTCCTCCGTGCTGGGCGCCTCCAAGCCGGATCCGCGAGCTTTCGCGCGAGCCCTGGAGATCGTCGGCGCCGACCCTGCCCGCACCGTCCACGTGGGGGACGACGCCAGGACCGATGGCCGGGGAGCCGCCACCGCAGGTCTGCGCTTTCTCCACCTTCGGCGCCCCGCCTAGGATCTTCGGTCCATCGCCACTCGCTTGAGCGAGGAGCCATCAGCGATCCCGTGAATGCCCGGTTCACTCCGGCTCGCCGCCGGCAAGCGGGATCTCAAATTATGCTTGCGCCGCCCGTCATTTCCCCTATGTTCGCGCTCCCAAACGAGCGAAAAAGCGTGGGTAGCTCAGTTGGTAGAGCAGTTGGCTTTTAACCAATTGGTCCTGGGTTCGAGTCCCAGTCCACGTACTCTGGTTGTAAGGTGCTATTTACAAGTCAGTTACAGGGGTAAGGCTAAGACGATGGGAAGTGATTGTGCACTAAAACGTGCACTGTTTCCGCAGCCATCCGCACATGACCGGACGACGGATTTTTGTTTCTGGGAGTCATCTTGGCCAATCATTGCGAGGCCTTGAGATAACCCCATAGTTTCATAAATCGGGGCAAGAATCCCAAGAAAATAGTGGCAGGGGCCTTTGGGATAAGGTTGATTTGGAATCTACCAAAACACCAAACACTTCAACCGAAAGGCC
>CBDBEZ010000130.1:0-179574 GCA_965204485.1 Verrucomicrobiales bacterium
TGGTCTGGAAACACTTTGGAACCTGGATCCGAACCATCCGCCCAGACGTGCTGCCTTCGGAAATGATTGTCTCAGCCGCCTTGAAAAACACGCTGCCTGGATTTTTGCACCACGGCGGAAAAGGTTCAGCGTTCCGAAAATTCATCCTTGATAAAATAGACTTCACTCGCTCCGAAGGTTCACGCTTCGCCGCATGATGATCCAGTTACAGAACTTCTCACTCGCGAGGAAAAGGTTCAGCGTTCCGAAAATTCATCCTTGATGAAATAGACTTCACTCGCTCCGAAGGTTCACGCTTCGCCGCATGATGATCCAGTTACAGAACTTCTCACTCACGAGGAAAAAGATCAGATCACTGAAAAAAGAGTCCAGAAACTTGCGGCAAAGTTAGCTGCAATCGGGCCAATGCGGCCTGGGAGCATCAGCAAGCAATACCGAGATCGACAACGCCAGCGCGGCGTGTATTACCAACCGAGCTACACGCATAAGATGAGGAGCCGGACTGAACACGTCTGGCCAGACCACGTGAAGGGACTACGAAAAGAAACAGAGGAGTACAAGAAATTCAAGAAACTGACCACCGAACTGATCGATCTGAGCATTGAACTATCCAAGGCGAAGATCGCTCTATTACGCAGTCAGACAGACACGCCAGGCAAAGAGAAACCGGTCTGAGAACTTCCCACTCACGAGCACGGAGTAGAGCAATCATATTGCACTCGTCCGGCCGTCACACGAAAGCCCGGGTTTTGAGACAGCCTCAGCATCACTGCCTCATCAGCCACCTCGAGAACGATGGGCTCACGGCGGATGCCCTCGGGAACGCGAGCCTCACGGCCTCTCTCAAGATAATGCCAGAGGGCTTCGATTTGCCGATCAGGATTTCCTTCCAGAATGTCCGGGCGCGTGGAGACGCCGTTGGGCCAGTAGGACGGCATGATGGTGAGCGGCTGATAGGCCTGGGGCCTCCTTAAATAACGCTGGAACCAGCCCTTGCGCAGACGAGCGGCCATGGTGGTGAGATCGAGCGCGTTGAGGGTCGTCGCGGCTTCTCCTTTGTAGGTGTGACAGGAAACGCAGCCGAAGCCCTTGACACCCATCAACAGGTGTCCCGCTTCCCGCAAGGCTCTTTCATCATCCTGTTCGGGCACCGGGATCACTTCCGACGCGGTATCCTGTGCACTCAGCTGCTCCGCCAAGTTCGTCATCGCCGCGCGCGGAAACACCGGCATCCGCGTCTGCATGTAAGGACGCACGGACGCTCCCAGCTCGAGAACCTTGCGCAACCAGCCGGGCTCGAGCTTGGCCCCCACCGCAGTGAGCGAGGGCGGCAATCGACTTCGATCCCCCAGATTGAGGTTCTCGGAAGTGAACCAGTGATCTCGCGTCTCCGGGACGCCGCCCAGTCCGTCACGCTCATGACAAGCCAGGCAATTGAACCGCACCAGGTTCTGCACGCTCTCCTGAGCCGGGGAGAGCGCCTCCTCCAAAGAACGGAGAGCCGTCCGCATCGCCTCACGTTGCCAGGGAACCAGTGCGTAGTCCGGCCAATCGCTGCGCCGATCGCTCAGGCAGCCCCGGCTGAGATCGGCCTCGTTCCACGGCGGAGGAACCGAACCGCGTGCCTTCGTCATGGTGTCGGTCGTGCCGACCGCCCCGTGACACGAAACGCAACCATGCCGAGCATATGCCAGTCGTCCTCGATCGATGAGCTCCGGGGTCACGGTCGGAGCAGACGGCTCATCCTCCAACCCGAGCGAATCATCGCTTCGGCTTCCGCTGCCCACTCGGAGCAAAAAGGCTGTCAGGTCCCGTGCCTCCCATGGGGAGAGTTGCATGTCCGGCATGCGCCCATGGGGCCGGCGGTCCAGTGGGTGTTCCAAGAACGACCACAAACCGGCGACATTGAATTTTTCCGTTCTCGACCGGAGATCGGTCGCCTCCGGATCGTAGCAGGCCACACAACCGACCCGATGGAACAGGGCACGACCCTCGGCGGCATCGCCCTCGAACGCTGACTCGGCCTCAGGCTCGGCCGCCGGATTCACTCCCGCCTCATTCGCTCCGTCATTCTCGGGATCTCGATCGTCGCGGCCGATCAAGAAATGAGCGATGGCCTCGGCGGTGTCCCCTTGTTCGCCCTCCTCAAGGCGGGACAGGAGCCGGGGCATCGGTCCATGCGGCTCCAGGATGGCCCGCCGGAGGCCCTGCCATCGGCGCTCGCCCGCCAGGTTTCGAAGGTCCGGCGCTCCACGGCTGGACAACTTGCCACTCGCGTCGTGACAACGATGACAGTTGAACTCCTCGAGAAGCAAGCGGCCGACCACCCGTGGTGGCAGCTGGGCGTGAAGGCGCTCGAGGG
The DNA here is from genome assembly GCA_965204485.1 of Verrucomicrobiales bacterium. GTDB lineage: Bacteria > Verrucomicrobiota > Verrucomicrobiia > Verrucomicrobiales > DEV007 > JAACDM01. The sequence continues at coordinate 2,363 of CBDBEZ010000130.1, forward strand.
TCAGAAAAGTCTCCGCCTGAGCAGCGATCCCACACCCGAGAACCAGTCCGCTCAAGGCGAGGAATTCACCCACTTTCCACAATTTCATCACCTTCCCCTAGCAAATCCGAAGAGAATTGGGGAAGTTTATTGAAGCCGATCCGCTCCCGGAATGGAATTTGACAGGCCTAGGCGCCAGTTCACAGTGCCTCTGGCGAGTCGAAACCCAATTTCACCGCAACAGAAACCATCCAGGATGATTGAAGCTACTATGTGTAAGTCTCTCCCTTTGAAGGCCGTTATCGGCACAATTCTCGCCATCACACTCACCGCGGGCAGGTTGGATCTTCAAGCACAGGAGGAGGAACAAACCAACCTCTTCGAATGGCGCGGACCTTTTCAGACAGGTGTCAGCCCGGAAACCTACAAAGACTGGGCCTTCGAAGGAGAGAAAGCTCTCAAGTGGACCTACCCCGTCTCCGGGCGCGGCTGCCCGGTCATCGTCGACGGACATCTCTACTCCTTCGGCTACAATGGTGACGCCTCCGGACCGGAGCAGCGCATCCTCCTCACCTGTCTCGATCCAAAGACCGGGACGAAGATCTGGGAACAGCGCTTCAACGATTTCATCAGCGACACCATCTACAGCCGCTACGGCACGGGTAGCCCGGCGGTCGATCCGGACACCCGCAACGTCTATCTCCTGACTTCCACCGGCCTCTTCAGCTGTTTCGACAAGGGCGGCAAGCTGCTCTGGCAACACAGCCTAATGGAGTCGTTCGGACGGCTTACCTTTCCCAACGGCCGCACCGGCGCCCCCGTGATCGAAGGTGATCAGGTCATCGTCCGGGGCATCACGAGCTTCTGGGGTAACCAGGGCCCCGCCCGTGACCGATTCTACTCATTCGACAAGCGCACCGGCGAGCCCCTCTGGTCCTCCGAGCCCGGCACGGCTCCCAAAGACAGTTCCAATTCCACGCCGGTTTTTGAAACGCGTGACGGCAAGCGCGTGTTTTACGTCGGCACCGGCTGCGGCAACGTCGTCTGCGTCAACGCCAACACCGGTCAGCCGCTGTGGCGCTATCATTTTTCTAAAGGCGGCGTCAACAGCACGCTCTCCATTCACCCTAACGGAACCCTGATCTGCATTCACGGTAAGGAGAACCACGACACCACGAACGAGGGTCGCATGATCGCGCTCAAACTGCCGGAGAAGCTCATCGGCCCAGGAGAGACTCAGGTGGTCCTCGACGAGAGCTACGAAGTCTGGCGCAATGACCTGATCGCCTTCACCAGTTCTCCCTGCCTGGTCGGCGACCGGACCTACGTCGTCGACAAGACCGGCCACCTCTGCAACGTCAACGCGATCGACGGCGAGGTTCTCTGGCGCGAGAAGCTCGACTCCGACAACATCCACGCCTCGCCCACCTACGCCGACGGCATCCTCTACGTCCCCACTCACAACGGGAAATTCTTCGTGATCAAGCCGAGCGACGAGAAAGCCGAGCGGATTTTCGAGATGGAAATGGAGGGCAGTTGCCTCGGCACGCCCGCCGTGTGGAACGGCCACGTCTTTGTCCACACCACCGCCAAGCTCTACAGCTTCGCCATGACTCATGACGGCATCGGCTATCTCGAGGTCCCCGGGGACGAACCGCTCGCGATGGGCGAGCCCGCCGCTCTGACCCTGGTGCCGAACGAGATTGCCCTGCTGGCCGGGAAGAGCGTCGACGTCAACGCCTACACCATCGACGCCGCCGGCGTCCGGGGAGAGCCCGTCGACGCCGAGTTCGCGAAATTCATCCCCCCGACCGCCAAGGTGAAGGCCGAGCTGGACGCCGACTTCGACGGCAACGCGCTGGTCGCCGAGCCCGACGCCAATGAATCCGCCGGAATGTTCGTGGCGACCGCAGACGGCAAGCGCGGGTTCCTGCGCGGACGCCTCTTGGCCAACCTACCTTACGAGCAGGACTTCGAAAGCTTCGAGCTGAGCGAGCCCCATCCCACCGATGGCGTGAATTTCGCCTACCCGCCCCTCCCTTGGATTGGCGGACGTCTCAAGTGGGAGATCCGCGAGATCGACGGCAACCCGGTCTTGGCCAAGACTCTCGACAGAGTCCTTTTCCAGCGCGCCACCACCTTCATTGGCAGCGAGGACATGAAGAACTACACGCTCCAGGCCGATGTCATGACGGACGGCAACCGTCGTATCAAGGGCGATCTCGGGCTCATCAACCAGCGCTACCTCATTTCGGTCAAGGGCAACGCTCGTGAGATCGAGGTCAGTAGCAACCATGAGCGGATCAAACACGCCGTCCCCTTCAGCATCAGCGCCAAAAAATGGTACACCTTGAAAACGCGCGTGGACGTCCGGGCGGACGGCAGCGGCGTCGTGCGCGGCAAGGTCTGGCCGAAAGGCCAGCCCGAGCCCGAAGCCTGGACCATCGAATACGAGCATCAACACGCCAACACGCACGGCGCGCCCGGCCTGTTCGGTTTCGCTCCGCAAGCCCAGAAGCCCGTCTTCATCGACAACGTCTCCATCACGCCCAACTCCTAACTGACTCGTTCGAGTCCTCATCGGCACCACGTCCACACACCATCACCTTCTCTCTAACCAACCCATGAAGCGCAAACCCACCTTACTCACTTCCTTGCTCGGCGGCACGGCCGCTCTCACCGGCGGGGCTCTCCTGGCCGGGGACTGGCCGCAATGGGGCGGCAGCCCGGACAAGAACATGGTTTCCGAGGAAAAAGACCTTCCGGGCGCCGACATCGAGCCGGGACGATTCGAGCGCGGCTCCGAGAAAGTGGACATGTCCACCACCAAACAAGTCAAGTGGGTGGCCAAGCTGGGATCACAAACCTACGGCACGCCAACCATCGCGGACGGCAAAGTCTTTGTGGGCACCAACAACGAGTCCCCGCGCGACCCCAAGCACGTGGGCGATCGCGGCATCGTCATGTGCGTCGATGAAGCCAGCGGCGAATTCCTCTGGCAGTTGGTCATTCCCAAGCTGGGCGCCGGCAAAGTTTCCGACTGGGAATTCCTCGGAGTCTGCTCCAGCCCCAGCATTCAGGGTAACCGGGGTTACGTCATCACCAATCGCTGCGAGGTGCTCTGCTTCGACGTCGATGGCCAAAAGAACGGCAACCAGGGCATGCAGGATGAGGGCAAATACATGGTGGACGCGGGAGCCGAGCCCGCGGAAGTCGGCCAGAAGGACGCGGACATCATCTGGGTCTTCGACATGCGCGGCGAGCTGGGCGTTTTCCCTCACAATGTCGCCAGCAGTTCGGTGCTGCTCTACGGTGACAAGGTGATCGCCACCACGTCCAATGGCGTGGACTGGTCACACACCAACATTCCCTCCCCAGCCGCACCGAGCCTGATCATGCTGGACGCCAAGACGGGAGAACTCGTCGCCGAGGAAACTTCCGGAGTCAGTGAGCGAGTTTTGCACTGCTCATGGTCTTCTCCGGCCATGGGAACCATCAAGGGCAAGGAAATGATCATCTTCGGCGCGGGCGATGGCTGGTGCTACCGCTACGAGCCTGAGCCTGTCGAGGAGGAGATCGACGGCGAAACCTTCGGTGCCTTCAAGGAGTTGTTTCGCTACGACGCCAACCCGCCCGAATACCGCAAGGTCAAGTATCCCAAGCCCGACGGTCCCAATGAAGTGGTGGCCACGCCGGTGATTTACAAGGACAAGGTCTACGTCTTGACCGGGCAGGACCCCGAGCACGGCGAAGGGCTCGGCATGCTGAGCTGCATCGATCCCACCATGACCGGCGATATCTCGGGCAAGGCCATCTGGACCTTCAAGGGCATCGAACGCAGCATGTCCACTCCCGCCATCATCGACGATCTGCTTTTCACTGCCGACTACCGCGGGTTCGCCTACTGCTTCGACGCGCTCACCGGTGAGAAATACTGGGAATACGACACCTTCGGCCACATCTGGGGCAGTCCCTTGGTCGCCGATGGCAAGGTCTACGTTGGCACCGAGGAGGGCGAAGTCATCATCCTCGAAGCCGCCAAGAAGCTCAACGTCATTCGTGGTGAGAACGAGGACAAGCCGGACGTGATGGCGGTCGAGTTCAACGGCCCGGTCTATTCCAGCCCGGTGGCCGCCAACGGTGCTCTCTACGTCGCCACCCAGTCTCACCTCTACGCTTTCAGCAAGAGCGGCACCGAGACGGCGAAGAAATAACTCGGCTCTCGGGCAAGACGAGCCTGACCCTCGGCTCTCCGGGGAATCCCTATTGACTGTGCGGCCGGTCGAGCTTACTCGCCCGGCCGCTCTTTGCCCCCTCCCTTGCCCTCTCCTCTCCACGGAGACCGCGTTTCTCCTACCTCGTTTCTCCCTTCACCGGATCCATGAAAAACTTTCTCACGGTCATTGCCTTCGCGATGCTGATCTTCCACCAGGATTTCTGGTTATGGGAGAACACCTACCTGTTCCTGGGCGTCCTCCCAAGCGGGCTGGTCTACCACGCGTGTTTCTCGATCGTCGTGGCCATCCTCGCGGCACTCGCCATTCGGTTTGCCTGGCCTCATGATCTCGAGCGCTGGGCGCGGGGTGAAACAAAATCAACCGATCTGCCAGGCAAGCCCTACAACGTCCGATGACCGTCCTGATCGTGATTCTTTGTTACCTGGCCCTCTTGTTAGGGCTGGGTTTGATGAGCGGCCGTCTCTCACGCGGCACCAGCAAGGACTACTTCGTCGCCAGCCATTCCATCGGCCCCTTTCTCCTCTTGATGTCGGTCTTCGGCACGACGATGACCGCCTTCGCCCTCGTCGGGTCCACCGGAAAGGCTTTCGAGCGCGGCATGGGGGTCTATGGCCTCATGGCTTCGATTTCGGGCCTGGTCCACGTCATCTGCTTCTTCGCCATCGGCATCCGCCTCTGGAGCTTCGGCATGAAGCACGGCTTCGTGACGCAAATCCAGTTTTTCCGCTCGCGTTTCGAGTCCAATGCCCTCGGCTACGTGCTCTTCCCCATCCTCGTCGGCCTGGTGATTCCCTACCTGCTGATCGGCGTGATCGGTGCTGGAAAGACGATCCTCCCGGTGACGGCCGGCGCCTTCCCCGAGGCCTTTCCCCACCCCAATCCGCTCTGGACCGGCGGCATTCCATTCTGGCTCGGCGGTCTGGGAATCTGCCTCATCGTCTTGGCTTACGTCTTCGCCGGCGGTTCCCGGGGAGCGGCTTGGGCCAATACCTTTCAAACCCTCGTTTTCATGGCCATGGGCGTGGTGGCCTTCACCTTCATCGTTCAGAGCCTGGGGGGACTCAAGCAAGCCGGTGAAGTGCCGCTCACCGTGAATGCCGAAGGCCAGCTGGTACAGCCCTTCGGCATCATCGACGGCAAGGTGGAGAAACTGGAGACCCCCAAGGTGGTGGCGACCCTCAAGGGCGAAATGGAGCCCTCGCTGGAGGGCTACCAGCCACACTTGGGACGCCGGGTCCTGGAAGTCGACTACAAGACCCGGCAAGGCGACCAAGTGGTGGACGCATCGCGGGAACTCGGTGTCCCCCCTTGGATGTTCCTGACCTACCTCTTCATTCCGCTCAGTGTCGGCATGTTCCCCCATCTCTTTCAGCACTGGCTGACTGCTCGCAGCGCCAAAGCCTTCCGGCTCACTTTGGTGGCTCACCCGCTCTGCATCATGATCGTGTGGGTGCCCTGTGTGCTCATTGGCGCCTGGGCCTCCGGACTGATGCCTCCCGGCATTCCCAGTGCGGCCGTTCTCTCAAACATGCTGGCTCAACTCGTCGAGAGCCCCATCCTCACGGGGCTCCTCTCGGCCGGCGTGCTGGCCGCCATCATGTCCTCTCTCGATTCACAGTTTCTCTGTCTGGGCACCATGTTCACCAACGACATCGTGCTGCACCTGACCGGAAAAGGCCGTTTCACCGACAGACAAGTCATCTGGATCGCTCGCCTTTTCATCATCGGGATCGTGACCATCACCTACCTGCTTTCTCTCTGGGCTGCGAAAAAGAACGTGTTCGACTTGGCTGTCTGGTGCTTCAGCGGCTTCGCCATGCTGACGCCGCTGGTGTTCGGCGCCGTCTACTGGCGCCGCACGACCAAAGCGGGCGCCTACGCCTCGATCCTCACGGGGACCACCGTGTGGCTTGCCCTCTTCATCGAGGCCGGTGGCAGCGAAAGCACGATCGGGCCCGGCATCATGCCCGTGACCGTCTGCGTACTCGCCAGCACGGTCGCCCTCATCAGCGTGTCGCTCTTCACCAAGCCGCCCTCGGAGGAGACGCTCAGCAAATTCTTTGCCTGAGCTCGGCCTTATTCCGCAGGAACGCCGCTCACTCTTCCAAAGCGCCAGAGGGCTGGCGAACGCCAAAAACCCTCACCAACTCGCGAAGCGGTCTTGAGCAAATGCGGCGGGCCTCCGCCACTTTCCGAGGGTTCGCCGCTCGTCCTGCCAAAGCTCTCAAAGCTCGGCCCACGGCATCATCATCGCCCCATTCTCACATCCACCGCGCCAGGGCGTCTTCCAACTCGGGCGAGCGCGCCACCTTGAAAGCGTCCCCCGCCCGAAGCACCTGGACGTCTCCGCAGGACGTCCGAATCGTCAACCGCACCGGCGTGTCGCCTCGGTTCGCCACAAGAAGATCGCGAATGGAGTACAGTTCGTCATCCGTCGTGCGCCCGCTGATCAGGTAGAGGTTCAACATCGCTCCTTCACCATTCGGAGCCCCTTCCAGTCCGCCAGGAAGGACTCCTCGAAAGCGTTCCAGCTTCTTCTTCAACGGCTTGGCCTTGGGATCGATCCAGCACGGCCGGATCGCGGACGCCACCAAACGACGCGTCTCCGTCCGGGCATCCACATCGATCGACGCCTGAATCCGAATGACGGAGCCCACCGCCAACAGCGAACGATCCGTCTTCTCGTAGACGTCGTTCCAAACCAAGACTTCGCCGCTGGCCTGCAAATCCTCGGTCATGAGGATGGCGAAGGGAAGTCCCTTGGACTTGGTGTATTTGACCGCCGCGGAGGACACGAAGGCGATGAACTCATACTTCTTGTCCTTGCCAGTGGGCAATTCCTCCAGCTCGAGGTATGACCGCACCTTGGCCTCGCTGAGAATGGTGTTTCGATAGCCATCCAGCGGATGACCCGTCACGTAAAAACCCAGCAGGTCTTTCTCGAATGCGAGCATCTCGTCCTTGGTCCATCGCTCACTCATCACTTCCTCTCCCTGTGGCGCCGGCGCGGAACCGGTGATCTCCAGCGTGTCAAAAAGCGATCCCTGGCCGCTCGCCCGATCCTTGGTGGCGGCCTGGGCCGAGGCCACCACCTGCTCAATTCTCGCAAAGAGCGCCGGACGCTCCTCACCGGTGAAATCAAAGGCACCCCCCTTGATCAGCGACTCCATCACCTTGCGATTCACACTTTTCGAATCCACCCGGAAGGCAAAGTTTTCCATCGAGGTGAATTCCCCCTCCGCCTCCCGATTCCGCAAGACGCTGGCCATGGCTCCTTCGCCCACACCCTTGATGGCCGCCAGGCCAAATCGAATGGCCTTCATCGTTCCGTCACGCCCGTTCTGACTCACGCCATCGAGGCGTTCCGGCGCGAACTTGATCTGGGAGCGATTGATATGGGGCGGCAGAATGTCGATTCCCATGTTCTTACACTCGTTGACGAAGACCGCGATCTTGTCGGTGTTGTTGATCTCGTTAGACAAGACGCCGGCCATGAACTCCACGGGATAATTCGCCTTGAGATAAGCCGTTTGATAGGTGATGAGCCCGTAGGCACAGCTGTGTGACTTGTTGAATCCGTAGCCGGCAAATTTTTCCAGAGTATCGAAGATCTTGTTGGCTTTCTTGGCGGGAATCTGATTCGTCTCGGCACAGCCCTTGACGAATTTCTCGCGCTCCACCGCCATCTTGGCCTTGTCTTTCTTCCCCATGGCCCGACGAAGCAAATCGGCTTGGCCAAGGGAATAGCCGGCCAAAACGTTGGCGGCCTTCTGGACCTGCTCCTGATAAATCATGATCCCGTAGGTGTTCGAGGCCACGTCCTCCAGCAAGGGGTGGGCGTAGTCGATCTCCTTCTCCCCCTTCTTGCGGGCGATGTAATCGGGGATGAGATCCATGGGTCCCGGGCGATAGAGCGCCAGCAAGGCGCTGATATCCTCGAGATTGCTCACGCCAAACTGCTTGCAGAGATTGATCATCCCGCCGGATTCCAACTGAAACACCGCCACCGTCTGCCCTGTGCTCAGCAGGTCATAGGTGGCCTTGTCGTCGGCCGAGATCCGGGTGATCTCGAAGTCCGGCTCAAACTCGTTGATCAGGTTGACCGCGTCCTGGATGACCGTCAGGGTCTTGAGGCCGAGGAAATCCATCTTCAGCATTCCGAACTCCGTCAGCGGCCCCATGGCCAGCTGGGTCACGGTCTCGCCTTCGTTGCCCCGAGTCAGCGGAATGAATTCGTCCAGAGGCCGGTCCCCTATCACCACACCGGCGGCGTGGATGCCGGTTCCACGTGTCAATCCTTCGAGATAGGTGGCGTATTTCCACAACTGCTGAATCCGTCCGTCGCTCTCGATGGCTTCGGCCAACTCGGGGTTCTTTTCTCGCGCTTTCGCCAAGATGATCCCCAGCTCGGCCGGAATCATCTTGGCGATCCGATCAACTTCGTTGTAGCCCATCCCCAGCACCCGTCCGACGTCGCGAATCACGCTCTTGGCCCCCAGCGTGCCAAAGGTGATGATGTGAGAGACCGCCCGGTCGCCGTACTTCTGCCGCACGTAATCGATCACCTCACCCCGGCGCGACTGACAAAAATCAACATCCACATCGGGAGGCGACACCCGCTCCGGGTTGAGGAATCGCTCGAAGATGAGACCATACTCCAGCGGGCAAAGATCGGTGATCCCCAGCACATAGGCCACCAGCGAGCCGGCCGCCGACCCACGGCCCGGGCCCACCGGGATCTTGTGTTCTTTGGCCCAGTGAATGAAATCCCAGGTGATGAGGAAGTAGGAGACAAATCCCATCTTCGTCATGATCCCGATCTCATACTCCAGGCGCTCGGTGAGGTCCGGATCGGAGGCCACGCGTTCCTCGCCGTAGCGATCGATCAAGCCCTGGTGACAGAGCTTGGAAAAAAAGTCGTCGCGCGGCGAGCCGTCCGGCGAATCGAACTCCGGATACTTCTCCGAGCTGGTGGAGTCGAGCTTCAGCTCAACGTTGCATTTCTCGGCGATTTCCAGCGTGTTGTGGCAGGCCTCCGGATACTCCTTGAAGAGTTCATACATCTCCTCCGCCGTCTTGAAATAGACTTCCTCGGGGTAGCGCAGCCGCTTCTCGTCATGCACTTGCACGCCCGTGCCGATGCAGATCATGACGTCGTGGCATTCGTGATCCGCCCGGTTGAGAAAATGCACGTCGTTGGCCGCCACCAGCGAAAGATCAAATTCTCTCGAGAACTCGATCAGTTGCTTCGTGCACTTGTGCTGCTGCTCCATCCCGTGATCGTGCAGCTCAAGATAGAAGTCGTCCTTGCCAAAGATATCGATGAAATCCGAGACACTCTCACGTGCCAAACCGACCTGATCATTGAGAATGTGCTGGTTCACTTCACTGGCCAGGCAGCCACTCAAGGCCAGAAGGCCTTCCCGATGTTCGTGCAGGCATGCTTTGTCCACGCGCGGCTTGTAGTAAAAGCCCTCGAGGTGCGCCTTGGACACCAGCTTCACGAGGTTTTGAAAACCCGTTTCGTCCTTGGCCAGCACCGTCAAGTGACTGGCATTGCGCTTGCCCGGGACTTGCTTACGATCCTTCATGGATCCCGGTGCCAGGTAAATCTCGCAACCGAAAATCGGTTTCACACCGTGTTTCCGGGCTTGCTGGAAAAACTCGACGATGCCGTAGAGATTGCCATGATCCGTCATGGCCAGGGCCGGCATTCCGTACTTGACCGCCTTGGCCATGATCTCGGGGATCCGATTGGTGCCATCCAGGGTGGAATACTCCGTGTGAACGTGCAGATGAACGAAGTTGTCCGTGGGCATGAGGACACCATACACCCCGCCTTCCGCGCCCGAGCAAGGGCGAAACCACTCCGCCACGCGTTCCCCGGAAACAAAATTTTGCAAAGGCTTGGCGGGGGTGGACCGGCCCCGACACCCCTCGGGAAACGAGACCCTGATTGGCGACGATCTTCCCGACGTAACGCCCTCTCAGCACCGACTTCGAGCGAAGGACTTCACCTCACGCCCCGATAGTGGGTCGCCGGCAAGCAACCAGCCCACCCCATCGTCCCAGCAATCAATCGACCGCTTCAGGCGCGCGGAAGGCCTTGCTGTAATAGCTGGATGGGTCAAAGCAGCACACTCGCTTCTTTCCCTCGGCAAGCATGTCACAAGCGTCGCGGATCCGTTTGGCCCGAGTCTTGGCCTGCACGGCTGAGGTCACCCCAGCGTTTCATAAAATGGCCAGTCAGGCCATCCTCGTGAGTGAGAAGTTCTGTAACTGGATCATCATGCGGCGAAGCGTGAACCTTCGGAGCGAGTGAAGTCTATTTTATCAAGGATGAATTTTCGGAACGCTGAACCTTTTCCGCCGTGGTGCAAAAATCCAGGCAGCGTGTTTTTCAAGGCGGCTGAGACAATCATATCCGAAGGCAGCACGTCTGGGCGGATGGTTCGGATCCAGGTTCCAAAGTGCTTCCAGACCAGACCGTCACATGTCATGGCAAGGTACTGTAACATGCCCTGAGCGATCATGCCGGTCTGCACAAACACATGATATGCGTGCATCTTTCCCTGCACCTGTCTGCGATATTTCTCGGTAGTCCGGTGGAGGTATTGGTTACCATTGCGACGCTTGAGCGGTCGCATAGCGGCCATCCAGAAATAGTATCCGAATGAGCCGACCGAATGCACCGCTTGCTCGAGAGCGACTTCGATCTTGAAACGCAAACTGTAGAGCAAGATGATCTCCTGAGCTTCCATGGTGAGGTCGGTAGACAAGAGGATGATCCGCCCTCTCGTGGGATGATCGACGAGAACGAAGCGGACCATCGCCCCGGCGGGCTTCCACAACAGATCCACCGACTTGAACCGGACAGAGATGTTTCTCTCCCCATATACGGGACTGGGAACCCCATAGTTTCATAAATCGGGGCAAGAATCCCAATAAAATAGTGGCAGGGGCCTTTGGGATAAGGTTAATTTGGAATCTACCAAAACACCAAACACTTCAACCCAAAAGCCACCTACAGTGAGAGTAGCACGACGTACGATTCATGCAAAGTCCAGAACGATTCCGGCGATCAAATTTGAAGATCAAGAACTGACCTCTTTCGGCGGTCTCGTTATCTTTCAGAAGCTCTTTCAGGAATTGGATCTGGAGGGGAAGCTTCAGCAGTGCTTTGGTCCACTGGATCGGCGCATGTCCCGCTTCTACAAGTTCCACAAGGTTTTCATGTGTCTTATCGTGCATCTTATACTGGGCTACCGGATGCTTCGCGATTTGGACTACTACCGAGATGATCCCCTTGTACGACAGGTTTTGGGGATGCACCCATTGCCCAGTGTCCCAACGATGAGCCGGATGTTGGGAGAGGTCGATTGTCAAAGCCTTGAGAGGATGAGGGAGATGAATCATTTCGTTTGCCTGTCTCGACTTCAGGAGGAGAGAATCAAACGCATCACGCTTGATTTGGACGGAAGCGTGCAGAGCACGAGTCGCCATGCGGAAAGGACGGCTGTGGGATTTAACAAGAAGAAAAAAGGCGAGCGCAGTTATTATCCACTGCTCGCGACGATCGCTCAAACCGGACAAATCTTCGACTTCCTTCATCGAAGTGGCAACGTCCATGACTCCAATGGAGCAGTGGAGTTCCTCCGTTCCTGCGTGGAGAAGATTCGCAAGGTGCTGCCTGATGTGCAGATCGAGTTGCGCGCCGACAGCGCGTTTTTCAGCGATCAGATGGTTTCAGAGGCAAAGACCTTGGGCCTGGAATATACGTTCTCGATGCCTTTCGAGCGGCTTGTGGAACTCAAGGGCATCATTGAGAAGCGCCGTCGCTGGTCCCGAACCCGAGGCGGAGAGGGAAAAACTCATCACTTCGAAATCCGCTGGAAGCCAAAAAGTTGGGCGCGCAAAGCGCGCATTTTGTGCATTCGAACCATGAGGCGCACTCAGCGCAAAGGACCGCTCCAACTGGATCTTTTCGAACCAGTCGAGGAGAACCATGAATACGAGGCGATCATCACCAACAAGACAAACACGGCCGCTCATGTGGTGAAATTTCATGAAGGGCGTGGCTCTCAGGAGAAGATTTTTGGCGAAGCCAAGAGCCAGGCCCAGATGGACTATATTCCGGCCAAGCGACGTGCCGCCAACGAAGCTTTCCTTTTGGCCAGTATCCTCACCCACAATCTCACACGCGAAATGCAGATGCGATCTGCGGAGCGGTCACGCAAATCGTCCCCCCAAAGGGCTGCGGAGTGGATCTTTGAAGGACTCGGCACGATTCGCCGCAAAATCATCCAACGTGCCGGACGTCTGAGTCGCCCTCGAGGTCGACTCACATTGACACTCGGAGACAATCAGGCCGTCGAAGAAGAAATCGCCTACTACATGATGGCCTGACTGGCCATTTTATGAAACGCTGAGGGGAACTGAACTGGAGCCGCCCGTTCCAAAGACATTCTGGAGCTTCACCGCAGCGCCATACTTTTTCGGTCGTCCGCGTTTGCGTGGCACTGCCGCAGGCCGAAAGCCGGTTGTCGTGCGTCGAACCCTCGTGACCAGCACACCGGAACGCCCCTTGGTGCTCCGGATCACCTTTCCGTTGGCGTAGTAGGCGTCGGCCAGCAAGACGAACTTCTGACCTCTACAGACGGATGCGAGCATCTCGTTGGCCTTGTCGATCAAGGTTCTCCTGTCGCGGTTTGAAGTGACGATACCTTCGTGAATGCGTGCACAGACCGGAACGCAGAAGAAGTATCCGCCAACCTGACAGAGCACGCCGAAGGCCTGAAAGGAATGGCTCATGATGAAGTGAGGCTTGGAATTGGACTCGGACTGTTGATGCAGATACTTCACCGCAGGCATCTTGCGGCCCTCCTTGGACTTCTTGATGCCGTCGAGAACCAGGACGGGGCGACAACCGATCTTGTAGACAGGGAAGTGCTTGATCACGATGGCGAACCAAAGTTCTGCAAGCCGGTCCGTCTTCACGGCATTGCTGTGGAAGAAATGGAGTAAGTGCTCATAGGAGTGTTCTGACAAACCGAGAGCGCGGACAAAACTGGAAACCCCGAGGAGGTCATTGCGCACGGAGAAAGCGGCCAAGACGAGCAGAAACCAGAGAAAGGTGCGGGCTCTCGAGAAAGCGGGTCGCAGAAGACAGACGATATTCCACCAAGAAATCCAGAGATCCATAACAAATGATTTGATTTTCCTGGACATTCGCATATATAAGCTAATGACCATGAAAAAGATCAGATCACTGAAAAAAGGGTCTATAGCAGAATCTGTGGGTGTTTTCTAGCTCGAAGCATCGTCAAAACAACCTGAGATCCTGCCAGCTCCAGGGACGAGCATCAAGTGCTGTCCTCGCCAATCCTACTCGATCTCCGCCAAGGGATTCGAATGCGGTTCGCTCGTAGCGATTGCCTCCGGGATCACTTGACCCTCATCCCCTCCGCCGCAATCCGTCATCAGGTTTTGACCGGCGTTGCTCTATGCGTTCTCTCTTTTTGCCTCTTCAGCAGAATCTGTGGGTGCCCAGGCGGCGCGATTCACCTAGAATCCTGACCAGCAACAAGTTATATCCAATCTTAATGGGCATCAAAGTTGTGGCAACAAGCCAGCTGCCCATCCAAACCTCGGATTTGCGAGGACAACGCTTGCGCCGGGGCTGCCCCTGGTAGGGCTCAGCCCATGAAACAAGTAGTTTCAGCAGTTCTGGGGTCCAGGGGCAGCGGGACCCGGCGTCCAGCGTTCCCGGAGCAAATCCGGAATTTCACCCACAGATTCTGCTGAAGACCCCTCTTTTTCAATGACGCGCACCGGAACAGCGGCTTTGTTGTCAGTGCTAACCAAACAACGCGCCCTCCGTTCCGATGCGACTCCTAACCCTCGTTGATTCTGTGCTTCACTTCAAGGGTTTTGTCTTCGACAGAGCCTCCCTCGTTGATAACAACAACACACTTGTCATTGGCGTTCGGCCTCACAAGCGCAACAGGCCTGTATGCTCCGGATGCTCTCGGAAGGGAGGAACCTACGATCATCGCACTCTCCGTACCTTCGAGCATGTGCCACTCTGGGATCGCACTGTCCACTTGGAATACTTGATGCGCCGCGTCAACTGTCCACGCTGCGGAGTCAAAGTCGAGCGTGTCCCTTGGGCGACGGGCAAGCAACGGATGACAGACGATTTCCGACATTTCCTGAGCACTTGGGCACGGCGCGTTACATGGAGTGAAGTGGCTCTCTACTTTCGGACGAGCTGGAACACAGTCTATCGTGCAGTTCGATCCACTGTGGAATGGGGCTTGGAAAATCGCGTCCTGAGTGAAGTCACTGCCGTCGGCGTTGATGAGATCCACATCCACAAGGGACACAACTACATGACGCTTGTCTATCAGCTTGACGAGGGCGCTCGACGTCTCCTTGCCATTCGGCCTGGTCGCGAGGGCAAGGCCCTGGTGCAATGTTTGCACGACATCGGTCAGGCAGCGAGGAAGAGCATCCGGTATGTATGCAGCGACATGTGGAAGGTATATCTAACGGTAATTGGTAGGCGCCTTCCCAAGGCTATCCGTGTTCTCGACAAGTTTCACATCGTTGCGAACCTGCACAAAGCTGTAGACGAAGTTCGCCGAGAAGAATCGGCGAGGATGGCCAAGGAAGGTTATGAGCCGATCTTGAAGAAGAGCAAATACTGTTTTCTCAAACGCCCGGAAAACCTCACCCCGAATCAAGACCTGAAGCTCGAGGAACTCATGCAATACGATCTGAGGAGCGGGCGGGCCTACCAATTGAAAGAGGGCTTTCGCGCCCTGTGGGACTATCAATCGATCCGATGGGCGAGATGGTTTTGGAAGAAATGGAGCACGCGAGCCATGCGTTCAAAACTGGATCCGATGAAAAAATTCGTCAAGACGATGCGCAATCATGAAGATCTCATCTTCAACTACTGGGCGGCACGAAAGGAGTTTAACTCAGGTGTCGTCGAGGGTCTCAACCGTAAGGTGAATGTTGTAACAAGAAAAGCCTACGGGTTTCGCAGCGAGGAAGTCTACAGAATCGCTCTATTTCACGCTCTTGGCGACCTGCCAGAGCCACAGACTGCCCATCGATTTTGCTGAGGAGGCTGAAAAAAGAGTCCAGAAATTTGCGGCAAAGTTAGCTGCAATCGGGCCAATGCGGCCTGGGAGCATCAGCAAGCAATACCGAGATCGACAACGCCAGCGCGGCGTGTATTACCAACTGAGCTACACGCATGAGATGAGGAGCCGGACTGAACACGTCTGGCCAGACCACGTGAAGGGACTACGAAAAGAAACAGAGGAGTACAAGAAATTCAAGAAACTGACCACCGAACTGATCGATCTGAGCATTGAACTATCCAAGGCGAAGATCGCTCTATTACGCAGTCAGACAGACACGCCAGGCAAAGAGAAACCGGTCTGAGAACTTCCCACTCACGAGGAAAAGGTTCAGCGTTCCGAAAATTCATCCTTGATAAAATAGACTTCACTCGCTCCGAAGGTTCACGCTTCGCCGCATGATGATCCAGTTACAGAACTTCTCACTCGCGAGTTGAAAAGCATTTCGACTGCAAAACCATGAAATCTTCGATTCTCACCGCCCTCGCCTTGGCCGCCGGAATCGCTACCGGCTGGATGCTGAAATCCACGACCATCCGCCGTGAGCATTCGCCTCCTCGGGAGCTGGAAACCGCCGGAACAAGTCCCGGCGTCCCCTCCCTGCTCGCACCGGTGATTGAGGGGAACAGCGGCCGATCCGGCACGACGCCCGGCTCTCGGCACGGTGCGGTGGAGACCTTGGAAGGGTTCCTGGCCCTCTTCGGCTCGGAACACTCCATCGCCAGGCAATCCGAAGCCTATCAGAGCCTGCGCGATCTCACATCACCTCAACTGCAGTCGCTGGCAGAAGCCTTGGCCGTGGAAGCGGAGAATTTCACCACGTATCACGCGCCGCGAGTCACCCTCTTCGAACGCTGGTCCGAGGTGGATCCCGAAGCCCTATTCGAGTTTGCCAGCAAGATGAGCAATCGAACTCACAAACAGGAAGGACTCTTTATGGCCCTCAAAGCCCTCGCCCGGAAAGATATCAGCCGTGCCCAAACGCTTCGGGACACGATCCCCGAACCTGGAATTCGAGAATATGCTCTGCACGCGCTTCTCACGCCTGGCGCCAAAGCGGATCCCGTCCGCACGCTGGCGATGCTCGAAAAGGATGCTTCGCTAAGTCACTTTCTGTACGACCCAGTCTTTGCCGCCTTGAGCAAGCAAGACATCCAGAAGGCCGTGGGGAGTCTGGAGAGCGTTCCCGCCGGCGAGGCTCGCGTTGTGGCGGTCACAAGCTTAGCGCGCACCTGGGCGGAAGACGATCCCGACGCCGCCCTGCTATGGACCCAATCCATCGAGAATCGCCTGGAGAGGCGAGCAGCCCTGCACGAAGTCTTGTCGAGACTCTCGCCCGAGGAAGGACAACGCTTCCTAAGAGGGAACACTGAAGTCAGCCATTTCGACGGGGCCCTGGAACTCGTCGCCCGACGGTCGATGCGCGACGACCCCGACAAGGCCCTGGCGTGGATGGACACCCTGCCAAAACAGCAGCGAAATTCCTTGCTGAGTTTGCACTTCCACGAATTCATAGCCAACGATCCCGAACAGGCCAAGACCCTCTTGATGCAGAACCCCAGTCGGAGCATGACCGACGGAGCGCATAATCTCGCGGCTCGAATCGCAAGGGAAGATGTGGAGTCGGCCAAGGCATGGGTGGACGAACTGCCCGGAGGCGAATTGCGAACGAAAGCACTTAGCGGACTCGTCTCGGAAATGGCCAACCACGATGCACGAGCCGCCGCCGCCTACCTGGATGAACAGGGGCTGCTCACCTCAGAGGCTCCGTACGTCGCCGCTGTAGTCATCAAACATTGGCTCCGCGATGACCGGGACAGCGTCGTCTCCTGGGTGGAGCAACAAGAGGATCCCGAAGTTCACCGGCATCTCCAGGGTCGGCTCCTTGATTCCTGGGCCAAAGACGATCCCGAGGGAGCCATCGCCTACGCCCAGAAAATCACCGACCCCGATGCGCGCCAGAATGCACTCGTCCAGGTGATGGATCAGTGGGTGGACCAGGATCCCAAAGGCGCCCGTCTACAGATTGATCGATTAGACGGAGAGATCCGCGCCAAAGTCAGTTCGCAATTCATCGGATCGCTTGCCTATCACGATGTCGATTCTGCGGTCGACTTGCTCGATCAAGAATTGAGCCAAGCCAAGGATCTCGCGGCCAGACAGCAATACGCCGAAGCGGCGCAACGGATCGCGCATCAGTGGGCCCAGTACGACCTTCAGGGAGCGGCCGACTGGGCGACGTCTCTGCAAGACCCCAAAGCGCAGGAGCAAGCGGTTCATCGCGTTGCCAATAACTGGGCACAATACGACTCTCGCGGCACCTCGGAATGGATCGCCGGACTTCCCCACGGCCCCGCCCGAGATGGCGCCATTAACTCGCTCGTCTCATGCATTTGGAACAGCGATCCGGAAGGGGCTTTCGCCTGGGCCAACAGCCTCTCGGACGACGGCCAAAGACAAAGCCAGCTCCGAAACGTGCTTCGGGAATGGCGAAAGAAAGACTCGGCCGCCACCTTGAATGCCCTGCAGTCGATCAATCTCGGCGAGGAAGCCTACCATCGCCTCGCCAAGGAACTGGGCTATTAACGCAAGCAAGCGCCGTGCGAAAGTGACCCGCCATGATGAGGGCGTTTTTTCCGATCAACACTTTCCGAGCAAGCCAGTCGACCAACCTGGCATCGGGTCGAGGCTTGAGCTTCTCAGAAAACACGTTGATATCGACGAGAAAGCTCATTCGCAGCGATTCAGGGGCGCGGGAAGACCTTCCTGGTTGCGTTCGGGAATTTCGAGCTTGCCAGGAGGGTTGAGAAGCAACGCCGCCAGTCCCTGGTTTCTCTTTCTGCGAAGTGGGCGGAAAACGATCTCTCAATCAAGAAGATAGACTTCAAAGTCGTCACCAACTTCAAGTCTCATCTGATCTCGGGTCGCCTTGGGAATGACAAATTGACCTTTCTGTGCCAGCACCGCCGTCATGGTCGGAATAGCCTACGAAGGGAGTGCAGTGTCGATCCAGAAGGCTGCCTGCCAGCCCCGGCCAATCAAAAGGGTCAGTCAAGCTTTCTTGACAAAGACGGTTTGGACAGGGGATGGCTGGCCGGACACGGTGGAGATTCCTTCGGCGAACGCCGCTCCGCGGTTGCCTCTGGTGCTTACGGCACGCTTCTTGATCCAAGGATAGACAAGAAAGAAGTTTTCTCCTTCTCCGTTCGGCGGATTGCTTCTCAGGGCCAAATCTGATGGCATGATGCCCCGATGTGCTCCCAATGACCATGCCCGCCAAACCGCCCCGCCTGCTCGTCCTGACAAGCCTCGCCATCGCTCTCGCTCTCGCCATGGCCCTTGGTGGTCTGGCGCATCATGTGCTGTGCCGCGTCTCTCCGGTCGCCCCCTCGACAGGTCCCATCGATGGTTTGCCTACCGACCTCCCTCCCGCGGCGATCCTCCCCGATGCCGACGTTCCCCCGGCTCCCAGCCTCTCACTCACCCATTGGTTGCAACGAGCGGAGGCGGATCCGCTTGGAACGGCCCCTTCCCTGACAGAGGCACTCTCCCAGCTCGATCCCATCGCAATCGCCCGCCTCGGTGCTGAATGGGTTAACCTGGAGCGCGAACCTCCCTGGAGCCTGGCGGAACGGCTCGTCCACGACGCCCTCTTCTTTTCGTTGGGCCTCCGTGGATCCCCCGAGTCTGCTCGGCTTCATTAATCGCGGTCCCCGCCACCGTCTCGGGCATTCAAAGGCCGTGGCGGCTGCGATTGTCCACTGGGCCTCCCGCCTCCCGCCATCCCGCGCAGGCTTTCGAAGCGGCTCGTGTGTCTCACGACGCGTTCGGCGGCCGGGATGGCGTGCTCAACGCGGTCGAGTTCTTCGGACGCCGATACGCCACCGCGCTCGCCGAGCATCTGAATCGTGTTTCCGACCCCGATTCCTACCGCAATGCGGAGGCCATCCCTGACATGCTCCTCGACTGGGCGAAAGAGTCCGCCCCTTCCGCTCAGGCTTGGCTGAACAGCCTTCGCAAGACCGAATTTCGACAGACTTTCGAGGCTCGCTTCTACTCGCGCTGGGCCGAATTCGATCCCGCCGCCGCGGTGGAAGCCCTCAGCAAAATTCCGCCGAACCGGCACCATACCCTTCTCCTCAAACGCGTCGCTGCCGTCTGGGTCAAACATGACCCTGAAGGCGCCAAATCCTGGATCGACGCACACGGAAATCTCGCCATCACGGAGCAGTACCATTTCGACCGCCTTTACGAGCAGGTCCATGAGGATCCTTTCTCCGTCAGCCCAGACGTTGCTGGCCTCTCTCCCCAGAGGCCAGCAACGTCTGGGCTGTCTGCTCTATTGGGTGCGCGAAGGCGCTCGACGCGACGTGAGCCGAACCCGATCGTTCATCGATTCGCTTCCAGAGGAAGATCAGAACGTCCTGCGTCTGAAGCTGGCCCGCGAGCTGGCCGACGACGAGGCCGCCTCACACTCTCCGCACGAGGCACTCGACGTGTTCGCCCAATTACCTCCCAGCATCGAACGCAGTCAGGGCGCGGCACGCTTGGCGGGGCGTCTTGCCAGGGAAGATCCCGCCGCTCTCATGCGCTGGCTGGCCAACCACCCCGACGCTCTCGATCCAGAATCAATGATCCGGGCGGCCGCCGAACCCTGGGTGGCGAACGACCTCGAGAGCGCGCAAACCTCTTTGTTAGAACTCCCCGACTCGCCCGCGGCTCGTCAACTGGCGGCCGAGGTGGCGAAAAAGCTCCTCGCGACGAGTGCCCATGCGAAAGCGGTGCTCGAGTTCGCGGCCGAGATTCCCGAGGATGGAATTGCGGACGCCTTGCAAAGGGTCTACGACACCCATCGCGCCGAACGTGAACCAGAGGCCTTCCTTCGCGACGCCGCTCAGAGCGAATCGCCACTCAGCGCCGAGGCGATCAAGACCGCTCTCAGCCAATGGGCCGTGTCCGATGTCAACGCCGCCCTCAGGTGGGCTCGCGAACAGGCGGCAGCGGATCGGTTGGATCCCCACACCATGGAAGCGCTGGCCAGGGATCTTGCCCGCACCGATCTAATGTCCGCCAGGGCGGTGGTCGATGCGGTCATGGAGGACGCCTCCCTGACATCCACCCCACGCAGTGCGCTCGTCTCACTCACCAATGCCTGGACACCAAAGGCTCCGGAAGAAGCAGGGGCCTGGGCGCTGTTCCTAACAAATCCTAAATTTCGCGACGAAGCGGTGTCCGCGGTGATCAGCGAGTGGAGTCGATTCGACTGGCCCTCCGCACGCCAGTGGCTGGAAACCTTGCCTCCCGGGGAGCCTCGAGACAAGGCGCTGAAGGAGGCTCGCTGGCCGCTTGTCAGCCGCAATCCGCGCCTCCTTCTCGAGGCCTTGCCACTCGTCAGTTCCCAAGAAACGCGTCAAGATTTGCGACAAAAACTCTTCACCCAGTGGAAAACCCAGGATGCCATCGAGGCCCGCGCGGCGGCGGAGTCGCTGGACCTGCCGAGCGAGGAGATGGATGCTCTTTTCCCCGAGAAACCATGAAGCCAAGGACGAATTCATTCACGCCGGGCCGGCTTGTCGTTGTGGGGGCACTGCTGACGTCGACCTTTTTGGGGGCGGCCCTCGATCGCTGGCTCTTCCCGGTCGCTCGCCAAACTCCACAAGGATCGCCCCTTGCCTCTCCATTTTCCCTAACCAGAGAACGAACGCCGTCCCTGTCGACGGAACGACTCACCGCCTTGACCCGATTCGCCGATCGCGACAACACCGCCGCGATCTGGACCTCCCTGGCCGG
Organism: Verrucomicrobiales bacterium; assembly: GCA_965204485.1. GTDB lineage: Bacteria > Verrucomicrobiota > Verrucomicrobiia > Verrucomicrobiales > DEV007 > JAACDM01. The sequence continues at coordinate 23,523 of CBDBEZ010000130.1, forward strand.
GGAACTCGCCGGGAAGCATCTCCAGGACATCCGGACTTCTCTGGCAGATGCCTTGAAGCGACCGCTCTCCAACGAGCGTGAACCGTGGAAGGATCCCGGCCGACCGCGCACGGAGGCGCACGTCGAACTGCTCCTGGTCCGCGGCGCGCCGGAGATGGCCACCGACCTTCTCGTGGAAGCTCCCGAACGCATCGCTCGAGCTCTGCTCATGCGCGCCCTGCGCGCTCACTATCAAAAGGACCCAGACACCGCCAGAGCGCTGGCGTCGAGTTTGATCCCTGACATTTGGTCCAATCTGACCTGGCTCGAACGGGAGGACGATCCTCGCACGTCGCCTCCTCCACCGCCGCCCGCGCCTCCCCCGGGCAGCGAGGGCGAGGAGGGCGAACGATCCTGGGCCTGGACCCTGCCGGATCCCCTGTCGGAGACCGAGGCCTGTCTGGCCGCGCTCGACGCCCTCCCTCCGCTCGAGCGGAAACGCATCATCGGCGGCATGTACCGTTCGCCAGGCGGCGCCGGCAGCCCCATTTCCAGTTTCTGGGAATCCTATCCGGAAATCGCCGCACGCTTCGTGGAACGCCTGCCCCCGGGCGATAATGCGCGTGGCAACGTCGTGCGAGAGGTGGCGAGTGCCTGGGCGCAGTCTGACCCGAAGAAGGCGCTGGCCTGGCTCGAATCGCTCGAAGATTTTTCGGGCACGGAGTGGTCTTACGGCGCCGTGATGAAGGCCTACGCGGAGAAGGACCCGAGAGCCGCGACGGCCTGGGTCGCCACCCGTGGATCGGATCAGCTGAGCCAACACACCGCCCACGCCGTCGCCGAGCAGTGGGCCAGCGAAGATCCCCGGGCGGCCCTCGCCTGGGCGCAGACCGTGGACGAACCCGAAGTGCGTAAATCGGCGATCCAAGCGGGTCTGAATCAGTGGGCCACCGACGACGCGCCGAGTGCGCTCGCCTTTGCCCTGGAGCAGCCATCGGATACCGAGCGCGAGCAGTCGCTGAGAGCCGTATTCCAGAGCTATGGGCAGACGGATTTCGACGGAGCCTGGCAAGCCGTGCAATCCCTGACGGGCGAGGATTACGCCATCGCGTTGCAAGGCATGCTTTGGCAGGCCATCCCCACGGGTAGATTCGAGGACCTCAGCCATTTGACCGAAGCGATCCAGGCCTACGCGGCCACCGATCCTGCCAAAATATCCAGTTTCGCCTTTGACCCCTTCATCAATCAATACGCCCGCGCGATGACCCGGCAAGACGCCCTGGCGGCCGTCGAATGGGCGCTCGATCTTCCCATGGGAGAGGCCCGCAATTCCTCGATCAACGGCGTTTTCTACGGCTGGGCCTTTGAAGATCCCTACTCGGCGGCGGAAGCCCTCGCCACCCTGCCGCCGGGGCCAGATCGCGACGCGGCCATTACCGCCGCGTTCACAGGCCTGAGTCGACGCAATCCCGAGCGGGCCTTTCACTGGGCGCTTTCCGCCGAATCGAGCGACACGCAATGGGAACTCGCGCAGAAGACCCTGCGGTCCTGGGAAAGTGATTGGGATACCTTGCGCGGGGCGGTCGAGCAGGCGCCCGCCATGCTCCCTGACATGAAGGAACGGCTCTTGCAGGCGATCGCCGAAAAATCTCGGCCAGCGAAGTGAAAATGGTGCGAAAACGCCGCAAGATGAGCGAAATAGATCGAATGATAGTCTTCCCGAGTGGTGCGTTCCCCTTGGCTCGATGGCAGGGACAACGGTCGGGCTTGACCCTCATGGCCGTGATGCGGACCGCGGAAAGGAATTCCGCGCTAGTGTGCCCGGCATGGGCCTTAACTAATGACATGAAACGATGACATCGGAGCTGATGAGAGCAACCGTAGCTGAACCGCAAGGCGACGCCCGCGAGGGTGGAGCTGAAGGAAGCGGCAGGCAAATCCGCGGCCATAGGAACACGAACCGGCAGCGAGGCAGGCTGTGGGCGGCGAGCGTGCTAGTAAACGCGAAGCCCAAAGCTCATCAAGACACAGCAAGTAGAGCCGGATGGGATGCGGAGAAAGTTAAGGACCTTACCCGGGGAGATCTCTCCTGTGAGAGCAGGAGAGAAGTCAGCAGAAGCCATAGTAGCAGAGAGCAGAGCCGGGGGCTGGAAGAAGCCCGTGGAAACTGTGAAACCGGAAAACTCTCTCCTGTGAAGGGCGGAAGGAACCAACAGCAGCGCTCTACGGAGCATTGCACCCCAGGGCAGAATACGCCCCGACGTCAGCAGGACGTACGGACAAAGGATCCCGAATTCCTGGGCGAACCCAAAGAGCCCACGCGATGCAGTCGCGGCAAGCCCTGCGGAGAGAGGAACTCCTGGAGGTGCGCGTGAACCGCGAACGGACAGCAAAGCTGGAGGGACTGATGGAGAAGGCCATCAGGTCGGGAAACTGGGGAGCCGCTCTTTACGCCGTTGAGCGTAATGACGGGGCACCCGGCCCCGACGGCATGAGGGCCGACGAACTCAGAGCACACCTCGCCATCCATGGCGAAGTGATCAAGAAGAGGCTGCTAGAGGGCAGCTACAAGCCCGGCGCTGCAAAGCGTCGAGACATCCCCAAGCCCAGCGGCGGAACCCGCCCGCTGAGCATCCCAAACGTGCAAGATCGCTTCGTGCAGCAACTTCTGCTCGGGGTGCTCCGGCCGGTGTTCGAACCCCGTTTCAGCGAAAGCAGTTACGGATTTCGTCCCGGACGCAGCGCCCACGATGCGGTGGAAGCCGCCCAGAGCTTTGCCCGGGAGGGGTTTACCCACGTCGTCGACATGGACATTACCAAGTTCTTCGACAAGGTGAACCACGACATCCTGATGAGTAAAATTGGGACCGTGATAGGGGACAAAGCCGTGATGAAGCTCATCGGCAAATACCTGCGAGCCGGGGTGGTGATGCCCGACGGGTTAAAGGTCAGCAGCGAAGAAGGAACGCCGCAAGGCGGCCCGCTTTCGCCGCTACTGGCCAATATCTACCTCGACGCGCTGGACAAGGAGCTGGAGAAACGCGGACTGCGATTCGCCCGCTACGCCGATGACTGCAACATTTACGTAAAGAGCCAAGCCGCCGCGGAGCGTGTGCTTGCCAGCCTCACTGGCTGGATCAAGCGCCACCTCCGGCTGGAGGTCAGCGAGAGCAAAAGCGGGGTGGGGAGGCCTTGGGAACGGAAGTTCCTGGGGTTCATCATCACCAGCGCGCTGCTCATCGGGATTGCTCCTGCAAGCCTCACCCGGTTTGAAGACCGCGTGAGAGAACTCTGGAACGCCCGGCAACCACTGACCAGCGAGCAACTGCGCGATCAATGGCGAAGTTACGTGAACGGCTGGTGGGGCTACTACCGGCGCTGCGAATGGCGACGGGACATCTACCGGAAAGAACCGTGGATCCGTCGCCACATTCGCAAATGCTTCTGGCAACGTTGGCATAAAAGCAAGGGACGGGAATCCGCCCTGCGCCGAGTCGGCCTACCGCCGAGTCGGCCTACCGCCGAGTCGGCCTACCGCCGAGTCGAGCCATCGTCGGGAGGAGCAGTCGTGGAGCGTGGCGCATGGCGGGCAACCCTGTCATGCACGAAGCCCTCAACAACCGAACTCTGAGACGCTACGGGTTCCTGATGCCATCAGACCTCAAGAGTTAAGACCAAATGGATCCAATCGCCGGATGCGGTCCCGCATGTCCGGTGGTGTGGGAGGGGCGGCAGGCGCAATCCTGCCGCCTCGACCCGATCGTTGACGCCGTCTCCGTGCGGTGAACACGGGCGACGTGGCGGGCAGTGCGGCTTGTCAGCTACATTGTCAGGGTTCCCATTGCGGCGCAGCGAGGCCGTCATCCACACTGCCATGCCCGGCTCGGCGGGTCATCGTTGCCATCGATCCCTTTGATCAAACGACCACACCGCATCGGTTCGTTTGGCAGCGCTCCCCGAACCGGCGATCCGATCAAAATATGATAATGCTTTCATGTTTTGATTGACATTTGTTTGGACGGTATGATTTCTGCTTTCTTCGAGGGCCTCTTTCCGCTATTTCCCAGCGACTCTTCATATGAACCCTTCAAGCAATGTGACCCTTGATTCCGACCACCCTGAGTCCCTCCGCCACGCGATGGTGGCGCGCGGGCTCGCCTCGCTCGACGAGGAGGTGGGCGAGGTCATGGAGGCCCTACGGGAGGTCCTCGAGACCACGGGTCACCACGATTTCGCCGCTTCGCTTCCCTGGCTCAGGGATTCCGGGGAATCCGAGGTGCTGGCGGACGCGGGCGAGACCGCGCAGGTCTACTCCATTGCCTTCCATCTCCTGGATATGGTGGAGGAACAGGTGGCGTGGGAGACGAGACGGCGGCGCGAAGCCACGCTGGGCCCGGAATCCGAGCGCGGACTCTGGTTCCATTGCCTCGAAGCTCTCAAGCGAGCCGGATTCGAGGAAAAAGAGATCGCCGGCACCATTGCCTCCGTCCGGATCGAGCCGGTCTTCACCGCTCACCCGACCGAGGCGAAACGTCCCAGTGTTCGCGAGCGGCACCGCAATCTCTATGAATGCTTGCTTCAACTCGAGCGGGCAGTCCTCTCCAAGGAAGAGCGTTTCCTGGCGCGAGAGGCTTTCCTCACGGCCCTCGAAGCTCTTGTGGAACACGCGGGAAATCCACGGCGAGCGGCCCACGGTGCGACGCGAACTGCGGAACGCCCTCTTCTACCTTCGCGACGTTTTCCCCGACGTCATTGAACGAACCGGACAACGCCTGACCTGGACCTGGCGAGAAGCGGGATTCACACCCGAAACACTCGCCGCGGCAGGCGGCGGGCCGCGTGTCCGATTCGGTCTCTGGATCGGTGGCGACCGGGACGGTCACCCCTTCGTGACCGCGGAGACGACGCGAGAGACTCTTGCGGAACTGAGATCGCCGGGCGTGAAGCTTTTCCGGCACGAGTTGAGCGAGGCGGCGGCCCAGCTCACCGTGGCCGCCTCCATCGAACCCGCTGTCGAGACCCTGAGCCATCGGATTGCGTCTCTCGCCGATTCACTGAGCCCGATGGGTGCCGAAATCCTCGAACGCAATCCCGAGGAACCCTGACGAGCCTTTGCCTGGCTCATGCGCGCTCGGCTAGGGACGGACGAGGCGATCACTGTCGCCGAATTGCAAACCGATCTCGACTTGATGCACGCCTCACTCGTCGCCATCGGGGCTCGCCGTCTGGCCGAACGCATTGTCGCTCCCATGTCCCGCAAATTGGCCATTTTCGGCCTGCAACTCGCGGATCTCGATGTGCGGCAAAACAGCGGATTTCACGACAAAGCCGTCGCCCAGTTGCTCGGGACGGCCGGGATCGAGGCCGGTGACTCCTTTCCCGAGTGGAGCGAAAAGGACAAGGTAACCTTTCTCTCTCGCGAACTCGAATCACCCCGGCCCTTTCTTTTGCGGGAGCAGTCCGCAGGGCCCGAGGCGGATGCCGTGCGCGACTGCTACCGCGTGCTTGCTGAGCATCGCCGGTCGCGCGAGGAGGGACTCGGAGCGCTCATCGTCAGCATGACTCGCTAGCTCTCTGATCTACTGCTGGTGCATCTATTCGCCCGCGAAGCCGGGTTGATCGATCTGGTAGACGGGATCCCCACCTGTGCGCTCGAGGTCGTTCCGCTTCTGGAGACGCTGGACGATCTGCAAAACGGCGCGGACATCGTCGCGAGCTACCTCTCACATCCGGCCGTGAACCGCCAACTCCGTCTCACCTCCTCCGAGGACCAACGGCCGGTCCAGCAAATCATGCTTGGCTACAGTGATAGCAACAAGGACGGCGGCATCCTTGCCAGTCAATGGGCACTGCACAAGGCCCAGCGCGCCATCGCGGACGTCGGCATCAAAAACGGCGTGGCCATCCGCTTCTTCCACGGACGCGGGGGAACGATCAGTCGCGGGGCCGGTCCCACCAACTGGTTCATGCGTGCGCTTCCTCACGGAACCTTCAGCGGCGAGTTTCGCATGACCGAACAGGGCGAGACCATCGCCCGCAAATACGCCTACCCGGACAACGCACTCTATCACATGGAGAGCCTGGAAGCCTGCGCCACACGCACCGCGGCGATTCACCGGTGCCAAACGCAGCCGGAGGATCCCGGGCTCGATCTCATGCCACGCCTCGCTGCCTCCAGCCGCCAGGCCTATCGCGCGCTACTGGAGGAGCCCGGCTTCATGACCTTCTACCGGCAGGCCACCCCCATCGACGCACTCGAGCAGACCCAAATGGGTTCCCGTCCCTCCCGCCGCACCGGCGGAGCCACCCTGGAGGATCTGCGAGCCATTCCGTGGGTCTTCAGCTGGACCCAGTCCCGCTTCTATCTCCCCGGATGGTTCGGCGCGGAGACGGCTCTCGAGGAACTCGCCCGCGAAGCACCGGAGGATTTTCGACGCCTGGCCGACACGATCGCCGAGTCGACCTTCTGCCGTTACGTCTTCACCGGCGTGGAGGCGAATCTCCGCAGCGCTCATCCCGAATTGATGCGGGCCTACGCCTCTCTGGTCGACGACGCGGCGGTTCGGGATCGTTTGCTGGAGCGGATCGAAGCCGAGCACGAACGGGCGCGCGCTCACTTGGCGGAACTCTTTTCCCATCCGGTCGAGACGCGCCGGCCGCGCTATTCCCGCACCCTTGAGCTACGCGAAAAGCCGCTCGAACGCCATCATCGCCAGCAGGTGGATCTGTTGCGAGCGTGGCGCCAGGAAGGTGGCGACCTGCCTCAAAACCTCGTCTTCTCGATCAGCGCCATCGCCAGCGGACTTCGCACCACCGGCTAACGAGCCTTGCCGAAGGACTTCGATTTTCCCTCACACTCCTTCATCTTCGCTCGCCAGGCCCTTTGCCGCTCCCGGTGATTATGGTGGCCAGGTGATCGATCTCTGCCAAACGTCCACCGTCTTCAACGCTCGTCTTTCAGCAAGCCGACCATGGCCTCCCCCATGGCCTCCCCCACATTCATGTAAGTCTCGGCGTTCCCACCGTAGTGGCCACCCGAGCTACCTCCCCTGGACAGCGGATGGGCGTAAACACTGGCCACATTGCCCTTGAACTCGGGATACTTGCCCGAGTCGCCGTCGACCGCCAGCATGGCATCCAGAATCTTTCCACCACCGTCGGTGGCGCCCTTTTCGGTTTGGCCGAGCGAGGCGCAGACGAACTTCGCCTTGGGTGCTTCGAAGTCCTCGCGCAATTGCTTGATGAGATGAACCAAATTCTTCTCATAGCGGCTGGACAAGGCTTCGCTCCGGCTATCACGGTCACCCTGCCACCAAAAAAAACCCGCCACCTCGTAATCTTTGGCGCCCGGATAATACTTTTCGAGCTCCGCCAGGACCTTCTTGGCGCGCGCCACGTCACCGTCGTATTGCATCCCGGCGTACCACTTGATCGGCTCCGGGTCGCTGCCTTTCTTCCAGCGTTCGGGCGAACCCTCGTAACCGGGATGAACCCAGGTGACACCCTTCGAGTCGGTGTACTCGAAGCCCTCGCTGCCCGGCGGCAGCAAGTCCCAGCCCAGAGCGCGATTGCCGATGCAAGTCTTCAAAAGCAGAACCGGCGCGTCGATGGCCTCTCCCAGATGATGACCGATTCCGATCTCGGGACCGATCTTCCCGGCATTGATCGTCATCCACTCATTGTTGAAAAGGCGCATGCCGCCCGTGCCGCTTCCCATGACGCGCACATTGCGAAGATCTTTGCGTTCCGTCCAGTTGCCCTCCTCATCGATCAGATAGAGGTAGAGCTCCTTGTCCTTCACCGCGTATTCCAGCGAACCTTCGCCGCCCTTGATCTTGCCAAATCCAAGCATGTTGGACTGACCCATCAAGAGATAGACCTGAACCGGCTTGCTCATGTCCGCCGGCTCGCCGTCCGGGTCGGGAAGCGGGCTCTGGGCGTTGACCATTCCGGTCAGAACGAAAAGGAGGGCGACGAGGTAACTCGATGGATTGTTTGGGCGATGGGGATTCATGGGTGGAGTTATCTGAGTGCTCTCTCTGAGCCCTTGTAGGGGACGGGTCGCCCAAGGTCCATCGTTTTCGAGCCCCAGTCAACCCGCACGTAGCGAATGACTGGTGAGAACCGCGGCACACGCCCCACAAAAAACAAAAAAACTGTCCGGTCCGAAGTCTGAGTGTCGGTATGTTTCCCTGATGGGTCTCGAAGTCACACCGGAATCCGAATTGCTCAGCACCTTCCGCGAAACTCGCGACGAGGCGGCGTTTCAAGAGCTGGTTCGTCGGCATCTGGGTCTGGTCATGCAGGTGGCCCTTCGGTGTGCGGGCGACCGCGCGGTCGCCGAGGAGATCGCCCAAAACCTCTTCGTGAAACTCACCCGAAAAGCCTCCCGCCTCCACTCCCAGACCATCCTGGCGGCCTGGCTGCATCACGTCGCCGTGCATGAGACGTCCGACCACCACCGAAGAGAATCTCGAAGGCGACGCACCATGCAATCCTTTCAAAACGATCCATCGACCAGGCAGACCACGCTCGCTTCCTCCACGGCGCTCGCAAGCCTGGCCCCAGAGGCCCTCGACCACCTCGACCGCGCGCTGGAGAGGCTCTCGCCGCCGGAACGCGCCGCCATCATGCTGCGCTTCCATTCCGGGCTGAGCTTTCGAGAAATCGGCCGGCAATCGGGCAAGTCGGAAGAGGCCTGTCGCAAACAAGTGTCGCGCGCCCTTGGAAAACTAGCTCGTTGGTTAGGCCGATCGCCCGCGCGAGGCTCCACCGCCTCCGTTCCGGCACTGGCCGCGGCCCTGCCCTCAATCCTCGGCAGCCACTCGCCCGCCACCCCCGCCCTCGTGACTAGCATCACAACCGGTGCCCTTTCCGCCCCCACGGCTTCGCTTCTTTCCTCGCTCTTGATCTCCCAAACTCTCATCTTCATGAACGCCAAATCCGTCCTCGTTCTCCTCGCCGTCCTCCTCGCCGCCTTCTGGACGGGCCATCGCACCGCCGCCAGCTTCGATCGCCGGCTCGTCGAGCGATCCCGCCAGTCGGCCGTTGATCGCGCCACCATGACATCGAGCCTTGCCCAGGAATCGTTCGCGACCGAATCCAGCGAACTCCCTTCCACCCGGACACTTGAGGAGATCTTCCAGGAAGCCCTTCAGTTAGCGAAGGCTGACGGCCGGAGCGCCCACTTTCATCTTCGGAGACTGCTAGCGGAACTGCGTCCCGAAGACTACCCGGAGGCCATTCGTCTGCTGGAAGCCGCCGACGTTTCCAATCGGGTCTTTGCTCGCTTGGGTTCGCACCTGGCTGGATTCTGGGCCTATCAAGATGGCGACGCCGCCATGGACTGGGTGCTGAACCATCTCGATTCACCCGGAAACAGCGGCGTGAGCCGCGTGCTGAGCGCCTGGAGCGAGGTCGATCCGCATGCCGCCTATGCGCGTTACCAGGCGCTGGCCACCGAAGAAGGCGGATCGCCGGGATTGCGCTCCTTCCGCTGGCGTGCCATCGGCGTATTCGAAGGCTGGGCGAAGCACGATCCCAAGGGTGCCGTGGCCGCACTGGAAACGGTCTCCACCGAAGATGAGGAGGGCGCTCTCCTCGGAATGGCTCAAGCGGTCACCGCGTCGCCAGAGCCAAAGCCCATTCTCGAAGCGGTGGAGGCCACGGCTCCAGGCCCCATCCGGGTCCGCCTGATCAAGCGGATCGCCGACGAGTGGGCCTCGGAGGAACCCCATGCCGCCGCCGTCTGGGTCGACAGCCTCGAAGGGCTGCGCTTTGAAGAACGCCTGCGGATCAAGGGTGAGGTCGCCGAGAACTGGCTGCGCTACGACCGCAAGGACGTCGCCGCGATCGGGGCTTGGTTCGTCGCGGGCGCTCCAGCAACGAAACGTGGAGAACTGCAAAAGATGATCGATCGAGCGGTCGACCAGCATTCCGCAAACCCCGCCTCACACTGACACGGTTCACGCCAAGCGGATCGTCCAAGCCCCTTGCTTCGCCACCACAACATGATCACTTCCCGACGCCTTAAACTTCTGTCGTCTCGCTTATTCAAAAGCAGTCTCTGGCTGGTGGCACTCATTGTCACCATTCTCTTGGGCTTTTTCTCGGGATGGAAGAGTTTCTCCCCTTCCACTCGAACCGTGGAAACGTTGGCAGCCCGCCCCCCGGCCGTTACACCGCTGGTGCCGGATCGCCGGTCCGCCCCCAGTGTGACGGCGACGCTGACGGAAGCCAGAGCGTCGATTCGCTTCAAAGGCCATCGCCAACTCGGCGAGGCATTGGCCTACGCCAAAATCGAAGCGCTCAAACCTTCACAATATTCCAAAGCCTTCGCCGAAGCCATCGCGCAGCCGCGCACCGCCAGTGGAGACCGACTGATTGACTTCATCCTCGACTGCTGGGGCCGGGTCGATCCCCAAGCCGCCGTGACGGCCTGCGCCGGTGCCTTTCATCGCGACCGCGAACGGTTTCTCGATCGTGCCCGCATGCCCCCGGTCAACCTGGCACGACGCGATCCCAAGGCCGCCTTGCAAGCATGGCGGACGCATTGGCAGCCTCTCAAAAAGGACCACGACGACAGCGCCGAGTATCCTCTCACCTACATTTTCTCTAACTGATCGGAGCAGGATCTCCAGGCGGCGCTCGAGACCGCCGGCGGCACGGAGCTGGAGGCTTCCGCCCGATACGCCATTCGCGAAATCCTCGATCATTCCGGCCCACACGAGTCCCAGCGCGAGACCGTGCTCGAGTGGCTGGAAGCTTCGGGAGACGAGAATATCCTGACCGAAGCACGAAAGACCGTGGTCAAGGAACTTCCTCACACTCAGCGAGAGATACTGGAGGAAGAGGTGGCGGAAGCCTGGTTCGAGACGGACCAGCCCGGCGCGGCGGCCTGGCTGATGGAGCGCTCCGACGACGCGAATCGTCCCGATCGCATCCGGGAACTCATCCGGGACTGGGCCGAGTGGGAAGCCAACGCCGCTGGGCATTGGCTGACGACGATGATCGAAACCCATGGAACCCAGGCCGATCCCGGCGTCGCGATGTTCGCCCGTCAGATCGCTCGCCAGGATCCCTCTTCCGCTCTGGAATGGCTCGGCGCCATATCCGACGCGGGGCTACGCTCAAAAACGGCGAATTCTCTCACCGAGATCTGGAACCGCCAAGGAATGGGAGGACGGGTGCACTCTCTGGTGGCGGAATCATCCCTGCCCGAGACCGATCGTCGCACCGTTCTCGATCAGCTCGAACGATGAGGGCCATCGCCCGCAGAGAGGGGCCGATCCACCCATGTCACTGATGGTGACGCCTCCCCCTTCCCAGCGGTTTCACCACGCGCTCACTACCTCCCGAGATACCCCTCGACCTGGCCAATGGTCAGGTTCTTGGTCGGCAAGGGAAAACCAAGGGTGTCGCCGTTCGGCGTGAAGCCGCCGCCGTCGACATCGACGAAGATCGGATTGTTGTAGGCGCAGGGATGCATGTCCGCCTGGGTGCTGGTGCCATAACCCTTTTCGAGCGTGGATCCCTCACCGATGGCCACCACAATGAGGTGACTGTCCTGGCTCAGCGGAATCTCTAAGGTCTGATCGAAAACGACCACTCCCTCACCGAACCAACCCGGATGCGAATTCCTGGTGAAATTGAGATCGGATCGAGGAACGCCATTGACCAGCACCTGAACGCGATCGATGTCCAGCCAGTCACTGCATTGCACGTTGACCTTCAGATCGATCGACGCGGTGGCGCGGGTATCGCCGCCAGGCAACGTGCCGTCCTCCGTCTCCACACTCAAAAACGGGCCGCTGGTCACGATCATCCGGCCGGCCTTGGCCTGACGCACCATCTCGCGCCAGTCGATCTCCTGCGGCGCATCGGTCGAGGAAGGCAGGTAGTTGCGCCAGCTCCCCACGCCGTTTCCGTAGACCGTGTGGGCATCCGCCACACCCACGCCCCAAACCCGATGCCCCTGATTGAGCAACTGAAGCCAGATAAACTCTCTCACATACCGGATTTGTCTCGCCAGGGTGTTCGGTTCCTTGACGATTTTGTAGGGAGCGCCTAACAAAATATCGCCACCGAGATAGTTTTGCGTCTCCACGCCGTCGATCAGCTTGCCCAGGGTCAGATAACCGCCATCGACGTGACCGTCCGCATCGCGGTCGATGAAGTTTTCCGTCATGTCAGGATGATTGATCTGCACCCATCGATCCGGGTTCTGCCCCTGAAAATCGCGCAAGATGATCGCATTGAGCCGGGGATCCTTCTGCCAGACCGGCGCGCCACCGTCCTGGGCGAAAGGATTGGGAGTGAATGGAAAGGAATTGAAATGGGCACCCGAACCGGTGAGTTCAATCCCCACCACCGTCTGAAGATGCTCCGTTAAGCCGAGTCGATCGATGTGAGGACGCCAGTCATAAATCTGGTTGTGCTCCGTGGTCGGGGCAAACTCGATCTGCTCGGCCGCGAGGTTGATGACCCGGTCGTCCGTGCCGCAGGTGTTGTCGCCGCTCGGTGTCGAGTGATTGTGAAAATCGGCGCTCACCCAGCCCGGTGTCTGCACCAGCCGGCGCAACACACCCGTCACCTCGACCGTCTTTCCATCACCCAACACGATCTCCTGGTCAAGGTGAGAATACTCGATCCCCCGCGTGACGACAATCCGATAGGCACCCACATCGAGAGGCACGAAGAAGCTCCCGGTTTCCGAGTGATACTGATCGACGCAGCCGTGTGCTCGATTGTTGGGACCCAGATCCGGAGCAGGGGTGTCGGCCAGAGGGCGGAACTGCACCTTGCAGGGAATCGAATTCCCCTCTTCATCACGGATGTCGAAAGCCACCACGGAAGCGGCCGCCAACTCGATGGATCCGTCGTTCACGCCACTGGCTGCCAAAGTCAATTCCATCTTCACCATCGGCCGTCCATGATCGCGAACCTCCAGCGCCAAGGGAATTTCCGCCGGCAAACGCACATCGATCATGCCTTCGGTATTCGGGTAGGCGGCCAGATGCTTTTCGCTTTCCCCTTCGCGATAGATGAGATTCACCACCGGTGTGGTCAAGGCTTCTCCCCCAGGGCCAACGAGCTTCCTCAACAGTCGCCCCGTTTCGTTCGCAGACCGCTCCGCCACGATGCCCCAAGCTTCGGCCGGGGAACGTCCCACCGCGAGGAATCGGGCTAACTGAACGGACTCTCCTGGTTTCAAATTCACCTCTCCGTCCGGAATCACGCTGCCTTCCTCGGACACCCACCGATAGGCGTAGCCGGTGCGATCGGTCGGATCGACTGCGTCGCCCCAGGTGATGCCATCAAAGTTTCCCGTCTCGGAGAAACTCTTCCAGCTGTCCGCCTCCTTGAACTTGTGCGCCTGTTGGGTTTCGTTCCGCACGATGGTGCGAATGAGTAGGCCCTGCCAGCCTTCACGCAATTCGTATCGGTGACGCACAAACACGCCCTCGTTGATCGCTCCGGACACCTCGGTCACCACTGCGGCCGTGCCGCTCTCTCCGTTCTCGTCGATGCGAACAAAGGAGACCTCTCCCCGCTGGTTGAGCGGCCCGAAGATGGTCAGTTGATCGTTGCCCGATCCCCGCAAGGCCAGGTCGTAGAGACAGCCCGGCGTGATGCCTCCTTCCCCGTAGTAAGTGCTCATGTTGGCGCGGCGATGAGGCGCCTTGTGAGAGATCACGGCTTCTACCAGCTCGTTGCGAAGGACAAAATCACCGATGATCCCATCGGCCTCTTTCCCACCCGGCAAGGCGCTCGTGTTCCGCGGGCCCACCTCAAAAGCTTCCGGCCGCGCCTGCACCGTCAACCCGATTCCCAGCCAAGAGAGCCCCAACAACAGCGATCGTTTCCATCGAACCATGGCCGACCCTCTCCAAAACGGGCCCATTCGACAAGCTTGGAGAAGCGCCCCTTTTGCCCCACGGGCTCAGTTCGGCTCGGACACCTGGAAAATCATCTCCTCCGAAGCAGCCCCCCAATCCGCGAGATGAGGCGCCTCCACCCGCGCCGGCAGTGCGTGGAACAAGCCCTCCCTGACCGCTCGAATCTCGTAGGCGAAACGCTGCTCCCGCCTCTTGTCGAACGTCGAGGCAAGACCCCGAAGTTCCCCAGAATCGATAGAGAGCGTCCACCCCTCAGGCAGGTCACCGGCAAGGGCGAAACCGGCCGGGATCCAGTCCACGACCTCGACGGTTCCCGCACGCCCCTCGGTCTCGAGGGTCAGCTCGACCCGAATCGACTCTCCCAAGGCCAACGGCTCGCCGGCCCTTACCGGCTCGGCCGCACCGGCCCGATGGTAGCGTCGCCGCAGGCTGACTTCCGGCGACGTCACCGCGGCGATCACCAGGGGCTGGCGCCGCCATTCCAGCCGCCCTTTCAGCCAAAGCGGGGCTTCTCCGGTGTGACGCAGCTTGAGCGCAACGGGCGACGTCCCGGCCTCGCCAGTCTCCGGCTGCACCCAGCTAGCCAAGGCGGCCCCATCGACCTCGACCCGGTGCCCCGCCCAGAGAGACGCGCCATCACCCAGCACCGAACGAGCGACCTCGTCCTCCCCTCGCCAAAGAGACAGGGTCCCCGCAGAGGGCGCCGCCGGCCGCCACCCTTTGAGACGCCCAAAGGCAGCCAGAGCACGCAACACGCGCGACGTCTCCCGCGAAGTTCCGTGAGAAACACAGTCCTCCCACTCTTCTAACAACTGCCTGGCGGCACCGTCCGTCACGGGATCATCCCCCTTGATCGCCTGAAGGAATTCAAGGTAGCGAGCCTGCACTTCGTGAGCGCTCCCGTACCATTCCCACCGAAAACGCTCACTGTCAGGGCCGAGCCGCACGGTTCCCGCCTCATCGTCTTCCTCCAGGCGCTCGCCGAGAGCGAATCGCACGACGTTGCGGTCGGCCGTTTCCCCGCGCCGATGAAGGCCCTGGGCCAGCATGACTCGCCCCAGGACGCTCAGTTTCCGCCAGTCGCGAAAAAGAAAATCGCGCATGGCCGACGACTCGCGACCCATCCGCACGAGAACGAGATCGATGAAGGCATCCAGGGTATCCGCCTCGCGTTTGTCGACGCTCGAGGATCCGCGCAAGCGTTCCAGCTGTTCTTCCTGAGCGTTGACCAGCCAAGTCACGCCGCGCTCCCACGGTTCCTCCTCGATTTCGACCAGAGCGAGATCCCGCAAATCAAGCAGATGCTCAATCACGGACACCGTTTCAAGCGCATCGGTGTATCGCAAACCCCATCCGCCGTCCGGCCGCTGCATTTGCCACACGCTCTCGAGTATTTCCCCAGCCAGCTGCTCCAAACTATCGTCCGCCAAAACCCAGGCCAGAGGCGAGACCTCGATTCGCTCTCTCACAAACGGTTCTTCCATTTCTCGAAGCCACTTTCCGAAGGTCAAAATCGGCGCGGCGACGTCCAAAAGGTTTGCCGCCTGTCTCGACGCCCGGCCCGACACCGTCACGAGCCGCTCTCGTCGCAGCATGGGTGCCAAGCGTTCCAAAGGGCTGGACGCCGCTTCGATGACCAGACGGCTGTCCTCCTCGATCAAATCCGCCGGCAGCCGAAACTCTCCCTCCCATTGAGCCGGAGCCTCTTCCGTTGCCGCCCCGGGCAGCTTCGCGGCCCACTTCCTGGCACTCTCCTCGAAACGAGAATGAACGGTCATTACCTCCTCCCGACGCTCGCAGGCTTCGCCTTCCCCCACCCGTAGGTCCAGGCTCGCCCCCTCACTCGGCTGCACCGCCACCACCTCCCAGCGCCATTCCCGCTCCTCCTTGGGCGCCAAGGTGGCGGACACCTTCGGAATCTCTCCCTGGACCTGAAAACCATCACTCATTTCCAACACCACCGGAGCCGGCGCCGCTTCGTCCATCCGGTTCGCCACTCGCGCGATCACCTCGAAGCGATCGCCCACCACCGCATGGGCGGGAACATCCAGATCGACGAACCAATCTCTCCGGATCTTCAGGTCAAACGCCGCGCTTCCGGCCCGCGTGGTCTCATCCAGCGCCCATACCCGGACCCGCCAGCGGCCCTCGGTGTCGGGGAGAACCTTCGTCACCTCGGCGTGTCCCGATTCATCGACCCGGATCAAGGGCTCCCAGATCGCGGGCAAGGCGCTTTCAGGTGAGGCGTAGGGCCGCACGTCATTCGGTCGTTCCCGTCCTTCCTCCTCGATGCCGATGGTCTCCGGCGGTTCCGTCGCCCCGCCCATCCTGACGGAGCCAAAAATCCCCACTGGCCGCATGCGCGCCTCCGGCGGACTGGAGAAACTGTGAAACTCGGTTTTCAGGCCATGCTCGACCGACGGCGTGTAGGGGCGTCGCAAGTTCCAGAACAGGTCCTCGAGGTCGGGTCGATGATCCTCCAGGTGACCGTCCACCGCCAGCGGCGTGATCGACAGGGCCAGGTCGCCCGAAACAGGGTCCCCCTGCGCGTCTGCCAAAGACACCAACAGTTTCACCTCGTCGCCGGGCCGGTAGCGCGACTGCGTGGTGCCCGCAACAACCTGGAGACGCACGGCCGGAGGCGCCACCCGGATCTCCTTGGTGTGCACCTCAAACTCTCCCTCATTGAGAATGATGGCCTCGACAAAAAAGCTCGGCACATCCTCGGCCTTGACGGTCAACTCGTCATACGCCGTGCTGCGTTGCTCGAGCCGGATCACCTCAGCGCGACCGATCACACCGCCTCGCGGACGAACAAAGATCGCCACCGATTGGCCGACATTCTCCGTGTTGATTCGCAGACGAACCCGGTCGCCGGGCTGATAAATCACGCGATCGGCCAAGATCTCGAGCGAATTGAAGCGGTCTGTCTCTCCGGTGTAAGCATCATCCACCACCAAGAACACGCAGGCTCCTTCAATCCGCTCGCCCTGCGCATCCGTCAGGGTATAGCTGGCGCGATACCGGCCGGCTTCCGGCACGGGAAAGGTGACCTTCAAAGTGCCTTCGCCCGTCAGGGGCACGGATCGTTTCCAGCCCCACTCCACCGGCTTTCCCCTTTCTCCGGTAAAGTGCACCTGATAGAGCACCAGCTCGCCTTGGCCGGTGACCGGCAAGCCATCGTGGCGGCGCGCCCAGGCCTCGAAGACCACTTCATCGCCGACCCGATAGTAGGGACAATCCACCTTGGCATAGACCTTGAACGGACGATCGCTGACTACCTTCTCAACCGCGACCGGCCTGACCTCGGGGGTCGCCACAGGCCAAACCTCGCACCGCAACATCCATTCCCGCACACCGGTCCCCGCCAAGAGCTCTGTCGGAATTTCCAATTCCCCGTTTCCTTCTCCATCCAGCACGAGTTCCCCCTCACAGAGCAAGTGGCTCTCCACGCCACGGGGCTCGGTCGCGGTGGTGGTGGCGGCCTGGGGCTCCCATCCCCAATTCGCCCAACCTTCGTACCAGCGGACGGGAGGCTGTCCACGATCGTAATCCTCACCGAACAGCCACGCATGGGCCGTCGGGCGTTCCCACCCCGGCCGATACCGTTCGCGCACGACTCGATACGCCACCCGAACCTCACCCGCCTCGCTCCGCCCACGCACCGTGAGCTTCCAAGGCGTTCCGGTGGCAAGGCGATGCTCCTTCTCCTTGTCTTCCAACGTGAACTGCACGGGTACCGGTTCGAGGGGCTCGATCACTAACTCGGACTCCACCATGGTCCCCTGACAGTATGACTGCAGCCGGTAAGTGCCCGGGCTAAAATCGCGTGGCAGAGGGAATTCCCCCACAAATCCACCCATTGCGTCGGTCTCCCGCACCGTGTCGGCGAGAATCTCGTCGCGGTGATTTCGCAGCACCACCGTGGCGGACAATCGTTGAGGCGCCTCGTAGGCAAGGGACTCGGCCTTCGCGCGAATCCATCCCCGGAACCGGCAGGTCTGCCCGGGAAGATAAACCGACCGGTCCGTTAGCAAGGCCTGCCGGAGACCCGTGGGCGAATCCTCCGCCGCCATCACTTCCGGTTTGAGATCGGAGAAGCCCAATACCGCCACGCGATCACTCGGCGCGGTGGCCAGAAGAAACCAGCGAAAATCCGGTCTCAAGACCTCGTCATCCAAGATCAGCTGCCCCTTGGCGTCGGCCCATTTGGTGATTTCGCGAGTCACCACGTGATATTGCCGCTTGAGGGCTTCGGCCACCTCCTCGCCATGGATGTCCAGCTCGGGTTCCTCGGTCTGATTGACCAGGGTGAGCCGATACCCCACGAAGGTGAACTTGACCCAGCCGACCGGCGTGCCCTGTTGCTTGTCGGCCACGTAATAAAACAGACCGTTCTCCAGCGGCCGACGCAGAATGGAGAGATCGTTGATCCACACCAGGACACTGCAACGATGTCCACCATCGATCTTGGCCTCCACGAGATAGGCCCCCGGCTGCTCGATCGGTACCCTTACGGCAATCCTCTGGTCCCAGTGCTTCTCCGAAGCCGTCAGGGCCTGAGACCACTCGGTCACTTTCTCTTTCAGGTAGCGGTCCCCACCTCCATTGACCAGGTGCAGGCCCAGCTTCGACACGTTGATCCGGTCGGGATCGATGGGATACGGGTCGCCACGAAGATACTCTAGCAAATCATCCACAAGTGCCGGAACGTCCACTCGGTGTGCGGTGAAGGTCACCTCTCGTCCATTGCGGTACCAATACCCCAAATCAAGCGGTTCCCCGACCTGCACAGGTTGCACATCCTCGAAGCGCCCCCAGCTCCTGATGATCTGGTGGAGACGTTCCTGTTCCCAAGAGGGAATTTCGATGGTCTCGCCATCCGGAGTGGTCTCGGTGGTTCCCTCCCCTTCGATGGCCACCAAAGCCTTCCAATAGCGTGCGGCACGGTCGTACTGACGCCGGTTTTCAAACACTTCCGCCAATTCCTCCAGGGCCAGGGATCTGAATTCCCGGTATTTGGGCTCCCGACTCATGCGTTCCAGACGGAGAATGAAGTTCTGTTCATCGGGGAGCGGGAATTTCCGGATCTCGCCCTCCCCGACCACGGCGACCGACTCGTTCTCGCTCAGCCCATCCAGACCGCCGACCTCGGCCTCCACGTTTTCCAGCGCTTCACTCAAACGGTCACCCAGGGAGCGGTAGGGCTCGTGCTCGGCGATCGTCTGCACTCCCAGGTAGCCTTTGAGCAAATGTTTGGCACGAATGAACTCCGCCTCGGCCTCGTAATCGGCATCCAAATCACGCGCCCGGGTCAACAGCCAGAGGAGGCGTTCACCATCGTTGCGGGCCGTGTGCCAGCTCTCCGGCAACTCGAAAAACTGCGGGCGCTCCTCCTCCCCCTCGAGCGGCACGGGTTCACGGTCCGGCACTCGCGGCTCATGAAAGTCGAGTGTTGGCATCTTGGTCAGGTCCGTGAGTTCGTAGAGCCCGAAATAGGCTTTTTCCCCTGTGAGGATCTGGGCTGCCTCCCAGTAAAACGCCGCCTTGCCCGCCGGATTGGGATCGATCGCCGCCAGCCGGACGGCCCGGTCCAAAAGCTGCAAAGCCCGGACGTGATCCCGCTGATGCGAGTAGACCCGCCGGGCTCCCGTGGGCGGCCGGCCATTGAGATCGCCCCTCCGAAACCCCTGGTTCACCCAATAACCCACCCGCTCCAGCTCAGCGTAGATCCGCGCACCCTGAAAGAGCACCTGCCAGTCGTTGGCATGGCGCCGCATCGTGCTCTCCACCACGGCCTCGATCGCATCCAGGCGCTTGGTCCGGTCCAGCTCCGAAATCGTCCGCTGCAGCTGCGCGGCAACCGCCCCACCCCCGCCGGAGAACCCGCCACCGACCGTCGCGGCATTCTTGGCTGCCGGAGTTTCCGAACACGACCCGGGCGCCCCATCCTGAGCCACAAGCCCACTCAAAAAAAAGACGGCAAACAGCACCGCCTGCCCCATGCGTTCACAAACGGGGATGAGGTTCGTGAACTGGGGTGGATGCATGAACGGTGTCCGGGGGCAATGCGGCAGAGATGCGCCGGTTCGGTCCCAAGAGAACCGCGTTGAAAGAGCAGGGCAAGAACGAATCCGCAGGGCGTCCCCCTCGCCCCTCGGGTGAGAGATTTTCCTTTTTCCCCACGACCAACCTCCGCTAAGACATGGGCAATCCCCCTTTTGATGAACCTATTGCGCCTCTCCATTCTCCCCGTTTTCGCCGCCGCCTGCCTCTCGTCCGCCAGCGCCGCCCCCATTCCCGGTCTCTTCAACACCGGCCTGAACGCCGAGGGCCAATTGATCGAGAGCAGTGACGTCGCGGACGCCCACTATCAATTGATCGAGAGTCCCGACGAAAACGCTCCGGGACCCAATGCCGTGACCCTCAACCCCGGGTTTCCCGTCGGGCCATGGCTCGAAGAAGGCCCCGACTCCCGCTGGATCGCTCCCCGGGCCGATCAGGGCCAGGGATCGCCCCCGGCGAATACCGTTACCGCACGACCTTCAACCTCAATGGGTTCGACCTGAGCACGGTCAAGATCGTGGGCCGATGGGCCACCGACGACGGAAGTCTGGGACTCTTCCTCAATGACGAGGATCTCTTTTTCACTTCCAACGGCTTCGTCGACTGGGCCGACTTCGAAATCATCGAGGGATTCGTCCCCGGCGAGAACGTCCTCGAGTTTGTGGTGTCGAACGGCGGGGATGCCCGGAACCCAACCGGCTTGCGGGTCGACGTTCTCAGCGCCACCGGCGAGTTGACGGGCGGCGCGCCGCCTAACATCGTCACACGACCCCAACCGCGAACGGCGGTTGAGGGAGATACCCTCACACTCAGCGTCACCGCCGGAGGCTCTCCGCCCCTCAGCTATCAGTGGCAACACGAAGGAGAGGACGTTCCCAATGGCAATGTGAGGACACTCAACCTGCCCTCGATCACCGCGGAAGCGGACGGCGACTACCGCGTCACCGTGAGCAACAGCTCCGGGGAGGCCTCGAGCGAACCCATCACCATCACGGTCTTACAGGCCATCCCGGGCCTCTACGACACCGCCGTCGACGACAACCGCGACGCTCTGGATGACCTGGCCGAAGATCCTCATTATACGCTGATCGCCAACCCCGACGGCCCCGGGGCGACGACTTTCGTCCACGACTCCCAGGTCTTCCCCATCGTCGACGGTCCCTGGCTCGCCAATAGCGAGACGTCGAAATGGATCGCCCCGCGCGGGGACACCGCCGAGGCCGCCGGTGGCGATTACACTTACCGCGTGACCTTTGAACTCGACGGCCTGGATCCGTCCACCGCTCTCCTGCGCGGTCAATGGGCCTCGGACAATGCGGGGATTGCCATCCGGCTGAATGGCGCCGACACGGGACTGCGCAATGACGCTCAATTTGGTTCTTTCACGCCGTTCCGAATCGAGGACGGGCCCTTCATCTCCGGCACGAACACGCTGGACTTCGTGGTCAACAACGCCGGGGCCGGGCCCACCGCTCTCCGCGTGGACGGCCTGAGCGGCGGCGCTCTCCCTTCGACGAACGAGGAAAAGGCGCCCAGCTTTGTGGTCTCACCGCCGGCCGCGGTGGAAGCTTTCGTCGGCGAGGACCTCCTCCTCCAATCACTCGCGGACGGCACGCCTCCGCTCACCTATTCCTGGACCCTCAACGGCCAGGAAGTCGGGACAGTGCCGGATCTCGACCTGTCCAGCGTTCAAGCCAATCAGGCCGGCGAGTACACGGTTTCCGTCTCTAACGCTCTGAGAACGGTTACCAGTGATCCTGTCATCGTCGACATCCTGGAACCCATCCCCGGCCTCTTCAACACCGGTCTCGGCCCGCAAGGCGAGCTCGTGGAGGACCTTGCTCCAGACCCTCATTATGAACTCATCGCCGAACCCACCGGGGAGGGTCTGGAGGCCCTGGTGCTCGCCTCCACCCTTTACCCCATCGTGGCCGGTCCCTGGGTTCCCAACGAGGAAGATGCGAAATGGCTGGGCGTGCAGGAGGACAACAACGGCGAGCCCGGTGACTACGTTTACCGGCTTACTTTTGACCTCAGTGCGTTCAATCCAGACGAAGTCTTCATCGAAGGCGACTGGGCGGCCGACGATCGTGGGGATCCCCCCTTGCTCAACGGTCAAGCCACCGAGATCCGGGACACCGCTAATTTCACCGGCCTGCGACCTTTCCGGATCGAGACCGGCTTCATCCCCGGCTTGAACACGCTCGATTTCCCGGTGAACAATGGTGGCGACGCTGCCAACCCCACCGGATTGATTGTCGCCAACCTGCGCGGCGGCGGCCCCACCGAAGATCCCAACCTCATCGGTCCGGCCAGTTCACCTTTTGGTCAGTTGGCCCTCCCCGAAGCAGTGACCATCTCGCTCACCCTTCGCAACAGCGGGCACAGCGAGACCCTCACCATCAGCCAGGCTCGCCTCATTGGTGCCAATGCCAGCCTCTTCACTCTGGGCGAGGTCCCCGATGAACTGGGTCCCAACGAATCCGCCATCGTCGAGATCAGTGTCGATCCCCAGGGTGCCACTGGAAATTTCGCCGCTTCCCTGGAACTCACCACCAATGACCCGAGCACGCCGGTCCAGAGCTTTGACCTTTCCGCGTTTATTCCGATCTCTCCCAACCTAATTGCCCACTACAAGATGGATGAAACCGAGGGTGACCACTTGGTCGACGCCTCCGGCTTTGGGCGCGAGGGCACTTACCAGACCACTCAGGGCTCTCTCACGCTCGGCGAAGCGCCCCTGGCCTCCGGCACAGCAGTCGCTTTTGAGGGCGGCGCCTTCGCCGAGGCGGGCCCCGATGTCCTGCCCGTTTTCGAGGGCGCGTTCAGCATCTCACTCTGGCACGTTCCCGGACCCACCGAAGGCGCCGCCAGCATCATCTCACGGGGCGACGGCCAGGGGGATCCGTTCGCCCTAGTTTCAGCGGGCACGACTCTCTTCTGGTTCTCCGCCGGAGGCGATCCCGCGTTCACGGTTGAAAACGCGCTGACCTTTGGAGAGTCGCATCACCTCGTGATCACCCAGGAGGACAGCGTGGCGACGCTCTATATCAATGGCGACCTGGTGGCCTCGCTCCCCGCCGAGAACTTCGCCGATCGCGCGGCCAACGCGCTCCAATTCGGCGCGGCCAACGGCATTCTTGGCATCAATGGAAGTCTCGACGACATCCAAATTTACAACGTGGCGCTCGACTGGGGAACGATCGCGGCGATGTTCGCCGATCCCGGGAGCCTTGCCGGTGAAGGGCACGGTGATCCCGGCCCTGATCCTCGGACGATCGACCTGTCGATTCAGAGCGGCGCCGAGGGACTCACCCTCTCCTGGCCCAACAACGCGAGCGGCCTGCGCCTGACCAGCTCGATCAATCTCGAGATCTGGAGCAAGGTCGTCGGCGAGCCCGCCGACGACGGCAGTATCCTGACACTCAGCTTGACTCTGGAGGGAACCCGCTATTTCCGTTTGGAGGAATGATTCGCACTTTCTGCATCCTTCCCGACTGCTCGCCGTTCATCTCACCAATCCACGGCAGCGCGGGAGCCCTTCCCTTCCTTGTGTGCGAGGTCTCTGGCGATGAATCAAAGTCCCTCACGCAAGCCGCGTCACCCGATAGTATCGCTCGTCCGTTCCGTTTGGAACGAAATCGTCCTTGCTCGCGATCACGGCGAAGGCGATCTCTTCGCTCACAGAAGGATACACCCCGAATTTGGCCATCGGAGCCCTTTGGAGGCAGCCGTGGCTCACGATCCCCGCCCGTATACCGAGAGCCATCATGATTTTCCGTCAAAAGTTAGCCCAAGTTCGTCACTCGTGAGTGGGAAGTTCTCAGACCGGTTTCTCTTTGCCTGGCGTGTCTGTCTGACTGCGTAATAGAGCGATCTTCGCCTTGGATATGGATAGTTCAATGCTCAGATCGATCAGTTCGGTGTAACTGATTAGCGCTCCTAACCAGCAAACGCCACAGGCATCTCATGCAAGGGTACGCTCGCCTGCGATGATTTTGGCAAGCGACTTGAATACGGAGCTCGCTCCTCGCAGCGAGAGAGTCGAGAGCACACTCTCGAATGCCGCGTAGGCATTGGCTCCCCGCTCCGTCTTGGAACATTGCGACACCTTGCGGGCGACGATCGCCGGCCTGAGCATCCGCTCGGCGATGTTGTTGGTCGGCTCTACCTCCGGATCCTCCAGGAACATCGTTAAATTCCCTTGGTCAAAGTGCCGGCCAAGCTCATTGAGCATGCGTTGGTTGTCGGGATCTTTGAGCGTCCGGTCCCGCAGGTAATGATCGAGTTCATAGATCTTTTTCAAGCTCTCTTCCTCGTATTGGTTTAAAGTCGACTCGCCGTTGTGGTACTGCTGCCAAAGCCTCAGACACTGTCGAAGCGAATTCTTCAGTCCCTCGCAGAAACTTCGTGCACGCCCTCGCTTCTTCTCCAGAACTTCAGAGAGATTCTTCACAATATGGCTCATGCACTTTTGCATGTCCATCTGCGAAAATCGCTCCGCGTCGTAGCTCCGGAACCGATCGGTTCCAAGCACACACTCACAGGCCGCCGTAATGACTTCGGCCACTTCTTCGGCTCGGTGGCGTGATCGAATCTGAAAATACACCGCATTCTCCTGGCGGCTCACGAATCCCATCAGGCAACTCGTCTTGCCCCCCGTTCGCCATCCCGTATCATCCGTGTTGACGTCATCGGATTGCTGGACGGCTGCTTTGATTCGCTCTGCCTCTTGGCTGATCGCTCCATCGCCGTTTCCCAATTTCAGGGCGTCTTGTGTCAGGGCGCTCTGGCTGAGATCAATGCCGCAAATCTCGCGAACAATCGGAGGAACTTTGCGTAGAGTCACCCCGAAGTGATAGTGCAGAGCCAGTCCAAACGACCAAACCCTGGGACCCACACGGTGAGCGGTGGCCCCGTGTGGGTCGAGCGGCAAGTCCCGGTGAGTTCCTCGCGCGCAGTAGCCACAACTGCATTCTTCGACTTCCACTTTCCAGATCGATATGTCTCGGGCAATCTTTTCCGGCACATCGACCGTGCTTGCCGTCTCCAGACGAGTTCCAAGCCTGCCTCCGCATCGAGGACAATTTGACGACCGCCTCTTGGGCAATCGGGCTTCCATGCTTCGAACATTGTCATCCGGCCCAATCTCCGGTTCCTCCCGCCGCCGGAAGGACCCTCGGCCCGGCTTGCGTCCCGGTCTTTTCGGGTTGGCCTCGGGTTTTCCCTTCGAGAACGGAGCCGCCGATCTGTTCTGCTTGCGCTTCAACTCATCCAATTCCTCGCGAAGCTTCAGATTCTCCGCCTCCAACTGAGCAAACCGCTCCCGTAGATCACGGACGAGCCGGATCAGTTCTCTCGTGGGGAGCGATTCAAGAGAATCGGACGACATCAATGGTTAAGATGTCTTAATTATCGAAGCTGTCAAGAGCTTGTTAGATGCGCTAATCAGTTACGACGACACAATCAAGGTGCGACGGGGCAAGAAGGTCGAGGGCTCCTCTTTGCACTGGGACCACACGGAGAACCGCTATGTCACAGGTCACCAAGTGGTGGAGCTTGGCATCGCCGGTGAAAAGGGATTCCTTCCGGTTGATCGGCAGATTTTCATGGGCGAAAAGGAAGCGGTAGGAAAAGCGCCTGAGAACGAATTCCGAGATAAGAGATGTGCCGCCGCGAGAGACATGGAGAGGGCAAAAAATGAATCGAAACACACGATCTCGTGAGTGGGAAGTTCTCAGACCGGTTTCTCTTTGCCTGGCGTGTCTCTCGTGAGTGGGAAGTTCTCAGACCGGTTTCTCTTTGCCTGGCGTGTCTGTCTGACTGCGTAATAGAGCGATCTTCGCCTTGGATAGTTCAATGCTCAGATCGATCAGTTCGGTGGTCAGTTTCTTGAATTTCTTGTACTCCTCTGTTTCTTTTCGTAGTCCCTTCACGTGGTCTGGCCAGACGTGTTCAGTCCGGCTCCTCATCTTATGCGTGTAGCTCAGTTGGTAATACACGCCGCGCTGGCGTTGTCGATCTCGGTATTGCTTGCTGATGCTCCCAGGCCGCATTGGCCCGATTGCAGCTAACTTTGCCGCAAGTTTCTGGACTCTTTTTTCAGTGATCTGATCTTTTTCATGGTCATTAGCTTATATATGCGAATGTCTAGGAAAATCAAATCATTTGTTATGGATCTCTGGATTTCTTGGTGGAATATCGTCTGTTTTCTGCGACCCGCTTTCTCGAGAGCCCGCACCTTTCTCTGGTTTCTGCTCGTCTTGGCCGCTTTCTCCGTGCGCAATGACCTCCTCGGGGTTTCCAGTTTCGTCCGCGCTCTCGGTTTGTCAGAACACTTCTATGAGCACTTACTCCATTTCTTCCACAGCAATGCCGTGAAGACGGACCGGCTTGCAGAACTTTGGTTCGCCATCGTGATCAAGCACTTCCCTGTCTACAAGATCGGTTGTCGCCCCGTCCTGGTTCTCGACGGCATCAAGAAGTCCAAGGAGGGCCGCAAGATGCCTGCGGTGAAGTATCTGCATCAACAGTCCGAGTCCAATTCCAAGCCTCACTTCATCATGAGCCATTCCTTTCAGGCCTTCGGCGTGCTCTGTCAGGTTGGCGGATACTTCTTCTGCGTTCCGGTCTGTGCACGCATTCACGAAGGTATCGTCACTTCAAACCGCGACAGGAGAACCTTGATCGACAAGGCCAACGAGATGCTCGCATCCGTCTGTAGAGGTCAGGAGTTCGTCTTGCTGGCCGACGCCTACTACGCCAACGGAAAGGTGATCCGGAGCACCAAGGGGCGTTCCGGTGTGCTGGTCACGAGGGTTCGACGCACGACAACCGGCTTTCGGCCTGCGGCAGTGCCACGCAAACGCAAACGCGGACGACCGAAAAAGTATGGCGCTGCGGTGAAGCTCCAGAATGTCTTTGGAACGGGCGGCTTCAGTTCCGTTCCCAGTCCCGTATATGGGGAGAGAAACATCTCTGTCCGGTTCAAGTCGGTGGATCTGTTGTGGAAGCCCGCCGGGGCGATGGTCCGCTTCATTCTCGTCGATCATCCCACGAGAGGGCGGATCATCCTCTTGTCTACCGACCTCACCATGGAAGCTCAGGAGATCATCTTGCTCTACAGTTTGCGTTTCAAGATCGAAGTCGCTTTCAAGCAAGCGGTGCATTCGGTCGGCTCATTCGGATACCATTTCTGGATGGCCGCTATGCGACCGCTCAAGCGTCGCAATGGTAACCAATACCTCCACCGGACTACCGAGAAATATCGCAGACAGGTGCAGAGAAAGATGCACGCATATCATGTGTTTGTGCAGACCGGCATGATCGCTCAGAGCATGTTACAGTACCTTGCCATGACATGTGACGGTCTGGTCTGGAAACACTTTGGAACCTGGATCCGAACCATCCGCCCAGACGTGCTGCCTTCGGAAATGATTGTCTCAGCCGCCTTGAAAAACACGCTGCCTGGATTTTTGCACCACGGCGGAAAAGGTTCAGCGTTCCGAAAATTCATCCTTGATAAAATAGACTTCACTCGCTCCAAAGGTTCACGCTTCGCCGCATGATGATCCAGTTACAGAACTTCTCACTCGCGAGGTGTCTGTTTGACTGCGTAATAGAGCGATCTTCGCCTTGGATAGTTCAATGCTCAGATCGATCAGTTCGGTGGTCAGTTTCTTGAATTTCTTGTACTCCTCTGTTTCTTTTCGTAGTCCCTTCACGTGGTCTGGCCAGACGTGTTCAGTCCGGCTCCTCATCTTATGCGTGTAGCTCAGTTGGTAATACACGCCGCGCTGGCGTTGTCGATCTCGGTATTGCTTGCTGATGCTCCCAGGCCGCATTGGCCCGATTGCAGCTAACTTTGCCGCAAGTTTCTGGACTCTTTTTTCAGTGATCTGATCTTTTTCATGGTCATTAGCTTATATATGCGAATGTCTAGGAAAATCAAATCATTTGTTATGGATCTCTGGATTTCTTGGTGGAATATCGTCTGTCTTCTGCGACCCGCTTTCTCGAGAGCCCGCACCTTTCTCTGGTTTCTGCTCGTCTTGGCCGCTTTCTCCGTGCGCAATGACCTCCTCGGGGTTTCCAGTTTCGTCCGCGCTCTCGGTTTGTCAGAACACTTCTATGAGCACTTACTCCATTTCTTCCACAGCAATGCCGTGAAGACGGACCGGCTTGCAGAACTTTGGTTCGCCATCGTGATCAAGCACTTCCCTGTCTACAAGATCGGTTGTCGCCCCGTCCTGGTTCTCGACGGCATCAAGGAAGTCCAAGGAGGGCCGCAAGATGCCTGCGGTGAAGTATCTGCATCAACAGTCCGAGTCCAATTCCAAGCCTCACTTCATCATGAGCCATTCCTTTCAGGCCTTCGGCGTGCTCTGTCAGGTTGGCGGATACTTCTTCTGCGTTCCGGTCTGTGCACGCATTCACGAAGGTATCGTCACTTCAAACCGCGACAGGAGAACCTTGATCGACAAGGCCAACGAGATGCTCGCATCCGTCTGTAGAGGTCAGGAGTTCGTCTTGCTGGCCGACGCCTACTACGCCAACGGAAAGGTGATCCAGAGCACCAAGGGGCGTTCCGGTGTGCTGGTCACGAGGGTTCGACGCACGACAACCGGCTTTCGGCCTGCGGCAGTGCCACGCAAACGCAAACGCGGACGACCGAAAAAGTATGGCGCTGCGGTGAAGCTCCAGAATGTCTTTGGAACGGGCGGCTTCAGTTCCGTTCCCAGTCCCGTATATGGGGAGAGAAACATCTCTGTCCGGTTCAAGTCGGTGGATCTGTTGTGGAAGCCCGCCGGGGCGATGGTCCGCTTCATTCTCGTCGATCATCCCACGAGAGGGCGGATCATCCTCTTGTCTACCGACCTCACCATGGAAGCTCAGGAGATCATCTTGCTCTACAGTTTGCGTTTCAAGATCGAAGTCGCTTTCAAGCAAGCGGTGCATTCGGTCGGCTCATTCGGATACCATTTCTGGATGGCCGCTATGCGACCGCTCAAGCGTCGCAATGGTAACCAATACCTCCACCGGACTACCGAGAAATATCGCAGACAGGTGCAGAGAAAGATGCACGCATATCATGTGTTTGTGCAGACCGACATGATCGCTCAGGGCATGTTACAGTACCTTGCCATGACATGTGACGGTCTGGTCTGGAAACACTTTGGAACCTGGATCCGAACCATCCGCCCAGACGTGCTGCCTTCGGAAATGATTGTCTCAGCCGCCTTGAAAAACACACTGCCTGGATTTTTGCACCACGGCGGAAAAGGTTCAGCGTTCCGAAAATTCATCCTTGATAAAATAGACTTCACTCGCTCCGAAGGTTCACCTCAGCGTTTCATAAAATGGCCAGTCAGGCCATCATGTAGTAGGCGATTTCTTCTTCGACGGCCTGATTGTCTCCGAGTGTCAATGTGAGTCGACCTTGAGGGCGAGTCAGACGTCCGGCACGCTGGATGATTTTGCGGCGAATCGTGCCGAGTCCTTCAAAGATCCACTCCGCAGCCCTTTGGGGGGACGATTTGCGTGACCGCTCCGCAGATCGCATCTGCATTTCGCGTGTGAGATTGTGGGTGAGGATACTGGCCAAAAGGAAAGCTTCGTTGGCGGCACGTCGCTTGGCCGGAATATAGTCCATCTGGGCCTGGCTCTTGGCTTCGCCAAAAATCTTCTCCTGAGAGCCACGCCCTTCATGAAATTTCACCACATGAGCGGCCGTGTTTGTCTTGTTGGTGATGATCGCCTCGTATTCATAGTTCTCCTCGACTGGTTCGAAAAGATCCAGTTGGAGCGGTCCTTTGCGCTGAGTGCGCCTCATGGTTCAAATGCACAAAATGCGCGCTTTGCGCGCCCAACTTTTTGGCTTCCAGCGGATTTCGAAGTGATGAACCTTTCCCTCTCCGCCTCGGGTTCGGGACCGGCGACGGCGCTTCTCAATGATGCCCTTGAGTTCCACAAGCCGCTCGAAAGGTACCGAGAACGTATATTCCAGGCCAAGGGTCTTTGCCTCTGAAACCATCTGATTGCTGAAAAACGCGCTGTCGGCGCGCAACTCGATCTGCACATCAGGCAGCACCTTGCGAATCTTCTCCACGCAGGAACGGAGGAACTCCACCGCGCCATTGGAGTCATGGACGTTGCCACTTCGATGAAGGAAGTCGAAGATTTGTCCGGTTTGAGCGATCGTCGCGAGCAGTGGATAATAACTGCGCTCGCCTTTTTTCTTCTTGTTAAATCCCACAGCCGTCCCTTCCGCATGGCGACTCGTGCTCTGCACGCTTCCGTCCAAATCAAGCGTGATGCGTTTGATTCCCTCCTCCTGAAGTCGCGACAGGCAAACGAAATGATTCATCTCCCTCATCCTCTCAAGGCTTTGACAATCGACCTCTCCCAACATCCGGCTCATCGTTGGGACACTGGGCAATTGGTGCATCCCCAAAACCTGTCGCACAAGGGGATCATCTCGGTAGTAGTCCAAATCGCGAAGCATCCGGTAGCCCAGTATAAGATGCACGATAAGACACATGAAAACCTTGTGGAACTTGTAGAAGCGGGACATGCGCCGATCCAGTGGACCAAAGCACTGCTGAAGCTTCCCCTCCAGATCCAATTCCTGAAAGAGCTTCTGAAAGATAACGAGACCGCCGAAAGAGGTCAGTTCTTGATTTTCAAATTTGATCGCCGGAATCGTTCTGGACTTTGCATGAATCGTACGTCGTGCTACTCTCACTGTAGGTGGCTTTTGGGTTGAAGTGTTTGGTGTTTTGGTAGATTCCAAATCAACCTTATCCCAAAGGCCCCTGCCACTATTTTCTTGGGATTCTTGCCCCGATTTATGAAACTATGGGGTTGACGATACCCGTTGAGTCGACGCCAGCCTTTCCCGGCTTCCAGCCCGAGCTTGTAGACCATTGAAAGGGTTGCTTTCCTCGATCCACATCCTTTGGTTTGTCGAGTTCGATGGCGTACCGTGGCAAACGTCGACTCTATCGGATTTGTCGTCCGGATGTGTCTCCAGTGCTCGGCTGGAAAGTCGTAGAACGTTAGTAGAGTTTCCTTGTCTTTCTTCAGGCAGGCGCACGCTTTCGGATACTTGGCTTCGTAGAGCTTGAGAAACTCGTCATAGGCTTCCAAGGCGGCTTTCTTTGTTTCCGCCATGTAGATTTCATGGATGCGTTCCTTGGCAAGGGGCTGCACTTTCTTGGGCAGCTTGTCGAGGATGTTGGCTGTCTTGTGCACCCAACATCGTTGCTGTTTGCTTGTCGGGTACTCCTCTTCCAAGGCACTCCAGAACCCGAGATCTCCATCGGCGATATTCAATTTCGAGGGGATCTTCAATCCTCGTTTCTCGAGATCTCTGAGCACATTTTTCCAGGACAGTTTGCTCTCTCGTTCTCCATCGCTGGTGGTTACCAATTCCTTGGTTCCATCGGGTAAGGAGCCGACAATGACGAGAACACACGGGCGGTCGTCATTGAGCCTGACATTGAAGTAGATCCCGTCGGCCCAGAGATAGACGTATTCCTTGTCGCTGAGGTCACGCTTGCTCCATTGCTCGCGTTCTTTCTCCCATTGCTCTTCCTCGTCGAACGATGTTGGCTGCAGAAAGTCCCGATGCGTTCTCACCGAGGATCGGCTCTAAGGCTCGACTCATCTCGGAGGTTGAGATTCCTCGCAGGTAGAGTGCTGGGATGAGGTTGTCCAGTGAAGCGACTCGGCGTAGGTACGGCGGAAGGATGGCGCTGGTGAACCGCTGGCCTGATCGGCGATCATTGATCCTGGGCTGCCGAACAGGAACGTTCCCTATTCCAGTCTGAAGTTGCCGCTTCAGGAAGATGGCCGCTGCGGACGACTTGGCGATGACCCTGGTCATCACGCTGATGTTGATGGGCTTGAATGTAGTTGGAGACTTCGTTGTCGATGGCGGCCTGAAGAAGCATTTGGGCTCCTTGTCGCAGGGTGGCCTCAAGGGCGTTCTGGCAGACGGTGCTTGCTCCTTCCTGGCCGAGGATAGATGCGGATTCGGTGGGGTGGTTGGTGGTTTTCATTGGAGTTCAGTTGTTTTGGTAAATGGTTGAACTCTTCATGATGCCCCGACCGCTCTCATCCACAACTTCCGGTCATTTCTCGATGGGTCGGCCTTGCCTCGACTCTCTGGATCGGCGTCACCGCTCAAGTAATAGAGACCCCGGTCCACGGAGATCTCACCGAATCGAGTCAGAAAATCCTTCCGCTCCGTCGTCGTCCGCCGGTAGACCTGACCGTCAACTGTCTCCGTGGTGCCGAACTGTGCTTCACACTCCTGGAGGAAGCTTTGAAGGGTCGCTTTCCCGGCTTCTTGGAAGGCTACCTGCAGAGCGTCAGACAACTGCTCGACAGATTCCGGGCCCAGTGATCGCAGCTTGTCATTGAGCTGATGAATGGCAAAATCCAGAAGAGATCGTTCCACATACTTGCAGGCGGTCTTCACAAGGGTGAGCATGTCGTCTAAGGGCTTCATGCTCACCCATTTTAGCCATGTTTGTCAAAGTAAAAGTATTTTCTAGAAAAACTATAGAAGAGAGCAGGCAGATGTTGCCAGGATCCGCGATTTCACCCGTCTACCCTTGCCGCTCGGGGCCTGAGTCTGCATTTCCAGGACGGGGATCGCCTACGACACCAAGCGTGGCGGTTTCCGCGTCTCTACTAAATGGGACTGCTGCCGTTTCCTGGAAACCGATCATCTTGGAATCAATATTCTAGAACCCCAAACCAACCGAGAGTTTGATTGGAATGGTCGTGGTCTTTAAATCTTGCCAAATATGGAGTTCAAGCATCCCGGAAGTTATTACTTTACTGAGGCCAAAGGAGCGTTCCACAGTGATTTTATTGAATACCTTAGTAGTAGCCGTTCCGGTAGAGTTTACCTTCACTTCCTCACCATTTGCATCGAAAAAACGGAAAGCACGAATCGCAGTCAACTCTTTTCCAATCGTTAGAGTGATCTCCATAGGATCCACTCCAAAGGTACGCTTGTCGACTGTACGCTTGTCGACTTTCTTGATCTCGAAGGAATAAGCTCCTACTTCGAGCTTGGCACCTGGCTTAAGCGTCAATTCGGCAGATCTCTCGGCTTTGGATTTGGTTCCATGCGAAACATCAAGCGAGCCTTTCACTTGCACGACACTCGACCCTTTGGTAGGGACACCGCTCGCACGAATTTCCACCATGCCGAAATTACCTTCATCGTTGACTTTGGAGAAACCAAATCCATCGCCACCAAAGCCCTCGTTCACTAGCAGATCCTTTCCCTTGTCATCATGGAAAGCGCTGAGCTTCGAATCGTCCGTGTTGATAGCAATCAAGCCTTCCCCCCCGGACTATGATGGCCACTTTAGTTCCAAGCTGTTGATTAAAGGGACGGACACTATTGAACTCCTCATTCTCTTGTCTGCCTACGATTTGTATGCCTCCGGCTTCCATTTTTAGGGATTTCTGCCCCCAGGCACTGGGGCTCACTCCTACAAACAAGGATACGGCAACCAACTGTTTAATCATATTCATCATATTCATGGACGGTTTCTTAGTGACACGCTATCAACCAGCACAATAATAATAATAATACCCCACCCGCTACGTACATCATCCCAGACAAGTATAGAAGGAGCCAAATGTCCCGACGCTCATCCTGTTTGTCCATCCAAGCACAATATTTGCACATCCAAGCACGATGATGTTCGTATATCCAAGAACGATGATGTTCGTATATCCAAGAACGATGTTTGGATTTGTATATCCAAAAACGATGTTTGTATATAAACTCGCTGATTGCGCGTTTCCAAACAATCATGCACACGCCCACCATAATCATTCCCAAGGCGAATATTTCCTCATCATTTAATAAAGCAGCCATTTCTCAAATTTTCTAATTACCGATCTTGTCGTAAGCATAGGCGTAATCTTCATCGCCAGAGTCTCCATCACGCTGGGAGACGATCACGCCTCCCGTGTCAGGGGTCATACAGGAACCGATCTGAAAACCCACCCGGTTACTCACGCTGATGAGGGCATCTCTTCCGGATTCGTGGGAGTAGACCGTTTGCTTCAAGAAGGGTGCCGTCAGGGTGTTCACGCGATCGCTGGTCGAGTTCGGTTCGTAAGCGTAACCGTACTGGTAACCCTGGGCGTGCACATTGTCAAGGGGTGAAATCCAGCGATTCCGTAAGACGGCGTCGGAAAGAGTCGTAATGGCCTGAATTGGTGGGTGTTGAGCGTGTTGAAGCTGGCGCTAAGAGGGCGAACAGTTTCGTGTGGCGGTTCTCGGGCGAATTTCGGAGGGCTCGAGCCGCGAAATGGATCCCCCTGTCGGCAATAGGCAACAGGAAGCCAGACCGCTCCGATGGCGGACGTGAACCCAAGGTTACCGAGAGCGCAGGGCGGGCGTTCCTCAGCCCGGAGCCGGTGGCGGCCACCATCGATCCTCTCGCATGGAGGCGGCGATTTGACGGGCAAAATAGATGGCCGTGTGTCCACGGCGTATCTCTGGCTTCAAGTTGCGCTTGTGGAAGCAGTGGAACACGGCGTGGGCCATGAACATGATCAGCCACAGAACGAGAATGGAATTGGGATGATGATGATAGCAATGACCGGAATGCCAGCGGGAGCAGAGTTCGTTAAAGCCTTCGTTTTCGACCTTCCAACGGTCGTGCCCGAAATGGAAGATGGTCTTGGCATCGGCCATTGAGCGGGGCATGGTCGTCGCCCACCACCAGTGGCTATCGATGGGAGTCTCGACCCAATCCCCAGCGACGCGCTCGCGACGGATGCCAGTCTCATGGGAATGAACAACGCGAAGAGGAGTGTGAATGGATTCAGTGCAGAAGCCCTCAGCCTCTTGTAAATGAACGTGCCGCGCGGGCTTGCCCGGTGCAGCCGGAGTCTCAAATGATTCTGGCTCTTGCTCCTCAAGGGGCAGGAGCGTGCGGGCTTCGGACAATAGCTCAGGCTGATTATCCTTGAGTACGGCAACAAGGTATTTGCCGTGGTCTTCAAGAAGATTGATCACGGAGGGACGCAGGTAGAGCGCATCGGCAGTGAGCACGTCAAAGCAGCGTGGGTGGTCCTTAAGGACGCGAGTTATCAGCCGTATAGCCGCAGCGACTTCGTCG
This sequence comes from Verrucomicrobiales bacterium, assembly GCA_965204485.1. GTDB lineage: Bacteria > Verrucomicrobiota > Verrucomicrobiia > Verrucomicrobiales > DEV007 > JAACDM01. Next base: position 58,627 of record CBDBEZ010000130.1, read on the forward strand.
TCTCCAGGATCTCCGTCTTCACCAGGATCTCCGTCTTCACCAGGCTCAAGCATTTCCACGTCGAGAAGCAATTGAAAATCCTCACAGATAATCTGAAACGCGACCAAGCGGTGGTAGAACTGTGTTTTGACCTCGTCTCCGACGGCGATCCGGCGTTGGAGACACTTTGGACAACAACGTTTGTAGCTACAGTGAGTTTCGTGACCATCGACGGCGGCAAGCATCCAACCGCGCTGTGGGGCAAGGATTTTGTTGCGTTTGAGGCAGAAGTAAATGTGTCCGAGACACCCTCGCACACTGTCAGGCTCGATGCGCTCGGAGACATACGCCAGTTCGTCGGCGCTGGGCAAACGGTGATTACCGAGCCAACGGGTCCAGCTGCTCTTGTTCCGGTGTTGCTCGAGTTCGTTGAAGCTTGGTAACCGGCAGCAGAACATGGCGAAGAATGCTGCCGGGAAAACTCGAGTGGGAATCTGTGGTTTGGGACGAGAGTCACGCACCCGCAGCCTCCACTGTTGGCGGAGGCTGAAAATCTTGTCCGCGTAAGTTAGTAGTCGCGTGAGAATGGTCGCTTCTTTTTTGGTGGAGAATTGCGCCCGGACTTGGCTTTGCCGGCTGATTTCTTACCGGTCTTGCCCTTCTTCTTGGCGGAGCTACTCGCCGCTCTGGCCTTGGTTTTTGCCTCCTCGAGTCGGAGGCGCCCCTGCTCGTCGAGGGCTTCCAGCAGAGCATTCGCCTTCTGGAAATCATCGATCCAGCGTCTCGCCTGAGCTTCCAACGGTCTGGGGACGTGCAGCATGGTGGTCTTGCCCTTGCGAGTCTGACCGATGGCCAAGGAGCGATGGCGCAAGGAGTCGTCGGAAGCGCAACGGCAAGTGGGCTTGCCGCATTTACGAGAGAGTTCGATGGGCGAGCCGTGAAGGAAGCCTTCGGCCTGGTCGAGGAGCTGGCGGAGGCGGCTGCGAATCTGGCGTTCGGTGGGGGGCAGGGAGTTTCTGCTTGGCATGAAGGTCGGTTCGTCCGGCGCACTGTAATATAAGACTATTACAGAAACAAGCTTAAAAAAGATGAAATAACGAATGCGAATTTGCCATGGGGTCAAAAATGGGCGCTGCCGATCCGAATTACCCAAAAATACAGGGCTTGAGCCGCCTCAGCCGCCTATCTTACGGAATCGCTGGCAAGGATGGCCCCTGGGCATTCGCCATCGATGCGGCGTGCCTCACCGAAGACGGCCCGAAAAAGGTTGACCATCCCATGAGCGCGAATACCGTTTCCGAGTTCGGTATCAGCAAAGACTCTGGGGTCGCTCAGGGCCTGAGAGATCGGCTGATAGCTCCGAGAAGCGTTTTTTTTGCCGGATTTGCCGCCTGTCTTTTTGTGTTTTTTTTCACACAAGACCTTAAGGGCAGACGGCATATAACGCAACATAAACTAACACTTTGGGCAAGAAAACTGAGCTGATTTATCGGTCAGATGTGAGCTTGGTGGAATATCGTCTGTCTTCTGCGACCCGCTTTCTCGAGAGCCCGCACCTTGCTCTGGTTTCTGCTCGTCTTGGCCGCTTTCTCCGTGCGCAATGACCTCCTCGGGGTTTCCAGTTTCGTCCGCGCTCTCGGTTTGTCAGAACACTCCTATGAGCACTTACTCCATTTCTTCCACAGCAATGCCGTTGAAGACGGACCGGCTTGCAGAACTTTGGTTCGCCATCGTGATCAAGCACTTCCCTGTCTACAAGATCGGTTGTCGCCCCGTCCTGGTTCTCGACGGCATCAAGAAGTCCAAGGAGGGCCGCAAGATGCCTGCGGTGAAGTATCTGCATCAACAGTCCGAGTCCAATTCCAAGCCTCACTTCATCATGAGCCATTCCTTTCAGGCCTTCGGCGTGCTCTGTCAGGTTGGCGGATACTTCTTCTGCGTTCCGGTCTGTGCACGCATTCACGAAGGTATCGTCACTTCAAACCGCGACAGGAGAACCTTGATCGACAAGGCCAACGAGATGCTCGCATCCGTCTGTAGAGGTCAGGAGTTCGTCTTGCTGGCCGACGCCTACTACGCCAACGGAAAGGTGATCCGGAGCACCAAGGGGCGTTCCGGTGTGCTGGTCACGAGGGTTCGACGCACGACAACCGGCTTTCGGCCTGCGGCAGTGCCACGCAAACGCAAACGCGGACGACCGAAAAAGTATGGCGCTGCGGTGAAGCTCCAGAATGTCTTTGGAACGGGCGGCTTCAGTTCCGTTCCCAGTCCCGTATATGGGGAGAGAAACATCTCTGTCCGGTTCAAGTCGGTGGATCTGTTGTGGAAGCCCGCCGGGGCGATGGTCCGCTTCATTCTCGTCGATCATCCCACGAGAGGGCGGATCATCCTCTTGTCTACCGACCTCACCATGGAAGCTCAGGAGATCATCTTGCTCTACAGTTTGCGTTTCAAGATCGAAGTCGCTTTCAAGCAAGCGGTGCATTCGGTCGGCTCATTCGGATACCATTTCTGGATGGCCGCTATGCGACCGCTCAAGCGTCGCAATGGTAACCAATACCTCCACCGGACTACCGAGAAATATCGCAGACAGGTGCAGAGAAAGATGCACGCATATCATGTGTTTGTGCAGACCGGCATGATCGCTCAGGGCATGTTACAGTACCTTGCCATGACATGTGACGGTCTGGTCTGGAAACACTTTGGAACCTGGATCCGAACCATCCGCCCAGACGTGCTGCCTTCGGAAATGATTGTCTCAGCCGCCTTGAAAAACACGCTGCCTGGATTTTTGCACCACGGCGGAAAAGGTTCAGCGTTCCGAAAATTCATCCTTGATAAAATAGACTTCACTCGCTCCGAAGGTTCACGCTTCGCCGCATGATGATCCAGTTACAGAACTTCTCACTCGCGAGTTATTATCCACTGCTCGCGACGATCTCCCAAACCAGACAGATTCTCGATTACCTTCATCGAAGTGGCAACGTCCATGACTCCAATGGCGCGGTGGAATTTCTTCGCTACTGCGTGGAAAAGATTCGCAAGGTGCTGCCTGATGTGCAGATCGAGTTGCGCGCCGACAGCGCGTTTTTCAGCGATCAGATGGTTTCAGAGGCAAAGACCCTTGGCCTGGAATATACGTTCTCGGTGCCTTTCGAGCGGCTTGTGGAACTCAAGGGCATCATTGAGAAGCGCCGTCGCTGGTCCCGAACCCGAGGCGGAGAGGGAAAAACTCATCACTTCGAAATCCGCTGGAAGCCAAAAAGTTGAGTGCGCAAAGCGCGCATTTTGTGCATTCGAACCATGAGGCGCACTCAGCGCAAAGGACCGCTCCAACTGGATCTTTTCGAACCAGTCGAGGAGAACTATGAATACGAGGCGATCATCACCAACAAGACAAACACGGCCGCTCATGTGGTGAAATTTCATGAAGGGCGTGGCTCTCAGGAGAAGATTTTTGGCGAAGTCAAGAGCCAGGCCCAGATGGACTATATTCCGGCCAAGCGACGTGCCGCCAACGAAGCTTTCTTTTTGGCCAGTATCCTCACCCACAATCTCACACGCGAAATGCAGATGCGATCTGCGGAGCGGTCACGCAAATCGTCCCCCAAAAGGGCTGCGGAGTGGATCTTTGAAGGACTCGGCACGATTCGCCGCAAAATCATCCAGCGTGCCGGACGTCTGACTCGCCCTCGAGGTCGACTCACATTGACACTCGGAGGCAATCAGGCCGTCGAAGAAGAAATCGCCTACTACATGATGGCCTGACTGACCATTTTATGAAACGCTGGGGATATCCTAGGTCGTCGAGGATCACGACGTGGTAGCGGTCTAACTTTTTCAGCATTGCCTCGAGATTCAAGGAGGATTTGGCTGCTAACAATTGCTGGACGAGTTTGAATGTCGGGACAAACAGCACGCGATACTGATGACGGATAATCAGCTCGTGAGCCACGGCGCTCAGATAATGGGTCTTTCCTCGCCCCGGTAGTCCGAAAGCAATGACGTTCTCGCGTCTCTCCACGAAACCTCCGTCGATGAGTTGCTTGAGAGTTCTTCGAAGCTTCTGTGAGAGCTTCGTCTCGTCGAGAATCGCCAAAGTCTTGCCTTCGGGCAACTTCGCCCCTTTCAGCAAACGCTCGAGCTTGTGACCGTGGCGCGCCTCCCATTCCACTTCGCAGAGGCGCCGCAGATATTCCGGGTAGTCCCAGCTCTCTCCACGCGCTCTCTCCGTGATCTCATCCAAGGCTGCTAGATCGAAGTCAAACGAAAACTCCGTAACATTGGCGCCATCGCCTTAAGCGTCACTTCTTGTTTCTGTGTCATTGTAACGGTAACGTTAGTCTTTGTCTTCGATGAGAAGATCATCGTAGGCGTTTAGATCCGCCTCCAGAGCGTCAATGCACAACGCTCGATGGCTCGTGCTCTCAGGGGCGCCGAGCTCACGGCGCGCCGCGTCCAGAGTCAGGGCCCCTTGCTGCATCAACCTCGCCACAACCTCTTCCACGCGTTTCTGCTGAGACTCCGGCAGCGCAAGGGCTAACAAATCCAAATAATCACGTTCGGCTCTCCCCTCGGAGAAGGCCGATTGGAAAGTGTCGTAGGCTTTCCTCCAGATCAGCGAGGGAAAGAACTGCTCGCGGTAGCGACGAAACGCGCCGGGCTTTCTTCGCAGGGCCTCCAGCAGGTGTCGCCAGTTGACGTAGGTGCCGCGGTCTCCGTAGCGCTTTTCGAGAATCTCCACCACCAATCGGCCGTCCAGGAGCTCGATTCGATCCTCATAGAGATGCGCTCGAAGCCGTGCGCCCGCCCATCTCGCCGACACCGAATAGCCGATCTTGGCCACGCGAACCACTCCATCCTTGCTCACCCGGCAATCCGACACCTCGTACTCGGGCAGGGCATGACTCGGCAAGGCGTGCATCTATTCGAGGGCGAGTGCTTCGCGGCGATTGCCATTGCGTTCTTGGCAATTGCGAGCCAGGAAGGCCTGATAATGTTCCTCGCTCTCGAAGTCGCGGTGACCGCGCAGATCGAGACTGTCATTGAGGTAGGATCTCAAATGGCCGTGCGCGCTTTCGACGTCACCGTTCTCATGGGGTGAGCCAATGTTGGTTGTCGCCGCCTCCATGTCGTAATGCGCTAACAACAACGCATAGACCTCGTTAATGCCCCGCTGCCTCTTGCCTCGACGGAGTTGGTGAGTGGCCGTCGAGCTGTTATCCGTCTGACATATCGAAGTCGCTTTGCCTAACTGAAACAAGGTCGCCTGCAAGGTTCGCTTCAGGGAGAGAAACGATTCGCTGCGCGCCGGTATGGCCCACTCCCAGTTCGAGAACGGCAACACTGTGTGGCAGAGCAGATGCACGAAAGGCTCTCCGGCGATGGTGATCCCGAGGGACTTCCCCTCAAACCAATCCAATTGCAGCCGTTCTCCAGGGCGATGTTCTTGTGGAAAGTAGAGTTCCGGTGTCTCGCCGTGCTGCTGTCGCCATTGCTTGAGTCTTCTTTGGAGGGTTCGCAGCAGACAACCATCCTCGAAGCGCTCCGGATGGCGTCGCTACAGTTCGGCAAGCAGGCGCACCGCCTTGATGTTCGGGCACTGCTTGAGTAGGCCCTCGATCTCTTTCCAGACGCCCTCGAAGGGATCCTCTCGCGTCCGCCATGTCCGGGGGCCACGACGGCCTTGGGGCGGCCCTCCGTGGATACACTTGCGGGCTGTTTTTCGGTCGATGCCCGCCTTGCGGGCGCTTTCACTGAGGTTGTCGGTCTCTCGGTAGATTTTCATCAATTTCCGGTACTGCACGGCGCTGATCATCGCCGTGCACCTCGCCCAGACACCCCAGCGCCGCCCCCCTAATGTGGGGAATCTTAGTTGTCGTTACCGGGGAATTCTAATTGTCGTTCTACAGGGAACCACGAATGCCACGGATGGATGGCTTGCCAAAGCCATTCAAACCATCCGTGAGATCCGTGTCCTGGATCAGTGGCCTGGCTGACCCATCAAGTCTCGATTCCTATCCTCGGCGAAAACCGAAGAAGGTGATGACACCGGCCACCCATGCTCAAACGATTGGACTTCAGCAAATGAACTCGCAATTCCGCATTGCCCCTTTTCCCCAAACGTGGGGCCTTCAGCCTGGCGCGTTGCTACGGGAACATCACGGCGGTCGAGAACGACCGCAGTCCCTCGGAAAGAATTCTCTCACAGAGGCACAGAGCACACGGAGGCGCTTGCTCGATTGTTTTCCAACCCTGTGTCCTCTGTGCCTCTGTGAGACCCTTGATGGAAATGCCCAAACGATCAGACTTCAAGAAATGAACCCGCAATCCCGCATTGCCTCTTTTCCCCAATTCAGTGGCGCGTTGCTACGGGAAAGTCACGGCGGTCGAGGACGACCGCCTTCCCTTGCAGGTGTAGGACTCACAGAAGCACTTGCTCATCCCTTTGCCTCTGTGCCTCTGTGCGACCTTTTCGGGAAACGCGGAAGCGATGGAGATTTCAGAATTCAAACTAGCTTTCCCCGCGTTCCGCATGGCTTCCACCGACGGTGAACTGAGCGCGGCGAGTGGCTACGCGAAGGTCACGGCCGTCGAGGACGAGACCGGCCTCCCTCGGAGACTCTTGTCAATGAGGTACACGCAGAGGCACCGAGCACATCCAGGACAGGATGGGCAGGGCCCAAGCTTCAGTCTTCCACCTGGGCTTCACCGAAAAGGAAGGTGAGGTCCTCGCGCCGCAAATTGCGCGTGAAACTCTCCTCGCCCAATATCCCCGTCACGAGAGCTGCCTTCTGCTTCTGTAAAAGACGGATGTTTTCTTCAACGCTGTCCCGCATGAGCAGCCGATAGGCGATTACCTTATTGGTTTGCCCAATCCGGTGAGTTCGGTCGATGGCCTGATTCTCCACCGCGGGGTTCCACCACGGATCGTAGAGGACCACGTAAGAAGAGGCGGCGAGGTTGAGGCCGCTGCCTCCGGCTTTGAGAGACAGCAAGAAACAAGTGGCCTCCTTGCTTTTCTGGAAGTTCTCCACCACTTCCTGCCGGTTCTTCGTCTGACCGGTCAAGAGACAGTGCGGCCGGTTGAGGGTTTCCAGCTTCTTGCGGATGATCTCCAGCATACTCGTGAACTGACTGAACACGAGAACCTTGTGACCCTCCTCCTGCAGCTGGTCCAGCAGATAGAAAAGGGCCGTCAGCTTGGCGCTTGGCGCTTCGAGGTAATCCGGGTCCATCAAGCCCGGGTGGCAGCAGATCTGGCGCAAGCGCATCAATCCCTGGAGAATGACAAAGCTGTTCTTTCGCAGCTGGTCGTCCGTCTCGCTGCCCACAAGAATCGACTGAATCCGAGCCAACTCGTCCTCATAGAGTTGCGCCTGCTCTTCCTCCATCTTGCAAAGGACGTCTTCCTCGATGCGCGGCGGCAGATCCATCGCCACCTGGTCCTTCGTTCGGCGCAGCATGAAGGGTCGCAGGCGCGACGACAATCGGGCCTGAGCCTGAACGTCCTTTCTCCGATCGAAATGCTCGCGGAAATACTTTCGATCACCCAACACGCCCGGCATGGCGAAGGCCATGAGGCTCCAGATGTCGAGCAGACGGTTTTCCAGGGGCGTTCCCGTCAGCACCAAGCGGTTGCTGGCTTCCAAGAGACGGGAACTCTTCGCCGCCTTGGAGTCGGGATTCTTGATCTGCTGGCCTTCATCGAGAATGACCGCCAACCATTTCACCGCTTTGAGTGAATCGATGCACACCCGGAGCTGCGCGTAGTTGAGCACCAGCATGTCGAGATCCTTCTCCAGACGCTCCATGTCCAGTTCCTCCTTGCTGCGAAGCACCTGGATCCGCATGGAAGGCGCGAACTTCTTCACTTCGCCCGCCCAAACATCCAGAACGGATTTGGGACACACCACAAGACTGGGAGAAATCAGTTCCTCGTCGTGACGCGAGCGCAGCCAAAGCAGCCAAGTCAGTCCCTGCAAGGTCTTCCCGAGGCCCATGTCATCGGCCAGAATACCGCCAAACCGATTGGTCGAGAGATAGGCGAGAAATTGGAAGCCATCGACCTGGTAGGGGCGCAGGGAAACATTGCTGAGCTCGGAAGGCAGCTTCGGGTTCACCTGGAGTTTCAAGGAGGAAGCGCGTTCCGAAATCCGCTCCCAGGTGGCCGCGTCGAACACTTCCTTGGAAGCGGGATCGGCCAGTTGCAGCACGTGCATCCGGTGCGTCTCCCCAGAGAGATCGAAGGGATCCAAGCCCATGCGATCAATCGCCTTTCGCTGTTCCTCGTCCAGGCTGAAGTCCAGTCGCAACCATCGCCCGTCTTTCATTCTGACAAAATCCCCGCGAGCCTCCACGAGGGCGCGAATCTCCTTGTCGCTCAATTCGAGCCCCTCCGCGTTAACGCGAATGCGCAGATCGAACCAGTCCATGTCCCGCTCCTGAATCTCGAATTGGAGGGAGGCTTCCACGGATCGATCCATGATCGAACCGAGGGAATCATCGAGTTCGAGGTCAACTTCCTTCGGCAGCGCCTTCGCCCAGGCTTGAAACCGCTCTGGGAAATTCCGGGTCAAGCGAACCCGGAAGGCGCCTTCCTGTCCGTCCCAGGAGGAGACGATGGGCTCGATGAGAAAGGGAAATCGGTGGAGCAATTGCCGATTGAAACGCATCAACTTGGCGCCTCCAGCGAGGGGTTGAAAGACGATCTTCCATTCGTCCTTGCGGAATTCTTCCCGCCGCAGTCCCTCTCCGTCTTCCGCCACCACGCGCAGGTGCACGACTTCAGTCTCGGATCCGGCCTTTCCACGCAGCTCGAGAGAAATGCGAACCTGCAGGGAACGGTCCTCCACTTGGCCGACCAAGGATTCGGGCAGGGGTGATCCGATCCTGGCCAAAAACTCAACGCCTCCCGGCGTGGCGGCCGCCGCCCTTGGCACATGGTATTGCGGCTGAATTTCCGCCTCGTCCCATCCATCCGGTCCGCGGAAAACCGCCTCGTCCGAGAGGTAGAGCATCTCGGCTCCCGGCAAGACGCGCAGGGCATGGGGAATGGGCTCCCCCTCCGCATTGGTCAGGCGCAAGACGAAACAGTTTTCCTCCATCGGGTCATCCTCACAAACCCAGCGCATGGGTTCCTCGAAGTAGAGAAAGGCATTCTCATCGAGCGTGATGAGGTGGTCTCGCAGAGCCGGCTGATGAAACAGCTGATTGAGAAGCTCGACGCCCCGTCGCTGATCCAAACGGATCTCCGGCGAACCGGAGGTTTCCCAGTGTTGGAGATAGTGCGCCCATAACAGATTGGCGACCGAGGAAAAACGGAGGGCTCCCTGCGCGTATTTAGTGACGAGCGCCTCCACATCGTCCTTGCTGGCAAAGGTCTCGAAGGAAAGTTTTGTCTCGCCGCCGGGTTCCGCCGATTCTTCGGCGCCCGAACCCTCTTCGGATTCTGAATCCACGGATTCGTCCGGTTCCACGTCAACCGAGCGGCTCTGGAGCTTGGCCTCCGTGGTCGTGATCAACAAGCGAAGATCCACCGTCTCGGCCTCAATCGGCGACGGCTGGCGGACGACGTCGCTAATCCGATCCTTCCAGCTCTGAACTTCCCGTTCCCATACCCATGAACGCATGCGTTCATGGGTGGCGGTGAGATCCGTCACGCTCTCCATGAATTTCGGATAACGCTGGTTCTTCTTCTCGAAGAGGTAGGCGATGTAATTCCAAAACTCGAGGATGTTGGTCGGCTTCACCGGCCAGAGATCGAGCGGGTCAAAGCTCTCCACTTCCCACTTGGGATTGAGCCTCACCAAATCATGATCGTATATCTCGCCCTCCATCTCATAGCGCCGGTAGCGCTTCTCCAGCTTCGCGAGGTATTGTTCCTCCGCCTCTTCCAGCGACCGTTCCAGGGCTTCCTCGACCAGCTCTTGAATCGATTTCTCACCGACCTCGTTGGGTGACTCCGGCAGGGCGTCGCCCCGCTCAAGGCGCTCTAGCATCGTGGCATAAACGGCCGCGCTAGAGGCGTTGCCGGAGGAACACTCGCCCACCCAGCGATCTCCCTTGAGGGACAACCGTGTGCGGTAGAGCGTGTCATCCACCTGAACCCTGGCGTCAATTTGAAGATGGTTTCCGAAGATCTGGACCACCGAGCCTTCTCGGTGCCAATCAGTGCCCTCGTTGCGCGCTTCCTCGTCGAAACTGTTGAGGAAGTCGAGGGTGGCTCGATCCGTGCTCATGGGCACAGGAGAAGAAACGGCGCGAGGTCGTCGGGAGTCCAGATTCATGAAAGGGGTGGGGGGGCACTTTGACTGCCTCCGATGGGTCGTCAACAGACGATTCCTTGCCCATGCGCGCGACGGGACCAAGCGGGCCTGGATCCCTTGACGGGGAGCCCTCGCATCGGTCACTCGGGCCGAGCCTTCATGGCGCCAAGGGAATTCGCGGCTCCGATGGAGCGCTGGTATCACCAGGCACAAGCGCGGGTCTTGCAGGCTATATCGCGAGGAGTTCCAGTGGGGGAGCCCTTGATAGCGTCAAGCGGGCGCGACCAGCGGCCGAACCTCCAAGACCGTCCACAGCCGTTCGGCGAGCAGGCCCAGAAGGGCGGCATGGCTACCCACCAATTCGGTTCGCCTGGTTCGCAAGCCTGGAATGCGCTGCTCGGCGGCCTGGCAAATCCGCGCCACGTCACCTCCCTCGCCGGCATGTCGCCCGGGCTGCAGGAACAGCATGCTGACGATGACATCACGGTCGAAATTGTCTTGGCCTAGCAGACGCTCCAAAAGAGGCTCATTAAAGTTGTACTTGGCGTCTTCTCGACGCTCCATGGAGCAGGGACGAACGGATTTCACCCGATCGCCAAGCAAATGCTCGACCTGAGAGGCGACAAAATTGCGCACCTCGGTCACCGCCCGGCGGGGACTACCGTGATCGACCAAGGCCACACTGACGGATTCACCGCCGAAGTCGGGGATCCGTGCCCCGATGGCGTCGGTCAGCATTTCCGCGAGTCGAAAATCTTCCGGGGCGCTCGGGTCGACCAGGCAGGGCGCCACCCGCACACTCAGCTCGGGCCACGCCTTGTCTTTCTTCAGGGCGTCCACTCGCTGAGGAAGATACTCCGCGATGGCGGCGCTGGGTCCAAAGAAGAGCGGAAGAACGATAAACTGCTGAATTCCCATTTCCCGCCGAGCGAGAACGAAGGGTTCGAAGATATCGGCCGGGATTCCTCTCAACTGGGACGGCGCCACCTTATTGGAGTGAAGCAGTGAGACTGGATGGATCGTTTCTCCGGTCTTTTCTTCGAGTTTTGACGCCAAAAAGCGCAGGCTCAGGGTGGCATCGGGGCGCAGCGAACCATTATCAGTGAGAATGATACAGGAGGAATGGGAATCATGCATGGTTCAAACGGTCTCTACGCTCAATGGCCGGACACGGTTGCCAATCGCACCCGGATTCTCGCGAGGGGAGCTTCGCAGGTGGAAGGCGTGAAAAAGGCGCTGACCCCTTTCGGGATCAGCGCCTTGAAACTGACGCTCTGGTCCTTGTCGCATGCCCATGACGCACTCAGACCAAACGAGAGAGGCAAGCAGTTAGCCGGGAGACACGCCCACGGCCCCAGAACTCGCTTTGATTAGCGGCGCCGACGGAAAAACAAACCGGCTCCAAGAAGGGCCAGGAGGGAAACCGAAGGCTCCGGAATCACTGAGACGTTCAGGGAGAAGTTCAGCTGGGAGTCAGCGCCCTCTCCGGGGAAAGCCTCAAAAGCTTTTACTTCATCGCCAATGAGGCCCATTGAAAAGTCCGTCATTGTGACGATGTGCTCGTTGTCCGAAAAGACCAGAGATCCCGCAGGAGCGGACATGCCTTTGTCGTCATTGACCACCAAAGCCAAATCGCTCGTGGTGAGCGCTTGGAGGTCTCCGGTGTTGCCGCCGGAGAGCTTGGCGGAAATTCCCGGGTTTACCCGGTCATCGTTGAAAAAAAGGTTCAGATAACTCCCCGGATTGTTGGGAGAGTCATCGACCCAGGAGGTGTGCTGAAGCACCACCTCGAAATTGTAGATCCCTGGGGTGAGTCCGAGCGAAAAACGAGTGGGAGGTCCATCGCCACCGTTGACGAAGGAGCCACCAGTTGCCCGGATGTAGCTATTCCAACCTGTGTTACCAGGAACGGTGTCTCCGTCCGTCTGGGTGGCGAGGGCGCCAGATTGACCCTCGATCCAGGGAACGGAAACCCCAACCAAATTGGTAGCGGCAGGTGCGGAGTGGAACGCAGCCAGGGAAAAAACTCCGGAGAGCAGTAGGGTGAGCGGGCGTTTGATCATGATTCAGTCCTAAGAATTATCGGAAAGCGGGCAAGTGTCAAGGCTCATTCCGCATTCGATATGGTCTAAGTTGAGAGAAATTCGGGAATTAGAGAAGTGGGCCGGTCGGGTGAGTGGCCTCGAGGCCACTCACCCACAAGCCTTCCACCATTTTTAGTCTTGCGCCACGCGGGCCCGGTAGTAGCTCTGCTTGGCTCGGTTTTCTTCCGTATGGAGGAACTCCACTGCGGCGGCATCGCCAGCTTCTTGAGCTCCAATGACCTTCCAGGAGTTGGGCGTCAAGTCCATCGAATGCTCGATTTCATAAGCCACACCGGCTTTGGCGTCGAATTCGATGGTCAAACCGTCCTCACCCGTAGTGATTCGGCTGATATGGAGGTAATCGCGCTGATCCCGCGGATCTGTGCCCGCCAGGATCTCGGCGACGTCCACCATCCCATCTCGATCGCTGTCGACGAGTTCCTTCTCACTGCGGACCTGTGGAGCCGCACCGTCACCCTGACTGCCGAGGTAATTGACGGCATTGAGGAACAACGTGGCCCCGGTATCGCTCAGGTCGTAGAGACCCGCCGTCTGGGAGGTGACGCCATCGGCTTCGCGGCTTCCAGTCAGGAAGCCGATCCGCGGGCCGGCGAGCACGTTGCCATTGTTCACGGTCGCACCCGTGGCGAACTCCAAGATGGCCGGACCACCGGCCACCGGTCCACCGTCAAGGGCCGTTGCCAGGACTGTGCCACCCACCACAGCGTTCATGTTGAAGGAAACGCCGCGCTGACCATCCAGGGTCATCGCGTAGGGTTGCGTCAAGTCAGCACCCGCGAAGATCGGATGACTCGCATCCGGGACGTCCAGGGCGATGGTCCCTTCCGAATCCACCATGGTGGTCCCGTCAGTCCAGTTCAAACGGCTGCTACGATAAGTGTAGCCGCCCAGGTTCATCACCGGAGTGGTCACCTGTGTGTTCCAGAACTCGGCCTCTTCGTTGTAGTTCCCGCTGGAGACCGAGCGGCTGATGATGATCAGATCTGCCGCGTTCAACGCATCCAGATCTTCCGGCGTGGGATCGTCACGCGTGGCCCAGCGGGTCACGTTGTGGCCTGCGTTGGTCAGCAGATCCGTGTACTCCTTGTCCGGCGCATCGGTGTAACCCGCATCGGCCGCCGCCTGAGAGGGAGCATCCGAATCGTGGAAGGACACGAAGATGATGTCCAGAGATTCCCCGGCAGCCGGTGAGGCTTCAGCGAAGACGGCGTCCACGTTGTTGAAATTGTTCAACGCGATGCGGAGTTGGTATTCGCCGGCGGGCAAGCCCGTGGCCGTGGCCTCGCCGGACCGCCACACCTCAGAGGGGGTGGGATCGGCGGAGGTGTCGACGGAAACGACGGGCGAGAGCAGCGTGGTGCCCGGAGCATCGTAGATGCCCACCGTCGAGGGGTCCGAGCCATCATGGCCTTCACGGTTGGCGAAAGAAGCGCCGAACCGGACGTCTGACGTCTCCTCCAGCGTGAAGTTCTGGAACAACTCAAAAACCCCGTTGAGATCGACGATCTGGGCTCCATCGGCGGCGTTGTCCACGCCGCTGCTGTAGCTCGAGCCATCGTTGCGAATCAGGTTCCAGGTTTCGTCCGCACCTGTCTGACTCCATCCCACCGGCACAGTGCCGAGGTTGTTCGTGTTGATGTTGTCCAGGACAGGTTCTTCAAACGAACCATTGATGAGCAACTCCACTCTGGGAGGCAGCTTGGAGGGCTCCGCTGGAGCCACTGCGGGCACCAGTTCGTAGCCACCGCCACCGAGACCGTTCAAGGAGTCCTCGGAAACGATCGTTCCCGTCAGCTCCATGTTGTCCCCGCCACCACGCTCGAAGAACATCGCTTCGACCGTATAGATGCCCGGTCCGCGACGAACGGTGAAGATGCCGTCACGATCGCCGTGCAGGCTGTCATCGGTCCAAACCTCGTTGCCGTTGATGATCACCCGGCCGCCGTCATCGGTGCGGAGGTTGAAGCTCAAGTCTCCGCCGATCAGCACCTCGATGGTTCCCTTGGCCACGGCGACGAAGTCATTCTGGTCGCCGTCAGCCTCGATGGACCACTGGGTGTCCCCTCCGAACAAGCCGTTCCCGCCATCACCGAAGTTGATGAAGTCGTGGAAGGTCGTTTCGTCCTGCGCGGCGGGAGTGACCCCATTCACGAGGTCATCGGCTGCCGCCAGAGTGTTGATCTCGACGCCGTCGGATTGAACCACGCGAACTTCCCATTGACCACCGGTTCCAAACACTTGCGGAACGCTGGCCGGGTTGTTGTCACTGGTGCCGAAGGCATCCTCATCTCCCTTGCTCCAACCGTCCTCGTCCGCATCCGCGAACTGAGCATCGCTCACCGAGGGGTTGAGACCCAGCCGTTCTTCGTCGGCATTGCTGATGTCGTCCATATCCGGGTCACCGCTTCCGTCCATGGCCAGATCCCCGAAGAAGGCGCGCTCCCAAGAGTCGAGCAAGCCATCGTTGTCGGTGTCGGCAATTCCCGCGAGTTGCGTGATCTGCGTCCCGCTGAGAGTTCCCGTGTAGATCCGGACGTCGTCCAGCAGGCCTTCGAAATCCCGGTCATCCGCCGTCGCGCTGCGCGTGGCACCGATGGTGATGTTCTGATCGGGATTGTTCAGACCCCCGTGGTTCTCCTCGGCAACGAGCTGACCATTGACATAGATCCGCTGATTTCCGGCCTCGTCGTAGGTGAAGGCCATGTGCTGCCAGGTATTGAAGTCCACGGTTGCCGTGTTGGCGTTGAGGTCGTTGCCCCAGTGACCAAAGTGCATCCGTTGATCCCGGATCCCGTTGTGCAAGGCATTGCCATCGGGTTGTCCAAAGATCATTTGGTCGCCGTTAGAAGCACGGGTCGGGTAGGTCCAGGCCATCATGGTGTAGTTGGCGGGACCGTTCACTCCGGCCTCCGCCGCCGTGAGGCCCGTATCGATGAAGGTGCCTTCTAGACCTTGACGGTCGTTGAAGAACATCGCTCCGGGTCCACCGAGTGATGGGGAGTGAATCCCCGCGGTGTATGCCCCGACCACATCGGTCGAATTCAGTGCCCCATCGGGTGCGCCGAGGTTGCCCTCGTTCCGGATCGTGGCCGTGATGGCACTTTCGAACTCGTAGTGGACGAGAAGCTGATCCGCGGCCGGCTGGCCACGCCCTTGCAAGTTGGCAATCCGCTCCTGAGAAAGGGCGGCCCCGATGATCTTGACGTCATCGATGAGCCCCTGGAAGGCCCGGTCTTCCCCGAGGCGGGTGAGGCCGATGAGGACATTCTGATCGGGGTTGTTCAAGCCACCGCGCGCCGCGGAACCGACGTTTTCACCGTTCACAAAGACCGCCATGTTTCCATTGGAGTAGCGATAGGCGACGTCATACCATTCACCCACGGCAGCGGTGCCGACGTTGATGTCGTTGCCCCAGTGGCCGAAATGCCATCCCCCGTCACGGATACCGTTGTGGAGCAGCAAGTTGTCACCCGGTTGTCCGAAGATCATGTTGTCTCCGGCCACCCGGCTCGGCTGGACGCGCGCCAGCATGGTGTAGCTGGCGTCGTTGCCGTTGACTCCCAGCGCCGCCGCCGAGTTGTTGGTGTCCACGTAGGTTTCGCTCCCCGACAGTCGCAGAGCGCCCGAGACGAAGTTGGTGTCCCGGAAGAACTGCAGACCGGGATCGAGTACGATGCTGCCGGAGGTGAAGTCTCCCGCGCCGCCGGGCAGGTTGGTGTTACCACCACCGGCCGCCAGAGAGTTGGTTCCCAGTCCGAAGCTGGCTCCGTTCCCGCCGGAGAAGTCGTTGCTTTTCTCACCACTGGCGGAACCCGCGAGGTTACCGTCCAGGTAGATGGTGATCGTCTCCGTGCCCGCGTCGTTGGCGTCGTGCACAAAGGTCACTTCCAACGCGCCCGCAGCCAGTTGATCCGGCGTGAGGGGTGCCCGCGCCGTGATGACGTCATTGCCGCCATTACCGACCGAACGCATCACCAAGGTGCTGGGCACTTCGTAAACCAGAGACGTTCCAACGGTACCACCGCCGGTCTCGAAGACCAGTTCGGCCCCGCCTTCCATCTTGGCTTCGAAGTCGACCCAAACCCGCCAGGTGCCGTCCAGCAGGTCGGCGCCGTCGAAGGCATTGTTGAAGGTCGCGATGCTGTCGCCTCCGGCAAGCTCCGTCCAGCTCATGGTGGGATCACCGAGAGGCGTCTGGATGAGCGAAGCGAGATCGGTTCCGTCGGGACCCACCAGCATGCCGTCACCGGCTGAGCCGAGGTTGGTCACCGTGTTACCGCCACCGCCGCCGCTCGTGGCGGAGAGGACAAAGTTGTCGAGGAGCAGGGTTTCCCACGCACCGCCGGTCCGGGCACCGAAGGCGACGCGGTCGCCGTCTACCGGAGTCCAGTCGACAGGCAGATTCTCCGCCACGACGATGTCACCGTAGGTCACGTTGAGGACACCGCCTCCGCTGCAAAGGTAATGCACAGCGTTGAGAAAGAGCGTCTCGCCCGTGGCGGTCAGGTCATAGAGACCTGCCGTTTGGGAGGTGACGCCATCGGCTTCACGACTACCGGTCAGGAAGCCGATCCGCGGTCCGGCGAGCACGTTGCCGTTGTTCACGGTCGCGCCCGCAGCGAACTCCAGGATGGCCGGACCACCGGCCACCGGTCCACCGTCAGCGGCGGTCGCCAGGACTGTGCCGCCCACTACAGCGTTCATGTTGAAGGAGACGCCGCGCTGACCATCAAGGGTCATCGCGTAGGGTTGCGTCAAGTCAGCACCCGCGAAGATCGGATGACTCGCATCCGGGACGTCCAGGGCGATGGTCCCTTCCGAATCCACCATGGTGGTCCCGTCAGTCCAGTTCAAACGGCTGCTACGATAAGTGTAGCCGCCCAAGTTCATCACCGGAGTGGTCACCTGTGTGTTCCAGAACTCGGCCTCTTCGTTGTAGTTCCCGCTGGAGACCGAGCGGCTGATGATGATCAGATCTGCCGCGTTCAACGCATCCAGATCTTCCGGCGTGGGATCGTCACGCGTGGCCCAGCGGGTCACGTTGTGGCCTGCGTTGGTCAGCAGATCCGTGTACTCCTTGTCCGGCGCATCGGCGTAACCCGCATCGGCCGCCGCCTGAGAGGGAGCATCCGAATCGTGGAAGGACACGAAGATGATGTTCTTCGGACCACCACCGGCGGGGGTGTAATCGATGCACACCGGACGATACTCACCGTCGAATTGGAAGAAGGCGTTAGAGTTCGGGTCGGCACCCTCGGCCTCGCGGTTGATCACCACGTCGTTGCCGTCGATACTGACATCGATGCCAATGCCGTTGGCGGCACCTTCGCCGCCGTTGTTCCAGGTGTCGAACTCGACCGCCAAGCCTGAGAGGAAACCTTCCTCACCGGCAGTCGCCTCGTCGGCGATGTTGCCGAGATTGACGGAAAAGCCATCGGCGGGGGGATTGTCCCCAGCTTCCTCGCTGAGAGCGACGTCGAACTTGACCGAGAAACCATCGCCCAAGCCTTCGGCGGGCGGCAGTTTCCAGTTCGCATTCTGACCGCCGATCCCTTCCACGGTGAGTTGAAGCGCACCGCCCGTGACTTGAGCGCCACCTTGAGGATTCGAGAGAAGGGAACCATCGCCAATCTCAACGGCGCCTTCTTCGATGCCATCAAAGTTTTGCGCGTAGATCGTCGTCGGTCCACCGCCAGCGCTCGGAGCGAAGTCGTAGTGCACCAGGAGCGGTGCGCCATCGGCGTCAAACACGGCTGGATCGAGGCCGTTGGCCACTTCATCACCATCCGTTCGCCCGTCGTTGTCGGAGTCCTCGTCGTTGGGATCCGAGCCGTGATCTTGCACTTCAGCGAGATCGCTCAGTCCGTCACCGTCGGAGTCTCCATCGAGCGGATCCGTGTAGTGCGCGATCACTTCCGCGCCGTCACCCAGTCCGTCACCATCCGTGTCGCGATTATCGAGCGCGGTGCCGAGAGCGGCTTCCGTCAAGTCGTTCAAGCGGTCTCCATCGAAATCGCCTGTGCCGTCGCGGGCAGTGATACGTCCGAAGAGAACGCGCTCGAGATTGTCGTCAAGGCCGTCACCGTCCTTGTCGATCAAGGCCGCGCAAAGCGGCAAGAAGGTGGCATCCGCACGAGAGGTAAACTCTCCCACTTCCTGAGCCATCAGAATCTCGAAGCTGGCGCCACCGCCACGCTCGAAGTAGAAGGCCTCGATTTCGTGGAGTCCGGCGGTCAGTTCGATCGTGCCAAAGGCGTCGTTGTTCCCGTGCAAGCCGGGATCGCCTCCCACGAGCTGGCCATCGATGAAGTAGAGGTTTCCGTCGTCGGACACACCGTCGAAGGTGCGGAGGCCGCCCTCGGCCACGTAGAAGCTCCCCGTGACGTGAACTCCGAAGTCATCGTGATCACCGGTCTGGCCGACATAACCGGGGAAGGCCACCCCGCCGCCGACAAAACCGTCGTTGCCGTTGTCCTGGAAGTTGATGCATTGCACCGCAGCGGTCACATCGAGGTCACCGACCAGGGCCGGATCTTCCAGGGCTGCCTGGAAGGCTTCCATGCTATCGAACTGGCCCACGGAGTTGATGTGGCGCACCAGGAAGGTGCCACCGGTCGTGCCACCCAGCGAGAATGCGATGTCCTTGATCTGTGCTTGGGAGAGGGCTTCGCAGTAGATGCGCACGTCGTCCAGGCAACCAATGAAGTCGCGGTTCTGGTCAAGGCGCGTCGTTCCGATGAGGATCTCGTCGGCACTCTTGAAGAGCCCACCAGCCTCACCCGTCGCGACGGGTTCACCGTCCACATAGATCGTCAAGGTTCCGGCATCGGTCCCCTCATAGACCCAGGTGATGTGGCGCCAGACATTGAGCGCGACCGAGCCGCCGCCAATATCATTGCCCCAGTGACCCTGGTGAAGCGCTTCGCCGCGGGCACCGTTGTGGAGAACCTCGCCACCCACCTGACCGAAGATCATGGCGTCGCCGTCGTCACCCAAGGCATCCTGACGGACGCGGGCCATCATTGTGTAGGAGGCATTCTCGATCCCGAGATCAGCGGGCGTGAAGCCCGTGCCCACGTAAGTCACATCGGCACCGTTGGCGGCGTCGAAGAACATGTAGCCGGGGCCTCCTGGAGAGAGGGCTCCTGGTCCCGATTGCCAGACGCCACCGTCGTTGGTGGTCACCAGCGTGCCGTGTTGAGCACCGCCCAAAGCAGAGATCTCCATGCTAAAGAAGCTGCCATCGCATCCGTCGTTGTTGGTGTCGTCATTGCCCAGGGGCGACAGGGCCAAGTCAACCTGGTCGCCTTCGGCGAGGGTCACATCGAGGACCTGCGTGACGGGGTCCATGTTGTTCTCCAGCAGGGTGGTGCCCACCACTTCACCGTTGATCGCGACGCCGATGGTCGTGCCGTTTCCGCAGCCGTCGTTTTGCTTTTCGCCCGTGAAGGCGATTTGCGCATTCCCACTGTAGTTGGATGTCCAGCGACGAATGGCCCAGTGAATCTCGCCATTGTTGTCCCCGTTGGGATGGCCGTTGTCGATCGCGATCGTGGTCCAGGGGATATTGTCGCCGTCGGCGTTAGGCTCGTCCCAGGTGCCGTTCTCGTTAGCCCAATCTTCGGGGAAGGCGATGAAATCGGCTTCCGGATCGTAGTTGACGGGAGATTCCGCCGTGAGATTCCGGTAACCGTAAGTCCAGCCGTTGGTCCCCTGTTCACCCGCGACCCAATCATCGATTGAGTTGGCCAAGGTCGTGAGGCCACCACCGCCACCGGCGAGGTTGATCACGGTGTTTCCCTGACCGGTTTCGAAGTCGTAGTGAACCTTCAGTGCGCCGGCCGGTATCGGCGCGGGGCCGCCTACGAAGGGCTCGATGTGGAGATTGTCGATGATGACCGTCTCATTGTGGCCACCGGTGCGAGACAGGATGGAAAAGCCCATCGAGGAATCCGCCGTGAAGCCATCGGTCGAGATGTTCGAGAAGTTGGCGTTCGTCGTCAGACCGCTGGTGAAGAAACTGGCGCCACTGCTGGGCGTCCAAATGATCTCCACACTGAAGCTGACGTCAGAATTCGGCGTGAAGTTGGCCGTGTCACCAATCGCGGGCACGTAGGCACCGGTCTTGGCTCCGGAAACTTCAATCTCGAGCCCGGCATCTTGAGCCGGATCGTCCCACAGCCAGGTGTCGACCTGCCAGGAGACGTGCGGCACCTCTTCGCCGTAGCCTTCCTCGGCGGGCGCGCCAAAGTTCTCTCCGGCAGGAATCGCCCCAAAGTTGAAGGAGAAACCGTCGGCGGGTGTGTTGCCGCCCTCGTGCACCACGCGGGCATCGAAAATGGCTCGGAAACCCTGGGAAGGATCGAAGCCACCGGCCGGATCAAAACCCGGGATCGTGAAGGAAGCCTCGGTGCTGTTCGTGCCCGTTTGAGTGAGACGAAGCGCGCCGCCTTGAACGCTGGCCGTGCCATCGTTACTGGTGATCGCCGAGCCATCGCCCAGGGTCGTGGTCCCGTCTGCGAAGTCGAACTCCTGCCAGTAAGGTCCCGAAGCGACCGTGGCGGGCGGGTCAGGAATCTCCTTGAAGCCGATCCAGTCGGCGATGTTGGGGACACCCTTGAAGATGCGGAATTCGTCCAGCCAGCCATCGATACTCTCCCCGCTGTCGGTGCCGCTGCCGATCCAGAGCTCCGTGATGTCGGCGGGAAGCGGAGCCGTATTGACGGCCTCGTGGAACAGCTCGCCATCGATCCAAATCTGCTTGTTCTCGCCGCTCTTGATGAAGGCATAGTGGTGCCACTCGGTCCATCTGAAACCGGCATTGTCCACGCTGGTGCGCTGGGTGGCGGCGTCACAGCAACCCGCCGTGTCGTAGAAGATCGTCTCGTTGCCCCAAGGGGTGTGGACGGACCAGCCGCGCTCGGTCCCGCTGGAGGACGGTGAGCGCATTTTGAAGGTGGTCTGGTTGGTGACATTGCGGAGTTTCTGCCAGAACATCACCGTGACCGAGTCGCCGGCCATGGCGTCGTTGAGGAAATCGCCGTTGGCCAAGAGGGCACCGGCGCCTGAACCGAGATCAAGAGCCACATCGCCCGGCTCGCCAGAGGCACCGTCACCGTGAGCGGAGAGTGAGGCCTCGCCCATCAATGTGGCCTCGTTGCCGCCAATGACGTCCGTGGTGGTCGGGTTGCCGTCGAAGTCCTGGAAATCCCAGCAGGCGATCAGCTCGGAAGCCACCATCGCGAAGGACGGAGCCACCGGGGAACAAACCAGCGAGATCATGTTGGAGCCACCCGTTCCGTTACTGCTCACCGTCACGGCGTCGGCCTCCGCCGGAAGAGCGTAAACGGCGTAAAATTGGTTCAGCGCCACACCGGGGCCCTCGCCCTCGCCGCCTTCATCAACAGCCGTGTAGTCCGCCCGGCCGCCGGGAGAAATTCCCGTGCTGACCCGCTGCCAACCACCATCGATGATCCATTGCAGGGTCCCGCCGAGAACCGGATCCTCGGAGTTGGGGCTGCTGGTATCGCCAGCCGGACCGTTGACCCGGTTGTCGACCAGGAGATACCAATAGGCCGGCTCGCTGGCGATCACCGTGGCCGAGTAGGGGTCGTTGTCCCGGGCGTTGTTGGCGAAGCGCACGTAGGCATTGCCAACCAGATAGCTCGGCAGTGGCACAATGGTCTCGCCCTCCGTGGACAGGAGACCATCGGCGTCAAAGGCCGCACCGTTGTGCTGGTGAGTCCGATCGGAGAACGTCAGGGCTTCCTCATTGAAGTTGATCGCCGCGAGCGCCGACTCATCACCGTCCAAGCCCTCTTCGACGATCTCGAGGATGGACTTCGGTTCGAGAGGCTCAAAAACGGGCGGAACGTCCTCCAGACCCTGGACGAGATTGGTGAAACCCGCTTCGCCCATGAAGTTGGCGCCACCGTGGTCTCCGGCGTCGTTGGTCCAGTCACCGTTGAAGTAGCGCAAATCGATCGGGTAGTAGCCAGGCGCCGGGAAGTCGAACGTTCCCGAGACCGTCTCGTTACCGTGACCGTTGTCATTGCTCACCACGAGCTGGTCATTGATGTAGACCACCGATCCATCGTCGGAGGTCGTGGTGAAGGTCTGTTCGCCGGCTTCGTCCACGCGGACGTAGCCCGTGAAGCGGAAGGCCGCGTCACCGAGGATTTCGGGCGTGCCGGTAAAGCTGTCGAAGTCCGCTCCCAACCATTCATCGAGGGGCGTGAGGTCGTTGCCCGGATAGTTGAAGACCGTTCCTACGAACTGTCCGCTGGGCGGGAGAGTGTTGTAAACGTTAGAGTCAAACCAACCGGAATTGGCGTTGTCCGCGCCCTCGGGGCCGTCACCCGCTCGGTGTTGCGGCTCACCGCTGGTGAGCAAGGTCGTGGGCGGGAGGTACCAGTAGTGGCCCGTCAGGCCATCACCGGTCGCCGCGATATCCAGCGGTTGGGCGCCGTCAGGCAATCCGCCACCACCGCCGAGCGTGATCAGCGCCGTCTCTTCAGGCGACTTGCCGAACACGAGCGCGTGGGGACCCCAACCGCTCCAGCCGGACTGGGCGGGCGTGGCCTCGTCCCCATCATTGACAGAGGCACCCAAACCGAACTGAACCCCTGGCGCCAGGGAATCGAGCCCCAGCGAAGCCATCGGGAAACAAATCTCGTAGGTTGTGGTCTTGGCGTCGGCGTCACGGGTGATCGCCGCATCGACTCCACCCGGGCCCGCTTCTTCGTTGATGATCAGATCACCGAGCGCTCCTTCCACACCACCGACGGCGAAATTGTAGAGAGCGACCTGAGCATCACGCGCGCCATTGGCGATCATGATCTGAGCGGCGTCTCCTTCCCACGCGATGTTGGCGGCGTGCTCGTGGTAGTCATCGGTCACCACCGCGCCGAGATACACGCTGTCAGCGTCGTAGGTGACGTGGAAGGTCGCCGAGTGGTCCGCGAGATCGGTCCACTCGCCACCATTGACTTCGTGGGTCACCAAATCACCGCCGTCTCCCGATCCTTTGGGGACGGAGAAACCGGGATTCTCCACACCGGGAACCCCTGACCACTCCGAGAGATCACCATCCAGAACGATGGCATTGGGCGCCGGAGGAGCGGTGTAGGTTTCCTTCGCCGGGTCGATGTCATTGGCCTGCGCGCCCAGCGAGAGCATGCAACAGGCCAATCCAACGGCCCAGCGAGCCGGCCGTCGTGTTAGCGTCTTCAGTGTTAACCTCATGATTGATTTGTAGGATTTGGTGTGTGGTTTTTTGGAGAATTTCAGGTGGTGTTTTGCCGGCGGGCTGCGGTGTGAGTGAGTCGCTTGGAACGTGTTGACCTCGAGTGATCCGCGGCGAGCCGCATCTGCTGGAGGACCTTGCAGGGTGTTTTCCGGGTGATAGGTTGGGAGGTTTCGCGCATTCCAACAAGACAAAACGACGGGGGCCCAAAAAGACCACCGTTTCGTTTGGTTTGATGGAGTTATGGAGGCGGCAGATGGACTGCCGCACCGTCTTTTTCGAAAATGCGGCGGCTCCGTCAATAAAAAATCATTTCTTCGATGAAAAATTTGACTCCGCTCCAACGAATAGGGGGGTGAGCCTCTCCATGCTCAGTGGAATCGTGGTCTCGGGGCAGGTGGGGAAACCGGTGCGGTGGGGAGCGAGAGGGAGGGTGGCCGGCGCGCTCCCATTGCCGACGGGTCCATCGGCTCCCCACCACCATCCACGATCCCAGCGACTTCTCTGAAGCCGGGACTCCCCCGGCCACCTATGATCTGGTGTTCCGCCAGCACTTCAAGCACCCGACACACCCAAACGGCCCCTGACACCTCTGCCCTGCTGAACCTCTGGGATCTTTGCATGGCAACCGCGGCGCGCCGCGGTTGCCATGACGCAGCGAAGCAAGACCGCGGCGAAGACGCGGAAGCGGATTCGGCGTTCTTGGTGATTCTCGAATCGAGGTCCGCGCTCGGTACTCTCTCAAGTGGCTGGATAGGATGGCTGGAGTCTCCCGGCAGCCGAGCGGCCATCGGGGATTGAGGTTCGGCGGCACCGTCGGAAGCGCTCGCGCGAGCGCCGCCCCCTCCACGCCGCCGTGTTTTTATTTCTGTGGGGGCGGGACATGGCTGAGGCGCGGGGTCGATCTCCACCGACGCGTGGCGCGCCACGACGGTGTGACGTCATCTTCACCCTTTGCGGCGAGGCTTCGGCGCCAGCTTCGCGAAGCCTTTCCAAGACCGCGTCTTCAACACCGTGTTTTGGGCACGGAAAGCCCCCGAAATCCGGCCTCAAAAGCACATTTGACAGACATGGGCTCTAGACTAGGCTTGCGCCTCATTTCCCGGGGTGTTCATTCCCCCGCCTTCAGCCCCTCGGGACCTGAGCCTAACTACTTCCAATCAATCATACAACGAACACCATGGCAAAGAAGAAATCGGCAAAGAAAACCGCCCGAAAGAAGACCGCCCGAAAGAACGTGAAGCAATCCGTCTACTTCTTCGGTGGTGGCAAAGCCGACGGCGACGGCTCGCAAAAGGCGCTCCTGGGCGGCAAAGGCGCCAATCTCTCCGAGATGTCGCGCATCGGGCTTCCGGTCCCGGCGGGGATGACCATCACCACGGAGGTTTGCACCTTCTACTACGCCAACAACAAGACCTACCCCAAGTCGCTCGACGCGGAGATCCGCGCCAACATCGACAAGATCGAGAAGGTGATGGGCAAGAAGTTTGGCGACCTCGACAATCCCCTCCTGCTCTCGGTTCGCTCCGGCGCCCGCGAGTCGATGCCCGGGATGATGGACACCATTCTCAATCTCGGCATCAACGACACCGTGGTGGAAGCCCTCGCCCAGAAGACGGGCAACGCGAAGTTTGCCTGGGACAGTTACCGTCGGTTTTTGCAAATGTATGGAAGCGTGGTCATGGGCGTCGAGGCGCATGCGGGTGAGCACCACGATCCCTATGAAGTTATCCTCGACAAGGCCAAGGCCAAGGTCAAGGTGGCGGACGACTCCGGGTTGGAAGAGGAGGATCTCCGCTGGGTGGTGGCCGAATTCAAAAAGCTCATCAAACAGCGTGGTGGCGAATCCTTCCCCGAAGATCCCATGACGCAGCTCTACGGGGCGGTGAACGCGGTCTTCAATTCCTGGGAAAACGATCGGGCCAGAGTTTACCGCCAGAAGTATGGGATCCCCGCGGAGTGGGGAACGGCGGTCAACGTCCAGGCCATGGTGTTCGGCAACACCGGGAAGTCCTCCGGAACGGGCGTCGCCTTCACGCGTGACCCGGCCACCGGAGAGAACGTGTTTTACGGCGAGTACCTCATCGACGCCCAAGGCGAGGACGTCGTGGCCGGCGTGCGGACTCCCAAGCCGGTGGCCCAGATGGCCAAGGACTTGCCCAAGTCTCACAAAGAACTCTTGCAGGTTCGCAAGGTGTTGGAGAAACACTTCCGCGACGTCCAGGACGTCGAGTTCACCATCGAGGAAGGCAAGCTGTGGATGCTCCAAACCCGCAATGGCAAGCGCACGGGCTTCGCGGCGGTCAACATCGCTCTCGACATGGTGCAGGAGAAACTCATCACCAGGAACGAGGCCATCCTCCGCATTCCGGCCGAGGACTTGAGCCATCTCCTGGCGCCGATTTTCGATGCCGCCACCGAGCGCAAGGCCGACAAGATGGGCGTCGGTCTCCCCGCCGGACCGGGCGCCGCCACGGGACGCATCTATTTCACTGCGGAGACCGCGGTGGCGGCTGCGGCCAAAGGGGAAAAGGTCATTCTCACGCGCCAGGAAACCTCTCCAGAGGACTTGCGAGGAATGATCGCCGCCGAGGGGATCCTCACCACTCGAGGGGGCGCTTCCTCGCACGCCGCTCTGGTCGCTCGCCAGATGGGGAAAGTGTGTGTGTGCGGTGCGCACGACATGGATATCGACTACGCCAAGAAAACCCTCAGCGGTCACGGCGTCACCCTGAAGGAGGGCGACTACCTCTCCCTCAACGGTTTCGTGGGCAATGTCTACGCGGGCGAATTGGCCACCTCGCCGTCTCAGGTCATTCAGGGCCTGATCGAGAACAAGGCCGCCGCCAAGCGTAGCGCCACCTACATGAAGTTCACCCAGCTCATGAGCTGGGCCGACAGGCTGCGGAAACTGGGGGTGCGGACCAACTCCGACACCCCGAGCCAGGTCAAGATTGCCGTGAAATTCGGGGCCGAAGGGATCGGTCTCACCCGCACCGAGCACATGTTCTTCGAGGGCAACCGCATCGATGCGGTCCGGGAGATGATTCTCGCCGAAGACGACGCCGGCCGCGCTAAGGCTCTCAAGAAACTCCTTCCCTACCAGAAGAAGGATTTTGTCGGGATCTTCAAGGCCCTCCAGGGCCAGCCGGCCACCATCCGCCTGCTGGATCCGCCGCTGCACGAGTTCATCGGCACGATGAATCCGGCCCAAGTGAAGGATCTGGCCAAAAAACTCAAGGTCAGCCCCAATTACATCAACCGCCGAATCAAGGATCTCCACGAGGAGAACCCCATGCTCGGTCATCGCGGTTGCCGCCTGGGCATCGTCTATCCCGAGATCACCAAGATGCAGGCCACGGCCATCCTCGAGGCGGCCGCCGAGGTGCAGAAGGCGGGCACCAAAGTCTTGCCGGAGATCATGGTTCCGCTGGTCAGTTATGCCAAGGAGCTGGAATTGCAGAAGGCGGTCATCGACGAGGCCGCGGCGGAAGTCCGTGCCAAGCGCGCTCTCCGGGCCAACCAACTCAAGTATGTGGTCGGCACCATGATCGAGATCCCGCGCGCCGCCTTGACGGCCAACGAGGTGGCCGAGCACGCGGAGTTCTTCAGTTTCGGGACCAATGACCTGACTCAAACCTGTCTCGGTCTCAGCCGGGACGATTCGAATTCCTTTCTGCCCGCCTACCAAGATGCCGAAGTGGTGAGCAACAACCCCTTCGCCAGCCTCGACCAATCTGGGGTCGGCCAACTGGTCGAACTCGGTGTGGAACGCGGTCGCTCGACGAAGAAGAATCTCAAGATCGGTATTTGCGGCGAGCACGGCGGCGACCCGGCCTCGGTCAAGTTCTGTCATCGCACCGGGCTCAACTACGTGAGCTGCAGCCCCTTCCGCATCCCCATCGCCAAGTTAGCCGCGGCCCAGGCCGCCCTGGAAGAAAAGGGACAAGCTCGCACGGAGATTTCCTAACAATGCCTCAGGGACCCACCAAGCCAGACCTCAACCCAATCGGCGAAGGGGATTCTCCACCGTCTTTCGGCGGAATCCAGATACCCAATCTCCTTCACGCCCGAACCCCAAAAGCCCCTGGAGCGGCCAAACCCGCTCCAGGGGGGTTTTCGTTAGTCCTGGATGGCACTTGAAATCCCACGTCAGTCTCCAGGGCCGGGTCGGAACTCTGTCGTGATCGGGGTCCTGCCGAAGTGGCCTTCCAGGTCGCACCGCCCGGGGATGGCATCCCCGGCGACAGCGCCTCACCGATCACGCCACGGCGTCAACATTCTCGATCGGGTCGAGGCGGCAGGATTGCGCCTGCCGCCCCTCCCACACCACCGGACATGCGGGACCGCATCCGGCGATTGGATCCATTTGGTCTTAACTCTTGAGGTCTGATGGCATCAGGAACCCGTAGCGTCTCAGAGTTCGGTTGTTGAGGGCTTCGTGCATGACAGGGTTTCCCACCATGCGCCACGCTCCACGACTGCTCCTCCCGACGATGGCTCGACTCGGCGGTAGGCCGAGTCGGCGGTAGGCCGAGTCGGCGGTAGGCCGAGTCGGCGGTAGGCCGAGTCGGCGGTAGGCCGAGTCGGCGGTAGGCCGAGTCGGCGGTAGGCCGAGTCGGCGGTAGGCCGAGTCGGCGGTAGGCCGAGTCGGCGGTAGGCCGAGTCGGCGCAGGGCGGATTCCCGTCCCTTGCTTTTATGCCAACGTTGCCAGAAGCATTTGCGAATGTGGCGACGGATCCACGGTTCTTTCCGGTAGATGTCCCGTCGCCATTCGCAGCGCCGGTAGTAGCCCCACCAGCCGTTCACGTAACTTCGCCATTGGTCGCGCAGTTGCTCGCTGGTCAGTGGTTGCCGGGCGTTCCAGAGTTCTCTCACGCGGTCTTCAAACCGGGTGAGGCTTGCAGGAGCAATCCCGATGAGCAGCGCGCTGGTGATGATGAACCCCAGGAACTTTCGTTCCCACAAGGCCTCCCCACCCCGCTTTTGCTCTCGCTGACCTCCAGCCGGAGGTAGCGCTTGATCCAGCCAGTGAGGCTGGCAAGCACACGCTCCGCTGCGGCTTGGCTCTTTACGTAAATGGTAACTGATTAGCGCTCCTAACCAGCAAACGCCACAGGCATCTCATGCAAGGGTACGCTCGCCTGCGATGATTTTGGCAAGCGACTTGAATACGGAACTCGCTCCTCGCAGCGAGAGAGTCGAGAGCACACTCTCGAATGCCGCGTAGGCATTGGCTCCCCGCTCCGTCTTGGAACATTGCGACACCTTGCGGGCGACGATCGCCGGCCCGAGCATCCGCTCGGCGATGTTGTTGGTCGGCTCTACCTCCGGATCCTCCAGGAACATCGTTAAATTCCCTTGGTCAAAGTGCCGGCCAAGCTCATTGAGCATGCGTTGGTTGTCGGGATCTTTGAGCGTCCGGTCCCGCAGGTAATGATCGAGTTCATAGATCTTTTTCAAGCTCTCTTCCTCGTATTGGTTTCAAGTCGACTCGCCGTTGTGGTACTGCTGCCAAAGCCTCAGACACTGTCGGAGCAAATTCTTCAGTCCCTCGCAGAAACTTCGTGCCCGCCCTCGCTTCTTTCCCAGAACTTCAGAGACTCGTGAGTGGGAAGTTCTCAGACCGGTTTCTCTTTGCCTGGCGTGTCTGTCTGACTGCGTAATAGAGCGATCTTCGCCTTGGATAGTTCAATGCTCAGATCGATCAGTTCGGTGGTCAGTTTCTTGAATTTCTTGTACTCCTCTGTTTCTTTTCGTAGTCCCTTCACGTGGTCTGGCCAGACGTGTTCAGTCCGGCTCCTCATCTCATGCGTGTAGCTCAGTTGGTAATACACGCCGCGCTGGCGTTGTCGATCTCGGTATTGCTTGCTGATGCTCCCGGGCCGCATTGGCCTGATTGCAGCTAACTTTGCCGCAAGTTTCTGGACTCTTTTTTCAGTGATCTGATCTTTTTCATGGTCATTAGCTTATATATGCGAATGTCTAGGAAAATCAAATCATTTGTTATGGATCTCTGGATTTCTTGGTGGAATATCGTCTGTCTTCTGCGACCCGCTTTCTCGAGAGCCCGCACCTTTCTCTGGTTTCTGCTCGTCTTGGCCGCTTTCTCCGTGCGCAATGACCTCCTCGGGGTTTCCAGTTTCGTCCGCGCTCTCGGTTTGTCAGAACACTCCTATGAGCACTTACTCCATTTCTTCCACAGCAATGCCGTGAAGACGGACCGGCTTGCAGAACTTTGGTTCGCCATCGTGATCAAGCACTTCCCTGTCTACAAGATCGGTTGTCGCCCCGTCCTGGTTCTCGACGGCATCAAGGAAGTCCAAGGAGGGCCGCAAGATGCCTGCGGTGAAGTATCTGCATCAACAGTCCGAGTCCAATTCCAAGCCTCACTTCATCATGAGCCATTCCTTTCAGGCATTCGGCGTGCTCTGTCAGGTTGGCGGATACTTCTTCTGCGTTCCGGTCTGTGCACGCATTCACGAAGGTATCGTCACTTCAAACCGCGACAGGAGAACCTTGATCGACAAGGCCAACGAGATGCTCGCATCCGTCTGTAGAGGTCAGGAGTTCGTCTTGCTGGCCGACGCCTACTACGCCAACGGAAAGGTGATCCAGAGCACCAAGGGGCGTTCCGGTGTGCTGGTCACGAGGGTTCGACGCACGACAACCGGCTTTCGGCCTGCGGCAGTGCCACGCAAACGCAAACGCGGACGACCGAAAAAGTATGGCGCTGCGGTGAAGCTCCAGAATGTCTTTGGAACGGGCGGCTCCAGTTCCGTTCCCAGTCCCGTATATGAGGAGAGAAACATCTCTGTCCGGTTCAAGTCGGTGGATCTGTTGTGGAAGCCCGCCGGGGCGATGGTCCGCTTCATTCTCGTCGATCATCCCACGAGAGGGCGGATCATCCTCTTGTCTACCGACCTCACCATGGAAGCTCAGGAGATCATCTTGCTCTACAGTTTGCGTTTCAAGATCGAAGTCGCTTTCAAGCAAGCGGTGCATTCGGTCGGCTCATTCGGATACCATTTCTGGATGGCCGCTATGCGACCGCTCAAGCGTCGCAATGGTAACCAATACCTCCACCGGACTACCGAGAAATATCGCAGACAGGTGCAGAGAAAGATGCACGCATATCATGTGTTTGTGCAGACCGGCATGATCGCTCAGGGCATGTTACAGTACCTTGCCATGACATGTGACGGTCTGGTCTGGAAACACTTTGGAACCTGGATCCGAACCATCCGCCCAGACGTGCTGCCTTCGGAAATGATTGTCTCAGCCGCCTTGAAAAACACGCTGCCTGGATTTTTGCACCACGGCGGAAAAGGCGGGAGAGTTCGATCTTTTCGTCGTCGCTCAGCTCCTGCTCCTGGGTGAACTTCTCAAATTCCTCGTCGATGGCGTCCTGATCAATCTTCAGCTCGACGAGCCGGGGCTCGAAACGGACGCGCAGGGTGGCGCCGTCGCGGATCGACTGCTTGTAGCTATAGTGGTTCAGGTAGCGCCCTGGATCCTTCTCCGAGCCAAACCATTTGAAGGTGTTGCGGTCGTGCCGAGAGATCGGGGTGCCGGTGAGGCCGAAGAAGAAGGCGTTCGGCAGAGCCTCGCGCATCTTGCGGCCAAGGTCACCTTCCTGTGTGCGGTGCGCTTCGTCGACCATCACTATAATGTTCGGCCGCTCGTTGAGCACGCCCTCCACTTCTCCGAATTTGTGGATGGTGGTGATGATGATCTTGCGCGAGTCCTCCCGCAGGAGTCGTTCCAGCTCACTGCGCGACCCGGCCTTCTCGACGCCCGGGACGTCGGCGGCGTCGAAGGTGCTGCCGATCTGGGTGTTAAGGTCCTTGCGGTCCACCACGATGCAGACGGTGGGATTGAGGAGGTCGGACCGCGCCTTGAGGAGCCGGGCGTCGAAGGCCATTAGCAATGACTTGCCCGAGCCCTGGAAATGCCAGATGAGCCCTTGCCTGATGGTGCCGTCCACCACCCGCTCGACGATTTGCCTCGAGGCCTCGAACTGCGGGTAGCGGGCCATCATCTTGATCTTCCGTCCCTTGTCGTCTGTGGCGAAGACGGTGAAGGCCTGGAGCAGCTCCAGCACTGTCTCCGGCTTGAAGAGCAGCTTGGTGGAGTGGAGCACCGCGGAGAGGCTGTGCGGGCGGTCCTCCCGGTCCTCGGTCTCGTGCCAGGGGGCCCACACCGGGTAGGGCGCCCCGATGGGAGCGTAGCGCAGCTGCTTCCCCTCTGAGGCAAAGCAGAAGAGGTTTGGGACGAAGAACGCCGGAACCTTGCACCAGTAGCCTTCCAGGAAGTCCCTGGCGCCATCCATCCAACTTATGGATGGGCGGACCGGCGTCTTCACCTCCCCCACCATCAGCGGCAGGCCATTGACGTAGTAAACGATGTCGAAGCGGCTCTCGACGCTGGGAGCCAGCTTGTAGGTGACCTGCTGGGAAGCGATGAAGTCGTTGCGACCGGGGTGTTCGAAATCGATCAGCTTTACTGCGACGTGCTGCCCCTTCGGGCCAAAAGGCATGCTGTGCTCGCCCATGACCCACTCGGCGAAGAGCTCGTTGGCACGGACGAGGCCGCTATGCCCGGCCTCGAGGAGGACGCCGCGGAGCTTATGGATCACTTCGTCCGCGTGTTCCGGGTTCGCGGCGATTGCGGGATTTATCTTACAAAGGGCCTGGTGGAGTTCGCCTTCGAGGAACACGTCGCCCAACTGCCTTGGCAGGTCCGGCCCGTTCACGAAGCGCCACCGCACCGCGCCGTATTCCACGTCACAGGTCTCTTGGATGATCACTTTCTCGATCGTGTTGGCTTCGTTGAAGGACATCCTTTATCGGGTGATCAGCTTGGTGGTGACTTGTTGCTTCAGAACCCGGCAGTTCTCGTTCTCCCGCCGCACGGACTCCAAGCACAGATCCATATTTGAAACCGCATCTAGGATCATCTGCTGCTCAACACGAGAAGGTAATGGAATCAAAAATGAGGGGATGTCGCGCTGGTCGATCTTCCAAATGCCGCTCGTCGTTTTTGCAACGGCCAGAACTTGCCGGCGACCAACCGGACTGTTTATGAGCGCAGCCAAGTAGCCAGGAATCACTTTGGAGTTGGCTACCAAACGAACCAGTAAATCGGGGTATGTGCATCGGTCAGGTAGGCTTGTCACAAGACCACAAGTGCCCACTACCTCGCGATTCGCATGACCACGAATCACAAGAACGTCTCCAACACTGATGGTTGCCTCCTTGAGTCGGGGATCAGGGTCTCCACTGCGGGTGACATGCTCGGACCTCTCAAGGTCGATGACTCCATCAGCCACCGCTGCTATCGAGAACACCGGTATACCGTTAGGGTCCGGTATCTTCTTCCCGGACCAACCCCGCCGTGTCTTCTTAGCAAGAGTGTCAGCGACCCGCACGAGTTCCCACTCCACTGGGAGCTCCCCGATCTCGGTCTTCTTGAACTTGGTATGGCCGATGCCCTTGGTGAGGAGGCGGGCCATGAGGCAGCGTTTAAGCTGCACGGCGCTCGCGATGGCGTCCTCTGTCACGCGGAGGCTTTCCTCTAAGGCTTGCAGGACTTCAAGAATCTCCTCCTGGCGCTTCTTCGGCGGGAGGGGGAACTTCTGGGTCGCCAAAGTCTTCCACTTGATCGTGGGTGATAAGGAGCCCTCCGAGATCGCCACCGCTCGCTCCATGAAGCGGTCCGACTGCATGAAGAAGGGCAGCAGGTCCGGGACGATGGTCTTTGGATTCGCCTCGAGCACCATCGCGTGGGCTGAACAGATTCCATCGGCGGGTGCGACGGCCAACTTTCGCTGATAGGCGCGGCGCTTCCCGAAAATGATCTGGCCCTCCTTCACGGTGAGCTTTTGCCCCTTCACCTCCGCCGGCGAGCCCCAGCGTTTGATCCTGAGATTCTCCGGATCGAGGTGCTCCAGGCCATAGTAGACGTCCGCATCGGTCGTCGAGGGCTCGACACGCTTCGAGATCTGCTTGGCAATCTCTCCGAAGGGGACTTCTTCGTTGCTTCTCATCTCAAATCTCGACTTCAACATCAGCCGCGGGTGCTTCGATTTCGGCAATGGCCGCTTCGACCTCCTGGTAAATCGGCAGCTCGTCCTCGGCCTCGATGCTGACGATCAGGCTGTAGCGGACGTTCCGCTCGTGGCAGCCGTGGTGTTCGTGACCCTCCGGGAACTTGCGGGTGGCCCACCAGCCCTTCACAGGGTAAACCGCGATGTGACCCATTTCGGCAAGCTGGGCCGCACTGCCCCTCCAGACGTCCTGGATCAGAGATCCGCCCTTGCCCCGCAGCCGACCGCCGAGAGCCCAGCCGGGATCGTGGAGGGAGCGGTTGGTGGTCGCCGCCACATCATCCTCGTCGTCCTCGTCGTCCTCCTTTTGCACCTCGAGCTTGCTGCGGAACTCGTCCACAGCCATGTCCCGGTGCTTCACCTTCAAGCGAAGGAGGCAGCCGGGATAGTGATACTTAGGGTTCTTCTCCCAGACGCGGGAGCCGGGGTTGGGCTCGATGAAGTAGGACAATGTGACCCTCATGGTCACGGTGCTGTCGAGTGCCCCTTCAAGCAAGCTCTTCGGCCAAGGCAAGGCCAGCAGGTGGCACTCATTCAGCCGGGCTTTGCCTTCCGGATCGCGGTATGGCTGCAGGGTGTCCTCAAAGACCACCGTAGCGTGATTGTCAAAACTGGCCAGTGCGCGGGTCTCATCGACTGCCCCGAAGCCATAGAGGCGTAACAACGCCTCCACCGCTCGCGAGCTACCGGCGTCGTGTGGGTCGACCACGCCGTTGCCGAGCATCTGGTTGCTCCACCGACCCGAATGGACAATGAGCCCCCGGATCGATTCCAACCACAGATCGGGGTAGGCTTCCAGGAGGCGAGCACCGAGACGGGAACCAAGGGCCGTGGCCGCGCTGGTGGCACTCATCGTGGTCAGCGGCCTCTGACGGAAGTTAGCGGCGGTTGAGATGAGTTCCAGCGAGTCACGCCGCTCGACTTCGCCCTGCTGAGTTCTGGCTAGGTTGCCACCCTCCATGACCACCTCGGGCTTGATCGGCCACCTCTTCTCCCAGACGCACGAAGTCCGGCTGGCCGGGCTCAGGCCCTTAAAGGGAGCGATCGCCCGAGCGCGGCGAGACTCATCGTCGTCCTCCTCGATGACCGAGCGGGCGGTGTAGGCCCCGACAGTGACCGCATTCCACGCCTGGGCCGGGTCCTCGATGGGGGCGTTATGCAGGGTGTTTGGATACTCATACTCACCCTCAAAGCTTCGCCAGTTTCCGGCGGAGATTAGCACGAGGCGTCGACGTTCGTCCTCCTCCTGGCTGCCGGAGATTGCCGCGTCGATTGCGGCCGACCAGGAGGATGGCCTGCCGTCGTCGTTCGGCGTTCCTCGGGTGATAGCGAGGCAGTAGGCCCGCGGACGGTCGGGTGCCTCAATTTCAGGTAGGAACACGGCTTGTTGGGTGACCCAGCCGTAGTTCTCGGGGTCGTGTTCGTCACCGGTGGCGATAAGCTTCACCGACTCGAGGCGGTGCAGTTGCCGCCAAGTCTCGGTGGAAAGCATCAAAGTGCGGAGATCACCGAAAGCTGCGAGACCCGCCATGGGGGTGCCGTGATCCCATGAATCGGACCGGTCGCCGTCCGAGAGCACGGTCGTTGCGTCCTGCATTGCAAGCTGTGGTTCGATCAGCGGGTGCCCGCGGTTTACTCCCGTATCGATCATGCAGACAGCCGGAGCGTCACCACTGGGCCACTCGATTCGTTCCAATGCCTCCTCCACCCACTCGTCCTGGTCCACTTCTCGATCGGTCAGGCCGACCCGGCAGGGCCGGGGTTTGCGGACTTCGGCAAGGCAATTAAGTAGGTCAAGGGAGCCCTCCAGCTGTGATCGAGTGGCATTAACGATCAAGACGACGTGGTCCGGCAGCACTAACCGCTGGTCCGGCACCTGGATCCTAAGCCGTCTACATTCAAAACGAAAGCCCTGCTCCCAGTCTCCATCGGCTCGCCGAACCCACATCTCCCACCAATGACGCTTGTCGTCCTTTGGAATCGACTCGGATTCGGTCCAGAGTGCTTCCAACGCTGCCACCCCGATCCGGGCGACATTTGCGAGGAGTGGCTCATTCCTGGGGTGTCGGACCCCTTCCTTGTCCGGCTTCCCATCTTTGTCTGAGTCGGCGTAGGCCTCCACTTTCTTCGCCAGAGCATCCAGGCGGCCGAAGGGAACAAAAAGGGCTACTTTGGTGACTGGGCCATTGTCACTCGGCTCCTGCCGAACGTTGAGCACCACGACACCCTGCTTAGTTTTCGTCGCAGCTTGCTCGAAACTGGTGAATGTGAGTGGATAGCCCGGTTCGGAAACAATATTGAGTATAAGTCCGAAATCCTGGGAGAGGTTGTGCTTCTCCCGCTCGGCCTTAACCGTCTCGAATACGTCGCCGATACCGGCAACCTGTTGTTGAAGGTAGGCGGCATGCTGGTCCCGATCGCGACGGAACACAGTCTTCTTACCGCGGCCAAGGCCACGGTAAGCGAGAGTCATTGGGCGCCGTTTGAAGCGGAGGTGAGGTCGGCCATTCGGAATTTCGTCGGGCATTTGCTTAAGAGGCGGTTTGGAAGGCCCAGCCGATCATTAGTGGTTCAGGAAGAGTCGGCGCTCGGTAAGAGCCCCTAGAAGCATTTCAGTATTCACTGCCGGTTTTTCCTCGATGAGCATGTCCTTGATCGATTCCTCGCAGGCGCGGGTGATCTCGGAGTAGCTAAGGCCCTCCGCCGCGGGCAGGATCCGCTTCCATGATAGACGGGCCGTCTTCACGCCGTGCAAAAGCGTGTTGATTGTTGCGCGAACCTGCGGCTCTTCGGGAAGGCCGAACTCGATCAAATCGTCGAAGCGCCGGTAGAGCGCCTTGTCGAGGCGTTCGCCGTGATTCGTGGCGGCAATGACCAGGCTGTTGCTATTCAAGCGCTCCAAGAAAACGAGGAACGTATTCAGCACCCGCCTCATTTCCCCAACTTCGCTGGCCGCCTCACGGGTGTAGCCAATACTGTCGAACTCGTCGAATAAGTAGACGGCTCGGGTTCGTTCGGCGGCCTCGAAGATCAATCGGAGCTTTGAGAGTGACTCGCCGAGGAAACGGCTGATCAGCGTGTCGAGGCGGACGACGAAGAGGGCGAGGCCCAGCTCAGACGCAAGAGCCGAGGCGGTCATGGTCTTGCCGCAGCCAGGGGGGCCGGTGAAGAGCAGGCGCTGGCGAGGGCGAAGGTCATTCTCCTTGAGCCGGCTGAGATTCTGCTGCTCTTTGAGAATCCGCTCGATTCGATCATGCAGCGAATTCTCAAGAATCAGGTCGTTGACCTTGAGGGTCGCGGCCACCGGTTCTAGGAGATCCGCTACATCGCCTCGGGGCTCCGACAAGCTGAGCACCGTTCCACTTGCTTTCTGATCGGCCGCCCGCTTTTTCGCCTGCTCCACGAGACTGCGGATTTCCCTGGCCAAGCGCGAGTGGCCCGCACGAGCTTCCGCTGCAGCCACCTGAAGAGCCACGGTATAAAACCGCTCGTCGTCGCGGTTGCCGTGGCTCTGGAGGAGGGACTTAATCTGGGCGGCAGTAGCCATGGTGTTTAAGCTTACCTTATTACTTGAAACCTATCGAGGCGAGAGCCTTTAACCAGCGATTCCGTAAGACGGCGTCGGAAAGAGTCGTAATGGCCTGAATTGGTGGGTGTTGAGCGTGTTGAAGCTGGCGCTAAGAGGGCGAACAGTTTCGTGTGGCGGTTCTCGGGCGAATTTCGGAGGGCTCGAGCCGCGAAATGGATCCCCCTGTCGGCAATAGGCAACAGGAAGCCAGACCGTTCCGATGGCGGACGTGAACCCAAGGTTACCGAGAGCGCAGGGCGGGCGTTCCTCAGCCCGGAGCCGGTGGCGGCCACCATCGATCCTCTCGCATGGAGGCGGCGATTTGACGGGCAAAATAGATGGCCGTGTGTCCACGGCGTATCTCTGGCTTCAAGTTGCGCTTGTGGAAGCAGTGGAACACGGCGTGGGCCATGAACATGATCAGCCACAGAACGAGAATGGAATTGGGATGATGATAGCAATGACCGGAATGCCAGCGGGAGCAGAGTTCGTTAAAGCCTTCGTTTTCGACCTTCCAACGGTCGTGCCCGAAATGGAAGATGGTCTTGGCATCGGCCATTGAGCGGGGCATGGTCGTCGCCCACCACCAGTGGCTATCGATGGGAGTCTCGACCCAATCCCCAGCGACGCGCTCGCGACGGATGCCAGTCTCATGGGAATGAACAACGCGAAGAGGAGTGTGAATGGATTCAGTGCAGAAGCCCTCAGCCTCTTGTAAATGAACGTGCCGCGCGGGCTTGCCCGGTGCAGCCGGAGTCTCAAATGATTCTGGCTCTTGCTCCTCAAGGGGCAGGAGCGTGCGGGCTTCGGACAATAGCTCAGGCTGATTATCCTTGAGTACGGCAACAAGGTATTTGCCGTGGTCTTCAAGAAGATTGATCACGGAGGGACGCAGGTAGAGCGCATCGGCAGTGAGCACGTCAAAGCAGCGTGGGTGGTCCTTAAGGACGCGAGTTATCAGCCGTATAGCCGCAGCGACTTCGTCGTCTCCAGGATCTCCGTCTTCACCAGGCTCAAGCATTTCCACGTCGAGAAGCAATTGAAAATCCTCACAGATAATCTGAAACGCGACCAAGCGGTGGTAGAACTGTGTTTTGACCTCGTCTCCGACGGCGATCCGGCGTTGGAGACACTTTGGACAACAACGTTTGTAGCTACAGTGAGTTTCGTGACCATCGACGGCGGCAAGCATCCAACCGCGCTGTGGGGCAAGGATTTTGTTGCGTTTGAGGCAGAAGTAAATGTGTCCGAGACACCCTCGCACACTGTCAGGCTCGATGCGCTCGGAGACATACGCCAGTTCGTCGGCGCTGGGCAAACGGTGATTACCGAGCCAACGGGTCCAGCTGCTCTTGTTCCGGTGTTGCTCGAGTTCGTTGAAGCTTGGTAACCGGCAGCAGAACATGGCGAAGAATGCTGCCGGGAAAACTCGAGTGGGAATCTGTGGTTTGGGACGAGAGTCACGCACCCGCAGCCTCCACTGTTGGCGGAGGCTGAAAATCTTGTCCGCGTAAGTTAGTAGTCGCGTGAGAATGGTCGCTTCTTTTTTGGTGGAGAATTGCGCCCGGACTTGGCTTTGCCGGCTGATTTCTTACCGGTCTTGCCCTTCTTCTTGGCGGAGCTACTCGCCGCTCTGGCCTTGGTTTTTGCCTCCTCGAGTCGGAGGCGCCCCTGCTCGTCGAGGGCTTCCAGCAGAGCATTCGCCTTCTGGAAATCATCGATCCAGCGTCTCGCCTGAGCTTCCAACGGTCTGGGGACGCGCAGCATGGTGGTCTTGCCCTTGCGAGTCTGACCGATGGCCAAGGAGCGATGGCGCAAGGAGTCGTCGGAAGCGCAACGGCAAGTGGGCTTGCCGCATTTACGAGAGAGTTCGATGGGCGAGCCGTGAAGGAAGCCTTCGGCCTGGTCGAGGAGCTGGCGGAGGCGGCTGCGAATCTGGCGTTCGGTGGGGGGCAGGGAGTTTCTGCTTGACATGAAGGTCGGTTCGTCCGGCGCACTGTAATATAAGACTATTACAGAAACAAGCTTAAAAAAGATGAAATAACGAATGCGAATTTGCCATGGGGTTAAAAATGGGCGCCGCCGTTCCGAATTACCCAAAAATACAGGGCTTGAGCCGCCTTAGCCGCCTTAGCCGCCTATCTTACGGAATCGCTGTGAACGAAAGACCCCATGGCCGGATTTCTCACCGAGGGGAAGGCAAAACGCGCTTCAGATACTTCCCCGTGGCGCTTCCCTCACAGTCCGCGATGTCCGGCGGCGGCCCCGCCACCAGGATCCGCCCACCCGCCTCGCCGCCTTCCGGGCCGAGATCGATCACCCAATCGGCGCACTTGATGACGTCGAGGTTGTGCTCGATGACCACCAAGGTGTTGCCCGCATCCCGAAGCGAGTAGAGGACTCTCAGCAAGGTGTCGACGTCGCTGAAATGAAGTCCGGTGGTGGGCTCGTCCAGGAGATAGAGGGTGCGTCCAGTGGCCTTCTTCGCCAGTTCGGCCGCCAGTTTCACCCGCTGCGCCTCGCCCCCGGAGAGACTGGTCCCCGGCTGCCCAAGTCTCACATAGCCCAACCCCACCTTCTGGAGAGCATCCAGCCGGTCATGCACCGCCGGCACGTTGCGAAAGAACCGCGTGCCTTCGGACACCGTGAGGGCGAGCACTTCGGCGACATTCCTGCCCTTGAAAGTCACCTCCAAAGTCTCCCGGTTGTAACGCTGACCACCGCAGGTCTCGCAGCTGACGAACACATCGTTGAGAAAGTGCATGTCGATCCGGATGAGTCCATCTCCCTGACAATGCTCGCAACGACCTCCCGGCCGATTGAAACTGAATCGCCCCGCCGTGTAGCCGCGGATCTTGGAAGCGGGCAATCCGGCGAACAGATCGCGAATCGCGTGGAAAGCCCTGACGTAGGTGGCGGGGTTGGAGCGCGGGCTCCTCCCGATCGGCGACTGATCGACCACGATCACCTTGTCGAGCTGGTCGAGCCCAGAGAGGCTCTGGTGTTTTCCCGGCTTGGCCTTGGCGTGGTAAAAGTGCCTGAACAAGGCCCGGCGCAGGATCTTGTCGACAAGGGTCGACTTGCCGCTGCCCGAGACGCCGGTGACACAGGTGAGACAGCCGATGGGAAAGGCCGCCTCCACATCCCGCAAATTGTTTTCCCGGCATCCATACGCCGTCAGCCAGCCCCGCGGAGCCCGACGCGCTTTCGGGAGAGAAACGGCATACCGGCCACTCAAATACTTGCCGGTGGCGGAGGTCTCGCTCGACTTGATCTCATCCACGGTTCCCTGCGCGATGATCTTGCCTCCCAGCGGTCCCGCTCCCGGCCCCATGTCGATCACGTGATCGGCTTCTCCAATCGTTTCCTCGTCATGCTCGACGACGATGACGGAGTTCCCCAGGCGTTTCAACTCGTGCAGCGTCTCCAACAGCCGGCGGTTGTCCCGCTGGTGCAGGCCGATGCTGGGTTCATCGAGGACATAGAGCACACCTGTCAAGCCCGCTCCAATCTGGGTCGCCAATCGAATGCGCTGGGACTCGCCGCCCGAAAGGGTCCGGCTCTCACGATTCAAGGAGAGATAGCCCAGACCCACCTGATTCAGAAAGCGAAGCCGCTTGCAAATCTCCTGGCGGACCTCTCCGACCACATGCTCCTGCTTCGCCGTGACCGCCAGTTGCTCCATCCATTGCAGCGCCTCCGCGATCGGCAATTCGGCGAAAGAAGTGATGTCATGCGCCCGACCCCCGGCATCTTGCAAAGTCACCGCGATGATCTCCGGTCGAAGCCGTTTGCCTCCGCAGGCGGAACAAGCCTGCTCGCTGGTGTAGGCTTTGAGAGTCTGACGCATTCGCTGACTCTCGGTCTCTTGCAACAATCGCGCGGCCTCGGGCGCCAGCCCTTCAAAACCCGCATCAGATGCTCCGTAGAGCACCGCTTCCTGA
Organism: Verrucomicrobiales bacterium; assembly: GCA_965204485.1. Lineage (GTDB taxonomy): Bacteria > Verrucomicrobiota > Verrucomicrobiia > Verrucomicrobiales > DEV007 > JAACDM01. Next base: position 99,845 of record CBDBEZ010000130.1, read on the forward strand.
AAGGTTTCCGGCAAGTCCTCGAAGGGCAGGCCGAGATCGACCTTCATCCGCTCGGCCAGGGCTCGCAGCCGTTTCTCGTGAATCCCTCGCATCTTCTTTTGGCCCGACCACCAATTCTTGAAGGCGCCATCCAAGAGCGGTTTCTCGGGCTTGCTCACGATCAAATCTGGATCCACCACCGGAATCGAACCCAGTCCCTGACAAGTTTCACAGGCGCCCAGATGACTGTTGAAGGAAAAATGCCGCGGCGTCAGCGTTTCCAGCGTGAAACCGGTTTCCGGGTTGGCGAAGGCGGTCGTCTCCTCCCTCCACTCCCACCGGTCCCCCCCGCGATCGATCAGAAAAGCCACCCGGGGCCCGCTCCATTTCAGAGCCGTCTCGATCGAGTCCGTCAGCCGCGTTTCGATGCCCGGTCGCATCACCAGGCGGTCGACCACCGCCTCCACCGCCTCCACCGTCTCCGGCGGCAAGGGAAACTGGCGCTTGGAGAATTCCCCTTCCAATTCGTGAATCTCCCCGTCGATCCGAACCCTCACAAAGCCTTGACGCCGCAAGCGGTTGGTGATCTCGCTCAGTTTTGACGAATCCGCCAGTTTCAAAGGAGCGAGAATCATCAGGCGCGTTCCCTCGGCCAGCGATCCTTCCCATTGGTCGACCAAATCCTGCACACTCTTGCGATGAATGACCTGGCCGGTCACCGGGTCATGCGGCTGCCCCAGGGCGGCGAACAAGATTCGCAGATAATCATAGATCTCGGTGACCGTGGCGATCGTCGATCGCGGAGTCGCGGAGGCCGTCCGCTGTTCAATGGCGATCGCAGGCGACAACCCCTCGATGAAATCCACATCCGGCTTTTCGAGCTTCTCCAAAAACTGGCGCGCGTAGGCGGATAAACTCTCCACGTAACGCCGCTGCCCCTCCGCATACAAGGTGTGAAAGGCCAGAGAGGACTTTCCCGAACCGCTGACGCCCGTGATCACCACCAGTTGATCGCGCGGGATCTCCAAAGATAGGTTCTGGAGATTGTGCTGACGAGCGCCGGTGATTCTGATCACCTCACCGCTCATGACCAGAGGCTTCCGCGACCGCTTCCCGGTCCCAGTCCAGCGAACGCCGCTGGATGGCGATGGCCTGTTTGAGAGTCCGAGAAAAATCGGCCCGCGAGAGCTTGCTGCCGCTCTTCTCCTCCCAACTCACGGGAATTTCCCAGAGCGGGAACCCGTGATGCTCGATCCTTGCCAGGATCTCGATGTCCAGCGCCCACTCCCTTTCCGTCAGCAAATGTCCGCAAGTATCCCAGAAGGCCCGGGAAAGCACCTTGAAACCGCAAGCCGGGTCATAGACCGTCGAGTCGAGGAGAAAACGCACCAGTCGATAATAGCACAATCCCAATAATCGCCTGACAGGATTGCGAGAAATCGAGGTATGCGCGGTCATCCTTCGCACGGCGAAGACACAGGTTTCCGGGGGCCTGCTCGTATCCCCCACCAGCTCCCTCAACACACGCCCCACCTCCTCCGGGCTCACGGCTCCATCGGCATCGGTAAAGGCGTAATGCGTCACCCCCGCCGGAGCCGCCGACCAGGCCCGGAGCAAGGTGCCACCTTTCCCCTCGTGCGAAAACTCCAGAAGCGGGGCCACCAATTCGGGAAACCTCTCCCGGCTCGAATCGACAAGGGTTCTCAAACGATCCCGCTCGTCGGCACCCGAACCGTCGTCGGCCAGTTGCAGCGTCACCCGAAAGGGAAGGGCCGCCAAGACCACGCAGAGCGGCTCCAGAAAAGGAGGCAGGCGACGGCTCTCGCGATAACAGGGGATCACAAGGAAAATGTGAGTCTCAAGCGATTCGATCACGCCATCACCTTGAGGCTAAGGTTTTGCCCGGTCAATCTTCACCTCGGTGTCGATCGTTCTTGATTCAGCGCCCGCTTACGGGAACTCTGTCACGGCCCCCGCCGTTCTCATCATGCTCCCTGAACTTGAAAAGCTCCTCGTGATCCAGGATCGCGATGCCAAGATACGCGACGTCCAGAAGGATATCGATCGCCTTCCCCTCGAAGAGGAGAAGGCCCGGAGCCGTCTTGCCGGTGATCGGGCGGCCGTGGACGCCGCCAAGAAAGCCGTCCAAAAAAATGAGATCGCGATCAAGAATCTCCAGCTGCAAGTGGACACTTGCCAGGAAACCGTGGCCAGGTTGAAGACCCAGCAGTTCGAGACCCGAAAGAACGAGGAATACAGTGCCCTGGGCCACGAGATCGGACGCTACGAGAAACAGATCGGCGAACTCGAGGATCGCGAGCTGGAGTTGATGGAGGCCGCCGACGCCCTCAAAGCCGCTCTGACGGAGGCCGAGGCCAAGAGAACCAACACCCAGGGACGCGTCGACGAAGAACTGTCCAAGCTGAACGAGCGACAGGGTATCTGCCAAGGCCAGCTCGACGATCTGAGATCCGAACGCCAGAAACTCGCCTCGCAAGTCGATCCCGACACTCTGATGCTCTACGAACGCATGTCCAAGAACAAGGGCAACGTCATCGTCCGGCTCGACTCCCAGTCCAACATGTGCGGCGGTTGCCACATGAAGGTGACCGCCGCCACCCTGCACAAGGCACGGGCCGAACAGGAGATCACTCACTGCGAGCAGTGCAGCCGGATCCTCTACGTCATCGACGCCGACGCTTGAGCCGGGGAAGCACCATCCCACCCGCTCGTCCCCGCTGGCGATCCTCAGCGCTGCTGCTGGCCGTCACCTTGGCGGTGGGTTTCATCACCGCCTTCCCGCTGCTCCGTGAGAAGTGGTTGGAGAACCGTCACGAGCGCCGTTTCGGGCCCATCATCCACGAAACCCGCTCGGATTACTCCCACATCCGCGTGCGGGAACGCGGCCGAACCCGCAGCCTCATCTTCGTCGAGAAAGGCGCCGTCGAACAACGGCAGTCCGCCATCGATCTCACCCATCCTGAGCAGCTCGAACTCGCCTACAACAACACCTTCTTCGCCAGCTTCCTCTTCAAACATCCCCAGAAACGCGTCCTCATCGTCGGGCTTGGCGGCGGCGGCATGGTGCGCTTTCTCAATCACCACTTTCCCGACACTCAAGTGGAGGCGGTGGAGATCGATCCAGCCGTCATTCGGGTCGCCGCGGAGTACTTCGAAACCCGGCCCAGCGCCCGGACCACCATTCACCAAGCCGACGCTTTCGTTTTCCTCGAGAAAGATCACGGCCCCTACGACGCCATTTACATGGATGCCTTCCTCAAACCCGCGCCGGACTCCGGACTCGAGACCCTGACCAATCGACTCAAGACCATCGATTTTCTCGCGGGCCTTCATCGGCAAATCCACCCGGACGGCGTGGTCGCCTTCAACTTGATCAAGGGTGCATCCACCGACGGCGATCTCCAGGCCATCCGGACGGCCTTCCCGGCCGTCTACGTTTTTCACGTCCCAAAGACATTGAACCTCGTGGCCATTGCCACGCGGTCTGAGGAAACCGTTAGCCTAGGCGAGTTGGAAGCGCGAGCGGAGAGTCTCGACGAATCGCTGACCCTTGATCTCGATTTCCGCGAAATCCTTCGCCAATGGCGGCCCTGAGCGAGCCCACAAGCCGAGATCGCGTAGGAACTGTCTCGCCGCTCGCCTTATTTAACCGTCATCACTCCGTTCATCAGAGCGAAATGTCCGGGAAAGGTGCAGATATAATCGTACTTGCCTGGTGCCGGAGCCGTGAACACCACGCTGTGCTCTTCTCCCGGTCCTAACATCTTGGTGTGGGCCAGGGTTTCACTTTTCTTGTCGGCGGGCAGGTAGTCCGCAGCCGGGCCCGCCGTGATGGCTGCCGTGGCAAAGCCCACCTTGTTGACACCCTTCTTGAGGATCACCACGTTATGTCCCATCGCTGCCTTGGGCAATTTTCCCACATTCTTAAAGCTGAGCTTCACTTTCTTACCGCTCTCGACTGTGAAGGCCTTCTTGTCGTACTGCATCTGGTCATTGCCGGTGATCTTTACTTCGACGTCGAAGGCTTCTTCTGCCGCGTTCGAGGCCGTGGCTTCCTTGGCATCGTCGACTTTCGGCGCTGCGGGTGAAACGGCCAGAGCCAAAGCCAGGATTGACATGGTCAAGGTGGAGATTGCTTTCATCATAAAAATCAGTGGATTGGATAGGTGTTCTGGGCTGGTCGCCTTGTCAACCCTACGAACTTCAAGAATCCAGGGAGGCCGCCAAGGCCGTTGCGCCTTCTCTGGGTTCGACCCACCGATCGTGTTCTTTAATCAAATCAATCAAGCGCGCCACCGCTTCTTCTTGAGGAATGTTGAATTTCACGGCTTCTTTCCCAACGTAAAGATTGATCTTGCCGGGCGCGCCTCCCACGTAACCAAAATCCGCGTCCGCCATCTCGCCGGGCCCGTTGACGATGCATCCCATGATGGCGATGCGAACCCCCTTGAGATGGCCGGTCGCCTGGCGGATCTTTGCCGTTGTTTCCTGGAGATTGAACAGGGTGCGCCCACAGGAGGGGCAGGCCACATAGTCCGTCTTGAAGATCCGCGCGCCCACCGCCTGGAGAACGTTGTAGGAGAGGCGCATGGACTGTCCCGGAGCCTCCTCGCCCTGGACGAGGATGGCGTCGCCAATGCCATCGGCCAGGAGGGAACCGATGGTGGCGGAGGCCCCCAAAAGGGTCTCCAGGAATGGGGTCTGGGCATCGCGCGAGGGGGCCAGGGTGTCTTTCAAAAGGATCGGGTGCCGTTCATCGAGCACCGCCGCCAGGAGCCGGAAAGCCGGTACCACGCCCAAGCCGAGCCCATCCGCCACCGCCACCGTCACCAGGACCGCGCCGGCACGCTGATTCACACCGGCCACCGCCTCCGCATCTCTTGGGTCGATCGCCTCCACACCCGAATCTTCCACCACCATCTCGGGACGAAAATCCCCCATCTCATCGAGCTTGTGCGCCAGCCGCTCCCATTTCGCTCGCGAGGTGAATACCCGAATGGTCTCCGTTCCCCCCAGCGACACACCCCCCACCTCCAGCACTTCGGAGGGCCGTCGCTCGTATGAGAAGCGGTCGTGGCGGGGTTCCGGATCCACCATCACCTCGGCATCGGGACGGGCCAAACCTTGGCAAACCTCCACCAGCGCCCGGGCCACCGGAATTTCATGCACGGCATCCTCCGTCAAGGATACCCGGATGGTGTCCCCGATCCCGTCCAGCAATAAGGAACCGATGCCGATGGCGCTCTTGATCCGGCCATCCTCGCCATCCCCGGCCTCCGTCACTCCCAGATGAATCGGGTAATTCCAGTCATCGCCCAAACGGTCCAGCCGGGCAGCCAGAAGGCGATAGGCCGCGATCATCACCTTGGGATTGCTCGCCTTCATCGAGAAGACGAACTGGTGATAGCCTTCGTCCCGCGCGATCTGAGCGAATTCCAGGGCACTCTCGACTATGCCCAGAGGCGTGTCGCCGTAGCGATTCATGATGCGGTCGCTGAGGGAGCCGTGATTCGTCCCGATCCGCATCGCCACCCTCCGCTCCTGGCAGAGCTTGACCAGGGGAACGAAACGCTCCCGAATCCGCTCCAGCTCTTCCGTATACTGCTGGTCGGAATACTCCCGAACCACAAACTTCTTGCTGTCGGCGTAGTTGCCCGGATTGACCCGCACCTTCTCCACCCACTTCGCCGCTTCCAAGGCGGCATCCGGCTTGAAGTGAATGTCGGCCACCAGAGGCACGTCGCAGCCCCGGTCGAGCAAGCCTTTCTTGATGTGCTCGAGATTCTCGGCGTATTTCCGAGTCTGCGCCGTCACCCGGACGATCTCGCAACCGGCTTCCACCAGTCCGAGTGCCTCACGCACGCAGTTCTCCGTGTCCCGCGTGTCCGAGGTGAGCATGGATTGGACTCGGATCGGATGCTCGCCCCCAACGCCCACATGGCCGATCATCACCTCGCGGGTCGGGCGACGACGGTGGCGAAACAGGCTGGCGCGGGTGTTCTGGGCGGTCGGGTCGGCCATGGATTACCCATGGCACGCAACCCCTCGCAATTCCAGCGATAGTCGCCTGCGCCCCCGCCCGCTCCGCCATCCAGCCGGTCGACTCGCCCCACCAATCGACGCCTCCCAGCGGGCGCCACGCCGACGACCGGAGCGCTTGCGTTTCCCGGATTCTGCTATGAGTTCACCCCATGAAGATTCATGTCATCGGCGCGGGAGAAGTCGGACGCCATTTGGCTTTCCGGCTGAGCGGAGACGGGCATGACATTGTCCTCATCGAGCAGAACGAGGCCCTGACCAACGAGCTGGAAGGTCAGCTCGACACCAAGGTCATGCTGGGCGACGGCTGCTCGCCTAACTTCCTCGCTGAATCCGGCATCGGCGAATGCCAGCTTTTCCTCGCTCTCACCAGCAGCAACAACGCCAATCTGGTGAGCTGCTCGATGGCCAAACAACTCGGCGCTCACAAAACCATCTGCCGGGTCCACCCAAGCCTCCAGCGCGAGGAGTGGATGTTTGATTTCAAGAGCGAGTTCCACATCGATCACCTCTTCAGTTCGGAACGTCTGTCGGCCATCGAGCTCGCCAAATTCATCTGCAACCCGGCCAGCGTCGTCGTGGAGGAAATTGCCCGCGGCAAAATCGAGCTGCAGCAGGTCGTGGTCGACGCCGGAAGCGAGACGATCGATCGCACCTTGCGGGAACTGAATCCCCCCGACCGGGTGCGGATTGCCACCATCACCCGCCATGGCCAGAGCTTCGTTCCCAGCGCCGACACGGCCATTCAGGCGGGCGACCGCCTCACCGTTTTCGGTGATCCCCGCAAGCTGCGCGACCTGACGAACCAGCTCCAGCCGGACGCCACCGTACCCAACCGACAAAACGTGGTGATTTTCGGCGGCGGCGAATACGGCTATTCCCTGGCGCAAATGCTGGAGGGCTGGAACTGCCGCACCCGGATTTTCGAGAAAGACCGTGATCGTGCCCAGGTACTGGCCGAGAGCCTGCAGAACACGCGTGTGATCAACGCGGACGCCACATCCCTCACAGAGCTTCAAGAAGAGCAGGTCGGGGAAGCCGATTTCTTCGTCGCAGCGACTTCGAATGATGAGGACAATGTCATGACCTGCCTCCAGGCTCGCAACCTGGGCGCCAAGCAATGCCTGACACTCATTCATCGAGCGGACTATGCGGATACCATCAGCGCCAACGGCGAGCATCTGGGGATCCTGGCCGCGGTGAGCCCAAGAGAAGCCGTGCGGCTCGATCTGATGCGCTTCGTCACCACCGATCGCTATCATCTTTTCAAACAACTCGAAGAGGGCGAGATCATCGAGATGGCCGTGCCGGAACATTCCGGCATCGCGGGGAAAACCATTCAAGAGATTCCCTGGCCCGCCGGCACCGTCCTCGTGGCGCTGGTCCATGACAATCATGCCATCGTGCCGGGCGCGGAGGACGTCGTGGAAGCCGGTCACAATCTCTACGCCATGGTCGTGCAGGAATCCCGCAAGCAGCTCATCAAACTGGTCACCAAAAAGGGCTGAATGGACGAACGGCCAGCCCTTTGAACGACCGAGCCCGCCGCGTTCTCCACTTCCCCCAAACCCCCGCCCATGCTCTTCCACACCGCCCGGCAGCACCCCTGCGTCCGGCGATTCGCCCTCCTCGCCGCGCTGGCCCTGGCGGGCTTTCTCATCTTCGTCCTCACCCAGGGGACGAAAGCGGCGAAGAAAATCGCCACGCAGCTCCTCATGCCCTGCGGTCTCATCTGGTGTCTTCTCTCCGCCCTCGTTGTCTGGCGACTGCCCGGGAAAGGAAGGCGCCCGAGCTGGCCCTCGCCGCACTCTGGTTCCTCTACTCGCTCGCGGGAAACGGCCTGGTGGCGCAAGCGCTGGCACGATCATTGGAGTCGCCCTTTGCCGGCGTTCATCCTCTCACGGCAGAGCCTTTCGACACCGTCGTGGTGCTCGGCGGAGACGCTCGCCTCGGGCTCAACGGGCGCGTCCAGGGCGGCGACCGTCTCGTCCTCGCCGCGCAGCTCACCACGAGGGAATCGCCCGGCAGGTGCTCTGCACGGGATCGAACATCGTCTCCATGAACGGAGAGGGACCGAGCCCCGCCGAGCAGTCCACCGAGGTGCTGCGCCGGCTTGGCATCCCTCCAGAGGCCATCGAAACCCTGCTCGGGCGGAACACCGCCGAGGAAATGATCTCGCTGGGAAGTCGCTTCGCCGACCTCAGCCGGCGCGTGGGTCTGCTCACCTCGGCCTGGCATCTCCCACGGGCGATGCGCCTGGCGCGCCGGAACGGCTTCGAACCCCATCCGCTGCCGTCCGATTTCCTCTTGGAACCCTTCTTCTTTTCGCCCGCCAAGGTGCTTCAAGACTGCATCCCTAACGGCCTTGCCTTCGACCGCACCGCGCGAATCACCAAGGAAACCCTCGACCGCACCGTCGGGCGCTAGTGTAGTCCGTCAAACAGACTGTAGTTTATTCAGTTTGGCGTAACTGATTAGCGCATCTAACAGGCTCTTGACAGCTTCGATAATTAAGGTATCTTAACCATTGATGTCGTCCGATTCTCTTGAATCGCTCCCCACGAGGGAACTGATCCGGCTCGTCCGCGATCTACGGGAGCGGTTTGCTCAGTTGGAGGCGGAGAATCTGAAGCTTCGCGAGAAAGATCGAAGACTGCGCAAGGAGTTGGATGAGTTGAAGCGCAAGCAGAACAGATCGGCGGCTCCGTTCTCGAAGGGAAAACCCGAGGCCAACCCGAAAAGACCGGGACGCAAGCCGGGCCAAGGGTCCTTCCGGCGGCGGGAGGAACCGGAGATTGGGCCGGATGACAATGTCCGAAGCATGGAAGCCCGATTGCCCAAGGGGCGGTCGTCAAATTGTCCTCGATGCGGAGGCAGGCTTGGAACTCGTCTGGAGACGGCAAGCACGGTCGATGTGCCGGAAAAGATTGCCCGAGACATATCGATCTGGAAAGTGGAAGTCGAAGAATGCAGCGATTCCGTAAGACGGCGTCGGAAAGAGTCGTAATGGCCTGAATTGGTGGGTGTTGAGCGTGTTGAAGCTGGCGCTAGGAGGGCGAACAGTTTCGTGTGGCGGTTCTCGGGCGAATTTCGGAGGGCTCGAGCCGCGAAATGGATCCCCCTGTCGGCAATAGGCAACAGGAAGCCAGACCGCTCCGATGGCGGACGTGAACCCAAGGTTACCGAGAGCGCAGGGCGGGCGTTCCTCAGCCCGGAGCCGGTGGCGGCCACCATCGATCCTCTCGCATGGAGGCGGCGATTTGACGGGCAAAATAGATGGCCGTGTGTCCACGGCGTATCTCTGGCTTCAAGTTGCGCTTGTGGAAGCAGTGGAACACGGCGTGGGCCATGAACATGATCAGCCACAGAACGAGAATGGAATTGGGATGATGGTGATAGCAATGACCGGAATGCCAGCGGGAGCAGAGTTCGTTAAAGCCTTCGTTTTCGACCTTCCAACGGTCGTGCTCGAAATGGAAGATGGTCTTGGCATCGGCCATTGAGCGGGGCATGGTCGTCGCCCACCACCAGTGGCTATCGATGGGAGTCTCGACCCAATCCCCAGCGACGCGCTCGCGACGGATGCCAGTCTCATGGGAATGAACAACGCGAAGAGGAGTGTGAATGGATTCAGTGCAGAAGCCCTCAGCCTCTTGTAAATGAACGTGCCGCGCGGGCTTGCCCGGTGCAGCCGGAGTCTCAAATGATTCTGGCTCTTGCTCCTCAAGGGGCAGGAACGTGCGGGCTTCGGACAATAGCTCAGGCTGATTATCCTTGAGTACGGCAACAAGGTATTTGCCGTGGTCTTCAAGAAGATTGATCACGGAGGGACGCAGGTAGAGCGCATCGGCAGTGAGCACGTCAAAGCAGCGTGGGTGGTCCTTAAGGACGCGAGTTATCAGCCGTATAGCCGCAGCGACTTCGTCGTCTCCAGGATCTCCGTCTTCACCAGGCTCAAGCATTTCCACGTCGAGAAGCAATTGAAAAGCCTCACAGATAATCTGAAACGCGACCAAGCGGTGGTAGAACTGTGTTTTGACCTCGTCTCCGACGGCGATCCGGCGTTGGAGACACTTTGGACAACAACGTTTGTAGCTACAGTGAGTTTCGTGACCATCGACGGCGGCAAGCATCCAACCGCGCTGTGGGGCAAGGATTTTGTTGCGTTTGAGGCAGAAGTAAATGTGTCCGAGACACCCTCGCACACTGTCAGGCTCGATGCGCTCGGAGACATACGCCAGTTCGTCGGCGCTGGGCAAACGGTGATTACCGAGCCAACGGGTCCAGCTGCTCTTGTTCCGGTGTTGCTCGAGTTCGTTGAAGCTTGGTAACCGGCAGCAGAACATGGCGAAGAATGCTGCCGGGAAAACTCGAGTGGGAATCTGTGGTTTGGGACGAGAGTCACGCACCCGCAGCCTCCACTGTTGGCGGAGGCTGAAAATCTTGTCCGAGTAAGTTAGTAGTCGCGTGAGAATGGTCGCTTCTTTTTTGGTGGAGAATTGCGCCCGGACTTGGCTTTGCCGGCTGATTTCTTACCGGTCTTGCCCTTCTTCTTGGCGGAGCTACTCGCCGCTCTGGCCTTGGTTTTTGCCTCCTCGAGTCGGAGGCGCCCCTGCTCGTCGAGGGCTTCCAGCAGAGCATTCGCCTTCTGGAAATCATCGATCCAGCGTCTCGCCTGAGCTTCCAACGGTCTGGGGACGTGCAGCATGGTGGTCTTGCCCTTGCGAGTCTGACCGATGGCCAAGGAGCATGGCGCAAGGAGTCGTCGGAAGCGCAACGGCAAGTGGGCTTGCCGCATTTACGAGAGAGTTCGATGGGCGAGCCGTGAAGGAAGCCTTCGGCCTGGTCGAGGAGCTGGCGGAGGCGGCTGCGAATCTGGCGTTCGGTGGGGGGCAGGGAGTTTCTGCTTGGCATGAAGGTCGGCTCGTTCGGCGCACTGTAATATAAGACTATTACAGAAACAAGCTTAAAAAAGATGAAATAACGAATGCGAATTTGCTATGGGGTCAAAAATGGGCGCCGCCGATCCGAATTACCCAAAAATACAGGGCTTGAGCCGCCTCAGCCGCCTATCTTACGGAATCGCTGGGCACCGGTGGGATTCCATTTGTCTGCCAGGAATCCTCGGGTAGGGGTTCCGAGGGCACGATGGCGCAATTACGATCTTTGGCAACGGTGAGTGGATTCACGGCGATCAGCCGGGTGCTGGGATTTCTCCGGGACGTGTTGATTGCCAGATTCATCGGCGCGAACATGGTGTCGGACGCTTTTTTCACGGCCTTCCAGTTCCCTAACATGTTCCGGAGGATCTTCGGCGAGGGCGCGTTCAACGCGGCTTTCGTGCCTTTGTTTGCCAAGAAGCTCGATGGGGACGGCAAACGGAGAGCCCTCATCTTCGGTTCCCATATTTTTTCCCTTCTGGCCTGGGTGCTGGGAATTGGCACGGTGATCGCCATCCCTTGCATGGGATGGATCATGTCGGTGGTGGCGCCGGGCTTCAAGGCAACTCACGACAGCGGTTGGCTGGAGGCCGAGGGAGGCGGCGCGGAGACTCGCCTCGCGGTGGAGGGAGCGGTGACCGTGGAGGGGCTGAAGGCCGTCTTCCTGCGAAGTTCATGGGAGAGTGCCGCGCCGACCGGGAGATCGCTCCGCATCGAGACCGCTGAACTGGTGGATCGTGAGGGCCATCGCGTGCCCTTGTCGAGCCGTCCTGTGGAGGTCCTGGGAGAAGGCAGATTCCAGGTGGTCGAGGGGACGGGTGGCCTGGGCCTTGCCGGGGACACCATTCTCAAGTTTTCCCTGCCCAGGCCGCACCCCTACGAGACGCTGGAGTGGAAAGGAGCCTGGGAACCGGGAAACGAGCCGGGGCGGGGTCGACTGGAGATCTTTCGCAATCATCCTCGCACTTTCTCACTGACGGTGACCCTGGCGCGGATCACCTTCATTTACCTGCTCTGTATGGCCTTGACGGCCCATCTCAGCGGGGTGCTGAACACGGTGAGAATCTTTGGCATGCCAGCCGCGGTGCCGATCATTCTCAACGTGGTGTTTCTGGCCGGATTGGTCGTCTTCGTCGCGGCGCTCGGGTTCGCTGGAGGCCACGTGCTGGCTTGGTGCGTGTTCGTGGCGGGGTTCCTTCAACTGGCAGCGCTGTGGTGGGCTTGCGAGCGAGCGGGCTACCCCATCCGCCTAACGGTTCCCCGGTGGTCTCCGGAGATGAGGCGCCTTCTCCTGCTCATGGGACCGGGAATCTTGAGTGCGGGGATCCAGCAGATCAACCTTCTGATCGGGAGAGTGCTCGCCTCGCATCAAGAGACGGCGGTTTCTTACCTCTATTATTCTGAGAGGGTTTACCAGCTGCCGCTGGGGATGGTGGGCATCGCCTTCGGAGTGGTGCTTCTGCCCGACATCACCCGGAAGCTGAGAGCCAAGAAGGATGCGGAGGCCCAGGACAGTCTCAACCGGGGGATCGAATACGCGCTCCTGATCACGCTGCCGGCCGCCATTGCCCTCTTGGTGATTGCCTACCCGATCATCTCCGGAATCTTCGAATGGGGGCCGAATTTCACGGCTTCCAAGAGCCGACTCACGGCCACGGCGTTGAGTGCTTTCGCCCTCGGCCTGCCGGGCTACGTGCTGGTGAAAGTCTTGCAGCCCGGCTATTTTGCCAGGGAAGATACCAAGACGCCCATGTACATCGCGGGCGTCACCGTGTTGACCAATATTGTCTTCAGTCTCATTCTTTTTCAGTGGTTGAAGTCCAAGGGAATCGGTCACGTGGGCATTGCCCTGTCCACGAGCATCGCCGCCTGGGTGAACGTGGCCTTGCTGGCCATCGGGCTGCACCGCCGGAACTTTCTCCGCATGGACAGGCGGTTGCGGGACCGGCTCTGGCGCATTGGAATCTGCAGCTCCATGATGGGCATCCTCCTGCTCCTGCTCTATCGCTCGATGGAGTCGTTTCTACTCTCGGGAAGATGGCAGTGTGTGGTGAGCTTGGCGATCTTGATCGTGGTCGGCCTGGCTTCTTACGGGGCCAGCGCCTTGACGCTGGGCGCCACGACTCCGCAGGAATTGAGACAGGGATTTCGCAGAAAGTGATAGGGCAATCCAACACGGGAGTCGTATGATTGGTGGGGCGGGGTTGAGTTCTCGAAGAAGTAGCGTTTGAGTTGCTGGCGTGATTCCTCTGCAGACATTGGCGACGGAAAAGCTTCCCGGAAGGGGTGGTTCGCTGGAACTTTCCCGTCGTGGCGATTCCTGGTTTCTCAGTTTCGATCGGGTCCTGTTCCGCTCGACGGAAACGCGGCGCATCGAGGAAGTGGCGGTCATTGGGGTCTGCGAGCCTCTGGCGGTGAAGAGACAGCCGCGGCTTTTGCTGGAGGGGCTTGGGCTGGGGCAAGCGGCCCGCAAGGCCCTCCAGGTTTTGCCGCCGCGGGGTCACGTCACCGTGGCGGAGCCCATCGGCGCCCTGGCGGATTGGCAGGGAAAGTTCCTGCCGCCGATCTCGCCGAAGAAGCCGGATCATTTCCAGATCGTGCCGCAGTCGCTGCAAGATTGTCTTGAGGAGAGGCCCGGCTCCTTCGATGCGGTCATCCTGGAAGTCGATTACCTTTTGGAGGCTTTCCTCGAGTCGGCCTCCCGTCCCAAGGCATACCGGGCATCCCTGCAAGGATTGAAGCGAGCCTTGAGGCCCCGCGGGCGCCTGGCGATCCACACGCCGGACCGGGATGGCGCCTTGATGCGCGCGCTTCAAGGGGAGGGGTTTCTCGTGGAACACCGGATGGAATCTCCGCACAAGCGAAGCAAGGCGCGCCGCCACCACATGCTATTGGCCACGCTTCCGGCGGGTGAATCGGATTGACAGGCGTTTCCCGATGTTGTGGGGGTGGGGAATGAGAACCTCTCTTGTGGGTCTGGTCATCTTCCTGTTTGGCTCCGTGGCCTCGATGGCGGCGCCGCGGAACGTCTTGTTCATCATCTCGGACGATCTCAACACGACGCTCGGATGTTATGGTGATCCTCGCATTGAGACGCCGCACATCGATGCCCTGGCCAAGCGAGGCGTGCGTTTTCAGGCGGCTTATTGTCAGTATCCTCTCTGCGGGCCCAGCCGCAACTCGATGCTGACGGGTCTCTATCCGAACAGCACGGGGATCCTATCCAACTCGCAGATCTTCCGCCAGACCGTTCCCAAGCAGCACAGCCTGTCACAGGCCTTTCGGCTTCAGGGCTACTTCGCGGCGAGGATCGGGAAACTCTATCATTACAATGTTCCCAAATCAGTCGGCACCAACGGGCACGATGATCCGGGTTCGTGGGAGCTCGAACTCAACCCCGCCGGGTGTGATCGCCTGGAAGAGGAGCCTCACATCTTTTCTCTACGGCCGGGGAACTTTGGAGGGACACTGAGCTGGTATGCCTCGCCCAATCCCGATCATCGGCACACCGACGCCATGCTGGCGGTCGACGCGGAGTGGGTATTGGAGCGCTGTGCCCGGGACAAGGAGCGTCCCTTCTTTCTCGCGCTCGGCTTTTATCGACCTCACACGCCTTATGTGGCGCCGAAGCCCTATTTTGACCCCTATCCGGTCGACGAAATGCCGATGGTGAAGGGATGGGAGGAGGACCAGGAGGACGTTCCGGCGGCGGGTTTGGGGAGCCACAAGCGAGAGCACGATCTTCTGACCGATCCGCTGAGGAGACAGGCCATCCAGGCCTACTATGCGAGCGTCAGTTTCATGGATGCTCAAGTGGGGCGGGTGGTCGGCGCCCTGGAACGGCTTGGATTGGTGGACGACACGGTCATCGTGTTCACCAGTGATCACGGCTATCACCTGGGCGAGCATGGTCTGTGGCAGAAGATGAGCCTCTTTGAGCAGAGCGCCCGGGTGCCGCTCCTCATCGTGGCTCCGGGAGTCAGCCAGGCGGGCGGGGTGTCGGAGGCGCCGGCGGGCTTGATCGATCTCTATCCCACCTTGACCGAATTGTGTGGGATACCGGCTCCGAAGAACCTCCAGGGCCAGAGTCTGGTGCCCATGTTGAAAGATCCCGCCGGGGCCGGGGGCCGGGGCTGGTCGCTGACCCAGGTGCAGCGACGGAGGACGGTCGGAGGTGAACGGGTGAGATTCGACGGCTACTCGCTCCGCACGCCGCGATGGCGCTACACGGAATGGGATGGTGGACAGGCTGGAAGAGAGCTTTACGACCGGGAGAACGATCCCCTGGAGCGGACCAACCTGGCCGAGGCTCCAGATTACCGAGAGACGGTGGAACGGCTGGCAGGCCAACTGGCGGAGGTTCTCCCCGGCACGTTTCCCGCCTCGGGCGAGAGGCCGGAGTTGAAGCCGGGCCTGTGGGCGCCGAATCTGACGAATCCCTGATCTGGATGGCGGTCGCAAAGCTGGCTTGCCACGAGGCCGGTGGGAGTGGCAGCTTGCGGTCATGACCACCCGCCGCCGTTTTCTCAAGTCCTCCTCCTCCCTGGCTCTTTTTCCGGCCTTTGCGCCCGGCTTGAGCCTGGGAGTTTCCGCCAATGGAAAGCTTCAGCATGCTTGCATCGGGGCGGATGGCATGGGCTGGAGTGATCTCAACAGCCTGGGATCTCACCCTAACATCGAAATCGTCGCCATCTGCGACGTCGACACGGCCCGAATGGAAAAGGCGGCCGCCAAGTACCCGAACGCACGGCGCTATCAGGATTGGCGTGAGTTGTTTGCGCAGGAAGGGGACAAGATCGATTCTGTGAACGTGACCGTGCCGGATCACATGCACGCACCGATCGCCATGACGGCGCTTCGCCTGGGGAAGCACATCTATTGTCAGAAGCCCTTGACCCACGAAGTGTCCGAGGCTCGGGCTCTGAGGCTGGCGGCGGAGGAGGAAGGGGTCGTGACCCAGATGGGGAATCAGATTCAATCGGCCATCGAATACCGGATGGCGGTGTGGATGGTGCAGGACGGGGTCATCGGGAAGATCAAGGAGGTTTACTCGTGGAGCGGGGCGCGGTTCCCTTATGACGGTCGGCTCCCGGGAAGCGATCCGGTGCCCTCGACGCTCGACTGGGATGCCTGGCTGGGAGTGGCGCCCGAGCGGCCTTTCAAGAATGGACTCTATCATGCGTTCAACTGGCGGGGTTGGCAGGATTTTGGCGGTGGCGGCCTGGGCGATTTCGGCTGTCACATCATGGACGTTCCCTTCAAGGCGCTGGAGCTGACGGCGCCCACATCCGTGAGGGCGATGGTCCCTGATGATTGGCGTCAACGCGAGGCGCAGCGCTGGGAAAACTGGCCGAATTGGCAGGAGGTGGAGTACGTCTTTCCGGGAACGCGGTGGACAGCGGGAGGGTCAATCAAGCTCACTTGGAGCGACGGCACACGTCAGCCGCCGCGGGAACTGTTCGATTTTGAGAACGACGAACGGAAGGTTCCGGGAGGCGGGTCGCTCTTCATTGGGGAGGGCGGGAAGCTACTCATTCCGCACATCGCGGGTCCGCAGCTCTTGCCCTATGCAAAAAACCGGGGCGTGAAACGTCCCGATGTCAGTGGTTTCGATCACTATCACGCCTACGTCGATGCCTGCCTGGGCAAGGGGAGCACGGGGTCGCATTTTGGTTATGCCGGTCCCCTGGCCGAGACGACCTGTCTCGGGTTGGTGGCGACACGCGTTCCCGGAACGCTGCTGCAATGGGATGCGGAGGCGCTGGCTTTCGGCAATTCCGAGGCGGCCAACGCGTTGGTGCGGCCCACTTACCGCGAGGGTTGGCGCGTGGAAGGATTGGGATAGGCAAGGTCGGGCGAGCGAGCGGGCGCCAAGCCATGGCAAGCGAAGCGCGTGCCCGTAAAGAATGACGGAACGTCACGCAAGGCGGCCGGCCCGCTCCGGCTGCCTGGATCGCCGGGGTCAGGCATGACCCATTCGCGTTCGGCCACTGAGAGCTCGCGAAAGGGTGAGTTCATCGGCGTGATCGAGACCACCGCCGGCTGGCAGACCCTGGGCGAGGCGGGTCAGTGTCAGGGTGCGTGTGGTGGCGTTGCCGGTCAGTCGGTCGGCGAGGAAGTTGGCCGTGGCTTCGCCTTCGACGTCGTTGGAGAGAGCGAGAATCACCTCGTGAACGCGGTCGCCGCGCAAGCGCGTGTCCAACTGGTCCAGGGTCAGATCTTCCGGCCCGACGTGGCGCAGGGGAGAGAGCTTGCCGCCCAGGACGTGGTATTGTCCCCGGTAGGTGCCGGTCTTGTCGAGGGCGATGACGTCGATGGCTTGTTCGACGACGCAGAGCGCTTCGGGATCGCGTGTTTCATCGGAACAGAGCGCGCAGCCCTTGGAGGTGGAAAAGAACCCGCAGTGCTCGCAGGTGCCCACGTCACGTTGTACTTGCGTGAGGGCCTCGGCCAGCGACTCCGAGAAACCGGGTCCCTCCCGGTGAAGCCACAGGGCCACGCGTTCGGCGCTTCGGGGACCGACACCCGGGAGCTGTTTGAGGTTTAGGACGAGGTCCTTGATGGGCTGGGGGAGGTCCGCGCGGTTCACGATGGTGTGTTCTAAAACCCGGGTGAGCCGCCGGGCGAGGGTTTTTTCCGGGCAGGTTTGCAGAGAGCGGTTCCCCGCGGATAAGCCGGAGAAGTGGGGAAGGAGCGGGTCAAGAAAGGGCTTTACATGGGGTTTTCTTATGAAAAAGTGCGGGCCGAGTTACCGCAGAAATCATCTCTACCCCTCGAACCCATGGCAGACCTCGAAAACAAGCAGCCAGAAAGCGTGACTGGAAAGTATTACGTGGACGATCAGTGCATCGACTGCGATCTTTGCCGTGAGACGGCTCCCGCCAATTTCACTCGTCAGGAGGACGGCGGCTACAGCTACGTTTTCAAACAGCCGGAGAACGATGAGGAGGAGGCGCTTTGCCAGGAGGCCATGGAGGGCTGTCCGGTGGAGGCCATTGGTGAGGATGGCGAAGGCTGATGGGATGAGCGGGCGCCCTTCGCGGCGAACCCATTCGATTTTTTCTTGAAGCGAAGCCGGGCCCTGAGAAGGGTCCGGCTTTTCTTATCCTCTCTCCGTAAGCGGGAAAGGGGTGTAAAAATCGTTGGCTGATGCCCTCCGGGATTGGTAGGCTCGCGCCATGATTCGCGCCTACCGAGAGGGTGATCTGGAGCGGCTGAAGGAGATCACGGTCATCTGTTTCGAGGGTGTCTCGATCGATCGCAATATCGAAAGCCGATTTGGCGTTCTGGGAGATCATGACTGGCGCTGGCGCAAGTTGATGCACATCGATGCGGACGTTGCCGGGGCCAACGCCCAGGGCGTGTTTGTGGACGAGGATTTGGATTCCGGAGAGGTCCTCGGTTACATCACTTGCCGGATTGATCCCGAGAGCAAGATCGGCTGGATTCCGAACATGGCGGTGGTGCCGGAGGCGAGAGGGCGAGGCGTGGGGAAGCAGTTGATGGAGAGGGCCTTCACGTATTTTCGGGATGCGGGGATGGCGATCGCCAAGATCGAGACCCTGGAGCAGAATCCGATCGGACAGTCTTTCTACCCCGGCGTGGGATTTGAGGAGGTGGGCCGTCAGATCCACTATGCCAAGCAGCTCTGAAGAAGTCGCAGGGCCGACTAGGATGACGGGACTGGCGCGACTCGCGTGGCCGTGGTTGGTTTGGAAAGGAAGGAACCCCCGTCCGTAACTCCGTCGTTGAAGTCACCGCCCCTCATTCGCCGTCTGTGGCGCGTCTCGGCCACCCTGTTGGCCGGATTCGTGGCGGATCTCTCTGCCCGGGAGGAGGGCGAAATCGATTTTAATCGCGATATTCGGCCGATTCTCTCGGAAAACTGCTTCTATTGTCACGGCCAGGACGCGAACAAGCGGAAGGCTGATTTGCGTATGGATGAAGCCGAATCGGCTCACGCCCTGGCGATCGATGTCGCGCAGCCGGATAAGAGCCCATTGCTCCAGCGAATTCAGGCCGAAGACTCCGGGGATTTGATGCCGCCGCCGGAATCGAATCGACGGCTCACCGAGGTGCAGAAGACCTTGCTGCACCGCTGGATCGAAAACGGGGGCCGCTATGACACCCACTGGGCCTTCGTCGCGCCCGTGCGCCCCTCGGTTCCTGATCCGGGTCTCGAACACCGCGATTGGGCCCGTCATCCGATCGATGCCTTCGTGGCGGCGAAATGGAAAACGCCGGAACTCTCGGCGCCGCTGTCGCCTTCGCCGGAGGCCGACTGGGCGACCTTGATTCGCCGCTTGTCGATCGATTTGATCGGACAGCCTCCGGAGCCGGAGGAGGTCGATGCCTTTGTCGCGGACCCCCAGCCGGGTGACTACGAGGCCCTGGTGGATCGACTGTTAGCCAGCCCGCACTACGGTGAGCGGATGGCCTTACCATGGCTCGATGCCGCGCGTTATGCGGACAGCAACGGCTTTCAGCAGGACGGCGACACCTGGCAGTGGATGTGGCGTGACTGGGTAGTGGAGGCCATGAACCGGGATTTGCCCTTCGATCAGTTTAGCATCTGGCAACTGGCCGGTGATCTCCTGCCCGGTGCCACGGTGGAGCAGAAAATCGCCAGTGGATTCAATCGCAATCATTTGCTCAATGGGGAGGGCGGGGCCATCCCGGAGGAGCAGCGTTTCGTCAACCTCTTCGATCGGATCGACACGACGACCACGACCTGGCTGGGTCTCACGATGGCCTGCGCCCAGTGTCACGATCACAAGTACGATCCCATCACCATGCGGGATTACTACGGTTTCATGGACGCCTTCAACCGGGTGCCGGAGACGGGAACGCCGCAGCGTCAATCCGCGAGGATTCGCGTGGCCAAGCCCTTTCTCGAGTTGCCCACGGAAGCGAATCGGGCACGCCTCGCGGAATTCGAAGCGCGGATCGCGGAGGCCAGGAAACGACTGGATAAGAGCACCGAGGAGAAGAAAGGGCCCGAGAAGGCATCGGCCAAGGCCGAGCTCGAGCGGCTCAAGCGCGAACTGGCCGATTACCGGGGCGATCAGATTCCCAGGCCCATGGTAATGAGCGACGAGAAGCCGCGAGACACGCACATCCTGGATCGGGGCGCCTACCTGAGTCCTCTGGAGAAGCTGAGTTTCGCGACGCCCGCCTTCCTGCCGCCGATGCCGGAGGAGGCTCCTCGGAATCGTTTGGGCTTGGCGGAGTGGCTGTTTGCGGAGGAGCATCCTTTGACGGCGCGCGTGCAGGTCAATCGGATCTGGCAGCATTTCTTTGGTACCGGCATCGTGAAGACTTCGGAGGATTTTGGCGTACAGAGCGAGTTTCCGATTCACGGAGAACTTCTCGACTGGCTGGCCGTCGAGTTCCGGGAGCGCGGTTGGAGCGTGAAGTGGATGCACCGGCACTTGGTCACTGGGGCGACCTACCGGCAGACCAGCCGGGTCTCGCCCTCCCATTTGGAGGCGGACGTGGAGAATCGTTATTTTGCGAGGGCCAGCCGTTCTCGCATGCCGGCCATGCTCTTGAGGGATGTGGCGCTGGCCGCCTCAGGCTTGCTCGATCGGCGGATTTCCGGAGCGCCGGTGTATCCCTACCAGCCGGAGAACGTGTGGGAACCTCTGGCGATCACCAAGGAGCGGGATTTCACCTATCCTCGCTCATCGGGTGCCGACCTGTATCGGCGCAGCCTCTACACGTTCTGGCGGCGGACCGTTGGGCCGGCCAATATGTTCGATGCCTCGAGCCGCCAAGCTTGCCGGGTGCGATTGTCGACCAACAACACGCCTTTGCACGCCTTGACCACGCTGAACGGGCCGACCTGGGTGGAGGCGGCTCGCGGTCTGGCGGCGCGGGGAATGCGAGCGGCGAGCGGTCTGGAGGGCCGGCTTGAGCACGTGTTTCGGCGAGTGATGGGGCGTTCACCCTCGGAGGCAGAGGGACGGCTGCTGGAGCGCTCCTACCGCAAGCAACAGACGATCTACCGCGAACATCCCGCAGACGCGGCGGCCCTGCTGGCGACGGGGGAGTCGGAGCGGGACAAGGGTCTGGACGCGACGGAGCACGCCGCCTTCACGGCGGTCTGTCTGGCCCTCTACAACGTGGATGAGGCCTTGAGCCGGGAGTGAAAACCTGTGATTGAATGACGAAATGATGATCGATGGCGACACTGATGGAAGACCGGTCCGATGTGGGCCGATCCGTGAACTTTGTCAGGAAAACGTGGCCCGCGTGAACCGGAGACAGTTCTTTGGCTCCGCGGCGAGCGGCGTGGGTGTGGCCGCTCTGACCTCTCTGTTAAGGAACGACGGATTGCTGGCGGCCTCGTCCTCTCCGGGGGCGCTGATGAATGCGGAGGAGATCTTGCCTCATCTGGCGCCCAAAGCCAAGCGCGTCGTGATGTTATGGCAGGGCGGCGCGCCGTCGCACGTGGATTTGTTCGACGAGAAGCCGCTATTGGCAAAAATGAAAGGACAAGACATTCCGGCTTCGGTCCGCGGAGAAACGCGTTTGTCGACAATGTCGGCGGGCTATGCCAAGTGGCCTTGCACTCCGGCGATCAAGCCCTTTCAAGACTACGGTCAGTGCGGGATGCGGATGAGCGAGATGCTGCCGAGGATTGGAGGGCTGGCCGACGAACTCTGTCTGGTGCGCGGCATGCACACCGAGGCGGTGAATCACGCGCCGGGGGTCACGCTGTTCATGACCGGATCGCAGATTCCCGGCCGGCCCAGCATGGGAGCCTGGCTGTCCTACGGTTTGGGGAGCGAGACCAAGGATCTGCCCAGTTTCGTGGTGATGACGTCCAGCGACAAGGGAAAGACCTGCGGGCAGCTCTTCTTCGATTACTACTGGGGAAGCGGTTTTCTGCCGAGTCGCTATCAGGGCGTGCGCTTTCGCAACACGGGCGATCCGGTGCCTTACCTGACCAATCCGCCCGGCATGAGCGCCCGGTCTCGCCGGGCCCTCCTCGACGACATCGCGGAAATGAACGCCGCGCATTTGGCCGATTACGGAGATCCGGAGATCGACACGCGGATTGCCCAGTATGAGATGGCGTTCCGCATGCAGACCAGCGTGCCGGATCTGGTGGATTCTTCCGGGGAATCGCCGGCTACGCTCGAGCGCTACGGCGCTCAGGGGCTGCAGAAAGGGACCTTCGCCAACAATTGTCTCATTGCCAGAAGATTGCTGGAGCGCGGAGTGCGCTTCGTCCAATTGATGCACTCGGGCTGGGATCAGCACGGCAATCTCTACACCCAGTTGGAGGAGCAGTGTCGCGACACCGACGCGCCCGCCGCCGCCCTGATTCACGATCTCAAGGAACGCGGAATGCTGGACGAGACGTTGGTGGTATGGGGCTGCGAGTTTGGGCGGACGCCTTTTGGGCAGGGCAATCCCGAGAATCCCAATGGCCGGGATCATTTTGGCCGGTCCTACAGCTGGTGGCTGGCGGGTGGCGGTGTCAAACCCGGCACGGTCTACGGAGAGACGGATGAGTTCGGCTGGAATATTGTGAGGAATCCCGTGCACGTGCACGACATGCAGGCCACCATCCTGCACCTCTGTGGAGTCGACCACGAAAGACTCACATTCCGCTATCAGGGGCGTCAGTTCCGCCTGACGGACGTGCATGGCAAGGTGGTGAAGGGGATGCTGGCCTGACGCGGGCCTCGGGCGGGGGATTTGCCGCAATTCTCAGGCCGGGTCCTCGGGCCGTTTCCCGAAGCGGAAGAAGGCCTCGGCGGTGGTGGTGGTGTGAGCGGCCAGGGTTTCGAGGGATTCGCCCCGAAAACTCGCGATGGCCTCCGCGGTGTGACGCACATAAGCCGGCTCGCAGGGCTTGCCGCGATGGGGCACCGGCGACAGGTAGGGCGCGTCTGTCTCCACCATGAACCGGCCCGCCGTCGCCTCGGTGGCGGCTTGCCGGACTTCGTGAGCGCTCTTGAAGGTGGCGATGCCGGTGAAGGAAATCAGGTGATCGGCCTCGATGAGCGGGAGAGCGGATTGCCAGGTGCCGGTGTGGCAATGAAAGACTGCGCGGAGGCGGCCGCTGTAGGGCAACACGGCGGCGACGGTGTCTTCCCAGGAATTCCGGTTGTGGACCACGACGTTCATCTTCAGCCGGGCCGCCAGATCCAGTTGACGCGTGAGAAACTCTTTTTGGCGTGCTTGATAGGCCTCGAACGTCCAGCCATCCGGGGGGTCATGGTAGTAGTCGAGCCCGATTTCGCCAAGGGCGACAACTTTGGGATGGGCGGCCAGGCGCTCAACTTGCTCCAGCCAGTCATCGGCCTCGATCCCGGTGACCGAGGTGGGATGAATCCCCACCGCGGCGTGCACGCAGTCGTGCCGCTCGGCCAGGCGAAGACAGATCTCTCCGTCCTCGAGATCGGTGCCGATGGTGACGAGGCGCTCGACGCCCTGGGCGAGCGCTCGCTCGACGACACCGTCCGAGTCCTCCCGCAGGGAGGGGCTGGCCAGGTGACAGTGGGAGTCAACGAGCATGGGTCGACGAAATGAGAGGATGGCGTTCGCCGATTGAATGGAAACAGTGTGAGTCTTCCGCGGGCGCCCGTGAGGTGAGAAAGGGCTACCAGTGGATGGCGGCGGCGGCCCAGGTCAGCCCGGCGCCGAAGGCGACGAGGACGATCTTGTTCCCCCGTTGGATGGCGCCGGAGCGATTGGCTTCGTCGAGGGCGATGGCGACCGCGGCGGCGGAGGTGTTGCCGTACTTGTCAAGGTTGACGAACATCTTTTCGGTGGGGACGTTGAGCCGTTCCCGGATGGCCTCGATGATGCGCAGATTGGCCTGATGGGGAATCACCATGGAGATGTCCTCGGGCTTGAGCTGGGCATCCTTCAGCACGCGGTCGCAGGCGTTCCGCATGGCGGTGACGGCGTAGCGATAGACCTCGCGTCCCTGCATGCTGATGGTGTTGAGCCGCTGCTCGGCGTTGAGCGGCGTGATGGGGCAGGCGGATCCCCCGCCCGGAACCACCAGAATGTCGGTTTGATTGCCGTCGCTGCCCATGTAGGTCGAGAGCACGCCGTGATCGCCCTCTTCGGTGGCGCGTTGGAGCACGGCGGCGCCGGCGCCGTCCCCGAAGAGCACGCAAGTGTTGCGATCGTCCCAGTTCACCATGCTGCTGAGCTTTTCGGCACCGATGATGAGAGCGGTGTCGCAGGAGTGAGTGGAGATGAATTGCCGGGCCACGGACATGGCATAGAGGAAACCTGAACAGGCGGCTGAAAGATCGAAACAGATGGCGTTGGTGGCTCCCAGCTTGCTTTGTACGTAGCAGGCGGTGGCGGGGAAGAAGGTGTCTGGCGAGATGGTGGCGACGATGATGAGGTCCAGTTGTTCGGCCGTGACTTCGGCTTGTTCCATGGCGCGGCGCGCCGCCTTGGTGGCGAGGTCGCTGGTGGCCTCGGCGTCGGAGGCGATCCGTCTCTCCTTGATCCCGGTCCGGCTGGTGATCCACTCGTCCGAGGTCTCTACCATCTTGGCGAGATCGTCATTGGTGAGGATCTTCTCCGGGACATAACTGCCCGTCCCGGCGATGCGGATGCTGTCGAGATCGGGATTGTTAGTGATTTTAGGCATGGGCGGATTCGTAGCGTTCGATTTCCTCTTCGATGTGTGGATTCAGCTCGTGCGAGATGGCTTCCGAGGCCACGCGGATGGCGTTGCAAATGGCGAGAGGTGAGCTGCTCCCGTGACAGATGATGCACACTCCGTTCACTCCCAGGAGGGGCGAGCCGCCGTAGGTCTCGTAATTGCTGCGGTCCTTGACGGCGCGGAAGGCTCCCTTCGTCAACATGGCGCCGGCGTAGCGGATTGGCGAACTTGTCAGTTCTTGCTTCAGCCATTTGAAGAGGGCACGGGCGGTGGCTTCGCAGCTCTTGAGAATCACGTTTCCAGTGAAACCGTCGCAAACGACGATGTCGATGTTCTCCTGGAATAAGTCGTGGCCTTCCACATTGCCGATGAAATTGACCCGGCTTTGTTTCAACATGGCGAAGACTTCCTTGGTGAATTCCGTTCCCTTTTCATCTTCCTCGCCCACGGACATCAGACCGACCTTGGGATCCTCCACCCCGAGCACGTGACGGGCGTAGACGCTCCCCATGATGCCGTAGTGAAGGAGGTGTTTGGCCTTGGCGTCGGTGTTGGCGCCGGCGTCCAGAATGTTGCAGATCCCGTGGTCATTGGGAAGGGGAGAGCAGATTCCGGAACGGGCGATGCCCCGAAGTAGACGGAGTTTCACGGTGGTGGCGGCCACGGCGGCGCCGGTGTGGCCGGCGCTGACAATGGCCTGAGCCTGGCCGTTCTTGACCAGGTCGATCGCCACGGAGACGGAGGAATCGCGTTTCCGGCGCACCGAGAGCGCGGCGGAATCTGACATGTCGACCACTTGAGAGGCGTGAACGATTTCTATCTTCGTCGGCGGGAGCCGGTGCTGATCGAGGAGCTGTTTGAGTGCTTTCTCGTCCCCTGCCAAGTAGAACCGCTCGATCCCGGGATGCCTTTCGATGGCGAGCCCCACGCCTTCGACAATGTTTCTGGGGGCAAAATCTCCCCCCATGGCGTCCACTGCGATTCTCATTCTGATTGGTCCTGCTCCTCGTGAAGGAGTCCCGATCCTTTAAATCGGTCTGGGAGGGGTGCAAGCGGGAACGCGAGAATCCGGGGCGGATTCACGGGCCACTAGGGAAGCCTCGGAGGAGTCGGCCGTGGGCTTGCATTCGGGCGGATCCGTGGTCGGTCCGATCGCCGGGCGAGCAGTGCGTCAGCCAGGCGGGAGCGGCGGCGGACGAGAGCTGGCCGCGATTGGAGCGCCGACCGAAAAACAGGGGCCGGGAGGCCGTTGGTCGCCTAGATTTGCTCCTGGATCGCCCAGACCATGCGCCGCACATGACTGGCGTACTTGGCCCACGGCTTGAGAATCTTCAGGCTCTTCTCCAGGCAACCCCATTCGACGATTTCAATGTCCACCTTCCGGGATCCCCATTGTCGCATGGCTTTGAGAGTGGGTTTGTAGAGGTCGATGGTCTCCTTCCCGACGAGCCCTCGATCACGTAGAGGGTGTCGGGTTCGCTGCGCAGACGGAATTTCGTGCCGAGGGGAAACCGGGATCAATCGGCGGCCGCACTGCGAATCTTGCCGTATCGAAGCGGCTTGCCGATGGCATTCTTCCGTCCATAGACCAGGTGAGCGGCTTCTCCGTGGCTGTAGGCGGTGGTGCGCACCCGGCGGGAATCACCGTTTTCCTGGCCGGGCGGTGGAGTGACTGCGTTTGCGGTCTCTGCCAGAGTGAGCGTCGCGGTGAAGAGGGCGATGATGGAATAGCAGGCTTTCATATCGATCAGCAATCGACCGCCGGACCGAAGAGCACGGTGCCGGTGGGGCCGGTTGCTGTGGACGGGAATCGACCCATGGCAAGAAAAAAAAGAGATCCGATCTTAAAAATATTAGAAATTTATTAAAAGTGGCTATTTGAGTTGCTTTGATGATTAAGCCGCTTGCCAACGATGCCCGTCAGTTGGCATTCCGTCGGGCGTATGTAGAGTGAGCGCTTTGGGCCCGGGAGTTATGCGCACTCTATTCTACATCATTCTCTTCATTACCCCGACGGTCCTGGTGGTCGTCTTTCGTCACCAAATTCAGGATTACCTGACGGATCAGGGCCTTTTGGGACCCCGAATCGATCCGGAGGCACCGGTGGAACAGAGCCCTCCCACGCCGGGACCAGAGGGGGAGGCGGATCCCTCTGTCACTGAAGCTGTGGAAGGGGAGGCCCCGAAGGTCGGGCCACCGTCCGTGGAGCCCACGGGAGAATCGGAGTTGGAGGAGTCCGAGATCGATCGTCTGGTGGCCGAGCGCTATCCTTTTCCCAAGTTTCAAAGCTTGGAATCGGTGGTGGGGAACTGGCGTGAGGTGCCGCAGAATGCCTATCCTGAAGTCGTGACCCTCAAGAAGCCGGTGGAGCTTGAGCTGAAGGTTAACGGCAAGGTGAGCGGCAAGTCGACGCTTCGCGTGGGGCAGCAGGCTTACCCGGTGAAGCTCGATGGCAACGTTTTGACCGTGTCGGGAGCGCCGGGGGCACTGACCATGCAGGGATCCATCGGCTTGGACGAGACCGATTTCAAAGAGCGCGTGCGCCAACGTTATGAAGATTGGAAAACGCGTCAGGAGGGGCGCGTGCACAAGCTTCGAAAGGAAGAAAAGCAGCGTTTGCTGGCCGGGAGCCAGGCGCCGGCCGAGACGCCTCCAGCCGCTGAGACGAGCGGTCCCGGAGAGAAGCCGGAGGTCAATCTGGACGGTATCATTCCCTTGATGGTCGAGAGCATCCGGGCGGGCGAGGTGAAGGAAATTCAGTTAGACCGGATCGACTATTGGAAGTGGATCGGCTATGAAGAGATTGGTGGAACCGGTTATTGGACGGGGGTGGTCGGCTACACGGCAAAGACCATGTTCGGGGACATCAATGCCGAGGGCAAGGCGCTCATGCGGGACGGCCGGGTGGAGAAGTGGATCTACAGCGGCTCTGAAGAAGAAATCCGCTAGCGCAACGAAACCTTTCGACGCGATCCCGATCGCGGCGAGCCTTCCCCGGGCCTGTTCAGGTCAGGGAGTCGTGCGTTCGTAGGGCTCCGGCTCGCTGCGGTGGGCCTTCGACCAGGAAAGGATCATTCCTTACCAGGCCGACGATTCCGGCGAAAATGAACAGGAAGGGGATGGAATCGAGCACTAGATCTTGCAGAGCCGCCAGACGAAATCGGGTTTCTCGTCGCATGAGGGAGGGGATCTTCTCCCATTGGGCGCTCCCGGGTCAAGGGTTTTTGGCCAAAGCCTTGACGGTCTCCCTCCGGGCCATGCACTGGTCTCAGGGAAATCGAGGAAATTTGCTGAAATCCGGCGCGCGTTTCTCCACGAAGGCATTCTTGCCCTCCTTGGCCTCCTCGGAGAGGTAGTAGAGCAAGGTGGCGTTGCTTGCCAAGTCTAGCAGGCCCATTTGGCCGTCGCAGTCGGCGTTGAGCGCCGCCTTGAGACAGCGCAAGGCCAAGGGGGAATGATTGAGGATTTCGCGGCACCAAGCCAGGGTTTCCTCTTCGAGCGACTCTAACGGAACCACGGTGTTGACCAGGCCCATCTCGAGGGCTTGCCGGGCATCGTACTGCCGGCAGAGGAACCAGATCTCCCGGGCTTTCTTCTGACCGACAATGCGGGCCAGATAACTGGAGCCCAGGCCGCCGTCGAAGGAGCCCACCTTGGGGCCGGTCTGGCCGAAGCGAGCGTTCTCGGCGGCGATGGTCAAGTCGCAGACGACATGAAGCACCTGACCGCCCCCGATGGCGTAGCCCGCCACCATCGCCACCACCGGCTTGGGAAGGGAGCGAATCTTCTTTTGCACATCGAGGATGTTCAATCTGGGGACGCCATCCGAGCCGACGTAACCTCCCTCTCCCCGGACCTTCTGATCCCCCCCCGAACAGAAGGCCTTCTCGCCCTCGCCGGTGAGAATGACGACACCGATGGTTTCGTCCTCGTGAAGGAGGTCGAGGGCCTCTAGCATTTCTTTCACAGTCAGGGGGCGGAAAGCGTTGCGAACCTCCGGGCGGTTGATGGTGATTTTGCCAATGCCATCGTCCGTTTTTTCGCAGCGAATGTCCGAGAAATCCTTGATTGCCGTCCACATGATGCTGGCAATGCTAATGCGTCCGGCGGGATTGCAAAACGAATTCAAGCGGGATGACCCGGTGGCGGGTTCAGGGCCGGACGGAGACAGGCCGTGGACAAGGCGCTGGTCTGGAGCGATGGTTCCCAATGGGACAGCCATTGGGTATTACCGAGACGACCCGCAAGACCAAGCGCTTTGTGCAAGTTCTCCGCGTCCTGGCGAGCAATGGCTTTGAGACTTTCGTTGAGCACAGCCGCTTGATCGCCGCGGTGGAAGGCGGCTGGTCGAGATTGAATCACCGGCCGTCGTCCCGGCATCAGCCGCTGCCGTGGCCCCAGCGATTGCGGCACGTCTGCGAGGAGTTGGGAACGACCTTCGTGAAGTTAGGCCAGGTCCTGAGCACGCGGCCCGACCTCATTCCCCGGGAGATGGTCGAGGAGTTCAAGAAACTCCAGCACAGCGCCTCCAAGGTCCCCTTCGACGAGTTGCGGAAGCGGCTGGATGATGCCTATTCGGAAGGCACGGAGTCACTGTTTCAGTCCATTGACGAGCAGCACCTGGCCTCGGCTTCCATCGCTCAGGTCCACCGGGCGGTGAAGCGGGATGGCCGGCCCGTGGTGCTGAAGGTCATCAAGCCGGGAATCGAGCGGACGATTCGGGGAGATTTGGCCATCTTGCGAGACCTGGCCGAACTGGTCGGGAAGTATTTCGAGAATCTGGGCTTCGATCCCACCGAAGTGGTCGAGGAGTTCGCCCGCCATCTTCAGGTGGAACTGGACCTGGTGCACGAGGGCCGGGCCACCGAGAGGCTGGCGCGATACTTTGCCGATGATCCGCGGGTGCGCTTCCCTCGGATCG
This sequence comes from Verrucomicrobiales bacterium, assembly GCA_965204485.1. Lineage (GTDB taxonomy): Bacteria > Verrucomicrobiota > Verrucomicrobiia > Verrucomicrobiales > DEV007 > JAACDM01. The sequence goes on from CBDBEZ010000130.1 coordinate 129,390, forward strand.
ACTGGGAGCTCACGCGGTCGAAGGTGCTTGGCCTGGACGAGGTCCGGGGAAGGGCGCTGTCGCGTCTGGTGCCCGGGAGCCTCTCGCGGGAGGATCGGGATCGGCTCTGCAAGACATGCACGGTGGCGGTGTTTCGCATGTGCCTCGAGTTCGGCTATTTTCACGCCGATCCGCACCCAGGGAATCTCTTTCTCGGAGACGACGGGGCCCTAGTGATGATTGATTGCGGTATGACGGGTTTCGTGGAGAGCCGGACACGTTATCTGTTAGGAGTTTTTGTGCGTGGAGTCATCGATCGCGACCTTGATCGCACCGTGCGGGTGGCAATCGAGATTTCCGGCGCCGATCCTGGATTGGAGAAGAACCGGCGTTTTCGGACGGATGTGTGGGAAATGATCGGCCGGTGCGACACGGGAACCTTGGAGGGGCTCGACTTCACCGTCTTGCTGAACCACCTCTTCGACATCCTGCGGAAGTACCGCATTCACTGCCCGAGCGATTTGGTCTACCTGATCAAGGCCTTGATGACCATTGAAGGGGTTGTGGAGGAAATCGAGCCGCACTTTGATCTGGTGGCGGCGGCGCGGCCTTTGTTGCAACGCTTGTTTGCCAAACACTACGGCTGGTCGGGAGTGAAAGAGCGGGTCTTGCAGCAGGCGGCGGCCTACGTGGAGATGTTAGAAACACTTCCTCAGGAATGGCGTGATTTCATGATTCAGTTCCGCAGACGGGATTACCGCCTGCACCTCAAGCTCGAGGGCGAAGATGAACTGCGCCATGCGGTGGTCAAGACAGGGTAGTACCTGGCCATGGCCCTGATCTTTGCCTCGATGCTCTTGAGTTCGGCCATCTTGATGCACATCGAGGCGGGCGACAGCGAGAAAGGCGTGTTCACGATTGTGGGTTCGGTCACCCTCGCGGCCTGCCTCTTCTATTTGCTGGCGATGGCCCTCGGCGCCTGGCGTCACCGCGACCGGTAGCGGTCGCCCTGGCGATCACCGGAGACGGGAGGGAATGACCGGCCCGAGGGGTGCGTTCCGTTCCGCGGGAGGGCGCGGGGGATTCGGAGTGCCTTCGGAGCCGGTTCCGATCACCACCGTTCCCGGCGTTTCTTGGGAGCCGAGGCGCTGGGAAAGAGACGATCCATGACTCGCTGAGTGACGCTGGGAGCCGCTTCCTTGGCGGGAGAAGCGTGGTCGCGGGAAGGCGTTTCGACCGGTGCCGATGGGGTGGTGGCGGGCGAGTGCGGCTGGCCATTGGTCGAGGGATTCAACGGGGCGGAGCCGGCGTGGTGACCGAGTGCGGCCCCTCGGGATCCGCGGCTTCGACGGATGGCGAGGCGCCGACGTTTGGAGGGCGATTCCTCCTCGTCGGCGACGGCTTGTTCGGCCCGTCGGCGACGGGTCCGTTCGCGGCGCTCCGTGCGTTGTTGGAGGCGAATGGCGTCTTGCTGCTGGTCGCGCAGTTGATCGACTTGTTCCAAGCGCGATTGCAACTTGGCGACCAGGGAGAGCACCTCGCCTTTTTCCTCGGCCAGTTGCTGGGCCCGGTTTTCCGCCGCGGCGAGCTTGTCTTTCTGGCGCGACTGTTCCTCGCGGAGCGTTTTCAAGTCCGACTCTTGTCGGCGACATTGCTGGTCGCGATCTTCCAGGGTGGCCTTCGCCGTGGCGAGCTGGCCTTCGAGAGCCGTCCGGGTGTCTTCCCGATGGGCGGCCTCTTCCAAGCGCTCCTGCAGACTCTCCCGCTCTCTGCCGAGATGGACCAATTCTTCCTCGAGCGTCTGGCAGGTGGCGCTCTGTCCGGCGTGTTCCTGGCGAAGCGCTTCCAGCTCCTGGCGAAGGTTTTCTTCGCTCTCAATGTGCTTGTCGACCCGATGCCAAAGGGCTTCGCACAGATGTTTGTATTTTCCCCAAATCAAACTCGCGAAAAGGACTCCGCCGCCAAAGAAGACGAGTGGAACGATAAAAAAGAGCAAAATCCTCATAGGGCTCGGAAACACAAGCATTGCGGTCCGCGCCTGTAAAGTCGCGTACGAGACGAGTGTTAAGATTGAGGGCCGATGCGGCCGACGAGGCCGAGGTGGCGGCCAGGGTGTAAAGTCGCGTACGAGACGAGTGTTAAGATTGAGAATGGAGGGTCCGCGAGTGGCATGCGGGCGGTCCCAAGGTGGTCGTGGGCCGGAGGAGTCCGCCATTGTGGGGGATCGGGGTCTGAGCGGTTGAGTTCCGGGTAAGATGCGCTAGGAATTTTCGAGACCCGCCTTGGTCCCATCGCCGTCTTCAGTTTCATCCTCATCCTCATTCCCGTGCCATGCGTTTATTAAAGCGCACTCCCCCTTCGGCCAGTCGATCGAGTCGGTTGCCTCTCTGGCTGAGACGGTTGATCTATCATCTCTGGCCTTGCCTTCCTTTCGTCTTGGGGGGGGGATCGCCCTGCTCGGTGTTTATGCCCTGATCTGCAATTTTGCCTCGTCGGGACCCGCCGAGGAGCCGGTCGAGTCGCCGCGGGCGGCGGCGAAGATCGAGGCACCGGCGGAGGAGGCCGCTCCGAAGGAGACTTTCGAGCAGGTGCTCAATGATTGGCGCCAAATGGGGGAGACCGGCCGAGAAGAGATTCGATCGCGCATGGCCCCCTATGCTTCGTTTGCTCCGGGAGCGGAGGAGCGCGCCGGGGCGCATCTCTGGATGGGCAAGGATCTGCTCGAGGACGTGCCGCGGGATTCACAGGCCCGCCGAATCGCCGTGGAGGCGACGGCGGAGCGGTACCTGAAGCGGGCCATCGCGTTGGATCCCGCTCTGGGGGAGGCCTACGTGGCGCTGGTGGGTCTCTGGGTGAATCAAGACGAGCGGCGGAAGGCGATCGAACTGTTAGAGGAAGCCGTTCCTCGTCTGCCCGGCCTGGGAGTGAAACTGGCACTCTTGTTGGACGGTAGGGAGATTCGAACCGCACGAAGACCTACGCCGAGAGTTCGGCCTCTTATAGGCGCGAACGTTTGAAGGAGGATTCCGATGACATGAGAGCCCGCATCGAGCTGGCGGGGGCGGAGATGCTTCTCGGCAACGATGGCAGAGTGATGGAAGTGCTGGAAGGGGATCGATCCACGGACCTGGGCGCCCGTTCCGAGTATGGCAACCTGGAAGTTGCCTTGAGAATGCGACAGGCGCTGCGCGCTTTGCGAGCGACACCCCAGCGTACCGGGGAGGCTCTGGACCGGCTGGAGGAGGCCTTGGAAGTGGAGCCGGACAATCTCTCGGTGGTTTCGTGGATTTCCGATCTCGGGGTGGCCTTGCCCGAGGTGCGTCCGCGCGTGCGGGTGATTCTGGAAAAACGGGCGTCCCGACCGGGAGCCGGCTGGAAAGTGCATTTTGCCCTGGGAATGCAGTGTCTGCCCAATCGGGACTACGCCGCCGCGCTGCCCCATCTGGAGACGGCGCACCGAATGGATCCTCGGAATCCGATCTTGGCGAACAATCTCGCCTGGTGTCTGGCCAATCTTGAACCACCTCGCGTGGATCGGGCGCTTGAATTGGTGGATGGTGTGATGAAGGCCGATGCGGCGATTGCTCGGGATCCGGCCTATCGCGACACGCGAGGCCAGATTCTGATCAAATTGGGGATGAAAGACCTCGAGCGCGCTCAAACCGGACTCGGTGATGAGGAGCGGCGCGGGATCGATCGCCTCTTGCAGGAAGCGCACGAGACGATGGCGAAAGTGATGGGTGACCAGGAATCCGTCGAACCCTGACGGGAGCGAAAGCAGTCTGACCACACCGCGGTCAGACTGCTTCGATTGGACTCCCGATGAACGGGTCGGTTCGACCATGAAAGGTTAGCCTGGCCGACGCACCAATGCCGCTCGCCTGTCAGTGGAACGAGCTGATTTCTACCAGGGATTTCTTGGTGATCTCGGGCAGGCGGGCATCTTCGGCCGGGTAGCCGACCACCAAGAGGAGGAAGGGTTTTTCGTGGCTGGGGCGATGGAGGATCTGATTGAGGAAGCCCATGGGGCTGGGCGTGTGTGTCAGACAAGCCAGGCCGGCCAGGTGGATGGCCTGGATCAAGATCCCGGTGGCGATCCCCACCGATTCACGCGGGTAGTAGTGGGTGAAGGTCGTCCCGTCGGGGCGCGTGCCTCGTGACTGAGTGAACACCGCGATGAGCCAGGGGGCGGTTTCGAGGAAGGGCTTGCGGGCGTCCGTTTCGAAGGATGTGAGGGCGTCGAGCCAGGCTTGGGGAGCACGATGTTCGTAGAACTCCCGCTCTTCTTCCTCGGCGCTCCGACGGATTTGAGCCTTGATGGAAGGATCGTGAACGGCAGCGAAATGCCAGGGTTGCTGGTTGGCGCCGCTGGGCGCAGTGTTGGCGATGCGCAGACAGGTTTCGATGATGGCGCGGTCGATGGGGCGCTCCGAGAACTCCCGAATGCTGCGCCGACGCCTGGATTGTTCGAGGAGCCGCTTGAGCCGGTCTTCGAGTTCTCTTTCGGTGGGGGCTTGGTAATCGGTGAGGGGTAGAGACATGATTCCGTGCGAGGTGAATATTGTATTAATGTGAGAATAAAAGAAGAAGGCCCTCGCCGGACGGTGTCGGCGAGGGCCTCAGCTGCTCTTATCTTCTCTCATTCCGACGCGCGCCATCCGGGAATGCCTCCCCGGCATGCTCGCGGAGGGCGCGGGAAAAGGGAATACGATTCCTTCGGCTCAATAGGCGTTTTCCTTGTTGAGCCTCTTCAGCAGAATCTGTGGGTGCCCAGGCGGCGCGATTCACCTAGAATCCTGACCAGCAACAAGTTATATCCAATCTTAATGGGCATCAAAGTTGTGGCAACAAGCCAGCTGCCCATCCAAACCTCGGATTTGCGAGGACAACGCTTGCGCCGGGGCTGCCCCTGGTAGGGCTCAGCCCATGAAACAAGTAGTTTCAGCAGTTCTGGGGTCCAGGGGCAGCGGGACCCGGCGTCCAGCGTTCCCGGAGCAAATCCGGAATTTCACCCACAGATTCTGCTGAAGACCCTGAAGTTCTGGAGAAGAAGCGAGGGCGGGCACGAAGTTTCTGCGAGGGACTGAAGAATTCGTTCCGACAGTGTCTGAGGCTTTGGCAGCAGTACCACAACGGCGAGTCGACTTTAAACCAATACGAGGAAGAGAGCTTGAAAAAGATCTATGAACTCGATCATTACCTGCGGGACCGGACGCTCAAAGATTCCGACAACCAACGCATGCGCAATGAGCTTGGCCGGCACTTTGACCAAGGGAATTTAACGATGTTCCTGGAGGATCCAGAGGTAGAGCCGACCAACAACATCGCCGAGCGGATGCTCAGGCCGGCGATCGTCGCCCGCAAGGTGTCGCAATGTTCCAAGACGGAGCGGGGAGCCAATGCCTACGCGGCATTCGAGAGTGTGCTCTCGACTCTCTCGCTGCGAGGAGCGAGTTCCGTATTCAAGTCGCTTGCCAAAATCATCGCGGGCGAGCGTACCCTTGCATGAGATGCCTGTGGCGTTTGCTGGTTAGGAGCGCTAATCAGTTACCTCAAGGGCATCATTGAGAAGCACCGTCGCTGGTCCCGAACCCGAGGCGGAGAGGGAAAAACTCATCACTTCGAAATCCGCTGGAAGCCAAAAAGTTGGGCGCGCAAAGCGCGCTTTGCGCGCATTTTGTGCATTCGAACCATGAGGCGCACTCAGCGCAAAGGACCGCTCCAACTGGATCTTTTCGAACCAGTCGAGGAGAACTATGAATACGAGGCGATCATCACCAACAAGACAAGCACGGCCGCTCATGTGGTGAAATTTCATGAAGGGCGTGGCTCTCGGGAGAAGATTTTTGGCGAAGCCAAGAGCCAGGCCCAGATGGACTATATTCCGGCCAAGCGACGTGCCGCCAACGAAGCTTTCCTTTTGGCCAGTATCCTCACCCACAATCTCACACGCGAAATGCAGATGCGATCTGCGGAGCGATCACGCAAATCGTCCCCCAAAAGGGCTGCGGAGTGGATCTTTGAAGGACTCGGCACGATTCGCCGCAAAATCATCCAGCGTGCCGGACGCCTGACTCGCCCTCAAGGTCGACTCACATTGACACTCGGAGACAATCAGGCCGTCGAAGAAGAAATCGCCTACTACATGATGGCCTGACTGGCTATTTTATGAAACGCTGGGGTGGAACCTGCGTGAGTTCCTCAAAGGAGTGAGCGCGCAAGCATTGGAGAGCCTGGAAGAATCTGGAGAAGAGGAGCTGCTGGCCTTTCACCGCCTGAGTCTACCCAACACGCTCAACACCACCTTTCTCAGCACCAACAACATTGAGAATGCCTTCCGCAATACTCGCCGGAAGATTGGCCGGGTGACGCGCTGGCGGGAAGAAACGAACCAGGCTTCGAAATGGCTGGCCTACGCGCTAACGAAGGCAGAGGAAGGTTTCCGGCGGATCAAAGGCTTCCAGGAAATGGGAAAGCTCCACGCAGCCTTGAAGCTGGAAAAAGTCAGCGCCTGACGGCGGACCTCTGGAAAGGTTTTCAAGGCATGGGTTCCCTCAAAACAATGGACATCGAAAAAGAGCTGTCAAAGAACAAGTGGGCAGGAGCCCATCGTCTCTCGGTCACGACTGAGTATCCCTCGGCGAGTTGCTCCTCGGCAGAGCTCGCTTCCGTTTTCTCAGCTGCTGTAACACTAACATAACCATCGGCACTTGTCCAGGAAAATGTCATGAAAAAAGTCGGTGAAAGCTAGTTTTTCTAATGCGATCAAACGGAATAAAATCATTTTACAAACTCTCGAATTAATCTAAGCTTAACCCAGCTGTCTTCCAAAGTTTAACAATTCCAGGGCAATCCCCTAGTCCGACCTTAAGTCAGCCACAGAGTTCATCACCGAGCCCACCAGTGATCTTGTCATAAGCGGTTCGTGGTTCCGCAATCCCGCCATTCGCGCGGTCGCCGAGGTCGTGGGCAGAGAGGATTTCAACAAGGCGATCGATTGGGCGCTGGCCCTTCCGGAATCGATGTCGAAGATGGCGCACAGGGAGATCACACGCCTGATGGTTCTCACGGAGCCGGCACTTGCCGCCGAGTTCGTTGAGGAAGCCCCGCTGAGCGATCGGGAGTTGTTGACAGGAAAGGTCGCTTGGGAATGGGGGAAGAGAGATCCAATGGCATCGCTTGAATGGTTGGAAGAATTCGCCGGGCCCGACTACCTCGTAGAGGGAATCAATCACGTGATCGCTGGTTGAGCGGAAACTGCGCCACTTGATGCCGGTCAATATCTCCAATCTCGGCCAGACCCTGAGGAAGCCTTGGTGAAGACCTTGGTTCGAGAATGGAGTTTTCACGACATGAAATCCGTTGCATCATGGGTCATCAAAGCCTCGGAGACAATCCAAGGCTTTGCGATGGACGAACTGATGCATCGTTGGACCGACAGACAGCCTGAGCAGGCGTCTCAGTGGCTTTCGGAACAAGAACCCGGCCAGGGCAGAGACCGCGGCATCCTGAGCTTGGCTCAGGTGATTTTCGCGACGGATCCAGAGGCTGCGCTCGTTTGGGTGGCGTCCATCGATGACCGGAACACGCGAACTCAGCATCTCTTAAACTATGCAAGACAATGGGTCGCAAGAGACCCGAAAGCGGCGGTGACATGGCTAAACTCTGCGCCACTCCAAGATGATGAGCGCCGATTTGTTCTTGATAGAGTCGCACCTAGTGTAGTCCGCCCTACAGATAATCCATTTTAAACTTGCACTCAAGTCGGAGAGTGTTAGATTAATGGAAATGAGAACTGCTGTGCCGATCAACCTTGAAGCAAGCCTGCGAAACAAGCTCCTGCGTTTCAGCAAGGCGTCCAACGTTTCTCCGAAATTGAGAGTTCGTTCCACAAGATCGTGCTTCTCGCCAGCGAGGAGATGACCAATAAGCGGATCGCGGAAGAACTTGGATTGGACGAACCACAGGTGGGCCGCTGGCGAAAGAGGTTCACAGAGATGGGGCTGGCGGGAATCGAGAAGGACAAGACCCGGCCTGGACGTATCAAAAGTTTTGCCGAAGAGCAAGGAAAGTGAGATCATTCGGATGACGTTGGAGGAGGCGCCCAAAGGATGTACTCACTGGAGTCGATCGCTGATGGCCGCTGAAGTTGGCGTCAGTGAGTCCACGGTAGGACGGATCTGGGCACGCAACGGAATCAAGCCACACCGGGTGAGGACGTTTAAGGAACTGCGCAAAAATAAGGTGAACATTTACTTCGAGGGTTTGATTGTGTAATTCCATGAGCCGTGTGTTTCGTGCCTTTCCAGTTTTACGGCGGCCAGTTCCTCGTCCGTCACTTTGATCCCCGTCTCGTAGCTTTTGGTATCGAGCCTGGCCCTGACCTTCAGGCCTCCCTTCGTCGTTGTGCTTCCAATCAACTCGACGATCGTCTGCAGGGTTGCCAGTGGCTCGCCTTGCCAGTTCTGGGTGATGTAGCTGAAGAGACGGTGCTCGATCTTGTTCCACTTGCTTGTCCCCGGCGGGAAGTGGCAGACGACCAACTTCAGCCCGGTCTCGTTCGCCAACTCCTGGAGCGAAAGCTTCCAAAGCCGCGAGCGGTGGCTGTTGCTCCCACCGCCATCGGCGGTGATTAGCAGCCGACGGGCGTGAGGGAACCGCGCAGAGCCCATTTCCGTCCACCACAACAGGATGCTGCGGGTCGCGAATTGGGCCGTATCATGGTCGATTCCGACGCTAACCCAGCCCTGGTTGTTGAGCATATCGTAAACGCCGTAGGGGATTGCCTTGCCCAGGTCCTTGTCCTTGAAGTCATGCACGCGGACTTGCTCAGGGTTGTCTTTCGGCCTCCACTGCCTCCCGGCGTTCTTGAAATCGCCCACCAACTCCTTCTTCTTGGTGTCCACTGAGATTGCTGGCTGGCCGCAATGTTGGAAGCGACGCACCTGATCGTTGATGTATTCGAACTGCCTGTTGCGGTCCGGGTGCTGTGCCCCTTCGCGGGTCTTGCGATTTGCCAGCAGACTATAGCCGGCCTTGCGCAGCAACGCGGCAACAGTACGCGCACCGACCGGATGGTTCTGAGATGTGAGTTCCCTGGCAAGCCTCTGAGTGCTCTTCAATGTCCAGCGCAATGGGGATTGAGGGTCGCCTCTACTGAGAGGATCAACTAGCCGCTCAAGAGCCCCAAGCAGTTCCGGATCGGTCTCGGTCACCGGCTTGCGCCCGCCCCCCAAGCCGACGGATGCGTCCGTCGGCTTCGGGGGCCGTGTAGTCGCCGCGCCGTAACTGCTTGATGCCCTCAGTGATCGTCGTCCGCGACATCGATGTCGCAAGAGAAACTGCGGATACGCCGCCCCAACCCAATTCCATGGCCTCCGCCGCCGCCCAACACCTCCGGGCCCGCTCGTCCATGAGGTGGCTCAGGGAATCGAACTTCCGGCGAATGCTTTCGACAACGGAACTGTCAGGCATGGCACTGACAGTAGCATAGAAATAAGGTAGAGAAACCTTAAATTGTTCATTTTATTTTTGCGCCATTCCTTAGCCTCCTGCATCTCCCGGCGTGCTAGCTTATCCCGCGCCCCATGCTGCTGCTTCTCATCCTCCACGATCTCCCGCCCAAGCTGCCGGGAAAAATTGTGAAACGCCGTGTCCGCCTTATCAGCCTTATCCAGGCGCCTCTCCCCTTTCATCTCCTTCCCGAGAGCCTCCGCCCCGCGGCGCAGCTCCTGTAGCCGTTGCACCCGGGGTCCCCGTGAGCCCGCTTCAGATGCTCCTCCTGGCGCGCCAAATCCACATCCCCCCGGATCACTTGACGTCGATACCGGGACGAGATCAGATTCTCATCCGCCAGTTGCCGCATCCGCTTCAGCTGCTCATCCACCCGATCAGGCCCATGCCCACCGGTGCCACCCGCCGACGACCCCGCCCTGCCCGATCCGCGACCACCACCGGCATCACCACCGGCATCACCACCGGCACCCGCCGCCCCCGCGCCACCCGGGCCGAAAAGCATCCCCGCCCCCACCCGCTCCCGCAGCTCCTTGCGGAAAGCCTTCATCTCCTCCCGGGCAGCCGTGAAATCCAGCCGCACCGGCACCGTCACCGTCTCCCCCAAGCTCCTTGCCTCCGCCCCCAACGCCCGTTCCCTCGCCTTCCCATCCCCTGAGCCCCTTGGATCTACGCCAAACGCCCGTTCCCTCGCCTTCCGACCCGCCTCCACGATCGCATCCCTCCGCTCCTGCGCCGAGCGGGAATCCGCGGCCGGGTCCACCGGATCCGGCCGCCCTGGAGGCGGCGGCGGCATCTCCCTCTTCTTCGCCCCCGGCAGCCGGAACTCCGTCATCAGCTTCCGGATCGCCTCATGCCCCTCCGGTTGGAACTTCACCGGCACCACGATCCCCCCTTATCGCGCAGCTTCTGGAGACGTCTCTCCAGTTGATCGATCGCCGTCACCGTGTTCCCCGCCGCATACTCAATGCGGATACGCGGCACCTTCCGGGACCGCTCACGGATCGCCTCAAAATCCGCCCTCAGCCGCTTGTCGATATTCGACCCATAGCGGACAAACAGATCCAAATGCTCTTCTTCACCGGGCACCACCCCCGTCTACGAAGCAATCCCCCTTTTGACCACCCCAAAAAAGGACCCCAAGCGAGAGCCAAAGCTCCCCCTCGGGGCCAACCAACCAACCAACCAGATGGCAACCAAAACCGATCCGGCTAGACCACAAAACCCTTCCTACCCCCCTCCCCCCTTCAAATCAACCCCCCTCCTTCATCACATCCTCCGAGCGCTCAAGATTATCCCGGGCCACCACCGCCACGCCCGCCAGGCCCAGCGCCAGCGTGATCACCTCCCGATCCGGGATCGTTTCCGGATCATCATCCAGCGCCTTCTCCACCTCTGGGATCAGCAGCAGCACCGCCGCCACCATCCCCACCGCCGTCGACACCCAGCTCTTCACCAGCATCCCTTTCAATATATCTCCCATCTTCGATCGCCCCTCTCCCACGCCGAAGGCGTCCGCTTCTCGCTTCTCGCTTCTCGCTTCTCGCTTCTCGCCCATCCGGCAATCGACCCATCCGCGCCCGGACCGCGTTCGACGTCCTTTCGATCTCCTCCTGCATCTTATCATACACCTCGATCGCCCGATCCACCTGCGGCCGGTAGCGAGGCGAACCGAAGGGCAAGTAATCTGACGGGTGCTCCTTGCCCGTGGAATTCGGAAAACCCTTGTCGTCGGCCGCCATCAATCGGCCGGAAAGATGCGCCAGGCGGAGCTGCAGTTCCGCCTCGAAGACCAACTCTTCATCGTAGAGATCGATGTAGTCGACAAACTCGAAGTAGGGATGAATCTCCAGGTCGGCCGCGTCGCCCCGCCCCTCGATTCGAAGTTCGTAGCGGCTGGCCACCAGCTGGTCAAACAGCCGGACATCCGGCGCCTCTCCTTCCGTCAGCTTGCAGAGAATGTCCTCCGTATTCGTGTCCACCAAGCCGGTCAGGACCACTTCCAAGCCGTGAAAGACTTCCGTTTTTTCGTAATAGGGACTGGTGAGTTCAACCCGGAGCGTGCGCTCCTGCAAGGTGAGCGTCCGATCAAGGGTGAGATCGTTCGAGGAATTCCTCTCGGGAAGCGATTCCTCGATCGTTTCGTAGCCCGGCTTCTTGATGGCCAGCGCGTACCGCACGCCCGAGGGCAAGCCCTTGAAACCAACCGTTCCCGCTTGATTCGTCATCCACGATCGCGTGGGCACCACGACGTCATCCGCAGCGGGAAAAAAATCCTGTCAATTCCACAAATACCTCCTTCAGCGGTCCCTCCGCTTTCGCCACGGGATCGTAACCCGTCACGTTGACCACCACGTCGCACTTCACCGGCTTGAGATTGATGGAGGCGTGATGGGTCTTGTCCAAAAAGACTCTCGGCGAAGTGAAGGGTTTCCATCCGGGAGGTGGGGTCACCTCGAACTCGTAGTGGTCCCGCTGAAAGGCGACGAACCGGCCGTTGCCGTTCACACCCGTGGTGAGCGTGCCCGCCGAGCCCAGTGCGCCTCCCGTCGGCGCATTGAATCGCTTGGCTTCCACCGTCGCCTGGATCGGCACGCCGGTCATCGCATCCGTTACTGACACAAAAACATCACGAGTCGGCCCCGAGGCCGCCGGACCGTCCGCCTCCGGTTGGAGCTCAATGGTCGCCGTCGTCAGGCCCTCGGCGAGAACGAGTTCGCCCTCGTGGGGCACGTATCCACCGCGCTCAACGCGTAAAGTGTAAGTGCCCTCCGGAATCCCGGGGAGACGAAACATCCCGAACGAGGTCGTGTTGGCAGAGTGATCGATTCCCGCCGCGGCGGGATCCGTGTCGCGGGTCAGGCTCGCGTTTTCAATCGGCTGGCCGTCCGTGCCATCGACGACCTGGCCGCAGAAGTCCGCTCCGAAAATCGTTGAGGAACCAAGAGTGAAAAAACACAAGGCAGCCCTCAGAGAGGGCGGTATCCAGAGCTTCATGGCGACAGAGGTAAGGGTGGTGTTTGAGACCGTCTGCCATCCCCTTCAATGAACAGAAGTGAGCGCATTCTGTTCAGATTCCTCCCGGGTGATCAAGCCGTAACCAGAAGCTGGCGGATGCTTCCCTCTCCAATCGGCCCGCTCCCCGGAGAACTCCGCGATTTCAGGGGGTGTCGGTCAGCGGAAAGGCCGACTGGACCCGGGGGACTGATCACCGAGAAAGCCACGGACCCCGGCAACGGGATCTCCAAGAAACTGGCCGAGACGGATGACTCGCCCCGCCCTGGACCGGACTGGGGAGATCGCACTCACCGGCCCGGCCGGCCCCACCTCACTTGTCCGCCTCGGGGGTGTTCCAGTTGGTCGGGGCCATGTCGGCCACCTTGATGATGAGCAAGGCGGAAAGGCCCATCACCACCAGGATGATGGCCGCGACGATCCATTTGCAGTGTTTCCGCATCGGATCGGGAAACTCAAGGGTCGAGGGATTCTTGAGAAAATCCCCTTTGACCTCCTTGCCGCCGACGGTCGTGCGCGTCACCCGCCGCTTCTTTTTCACGCGGCGTCGGCGTTCCTCGCCAAGGAGTTCCCCTGAATCTTGATCCATGCCAACCTTTTGCATTTCCCGCTGCAAAGGGCAAGCCGAAGCAGCGATTCCGTAAGACGGCGTCGGAAAGAGTCGTAATGGCCTGAATTGGTGGGTGTTGAGCGTGTTGAAGCTGGCGCTAGGAGGGCGAACAGTTTCGTGTGGCGGTTCTCGGGCGAATTTCGGAGGGCTCGAGCCGCGAAATGGATCCCCCTGTCGGCAATAGGCAACAGGGAGCCAGACCGCTCCGATGGCGGACGCGAACCCAAGGTTACCGAGAGCGCGGAGCGGGCGTTCCTCAGCCCGGAGCCGGTGGCGGCCACCATCGATCCTCTCGCATGGAGGCGGCGATTTGACGGGCAAAATAGATGGCCGTGTGTCCACGGCGTATCTCTGGCTTCAAGTTGCGCTTGTGGAAGCAGTGGAACACGGCGTGGGCCATGAACATGATCAGCCACAGAACGAGAATGGAATTGGGATGATGATGATAGCAATGACCGGAATGCCAGCGGGAGCAGAGTTCGTTAAAGCCTTCGTTTTCGACCTTCCAACGGTCGTGCCCGAAATGGAAGATGGTCTTGGCATCGGCCATTGAGCGGGGCATGGTCGTCGCCCACCACCAGTGGCTATCGATGGGAGTCTCGACCCAATCCCCAGCGACGCGCTCGCGACGGATGCCAGTCTCATGGGAATGAACAACGCGAAGAGGAGTGTGAATGGATTCAGTGCAGAAGCCCTCAGCCTCTTGTAAATGAACGTGCCGCGCGGGCTTGCCCGGTGCAGCCGGAGTCTCAAATGATTCTGGCTCTTGCTCCTCAAGGGGCAGGAGCGTGCGGGCTTCGGACAATAGCTCAGGCTGATTATCCTTGAGTACGGCAACAAGGTATTTGCCGTGGTCTTCAAGAAGATTGATCACGGAGGGACGCAGGTAGAGCGCATCGGCAGTGAGCACGTCAAAGCAGCGTGGGTGGTCCTTAAGGACGCGAGTTATCAGCCGTATAGCCGCAGCGACTTCGTCGTCTCCAGGATCTCCGTCTTCACCAGGCTCAAGCATTTCCACGTCGAGAAGCAATGGAAAAGCCTCACAGATAATCTGAAACGCGACCAAGCGGTGGTAGAACTGTGTTTTGACCTCGTCTCCGACGGCGATCCGGCGTTGGAGACACTTTGGACAACAACGTTTGTAGCTACAGTGAGTTTCGTGACCATCGACGGCGGCAAGCATCCAACCGCGCTGTGGGGCAAGGATTTTGTTGCGTTTGAGGCAGAAATAAATGTGTCCGAGACACCCTCGCACACTGTCAGGCTCGATGCGCTCGGAGACATACGCCAGTTCGTCGGCGCTGGGCAAACGGTGATTACCGAGCCAACGGGCCCAGCTGCTCTTGTTCCGGTGTTGCTCGAGTTCGTTGAAGCTTGGTAACCGGCAGCAGAACATGGCGAAGAATGCTGCCGGGAAAACTCGAGTGGGAATCTGTGGTTTGGGACGAGAGTCACGCACCCGCAGCCTCCACTGTTGGCGGAGGCTGAAAATCTTGTCCGCGTAAGTTAGTAGTCGCGTGAGAATGGTCGCTTCTTTTTTGGTGGAGAATTGCGCCCGGACTTGGCTTTGCCGGCTGATTTCTTACCGGTCTTGCCCTTCTTCTTGGCGGAGCTACTCGCCGCTCTGGCCTTGGTTTTTGCCTCCTCGAGTCGGAGGCGCCCCTGCTCGTCGAGGGCTTCCAGCAGAGCATTCGCCTTCTGGAAATCATCGATCCAGCGTCTCGCCTGAGCTTCCAACGGTCTGGGGACGTGCAGCATGGTGGTCTTGCCCTTGCGAGTCTGACCGATGGCCAAGGAGCGATGGCGCAAGGAGTCGTCGGAAGCGCAACGGCAAGTGGGCTTGCCGCATTTACGAGAGAGTTCGATGGGCGAGCCGTGAAGGAAGCCTTCGGCCTGGTCGAGGAACTGGCGGAGGCGGCTGCGAATCTGGCGTTCGGTGGGGGCAGGGAGTTTCTGCTTGGCATGAAGGTCGGCTCGTTCGGCGCACTGTAATATAATACTATTACAGAAACAAGCTTAAAAAAGATGAAATAACGAATGCGAATTTGCCATGGGGTCAAAAATGGGCGCTGCCGATCCGAATTACCCAAAAATACAGGGCTTGAGCCGCCTCAGCCGCCTATCTTACGGAATCGCTGCACACCTCTACTTGAACTCCCTCCGCCATTTTCACCACTGGATTTCGTTTCAACTTCAACGCTACAAGTCTACCCGCCGCCGGACATCGATCACGGTGTGTCCGGCGGAAAACGCTTCTGTTCGAAGCCAATGAGCGCCCCGCGGTCGTCAAACTCGAGAAGCGCCAAGCCGGGTGTCCGGAACGGCTCGGCCCGACGCCCGGGATGCTCAGGGTCATCTTGCAGGCCGACGGCTAGATTGCCTAACGAATAAAAAACAGGGCGTCCCTGGTAGGTGTCGAGCATCTGCACACAATGACTGTGGCTCCCGATGATGGCCGTCACGCCGTGATGGATGAGCCAGCGTGCCCACCGCCGCTGTTCAAGAGTGATCTTGGAGGTGTTCTCCGCACCCCAGTGCATCATCACGAGGACGGCGTCATGATCGAGGTTGGCCTTGCCAAGTGCACGGCCGAACTCGAGTTCGTGCTTGGGCAGACTGACCACACCGGCTCGATGGTCTCCAGCCGGCACCCGCTCGGGATCGATCGTGGTGGCGCCGAACACGGCGAGACGGATTCCCTTGATCGTGATCACGTGCGGTGCCAGCGCTTCCCGAAGATCGGATCCGCCTCCGAAGAAGGGAAGCCGAGCGGCCTGCAATTGTGACAGACCGTCTGCGAATGCCGTCGCTCCGAAATCCCCCGCATGATTGTTCGCCACATTGACCGCGTCGATGCCCAGCCTCTTCAGATCGGGAAGCACGTCGATCGAGACGCGGAAATGAAAGGCCTTGGGCTGTGGATCGCCGAGCAAGCTGGGCACGCCCTCCAGATTGGCGAGACTGATGTCCGCCTCGCGCAATTCCCTCACCAGAGGTCGATCGAGAGCGAGCGATGAAGGAAGTCGACCCGTGGTCAGCAGAAGGTCGCCGCCAATGGCCACGGTGGCGTGAACCGGCGGGGAAAGGCGCCGACGGACGTCGAAGGTCGCGACTTGACGGGTTTCCAGCAGTTCCTCCAACGCGACCATTTCAGGTGGCCCGCCCAGATGATGAATGAGCCGGTCGTCGCCGTTCAATCTACCTGTCGGCGGACGGTCCTCCCACACGGCGCCGACATGGGTTCCAAAATCCACCACCAATCCATCGTTGAGCCAGTCCGCTTCGATCTCCAGACCGCTCTCCAGAGTGACGTCGCGCGCGACCTCCACCAGGCGCTGTCGCAGCTGGGCCGGATTGCACCAGGGCATGGCAACACCCGCTCGTCTCCATGCTTGCACAAGGAAATTGGCGCAGTCGTTTCCGGCCAAGGTTTCCGGTCCCGACAGAGCACCTTGACGGAGAAAACCGGCCCCAAAGACGTAGGCCGATTGCATCTGTTCGCTCAAGCCGCCGCGAAATCCCGAGTGCTCGAACACGCGCAACTCGATGACGGGCATGCGGCGCGGAGGCGTGCCGTCGCCCTTCACGATTTCGGCTCGGAGCCGAACTCGCCCGAGTCCCTGTTCACGATCGAGCAGTCTCGACCAGTTTGCGTGAGAAAGCGCGAGAGTCGGGGTCGACGTCAATCGCCGCTCTTCCCAGCGAACGTGTGAAGTGGCATCACCGGCAAACGTCTTTCCCGCCTGAATCTTCGGGACGACGTTCCAGAGCCATCGTTCTGGCCGCTGAGTGTACCATCGGACCTCCTCGACGGCATCGGCGTCCATCCGTCCAATGACGCGGACAGCCGGTCTTGCATCCCTCTCCATTCGCCAAACGCCATCGGTGGACCGCTGATGACCCTCCACCATCAGCTCGCACGGAGATTGTGTCAGGCTGACCTCATCAAGGAGCGCCTCCCACCGCGACTTCTCATACCGAACGACGATCTCATTCCGGTGAATGCGCCAGAGCTCTGCCAGTCCTTCGGATGCCTTCTCCGGATCGAAGACCGGGATGGGCCGCCCTTGTGCCGTCAGGCGTCTGACCGCTTCCGAGCGGTCCGGCCCGTGGGGCGCGAAGGGTTCGTAGTACACGGTGGCATTGGCAACGCGAAATGCCGCTTCGAAGGCCATCGCAAACAGGCGCTGGGCTTCCTCATCATCGACCAGCCAGGGGCGGGAGAGGGCGAAGGTCACCGCGCGCAAATCCGGCAGATCGAGCACGGCTTGCCACAGCCCATGGAATTCGGCGGCCTGCTGCATGGCCGGCTTCCCGCTGAAAAAATCGAGATCAATGCTGACCAGGATGGGCTGATCGGCGGGGAGATGACGCGCCCACTCGGCTTCCATCTCTACGACCTCAAACCGCTGACCGAGTAATCCGGCCTCCCGGTCCATGATGCCGAGTTCGACTCTTGAGTCGAGATGCTCACGGGCGTCCGCAGCGAGGCCTTCCAACCCGCCCGCGGAAGCTTTGCTGCGCGCCATCCAGAGCACGCACTCAATCGGGCGCGGCATGAGCGGCTCGATCCAGTTGAAGGGCTGGAGGACGCCTTCCCGGCGCCAGGCGAGAATGCGCCTTTCCCGCTGAGCACGCGAATGGACCCGTCGCAGCCCAGCACGAAGCCTGTCCGAATCCGGAACGGCGCTGGCGTCGGAGTGCGCGTCGATCAGGACCAGCGTGTGGGCTTGGTCTAGCGGAGCGTGAGTGGCGAAGAAATGGAACGAGCCGAGGTGATTCTCCTCGAAATAGATGGGGAGGTTGACGGCCGCGTTGGCGGCAAGAGAGAAGCAGCCCACCCAAGTGGCCTGGAAAAAAAACACCCGAATGCCCAGCCGGCTCAGCATGGCTGCCAGAAATCTCTCAACGGGCTCC
The DNA here is from genome assembly GCA_965204485.1 of Verrucomicrobiales bacterium. GTDB lineage: Bacteria > Verrucomicrobiota > Verrucomicrobiia > Verrucomicrobiales > DEV007 > JAACDM01. Next base: position 147,424 of record CBDBEZ010000130.1, read on the forward strand.
CCGGAACACCGGCTTCTTGGCCAAGGGGGTGAGAAAGTGAACCCTGGAAATGCAGGTGTCCTCGTAACGCGTGCCGCGGTAGACGGAACGAATGGTGAGGCGGATCTTTTTCACCTTGTCAGGCATCTCAAAGGAATCGGGAAACCAGCGTGTCTGTGAATCCTGGGTATCGTCGAGCTGGATGCGGTGAACCTCCTCAGCGTCATCGACGCGCACTTCCAACGTGGCCGGACGGTGGTTGGCCGCAAAGAGGTCGACCTCATCATTGAGATTGTAAAAGCCTGAGCAAATCGCGAGGCCCGCGATCGGGCGAGGCTTGGGGAAGGTGAACTCCAGGTATTCGCCCACCCCTTCACCATCGGCCCCTTCGACCCACACAACAGCCGCCTCGTTCTCGTAGTCGAGCTTCTTGACGTTGGCCGCGTCGTAGCGATGCCCGTGAGAGGGTGCTAAAGTCGAGCTGGCCCGCACTTGGTAATCGCGGTGCTCCCAATACCAACGATTCTCCCGCTCCCAAAAGGCCACGGACGGCGTATTTTCGTCCGTGTAATCGCGATGACGGCTATCGCCCGGCTCCACTTCGATCAGGAGATCGTCCGCCAGCGTGGGCTCAAAATTCCGAAATTCCCAAATCCAGCGATTCTTTTCTCGGGAGAAATCTCCCGCAGGCTTCTCCGGCTTCAGAAAGCGTGTGGTGTCAGAAGGAGCGCCTTTGAGATTGATCACCACTCGGCCTTCCTGGATGGGCCCATGCCAGATAGCCCCCGTCGACAGACGATAGCCGAAAGTCTTGGGCAAGTTGCGAAGATCGTCACTGACATAGCTCGTCGATCCGGCATAGCCTGACCGGTATCCGATGGTGACGATCTTCTCTTTCGCTTTCTCGAATTTCAGGCTTGATACCATCCAGGCACCGATGCCCGCGAGAGCCTCGGAACCGGGAAACGCGGAAACCTTACCGAGAGCGAACGGTTCCACGAACAACTCGGAAGGAACCCCTCTACCCTCACTCTCCACGCGGTAATCGTGGAAGTTTTCGTCGACCTTGGCTCGAATGCTGGAAAGTCGCGCATTGATCTCAAGCGTTTCGTCAGGATCTGCCAGGGAGGCTTCGAGCGGGTCTCCCGCCACCTCCACGTCGATAGGAAATCCGAACCGAACCTTCACCGTCTTTCGGCTGACATTGCGCATAACGTAGCGAACCTGCACGATGGCTTCCTTCCGCCCCAGGTCGACATGCAAGTCTTCCCGGACGATCTGGATGTGCTCCGTTCCCTCCGCCTGAAAGGGCGCGGCGCCACCGGTAAACTCGACGCCAAAACTGTATCCGCCTCCGTTGGCCTGAATGACCTTCAAGGGCACGATGAGAACCGCGAACGACAAAAGGAAAGGGAAAGAAATCTTCATGAGACAAGGAGCGGCAGGCTGCGGGATGAAAGGATGATAACGCAGTCCGCCTGGTCTTAGAAGGGCGAGATCACTCTTTATTCAATGGTCTCTCTCTCAATTCACGGGCCTGAGGATGCGGGATCCCGCGAACCGCCGCCATGAGAAATGACCGGAAGTTGTGGATGAGGGCAGCTACCGGAACACCATTCGAAGTTCGATGATGGGTTAGGCACAATGCCTTTAGGGAAAGATCCAAAATATTTTAGATAAATGTTGCATTTTACCATAATAGTTATAATTGGGGTGGATGCCTCACTCCCATCCCAATCAAGTTAGCGGTTTCCTTGGTCAGTTCGAACATCTTTTCGGATTCGTTCGCGATCGCTTCGAACGCTTGCAGAACCCAGGCCGCGGCCCCAACCCCAAGCTGCCGGCCTGGGATCTTCTCGCCTCCCTGGTCTATCACGTGATCAGTGATGCTGGCCATTTCTCGGCCCATGTGTTCCAGTTGTTCGAGGTGGTGATCAAGGATAGTTCGCTCTCGGAACGGCGCCAGAGGATGGGGCTTGAGCCATTCGCTTGGCTCATGAAGCAGGTGTTAAAGCCCCTCGCCGATGGACGCGTACACAAGGGATGTTTCTACAAGGGGCTGCGCCTGTGCGGGATCGATGGCTCGAAATGGAGCGTCACGAACACGCCGCAGGTTCTGGCTGCCATGAGCAAGGCGGCCTCCAGGAGAATGACCGCCGCCTTTGCGAAAATAGAGATGTGCGCGCTCGTGGAACTTGGCATCCACAACCCGTTGGCGGCGACGGTCGGCCTGAAAGGAGAAGGCGAATGGACCCTGGCCAAAGAACTTCTCGGGAGTCTGCCGAAGAGGAGTCTGCTGATTGTCGACCGGCTTTACGGTTGCGGGAAGTATCTCGACGAACTCGTGAAATCATGCCGGGCGGCACATAGTGAATTGTTGGTGAAGGCACGCGGCAGCAACAAGAGCCATAAGACTGAAAGGCTCTCCGATGGAAGCGCGCTGGTCAGCATCAGGGTGCCCAGAAAGAAGGCTAATGGGCCGCGGGAGAATCAAGGGGAGATCCGTATCCGTGAGATTCGAGGCCGGATCAGGAAGCCGGGGGCACGACAGTGGAGCGAGGAGAGGCTATGGACGACGCTTATTGATGAGCAGGAGTATCCGGCGCAGGAATTGCTGGAGCTCTATGCCCTGCGCTGGGAACACGAGATATTCTACAAGGAACTCAAGCTCCACATGCGCGGGAATGACGTTCTTCATAGCCATACGCCAGAAACAGCGGCCCAGGAAGTGGCGGCATTGCTCATGGCCTGCTCGATCATCGCGCAGGAGCGATGCGAAGCCGCGAAAAGCGGCAACATCCAGCCGTTGAGCATCAGTTTCCTGAAGACGCTCGACAAAATGAATTCACTATGGGCAGTGTTCGAAGTGTCCGAGGGACTGCTGACCGAAGAGACAAAACAGGAGATGGTAGCGCGAGTCAGAGAATTGATCGTTCGGGAGGCAATACCGAAAAGACGACAAAGGAGTTGCCCGCGCAAAGTCCGCCAACCGGTGACGAGTTGGCCTAGGCTAACAGAAAACGACTCTCGTGAGGGCGAGTTCCTGCTGGAGATTGTTAGCTTTCCCTAAAGGCATTGCGCCTAGACCACCGTCCTCCATCCGACAACTCGCAAATGAACGCCGTTTTCAACTCCATCGACGACATCATCCCGGTCATCGCCGCGGGTCAAATGGTCATCGTGGTGGATGACGCCGATCGAGAGAATGAGGGTGATCTCATCATGGCGGCCGAAAAGGTCACCGCAGAGGCGGTGAACTTCATGGCCACGCACGGGCGCGGGCTCATCTGCGCCCCTCTGGCTCCCGCCATCGCCGAGGGCCTCGGTCTCTACGAGATGGTCAAGGTCAACCGCGAACGCCACACCACCGCCTTCACGGTCTCGGTCGATGCCGCGCGCGAAATTTCCACCGGGATCAGTGCTCCGGACCGCGCCCGGACACTCCGCCTGCTGGCGGACTCCGCCACCCGCCCCGACGACCTTGTTCAGCCAGGACACATCTTCCCCTTGCTGGCCCGGGAGGGCGGCGTGCTGCGCCGGGCCGGACACACCGAAGCCTCGATCGATCTCGTCCGCATGGCCGGGCTGCTGCCTGCCGCGGTCATCTGTGAGATTCTCAACGAGGACGGCACCATGGCGCGCCTGCCCGACCTGCAGGTTTTCGCCGCCCGACACGACATCAAGATCTGCACGATCGAATCTCTCATCACCTACCGCCGCGAACGCGAGAAGCTCGTCAAACTCGAGAAGGTTGAGGACGTCGAAACAAACGCCGGTTCCTTTCGGGCTCATCATTATCGAAGTTTGTTAGACGGCGTGCTTCACCTCGCCCTGGTGCGCGGCGAGATAGCGGCGGAACATGCCACTTTGGTCCGCGTCCAGCGTTCCTCCATCGTCGATGACGTTTTTGGAGCGGAGGAAGGCATGCTCGGAGCCTCCCTGCGGCAAATCGCCCAGGAGGGACGCGGCGTGCTGCTCTACATGCGCCAGCACGAGCAACCGAGCCCTCTCTCGCGGAATCGAACGACCGATAGCGACCCCATGGATCTGCGCGACTACGGCACCGGCGCGCAAATTCTCCACGATCTCGGCGTCCGTAACATCCGGCTCCTCACCAATGCCCAACGTAAAATCGTCGGACTCGACGGACACGATCTCCACATTGTCGAAACGGTGCCGGTCACCTGAAATCCGCGCCGGGTCCCTATCGCTCATTCACTCACCAAGCCATCGACAAATCCTGACACCCCAACTCACACGCACACATCCAAACAAAGTCATGAAAGTCATCATCACCGGAGGCGCTGGATTTCTTGGGCAACGACTCGCCCGCCGTATTTTGGAGCAAGGCTCGCTGTGCGCGGCGAGCGGTGAGATCCAAGAGGTGAGCCAGCTCGCCCTCTGCGACGTCGTCCCTCCGCACGTTCCTCTGCCAGAAGACGATCGCCTCGCTTTCGTCGAGGGTGACTTCGGCGACCCGGCCGTTCTCGATCGCCTCGTCACGCTCGACACCGCGGTGGCTTTTCATCTGGCGGCCGTGGTCAGCGGCGGCGCCGAGGAGGATTTCGATCTGGGCATGCGGGTGAACCTGCACGCCACCGAAGCCCTCCTGGAACGACTGCGCCAGTTGGACGCCGTTCCTCGCCTGGTCTTCGCCAGCTCGGTGGCCGTCTACGGGGGCGATCTCCCCGAGGTGATCCAAGACGACACCCCTCTCACACCACAAACCTCCTACGGCAGCCAGAAAGCGATCACCGAATTTCTCATCAACGATTACACGCGAAAAGGTTTTATCGACGGACGGGCTCTTCGGCTCCCGACCATTGTCGTCCGACCCGGGAAACCGAACAAGGCGGCTTCCAGTTTCGCCAGCTCAGTGGTCCGGGAACCGCTCCAGGGACAGCCCTATGCCTGCCCGGTGCCCCCGGAGACCGAGGTCTGGGTGCTCTCCCCACGTCAGGTCGTGGAGAGCTTTCTCCATGCGGAGCGACTCCCCGCGGAGGCCTGGGGCTTTCATCGCGCCCTCGCCCTCCCGGGCCTGACCACCACGGTCGCGGACATGGTCGACGCCATGAAAGCGATCGGCGGCCAGGCCGTCGTCGATCGAATCCGCTGGGAACCCGACCCGGTCATTCAGCGAATCGTCGATACCTGGCCCATTCGGTTCAATCCACAGCGGGGCCTCGACCTGGGCTTCCAGGCGGACGCGGGGATCACCCAGGTGATCCAGGATTTCGTCTCCGACGAACTGAGTGGCCAGGTTTCCGCTTGAAGCTTTCCAGCACCTCGATTGGATTCCCTCATGCCAGGCTTTTTCTCTCGGACATCCCCTGGCAGGCGCCGCTTTCTGCAACGGACTCTCCAATCAGCGAGTTGCCTCTGCTACGCCTGGCAACGCTCGCCACCGCTCTCGGAGCCGCCGAGGACGAGACCCCGTCACCCCAGGCCGCCTCGTCAGATTCACGACAGTGGGCCTTGTTGGCGGACACGCATGTGGCGGAGGACAAGGACCTGATCTTCCGCGGTTCCTCGCCCTATCAAAACCTTCAGTCGATCATCCCGCGAATCCAGGCCAAGGCACCTTCGGGAGCCATCATCGTGGGCGACGTGGCCAGGACGGACGGCCGTACCGGCGACTATAGAAGAGTGAAGTCCCTCCTCACTCCCCTCGCCTCTGAGGTGCCGATCTTCCTGGGCCTTGGCAACCACGATCATCGGGACCGGTTCCACGAGGTCTTCCCCGATTCTCCCGAGCCCGGCAAGCGACAGCCCGTTCGAAACAAGCACGTGCTGGTGGTGGATCAGGCACCGGTGGTTCGCATCGTCCTTCTCGATTCTCTCCACGAGGTGAACCGAGCTCCCGGCCAGCTCGGCATGGCGCAGCGCAACTGGTTGGCCAACTATCTGCGTTCGCTCGATGATGACGTGCCGATCGTCATCGCCCTCCACCACACACTGGGCGAGGGAGGGGGCCACCTTCAGGACACCGGACCGCTCTTTCAATTGATCGAAAACAAGCCGCAGGTGAAGGCCCTTCTCTACGGCCACTCCCACCGTTTCGGGATCACCAAACATCACGGAATCCATTCCATCAATCTACCCCCGGTCGGATACACCTTCGATGCGGTATCGCCTCTGGGCTGGCTGGACGCCACTTTCACGCCCACCGGCGCCGAGTTGAGCTTACAGGCCATCCATCCCGACGCCGATCCTGACGGAAGGAGAAGCACTCACTCGCTCACCTGGCGCTGAGCCGGGCCTCGATTTTCCTTCAGGTTCCCGCGTCGAACCGCCCCCGGGAGACCACCGTCCCCGCTCCCCTGCGGACGTGCTCCTCGATGCAATGGACGAGATTTTTGATGCGGATGGGTTTGGCGAGATAGAGCAGGCCATCACGGGTCACGCCGCCGGACTCCGAACCCTCCATCAGCGAGGTCAGCATGATGATCGGCACATGCACCAGATCATCGTCGGCCCGCAACTGACTGGCCAGCTCCGGACCATGAATCGCCGGCATGACGACATCCAGAATGATGACATCCGGCTTGAACCGCTTGGCGTGTTCCAGCGCAGCCGTGGGGTCGGATTCTACCTCGACCTCATACAGCCCTACCTTTTCTAAATTCATTTTGAGGAGCTCACTGAAACTCTCCTCGTCATCCACCGCGAAAATGCGGCGCTTGCGACCTGCCACCAGGTCCTTCAGTTCCGTGTGAAAATCGGCCTCTTGAGAGCGGCAGGACTCCCAGCACGCCAGGACCATCTTGGGGGAAATGCCCTTGTTATTGGCTTCCTCCAACGCGGCGTGAATCTCCTCAGGATCCCACATCGACTCGTTCTCCGCTTCTCGGAGCAAGTCGCGAAGCTCGTCCCATTGGGAATCCATCTCTGCCTTCATCATCTTTAACTTGACACTACTTATCGCATTCGCCAAGAGCCAACCCGTTCTCGGTGACGAGCCCGTTACATTCGGTCGGGTCGCCACATCTCAAAATCCGAACCCTCGGAAGGCCCCCCACCGAGGCCTGCAGACTGGTTCACCGAGCGCGCTCTCACCGGGAGCGGGCTTGTGTCACCCTCTCCATTCGCTACGCTGGGCACCGAAATGACGACTTCAAGCAGCTTCCCCTTCCGGATTCAGACGATCGCAGCCTTCGGATTCGCGCTGGCCGCGTCCCTAACTCTGGGCCTCCGCTTCGGCACGGCTCAGGCACCACCCAGCCGACCCAACATCATCTTCATCTTTTCCGACGATCACGCCACCGAAGCCATCTCGGCCTACAGCGGGGGACGTCTCAATCACACTCCCAACATCGACCGCTTGGCCCGAGAGGGCATGCTCTTCGAGAATTCGTTCTGCGCCAACTCGATCTGCGGCCCCTCCCGAGCCTGCATCCTCACCGGAAAACACAGCCATGTGAACGGTTTCCTCAGCAATGAGCGCGCCCGTTTCAACGGCTCACAGATGACTTTTCCCAAGCTTCTCCAGAAGGCTGGATACGAAACCGCGATGATCGGCAAATGGCATCTGGTCTCGAACCCCACCGGCTTCAATCACTGGGAAGTTCTCCCCGGCCAGGGCAGCTACTACAACCCCGACTTCATCCAGATGAACGGCGACCGCAAGCGCCGTCCCGGCTATTGCAGCGACATCATCACCGATCTCTCGATCGATTGGTTGGCCGAGCGCGATCCGGAGAAACCTTTCTTGCTCATGTGTCAGCACAAGGCGCCTCATCGAAACTGGTCGCCTCCAGCGCGTCACCTCACATTGTTCGACGACCGCGACCTCCCAGTTCCCCAGACTCTGTTCGATCGCTACGAGAACCGCTCCAAGCTGCTGCGGGAACACGAGATGGGCATCGACGAGCACATGTACTGGGGCCACGACATGAAGTTTCACGGTCAGAACCAGTTTCCCGAGGCCTTCAGCTCCGGCATTCGCAATGCAGAATACAGACGCATGACGCCCGAGCAGCAGGCACGCTGGGACGCGGCCTACGAACCCAAGAACCAGGCCTTGATCGACGCCCTCAAGAACGAGGAAATGAGCGAGGAAGAGGTGGTTCGATGGAAGTACCAGCGCTACGTCAAAGACTATCTCCGCACGGTGCAGGCCATGGACGACGGCATCGGGCGTTTGCTAGACCACCTCGACGCCACCGGCCTGGCCCGCAACACCATCGTCATCTACTCCTCCGACCAGGGCTTTTACCTCGGGGAACACGGCTGGTATGACAAGCGCTGGATGTTCGAGGAATCCTTGGAAATGCCCTTCCTCATCCGCTGGCCCGGCGTGCTGGAGCCCGGCAGCCGTTCCCGCGCCCTCATCCAGAACATCGACTACGCGCCCACTTTCCTCGAAATGGCGAGCCTCGAGATTCCCGAGGAGATTCAAGGGCGTTCCATCGTGCCGGTGCTCGAGAATCAGGGCTACGCGCCCCCCAACTGGCGGGAAGCCATTTACTACGCCTATTACGGAGAGCGCACTCACAATGTCGCCGCCCACGACGGGATTCGCACGCTTCGCCACAAGCTGATGCTCTTCCCCCGCACCCGGGAATGGCAGTTGTTCGATCTTCAGGAAGATCCCATGGAATTGACGAGCGTACATGATCACCCCAACTACGGCGGCGTCTTCCAGACCATGAAGCTGCGGTATGGCGCCTTGCGCAAACACTACGGCGCCAACAGCGCGGCCATTCCGGTTTCCCGGCTCACCGAGGATTGGTGGCGAAAGCGCTATGTAGAAAAGAACCGGCTCTCGGCCAATGAGCTAGCGGATATCCTCTTTGTCGGAGACTCCATTACCCAGGGCTGGGAAGGCGCCGGCAGAGAAGTCTGGCAAAAATACTACGCCGATCGGCGCGCGCTCAATCTCGGCTTCTCCGGCGACCGCACGGAACATGCGCTCTGGCGCCTGGAAAAAGGCAATTTCAACGCGGTGACGGATCCAAAAGTCGCGGTGGTCATGATCGGCACCAACAACACCGGCCATTCTCATCAGTCTCCGGTGGAGACCGCTGCCGGTATCGATAAAGTGGTCGATAAACTCCGTGAGCGCTTCCCCAATGTGAAGATTCTGCTTCTCGGCGTGTTCCCGCGCGGAGCCGTGCCAGAAGACCCTTTGCGCCAGTTGAACCGTGGCATCAACGAACGGATCGCCAAATTGGATGACAGACCCGGGATCACTTACCTCAACATCGCCGAGGTCTTCCTCGACGGGCAGGGGAAGCTTTCCAAGGAAATCATGCCGGACTTGCTTCATCTCTCCCCCAAGGGTTACGCTCTCTGGGCCGACGCCATGGAAAACCAGCTCGTCGAACTGGGCGGTTTTGAAGGCGTCTCGCCCTGACATCCTCCCCTTTCAACCATGAACGGACCAAACAAGGACCACGCCCGCGAAGCCATCCTGCGCCGTTTGCGCACCAAACTTGCCGAGGAACGCCCCATCATCGGAGGCGGTGCCGGCACGGGCCTCTCCGCCAAGTGCGAGGAAGCCGGCGGAATCGATCTCATCGTGATCTATAACTCCGGCCGCTACCGGATGGCCGGTCGGGGTTCGCTGGCGGGACTGCTCCCCTACGGAAACGCCAACGCCATCGTCAAAGAGATGGCCTACGAAGTTCTCACAGCCGTGCGACACACCCCGGTATTGGCGGGAGTTTGCGGCACCGATCCCTTCATGCTGCGCGATCCTTTCCTCAAGGAACTCAAGAGCCTCGGGTTCGCCGGCGTGCAAAATTTCCCCACCGTGGACCTCTTTGACGGCCTTCTGCGAGTCAATCTCGAAGAGACGGGCATGGGCTATCAGCTCGAGGTTGATCTCATCGAGGCCGCTCGGGCTCACGACCTACTAACCACGCCCTACGCCTTCAACCCCGATGAAGCCATCCGAATGGCTCGCGCCGGTGCCGATATTGTCGTGGCCCACATGGGGCTCACCACGAACGGCACCATCGGGGCCAAGACGGCCAAAACGCTCGACGGAAGCGTCGACGAGGTTCAAGCCATCGTCGACGCCGCCAAGAGCGAGCGAACCGAAGTGCTCGCGCTCTGTCACGGCGGGCCCATCGCTCGCCCGGAGGACGCGCAATACATTCTGTCCAAATGCCAGGGCGTTGACGGCTTCTACGGCGCCAGCTCGATGGAGCGATTGCCGACCGAAACGGCGCTCACCGAGGAAGTCCAACGCTTCTCCCGGCTCACTTTCGGGAGGTAGGGAGCGGTCGCATCACGGACGGCGATGGCATCCGTGGCGCAGAATTCCTTTCCGCAGACTGCATCGCCACCAGGATGGTCGCACCCGACCTCCTTTCCCCCGAATGGCCACATTGGTCGCACCGCCCGGAGATGACATCCCCGGCGACAGCGCCTACCTGATTGCGCCGCGGGCGGCGGAGAGGTGAACGCGCCGCATCCGATCGGGTCGAGGCGGCAGGATTGCGCCTGCCGCCCCTCCCACACCACCGGACATGCGGGACCGCATCCGGCGATTGGATCCATTTGGTCTTAACCCCAGCGTTTCATAAAATGGCCAGTCAGGCCATCATGTAGTAGGCGATTTCTTCTTCGACGGCCTGATTGTCTCCGAGTGTCAATGTGAGTCGACCTTGAGGGCGAGTCAGACGTCCGGCACGCTGGATGATTTTGCGGCGAATCGTGCCGAGTCCTTCAAAGATCCACTCCGCAGCCCTTTTGGGGGACGATTTGCGTGACCGCTCCGCAGCTCGCATCTGCATTTCGCGTGTGAGATTGTGGGTGAGGATACTGGCCAAAAGGAAAGCTTCGTTGGCGGCACGTCGCTTGGCCGGAATATAGTCCATCTGGGCCTGGCTCTTGGCTTCGCCAAAAATCTTCTCCTGAGAGCCACGCCCTTCATGAAATTTCACCACATGAGCGGCCGTGTTTGTCTTGTTGGTGATGATCGCCTTGTATTCATAGTTCTCCTCGACTGGTTCGAAAAGATCCAGTTGGAGCGGTCCTTTGCGCTGAGTGCGCCTCATGGTTCGAATGCACAAAATGCGCGCTTTGCGCGCCCAACTTTTTGGCTTCCAGCGGATTTCGAAGTGATGAGTTTTTCCCTCTCCGCCTCGGGTTCGGGACCAGCGACGGCGCTTCTCGATGATGCCCTTGAGTTCCACAAGCCGCTCGAAAGGCACCGAGAACGTATATTCCAGGCCCAGGGTCTTTGCCTCTGAAACCATCTGATCGCTGAAAAACGCGCTGTCGGCGCGCAACTCGATCTGCACATCAGGCAGCACCTTGCGAATCTTCTCCACGCAGGAACGGAGGAACTCCACTGCGCCATTGGAGTCATGGACGTTGCCGCTTCGATGAAGGAAGTCGAAGATTTGTCCGGTTTGGGAGATCGTCGCGAGCAGCGGATAATAACTGCGCTCGCCTTTTTTCTTCTTGTTAAATCCCACAGCCGTCCCTTCCGCATGGCGACTCGTGCTCTGCACGCTTCCGTCCAAATCAAGCGTGATGCGTTTGATTCCTTCCTCCTGAAGTCGCGACAGGCAAACGAAATGATTCATCTCCCTCATCCTCTCAAGGCTTTGACAATCGACCTCTCCCAACATCCGGCTCATCGTTGGGACACTGGGCAATTGGTGCATCCCCAAAACCTGTCGTACAAGGGGATCATCTCGGTAGTAGTCCAAATCGCGAAGCATCCGGTAGCCCAGTATAAGATGCACGATAAGACACATGAAAACCTTGTGGAACTTGTAGAAGCGGGACATGCGTCGATCCAGTGGATCAAAGCACTGCTGAAGCTTCCCCTCCAGATCCAATTCCTGAAAGAGCTTCTGAAAGATAACGAGACCGCCGAAAGAGGTCAGTTCTTGATCTTCAAATTTGATCGCCGGAATCGTTCTGGACTTTGCATTAATCGTGCGTCGTGCTACTCTCACTGTAGGTGGCTTTTGGGTTGAAGTGTTTGGTGTTTTGGTAGATTCCAAATTAACCTTATCCCAAAGGCCCCTGCCACTATTTTCTTGGGATTCTTGCCCCGATTTATGAAACTATGGGGTTAACTCTTGAGGTCTGATGGCATCAGGAACCCGTAGCGTCTCAGAGTTCGGTTGTTGAGGGCTTCGTGCATGACAGGGTTTCCCGCCATGCGCCACGCTCCACGACTGCTCCTCCCGACGATGGCTCGACTCGGCGGTAGGCCGAGTCGGCGCAGGGCGGATTCCCGTCCCTTGCTTTTATGCCAACGTTGCCAGAAGCATTTGCGAATGTGGCGACGGATCCACGGTTCTTTCCGGTAGATGTCCCGTCGCCATTCGCAGCGCCGGTAGTAGCCCCACCAGCCGTTCACGTAACTTCGCCATTGATCGCGCAGTTGCTCGCTGGTCAGTGGTTGCCGGGCGTTCCAGAGTTCTCTCACGCGGTCTTCAAACCGGGTGAGGCTTGCAGGAGCAATCCCGATGAGCAGCGCGCTGGTGATGATGAACCCCAGGAACTTCCGTTCCCAAGGCCTCCCCACCCCGCTTTTGCTCTCGCTGACCTCCAGCCGGAGGTGGCGCTTGATCCAGCCAGTGAGGCTGGCAAGCACACGCTCTGCTGCGGCTTGGCTCTTTACGTAAATGTTGCAGTCATCGGCGTAGCGGGCGAATCGCAGTCCGCGTTTCTCCAGCTCCTTGTCCAGCGCGTCGAGGTAGATATTGGCCAGTAGCGGCGAAAGCGGGCCGCCTTGCGGCGTTCCTTCTTCGCTGCTGAGGAACTGCGCAAAAATAAGGTGAACATTTACTTCGAGGGTTTGATTGTGCAATTCCATAAGCCGTGTGTTTCGTGCCTTTCCAGTTTTACGGCGGCCAGTTCCTCGTCCGTCACTTTGATCCCCGTCTCGTAGCTTTTGGTATCGAGCCTGGCCCTGACCTTCAGGCCTCCCTTCGTCGTTGTGCTTCCAATCAACTCGACGATCGTCTGCAGGGTTGCCAGTGGCTCGCCTTGCCAGTTCTGGGTGATGTAGCTGAAGAGACGGTGCTCGATCTTGTTCCACTTACTTGTCCCCGGCGGGAAGTGGCAGACGACCAACTTCAGCCCGGTCTCGTTCGCCAACTCCTGGAGCGAAAGCTTCCAAAGCCGCGAGCGGTGGCTGTTGCTCCCATCGCCATCGGCGGTGATTAGCAGCCGACGGGCGTGGGGGAACCGCGCAGAGCCCATTTCCGTCCACCACAACAGGATGCTGCGGGTCGCGAATTGGGCCGTATCATGGTCGATTCCGACGCTAACCCAGCCCTGGTTGTTGAGCATATCGTAAACGCCGTAGGGGATTGCCTTGCCCAGGTCCTTGTCCTTGAAGTCATGCACGCGGACTTGCTCAGGGTTGTCTTTCGGCCTCCACTGCCTCCCGGCGTTCTTGAAATCGCCCACCAACCCCTTCTTCTTGGTGTCCACTGAGATTGCTGGCTGGCCGCAATGTTGGAAGCGACGCACCTGATCGTTGATGTATTCGAACTGCCTGTTGCGGTCCGGGTGCTGTGCCCCTTCGCGGGTCTTGCGATTTGCCAGCAGACTATAGCCGGCCTTGCGCAGCAACGCGGCAACAGTAACGCGCACCGACCGGGTGGTTCTGAGATGTGAGTTCCCTGGCAAGCCTCTGAGTGCTCTTCAATGTCGCCTCTTCAGCAGAATTTGTGGGTGCCCAGGCGGCGCGATTCACCTAGAATCCTGACCAGCAACAAGTTATATCCAATCTTAATGGGCATCAAAGTTGTGGCAACAAGCCAGCTGCCCATCCAAACCTCGGATTTGCGAGGACAACGCTTGCGCCGGGGCTGCCCCTGGTAGGGCTCAGCCCATGAAACAAGTAGTTTCAGCAGTTCTGGGGTCCAGGGGCAGCGGGACCCGGCGTCCAGCGTTCCCGGAGCAAATCTGAGATGCAAGGGATTTATGGACCAAATTTAGCTTAGTTAGATGTTAGTATTTGCTTCGAATTGAGCAGGTGTTTGGTAGTCGAGTGAGGAATGTTTCCGTTTGGTATTGTAGTACGATTCGATGTAGTCAAATAGTTCGGTCCGGGCGTCTTCTTCGTTGATGAAACAGCCACCTCGGATCATCTCCGCCTTCAAAGTGCCGATCATTGATTCGGTCCAGGCGTTGTGATAGGGATTACCTCTAGCTGACATGCTTTGCAGTATTCCGGCTTGAGATAACACTTTGCGAAAAGCGCGGATTCCATACTGACTTCCTCGGTCGCTGTGAAAGATTCTGCCAGGCTTCTTAGGAGTCGAAGCCAGGGCCATCTCCAGTGCATGGACCACGAGCTCGGCTCGCATGTGATCTGCGAGCGCCCACCCGACCACTCGCCTCGAATAGAGGTCGATTACGACAGCGAGGTAGAGCCAGCCATCTGCAGTGCGTATGTGCGTGATATCGCCAGCCCAAACTTGGTTGGGCTTCTCAGGTTCCGGTTGGTTTTCCAACAGATTCTGCGAGGGCTTGTCGGCCCGGCCATCGCTGGTTTTGGGCACGAATTTTCTGGGCTGAATTGCACGTAACTCTCTCTCTGCCATGAGTCTACGCACGCGATCTAATGAGCATTGGATCTCCATGTCGCGAAGCTCCTGATAAATTCTGCGGTGGCCATAGCGCCCGCGGTGTTCCCGGAAGATCTTCTCGATGACATCACCAATTTCCTGGTCACTTTGCTGAGTCGGTGTCGGCTTTGCAGCATGATAGTAGCTGCTTCGCGGCAAATTCAAGGTGGCGCAGATTTGGCGGACACTATGCCCGGTTACCTGATGTATCGACCCAATCATTTCGCGGGTTTCGGCTGGGGAGAGGTCCCTAGGATCAATGCCTTTAGGGAAAGCTAACAATCTCCAGCAGGAACTCGCCCTCACGAGAGTCGTTTTCTGTTAGCCTAGGCCAACTCGTCACCGGTTGGCGGACTTTGCGCGGGCAACTCCTTTGTCGTCTTTTCGGTATTGCCTCCCGAACGATCAATTCTCTGACTCGCGCTACCATCTCCTGTTTTGTCTCTTCGGTCAGCAGTCCCTCGGACACTTCGAACACTGCCCATAGTGAATTCATTTTGTCGAGCGTCTTCAGGAAACTGATGCTCAACGGCTGGATGTTGCCGCTTTTCGCGGCTTCGCATCGCTCCTGCGCGATGATCGAGCAGGCCATGAGCAATGCCGCCACCTCCTGGGCCGCTGTTTCTGGCGTATGGCTATGAAGAACGTCATTCCCGCGCATGTGGAGCTTGAGTTCCTTGTAGAATATCTCGTGTTCCCAGCGCAGGGCATAGAGCTCCAGCAATTCCTGCGCCGGATACTCCTGCTCATCAATAAGCGTCGTCCATAGCCTCTCCTCGCTCCACTGTCGTGCCCCCGGCTTCCTGATCCGGCCTCGAATCTCACGGATACGGATCTCCCCTTGATTCTCCCGCGGCCCATTAGCCTTCTTTCTGGGCACCCTGATGCTGACCAGCGCGCTTCCATCGGAGAGCCTTTCAGTCTTATGGCTCTTGTTGCTGCCGCGTGCCTTCACCAACAATTCACTATGTGCCGCCCGGCATGATTTCACGAGTTCGTCGAGATACTTCCCGCAACCGTAAAGCCGGTCGACAATCAGCAGACTCCTCTTCGGCAGACTCCCGAGAAGTTCTTTGGCCAGGGTCCATTCGCCTTCTCCTTTCAGGCCGACCGTCGCCGCCAACGGGTTGTGGATGCCAAGTTCCACGAGCGCGCACATCTCTATTTTCGCAAAGGCGGCGGTCATTCTCCTGGAGGCCGCCTTGCTCATGGCAGCCAGAACCTGCGGCGTGTTCATGACGCTCCATTTCGAGCCATCGATCCCGCACAGGCGCAGCCCCTTGTAGAAACATCCCTTGTGTACGCGTCCATCGGCGAGGGGCTTTAACACCTGCTTCATGAGCCAAGCGAATGGCTCAAGCCCCATCCTCTGGCGCCGTTCCGAGAGCGAACTATCCTTGATCACCACCTCGAACAACTGGAACACATGGGCCGAGAAATGGCCAGCATCACTGATCACGTGATAGACCAGGGAGGCGAGAAGATCCCAGGCCGGCAGCTTGGGGTTGGGGCCGCGGCCTGGGTTCTGCAAGCGTTCGAAGCGATCGCGAACGAATCCGAAAAGATGTTCGAACTGACCAAGGAAACCGCTAACTTGATTGGGATGGGAGTGAGGCATCCACCCCAATTATAACTATTATGGTAAAATGCAACATTTATCTAAAATATTTTGGATCTTTCCCTAAAGGCATTGTCCTTAAGGACCACCCACGCTGCTTTGACGTGCTCACTGCCGATGCGCTCTACCTGCGTCCCTCCGTGATCAATCTTCTTGAAGACCACGGCAAATACCTTGTTGCCGTACTCAAGGATAATCAGCCTGAGCTATTGTCCGAAGCCCGCACGCTCCTGCCCCTTGAGGAGCAAGAACCAGAATCATTTGAGACTCCGGCTGCACCGGGCAAGCCCGCGCGGCACGTTCATTTACAAGAGGCTGAGGGCTTCTGCACTGAATCCATTCACACTCCTCTTCGCGTTGTTCATTCCCATGAGACTGGCATCCGTCGCGAGCGCGTCGCTGGGGATTGGGTCGAGACTCCCATCGATAGCCACTGGTGGTGGGCGACGACCATGCCCCGCTCAATGGCCGATGCCAAGACCATCTTCCATTTCGGGCACGACCGTTGGAAGGTCGAAAACGAAGGCTTTAACGAACTCTGCTCCCGCTGGCATTCCGGTCATTGCTATCATCATCATCCCAATTCCATTCTCGTTCTGTGGCTGATCATGTTCATGGCCCACGCCGTGTTCCACTGCTTCCACAAGCGCAACTTGAAGCCAGAGATACGCCGTGGACACACGGCCATCTATTTTGCCCGTCAAATCGCCGCCTCCATGCGAGAGGATCGATGGTGGCCGCCACCGGCTCCGGGCTGAGGAACGCCCGCCCCGCGCTCTCGGTAACCTTGGGTTCGCGTCCGCCATCGGAGCGGTCTGGCTCCCTGTTGCCTATTGCCGACAGGGGGATCCATTTCGCGGCTCGAGCCCTCCGAAATTCACCCGAGAACCGCCACACGAAACTGTTCGCCCTCCTAGCGCCAGCTTCAACACGCTCAACACCCACCAATTCAGGCCATTACGACTCTTTCCGACGCCGTCTTACGGAATCGCTGCCACACGCAGCGGGGGCTTGCCTGTGCGCTCGAGCACACGGTATCCTTTGATTCCTATCCAATGATCAGTTGGGGACATGGTGGCCATTCTCTACGGATGGTCCCGTGGCCCCAATCTTTGATGAAGAGCCCTGCAATGAACAGGCGTCCCATGTTCCCCTGCCTACCTCGAGCGAAGGGACGTGAGACAATCGCTAAAGGCCAAGTGATGGGCTACAGGGAACATCGAGTGCTGTGGATTTCTCGAACTCAATGTTTCATTGCCCTACGACAGGCAGCCATTCTCCCACTTGAAAAATGATGATCACCTCGCCCAAACTGACTTCTGCCGAACACCTGGCCATTCTCCGATACGCGACTCTTCTCGCTCTGGAACAGAGCAAGATTATCGAGTCAAACGGACTCGACCCCGCGGGTCAGCAGGACCTTCACCCCAGCGTTTCATAAAATGGCCAGTCAGGCCATCATGTAGTAGGCGATTTCTTCTTCGACGGCCTGATTGTCTCCGAGTGTCAATGTGAGTCGACCTTGAGGGCGAGTCAGACGTCCGGCACGTTGGATGATTTTGCGGCGAATCGTGCCGAGTCCTTCAAAGATCCACTCCGCAGCCCTTTTGGGCCAGCCCTCGACCGTGCGCCGAGAGACGCCCAGGCGGGAGTCCTTCAAAGATCCACTCCGCAGCCCTTTTGGGGGACGATTTGCGTGACCGCTCCGCAGATCGCATCTGCATTTCGCGTGTGAGATTGTGGGTGAGGATACTGGCCAAAAGGAAAGCTTCGTTGGCGGCACGTCGCTTGGCCGGAATATAGTCCATCTGGGCCTGGCTCTTGGCTTCGCCAAAAATCTTCTCCTGAGAGCCACGCCCTTCATGAAATTTCACCACATGAGCGGCCGTGTTTGTCTTGTTGGTGATGATCGCCTCGTATTCATAGTTCTCCTCGACTGGTTCGAAAAGATCCAGTTGGAGCGGTCCTTTGCGCTGAGTGCGCCTCATGGTTCGAATGCACAAAATGCGCGCTTTGCGCGCCCAACTTTTTGGTTTCCAGCGGATTTCGAAGTAATGAGTTTTTCCCTCTCCGCCTCGTCCACAAGCCGCTCGAAAGGCACCGAGAACGTATATTCCAGGCCAAGGGTCTTTGCCTCTGAAACCATCTGATCGCTGAAAAACGCGCTGTCGGCGCGCAACTCGATCTGCACATCAGGCAGCACCTTGCGAATCTTTTCCACGCAGTAGCGAAGAAATTCCACCGCGCCATTGGAGTCATGGACGTTGCCGCTTCGATGAAGGTAATCGAGAATCTGTCCGGTTTGGGAGATCGTCGCGAGCAGCAGATAATAACTGCGCTTGCCTTTTTTCTTCTTGTTAAATCCCACAGCCGTCCCTTCCGCATGGCGACTCGTGCTCTGCACGCTTCCGTCCAAATCAAGCGTGGTGCGTTTGATTCCCTCCTCCTGAAGTCGCGACAGGCAAACGAAATGATTCATCTCCCTCATCCTCTCAAGGCTTTGACAATCGACCTCTCCCAACATCCGACTCATCGTTGGGACACTGGGCAATTGGTGCATCCCCAAAACTTGTCGTACAAGGGGATCATCTCGGTAGTAGTCCAAATCGCGAAGCATCCGGTAGCCCAGTATAAGATGCACGATAAGACACATGAAAACCCCAGCGTTTCATAAAATGGCCAGTCAGGCCATCATGTAGTAGGCGATTTCTTCTTCGACGGCCTGATTGTCTCCGAGTGTCAATGTGAGTCGACCTTGAGGGCGAGTCAGACGTCCGGCACGCTGGATGATTTTGCGGCGAATCGTGCCGAGTCCTTCAAAGATCCACTTCGCAGCCCTTTGGGGGGACGATTTGCGTGACCGCTCCGCAGATCGCATCTGCATTTCGCGTGTGAGATTGTGGGTGAGGATACTGGCCAAAAGGAAAGCTTCGTTGGCGGCACGTCGCTTGGCCGGAATATAGTCCATCTGGGCCTGGCTCTTGGCTTCGCCAAAAATCTTCTCCTGAGAGCCACGCCCTTCATGAAATTTCACCACATGAGCGGCCGTGTTTGTCTTGTTGGTGATGATCGCCTTGTATTCATAAGTTCTCCTCGACTGGTTCGAAAAGATCCAGTTGGAGCGGTCCTTTGCGCTGAGTGTGCCTCATGGTTCGAATGCACAAAATGCGCGCTTTGCGCGCTCAACTTTTTGGTTTCCAGCGGATTTCGAAGTGATGAGTTTTTCCTTCTCCGCCTCGGGTTCGGGACCAGCGACGGCGCTTCTCGATGATGCCCTTGAGTTCCACGAGCCGCTCGAAAGGCACCGAGAACGTATATTCCAGGCCAAGGGTCTTTGCCTCTGAAACCATCTGATCGCTGAAAAACGCGCTGTCGGCGCGCAACTCGATCTGCACATCAGGCAGCACCTTGCGAATCTTCTCCACGCAGGAACGGAGGAACTCCACCGCGCCATTGGAGTCATGGACGTTGCCGCTTCGATGAAGGTAATCGAGAATCTGTCCGATTTGGGAGATCGTCGCGAGCAGCGGATAATAACTGCGCTCGCCTTTTTTCTTCTTGTTAAATCCCACAGCCGTCCCTTCCGCATGGCGACTCGTGCTCTGCACGTTTCCGTCCAAGTCAAGCGTGATGCGTTTGATTCCTTCCTCCTGAAGTCGCGACAGGCAAACGAAATGATTCATCTCCCTCATCCTCTCAAGGCTTTGACAATCGACCTCTCCCACCAACATCCGGCTCATCGTTGGGACACTGGGCAATTGGTGCATCCCCAAAACTTGTCGTACAAGGGGATCATCTCGGTAGTAGTCCATATCTCGAAGCATCCGGTAGCCCAGTATAAGATGCACGATAAGACACATGAAAACCTTGTGGAACTTGTAGAAGCGGGACCTGCGCCGATCCAGTGGATCAAAGCACTGCTGAAGCTTCCCCTCCAGATCCAATTCCTGAAAGAGCTTCTGAAAGATAACGAGACCGCCGAAAGATGTCAGTTCTTGATCTTCAAATTTGATCGCCGGAATCGTTCTGGACTTTGCATGAATCGTACGTCGTGCTACTCTCACTGTAGGTGGCTTTTGGGTTGAAATGTTTGGTGTTTTGGTAGATTCCAAATCAACCTTATCCCAAAGGCCCCTGCCACTATTTTCTTGGGATTCTCGCCCCGATTTATGAAACTATGGGGTTCAGTTTATCTTCCCGCGAACGGCAAGACTGGCAGCAGTGAATCACGCCCAATCCGTGGCCATCCGCGTCTTCGACGAACGCGTTCGGGACCGCGGATTCTATCACGTCTTGAGGCTTCCGAGCTTCTGGGAGAACCAGATCCACGCAGCCTTTCGTAGTGGTGCCCTTACGAACCTCATGGAGTCCACCGAACCTCTGGAGATCCTGCAGGCTAGCTCAGGTGTCGAGCCCAACGCCTCCGATGCCAGGGAAGGTGCGCTAGACCTGGGTTCACTCGACCTCACACGCACCGCATCTCTCAAGAGACTCTCGTCCACGCACGCAGATGCGATTGCCGGAAACAAACTGGTCATCCCTTACTTTGAACTGGCCTAGACAGATGGTGGAACGCCGCAGACAGTATTATTCGACCGCGCTGTCTCATTCCCTTGGGATGATCCCAGAGTGTCTGTTGCTCTTTGAGCACTGGCAGGAAGAACAAACTCTGGCTGAGCTTCTCGAAGATGCCAGGGCTCTCAATCTTCTCAGCACCGATTCCAATCGACGCTTAAGAAACGTCGTTATCGAGGGATTCGGTTCTAGATTCTTTCGCGAACCTCACGTCTCGGCAGCACCTTTTCTCAAGCACCTCTTCGCCTCCTCGTCGCCGCGGCTAACACTTGATGTCATCTTGCTCTACACACTTCGCCAGCATGGAATTTTCTTTGATTTCATGACGGACATATACTGGCCTGCGGTCCGAGCAGGGCGCACGATTCTGGAGCGTCCTGAGATCTTCTCCTTCATCGATCGCGGGCGTATAGATGGGAAGCTTGCGAAAGACTGGAGTGTCAATATGCGCAACCGCGTCTGCGGCTACCTGCTCGGCGTCGCACACGATTTTGAGCTCGTGGGACCGAGTTCTCGAGGAAACCGCCCTCTTCAGCATTGGACACCCACGGAGTCTCTCATTCTCTATCTCGCCTACGACCTCCACTTTCTTGAGCTCGGTGATGATCAGATGATTATCGCCGACGAGTGGAGCGCTTTCGGGTTTGAACGTGCCGACGTCTTGGCGCACCTCAATCGGCTCGGACAGCGCGGGCATCTCACCATCCAGGACTCGGGCGTCGTCTGCCGAGTCCATTGGCAATACTCTGACCGTTCCCAACTGAATGATGCACTCCTTCGAGGATAGAATTGAAACCCTGGTGAGGCTGCTCGGTAGCCCGAGTTCGAACGTCAGCGCCCGGCAGGGCGACCGCGTTTTTAATTTCCATTACCTTCCCAATCAGTGGGCGACGGTTCGCGGTCACTTTCCGAGAATCCGTGCGCGCCTGGAGAAAGAGGGATTCACCCCGCAGTTCCACTCTTTTGCGAACATCATCGATGAGATACTCGAGCGCGACGCCAAGCAGCCTATCGAAGCCATGACCGCGGCCGAGGGAAAGTTCACCCTCCCGCACAAGACATACACCGAGACACTCCAGCACTTTCTCACCAAGACGCCGGCGAATCATTCTCTCACCCTCGAGTCTCCCGTCGTGGCCCGGCTCATCACGATCTTGGATGAGGCTGCCGAGACCCCCAAGTCCGTCCTGCTGCTCACGGACGTCGAGATGCTCCACCCGCTCATTCGCGTGAGCGCCTTCGAGCAGATCCTACAAGGTCGGTTCAGGGTGCCCACCGTATTCTTCTATCCCGGACGCCGCGGTAGCGTGGGGGATAACCCCAGCTTTCTCGGCATATACAACTCCGACGGCAACTACCGTTCTACCCATATTTACTAACAATATGTCTAACATCAACACCACCTTCCATCCGGACCTCCCCATCCGGCGGCCCATCGAGAAGGTCATCACCTTCAGCAATCGCCAGCCCGATGTCCTCGTTAGCGAGGCGCGGGAATACGTCGTCACGAGAAATCTAGGGAGCGAATATGCGAAGCTGCTCAACTACTTTGACGACGCCCAGAAAGGCGACCGTGGCCAGGCCGAATGCTGTGTCTGGCTTTCCGGCTTCTACGGCTCCGGTAAGAGTTCCTTCGCCAAATACTTCGGGCTTGTTTTTGATCCGACGGCCTCGGTCGAAGGGGGACATTTCTCGGATCACTTCATCAAGCAGTTCCCCGACAGCGCCCAGCAGACACGCATCAAGACTGTTCGCCGAAACGTTGATGTCGCGGTTTTCCTCCTCGACCTGGCAGCGCAGGGCACGGCGGGCGTGACGCACACCCCGATCTCCACCCAGCTCTATGACTTGGTATGCAATTGGGCAGGCTTCGCTACCGATGCCAAGATCGCTCAGCTTGAAGCGAAACTCACCTTGGACGACCGACTGAAAGAATTCCGCACCAAGGCGTCCGAGGCCTCCGGGATGCCCTACGAAGAGCTCCGGAAGCTTCCTGCTCTACTTATCCCCACGGCCTCTCGGCTCGCCCATGAGCTCTACCCCAATCTCTGGCCAAACGCGGAAGCCCTTCTCACTTCGCACACCATCTCCACCCAGACAGAGCAAGAACGCGTCACCGAGATGCTCGATCTCGTCGAAAAGAAGACGGGAAGCAAGCGTGTGCTCTTTGTCGTCGATGAAGTCGGGCACTTTCTGCGAAACAACGACTCGCTGATCAATAACCTGGACGGCCTGGCCAAAAACATCAAAGAGATCGGCCAGGGCAAGGCCTGGCTCGTCGCCACGGCCCAGGAAACCCTCCCCAAAACCGGCCCGCTCTTTGGACTCAAAGATCGCTTTCCCATCAAGATCGATCTCAAGCCCTCGGACATCCGTGAGATCACCCACAAACGTCTTCTCAAAAAATCGGCCGAAGGCACGGCCACGCTCAAGGACCACTTCGGTGAGAAGCTTGTTCATCTGACGAGGCTCGAAGATTTTCCAACCGAGAGAGCGTTGGACGAAGGGAGCTTTGTCGAATTCTACCCCCTGCTGCCGCAGCAGTTTGATGTCCTCATCGATGCCATCCGCTCCCTCGCACGACTCCAGGGCGGCATCGGACTGCGCTCAGCCATCCGCTGCGTGCAGGACATCCTCATCGGGGTCAATCCGGGGGAACCCGCCGTCGTTGATCGTCCAGTGCCCGCCTTGGTGACCGCTGCAGATCTCTACGACGTGCTTCAGCCTGACATTGCGCCCATAGCCAAAGATTCCGTTCTCGCTGTGGATCGCGTGGCGCAATCTTACTCGAAGGATTCCTGGGAACACCGCGTCGCCAAGGCCATCGCCCTTCTCCAGCAGATCGATGGCTTCCCCATTACCCGGCACAATCTCGCCGCGCTGCTTTATCCAGAAGTCGGCGCAGACACCATCACGGATGCCATCGAAGCCGCCGTCGAGGAGCTTCTCAAGGACAAGCTCGTGCCCATCGGAGAAACCGAGGGGACGCTTGGCTTTCTCAGTGAAGCCGTCTCCAAGATCGACAAGGACCGGGAAAACATTGTCGTCACCAGCACGCACCGTCTCGCCATCCAGTCGCGGCTCTTGCGAGAGCTTTTTCAAAGAACGCCTCGCGTTGTCATCGAGGACGCCAAGACCGTCGATGGGGGTATTTCTCTCTTCGATGGCGGCCGCGAACAAAAGATCACCGAGAAAGATACGGATATCCGTTTCCTCATCCAGTTCATCGAGAACGCCCACCTTGAGAACACCAAGAACGAGCTTCTTACGGAGTCCCTCGCGTCCACCAATCTCCACAAGATCTACATCGCTGCGCCCCGGGCCTCGGAGATCGATGACCTCCTCTCGGAGATGGTCCGAGCGGAAGAGATCCGCAAGCTCCACCTCAATGACACGGATCCCGAAGTTCAGCGGTATGTCAGTGGCCAGGAGCAGCTCCAGGTGACCAAGGCCGCCGAGGTCCAACAATTCCTAACCAATGCCATCATGAAGGGCTGGTTCGTTTTCCGGGGCAGCCCAAGCGCTGCCGCGACTTTGGGCGCTGATCGCGAAGCCGCCATGAAGTCGCAGCTTGCCGCCGCCGCTACGGACGTCTTCAGCAAGTTCAAGGACGCCGCCGAGAATGTCGCCTCCAACGTTGCGGAGAACTTCCTTCGCGTTAACGACCTCACCCAAATCACGAGCGAGCGAGACCCCCTAGCTGTCGTCAAGATCCAGGGCACCGATACCCAGATCGACCTCTCCCATCCCGCCCTCCGAGAAATCACAGACTTTCTCGATCGGCACTCGAATCCTGATGGCAAACGTCTCTTGGACGAGTTTGCCCGCCCCCCTTACGGATGGAGTAAGGACACCACGCGCTACCTCGTCGCAGCTCTCTTTTACGCCCAGCGTATCAAGATTCGCACCAATGCCCAGGAAGTGACCGTGGTAGGCGACCTCGCCTTTGCTGCCTTCAAGTCGAACAGCGCCTTCAATGGGGTCACCATCCTTCCCAATTCCAGCGACGTGCCCACGGAGGTCCGGCAGCGTGCGGCCAAGCGCCTTGCCGAGCTCACAGGAGAAAGCGTTCTCCCCATCCCGCGAAAGATTGCTGAGATTGCGGTGAAACATATTCCTCAATTCGTCAGGGAGTTCACCAACCTGCCCGATCGAGTGTCCGGGCTCGGCCTACCCAAAGAGCGCTTCACACAGCTGCAAAACGGTTTGGCCGATGCGCTGCTGGCGGATGGGTCCGATGCTCCGATGATTTTTGGCTCGGAGGAAAGCCAGCTCTTCGACAATCTCGTTTGGGCGAGAAAACTGGCCAAAGCCCTCGACCATGGCGCGGGGGAGACCCTTCAAGACATTTCGTCCATCGTGGAGGACGCCCAACGCGTCGCCGCTCAAGGAGTTCTCACGGATCTCCCAGAGGCCCTCCAGGAGGCAGGCGCTGAAACCCTGGCGGCCGTGAGGGGCGGAAACTTCTTCGAAGACCTTCCCGACCTTGGTCACACTTTGGAGACCCTGCAACAGATCGTCTCCAAACGCTGTGGTGAAGAAGTGGATGGCATGAGATCCGGCTTCGAGGCCCAAGTCGTCTCGTTCCGGAAATCCTCCGATTACGAGGCGCTCGATTCCGGCGAGCAGCTTACCACCGACCAGAACCTTGGCGACCTCGTCTTCGACTGCCAGCCGACCCTCACGGGGCTACAAGCCGCCAGTTCCACCCTCAACCGCCTCAACAACCAACTACAGGCGATCAGGGTCTCCGTTCAGGAATCGGTCAATTCGTTGGCCCCAAAGGTGAGGGAGGAAACGACCAAATACGACGTCAACGTTGAATCCGGACCCACAACGTCTTCGGCGCAAGCCCTGACCCTTTCGGCCGCAATCGACACCGAAGCCGATCTCGATGCCGCGATCGAGACTCTCGAGTCCCATCGTGGCAAGTTACCCGTTCAGATCACCACCGAGTAGCCTCCTTACGAAGTCGCGCTCCCGTCATCATGACTGATCCATTCTCCATTTCTGAACCTATTGGCCTGATCGAGCCGATAGACCTGGAGCTCGACTTCGTTCGTGATCGTCAGATCGTCGCCCTCGCTCTGACGGGCATCTTCAATCCCATGGGCCCAACGCTGAAAGCCATCGCACTACTTCGTGATGATGACTACTCCCACGCTTTCGTGCTCGCCACGTCGCTCAATCCCTTCGCTCAGACCAGGCAATTGGTCGCACGGGTTGAGGATCACATCGATAGCCTCTGCGAGGTCTTGCCCATGCTCAGTCAGGGTGAGTCCTCCCTGTTTCAGTGCCTGCCAAACTTGGTGCTCTCCGTAGCCGGTGCTCCTGACGTGAAAGAACGCTTTGATCCAGCTTTGTGGCGAATGTTAGCCACCGTCACGCCATCCGAACCTATGAGCAAGACGGTCGGCGATTACCAGCAACACCTGGGCGACCCTTGGGCCCGTATTCCTTCATTTGAGGACATGATGGGATCCTCTCGTGGTCGTGCGGCCGAAGGATGTGAACCTCCCACCGAAGATGAATGGGAGGCCTGGCGAAAAGTCATGATGGATCAGCGCCACACGATTCCAGAGTTTCAGGCAATCTTACAGGCCTGGAGCGGAGCCACCCAGAATTTCGGTTCCAGACTGCCCCACATGCCGGCTAATGAAGCCACCGCCGAACTCACGGCCTTGGGTTTCCCATTCTTTAAGCAAGCTGCCTAACTGTCTCTTTCTAGTATGTCCTTCGACTCCACCACTCGCAACCGCCTGGCCTCCTTCGTCTCTGACGCCAGGCGGCTGCTCTGCGGCGAATACAATAAGCCAGGGGGAGAGATCACCTCCCTCCTGCAGACCTACGGCATCCAGCCCGACGGCACCGTCGCCGACCTCGACACCCTCCCTGGCCTCGACCAGCGCGGCTACGAACTCGGCCACACCCTGCGCGACGTCCTCGACCACAAGCGCGCCACCTCCGTCTCCCTCAGGGCCTGGGGCAAATACGACCCCCACGTCTACGACCTCATCCAGGAGCAGGCCTTCACCGTCCTCAACCGCCTCTGTGCCCTGCGCATGGCCGAAGAGCGCGGCATCCTCCCGTGCCCCGTCGTCAGCGCCGGCGCCGACTCCGACGGCTTCCAGCTCTACGAAATGGTCGCCGACAAGCGCCACCTCACCCGCGACGAGCGCTACGCCGCCTTCCTCTTCTCCGTCTTCGACGAGCTCTCCCTCGACCTCGGCGTCCTCTTCGACCGCTTCTCGCCCCACGGCATGCTCTTCCCCCGGCCCGACGCCCTCGGCGAGCTGCTCAACCGCATCAACGACCCCGCGCTCGCCCCCCTCTGGGCCGAGGACGAGACCATCGGCTGGATCTACCAATACTGGAACAGCAAGGAGGAGCGCAAAGCCATGCGCGACGCCTCCGCCGCCCCGCGCAACTCCCGCGAGCTCGCCGTGCGCAACCAGTTCTTCACCCCGCGCTACGTCGTCGAGTTCCTCACCGACAACACCCTCGGCCGCATCTGGTATGAAATGTGTCGGGGGCACACACGCCTGAAGGAGGAGTGCCGCTACTTGGTGCGGAGGCCGAATGAGGTATTTTTGGCTGCCGGTGAGTCTGCCCCCGAGAAGGCAGAGGGCGGAGGGCAGAAGGCGGAGGAGACGCTGTCGCAGGAGGAGCTTCTGAGGCAGCCCGTCTATATTCCGCATCGTCCATTGAAGGATCCCCGGGACATTCGTCTCTTGGACCCGGCCTGCGGATCGATGCACTTCGGGCTCTACGCCTTCGATCTCTTTGAATCAATCTACGCCGAGGCGTGGGATCTCCAGGCGGCCGCCCTTGAAAGTCCGCCTTCTGCCTTCTGCCTTCCGCCTACCACTCATGAACAACAAGGGACGCAACTATCGGGATCTCCTGGCGTGGCAGGAGGCCATGAATCTGGTGGATCAGATCTACAAATTGACGAGGGGCTTTCCGAAGGAGGAGATCTACGGTCTGACCAGCCAGATCCGGAGGGCGGCGGTGTCGGTGCCGTCCAATATCGCGGAGGGACAGGGGAGGAACAGTCACCCCGAGTTCAGGAAGTTTCTAGCTATCGCACACGGCTCCCTGCGGGAAGTAGAGACTCAGGTGATGATCGCGATGAGGCAGGACTATCTGACGGAGGAAGTGGAGCAGGAGCTCCTTGCCCTCGCCGGGAAGACGGGACGTTTGCTCCAGGGCCTGCTCAACAAGTTCTCACAGCCGTAGGCTGGCATTACGGCGAAGCCGACTCCGCCTTCCGCCCTCTGCCTACCGCCTTCCCATCGCGGGAGGCCTTCTTGAAGGCAGTCCCCGCAATGATCATCGAGCACAACATCCACGGCGTCGACATCGACCCCCGCGCCGTCCAGATCGCCGGCCTCTCCCTCTGGCTCCGCGCCCAGAAAACCTGGAAAGACACCCCCGCCGCCGAGCGCCCCCGCGTCCGCCGCTCGAACATCGTTTGCGCCGAGCCCATGCCCGGCAGCGACGCCATGCTCGAAGACTTCGTCCAAACCCTCGACCCGCCCCTGCTCGGCGAACTCCTCAGAACCGTCTTCGACAAAATGCAGCTCGCCGGCGAGGCCGGCACCCTCCTCAAGATCGAGGAAGAAATCCGCACCGCCATCGACGACGCCAAAGCCAAGTGGGAAAAACTCGGTGCCGCCGAACGCGACCTCTTCTCGGCCGAAGAGCTCAACCAGACTCTCCTTCCCGGCACCCAACAAGAACTGACCGGCGTCGAGAAGGCGCTGACCACCGATCACCGACCACTGGCCACCGATTTCTTCGATACCGCCGAAGAACGCATCTACGCCGCCCTGCGCGACTACGCCGAGTCCGCCGAAGCCGGCGACTACCAACGGCGGCTCTTTGCCGAAGATGCCGCGCATGGTTTCGCCTTTATCGACCTGAGCCGAACACGCTACGACGCGTTGGTCATGAATCCTCCCTTCGGAGAGGCATCAAAGACCGCTAAGCCTTATATCGGACGAAAATACAAGGGAGCAACGAAGGATCTCTATATCACCTTCATAGCGCGAGCTGTTCAGATTCTCGGTCCTGACGGCTGCATCGGCGCCATTTCATCACGCACCGGATTCTTCCTGTCTTCGTTCAGTGATTTTAGATCCGATTCACTTCTCCCCCAATGCCCTCCTTACGCAGTCGCAGATCTAGGAGACGGTGTTCTTGATACTGCAACGGTTGAAACTTCAGCATACTGCTTGCAGAAAGGCCGAGACCCGTCAGCAGGGAGTTCATTTGTTCACCTTTTACTCGTGAGTGGGAAGTTCTCAGACCGGTTTCTCTTTGCCTGGCGTGTCTGTCTGACTGCGTAATGGAGCGATCTTCGCCTTGGATAGTTCAATGCTCAGATCGATCAGTTCGGTGGTCAGTTTCTTGAATTTCTTGAATTTCTTGTACTCCTCTGTTTCTTTTCGTAGTCCCTTCACGTGGTCTGGCCAGACGTGTTCAGTCCGGCTCCTCATCTCATGCGTGTAGCTCAGTTGGTAATACACGCCGCGCTGGCGTTGTCGATCTCGGTATTGCTTGCTGATGCTCCCAGGCCGCATTGGCCCGATTGCAGCTAACTTTGCCGCAAATTTCTGGACTCTTTTTTCAATGATCTGATCTTTTTCATGGTCATTACCTTATATATGCGAATGTCTAGGAAAATCAAATCATTTGTTATGGATCTCTGGATTTCTTGGTGGAATATCGTCTGTCTTCTGCGACCCGCTTTCTCGAGAGCCCGCACCTTTCTCTGGTTTCTGCTCGTCTTGGCCGCTTTCTCCGTGCGCAATGACCTCCTCGGGGTTTCCAGTTTCGTCCGCGCTCTCGGTTTGTCAGAACACTTCTATGAGCACTTACTCCATTTCTTCCACAGCAATGCCGTGAAGACGGACCGGCTTGCAGAACTTTGGTTCGCCATCGTGATCAAGCACTTCCCTGTCTACAAGATCGGTTGTCGCCCCGTCCTGGTTCTCGACGGCATCAAGAAGTCCAAGGAGGGCCGCAAGATGCCTGCGGTGAAGTATCTGCATCAACAGTCCGAGTCCAATTCCAAGCCTCACTTCATCATGAGCCATTCCTTTCAGGCCTTCGGCGTGCTCTGTCAGGTTGGCGGATACTTCTTCTGCGTTCCGGTCTGTGCACGCATTCACGAAGGTATCGTCACTTCAAACCGCGACAGGAGAACCTTGATCGACAAGGCCAACGAGATGCTCGCATCCGTCTGTAGAGGTCAGGAGTTCGTCTTGCTGGCCGACGCCTACTACGCCAACGGAAAGGTGATCCGGAGCACCAAGGGGCGTTCCGGTGTGCTGGTCACGAGGGTTCGACGCACGACAACCGGCTTTCGGCCTGCGGCAGTGCCACGCAAACGCAAACGCGGACGACCGAAAAAGTATGGCGCTGCGGTGAAGCTCCAGAATGTCTTTGGAACGGGCGGCTTCAGTTCCGTTCCCAGTCCCGTATATGGGGAGAGAAACATCTCTGTCCGGTTCAAGTCGGTGGATCTGTTGTGGAAGCCCGCCGGGGCGATGGTCCGCTTCATTCTCGTCGATCATCCCACGAGAGGGCGGATCATCCTCTTGTCTACCGACCTCACCATGGAAGCTCAGGAGATCATCTTGCTCTACAGTTTGCGTTTCAAGATCGAAGTCGCTTTCAAGCAAGCGGTGCATTCGGTCGGCTCATTCGGATACCATTTCTGGATGGCCGCTATGCGACCGCTCAAGCGTCGCAATGGTAACCAATACCTCCACCGGACTACCGAGAAATATCGCAGACAGGTGCAGAGAAAGATGCACGCATATCATGTGTTTGTGCAGACCGGCATGATCGCTCAGGGCATGTTACAGTACCTTGCCATGACATGTGACGGTCTGGTCTGGAAACACTTTGGAACCTGGATCCGAACCATCCGCCCAGACGTGCTGCCTTCGGAAATGATTGTCTCAGCCGCCTTGAAAAACACGCTGCCTGGATTTTTGCACCACGGCGGAAAAGGTTCAGCGTTCCGAAAATTCATCCTTGATAAAATAGACTTCACTCGCTCCGAAGGTTCACGCTTCGCCGCATGATGATCCAGTTACAGAACTTCTCACTCGCGAGCTTTTAAATGCGGATGACAAAGAGAATGAACTGAAGCACGTGGTTGAGAATCAAGGCCTGGGCATCCATCGCCCCCGCCTTCACCTAGTTGCCCCCTGTGACTTTGCGAAGATTCCAGGTGCACCTTTCACCTACTGGGTGAGTCCAGCTGTAAGAGACTGGTTTGTCAAGCTTGACGGACTTGGAGATTCAGGTTGGCACCCCTGTGTGACCAATCCGGCGGGGGACGACACTCGCTACTTTAGAACAGCTTGGGAGCCACCCCCGGAGGAGGTAGGCCGCTTAAGACAGTGGGTGCCGCTAATGAAAGGGGGAGCCTACAGCCCATATTACTACGATCTTCATCTCGTCGTGTCTTGGGACGCTAAGCGTCAAACTTACAAAGGATTCCTGGGAACCGAACACCGCCCATTAGAGAGGCCAGCCTCTTTGGATCGCTTTTTCTCGTGGGGGTTTACATGGCCACGAAGGACTAACGGACTGAGTTTTCGAGCCCTTCCTGAAGACTCCATCTTCGCGGACAAAGGTCCCGCGGTTTTTGCCAACAATCATAGCAAATCCGAAACGTTAGCCTTGTGTGCGATCTTGAACTCAGCGCCATTCTTGGGCCTCGTCTCACTGCAGCTTGGATGTGTAGCACTTGCTCAATCTTTCGAGGTTGGTTTGATCAAGAAAACTCCCATACCAAACATTTCACAATCTGCTGTAGAAGCCCTTTCTGAGCTTTCTAGTGAATACATCACTATCGCTCAAGAGCTGTCGCTGCACGAAGAGACAAGCCACCTTTTCCTTGCACCTCCCCTCGATACCATTTTCCCCTGAGCGATCTAACAAGAGTTCCGCCTCCGTAAAACGGCTTGAGGCAATCGTGGCCGAGGTTGATGAGATATCTTACACGCTGTATGGAGCATCAGAAGACGATCGAGAGAACTTGGAGCGCTCGATCGCCTCGGCAAATCTACGACATGAGACAGTTCCGGATGCGCAGGTTCCATTTTCGGCCGCCACCCAGCACATCGCTGGCTTCTCAGTCTCTTACGCAGTAGGTTCGTCATTCGGCCGCTGGGACATCCGCTACGCCACTGGCGAGCGCCAGCCCGCCCGAGTTGCCCGCACCCTTCGCCCCGCTGCCCGTCTGCCCGCCCGGCTTGCTCCAGAACGCCGACGGCCTGCCCGCCGCGCCCGCCGACGTGCCCAACGACTACCCGCTGCCCATCACCTGGCCCGGCATCCTCGTATCTGATCCCGGCCACCCCGAGGACATCGTCGCCCGCGTCCGCGACGCCCTCGCCGTCATCT
>CBDBEZ010000131.1:0-187280 GCA_965204485.1 Verrucomicrobiales bacterium
CAATCTTATCCCAAAGGCCCCTGCCACTATTTTCTTGGGACTCTTGCCCCGATTTATGAAACTATGGGGCTAACCAAACAACGCGCCCTCCGTTCCGATGCGACTCCTAACCTTCGTTGATTCTGTGCTTCACTTCAAGGGTTTTGTCTTCGACAGAGCCTCCCTCGTTGATAACAACAACACACTTGTCATTGGCGTTCGGCCTCACAAGCGCAACAGGCATGTATGCTCCGGATGCTCTCGGAAGGGAGGAACCTACGATCATCGCACTCTCCGTACCTTCGAGCATGTGCCACTCTGGGATCGCACTGTCCACTTGGAATACTTGATGCGCCGCGTCAACTGTCCACGCTGCGGAGTCAAAGTCGAGCGTGTCCCTTGGGCGACGGGCAAGCAACGGATGACAGACGATTTCCGACATTTCCTGAGCACTTGGGCACGGCGCGTTACATGGAGTGAAGTGGCTCTCTACTTTCGGACGAGCTGGAACACAGTCTATCGTGCAGTTCGATCCACTGTGGAATGGGGCTTGGAAAATCGCGTCCTGAGTGAACCCCAGCGTTTCATAAAATGGCCAGTCAGGCCATCATGTAGTAGGCGATTTCTTCTTCGACGGCCTGATTGTCTCCGAGTGTCAATGTGAGTCGACCTTGAGGGCGAGTCAGACGTCCGGCACGCTGGATGATTTTGCGGCGAATCGTGCCGAGTCCTTCAAAGATCCACTCTGCAGCTCTATTGGGGGACGATTTGCGTGACCGCTCCGCAGATCGCATCTGCATTTCGCGCGTGAGATTGTGGGTGAGGATACTGGCCAAAAGGAAAGCTTCGTTGGCGGCACGTCGCTTGGCCGGAATATAGTCCATCTGGGCCTGGCTTTTGGCTTCGCCAAAAATCTTCTCCTGAGAGCCACGCCCTTCATGAAATTTCACCACATGAGCGGCCGTGTTTGTCTTGTTGGTGATGATCGCCTCGTATTCATAGTTCTCCTCGACTGGTTCGAAAAGATCCAGTTGGAGCGGTCCTTTGCGCTGAGTGCGCCTCATGGTTCGAATGCACAAAATGCGCGCTTTGCGCGCCCAACTTTTTGGCTTCCAGCGGATTTCGAAGTGATGAATTTTTCCCTCTCCGCCTCGGGTTCGGGACCAGCGACGGCGCTTCTCAATGATGCCCTTGAGTTCCACAAGCCGCTCGAAAGGCACCGAGAACGTATATTCCAGGCCCAGGGTCTTTGCCTCTGAAACCATCTGATCGCTGAAAAACGCGTTGTCGGCGCGCAACTCGATCTGCACATCAGGCAGCACCTTGCGAATCTTCTCCACGCAGGAACGGAGGAACTCCACTGCGCCATTGGAGTCATGGACGTTGCCGCTTCGATGAAGGAAGTCGAAGATTTGTCCGGTTTGGGAGATCGTCGCGAGCAGCGGATAATAACTGCGCTCGCCTTTTTTCTTCTTGTTAAATCCCACAGCCGTCCCTTCCGCATGGCGACTCGTGCTCTGCACGCTTCCGTCCAAATCAAGCGTGATGCGTTTGATTCCTTCCTCCTGAAGTCGCGACAGGCAAACGAAATGATTCATCTCCCTCATCCTCTCAAGGCTTTGACAATCGACCTCTCCCAACATCCGGCTCATCGTTGGGACACTGGGCAATTGGTGCATCCCCAAAACCTGTCGTACAAGGGGATCATCTCGGTAGTAGTCCAAATCGCGAAGCATCCGGTAGCCCAGTATAAGATGCACGATAAGACACATGAAAACCTTGTGGAACTTGTAGAAGCGGGACATGCGTCGATCCAGTGGATCAAAGCACTGCTGAAGCTTCCCCTCCAGATCCAATTCCTGAAAGAGCTTCTGAAAGATAACGAGACCGCCGAAAGAGGTCAGTTCTTGATCTTCAAATTTGATCGCCGGAATCGTTCTGGACTTTGCATGAATCGTGCGTCGTGCTACTCTCACTGTAGGTGGCTTTTGGGTTGAAGTGTTTGGTGTTTTGGTAGATTCCAAATCAACCTTATCCCAAAGGCCCCTGCCACTATTTTCTTGGGATTCTTGCCCCGATTTATGAAACTATGGGGTGAAGTCACTGCCGTCGGCGTTGATAAGATCCACATCCGCAAGGGACACAACTACATGACGCTTGTCTATCAGCTTGACGAGGGCGCTCGACGTCTCCTTGCCATTCGGCCTGGTCGCGAGGGCAAGGCCCTGGTGCAATGTTTGCGCGACATCGGTCAGGCAGCGAGGAAGAGCATCCGGTATGTATGCAGCGACATGTGGAAGGCATATCTAACGGTAATTGGTAGGCGCCTTCCCAAGGCTATCCGTGTTCTCGACAAGTTTCACATCGTTGCGAACCTGCACAAAGCTGTAGACGAAGTTCGCCGAGAAGAATCGGCGAGGATGGCCAAGGAAGGTTATGAGCCGATCTTGAAGAAGAGCAAATACTGTTTTCCTCGTGAGTGGGAAGTTCTCAGACCGGTTTCTCTTTGCCTGGCGTGTCTGTCTGACTGCGTAATAGAGCGATCTTCGCCTTGGATAGTTCAATGCTCAGATCGATCAGTTCGGTGGTCAGTTTCTTGAATTTCTTGTACTCCTTTGTTTCTTTTCGTAGTCCCTTCACGTGGTCTGGCCAGACGTGTTCAGTCCGGCTCCTCATCTTATGCGTGTAGCTCAGTTGGTAATACACGCCGCGCTGGCGTTGTCGATCTCGGTATTGCTTGCTGATGCTCCCAGGCCGCATTGGCCCGATTGCAGCTAACTTTGCCGCAAGTTTCTGGACTCTTTTTTCAGTGATCTGATCTTTTTCATGGTCATTAGCTTATATATGCGAATGTCTAGGAAAATCAAATCATTTGTTATGGATCTCTGGATTTCTTGGTGGAATATCGTCTGTTTTCTGCGACCCCGCTTTCTCGAGAGCCCGCACCTTTCTCTGGTTTCTGCTCGTCTTGGCCGCTTTCCTCCGTGCGCAATGACCTCCTCGGGGTTTCCAGTTTCGTCCGCGCTCTCGGTTTGTCAGAACACTTCTATGAGCACTTACTCCATTTCTTCCACAGCAATGCCGTGAAGACGGACCGGCTTGCAGAACTTTGGTTCGCCATCGTGATCAAGCACTTCCCTGTCTACAAGATCGGTTGTCGCCCCGTCCTGGTTCTCGACGGCATCAAGAAGTCCAAGGAGGGCCGCAAGATGCCTGCGGTGAAGTATCTGCATCAACAGTCCGAGTCCAATTCCAAGCCTCACTTCATCATGAGCCATTCCTTTCAGGCCTTCGGCGTGCTCTGTCAGGTTGGCGGATACTTCTTCTGCGTTCCGGTCTGTGCACGCATTCACGAAGGTATCGTCACTTCAAACCGCGACAGGAGAACCTTGATCGACAAGGCCAACGAGATGCTCGCATCCGTCTGTAGAGGTCAGGAGTTCGTCTTGCTGGCCGACGCCTACTACGCCAACGGAAAGGTGATCCGGAGCACCAAGGGGCGTTCCGGTGTGCTGGTCACGAGGGTTCGACGCACGACAACCGGCTTTCGGCCTGCGGCAGTGCCACGCAAACGCAAACGCGGACGACCGAAAAAGTATGGCGCTGCGGTGAAGCTCCAGAATGTCTTTGGAACGGGCGGCTTCAGTTCCGTTCCCAGTCCCGTATATGGGGAGAGAAACATCTCTGTCCGGTTCAAGTCGGTGGATCTGTTGTGGAAGCCCGCCGGGGCGATGGTCCGCTTCATTCTCGTCGATCATCCCACGAGAGGGCGGATCATCCTCTTGTCTACCGACCTCACCATGGAAGCTCAGGAGATCATCTTGCTCTACAGTTTTGCGTTTCAAGATCGAAGTCGCTTTCAAGCAAGCGGTGCATTCGGTCGGCTCATTCGGATACCATTTCTGGATGGCCGCTATGCGACCGCTCAAGCGTCGCAATGGTAACCAATACCTCCACCGGACTACCGAGAAATATCGCAGACAGGTGCAGAGAAAGATGCACGCATATCATGTGTTTGTGCAGACCGGCATGATCGCTCAGGGCATGTTACAGTACCTTGCCATGACATGTGACGGTCTGGTCTGGAAACACTTTGGAACCTGGATCCGAACCATCCGCCCAGACGTGCTGCCTTCGGAAATGATTGTCTCAGCCGCCTTGAAAAACACGCTGCCTGGATTTTTGCACCACGGCGGAAAAGGTTCAGCGTTCCGAAAATTCATCCTTGATAAAATAGACTTCACTCGCTCCGAAGGTTCACGCTTCGCCGCATGATGATCTAGTTACAGAACTTCTCACTCACGAGTTCCTAGACATTCGCATATATAAGCTAATGACCATGAAAAAGATCAGATCACTGAAAAAAGAGTCCAGAAACTTGCGGCAAAGTTAGCTGCAATCAGGCCAATGCGGCCTGGGAGCATCAGCAAGCAATGCCGAGATCGACAACGCCAGCGCGGCGTGTATTACCAACTGAGCTACACGCATAAGATGAGGAGCCGGACTGAACACGTCTGGCCAGACCACGTGAAGGGACTACGAAAAGAAACAGAGGAGTACAAGAAATTCAAGAAACTGACCACCGAACTGATCGATCTGAGCATTGAACTATCCAAGGCGAAGATCGCTCTATTACGCAGTCAGACAGACACGCCAGGCAAAGAGAAACCGGTCTGAGAACTTCCCACTCACGAGCTTTTTCTCAAACGCCCGGAAAACCTCACCCCGAATCAAGACCTGAAGCTCGAGGAACTCATGCAATACGATTTGAGGAGCGTGCGGGCCTACCAATTGAAAGAGGGCTTTCGCGCCCTGTGGGACTATCAATCGATCCGATGGGCGAGATGGTTTTGGAAGAAATGGAGCACGCGAGCCATGCGTTCAAAACTGGATCCGATGAAAAAATTCGTCAAGACGATGCGCAATCATGAAGATCTCATCTTCAACTACTGGGCGGCACGAAAGGAGTTTAACTCAGGTGTCGTCGAGGGTCTCAACCGTAAGGTGAATGTTGTAACAAGAAAAGCCTACGGGTTTCGCAGCGAGGAAGTCTACAGAATCGCTCTATTTCACGCTCTTGGCGACCTGCCAGAGCCACAGACTGCCCATCGATTTTGCTGAGGAGGCTCATTTTAATGGATGAAGGGTTGCAGGTGTCGGGTGAAAAACAGCAGCAAAGAAGCAAGGATCAAGGCCAGTGCCAGTCCGAAAACCAGAAGAAGGCCGAGTTCGGAGAGTTGAAGCCAGGCGACGGTGCGCCGGGCACATCCGATCCTGACCAGGGTCTCCCGTTCGCGTTGGCGCAGCTTCCAGGTGAGCAGCATGACGAGCGCGAGGAAGAGGATGGTCACGACGGCGACGAGACTGAAACAGGCATCGAAGAAGCGTTTCACCTTGAAGACGATGGCCAGGAGATCTTGCACGACCTCTTGGGGTGGCAGAATCTGCAAGGATTTGGACAGGGCGTAATGTCCCTTGAGAATGGTCCGGTCTTTGTCGCTATTCGGGACGAGGATGAGCGAACTGAGCGGCAACATGGAGGGATCGCCATGAAAATGAAAGCTGGCGAGGTTTTCGGGTGTGATCTCGCGGTAGGGCGCCACCGCGGCGCTACCGACCAGTGTTCCGTCGCTCTCTTTCGAGAGGAGCTGGCTTTGGTTCTCCGCCTTATCGAGATCGTCATGCCCGTGCCCGATCCCGGCGACGATCCAGGCGGTCTTCACGTCGACGAACACCGCTTGATCGTCAGGATTTCCCCGGGCGGGCAGGACGCCGGTGACGCGAAGACGGAGAGGTTGCTCGGCGGCGATGTTGTAGAGGCTGGTTTGATCGGTGAGGAGGGCGTCGTCGGGTGAGAGATCGAGCGCGGTGGCGACAAGGTGACCGATCACGGCGTCGCCCAGGGTGAGTGGGAGGGTTCCCTGGCGGGGGGTGAGCCCGTGGTGGGAGAAGTAGTCCAGGCTGGTGCCGACCACGGGAAACCGGCGGGCGGTGTATCCCAGGTGAAGCGGAATCACGGTGGCTCGGTCGTGGGACTCGGCCTCCTCCTGATCCGCCAGGCTGATACGCGCGGTGGCGTCTTCCGCCTTGGTGAAGTAGAGCGCGCGGAGGACGAGCTCGAACTCGTTTCCGCGAGGGCCGAGAATGAGGGGCGTCTTACGGGCGCGATCGGTCAGCTCGGATTCGTAGGCCTGGATGAGCAGGTGCAGGTAGGCGGGAAGGAGAAAAGTGAGCGCCAGGCAGACCGTGAGAATGCCGGTGCGGAGACGGTGAAAGGCCAGATAGCGCCAGGTCAGTTTGAGGATCCCACTCATGCCGCGGATGCGTCGGGGTTCGCCAGATCGACGCGCCGGTCAAAAAAATCGAGCAGGCTCAGGTCGTGCGTGACCATGAGAAAGGTCGTTTGCCGCTGGTCGATCAATTGGCCGATGAGATCGAGCACCTGGCGGGCGGTTTGGCCGTCGAGATTGCCGGTGGGCTCATCCGCCACGAGGATTTCGGGCCGAGTGATGAGGGAACGGGCGATGGCCACGCGCTGGCGTTCTCCCTGGGAGAGTTGATGAGGGTAACGCGTCCCTTTGTGAGCCAGGCCCAGGGCCTCCGTGAGGCGAGCGCCCTCCTTGTGAAACTCCGGCGAGAGCGGCAGCGCGGGATTGATGTGAAAGGGAAGGAAAATGTTATCCTCGGTCGAGAGGTAGTCCAGGAGATCGAGTTCCTGGGGAATGGAACCGAATCGCTTGATCCGGAGGGCCCGCAAGGCGGCATCGTTGAAGGTGTCCAGTTCCTCGCCGCCCACCCTTACCGAGCCAGAAAGGGGGCGGAGGAGGCCGGTGGCCAGGCGCAGAAGCGTCGTCTTCCCGCAACCGCTTGGGCCCGTGATGGCAAGTCGTTCTCCAGGATGGGCGATGAATCGTTCGATCTCCAGGGTGAAGCTGGATCCCGGGTAGGTGTAGCGCAGTTGGGTAATGTCAATGATCGGCTGGGCCTGGGTCATACGCGCGGCTCAATCGCCTAGTTGACGGGTTTGAAAGTCCTGGGATTGAGGCGTTTCTCCTCGCGGATCTCCACATCGCGAATGCGCCAGAGGCCTTCCTCGGGAGTCATGAGGTAGCGTGCCTGGTATTCGTTGATGCGTTGGTGAGTGTGACCCCAGTGCTGCACGAGCCCGTGGACCCGCCAGTGGGCGTCGAAGGTCCAGCCGGGTGTCTCGGGATCCTTCTCCGCCGGAACGCAATCGACGTATTCAAGCTTCTTGACCCGGCAAATGGCGCCTCCCTCGTCGCGAAGGATCAAGCTGCGATAAACGTCGGCGTAAATCGTGTCTAGCAACCTGCCGTCGACGCTCTGAGCGAGGGCGTCGTAGATCGCGTCGTCGCTATCGTAATCGAAGGCGCGATAGATGTTCTGATGAAGATCCTGGAATCGCTGCAAGGCGGCCACCGCGTCGAGCTCGGTGCTCGCGGGAGTGCGCAGCAGAATCGGCGCGGCCAGGGCGCCCGCGAGCAGGCCGAGCGCCGGTCCGCGGCGTTGCTTGAGACCGGCGGTGAGCGATCCGAGGGCGAGGCCCCCGGCCAGGAGCCAGCCCAGCAGGGAGGGGGATTTCGATCGATGCTTGGCCGCTTCCGAAGCGGCGCGAAGGCGTTCCTGGGCATCGACGGAAAGAATGGGTTCGGGATTGTGCCAGACGTATTGCGGTTCCTCCGGGCTGAAAGTCATCAGGTCCAGTTCCCCGAAGGTGTAGAAGATGCTGTCGATCGTTTGGGGAGTGTGTCCGGTGGGGTCGGGTTCCTGGGGGACGAGGTCGTTGACCTTTTCCGGGAGAAAGATGCCCCAGCGCATGTCGGCCGTTTGGGGTTTCTTTTTCACGGGGTAGTGGAGAAAGAGATAGGCCATGACGAAGTTGCTCACGCTCCCGAGATTGACCTGATTCTCCAGCCGCTCGAACTGGATGTCTTCTAACACAGGCCTTACGGGGATGCCGTCGATGCGAACCGGACAGTGCTCGGCGAAATAGTCGACCACCTCTTGCCGCACCGCATCGATGGCGGGAAACGAATCGGAGTCGAAGGTCACGTGGGCGAGCGGCGGCACCAGAGAGGTCTCGGCGCTGACTTCGTAGATGAGCTTTTCCTCCGTCAATTCGGCGATGATCTGGAGGTTGGCGCCTTCCACGGCGTGAGCCAGGCCCTCGCCGCGAAGGGCCTGGGCGAGGGCCAGACAGGTCAAGGCGACGTGAAGGCGGAAGGTCATGAGAGGGACGGTAGAGGGTCCGTGTCCACTCTCAACCGCGGAATCGCGGATCGGTTGGGCGGCGGGCAGGCGGAGCCGATTTCCCTTTCTTGAGCGCTTGCCTGACGTTGAACGTTCTTCTAGAGTTTGAGTCGAAGAGGAACGAGGAGAGTTACGCGGCTTGAGTTTAAGCTGCTCTTATTTATGTCTGATCACAGAGCGCAGCCACCGGGGGACCCGAGAGATCCAGCGTTTCAGGAGCATGTCGTGCAACGATTGCTGCGGGAAAGCGCTTCGCCGCAGGCCATTGCGGCTGAATACGGCCTGGATGCCGACGAGGTGGCGGAGTGGAAACGAGCCTATTTGCAGCGGCTTCAGACCGCTACCAAGGGGAATTCGAAGCGATCTTCGAGGAAAAAGGGGCGGCGGTCCAAGGGGGCGGCGGGAGCCGGCACGACGTCCGGTCAGGCACCCGTGATGGAGGACATCAGCCGTCAGCCGGTTCGCCGGGAAGACGCCTGGAGGGCCAAAGGCGGCCCGGCCGGCCCCACGGCGGCGGCAGGAGGCTCCCAGGCGGCGGATCCTTCGTTGGGTCAAGCCAGGGACGGCGGTGGACGGGAGACGATGGATGCGGGTGATTCTCACCTGCCGCCGGCGCGCGCCCCGGGAGAAGCCCCAACGCTGGGGCAATTGTCCGAAGGCGAGGGGCTGCTCCAAGCGGGTGCCTTGAGCCAGTCCACCTCCGAGATTTCGGACGCCTCGCAAAACCAGTTCGTCCGGAATTGGAAGAAGACGGGGGCGGGCGACGCGCTCCCCAAGGAGCCTCCCCGTCCCATCAAGGTGCATTCGCACGAGGCCTTCTGGACGCGTCTGCAGAACTGGCCAGGAGTTGGCTGGTTTCTCCACGGGGGTCGTATCAAGGCCGCGCCGCTGGTGTCGGCGGTCTCCATTTTGCTGGTCGCGGCCGTCGT
Organism: Verrucomicrobiales bacterium; assembly: GCA_965204485.1. Lineage (GTDB taxonomy): Bacteria > Verrucomicrobiota > Verrucomicrobiia > Verrucomicrobiales > DEV007 > JAACDM01. The sequence goes on from CBDBEZ010000131.1 coordinate 9,180, forward strand.
TTATCTGGTCCTCACGGACGCGGCCAAACACCGTGTGGATGTCGCTGGAGAGTCGGACCTGCCCGACTCGGCGCTTTACCTGCAGCCCTTGAGCAGGGAAGAGATTTTGGCCGCCGAAGGGCTGATCAAGCGTTTCTTTGAGGCCCGGACTTTGGATGCGTTGGAATCTGTCATTCGCAGCCCCGAGACGGTGCTGCCACTGGCGCGGGCTTACTACGTCAAGGAGCGGCTTTCGCCGGAGCCTGTTTCGGGTTTTAAGTATCACGTGAGGGCGGACATCGAGGGCATGGACGTCACCCTGCACGGTGTGATCCTCGGTAGTCTGGGAGAGGTGCGGGAAGTCGCGGTGGAACACACCGAGACCGGTTCCAGGGTCGACTGGGAAATCGGCGCGGCCTATCAGCCGATGAGCTGGCGGGAGTTTCGCCGGACTCGGCCCATCCAGACCGTCTACTTCCGGCTGATGTTGCAGCCCCCTTCGTATCATAGTGAGCCCTTTCATGACGACGAAATCTACCGATCTTTCCGTCTTCCCTATCCGCGTGAACTGCGGGTGATTCACGGTTATGCGATGATCGGGACGCAGGCGGAGCTGAAGCTGCGCGAGCTGATGCCGGACGATGATTCCTCTCGCCGCTTGATTGTGGGGCTGGCCTTTCCGCGCGGGAATTTCCGTGAGGAATTGGTGGAGATCACGGAGATTTATCACGATGGCTGGATCGTGGATTATCCTCCGGGAGCGCATCATTTCGATCTGACGGCGGATGGGCGGCTATCGGTAACCGCGTTGAGTGCGCCGGAAGTGCCGTCACTGCCGGATAGCGGTGACGGTAACGAGGAGATCTTGGAAACTTTGCCAGAGGAAAGTTCCGCTCCCGTCGTCCCCGGAGAGACCGGTGAGGATGCTGGAGCGAACGGTCCGTAGTCGGAGAACCACACGACACATGCCGGGAGAAGGCGAGAGCGCAGCGGGAGTCCCGACGGTCGCGGATAAGAGTGAAACGGGAGAACGATGCCCGGTCCGGGCGTTTTCGCCTCAGCCTCACTTGAGAGGGTAGGTCAGTGGGGGTCACCGTCTACTACCTGGAAATGTTGGAGCCCGATCACCTGGTGCCCACTTCGAGAAGTATTCCGGCCATCCGCCTTGAGGAAGTGAGTCCGGCAGACGGGGGACTCAACCAGCGGTTCTATCGTGAGGTGGGGGAGGCTTGGAGCTGGATCGATCGGTCGTCCTGGCCGCTCGATCGCTGGCGAGCCCATGTCGCTCAAGACGAGATCACCACCATCGTGTTTCGTGAGGCCCACGCCGAAATCGGTTACGCCGAGCTGAGGAAGGAGGGAGAAGAGGTTGAGATCGTCTACTTCGGGCTCTTGCCGAATTGCGTGGGTCGCGGCTTGGGAGGAGCGGCGCTCGCCGCCGTGGTCCGTTGGGCCTGGGCGCTGCCGGAAACGCGCCGGGTTTGGCTGCACACTTGCTCGGATGATCATCCGAACGCTCTTAAGAACTACCGGCGACGCGGTTTTCGTCTCTATGATGAAGAGCGACTGTCGTGATGTTAGGAGGCCGCGCAGCGGAATGGGGATTCCCGGTGCCGGTGAAATGCACGGGCGCCGTTTTCGCCTGGGAGGAGGAAGAATTTCCGTGGAGACGCGCCCCATGGTGTGACTCCGTCGTGGCGCTATTCGCAGCAAACGAAGCGGGGAGGGAACCTGAATGGCTCCCTCCCCGGAAAAGGTCGTGCGGAAGTGGCTCGGCGAGGTTTCCCTGGCGCCGGCGGCAGCGGCCTCAGGTCAGCTGACCCAGCTTGGCTTTGATGGCATCGAAATCGGGCAGTTGTTTTGGATCGTCCGAACTCTCGGCGTACTGGATCACGCCGTTCTTGTCGATGATGAAGGCAGAGCGCTTGGGCACGCCTCCCATGGGGAGATTGAGGGAGGGGAGAAAAGAGTCGTAGGCCACGTCGTAGGCCTTGGCGACCTCGTGCTCGTAATCGCTGAGAAGCGTCACCTTGATGCCCTCTTTTTCGGCCCAACCCGCCTGGGCGAAAGGATTGTCGCCGCTCACGCCCAAGACCTCGGCGTTGAGGTTGCTGTAGTCGTCGAGGCCCTGGCTGAGTGAGCAGAACTCTTCCGTGCAAACCCCGGTGAAGGCCATGGGGAAGAACAGAAGAACGACGTTTTTCTCCTTGTGACCGGAAAGGCTGACGAGACCGGGTCCGTCAGGTCCTACAGAGGAGAGAGAGAAATCGGGAGCTTGAGTGCCGACTGCAAGTGCCATGATGATCGCGTTGGGTTGAGTTGGAGAGGGATGTTTGGTTAGATTTGGGCGCAGTATAGAGACGCCTCCGGAGCGGTCAATGGGAATCGGGGTTGGAAGGAAGTCCTTGGCAGGAAAGGCAGTTTGCCGTTCTAGTTGGGGAAGAGAAAGCCCGCCGCATGCTCTGCAAATTCGATCTCCACAGCCACTCCGCTTTTTCTGCCGATGGTATTTCACGCCCGGAAGAAATGGTCGAGGCGGCGAAGAGCAAGGGTTTGGACGGCCTGGCGATCACCGATCACGACAATGGCGACAGCGTGAACTACTTGATGGAGCGTGGGTTGATGCGCGAGGATGGGGCATCCGTGGATGGCTTTCTGGTGATTCCGGGGATGGAGGTGACGACTGCGGAGGGCCATCTCCTGGCGCTGGGTGTGGCTCTCCCCAACGATTTGAAAGGCACGCCTGCCCGAGAGGTGGCGGCGCTCGTGCATGCGAAGGGCGGTCTGGTCATCCCTTCGCATCCATTCGATCGATTCCGCTCGGGCATCCGGCGAAAGGTGCTCGACGAATTGGCCATTGACGCCCTGGAAGTCTTCAATGCGGCGACGACCTTGCATCGGCACAACCGTCAGGCCCTGCAATACGCCCAGGAGCGTGGCGTGGGCATGCTGGCGTCGAGTGATGCCCACCACTTCTCCGCGGTGGGCACGGCCTACACGAAGTTGGAAGTGACGGAACTTCGGTTAGACTGTGTGCTGGCTGAGATTCCTCACAGTCACCTTACGGTGGAAAACTACCTCGGATTTCGCGCGAGCATGCGAAAGACGATGGCCAATCTAAGGCGGCTCGCTCGGCGCGCGCCGTCCGATCGGACGGGTGGCGGCTGAGCGGCGTTCTGCGTTTGGCATGAAGGAGCGGCGGGTGACGGTAGTGGGTCAGCTGCTCTATGGAAATCAGATCGATTTTCTATGATCTTGATTCTTCAGGGTTTGAATCCGGCTTTTTCTTGTCCTCTGCTTGGTTCTTGTGGCCATACACAGCAGTCCCTATGAGGCCCGCTACCGCCGAGAGGAAAACGGTGTATCCCGCGATGCTCTTGTCCAAAGCGAGAAGTACCCCTCCTGTTGCGATTGCTACGATCGCAATCAGTGACCCCCATCTCATAGAGGCTACCCGGATTTTACCGACACTTTCCAAATTGCGCATGTTGAACTCTTGTCGATGCGCCTGCTCCTTCTCAACCCCATAGTTTCATACTCGCGAGTGAGAAGTTCTGTAACTGGATCATCATGCGGCGAAGCGTGAACCTTCGGAGCGAGTGAAGTCTATTTTATCAAGGATGAATTTTCGGAACGCTGAACCTTTTCCGCCGTGGTGCAAAAATCCAGGCAGCGTGTTTTTCAAGGCGGCTGAGACAATCATTTCCGAAGGCAGCACGTCTGGGCGGATGGTTCGGATCCAGGTTCCAAAGTGTTTCCAGACCAGACCGTCACATGTCATGGCAAGGTACTGTAACATGCCCTGAGCGATCATGCCGGTCTGCACAAACACATGATATGCGTGCATCTTTCTCTGCACCTGTCTGCGATATTTCTCGGTAGTCCGGTGGAGGTATTGGTTACCATTGCGACGCTTGAGCGGTCGCATAGCGGCCATCCAGAAATGGTATCCGAATGAGCCGACCGAATGCACCGCTTGCTTGAAAGCGACTTCGATCTTGAAACGCAAACTGTAGAGCAAGATGATCTCCTGAGCTTCCATGGTGAGGTCGGTAGACAAGAGGATGATCCGCCCTCTCGTGGGATGATCGACGAGAATGAAGCGGACCATCGCCCCGGCGGGCTTCCACAACAGATCCACCGACTTGAACCGGACAGAGATGTTTCTCTCCCCATATACGGGACTGGGAACGGAACTGAAGCCGCCCGTTCCAAAGACATTCTGGAGCTTCACCGCAGCGCCATACTTTTTCGGTCGTCCGCGTTTGCGTTTGCGTGGCACTGCCGCAGGCCGAAAGCCGGTTGTCGTGCGTCGAACCCTCGTGACCAGCACACCGGAACGCCCCTTGGTGCTCCGGATCACCTTTCCGTTGGCGTAGTAGGCGTCGGCCAGCAAGACGAACTCCTGACCTCTACAGACGGATGCGAGCATCTCGTTGGCCTTGTCGATCAAGGTTCTCCTGTCGCGGTTTGAAGTGACGATACCTTCGTGAATGCGTGCACAGACCGGAACGCAGAAGAAGTATCCGCCAACCTGACAGAGCACGCCGAAGGCCTGAAAGGAATGGCTCATGATGAAGTGAGGCTTGGAATTGGACTCGGACTGTTGATGCAGATACTTCACCGCAGGCATCTTGCGGCCCTCCTTGGACTTCTTGATGCCGTCGAGAACCAGGACGGGGCGACAACCGATCTTGTAGACAGGGAAGTGCTTGATCACGATGGCGAACCAAAGTTCTGCAAGCCGGTCCGTCTTCACGGCATTGCTGTGGAAGAAATGGAGTAAGTGCTCATAGAAGTGTTCTGACAAACCGAGAGCGCGGACGAAACTGGAAACCCCGAGGAGGTCATTGCGCACGGAGAAAGCGGCCAAGACGAGCAGAAACCAGAGAAAGGTGCGGGCTCTCGAGAAAGCGGGTCGCAGAAGACAGACGATATTCCACCAAGAAATCCAGAGATCCATAACAAATGATTTGATTTTCCTAGACATTCGCATATATAAGGTAATGACCATGAAAAAGATCAGATCACTGAAAAAAGAGTCCAGAAACTTGCGGCAAAGTTAGCTGCAATCGGGCCAATGCGGCCTGGGAGCATCAGCAAGCAATACCGAGATCGACAACGCCAGCGCGGCGTGTATTACCAACTGAGCTACACGCATAAGATGAGGAGCCGGACTGAACACGTCTGGCCAGACCACGTGAAGGGACTACGAAAAGAAACAGAGGAGTACAAGAAATTCAAGAAACTGACCACCGAACTGATCGATCTGAGCATTGAACTATCCAAGGCGAAGATCGCTCTATTACGCAGTCAGTCAGACAGACACGCCAGGCAAAGAGAAACCGGTCTGAGAACTTCCCACTCACGAGATATAATGTAGGATGACTTCATGAACAAGATCAGATCACTGAAAAAAGAGTCCAGAAACTTGCGGCAAAGTTAGCTGCAATCGGGCCAATGCGGCCTGGGAGCATCAGCAAGCAATACCGAGATCGACAACGCCAGCGCGGCGTGTATTACCAACTGAGCTACACGCATAAGATGAGGAGCCGGACTGAACACGTCTGGCCAGACCACGTGAAGGGACTACGAAAAGAAACAGAGGAGTACAAGAAATTCAAGAAACTGACCACCGAACTGATCGATCTGAGCATTGAACTATCCAAGGCGAAGATCGCTCTATTACGCAGTCAGACAGACACGCCAGGCAAAGAGAAACCGGTCTGAGAACTTCCCACTCACGAGTTTTTCATGGTCATTAGCTTATATATGCGAATGTCTAGGAAAATCAAATCATTTGTTATGGATCTCTGGATTTCTTGGTGGAATATCGTCTGTCTTCTGCGACCCGCTTTCTCGAGAGCCCGCACCTTTCTCTGGTTTCTGCTCGTCTTGGCCGCTTTCTCCGTGCGCAATGACCTCCTCGGGGTTTCCAGTTTCGTCCGCGCTCTCGGTTTGTCAGAACACTTCTATGAGCACTTACTCCATTTCTTCCACAGCAATGCCGTGAAGACGGACCGGCTTGCAGAACTTTGGTTCGCCATCGTGATCAAGCACTTCCCTGTCTACAAGATCGGTTGTCGCCCCGTCCTGGTTCTCGACGGCATCAAGGAAGTCCAAGGAGGGCCGCAAGATGCCTGCGGTGAAGTATCTGCATCAACAGTCCGAGTCCAATTCCAAGCCTCACTTCATCATGAGCCATTCCTTTCAGGCCTTCGGCGTGCTCTGTCAGGTTGGCGGATACTTCTTCTGCGTTCCGGTCTGTGCACGCATTCACGAAGGTATCGTCACTTCAAACCGCGACAGGAGAACCTTGATCGACAAGGCCAACGAGATGCTCGCATCCGTCTGTAGAGGTCAGGAGTTCGTCTTGCTGGCCGACGCCTACTACGCCAACGGAAAGGTGATCCAGAGCACCAAGGGGCGTTCCGGTGTGCTGGTCACGAGGGTTCGACGCACGACAACCGGCTTTCGGCCTGCGGCAGTGCCACGCAAACGCAAACGCGGACGACCGAAAAAGTATGGCGCTGCGGTGAAGCTCCAGAATGTCTTTGGAACGGGCGGCTTCAGTTCCGTTCCCAGTCCCGTATATGGGGAGAGAAACATCTCTGTCCGGTTCAAGTCGGTGGATCTGTTGTGGAAGCCCGCCGGGGCGATGGTCCGCTTCATTCTCGTCGATCATCCCACGAGAGGGCGGATCATCCTCTTGTCTACCGACCTCACCATGGAAGCTCAGGAGATCATCTTGCTCTACAGTTTGCGTTTCAAGATCGAAGTCGCTTTCAAGCAAGCGGTGCATTCGGTCGGCTCATTCGGATACCATTTCTGGATGGCCGCTATGCGACCGCTCAAGCGTCGCAATGGTAACCAATACCTCCACCGGACTACCGAGAAATATCGCAGACAGGTGCAGAGAAAGATGCACGCATATCATGTGTTTGTGCAGACCGGCATGATCGCTCAGGGCATGTTACAGTACCTTGCCATGATATGTGACGGTCTGGTCTGGAAACACTTTGGAACCTGGATCCGAACCATCCGCCCAGACGTGCTGCCTTCGGAAATGATTGTCTCAGCCGCCTTGAAAAACACGCTGCCTGGATTTTTGCACCACGGCGGAAAAGGTTCAGCGTTCCGAAAATTCATCCTTGATAAAATAGACTTCACTCGCTCCGAAGGTTCACGCTTCGCCGCATGATGATCTAGTTACAGAACTTCTCACTCACGAGAGACACGCCAGGCAAAGAGAAACCGGTCTGAGAACTTCCCACTCACGAGTTTCATAAATCGGGGCAAGAATCCCAAGAAAATAATGGCAGGGGCCTTTGGGATAAGGTTAATTTGGAATCTACCAAAACACCAAACACTTCAACCCAAAAGCCACCTACAGTGAGAGTAGCACGACGTACGATTAATGCAAAGTCCAGAACGATTCCGGCGATCAAATTTGAAGATCAAGAACTGACCTCTTTCGGCGGTCTCGTTATCTTTCAGAAGCTCTTTCAGAAGCTCTTTCAGGAATTGAATCTGGAGGGGAAGCTTCAGCAGTGCTTTGATCCACTGGATCGGCGCATGTCCCGCTTCTACAAGTTCCACAAGGTTTTCATGTGTCTTATCGTGCATCTTATACTGGGCTACCGGATGCTTCGCGATTTGGACTACTACCGAGATGATCCCCTTGTACGACAGGTTTTGGGGATGCACCAATTGCCCAGTGTCCCAACGATGAGCCGGATGTTGGGAGAGGTCGATTGTCAAAGCCTTGAGAGGATGAGGGAGATGAATCATTTCGTTTGCCTGTCGCGACTTCAGGAGGAAGGAATCAAACGCATCACGCTTGATTTGGACGGAAGCGTGCAGAGCACGAGTCGCCATGCGGAAGGGACGGCTGTGGGATTTAACAAGAAGAAAAAAGGCGAGCGCAGTTATTATCCGCTGCTCGCGACGATCGCTCAAACCGGACAGATTCTCGATTACCTTCATCGAAGCGGCAACGTCCATGACTCCAATGGCGCGGTGGAATTTCTTCGCTACTGCGTGGAAAAGATTCGCAAGGTGCTGCCTGATGTGCAGATCGAGTTGCGCGCCGACAGCGCGTTTTTCCGCGATCAGATGGTTTCAGAGGCAAAGACCCTTGGCCTGGAATATACGTTCTCGGTGCCTTTCGAGCGGCTTGTGGACGAGGCGGAGAGGGAAAAACTCATCACTTCGAAATCCGCTGGAAGCCAAAAAGTTGGGCGCGCAAAGCGCGCATTTTGTGCATTCGAACCATGAGGCGCACTCAGCGCAAAGGACCGCTCCGACTGGATCTTTTCGAACCAGTCGAGGAGAACTATGAATACGAGGCGATCATCACCAACAAGACAAACACGGCCGCTCATGTGGTGAAATTTCATGAAGGGCGTGGCTCTCAGGAGAAGATTTTTGGCGAAGCCAAGAGCCAGGCCCAGATGGACTATATTCCGGCCAAGCGACGTGCCGCCAACGAAGCTTTCCTTTTGGCCAGTATCCTCACCCACAATCTCACACGCGAAATGCAGATGCGATCTGCGGAGCGGTCACGCAAATCGTCCCCCCAAAGGGCTGCGGAGTGGATGTTTGAAGGACTCGGCACGATTCGCCGCAAAATCATCCAGCGTGCCGGACGTCTGACTCGCCCTCGAGGTCGACTCACATTGACACTCGGAGGCAATCAGGCCGTCGAAGAAGAAATCGCCTACTACATGATGGCCTGACTGGCCATTTTATGAAACGCTGGGGTCAACGTAGGCATGTCGAGCAACTTGCTCTTTCTCCGTCAGAGAAATTAAGCTCTGTTTGATTTCAGGCGAATACCGATCGACGAGATCAGGCGGAGGGTACTCTCCCTGAAACACAGAGAAGGAGACCTCTTCTCTTCTTTCGATTAACTGCCCTGGATTACCGTGCTGGCTTGCGGTCGGCAAGGGCTTTCTCTTTCGTTTCGCCATCCGTCTGGGTGCTGTCAAAAGCCGCCTTAAAGTCTGCCCCTACTCGAACAAAATCGGAAAGAACGACCGCGCTGCACGGCGTATCCAGGGGCATCTCCGAAGCCATTGTTGGTCGATGTAACATAGAACCCGTAGGCCCCATGATGGACCCTACGCCTATCAAAACTTGCTTCATGTTGTCGCCCATACCTGCCCCAGAATATAGGCACGCTGCTCTCAAAATCAGGGTCTTCAGCAGAATCTGTGGGTGAAATTCCGGATTTGCTCCGGGAACGCTGGACGCCGGGTCCCGCTGCCCCTGGACCCCAGAACTGCTGAAACTACTTGTTTCATGGGCTGAGCCCTACCAGGGGCAGCCCCGGCGCAAGCGTTGTCCTCGCAAATCCGAGGTTTGGATGGGCAGCTGGCTTGTTGCCACAACTTTGATGCCCATTAAGATTGGATATAACTTGTTGCTGGTCAGGATTCTAGGTGAATCGCGCCGCCTGGGCACCCACAGATTCTGCTGAAGAGGCCAAAATCAAGGAGATGTGCATCTTGGAATCAGAACGGACAGTTCTCATCGGCCTCGTAGGCAATCCCTGGCTTCTGAACCTCGGGATAGGGGCCGCCATTCTCTGGATCGAGATACCACGGAGTCTTGGGCGCGTTGGGTGCGTAGGCCCTGGGCTCAGTGCGAGGCGAGCGCATCCGAGAAAACGCCTTCTCAAACTTCGCGTTCTCTTTGGACTCGTAATGGTTATCCATCATTTCCACGATATCTTTGAGTTTCCAAGCTTGCTCTTCAACGCCGGTTTCAACCGCCGGGGAGGCCTTGATCGTGGCGTGCGTCCGGCAGAAATTGTAGTTCATGGAGATGGAGTGGACAGCCATCATGTGGCAGTGATTCTCCAGCTTCTTCGAGAAGGTGTTCGTCAAGACGAGTGAAGCGACGGTTGCTCATCCGGATCGTGAAATTCTGACGCTCCACGTAGGACGTGCTCACCAAGTCCATGTCGGGATGGCCGATTCGCGCTTTCTTCTCGAAGCCTACCACGATGTTTTGGCCGTTCTGATCCTTGTCGTAGAGCTTGATCAACTGCGCGTAGTCGACGTTCTCGAAGTGCCCGCCGACCGCCCACCGATAGGAGGCCAGACCGTCTGTGGTGATCTGGAGGCTTCTTGCGAAGCTTGCGACAGAACTCGTAGGCAGTTGCGCCCGAGCGATCTGCGACCAACCATGACGAAACCAGCATCGTGTCGGCGCAGAGTGCCGTCCACGTCCAGACGTCGCCGGGGTGGCGTGGCGCCCCTTGGCCCTCTCTTTTGCCTTCTCCTTGCAGCCGACGAAGGCCCAGATCTCGTCAAGCTGGATAGCCTCCCATGAGCGGCTTGCCGAGGTCAAGATCAGAGTGGCGTGGCAGCGATTCCGTAAGACGGCGTCGGAAAGAGTCGTAATGGCCTGAATTGGTGGGTGTTGAGCGTGTTGAAGCTGGCGCTAGGAGGGCGAACAGTTTCGTGTGGCGGTTCTCGGGCGAATTTCGGAGGGCTCGAGCCGCGAAATGGATCCCCCTGTCGGCAATAGGCAACAGGGAGCCAGACCGCTCCGATGGCGGACGCGAACCCAAGGTTACCGAGAGCGCGGGGCGGGCGTTCCTCAGCCCGGAGCCGGTGGCGGCCACCATCGATCCTCTCGCATGGAGGCGGCGATTTGACGGGCAAAATAGATGGCCGTGTGTCCACGGCGTATCTCTGGCTTCAAGTTGCGCTTGTGGAAGCAGTGGAACACGGCGTGGGCCATGAACATGATCAGCCACAGAACGAGAATGGAATTGGGATGATGGTGATAGCAATGACCGGAATGCCAGCGGGAGCAGAGTTCGTTAAAGCCTTCGTTTTCGACCTTCCAACGGTCGTGCCCGAAATGGAAGATGGTCTTGGCATCGGCCATTGAGCGGGGCATGGTCGTCGCCCACCACCAGTGGCTATCGATGGGAGTCTCGACCCAATCCCCAGCGACGCGCTCGCGACGGATGCCAGTCTCATGGGAATGAACAACGCGAAGAGGAGTGTGAATGGATTCAGTGCAGAAGCCCTCAGCCTCTTGTAAATGAACGTGCCGCGCGGGCTTGCCCGGTGCAGCCGGAGTCTCAAATGATTCTGGCTCTTGCTCCTCAAGGGGCAGGAGCGTGCGGGCTTCGGACAATAGCTCAGGCTGATTATCCTTGAGTACGGCAACAAGGTATTTGCCGTGGTCTTCAAGAAGATTGATCACGGAGGGACGCAGGTAGAGCGCATCGGCAGTGAGCACGTCAAAGCAGCGTGGGTGGTCCTTAAGGACGCGAGTTATCAGCCGTATAGCCGCAGCGACTTCGTCGTCTCCAGGATCTCCGTCTTCACCAGGCTCAAGCATTTCCACGTCGAGAAGCAATTGAAAATCCTCACAGATAATCTGAAACGCGACCAAGCGGTGGTAGAACTGTGTTTTGACCTCGTCTCCGACGGCGATCCGGCGTTGGAGACACTTTGGACAACAACGTTTGTAGCTACAGTGAGTTTCGTGACCATCGACGGCGGCAAGCATCCAACCGCGCTGTGGGGCAAGGATTTTGTTGCGTTTGAGGCAGAAGTAAATGTGTCCGAGACACCCTCGCACACTGTCAGGCTCGATGCGCTCGGAGACATACGCCAGTTCGTCGGCGCTGGGCAAACGGTGATTACCGAGCCAACGGGTCCAGCTGCTCTTGTTCCGGTGTTGCTCGAGTTCGTTGAAGCTTGGTAACCGGCAGCAGAACATGGCGAAGAATGCTGCCGGGAAAACTCGAGTGGGAATCTGTGGTCTGGGACGAGAGTCACGCACCCGCAGCCTCCACTGTTGGCGGAGGCTGAAAATCTTGTCCGAGTAAGTTAGTAGTCGCGTGAGAATGGTCGCTTCTTTTTTGGTGGAGAATTGCGCCCGGACTTGGCTTTGCCGGCTGATTTCTTACCGGTCTTGCCCTTCTTCTTGGCGGAGCTACTCGCCGCTCTGGCCTTGGTTTTTGCCTCCTCGAGTCGGAGGCGCCCCTGCTCGTCGAGGACTTCCAGCAGAGCATTCGCCTTCTGGAAATCATCGATCCAGCGTCTCGCCTGAGCTTCCAACGGTCTGGGGACGTGCAGCATGGTGGTCTTGCCCTTGCGAGTCTGACCGATGGCCAAGGAGCGATGGCGCAAGGAGTCGTCGGAAGCGCAACGGCAAGTGGGCTTGCCGCATTTACGAGAGAGTTCGATGGGCGAGCCGTGAAGGAAGCCTTCGGCCTGGTCGAGGAGCTGGCGGAGGCGGCTGCGAATCTGGCGTTCGGTGGGGGGCAGGGAGTTTCTGCTTGACATGAAGGTCGGTTCGTCCGGCGCACTGTAATATAAGACTATTACAGAAACAAGCTTAAAAAAGATGAAATAACGAATGCGAATTTGCCATGGGGTCAAAAATGGGCGCTGCCGATCCGAATTACCCAAAAATACAGGGCTTGAGCCGCCTCAGCCGCCTATCTTACGGAATCGCTGTGGCGTGGCCATTCTCCAAAAAACCAGTTGCATGAATATTCCGTATAAGGAATATTCGTGGAGTGGAAACCACCTTGCTCTACAAGTGCCTGTCCGACGAAAGTCGCCTGCGGATCCTCAATCTATTGAAGGACGGGCCGCTCTGTGGTTGCCACTTTATCGAAGCGCTGGGGATTGATCAGGTGAAGATCTCCAAACAGCTCAACTACATGAAGCGTCTGGGTCTTCTCTCGGCGCAGCGCGAGGCCAACTGGATGATCTACCGTCTGGCCGAGCCGGTGCCGCCGTTATTGGAGATCAACCTGCAAGCCCTGCGGGCGGCCCGGAAGACGGCGCTTTCCTTTGCGAGGGATGAGAAACGGCTCGCGTTGATCAAACGCCGCATCTCGAGAGCCCTTGACTCCAATCCGCAGGCCGCCGTCCCGGCCGCCGTCGCATCTGCTTGTTGTCCTCCTTCATGATTTTTCCTCTCTTATGAATAACAAACCGACAATTCTCATTCTTTGTACAGGCAATTCCTGTCGAAGTCACATGGCCGAAGGCATCTTGCGTCACGCCGCGGGCGACTTTTTCGAAGTGCGCAGTGCAGGCTCCAAGCCTGCTGGATACGTGCATCCCAAGGCCATCGAAGTCATGAAGGAGATCGGGATCGACCTTTCGAAGCACGAATCGAAAGCGCTGGAACTCTTCCTCGATGGCAGCGTCGATGTGGTGATCACGGTGTGCGGCAACGTGAGCGATGCCTGTCCGATCTTTCCGGGCGACGCACGGCGCTACCACTGGGGCTTCGAGGACCCGGCCCATGCCGAGGGAAGCGAGGACGAGGTGACCGAGGTCTTCCGCACCGTGCGCGATCAGATTCGCAACACCTTCGAAGCCTACGGCGCCGGCTATCGCGAGGCGCTCTCTCAACCCCAACTGAACTAAGAAAACGAATCCAATGAAAAAAATCGAAGTGTTTGATCCAGCCCTTTGTTGTTCGAGTGGCTTCTGTGGACCCTCTCCCGACCAGCAACTCGTGGCCTTCGCCAGTGTCGTCAAGGCTTTGGATGGGAAGGCCGATGTCCGGAGATACAATCTTGCTCAGGAACCGACCAGTTTCTCGATCCATTCCGAAGTAAAGAAGATCCTCGAGGAGGAAGGTACCGCGAGCTTGCCCGTCATCCTGGTGGATGGTAAATTGGCAGTGAAGGGTTTTTATCCGTCCCGGGAACAGTTGGAGCAACTGGCTGGGCTCACCGGCGCCGAGGATTCCTGTTGCGGCGGTGATGCGGAAGGTCAGTCCAGCGAGTGTTGTGAGGAGGGTGGAAAGAGTGAGGATTGCTGTCAGCCGGAAGTCGGCCAGGGCAGCGGACCGGAGGTTTCCTGTTGCGGATGATGCGGCCGATCAGTGTTTTTCTCGAACGCCCGAGCCGCTTCCTTTTTTTTACCGGCAAGGGCGGAGTGGGAAAGACTTCGTTGGCCTGTGCGGTGAGCGTGGCTCTGGCCGAGAAGGGCCGGAAGGTATTGCTCATCAGCACGGATCCAGCTTCGAATCTCGGCGAGGTCCTGCAAACGGAAGTCGGACCGGCGCCCAGGCCCGTCGATGAAGTGCCCGGTCTCCAGGCGCTGAACATCGACCCAACGGAAGCCGCCATCGCTTATCGGGAACGGATTGTGGGGTCGATGCGCGGGGTCTTGCCTGAGGAGGCGCTGGCCAGCATCGAAGAACAATTGTCCGGCGCTTGCACCACCGAGATCGCCAGTTTCAATGAGTTCACTCGTTTCGTCAGTGATGACGAGGCGCTCGGTGACCACGATCACGTCATCCTGGATACCGCACCCACCGGCCACACCTTGCGTCTTCTCAATCTGCCGGCGGCCTGGAATGACTTCATCGCCAACAACGTCTCTGGCTCTTCCTGTTTGGGGCCGATGTCAGGACTGCAAGAGCAGAAGGCCGCTTACGAGCGCACCCTGGAAACCCTGACGAATGCCGAACGAACCACTTTGGTGCTCGTGGCCCGGGCCGATTCGGGGTCGTTGAACGAGGCGGCGCGGGCATCCCGTGAGTTGCGTGCCCAGGGAATCGCCAATCAGCGGCTCATCATCAACGCGGTCTTTCAGGCCAACGATCCGCACGACGCCTTGGCGGCTGGGTGGCAATCTGCGGAGCAGCGCGCGCTGTCAGAGCTTCCCAAGGTATTGCAGGAGATCCCGAGTTTCGGCGTGCCTTTCCGGCCCTCCGGGACGGCGGGGATCGAACGTCTCCGGACATTGCTAGACGAAGACTTCAGCTCGCGGGCAGGTGATGTCCACCGGGGAAACGGCGATGGCTCGGCTATGGCGGTCTCCAGCGCGTTTGAGCCCCTCGCCGATCTCGTCGACGCGATGAGCCGTGCTGGAAAGGGCGTGATCATGACGATGGGCAAGGGAGGCGTGGGCAAGACGACGGTGGCCGTTGACATCGCTCTCCAGTTGGCGGCGCAAGGGAAGCCCGTTCTCCTGGCGACCACGGATCCCGCGGATCATCTCACCGGCCGGCTCCATCCCATTCCCGACAATCTCACCATCCAAGCGATCGATCCCAAGCAGGAAACGGCGCGTCATGTGGCCGGGGTGATGGCGGAGGCGGGAGACATTGACGAGGAGGCGCGAGCCTTGCTGGAAGAGGAGTTGCGGTCTCCTTGCATCGAGGAAATCGCCGTGTTCTCGGCCTTTGCCAGGGTGGTCGACGCCGGGAAGGATCGTTTCGTGGTGCTCGATACGGCGCCGACCGGTCACACCCTGTTGCTGTTGGACACCACGGAGGCTTATCATCGCGAGGTGGCCAAGAACGCGGGCAATCTTGCGGATGAAGTGAGGAACTTGTTGCCCCGGCTTCGGGATCCCGATTTCTGCCGCGTCCTGGTGGTCACGCTTCCAGAGGCCACGCCCGTCCATGAGGCTGGCTTTCTCCAGGAAGACCTGCGCCGGGCGGGCATCGAGCCCTACGCCTGGGTGATCAATCGAAGCCTGCATCAAACGGAATCCCGCGATCGCTTTCTGCAAGGCAAACGCGCGAGCGAGTTTCCCTACTTGGAGGAGGTCCGGGAAAAACTGGCGCGCCGCACAGCGCTGATTTTCTTCGACCTGGAAAAGGTGCGGATGTGAGTGTCGTCCTCACCGCCCGATGCTCCGGGCGGCCACCATCTTCGAGCACCCACCCACGCGACGGAGGAGACCGGATCTGCGGGGTCACTGCGTGACCCGCAGCCGCAGGAAACGAAAACGGTCATCGCGCGGCCCGGACAGAGTGAGGGATTCCCAGGTCTCGTCAAGAGGCTCTCGTTCAAGGCTTTGATAGGGCCAACGCTCCCAGTCTTGGAGATTGGCGCTGGATTCGAGGTCGAACCGGCCTCCTTCCTCCGTGAAGGCGCTTCTGAGTGGAAAGGTCACTTCAAGTGTTGGCGGCTCGGTGATGGTCTCCACGCGAACTTGGTTTTTGCCAAGTGCCTGGGCGAGAAGATCCGTCTCGGTCGGCGGAGTCTGGCCCATCCGGGCGAGGAGCGTGGGCTCGATGAGGAAATCGGAACTCTGAGAACTCTGATTCAGGCCCTGGATGGCGAGGGTGTTGTAACCCGGCCGAAGGGCGAAAATGAACTCGGCGAGATCGATGGGAGTAGGTTCCACCAGGAGGCCTTCGTCCGCCGCGCGCAGGGCGGTCGATGTGGGATCCAAACCGTAGAGGGGCGCGTGGCGCCGGTAGATTTCCTGGCCGTTCAGGTAGACCACACAGCCGTCGTCCACCCTGAGACGAAGCTCGAGAGAATCGATGGCTGAGATGTTCTCGACGAGGAATGGGTAGCGCACGTAGACGCTGGGATTTCGCAGATACATGGTATCCCGGAGATCCGTGCCGATGTAGGGCGCGTAGCCATTGGTGAGATCGTAGCCCAGTCCCTGGGTTCCGCGGAACCAGTGGGCATCGGAAAAGTCCAGATGTTTCCAGCGCGGATCGTAGCTGGAAGAATTGAGATAGTGATAGGTGGATTGGGTTTGTTCGCCGACCAAGGTTTTTATGCCGGTAAGGACATCGACCCAAATGTCGTCGAAGAGCGTGAGTTCCGACCGTAAAGCGGTGACACGGACCTGGTAGCGTCCGGCACGCGAGAAGGTGACATCGGTTGAGAGGGCGCCGGGATCGGAAAACGCCGCGGTGCCCGGTCCGGACAGCCCTTCCCACACGATTTCGGCTGGCTGGCCGGGAATCGCCGGCAGATGGAGGGCGGAGAGATTTGTGTTGAGTGAGGGGATGGCCAGGTCCGGGATCGCCTGAAGCGTGCTGCCCAAGAGATCGTGAGGGCGGGAAAGGCCGACCCGGATGACCCTTTCCTCGACCGTGGTGGCGCCATCGGCGCGGCGCGCGAGGAGATGAATCCGGTAGGTGCCCGAGGTGCTTATGAAAAGATCGAAGAAGCGCCCTTCCGGCCGGGCGGTGGGCCGGGATCCGATGGGGGCTTCCGTCACTTCCCAAACCAGCGTGACGTCTTCGGACGCGGGAAGCGCCTCGAAGCGGATGCCAGTCTGGCGGGGAACGCTCACCGAAGCGGAGGAGGGACTGACGATCTCTCCGAGTAGGGGATATGATAGGGCAACAAGCTCGGGCATCACCAGAAAGTCGGAGCTGTCGATCTGAGAGTTCATTCCCTGGATCGCCAGGAGATTTTCGCCCTTGGCGAGCAAGGATCGCATCTCACTCAAATCGGTGGTGACCCATTCCTCAGCCTCGCGGCCCTCGACCGCTTCTGCGTTCCAGGCGGCGTTGGGAGGCGCATTCTCTTCCCAGACCTTCAGTCCATTGAGATGGGCAACGTAGCCGTCGTCGACCCGCATGCGCAAGAGGAGACGGGAGATGGCCGAGGGATCGCTGACGGCGAAGGGGATCCGCAAGTAGATGGAGCTGTTCACGCCGGTCATTTGTCGGCCGACGTCCGTTCGGATCCAATCCTCGTAGTCCCTACCATCCTCGTAGCCCACGGGAAGGGCGCCGAGGGGCCAGGCGCGGTCGTCAAACGCGCGCAGCGTCCAGAAAGGCGCGTCCTGGGGTGTCTGAGGGATGTGATAGTGAACCTGGGCGTTTGGCTCCACCAGAGTGATCGTCTCGCCCAACAGATGGATGGTGATCGTTTCCGAGGCCGTGCTCCCGCGGGCGTCACGGACGGAATAGTGGATGGAAACGATTCCCTTTGCGTCTTGGTGAGGAGTGAAAATGAGCCGCCCCGTCGGCGTTCCATCCCCGGAGGCGGGATGGCTGACGACATCGAGCGTTCCCTTGTCGGGCGAGAAATTGGTGGCTTCCAACAAGCCAAAGGCGTGGGGAAAGGCAATGGATGGATCTTCGAGCAGGTCGCTTCCGAGGGAAATGCGTGATTTCCCGCTCAGGCCGCCCTCGGAGGACGGGCGGTCATTGGCCAGGGGCTCCATCGCCAGCGGACCAAGACCGGAGTGGTGCCAGTAGACGTCGGGAACTGTCTGGACTTCGATGGCGTCCGCGTAGGTGAGGGTGAACCGGCGAGGCCCCACCTGGAACGAGTCGTTCCCCGTGGCGTCCGGGTCGACTCGCACCAGGACGTGTCCCGGCTGGTCGGGGAGGTCATGGACCTGGGCATTTCTTGCTGGTGTGATCGCACCGGCGTTGTCGCCGACGGCCACGGTCCTCACCTCGCCCGGGACGAAGCTGAGGTCGAGCTCGGGCGAAGCCTCGCCGATCTGGATGGCGATATCGCCCTTGTGAAGCCATCCCCGGCCATCGTTCCCCAGGCTGCCCCTCAGGCTGTAGCTGAACCAGGCGGGCCCGGTGAATCCAGGACTCGGATGGAAGATCAGCAAGGGGCCGTCCCGTTCCCATTCACCGGCGCCGGCGGGGACCACACGGCTGAGTTCTTCCAGATTGAGAACAGGGTTGGCGGTTCCGTGAGGCGCGTTGGGAAGATCGTTCTGCAAGGGTGAAAATCGAAGGGCATTGCCCGTCGCACCGACGCGAAAATCGTTTTGAGCAAAGGGGAATTCCCGCGGATGACGCAGGGGTTCCGTGCCTTCGAGAATCTCGGCAGAGTGCTTGTAAATCTCCTCGGCGGCGGTGACTCCCGGTGACGCCCCGTTGACCTGCGTGAAAAAATCGCGGTCTCCGCCATCGTTGGCCTGGGCGTTCATGAGACCTCCCCGCGTGTGATTGGCCCCCAAACTGTGCCCCATCTCATGCGCGAGGGTCGTCCATCCCGTTTCGCGGCCGATGATGCCGATACTATCCGAGCGACCGAGAGAAGCCACGTAAGCGATCCCCAATTCGCTGGGGGCGAGTCCTTGGCCCACTTTGAAGGCGGAGTCCCAACGGTAGACGGAACGGGAGCGGTGCTGACTCAGCCAGGAGGTGAAGTCGGGCAAGGCTTGCTGGGAAGGCACGTCTTGGAAATCTGGGTCGTCGGGGATGAGGATCAATTCCTGGAGGCGAAGACGAATGCCTAACTGATTTTCGTAAATGGTGGCGACATTGGCGACCGTGGCCAGCCAGCGGGAAGCCAGGCTCTCGAGTGAGGGATGTTCGTTGGGGCGGGTTGCCGACGAGTCGAGCACGAGAAGCAGGCTCATGTCCACCAGGGAGAGCGCGTAGTTCTCTGTCATGGGGATGGGATCGACATAGCGCGTGGGCTCTCCGGTGGCGGGCTCCAGACCACCGCGAGCGGCGGCGGGAAGGGGTGCCGGCGGGCGGAGAGGGAGCGTGAGCGATGCGGTGGTGGAGGAGATTACATCGCGCGGTGAGATCGCGAGCTGGCGGCAGGTGGCGAGGGGTCCCTCGGAGACGAGAGCACTTTCCGTGAGGGCGCGCCTCTCGCGCTGGAGCGTGAAGGTGCGATCACCGAAATGGCCGGACAGCTGAGATACGGTGCCGTCCCCGTTGTCCCAGGTTCCGTAAAGGTGGTGGCCCACCAGGGCCAGGACCGCTCGCTGGGGAGTGGTCGTTTCTCCCTCCTGTGAACGCGGGAAGGCAAAGCCGCGGACTGCTTGAAAAGTGGAGAATTCGCCACCGTGAGAGCCTCTTCTGATGGCGAAGTCGTCCGCGAAGAGATCGGCCGGTTGAAGTGTCAGGATAAAAACGGAGCCATCCTCGCCTGTCACCGTGATGGGCGCTCCGGAAGCGAGCGCCTCGAAGTCAGGATGGGTCGTCGCAGCCGAAGCGGGTAAGCGTGCCGATGACGGTTCCGGCGCCGCGTTCTTGTCGGTGGCGGGCAATGGACGCGAGAAGCCTGAGATCGGCCGTTCCTTTGCAGAGCCGTATTCATCGTCGATGGCCGTCCAGAGCCCAGCAAGGATCGCCAACGTCAGTGCAAGGGGCACGGCCCTTCGTCGATGCGGGTGGGGGGAAGGCATGGGCCTGTGGAGATCGGTGAGTGGGGAAAAGGGGAGGGGCGAGGCCACGCAGGTTACGTCGTGGGGTCGCCTTGATCAAGGTGAGGCCGGACGCGGGAGAGGGGCAGAGGAAAGGGAAGGCGGCCGCAAGCGGGAAAGCGAAAGCCCTTGGAAGCGTGGAGGGTGATGCGTTCGTCCAGCTAGCCCAGAGAGACGGCGGAACTCAACAGCGGTGCGGGAGGCCTCGGTATGACGGATTTCCAGCCGCGGCGGTTTTGCATGACCTTTACTGCCGACGTTTTCCCGCCAGTCACCATCGCGTCCGCCCGCCTGAACGGCCGTGAGTGGATGACGAGTCAAAAAGACCGGAAAGAGAAGAGCGTTCATGTTCACCGGGA
Organism: Verrucomicrobiales bacterium; assembly: GCA_965204485.1. Taxonomy (GTDB): domain Bacteria; phylum Verrucomicrobiota; class Verrucomicrobiia; order Verrucomicrobiales; family DEV007; genus JAACDM01. Next base: position 29,416 of record CBDBEZ010000131.1, read on the forward strand.
TCATGCCGAAGGCTCCTCGCGGCGCCAGCTTTGAATTTCCTCGCCAAGAACGTTACGGTATGTCAGATCGCCCGATACCCCCGACCCCATGAATGCTTTCCATTTACTCTGTCTGGCCGTCACCTTGACCGCAATCCAGACCAGCCTGGCACAGATCGTGATCAATGAGATCCACTACGATCCTGAGCCGAAGACAGATCTGGCGGAATTCGTCGAACTCTTCCATGCGGGGGAAGAGGGCGTCGACCTCAGCGGGTGGCGCTTTTCGGAGGGCTTTGCCTACACCTTTCCCGCAGGGACGGCGATGGCTCCGGGCGACTACTTGATTCTGGCTCAGAATGGCCCCGGGTATCAGCGGAAGTTCGGATCGATCTTCGTGGGCGGGCTGGCGGCTCACGGCGAGTTCGAGTCGGGCGTCCTCTCCAATGAGGGCGATCATCTCGTCCTGGAGAACGCGCTCGGCGAGGTGATCGACGAAGTGGCCTACCAGTCGACTTTTCCCTGGCCGATCGCTCCCCAGGGCGAGCCGGTCCAGGCGAATGGCGACGGGGTTTCGATGGAATTGCTGAATCCAGGTCTGGACAACGATCTGGCGGGAAGCTGGCGGGCTGGGCTCAAGTCGACTCCGGGCCAGAGGAACTCTGTCTTCACGGCGCTCGACGCCGTGCCGCCGCAGATCCGTCAGGTGGGGCACGCTCCGAGGTCTCCGCGATCGGGCGAGACGGTGGCGATTACGGCCATGGTGACCGATCCGGATGGCGTGGCCTCGGTCGAGCTGAGCTATCAACAACTCTCGCCCGGCGGCTACATTCGCCTCACCGATGCCGAATACGAGACCACGTGGGAAGCCTTGCCGATGCGCGATGACGGGGAGGCACCTGATGAGCAAGCGGACGATGGCATCTACGCGGTCGCGCTGCCGGATGAACTCGGTCAGCATCGGCATCTGGTGCGCTACCGGATCCGGGCGGAGGACAGGCTTGGCAACGGAGTGCGCGTGCCCTATGCCGATGATCCGCAGCCGAACTTCGCCTATTTCGGTTACGACGGCGTGCCCGGTTGGAAGGGTGCGATGGAGCCCGGAGAGACGCCGGAGATCACCTTCAGCGAGGAGACGATGAACTCGATCGCGGTCTATCATTTGATCGCCACCAAGGCAGACATCGAAGCGCAGCAATGGGGCGGTGGGAGTCCGGAATGGCGGGGCACGGTGGTCTACGAAGGTGAGGTTTACGACCACATGAGGTTTTCTAAGCGGGGGCGCGCGTCCCTGGGTCAGGTGGGCAAGGAGAAATGGGATTGGAATTTCAATCGCGGTCACCGCTTTCAGGCCCGCGACAACTACGGAGAGCCCTACGACGTTGCTTGGCGCGAGATCAATGTCTTGCCGGGGACCAATCCCTGGTGGCGAAATGATCTGAGCACCGACGGCACGATCCTCAATGAGTCGGTCGGCTTTCGCATTTTCCAGCTCATTGGGTCGCCCGCCAGCAACACGAACTTCTTTCAGCTGCGGGTGATTGACGAGGCGGCCGAGGCGCCGAGCAATCAGTACAACGGCGACTTGTGGGGGCTCTACATCGCCATCCAGGATCCCGATAGCCGTTTCTTGCGGGAGCGCGGCATGCCGGACGGCAACCTATACAACTGGCATGGCTCGGCTGATCAGCAGAAGAATGAAGGTGCTCTTAGTGTGACGGACGGTTCCGACCAACGCGATTTCAAAAGCAACCTCCGCGCCGGCACCTCGCTGGAGTGGTGGCGGGAACACCTCGATTTCGAGGCCTACTACGCCTTCAATTGCGGGAGTCTCATCGTGAACAACTCGGACATGCGCCCCAACGACAACATGATGTCCTACTATCATCCCGATGGCCGGTGCTATCCGATTCCATGGGATCTGGACCTGACCTTTGAGGACGCCCCGCATCTCGGCAGGGGAGACACGGCGGCCTGGGAAAACATCTACCGGGTGCTGAGCCACGAGGAGGTCGACATCCCCTATCAGAATCGCATTCGTGAGTTGCTCTCGCTCCTATTCAATGGCGAGCAGGGTGACATGCTGGTGGATGAGTATTCGCGCCTGATTTGGATCGATGTGCCGCGAGGCGATCAAGTTCTGGTGAGCCTGGTTGAGAAGGACGGGAGCACGGTGGTGATGACGACGGGTGATCCTCACGGATTCGTCACGGGTGACGTGGTGACGGTGGAAGGGATCGACGAGCCGATTTTCAACGGAGACAAGGAAATCACCGTCATTTCGGAAACTCAATTCACCTACAAGGGCAGCCTCTTCGCGCCGGCTCCTTCGGGCGAGGACGTCGTCGTTTACAAAGCGCCGGATCAGAAGCCACTCGTCTTGATGGATCAAGCGATGTGGAATCATCATCCCCGCAAGCGGAAAAAAGGAATTTACTACAAGAATATCACCGGGAACGACACGGAGGATTTCAAGGGTTATCAGGCTTATATGAAGGCCTTCATCGCGCCCGGCGGCTACGGTCACGACCTGCTCGCTTCCCACGCCGATGAAGGGAGCGCGCCGGATATGCCGACGATCACCTACCTCGGTGGCGAAGGTTATCCGGTGAGTGATCTGGTGTTCGAGGTCAGCCCCTTCGAAGGGGGCAGCCTATTCAGCCCGCAGGCGTTCGCGGCGGTGCAGTGGCGCCTGGCAGAAACGACGAATCGATCCCTGCCGGATTTCGATCCAGCGGCGCCGCGCGTTTATGAGATCGACGCCGACTGGGTGAGTGAGGAGATCGTGCCGTTCGAGAAGCAGGTGACGATCCCTGCGGGGGTACCACGCCCGGGACGTCATTACAGTGTGAGGGCCAGGATGAAGAACACGGCGGGGCATTGGAGCCATTGGTCCGATCCGGTTCGCTTCGTGGCTGTCGCTCCCGATATTTCGTTATTCCTCGAGGGTTTGGTGATCGGCGAGATCATGTATCATCCGAGGGAAGCGACGGTGGACGAGGCGGCCTTGGGGTTCTCGGATACGGATTTTGAATACGTCGAGTTGGTGAACGTGGGAGGAACGACGCTCGACCTGATCGATGTCCGATTCACGAAGGGGATCGATTTCGAACTCGCGGGCAGTGATGTCACCGCGCTGGAGCCCGGACAGCGCGTCCTTGTCGTGGCCGATCGCGCGCCGCCTTTGCACACCGCTATGGAGGCGCCACTGAAGCCGTGATCGCGGGAGAGTTTGAGCGGCAGTTCAGCAACGGAGGGGAGCGGGTCAAACTTTCCTTCGGGGCGGGCACGGCGATCCGGGATTTCATCTACGGGGATGGAAACGTCGAGGGCTGGCCCGCGGAGGCGGATGGTGGTGGACATGCCCTGTTGGCGCCGCTCGATCCGAAACGGGACTTGAATGACCCGGCCGTCTGGTCGATCACGGCGGCGATCGACGGTTCGCCGGGATCCGAAGAGCCCGTATCGACGGGATCACTTTATGCCGATTGGCGAATCGAGCGTTTCCCGGATTCGGCCGAGCAGGCGAACGAGGCGATTTCCGGTCCGGAGGGAGATCCCGATGGTGATGGCTGGGTCAATTGGATGGAGTATGCGCTGGCAACCGATCCGCGCACGGAGGATGAAGTGATGACCCGCATTGACCTTTTGGCGCCGGGCGCCGTGAGAATGACGCACGGTTTCCGGGAGGGGCTGGATCTCGAGTGGTCCTACGAGGGTTCGACGGATTTGGCGGTGTGGGTTCCGATGACGCCGATCGCGGAGGTGGTTCGTGGCGACACTCGGGAGGTGGAGTTTGGCCGCGACGACGTGCCGCGTTTCTTGCGGGTCCGTGTGGGCTACCGGCCGGAGGCGGCGCGATAGGGTGCGGCTCGTCAGACATGGGAGGGCGCAGGGATCATCTCGAGCCTCAATGGCGAGCGCGCCGTTCCGCGTGAGGGCGGGTTGGATTCCCGGAGCGTTTCTCGTGATGGCGGAGGATATCGTCCGTCGTGATCGGCCAACGGAGCGCCAGCGAACAGCCTTTCAGCCAAGATTCTCATCCACAACCAACCCTTCATGAACCAGCAACCGGCATCCTCGAACGCGAATCGACGTCATTTCCTCAAGACCGCCTTGGCGACGTCCACGGCTCCTTTCATTTTACCCGCTCACGTGTGGTCGGCCGAGACCGCGCCGAATGACCGCCTGACGATGGGCTTCATCGGGATGGGGAAACAGAACCGCGGGCTGCTCAATGGGTTCATGGGCCGTTCCAACATCGAAGTAGTGGCGGTGTGCGACGTTGACACGACGCGCCGGGAGTGGGCGCGTCAGACCGTGGAGGAACGTTACGCCGATCGAGGAGCATCCTCGGGCTGGAAAGGCTGCGCGGCTTACAATGATTTCCGGGAATTGCTGGAGAGGCGCGACATCGACGCGGTGTGCATTGCCACGCCGGATCATTGGCACGCCATCATCACGATCACGGCCTTGGATTCCGGGAAAGACGTCTATTGTGAGAAGCCGCTCACTCACAACATCCACGAGGCGGTCGCGGTGATCGAGGCGGTGAAGCGCAATGATCGCGTGCTTCAGACCGGCTCGATGCAGCGATCGATGACCGGCTTTCGCACGGCCTGCGAGCTGGTGCGCAACGGCTGCATCGGGGAGATCTCGAAGGTGTCATGTAGTTTCGGCCCTCCGGGCGTGCCCTGCGATCTGCCGGCTGAGAGCATGGAGCCTGGCCTGGACTGGGATTTCTGGTTGGGACCGGCACCGGGACGGCCCTACAACCCGGTCTTGAGTCCTCGGGGCAATCACAACCATTTCCCGTCTTGGCGGGACTACCGCGAATTCGGCGGCGGAATGGTGACGGACTGGGGCGCCCACCATCTGGACATCGCTCAGTGGGGCCTGGGAATGGACGATAGCGGACCGGTCAAGGCCGTGCCACCGGCGAACCGTGAGGCGACCAAGGGAGCCAAACTCATCTACGCCAACGGCATCGAGGTCGAGCATGGTGAGGGGATCGGCGTCCATTTCTTCGGATCCGAAGGGGAGGTCGAGGTGACGCGCGGCCGAATGCATTTCAAGCGCGGTGACGAATCGATCGCCAAGTTTCTCAGCCGAGAAGACGGGGGCTCTCTGGAATCGGCGGTGGCCAAGGCCGAGCGAGAGTTTCTCAAGGACGCCAAGGTCCAGCTCTATCGCAGCCCCGACCATCTGCGCGACTTCTTGAACTGCGTGGCCTCGCGCGAGAAGCCGATCACCCATGAGGGCGTGGGCGGCCGGACGGCGATCTGCTGTCACTTGATGAATCTCGCCTACTACCATGGCGAGACGGTTGAATGGAACCCCCAAGAAAACACCTTTGCCAATGGAAGCGGCGAGCCCGAGTGGCGAACGCGGGATTACCGGGGCCCTTGGGCGGTGGCCTGAGGTCGCCTCTCCTCCGGCTGGAGTCGTCGAGGAATCGATAGCCTGGCCGAAGCGCCGTGCTCGATCGCCGGATTTTGGAAACGGTCGGCGACCTTCCAGCCATGGCGCTGGTTGGGCGGCCGACCCATTCTGGATGCTCTCAGGTCATCGCTTACTTTTCCTTCGATTTTCTTTGAGATGATTGTCAATTCCCGGTTTTCATTGGGTCATCGGCGGTGTGAGCTGTCGGCGGCGACCATGTTTTCTCGACGATATTCCCGGTCCGCAAGCCTGGCCCACGCCTTGGCCCTCGGGTGGCTGTTGCTGGCCGGGCCCGGCGTGGCGAGCGCGGAAGCTGAGGAAGAGGAGGCCGTGGCTTTCTTCGAGACGCACATTCGGCCTCTCTTCATCGCCCACTGCTACGAGTGTCATTCTGCGGATTCGGGTGAGCAAAAAGGGGGGCTGCGCCTGGACAGCCGGGCAGGTTGGGAGCGGGGCGGCGATCATGGCCGGGCGGTTGTCCCCGGCGATCCCGAGGCGAGTCTCTTGCTGAGAGCGGTGAGCTATGCGGATAACGATCTGCAAATGCCGCCGGACGGACGTCTGCCGAAGGAGGCGCGAAGGCGTTTGCACGAATGGGTGGCGCGCGGGGCTCCCGATCCCCGGGACGGCCCGGTGGGGGCTTCCGAGGAGAATGGTAGCGCCGAAGCGGCCCGGGACGCGGCGTCTCACTGGTCGTTTCAGCCGGTCGAGAGAGTTCCGGTGCCGGTCGAGGCGATGAGCGATTGGTCTCTCGGACCCTCGGATGCCCTGGTGGAGGCGCGGCGGTCCGAGGCCGGATTGCATCCCGTGGGAGAGGCGGATGCCTTCGCTCTGCTGCGCCGGTATCACTTCGTCCTCACTGGATTACCGCCTTCAGCGGAAACGTTAGAAACGTTTTTGGCGCCCGACGGGGAGGTGGAGCGGCCCGATCGCTGGGAACGCCTGACCGATCGCCTCCTGGCTTCGCCCCGCTATGGAGAACAGTGGGGGAGGCACTGGATGGACGTGACGCGCTTCGCCGAGTCGAGCGGAGGCGGGCGGAGCTTGATGTTCAAGAATGCCTGGCATTTTCGCGACTACGTGATCGAAGCTTTCAACGACGACGTGCCTTTTGATACTTTCATCCGGGAACACCTCGCGGGGGATCTCTTGTTTGAGAGGTATCCGCTGGAGGCTCCACGGCAGCGCGAGCGCCTGATCGGGAGCGGGTTTCTAGCTCTCGGTCCGACCAACTACGAATTGCAGGACAAAGAGCTGCTACGCATGGAAGTGGTCGACGAGCAGATCGACACCGTGGGGCGGGCTTTCATGGGGATGACGCTGGGCTGTGCTCGCTGTCATGATCACAAATTCGATCCCGTGTCGACGGAGGATTACTATGCACTGGCAGGGATCTTTCGCAGCACCAAGACTCTGACGCCGGGGAACGTCTCGGGTTACGTGGAGACGCCGCTGCCCGGTCCCGGTTATCGAGAGCGACTGACTTACGAGCGGGAGTTGGAGAAGCGAAAGGCCGAGTTGGAGCTGGCTAAAAAGCGGGACAAGAAGGCGGTCAAGCGTTTGGAAGCGGAATTGAAACAGTTTCAGGAGTCCGCGCCGCCCAAGCTGGCTCTGGCGATGACTGTTTGGGATGAGGAGCCGGCCGAGATCGCCGATTGTCAGGTGCGGATTCGCGGGGCGGTGAGGAGCCTGGGAGACGGGGTGCCGCGAGGGTTCCTCACGGCGGCCACGCCGGAGGGACTGCCTGCACGACCGGATTTGGGGGGCAAGGAGAGCGGGCGGCTGGCGCTGGCGGATTGGCTGGTGAACCCGCGGCATCCCTTGACCTCCCGGGTCTATGTGAATCGTTTGTGGCATCATGTGATGGGGGTGGGCCTGGTGCGTACGGTGGACAACTTCGGGAAGACGGGCGAATTGCCCTCGCATCCGCGACTGTTGGATTATTTGGCGCATCGATTCCCCCGGGACGGGGCCTGGGCGACGAAGCCGCTGCTGCGCGAGTTGTTGGTCTCCCGGACCTTCCGGCTGGCAAGCGGCGGTTGTGGATCCGCCGGGGAGGGTTTGGCTGGTCTTGACTCGGATCCCGACACGGCAGCGCGCGACAGCGAGAATCGCTGGTGGTGGAGGGCGCACGAGCGGACCCTTTCGGCTGAGAATTTAAGAGACGCCATGCTGCGGATATCGGGGAGCTTGATATGACCATGGGAGGGCGCACGATCCGCAAGTACAGTGCCTATGACAACGGTTATCAATTTGGTGAATGGGTGAGGCGAACGGTTTATGCCCCCTCTTTCCGCAACGCGCGTCTGGAGATCCTCGATCTTTTTGACGCTGCCAATCCGAACATGGTGCAGGGACGTCGGCCGCGCACGACGCTGGCCACGCAGGCGCTTTTTCTCATGAATCATCCCTCTGTCATGGAGAGGGCCTCGGCCTATGCCGCCAAGCTCTCGGCCGAGCGGGGGTCCGACGGAGCCAAGCTGGAGCGTACCTATTGGCGCATTCTGGGAAGGCCGCCGGAAGCCCGCGAGAGGCGCTTGGCCCGGGAGTTTCTCGATGAGTTTACAGGGAGCAAGAGGTGGGCTATACTGACACACAGCCTCTTTGCCTCCGTCGACTTCCGCACGCTTCCCTAACGCTCTCTGCATTTCATTTCTTCGTTTTTCATCCCTCATCCTCTCACCAGACCATGCCATCCCACCCTCTCAGCCGTCGTCAGATGCTCCAGCAGGTTTCTTGTGGTTTTGGAAGTCTGGCTCTGGCCAGTCTGGCGCAGGAAGAAGCGAGAGGGGCGGGGCGTTCGCTGACGCCTCGGGCGGGACTGCACACGGCGAGGGCCAAGCGGGTGATTTTTATCTTCATGCAAGGAGGCCCCAGCCAGGTCGATTCCTTTGATCGCAAGCCGGAACTCATGCGCTCGGATGGCAAGTCCGTCGATTTTGTCGGCGTTCGATTCGGCACCTTTGGTGAGAAGAGTCAGCGGCGTCTGATGAAGCCGCTTTGGGATTTTGAGCGCCGGGGCGCCTGTGGTCAGTGGGTTTCGGAGCTTTTCCCGGAAATTGGCAAGCATGTGGATGATCTCTGTTTTCTGCATGGGATGCACACCGAAGGCGTGGCTCACGGGCCGTCGACTCTTTTTCTGCACACCGGGGCGACCAATCTGGTGCGGCCGTCGGTGGGAAGCTGGGTGAGTTACGGTCTGGGCACGGAGAACCAGAACGTGCCGGGTTTCATCACCATCAATCCCGCAGACAGCAAGGGTGGACCCCGCAACTATTCCAACGCGTTTCTGCCTGCGGTGCATCAGGGGACGGTCATTGGACGAGCGGGCCAGCCGGCCTCGGACGCTCGCTTTGGGAACATCGGGAATGGGCAGCTCACGCGAGCGGAGCAAGTGAAGCAGTTCGAGCTGCTGCAGGCGCTGAACCACTCGCAACAGGAGCGGCGACGTGGCCTGGCGGGAAGCGGGAACGGCGGCGGTGGAGAAAATCAAGATGATCTCGAGGCCATGATCGCCTCTTACGAGTTGGCCTGGCGGATGCAGATGGAGGCTCCGGAAATCACCAATCTCGACCGCGAAAGCGCTGAAACCCAGGCCATGTATGGTATTGGAGAGAAGCCCACGGATGACTTTGGCCGCCAGTGTCTCTTGGCACGGCGGATGGCAGAGCGGGGTGTGCGTTTCATTCAGGTGAACTACTCCGACGAATCGCCGACTCCCCGTTGGGATCAGCACAGCAACATGCCCAAGCACCTGGAGCATGCGCGGGCCACGGACAAGCCCGTGGCGGGTTTGTTGGCCGACTTGAAGGCCCGGGGCTTGCTGGAAGACACGTTGGTTTGGTGGGGTGGAGAATTTGGGCGGACGCCTTTCTCACAAAATGGTGACGGGCGGGATCACAACCCTCGCGGCTTCACGGTGTGGCTGGCGGGCGGTGGCGTGAAGCCGGGCATCGCTTACGGGAGCACCGATGAGCTGGGTGACACGGCGGTGGATGGGCGCATCCACATGCACGATCTTCACGCCACCATCCTTCATCAGTTAGGTCTCGATCACGAGAAGCTCACTTACCGCTACGCGGGAAGGGATTTCCGGCTTACGGATGTGCACGGTCGCGTGGTGAAGCCGATCTTGGCGTAGCGAGCGGGTCCGGACCTCGCGCTCAGGTGGGGGAGAAGGCCCGAGATCAATTTGCGGGCGACAGGCTCAGCCCGGGACGATCATGAAGCCGGGGCGCGCGCGAGGGTGATCCAATTGCCGGGCGGTGGGGCCGGAAGCGGTTTGCACGGAAAGCCAAGCTGCCCCAAGCTGGTGACACCGGTATGTTTGGTCGCCTGCTCATTCTTTTCATCACGGTCCCTTTTGTGGAATTGATGTTGCTGTTGCGTCTGGGTTCGAAGATCGGACTTCCAGCGACCTTGGGAATCATTGTGATCACCGCGATCCTCGGTGCGGCCCTCACACGCAGTCAAGGAACGCGGGCACTCAGCCGCTACCGCGAAGCCCTTCAGGAAGGGCGCTTGCCCCATCAGGAAGTTCTGGACGGGCTCATGATCCTCGTCGCGGGGGCCGTGCTCTTGACGCCGGGATTCTTGACGGATGCCTTCGGCTTTTTGTTGTTGGTGCCGGCTTTTCGGCGCGTGGTGCGGAAGCGTCTTGGGACCGCCTTGAAGGGACGCGTCCACGTGGTGGCGACGGGCGGGTTTCGGCCTTCGGCGGGAGCGACTTTCCGCTCGGGGACGAGAGAGCGCGTGGTGGAGGGAAAGGTCATTGATCCCGCGAGAGATGAAAACTCCTGAATTCATCCAGTGGTCCCTCGGGCCCTCGGGTTTCCGTCGAAGTTATCCACTTTGTCTGGCCCTCGCCCTGTCCGTCGCCGGCCTCGCGTTTTGGTGGAGCAGCCATGCCGCTCCCGTCGAACCAGGCGATCCTCTCAAGATTGAATTTGCCGAGTGGTTCGAGGCTTGCCGCGATCTCCCTTCCAATCGCCGCGAGGACCTCCGTTACACGCCGCGCGACCAGCTTCCGCTTCCCCGCTATGCGCAGTTCGAGTCGGTGGTGGAGGCTTTTTTGGAGCACTGTCAGAACGGCCCATTGAGCGAAGCCAATCGCTGGCTTGGTGAGAAGCCGTCGGAAAACACGTTTTTCAATCTGAACCGGACTCCGGGCGTCGACCTTCCTTTCCAACCCTTCGCGCGGCGTCTGCAGGTGCCTCCCGGTGCCGCCGTGATTCTGCAAGGCGACCTCCATGGTGACGTGCGATCCTTGCTCCACGGCTTGCAAGCGCTGCATGACCGGGGCTACCTCGACGGTTTTGAGCTCACCCGGCCCGACGTTTACATGGTGTTTCTGGGGGATTACACCGACCGCGGAGTTCACGGCGTCGAAGTTCTCTACACGATTCTCCGGCTGAAACTGGCCAATCCCGATCGCGTTTGGCTGGTGCGAGGGAATCATGAAGATCTCAGCCTGGTGATCCGGTATGGGTTTGTGCACGAGGGGCATTACAAGTATGGGCGGGACTTCAAGGAGCGCCGAGTCACCCGTCTTTACGACTTTCTTCCCGCCGTCCTTTATCTGGGATGTGAGGGCAATTACGTGCAATGCAATCATGGCGGGATGGAACCGGGGTATCAGGTTCGAGGGCTTTTGAACGCCGAGGGCGGGGTGAGCCTCCAACTCCTCGGCGAGTTGAAACGTGCCGATTTCCTCAGGGAGCATCCGGAATTCATTGATGGCTTGCTGACGGACGACCAGACGAGGCGATTTGCCCGCCTTCTCTATCAAAATTTTCGCCCCATCAGCCCCACCTCGCCTGACTTGCTCGGTTTCATGTGGGGTGACTTCGCGCTACAAGCTCAGGAGCCCGCGCTGCGTTGGGACGAAGCGCGTCCCGGCTGGAAGCACGGCTCAGCCGGCACGCGAATGCTCCTGGGGCGGGCCTCCAATGTAGAGGCTCAACTGCGGGCGGTGATTCGCGCGCACCAGCATGCGCGTAGACTCAATCCAATGATGCGTCGTTTGCTCGCCAGCCGCGGTCTTTTCGAACACTGGCAGACAGCGGATGTTCCCGCCCGGCGCAACGCGGAGATCGCCGTTCTGAAAGAGGCACTTGATTCGCGGGCGGTCCGTCCGCTCACGGAAGGGGCGGTCTACACCTTGAACGTTAGTCCCGACAGCGCGTATGGTTTGGGTTGCGACTATGACGAACACACACTGGCCATCCTCAGGGTGGAGGAGGCCTTCGAGGATTGGCGATTCGAGCTTCTCAATGTGAAGATATCGGTGCCCTGAATCGGACGACTCCCCGGGACGGCCGTCGTCCCCGGCCGCCGTGACTTCGCCATGGTGAACGCGCCAGGCTGTCGAGGAAATCACGGAAGCGCCGGAGCGCTTCCCTCTCTGGGAGGGCGGACGTCCTGAGGCTGTCTCAAAACCCGGGTTTTCGTGTGACGGCCGGACGAGTGCAATATGATTGCTCTACTCCGTGGAGTTTTTCGAAAAAGTCGTTGGCGCCGCCGCGAGCGTGGGTATTGGTTTCGGTGTGACTCACATTGACGCTGATTTCGATCAACTTCACATCTTACCTCCCAGCATCGAGGACTGGGTCGGCCCGACTCACCCGGCGCGATTCATTCGTTGCTTTGTCGAATCCCTCGATTTGATGGATCTCGGCATTGAAGTGCGGGATTTCGGGACCGCTGGCCGTCCACCCTTCGCCCCGGCCCTGCTTCTGCGACTCTGGCTCTACGGCTATTTCAAGAAGATCCGCAGCTCGCGTAAGTTGGAGGAGGCATGCCGAAACGACTTGGGCTTTATCTGGCTATGCGGCAATCAGGTGCCCGACCACAACACGCTCTGGCGGTTTTGGAGTCAACATCAGAAAGCTATTCGCAACCTGTTCAAGCAAAGCGTGACGACAAGCTGCGAGATGGGGTTCGTAGGGCTGACCGTAACTGATTAGCGCATCTAACAAGCTCTTGACAGCTTCGATAGTTAAGGCATCTCAACCATTGATGTCGTCCGATTCTCTTGAATCGCTCCCCACGAGAGAACTGATCCGGCTCGTCCGCGATCTACGGGAGCGGTTTGCTCAGTTGGAGGCGGAGAATCTCAAGCTTCGCGAGGAAGATCGAAGACTGCGCAAAGAATTGGATGAGTTGAAGCGCAAGCAGAACAGATCGGCGGCTCCGTTCTCGAAGGGAAAACCCGAGGCCAACCCGAAAAGACCGGGACGCAAGCCGGGCCAAGGGTCCTTCCGGCGGCGGGAGGACCCGGAGATTGGGCCGGATGACAATGTTCGAAGCATGGAAGCCCGATTGCCCAAGGGGCGGTCGTCAAATTGTCCTCGATGCGGAGGCAGGCTTGGAACTCGTCTGGAGACGGCAAGCACGGTCGATGTGCCGGAAAAGATTGCCCGAGACATATCGATCTGGAAAGTGGAAGTCGAAGAATGCAGTTGTGGCTACTGCGCGCGAGGAACTCACCGGGACTTGCCGCTCGACCCACACGGGGCCACCGCTCACCGTGTGGGTCCCAGGGTTTGGTCGTTTGGACTGGCTCTGCACTATCACTTCGGGGTGACTCTACGCAAAGTTCCTCCGATTGTTCGCGAGATTTGCGGCATTGATCTCAGCCAGAGCGCCCTGACACAAGACGCCCTGAAATTGGGAAACGGCGATGGAGCGATCAGCCAAGAGGCAGAGCGAATCAAAGCAGCCGTCCAGCAATCCGATGACGTCAACACGGATGATACGGGATGGCGAACGGGGGGCAAGACGAGTTGCCTGATGGGATTCGTGAGCCGCCAGGAGAATGCGGTGTATTTTCAGATTCGATCACGCCACCGAGCCGAAGAAGTGGCCGAAGTCATTACGGCGGCCTGTGAGTGTGTGCTTGGAACCGATCGGTTCCGGAGCTACGACGCGGAGCGATTTTCGCAGATGGACATGCAAAAGTGCATGAGCCATATTGTGAAGAATCTCTCTGAAGTTCTGGAGAAGAAGCGAGGGCGTGCACGAAGTTTCTGCGAGGGACTGAAGAATTCGCTTCGACAGTGTCTGAGGCTTTGGCAGCAGTACCACAACGGCGAGTCGACTTTAAACCAATACGAGGAAGAGAGCTTGAAAAAGATCTATGAACTCGATCATTACCTGCGGGACCGGACGCTCAAAGATCCCGACAACCAACGCATGCTCAATGAGCTTGGCCGGCACTTTGACCAAGGGAATTTAACGATGTTCCTGGAGGATCCGGAGGTAGAGCCGACCAACAACATCGCCGAGCGGATGCTCAGGCCGGCGATCGTCGCCCGCAAGGTGTCGCAATGTTCCAAGACGGAGCGGGGAGCCAATGCCTACGCGGCATTCGAGAGTGTGCTCTCGACTCGTGTGCCCGGCATGGGCCTTAACTAATGACATGAAACGATGACATCGGAGCTGATGAGAGCAACCGTAGCTGAACCGCAAGGCGACGCCCGCGAGGGTGGAGCTGAAGGAAGCGGCAGGCAAATCCGCGGCCATAGGAACACGAACCGGCAGCGAGGCAGGCTGTGGGCGGCGAGCGTGCTAGTAAACGCGAAGCCCAAAGCTCATCAAGACACAGCAAGTAGAGCCGGATGGGATGCGGAGAAAGTTAAGGACCTTACCCGGGGAGATCTCTCCTGTGAGAGCAGGAGAGAAGTCAGCAGAAGCCATAGTAGCAGAGAGCAGAGCCGGGGGCTGGAAGAAGCCCGTGGAAACTGTGAAACCGGAAAACGCTCTCCTGTGAAGGGCGGAAGGAACCAACAGCAGCGCTCTACGGAGCATTGCACCCCAGGGCAGAAGAGAAATGACCGGAAGTTGTGGATGAGGGCGGTCGGGGCATCATGAAGAGTTCAACCATTTACCAAAACAACTGAACTCCAATGAAAACCACCAACCACCCCACCGAATCCGCATCTATCCTCGGCCAGGAAGGAGCAAGCACCGTCTGCCAGAACGCCCTTGAGGCCACCCTGCGACAAGGAGCCCAAGTGCTTCTTCAGGCCGCCATCGACAACGAAGTCTCCGACTACATTCAAGCCCATCAACATCAGCGTGATGACCAGGGTCATCGCCAAGTCGTTCGCAACGGCCATCTTCCTCAGCGACAACTTCAGACTGGAATAGGAAACGTTTCTGTTCGGCAGCCCAGGATCAATGATCGCCGATCAGGCCAGCGGTTCACCAGCGCCATCCTTCCGCCGTACCTACGCCGAGTCGCTTCGCTGGACAACCTCATCCCGGCACTCTACCTGCGAGGAATCTCAACCTCCGAGATGAGTCGAGCCTTAGAGCCGATCCTCGGTGAGAACGCATCGGGTCTTTCTGCAGCCAACATCGTTCGACGAGGAAGAGCAATGGGAGAAAGAACGCGAGCAATGGAGCAAGCGTGACCTCAGCGACAAGGAATACGTCTATCTCTGGGCCGACGGGATCTACTTCCATGTCAGGCTCAATGACGACCGCCCATGTGTTCTCGTAATCGTCGGCTCCTTACCCGATGGAACCAAGGAATTGGTAACCATCAGCGATGGAGAACGAGAGAGCAAACTGTCCTGGAAAAATGTGCTCAGAGACCTCAAGCTCGTGAGTGGGAAGTTCTCAGACCGGTTTCTCTTTGCCTGGCGTGTCTGTCTGACTGCGTAATGGAGCGATCTTCGCCTTGGATAGTTCAATGCTCAGATCGATCAGTTCGGTGGTCAGTTTCTTGAATTTCTTGAATTTCTTGTACTCCTCTGTTTCTTTTCGTAGTCCCTTCACGTGGTCTGGCCAGACGTGTTCAGTCCGGCTCCTCATCTCATGCGTGTAGCTCAGTTGGTAATACACGCCGCGCTGGCGTTGTCGATCTCGGTATTGCTTGCTGATGCTCCCAGGCCGCATTGGCCCGATTGCAGCTAACTTTGCCGCAAATTTCTGGACTCTTTTTTCAATGATCTGATCTTTTTCATGGTCATTACCTTATATATGCGAATGTCTAGGAAAATCAAATCATTTGTTATGGATCTCTGGATTTCTTGGTGGAATATCGTCTGTCTTCTGCGACCCGCTTTCTCGAGAGCCCGCACCTTTCTCTGGTTTCTGCTCGTCTTGGCCGCTTTCCTCCGTGCGCAATGACCTCCTCGGGGTTTCCAGTTTCGTCCGCGCTCTCGGTTTGTCAGAACACTTCTATGAGCACTTACTCCATTTCTTCCACAGCAATGCCGTGAAGACGGACCGGCTTGCAGAACTTTGGTTCGCCATCGTGATCAAGCACTTCCCTGTCTACAAGATCGGTTGTCGCCCCGTCCTGGTTCTCGACGGCATCAAGAAGTCCAAGGAGGGCCGCAAGATGCCTGCGGTGAAGTATCTGCATCAACAGTCCGAAGTCCAATTCCAAGCCTCACTTCATCATGAGCCATTCCTTTCAGGCCTTCGGCGTGCTCTGTCAGGTTGGCGGATACTTCTTCTGCGTTCCGGTCTGTGCACGCATTCACGAAGGTATCGTCACTTCAAACCGCGACAGGAGAACCTTGATCGACAAGGCCAACGAGATGCTCGCATCCGTCTGTAGAGGTCAGGAGTTCGTCTTGCTGGCCGACGCCTACTACGCCAACGGAAAGGTGATCCGGAGCACCAAGGGGCGTTCCGGTGTGCTGGTCACGAGGGTTCGACGCACGACAACCGGCTTTCGGCCTGCGGCAGTGCCACGCAAACGCAAACGCGGACGACCGAAAAAGTATGGCGCTGCGGTGAAGCTCCAGAATGTCTTTGGAACGGGCGGCTTCAGTTCCGTTCCCAGTCCCGTATATGGGGAGAGAAACCATCTCTGTCCGGTTCAAGTCGGTGGATCTGTTGTGGAAGCCCGCCGGGGCGATGGTCCGCTTCATTCTCGTCGATCATCCCACGAGAGGGCGGATCATCCTCTTGTCTACCGACCTCACCATGGAAGCTCAGGAGATCATCTTGCTCTACAGTTTGCGTTTCAAGATCGAAGTCGCTTTCAAAGCAAGCGGTGCATTCGGTCGGCTCATTCGGATACCATTTCTGGATGGCCGCTATGCGACCGCTCAAGCGTCGCAATGGTAACCAATACCTCCACCGGACTACCGAGCTCGCGAGTGAGAAGTTCTGTAACTGGATCATCATGCGGCGAAGCGTGAACCTTCGGAGCGAGTGAAGTCTATTTTATCAAGGATGAATTTTCGGAACGCTGAACCTTTTCCGCCGTGGTGCAAAAATCCAGGCAGCGTGTTTTTCAAGGCGGCTGAGACAATCATTTCCGAAGGCAGCACGTCTGGGCGGATGGTTCGGATCCAGGTTCCAAAGTGTTTCCAGACCAGACCGTCACATGTCATGGCAAGGTACTGTAACATGCCCTGAGCGATCATGCCGGTCTGCACAAACACATGATATGCGTGCATCTTTCTCTGCACCTGTCTGCGATATTTCTCGGTAGTCCGGTGGAGGTATTGGTTACCATTGCGACGCTTGAGCGGTCGCATAGCGGCCATCCAGAAATGGTATCCGAATGAGCCGACCGAATGCACCGCTTGCTTGAAAGCGACTTCGATCTTGAAACGCAAACTGTAGAGGCAAGATGATCTCCTGAGCTTCCATGGTGAGGTCGGTAGACAAGAGGATGATCCGCCCTCTCGTGGGATGATCGACGAGAATGAAGCGGACCATCGCCCCGGCGGGCTTCCACAACAGATCCACCGACTTGAACCGGACAGAGATGTTTCTCTCCCCATATACGGGACTGGGAACGGAACTGAAGCCGCCCGTTCCAAAGACATTCTGGAGCTTCACCGCAGCGCCATACTTTTTCGGTCGTCCGCGTTTGCGTTTGCGTGGCACTGCCGCAGGCCGAAAGCCGGTTGTCGTGCGTCGAACCCTCGTGACCAGCACACGCGGAACGCCCCTTGGTGCTCCGGATCACCTTTCCGTTGGCGTAGTAGGCGTCGGCCAGCAAGACGAACTCCTGACCTCTACAGACGGATGCGAGCATCTCGTTGGCCTTGTCGATCAAGGTTCTCCTGTCGCGGTTTGAAGTGACGGATACCTTCGTGAATGCGTGCACAGACCGGGAACGCAGAAGAAGTATCCGCCAACCTGACAGAGCACGCCGAAGGCCTGAAAGGAATGGCTTCATGATGAAGTGAGGCTTGGAATTGGACTCGGACTGTTGATGCAGATACTTCACCGCAGGCATCTTGCGGCCCTCCTTGGACTTCTTGATGCCGTCGAGAACCAGGACGGGGCGACAACCGATCTTGTAGACAGGGAAGTGCTTGATCACGATGGCGAACCAAAGTTCTGCAAGCCGGTCCGTCTTCACGGCATTGCTGTGGAAGAAATGGAGTAAGTGCTCATAGAAGTGTTCTGACAAACCGAGAGCGCGGGACGAAACTGGAAACCCCGAGGAGGTCATTGCGCACGGAGAAAGCGGCCAAGACGAGCAGAAACCAGAGAAAGGTGCGGGCTCTCGAGAAAGCGGGTCGCAGAAAACAGACGATATTCCACCAAGAAATCCAGAGATCCATAACAAATGATTTGATTTTCCTAGACATTCGCATATATAAGCTAATGACCATGAAAAAGATCAGATCACTGAAAAAAGAGTCCAGAAACTTGCGGCAAAGTTAGCTGCAATCGGGCCAATGCGGCCTGGGAGCATCAGCAAGCAATACCGAGATCGACAACGCCAGCGCGGCGTGTATTACCAACTGAGCTACACGCATGAGATGAGGAGCCGGACTGAACACGTCTGGCCAGACCACGTGAAGGGACTACGAAAAGAAACAGAGGAGTACAAGAAATTCAAGAAACTGACCACCGAACTGATCGATCTGAGCATTGAACTATCCAAGGCGAAGATCGCTCTATTACGCAGTCAGACAGACACGCCAGGCAAAGAGAAACCGGTCTGAGAACTTCCCACTCACGAGTACCGAGAAATATCGCAGACAGGTGCAGAGAAAGATGCACGCATATCATGTGTTTGTGCAGACCGGCATGATCGCTCAGGGCATGTTACAGTACCTTGCCATGACATGTGACGGTCTGGTCTGGAAACACTTTGGAACCTGGATCCGAACCATCCGCCCAGACGTGCTGCCTTCGGAAATGATTGTCTCAGCCGCCTTGAAAAACACGCTGCCTGGATTTTTGCACCACGGCGGAAAAGGTTCAGCGTTCCGAAAATTCATCCTTGATAAAATAGACTTCACTCGCTCCGAAGGTTCACGCTTCGCCGCATGATGATCCAGTTACAGAACTTCTCACTCGCGAGCTCAAGAAACGAGGGATTGAAAATCCCTCCGAAACTGAGTATCGCCGATGGAGCTCTCGGGTTCTGGAGCGCCTTGGAAGATGGAATATCCGACAAGCAAACAGCAACGATGTTGGGAGCACAAGACAGCCAACATCCTCGACAAGCTGCCGAAGAAAGCGCAGCCCCTTGCCAAGGAACGCATCCATGAAATCTACATGGCGGAAACAAAGAAGGCCGCCTTGGAGGCCTATGACGAGTTCTTCACGCTCTACGAAGCCAAGTATCCGAAAGCGTGCGCCTGCCTGAAGAAAGACAAGGAAACTCTACTAACGTTCTACGATTTTCCAGCCGAGCACTGGAGACACATCCGGACGACAAACCCGATTGAGTCGACGTTTGCCACGGTCCGCCATCGGACTCGACAAACCAAAGGGTGCGGATCGAGGAAAGCAACCCTTTCAATGGTCTACAAGCTCGGCCTGGAAGCCGAGAAAGGCTGGCGTCGACTGAACGGATATCGTCAACTTGACAAAGTCGTGCAAGGAATCATCTTCGTGGACGGCATCGAGCAGCAAACCGCTGCCTAACCCATGATCGAACTTCGAATGGTGTTCCGACCGCCCTCATCCACAACTTCCGGTCATTTCTCGAAAGACAACCCTGAGCAAGTCCGCGTGCATGACTTCAAGGACAAGGACCTGGGCAAGGCAATCCCCTACGGCGTTTACGATATGCTCAACAACCAGGGCTGGGTTAGCGTCGGAATCGACCGTGATACGGCCCAATTCGCGACCCGCAGCATCCTGTTGTGGTGGACGGAAATGGGCTCTGCGCGGTTCCCCCACGCCCGTCGGCTGCTAATCACCGCCGATGGCGGTGGGAGCAACAGCCACCGCTCGCGGCTTTGGAAGCTTTCGCTCCAGGAGTTGGCGAACGAGACCGGGCTGAAGTTGGTCGTCTGCCACTTCCCGCCGGGGACAAGTAAGTGGAACAAGATCGAGTACCGTCTCTTCAGCTACATCACCCAGAACTGGCAAGGCGAGCCACTGGCAACCCTGCAGACGATCGTCGAGTTGATTGGAAGCACAACGACGAAGGGAGGCCTGAAGGTCAGGGCCAGGCTCGATACCAAAAGCTACGAGACGGGGATCAAAGTGACGGACGAGGAACTGGCCGCCGTAAAACTGGAAAGGCACGAAACACACGGCTCATGGAATTACACAATCAAACCCTCGAAGTAAATGTTCACCCTATTTTTGCGCAGTTCCTAAGCTGATGACCATGAAAAAGATCAGATCACTGAAAAAAGAGTCCAGAAACTTGCGGCAAAGTTAGCTGCAATCGGGCCAATGCGGCTTGGGAGCATCAGCAAGCAATACCGAGATCGACAACGCCAGCGCGGCGTGTATTACCAACTGAGCTACACGCATGAGATGAGGAGCCGGACTGAACACGTCTGGCCAGACCACGTGAAGGGACTACGAAAAGAGGGTCTTCAGCAGAATCTGTGGGTGAAATTCCGGATTTGCTCCGGGAACGCTGGACGCCGGGTCCCGCTGCCCCTGGACCCCAGAACTGCTGAAACTACTTGTTTCATGGGCTGAGCCCTACCAGAGGCAGCCCCGGCGCAAGCGTTGTCCTCGCAAATCCGAGGTTTGGATGGGCAGCTGGCTTGTTGCCACAACTTTGATGCCCATTAAGATTGGATATAACTTGTTGCTGGTCAGGATTCTAGGTGAGTCGCGCCGCCTGGGCACCCACAGATTCTGCTGAAGAGGCCGAAAAGAAACAGAGGAGTACGAGAAATTCAAGAAACTGACCACCGAACTGATCGATCTGAGCATTGAACTATCCAAGGCGAAGATCGCTCTATTACGCAGTCAGACAGACACGCCAGGCAAAGAGAAACCGGTCTGAGAACTTCCCACTCACGAGCTTCTTCAAGATCGGCTCATAACCTTCCTTGGCCATCCTCGCCGATTCTTCTCGGCGAACTTCGTCTACAGCTTTGTGCAGGTTCGCAACGATGTGAAACTTGTCGAGAACACGGATAGCCTTGGGAAGGCGCCTACCAATTACCGTTAGATATGCCTTCCACATGTCGCTGCATACATACCGGATGCTCTTCCTCGCTGCCTGACCGATGTCGCGCAAACATTGCACCAGGGCCTTGCCCTCGCGACCAGGCCGAATAGCAAGGAGACGTCGAGCGCCCTCGTCAAGCTGATAGACAAGCGTCATGTAGTTGTGTCCCTTGCGGATGTGGATTTCATCAACGCCGACGGCAGTGACTTCACTCAGGACGCGATTTTCCAAGCCCCATTCCACAGTGGATCGAACTGCACGATAGACTGTGTTCCAGCTCGTCCGAAAGTAGAGAGCCACTTCACTCCATGTAACGCGCCGTGCCCAAGTGCTCAGGAAATGTCGGAAATCGTCTGTCATCCGTTGCTTGCCCGTCGCCCAAGGGACACGCTCGACTTTGACTCCGCAGCGTGGACAGTTGACGCGGCGCATCAAGTATTCCAAGTGGACAGTGCGATCCCAGAGTGGCACATGCTCGAAGGTACGGAGAGTGCGATGATCGTAGGTTCTTCCCTTCCGAGAGCATCCGGAGCATACAGGCCTGTTGCGCTTGTGAGGCCGAACGCCAATGACAAGTGTGTTGTTGTTATCAACGAGGGAGGCTCTGTCGAAGACAAAACCCTTGAAGTGAAGCACAGAATCAACGAAGGTTAGGAGTCGCATCGGAACGGAGGGCGCGTTGTTTGGTTAGCACTGACAACAAAGCCGCTGTTCCGGTGCGCGTCATTGAAAAAGGCCTCTTCAGCAGAATCTGTGGGTGCCCAGGCGGCGCGATTCACCTAGGATACTGACCAGCAACAAGTTATATCCAATCTTAATGGGCATCAAAGTTGTGGCAACAAGCCAGCTGCCCATCCAAACCTCGGATTTGCGAGGACAACGCTTGCGCCGGGGCTGCCCCTGGTAGGGCTCAGCCCATGAAACAAGTAGTTTCAGCAGTTCTGGGGTCCAGGGGCAGCGGGACCCGGCGTCCAACGTTCCCGGAGCAAATCCGGAATTTCACCCACAGATTCTGCTGAAGACCCTGAAAAAGAGAGAACGCATAGAGCAACGCCGGTCAAAACCTGATGACGGATTGCGGCGGAGGGGATGAGGGTCAAGTGATCCCGGAGGCAATCGCTACGAGCGAACCGCATTCGAATCCCTTGGCGGAGATCGAGTAGGATTGGCGAGGACAGCACTTGATGCTCGTCCCTGGAGCTGGCAGGATCTCAGGTTGTTTTGACGATGCTTCGAGCTAGAAAACACCCACAGATTCTGCTATAGACCCCGATTTATGAAACTATGGGGGAAACGCTCCGACCATCCCTTGGTGGGATCGATGGCACGCTTGAAAAGCGGCACGCGCCCCTGGGTGTCGGAGGGGCCGTTGTTGGCAAAGAACTCCACGGTCGCCTTCTCCCCAGGCATGACAGGCACATTGTTCGTTGCGGTGTTGGCACCCAGTTTGGGCAGGGCGAAGATGACCGTGACCTTCCCGGATGGGTCGGCCAAGGCCCGCAGTGCCGCCAGTTCCATGGGGGCTTTGTGGGGATTGTTTTCGTAGACAATACCGGCCACGCCCAAGCCATCACCATTGCCGTAGATTGGGTTTCCGCTGGCGTTGAGGCTACCGTCTTTGATGATTATTCCTGCGAGGCGGTTGTGGGCGATGGTATTGCTTGTCAGGGCAGTTGTTCCGTCTAACATAGTGATTCCTATGCCATTGGAGAGCGGCCCTCCTCCTGAGCCCACACCAATGCGATTCCTCGTCACGGTGAACTCATTCGCAACGCCTAGAAGAATGCCACTTCCCGTGTTGCTACTGATGAGGTTATTCTCAAAGCAGACGTCTTCTGTTTCACTGTCAGGACTTAGCTGAATGCCATTCTGGTTTGGCCAGGCAATCTTCCCTTTGGGGTCGGTCCCGATCTTGTTTCCCTTGATCTTCAAATCCGCGATTTCTCCAATGACGTTCATGCCGGCCTTGGCATTGCGCCCAATGATATTGTTAGTCTCTATAGTAGTTCGAAGCTCACATCTGACCGATAAATCAGCTCAGTTTTCTTGCCCAAAGTGTTAGTTTATGTTGCGTTATATGCCGCCTGCCCTTAAGGTCTTGTGTGAAAAAAAACACAAAAAGACAGGCGGCAAATCCGGCCGAAAAAACGCTTCTCGGAGCTATCAACCGATCTCTCAGGCCCTGAGCGATCCCAGAGTTTTTGCTGATACCGAACTCGGAAATGGTATTCGCGCTCATGGGATGGTCAACCTTTTTCGGGCCGTCTTCGGTAAGGCACGCCGCATCGATGGCGAATGCCCAGGGGCCATCCTCGCCGCCCTGCTGGTATGGCCCATCCTCAAACTCGAGAATTCCAGTATTCATGCTTTCTGTTCGGAGCTTGGCCAGTTCTTGAAGGGCCGCGTAGATGACTGCAAATACAGGGCGAACATTCTTTATCGTGTCATGCGCCGTGAGGACGTCAATTGGCGGACGATGGCCATCGAGCTTTGCAAGAGCACTTTCAACGCCAACTCCGTGGGTCCAGACGATCAGCGAGCGTTCGTCATCGACGACACAATCAAGGTGCGACGGGGCAAGAAGGTCGAGGGCTCCTCTTTGCACTGGGACCACACGGAGAACCGCTATGTCACAGGTCACCAAGTGGTGGAGCTTGGCATCGCCGGTGAAAAGGGATTCCTTCCGGTTGATCGGCAGATTTTCATGGGCGAAAAGGAAGCGGTAGGAAAAGCGCCTGAGAACGAATTTCGAGATAAGAGATGTGCCGCCGCGAGAGACATGGAGAGGGCAAAAAATGAATCGAAACACACGATGTTTCGAAGGATGCTCAAGTCGGCGCTGGATGTGGGATTTCGAGCGGCCTACGTGCTGGGCGACGCTTGGTTCGGTTGCAAAGAGAACATTCGAGCCTCCCTGGATCTCGGCCTCGTCGCCATTTTCCAGATGAAGCGGGGCAACATGAATTACTGGTTGGCGAATCCGCAAACCAACCGGAAAGCAAAGTGCTATACCGCGCCTCAACTCTTCAACAAATACGGGTCTTCAGCAGAATCTGTGGGTGAAATTCCGGATTTGCTCCGGGAACGCTGGACGCCGGGTCCCGCTGCCCCTGGACCCCAGAACTGCTGAAACTACTTGTTTCATGGGCTGAGCCCTACCAGGGGCAGCCCCGGCGCAAGCGTTGTCCTCGCAAATCCGAGGTTTGGATGGGCAGCTGGCTTGTTGCCACAACTTTGATGCCCATTAAGATTGGATATAACTTGTTGCTGGTCAGGATTCTAGGTGAATCGCGCCGCCTGGGCACCCACAGATTCTGCTGAAGAGGCACAAATACAAGCGTCAGCTCGAGGCATCGAGCTCCAAGGCGCGCTACCGGACTTATCACGTCAAAGTCTGGATCAACTTGGAGACAGAGGCCAAGCGAGCCCCAAAATGGCAGGAGGTGACACTCATCTTCAGCGCCCCGGTGAATCCTAGTTCTGGAGCCTCTCCAGAGAAAGCGTGGGTGGTGTTCCTGACCACGGACATCGAGGCCTCCGTGGAGAAGACGTTTTCAATATATGCCTTGAGATGGTCTGTGGAAGTCTACTTTAAAGAGGCGAAACAGAACTTTGGCCTGCTCGCCGAACAGAGTGGCGCCTATCAGTATGCCTATGCCTCGGTGCATCTGGCTGCGATGCGATACGCTCTGATTTTCGAGGCCATGCTTCGGAGTGGTCGCTCGAGCTACGGGGAGGTGCGGGACCGGCAAACTGGGCATCTTCGAGTGCTGTGCTTCGCGGGATTGCTTTGGCAATTGTTTCGCAGCCTCATCGAGGGCGCCCTGGACGCCCTCGCCGATACGTTTGGGAAAGAAACTCTCGACCGCATTCTCGAAGCCATCGACAGCGAAGTGGAAGATTTCCTGAATCGAGCCCTCCATATGGATCCCGGATCACTTGAATCTGATCAATGCGCTGAAGTCCTCGGAATAGACTAGCGTAAAGCCCTCGAATTATCGGTCAGATGTGAGTAAGAGTTATTGTCCGGCCAGTCGGTGTTGCCGAGGTAGAAGTTGATCAGCATGTAGTCGATCAGGTTTTCCACGTCGAGGAGCTGCTGGATCGCCTCATAGGTCTCGGAAGAATGCACGTTTCCTCTCGCCAGTTTGAGCAGTTCGTTCCAGGCATCGGCGTTGCCGGCGCTGATCACCATCCCCTCCGAACGGATCCATTTGATGACGTCGTATTCGTCTTCGTCGCCACCGAAGTAAGCGGGTCCGAACCACTCGTCGACACGCTCCACGAGGTCGTAGAGGCCCCAGTAGAGGCCGTTGATGTAGAGATGGACGAACCGGCGGCCGTGAGCGGTCGGGTGCCCGAGGTCGCGTTGCAAGTCCCGCGGCAACTGATCCCGGATGTAGGTCACTCGCTCGAGCGAGTTGTTGCTGGAGCCGGCCAGAGGACGCCACGGACTGGACCAGGCCTTGCCGTTTCCGGACCGGAGGAATGAGGGCGTCGAAACGGTCGGCCGGCGAGTCGGGAAACAAGCGGTAGTCCAGCTTGGCCTCGCCGTACTCGCCACGGAAGTAGTAGCGGAAGGAATTCTTGAAGCTCTCCGGATAACGGTTCCAGCCACCTTGCATTCGGAATCCAGCGTTGATCTGGAAGGCTCGCTCACCGTTCTCGTCGAAATATTCCAGGGCGGTCGGGCGCTCCCATTCGGCTCCCTTGTGGCGGGCCAGAGCGTGGAGGCCCGTTTGGGGATCGAGCAGTGAACCGATGGGCAGAGTCATGCAAAGGGACGGCACGGCGAGGAGAGCCTCCCGCAAGGTGAACGACTCGCCATCCATGTCCGTGTAGGTGGTGTCCCGGATTCGGGGGTCGATGGCGTAGTCGGAAAGGCCGAGGAGAGGAGAGACGACTCCGGGGCCGCTTCCCCAGGAAGGGGGAAATCCTTCCGGAAGTTCCGGTTGCTGGAGAACGTCGTCGAGAAAGAGGTAAGTCTGCGTGTCCAGATCGGTGGGCACATGGTTCAATTGGGTGGCCAGTGCCCGAATGACGGTCGTCCGCTCGATGGGAATCGGCTTGGTGTAGATGCAGGCCCCAGGGTTGAAAATACTGGGGACGGTGCCGTCCGAAGTGTAGGTGATGACGGCGTCTTCTGATTCAGAGGAGATCACGAGATTGAAGGGCTCATGGTGAAACCCTTCGTCCACCGAAAATTTCGTATCGGCGACGAAACCGTGGACCCCGTCTCGGTTGGGCTCGCCCGGGGTCGGCACGAGAAAATAGACGGGCGAATCCTTGCCGTGCTCTCGCCCGAAAGAAACGTCGTCGCGTTGCTCCGGGTATTGCTCAAAGGCGCTCAAGGTCGTTCCGTCCGGGGCGATCAAGGCAAGGAAGCTGTCCCGGCGAGGCAGCTGCAAATCCGCTTCGCCTGGACCGGACCCGAGGGGGATGACAGCAAACGATTCACCCGGATCCAATTGGATGCCGGACAAGGTATGGCGGGACGCCGTTCCCTCGTCGGGGATCACGCGCAATTGATAGCCATCGAGGGACAGGGCGTTCGCTCCCTCGTGACGCAGCTCAATCCAACGGGTCTCTCCCCGGGCCTGGAACTCGGAAATCTCGACCGCCGGGCCCTCGGACAGGCCGAGAAGCAGGATCACGGAGGGGACCAGAAAAGCACGGAGCATGCTCAGACCATCGGCCGAACTCTTTCTGGCGGCAATATCGATCTTGAATTGGGGTTTCCATGGGGCGGGCCCAGCGCATTGCGGGCCATTCGCTGGGCGGTGCCGTTTCTGCGGACCTCGTGGCGCGAAAGGGTCGATTCTTTTCCTTCTCAATGCCTTGGGAGCGGTTCTTGGGGGAGTTTTCATTGAAATTATCGACAGGCCGCCTTCTCTTGCAGAATCGCGAATCCCGTTCAGCCTATCGTCGCCATGAAGTGGAATTCCCCCACCATTCTCCTCGCCGTCCTCTTGCCGTGGTTCGCCATCGGTTGCGCTTCGACGGATCTTCCTCATCAGCCCATTCAGTATCTCGCCGGGATTGGCCACGGGATGGCCAATCAGCGAGCCCTTTCGCCGCTGGAGGCGGGCGCCTACTGGGATGGAGACGGCGTGGAAGGCAGCCCGGAGATCGTCATCGATCTGGGTGATCAGCATGCCTATTTCTACAAGGGAGAAACCCTGGTGGGGGTCACGCCAATTTCCACCGGCGATGCTCAGCACCGGACGCCCACGGGCACCTTTCGGGTGACGGAGAAAGATGAGGACCACCGCTCGAGCCGTTATGGCGACTACGTCGACCGCTACGGAAACGTGGTGAAGAAGGACGTCGACAACCAGGTGGACCCCCGTCCGCCGGGGACGAATTATCTGGGGGCGGACATGGCTTATTTCATGCGGTTCAACCATGGGATTGGCATGCACCGAGGGTTTCTGCCCGGCTATGCGGCTTCCCACGGCTGTGTGAGACTTCCCGAGCACATGGCCATCAAATTCTACGAGAACGCGAATCTCGGCACCCCCGTGAAGGTGGTGCCCTAGATTCCGAAGGTGCATCAGACACGCTGAGCCATTGATTTGGGAGGGTCGAAAACGGTGACTTTGTTGGAATTGGTCGGAGATCCGGAGCGCTGGGAAATTGATCCTTGCGAGCTTCGGGACTTGCTCGATGAGCGCGAAGGGGCGCCTTTCTGGTTGATCGACTGCCGGGAACGGGAAGAGCACGTGGAGTGGGGGCTGGGCGGCGAGCGGTGGATGCCGCTCTCAAACTTCCCGGCTGAAGTGAGGGAGCGCCTCCCGGATCCTGCCAGTGGGGAAGCCGCCCTACCCGCCATTGTCTATTGCCACCACGGGATGCGGTCACTCCAGGCCACGCAGTTTCTGAGATCCAAAGGCCATGTCCAGGCCTACTCGCTGAGGGGCGGCATCGATGCCTGGGCTCGTTCGGGATACCCCATGGAGGGAGAGCGTTTTGGGACAACTCCGAACGATGATGGCGAGTGAGGGTTGAAGACGGCATCTGGCGTGCGGTGAGGGTGAGAGGGGTGGGACCGTCATAAGCCGGATTCTGTCCGCCAGTCCCGTGGGAACGGCGTGCGATCATTTATCTTCCCGCCCAGGGGCGGGACCTCGCCGAAGCGAGGTGCGACTAATACCCGGAGATACTGCCGGCGAACCGGCGTCGGAGCAGGCGACTCCTTCCTCCTGTTCTGTCTTGCACCACACGGGGTTTGTCCTGCCTCCTCCCTCACGGTCGGAGCGGTGAGCTCTTACCTCGCCTTTTCACCCTTACTCCGTCCGAAGACGGGGCGGTTTGTTTTCTGCGACACTTTCCGTCGCCACGGGCTTTCGTCCATGGCTCCCATGCTTTCACATGGCGTGTTGCCTTGTGGAGTCCGGACTTTCCTCTCGCGGAAACCTGGTTTCCGCCAGCGATCGCTCAGGCCCCACCCCCGGCGCACTGTGCCGTGCGGGAGAATTTTGGCAATCGCCGTGATGGCAAATGCGCAGCGGTGTGGCCCCCGCCGGGTCCCGGGCTGGCGAACCTCACCATGTGCCCTGCCCAGCGTTGCCCTGCCTTGCCGATTCGTCAGGACTCGCCGCCACCCTTCAGCGCCTGGCTGAACGCGCTCACTGCGGCTGTCGGCGTGACCTGGCGCAGATATTCCTCGGAACGCAGGGCAGTTCCCATGAAAACCCTTTCATTGCGAAAGGTCATTTGGCTCGGCTGGGCGGCCGGTGCGGCGACGTGCACTTCACGGGCATTCGTTTCCGCGATGACCCGGGCGAGGTTCTTCATCGTGATGCCGCAGCCAGGCATCACGATGAGGCGATCGCCGGCGCGGTCCACGAGTTGCCGGACCAATTCTGTGCCCTCGAAAACGGAGGGCTCCTGCCCGGAAGTGAGGAGGCGGTCCACCCCCAGCTCGATCAAGGCATCGAGGGCCTCAAAGGGGTCCCGGGTCATGTCGAAGGCCCTGTGGAAAGTGACCTGCAGCGGCCGCGCCAGCTCGATCAGGCGCTGGGTTCGCTCGGTGTCGATGGTTCCGTCGGGTGTGAGGAGCCCGAAGACGAGACAGTCGACGCCTTCCTCCTTGAAGATCCTGACGTCCTCCTCCATGACGGCGAACTCTTCGCGAGAGTGACAAAAGTCGCCTCCCCGAGGGCGGACCATCACGGAGAGGGCGATCGGGGCGCGCCGCTTGCATTCGCGGATGGCGCCCAGGCTGGGAGTGGTGCCGCCTTCCAAAAGGTTGGCGCAGAACTCCACCCGATCGGCGCCTCCCTCGGCCGAGGCGATGGCGCTCTCCACGGAATCAATACAGATTTCGAGAATCATGAATTCGAACTCAGCAGGAAGGTCGAAGGATCTCAAGCGCCAAGGACGCCAGGCGTGAGGTTTCGATCAATGGCCGGAGGACGTGGGTGCCCGGTCGAAGCGCGCGCCGATCGCCTGCAGATTGGTGCCTTCGTGAAAGACTCGGACCGTCTCGTGATCGGCCTGGCTCAGCAGAGAAACCGCGAAGACACATTGCAGGGCCAGCGCGGCACCCAGACCATCGCCGAGAACCTGATCCGGGCTGTAGCGGTGGTGGTCGGGCTGGTGTTCGCGGCCGTGGATCACGGTGGGCGGATCCTTGACGGTCTCGCCCTCCACTTCGCCCGCGCAGAGCGTCTGCCAGGCTGTCTCTACGGCGGTCGTCCGGGGCTGGCGAAGGCTGTAGGTGAAGGCCGGCGTGAGCGCCGTGAGCAGGGGCTTTTCATCCGGGTCAGCAGGCTTTTCCAGCAGAAGCGCCCCAGCCCCTTCACTGGTGATCGCTCGCCTGGAGAATAGCGTGGCGGTCTCGGAGCTCAGCCAGTCGAGTTCTTCGCCGCCGACCACCAGGGCGCCGTCGACCCGGTCGTCGAGGAGCCACTCCATCGCTTGTTCAAGACCCGCCAAATAGTGCGCTGAATCGCCGATCAAGGTCGTGCTGGGGCCGGTCGACCCGAGCATGGCGGCGAGATGGCTGGCCGGGGCGTTGAAAACCGTTTCCGGGAAGAGGATGGGACTGGCCAGGCCGGGATCCGCCAGGACCTCGCCAAAGAAGCGGTTGCTGTAGTTGACGCAACCGTTCATGAAGACAAACAGGATCCCCAGTCGGTAACGACCGTCCCGGATGGCGTCCCGCCGTGCCTGGTCGAGCGTCTGGAGGGCCGCTGCGACGCAGAAGCGCGTGATGCTGCTGCAGCGGCGCAGCCGGGCATGGCGAAGAAAGGGGAGACGCGCCGCGGGCCGCGGGACGGGCCGCGTTCGGGTGGCGATCCGGCTTCCCTCGCGGCGGCCGTCGCGAATGGGCAAGCTTTGGTCTTCCAGCACGGCTCGCCGGAGGGCGCTCACGTCCCACCCCGCCGGGGACACGGCGCCCAGACCGGCTACGGTGAAATGAGAAGAATTCATGACCAAGAACGGAGAACGAGTGAAGCGTTCGATCCTCCAAACCCGAAGGAATTGGTGAGGACCTGACGAAGCGGTTTCGAGCGGGGCTCGATGACCAGATCGAATCGGCAGACGGCATCCGGTTCTCTCACATTGAGCGAAGGGGGAATCCATTGGCCGCGGAGAGCCATCAGCGAGATCACAGCTTCCACCGCGCCGGCCCCGCCTAACAAGTGGCCGATCGCCGCCTTGGTCGAGCTGACGCAGAGATCGGCGACCGACTCTCCGGTCCACTGTACGATGGCCTGGCCCTCGGCGGAGTCGTTGCGTGGCGTGCCGGTGCCGTGGGCATTGAGATAGTCGATGGCTTCCGGAGGGGTCGCGGCGTCCGCGCAGGCCATGGACATCGCGGCCAGCGCGGCGGTTCCCTCGGGGTGCGGCTGGGTGAGGTGGTGGATGTCCGTGCTGCAGCCGTAGCCGGCCACTTCTCCCAGGATGGTGGCCCCTCGGGCCATTGCTTCTTCCGCGTCTTCCAGCATCACCACGGCGGCGCCCTCTCCGAGGGCGAGACCGTCCCGACCGGTATCGAAGGGTCGCGGGACCGTCGGGGAGAGGGCCTGTAGCGAGTCGAAGCCGGCGAAGACCAGCTGGCAGAGGGCATCGTAGCCACCCGTGATGACGCGGGTGGCTCGGCCCGCCCGGATCATTCGATAGGCCTGGCCGATGGCGTCGGCTCCGGAGGCGCAGGCGTTGCTGATGATATTCAACGGTCCGCTCACTTCGAGGGCATTGGCGAGGCAGAGCACCTGGCTCTGAGGCTGGTAGAGCGCGACCCGCGTCGGCTGACCATGCCGCTTTCCCCCGCCCGCCAGCGCCTGCCGGTAGTAGGCCTCGCCCAGCGCCATGCCGCCCGCCGAGGTTCCCATGACGATCGGTATCGGATCGTCCCGTTCCCGGGCTCCCCAGCCCGCCTGGTTCCACGCTTCCAGCCCGGCCGCGAGCAGCAAGCGGGAGGCCCGGTCGAGGCGATGGACCTGACGCGGTGGGAGCGCGCCGGTGTCGATCGATTGGGGGAGCGCCGCTTGCCCGCCGCGTTGGGTGCGTTGCCGGGAGGTGTCGAAGAGTGTGATCTCCTTGAGTGCCGACCGGCCGCTTTGGAAGCCGCGGGCGTTGATTTCCCATCCCGATCCTAGCGAAGTGATGATGCCGGCGCCGGTGACCGCCACGCGGTGCGGGCGCGGGCGCGAAGCCTCTCGAGCGGTTCTGGAAGTCGTTGGCCAGGGCATGCCGCTTCAGTCTTGGGCTAACAAGTCCGGACGATTGACGGCGGTTCGGCGGCGTCCCTCCTCGCGTCGCCATGCTGCGATGTTCTCGTGATGCCCTGAGAGGAGGATTTCCGGGACGCTCATCCCACGAAATTCCGGAGGGCGCGTGTAGTGAGGCGCCTCCAAGAAGCCCTCGTCGCTGAACGACTCCTGCCAGGCCGAGCGCTCGTCGCCGAGGACGCCTGGGAGCAGGCGCACGACGGCGTCGGTGAGCACCGCCGCGGCGAGCGTGCCGTTGGTGAGGACATAGTCGCCGATCGAGATCTCGCGGTCCACCAGGCCGGTGATCACCCGGTGATCCACCCCTTCGTAATGGCCGCACAAGAGGATCAGCTGCTGATCCTCGGCCTCCGTTGCCAGAGATTCAGCCAGAGCCTGCTTCAAGGGCGTCCCCTGGGGGGTCAGGAGAATCACTTGAGAGGGCCGACTCTCATCCCGAATGGCCTCCACCGCGCAGAAGAAGGGCTCGGGTTTCATGACCATGCCCTGACCGCCGCCGTAGGGTTCATCGTCGACCTTGCGATGCTTGTCGGTGGTGTGATCCCGCAGGTCGTGAACGTGCAGTTCGAGAATCCCCTTGTCCTGTGCCCGCTGCATGATGCTCTCTGAGAGAGGAACGCGACAAATGTCAGGAAAGATGGTGACGATGTCGATGCGCACGATGGGTGGGGCCGGGAGAGGGAGAGAGGGGTTCAGTGGGTGGATGCCCGGGTGCGGAGGAATGCGATGAGATCGATGACCTCGGCCTCGCTGAGGGATTGCAGGAGTCCTTCGGGCATGAGCGATGTCTTGAGTGTCCGGCGATTGGCGAGGTCCGCGCGTTGCAGGCGTTCTTCGCCCGTCGGTGTGCGCAGGACGACGCCCGAGCGATCGCTCTCGACCAGCGATCCGGAGATCACGCGACCATCCTTGGTGGTGGCCACGGTGAGTCGGTAGTCCACGGCGACGCTGGCGCCGGGATCGACGATGTTTTGCAAGAGGTAATCGAGGTTGCTCCGGTCCGAACCGGTCAAATCGGGGCCCAGCTGGCCGCCCTGACCAAACAGGCGATGACAGGCGCCACAGGTTCGCTCGTAAAGTTGCCGGCCGCGTAGGACATCCGGGGCGCGTTCGCTGGATTGAATCAGGGCACGGTAGCGTTCGATGGACGCCTGTTTCTCCCGGCTGGACCGTTGAACCTGGCCCCAGTGGGTTTCCAGCAAGTCGGCGAGTCGATCATCCTTTATGGCGGCGATTCGCTGGGCTTGGGTGGCGATGATTTCGCGGCGGCTTACCTGGCCTCGGCGCAAGGCCTCGAGCAGGGAATGGGCGGTGTCGATCCGGCTCGAGAGGGCTTCGATGGCCGCCGTTCGTGTCCTGTCGTCGAGGGTTTCCCAGCGCTCGAGCAGCCAGTGGGACCAGCCGGGGACGTTTCGGCTCGGCAAACTGGGAAGGATGGCCGCGGGACCTTCGTGGAGCAGCAGCTCGCAGAGCTGGTCGATCCCGGCATGTCCCGGGAGGGAGGGTAGAGGAAGGAGCGCAGACTGCCGGTTTTCCAGGGGCTGCTCCGCGTCTCTCACCACGGCGATCAAGCTCGCCAGCGTCGGTTCGTGGCGCAGGGCGACGGCGAGTTTCATGGCGGGTTGGCGAACACGGGCGTCCTCGTGGACGCGGAGGGCTTCGATGACCGGATGCCATCGATCGAGACGGTTTGGAATCTCAAGACGCGGTTTGGAAGCACTGACGAGGGCTCCTTCGAGGAGGGACTCCAGGATTTCGGCGTTTTCCATCTGGGTCAGGAGCGCGACGAGGGCATCCTCGCCGCCGGCCGCCGCGAGTTCCGGCTCCATCAAGCGGCGACCGGTCAATCGCGTCAAACGCCTTGAAAAGATGGGAACGGCCGTTCGGGCGAGCCCGGGACGATTGGCGATGACGGGTTCGAAGGCGTACCAGAGCATCCGTTGCACCACCGCGTCCCGGTGATTTTCCTCGCGTTTTGCCAAGGCGAGCAAGAGAGATTCCCTCTCGGCGATGGGAATTCGCTGGGCCACGGAAGCCAGAGCGAGCCGCACTTGGGAAGCCGATTCAGATCTGGCCAGCACCTCCAGGTCCTTCAGGTCCTGGCGGAATTTCGCGGAGAGCGTGCCCTCGTGGTCGACGAGGAGACGGACGGCCCAGGAACGGACTGCGGGCTCGGGATCACCGAGCATGGCCGAGCACTGTGTTTTGGTGAGACCGCCCGTCGCGTGGAGCGCCCAAAGGCTCTCGAGGCGTTGGCGTATGTCCTGAGCGGAACGCAGCCTGCTGTGCAAGGCGTCGGTGGTGGAGACATCGAGCCGTCCCTCGACGGCCCGCTCATGGAGGATTCTCCGGCCATGTCGAGCGAACCAGTGGTTAGGGTGGTTGAGCAGGCCTAACAAGACGGCGTCACGTTCCCGGGCGAGATCGCCCTTCCACGGCGAAGCTGTTCCGTGGGTGATCCGGTAGATCCGGCCGCTGGTCCGATGCACGCCATCGTGATCGTGGCACTCGCCGTCGTCCGTCCAGTCGGAGAGATAGACCGCTCCATCGGGACCGTAGTTCAGACTGACCCCTCGG
This sequence comes from Verrucomicrobiales bacterium, assembly GCA_965204485.1. Classification (GTDB taxonomy): domain Bacteria; phylum Verrucomicrobiota; class Verrucomicrobiia; order Verrucomicrobiales; family DEV007; genus JAACDM01. The sequence goes on from CBDBEZ010000131.1 coordinate 63,517, forward strand.
AACCACGATTGGTTGGCGCGTAGGAAGTCGCCCTCGTAAGTGCCGACGAAGGAAGCCCCACGCCGCTCAAGTCGATCGATGTTCACCCGCCGTCCGTGTGTATTGCACATGAACATGAGGCCCCGGTAGAAATCGGGCCACTGATGTCCCAGGTAGATCATGGCGCCGCAGTGTGAGTGCCCGCCGCCCAGAGCGCTTTCGCCGTCCCGTCCCAGGGCGCCCCGGTTCCAGTCGCGCCGCCAATTCGCGGTGCCGAGATAGTGAGGCAGGTCCGCCGACATGGTGAGGCGTTCATAGACGTAAGGCGTCTTGGTGGTGGGATGCATCCGTTCGGGGTAAGCACCGGGAATCACGTGCCAGAGGTGACCGTTGACATTGCCTGACATGAACATCTCTCCCGCGGCATTCCAGTCGAGGCCCCAGGAATTGGTGGAGCCGCGGGTGACGCGTTCGAAGGCCCGGGTCTGGGGATGGTAGCGCCAGATCCCGCAGCTGACCTCCACCCGTGCGGAATCGGGAGAGCCCGGAACACCCACGTGGGAATCTTGCAGCACGCCGTGCCGACCGTAGAGCCAGCCATCCGGTCCCCAGGAGAGACCATTGACCATGTTGTGCTGGCCCTCCGTGGTCCAGCCGGTCAACACGATCTCGGGCTCGCCGTCCGGCTGGTCGTCCCGATCGCGGTCGGGAATGAAGATGAGATTGGGGGCATCGGCCACCCAAACACCGCCGAAACCGAGAGCGATCCCGGCGAAGTGGTTCCCGCGTTCCCAGAAAACCGTTCGCCGGTCGTGGCGTCCGTCGCCGTCGACATCCTCCAGAATGAGAATGCGGTCCTCGCCCCGTCGTTCCCACTCCTCGTAGGAATAGCTCTCCGCGACCCAGAGCCTGCCCCGGTCATCCCAGGTCATGGCGATGGGTTGCCTCACCGCGGGTTCGTGCGCGAAGAGGGTGGCCTCAAACCCTTCCGGCAAGGCGAGCCGGTGCAGCGCCTCGATGGGAGAAGGCGGCTCCGCGTCTCCGGGCTGGGTGTTCCGGGGCTGGTAGGGATCGTCCGGCGGCGTGGCGCTGCCGGCCAAGGTCAGGCTGAGTCCGAGGAGGGTTGCCCCGAGCCCGTGGAGCACGCTATGGAGACGGTGCCGAAATTCTAACAACAAGGCGACCCGGTGATCAGGCATGGGAGCTTAACTTTCCGTGCCGGAGCGGTTGCTGGGCTTCCGCTGCCGGGCCTCCTGGTCTAACTGGAGCATGCCCACGGGGTTGTCGCCGACGAGACGCAGGCGGTCGATCATGTCCTGGACGGACTTCTCTTCCTCGACTTGCTCGGCGAGAAACCAGTTGAGGAGAGTCTTGCTCTCGTGATCGCGGTGCTGCTCGGCGGCCTCATAGAGTGTGTGAATAGTCTTGGTCACCTCGCGTTCCTGCGAAAGGCTGGTTTCAAAGACCTCCAGCGGGCTTTCGAAATCCGCCTGGGGAGCTTTGATTTCCGAGAGACGCACCGTGGCGCCGCGGCCGACAAGGAAATGATAGACCTTCATGGCGTGGACGGTTTCCTCCTGGCTCTGCGCCAGCATCCACTGGGCGAAACCGCCGTAGGGGGTGTCCTCAAACCAGGCTGACATGGCGAGATAACTGTAGGAAGCCGCCATTTCGGTATTGATTTGGTCGTTGAGAAGTCGGTGAAGTTCGGGTGCGAGAGTGCTCATGGTGTCTGAATGAATGGGATCCGATGGGTGGAGGATGCCTCGTGCGGTGTTCCCGGAGGATCCGGGAGACTTGGAGGGCGATCCTTGATGAAGATAGAGGGTTTGGATTCGGGCAGGAAAGAGTTTCGGCTATGGGTTAGACGCTGAGTTGGTTTGGCGTTTTTGATCGCGAGTGGCCTTGATGACCAGCTTTTCCAGTTGCTCGAGGGTGTCCATGAGCTGTGGCGTTTCATCCTTGCCACGAAAGGAGTCCACTTGAACAGCGGCCTTGCGGTCGATGACGACCATTTGCGGGTAGCTTCCCTTGAAGAGGCCGCCCACCACGCTCTCGTTGACGACACCGATCGAACTGGGGTCGAGGACGGGAAAGGCGAATTCCTTTTCCTTCACGTAGTCCTTCACGGCTTGATCGGAAGTCCCCAGGGTGATGTAGACGATTTCAAAGAGATCGCTGCGTTTTCGGAGTTTCTCGTAGGTCTCGGACATCTCGAGGATGAACTGGTCGTCCAGATGTTCTTTGCTGAAGTAGTAGGCGACGTAGTGAAGGCCGACAGGATTGGCGGTTTCGTAGGGCTGCCAGTTGCCGTCCTGCAGTTTCCTCAGGTTGCCGCGGAGAAGTGACACGCCCGGGTCGGCGTAGAAACTCGCCATTTCACCCTCCTCGATCCACGACTGTTCCTTGGCTTTCCGCTCCTTCCAGGCATTGATGTAGGCTTGGTCTTCCTCGCTGAGCCTATTGAGCGGCACGGCCTTGGCGGTGTAGGGCTGCAGCAGAGCCTTTCCGGAGGGATCCATGCCGATGATCATGGCCTTGAGGCGAGACCCGGATTGGCTGCGGAACTCGCGAACCTCGGGTGGCGCTTGAGCCGGGCTGTCGGCCTTCCCGAGAATGAGCGTGAGGCAGAAGAGGGAAACCGCTAGCGGGAACCGGTGAGCTTTCATTCCAGCAGAATACGAGGTTTCGTCGAGGCGACAAGCGTGGGAAAGGGCCGGAGTGGCTTTCCGGGGCAGATTGCGAAGAGTGCTCGACGGGAGCGGCCTGCGAGGTTAGTAATGGCGCAAAAATAAAATGAACAATTTAAGGTTTCTCAACCTTATTTCTACGCTACTGTCAGTGCCATGCCTGACAGTTCCGTTGTCGAAAGCATTCGCCGGAAGTTCGATTCCCTGAGCCACCTCATGGACGAGCGGGCCCGGAGGTGTTGGGCGGCGGCGGAGGCCATGGAATTGGGTTGGGGCGGCATATCCGCAGTTTCTCTTGCGACATCGATGTCGCGGACGACGATCACTGAGGGCATCAAGCAGTTACGGCGCGGCGACTACACGGCACCCGAAGCCGACGGACGCATCCGTCGGCTTGGGGGCGGGCGCAAGCCGGTGACCGAGACCGATCCGGAACTGCTTGGGGCTCTTGAGCGGCTAGTTGATCCTCTCAGTAGAGGCGACCCTCAATCCCCATTGCGCTGGACATTGAAGAGCACTCAGAGGCTTGCCAGGGAACTCACATCTCAGAACCACCCGGTCGGTGCGCGTACTGTTGCCGCGTTGCTGCGCAAGGCCGGCTACAGTCTGCTGGCAAATCGCAAGACCCGCGAAGGGGCACAGCACCCGGATCGCAACAGGCAGTTCGAATACATCAACGATCAGGTGCGTCGCTTCCAACATTGCGGCCAGCCAGCAATCTCAGTGGACACCAAGAAGAAGGAGTTGGTGGGCGATTTCAAGAACGCCGGGAGGCAGTGGAGGCCGAAAGACAACCCTGAGCAAGTCCGCGTGCATGACTTCAAGGACAAGGACCTGGGCAAGGCAATCCCCTACGGCGTTTACGATATGCTCAACAACCAGGGCTGGGTTAGCGTCGGAATCGACCGTGATACGGCCCAATTCGCGACCCGCAGCATCCTGTTGTGGTGGACGGAAATGGGCTCTGCGCGGTTCCCCCACGCCCGTCGGCTGCTAATCACCGCCGATGGCGGTGGGAGCAACAGCCACCGCTCGCGGCTTTGGAAGCTTTCGCTCCAGGAGTTGGCGAACGAGACCGGGCTGAAGTTGGTCGTCTGCCACTTCCCGCCGGGGACAAGTAAGTGGAACAAGATCGAGTACCGTCTCTTCAGCTACATCACCCAGAACTGGCAAGGCGAGCCACTGGCAACCCTGCAGACGATCGTCGAGTTGATTGGAAGCACAACGACGAAGGGAGGCCTGAAGGTCAGGGCCAGGCTCGATACCAAAAGCTACGAGACGGGGATCAAAGTGACGGACGAGGAACTGGCCGCCGTAAAACTGGAAAGGCACGAAACACACGGCTCATGGAATTACACAATCAAACCTTCGAAGTAAATGTTCACCTTATTTTTGCGCAGTTCCTTAAACATTCGTTTGGCTTCCGTTGGCCGATGGATGGCGAGCGGTTTCCCGATCCCTTCTCATGAAATGGCTCCTTTTCCCGGCGATGCTCGTGGTGGGGGCTCTCCTGGTTCTGACCACGGTGTTCCGGCACGGAATGCGGCACTTTTCTTTTCTGCCTGGAGAGGCTTTTCCCGGGACGGCCGAACAGCGAGACATGGAAGTCCCTGCCGTCGTGATGATTGACCCCGGCCACGGAGGGACCGATCCCGGAGCCGTTTCGAGTTCGGGCATTGAGGAGGCCGACTTAGGAATGGCGCAAAAATAAAATGAACAATTTAAGGTTTCTCAACCTTATTTCTATGTTATTGTCAGTGCCATGCCTGACAGTTCCGTTGTCGAAAGCATTCGCCGGAAGTTCGATTCCCTGAGCCACCTCATGGACGAGCGGGCCCGGAGGTGTTGGGCGGCGGCGGAGGCCATGGAATTGGGTTGGGGCGGCATATCCGCAGTTTCTCTTGCGACATCGATGTCGCGGACGACGATCACTGAGGGCATCAAGCAGTTACGGCGCGGCGACTACACGGCACCCGAAGCCGACGGACGCATCCGTCGGCTTGGGGGCGGGCGCAAGCCGGTGACCGAGACCGATCCGGAACTGCTTGGGGCTCTTGAGCGGCTAGTTGATCCTCTCAGTAGAGGCGACCCTCAATCCCCATTGCGCTGGACATTGAAGAGCACTCAGAGGCTTGCCAGGGAACTCACATCTCAGAACCACCCGGTCGGTGCGCGTACTGTTGCCGCGTTGCTGCGCAAGGCCGGCTACAGTCTGCTGGCAAATCGCAAGACCCGCGAAGGGGCACAGCACCCGGATCGCAACAGGCAGTTCGAATACATCAACGATCAGGTGCGTCGCTTCCAACATTGCGGCCAGCCAGCAATCTCAGTGGACACCAAGAAGAAGGAGTTGGTGGGCGATTTCAAGAACGCCGGGAGGCAGTGGAGGCCGAAAGACAACCCTGAGCAAGTCCGCGTGCATGACTTCAAGGACAAGGACCTGGGCAAGGCAATCCCCTACGGCGTTTACGATATGCTCAACAACCAGGGCTGGGTTAGCGTCGGAATCGACCGTGATACGGCCCAATTCGCGACCCGCAGCATCCTGTTGTGGTGGACGGAAATGGGCTCTGCGCGGTTCCCCCACGCCCGTCGGCTGCTAATCACCGCCGATGGCGGTGGGAGCAACAGCCACCGCTCGCGGCTTTGGAAGCTTTCGCTCCAGGAGTTGGCGAACGAGACCGGGCTGAAGTTGGTCGTCTGCCACTTCCCGCCGGGGACAAGTAAGTGGAACAAGATCGAGTACCGTCTCTTCAGCTACATCACCCAGAACTGGCAAGGCGAGCCACTGGCAACCCTGCAGACGATCGTCGAGTTGATTGGAAGCACAACGACGAAGGGAGGCCTGAAGGTCAGGGCCAGGCTCGATACCAAAAGCTACGAGACGGGGATCAAAGTGACGGACGAGGAACTGGCCGCCGTAAAACTGGAAAGGCACGAAACACACGGCTCATGGAATTACACAATCAAACCCTCGAAGTAAATGTTCACCTTATTTTTGCGCAGTTCCTTAGCATTAGCGTATGGGTTGCAGCTACGGGATGACGTGGTTGAGAAATTCACGGATGAAAAGCGAGGGCTACGGTTGGTCATGACCAGAGACGTTGATGATTTCATTGAATTACAGAAACGAGCCCAAGAGGCGAGAGACAAAGGGGCTGACGTTTTTGTGAGTATTCACTTCAACGATCACCACACCGACGCCCGGGGTACGGAAACGTTCATTGAACGCTCAAGCACTAACGAGAACATCGGTGAAGATCGGCTGTTGGCTACTGCAATCAACGGAAGCACCCTGGCCGCTGTCCGAGCTTCGGACGCAAACGCCAGGGATCGGGGAGTAAAGGAAGCGGGGTTGCGCGTAACGAGAGACGGCCTATTCAATAATGGGAACACCAGAACCTTTCATCCCGTGAAAGCGTGTCTTGTCGAGGTTGAGTTCTTGTCTAACGAAGCCGCCCTGGACTCTGTGAAGTTATCGACTGAATCCGGTGTCGCTATCAAGCGCGCTTTCGGGCAAAGCGTCGCCCAAGACATCTTCAACCACATTCTCAATCAGCCATGAAGGGTTTGGTTTTCATGGTGGCCTTGCTCGCCGTGGCTCATGGACAGCGAGCAGAGAGTTTGACCCGAATACTGAACGCGCCACCCCCAGAGTGGTTGTCCCTGGCGGAACCAATCAAGGTTGAGCCCATTGAAGGGGGAATGAAGGAGTTGGATCAAAGCCAGTTTCATTCGCCTTCGGGGGGCAACGCATGGCACCTATCACATTGAGATTCCCAAGTTAGGCCTCATAATTGAGGTAGGCGAAGACCGCAGGATTTCTCAAAACGGGAACAGTAACGTTTCCCTTAGCCCCAATGCCTTTAGGGAAAGATCCAAAATATTTTAGATAAATGTTGCATTTTACCATAATAGTTATAATTGGGGTGGATGCCTCACTCCCATCCCAATCAAGTTAGCGGTTTCCTTGGTCAGTTCGAACATCTTTTCGGATTCGTTCGCGATCGCTTCGAACGCTTGCAGAACCCAGGCCGCGGCCCCAACCCCAAGCTGCCGGCCTGGGATCTTCTCGCCTCCCTGGTCTATCACGTGATCAGTGATGCTGGCCATTTCTCGGCCCATGTGTTCCAGTTGTTCGAGGTGGTGATCAAGGATAGTTCGCTCTCGGAACGGCGCCAGAGGATGGGGCTTGAGCCATTCGCTTGGCTCATGAAGCAGGTGTTAAAGCCCCTCGCCGATGGACGCGTACACAAGGGATGTTTCTACAAGGGGCTGCGCCTGTGCGGGATCGATGGCTCGAAATGGAGCGTCACGAACACGCCGCAGGTTCTGGCTGCCATGAGCAAGGCGGCCTCCAGGAGAATGACCGCCGCCTTTGCGAAAATAGAGATGTGCGCGCTCGTGGAACTTGGCATCCACAACCCGTAGGCGGCGACGGTCGGCCTGAAAGGAGAAGGCGAATGGACCCTGGCCAAAGAACTTCTCGGGAGTCTGCCGAAGAGGAGTCTGCTGATTGTCGACCGGCTTTACGGTTGGGGGAAGTATCTCGACGAACTCGTGAAATCATGCCGGGCGGCACATAGTGAATTGTTGGTGAAGGCACGCGGCAGCAACAAGAGCCATAAGACTGAAAGGCTCTCCGATGGAAGCGCGCTGGTCAGCATCAGGGTGCCCAGAAAGAAGGCTGATGGGCCGCGGGAGAATCAAGGGGAGATCCGTATCCGTGAGATTCGAGGCCGGATCAGGAAGCCGGGGGCACGACAGTGGAGCGAGGAGAGGCTATGGACGACGCTTATTGATGAGCAGGAGTATCCGGCGCAGGAATTGCTGGAGCTCTATGCCTTGCGCTGGGAACACGAGATATTCTACAAGGAACTCAAGCTCCACATGCGCGGGAGTGACGTTCTTCATAGCCATACGCCAGAAACAGCGGCCCAGGAGGTGGCGGCATTGCTCATGGCCTGCTCGATCATCGCGCAGGAGCGATGCGAAGCCGCGAAAAGCGGCAACATCCAGCCGTTGAGCATCAGTTTCCTGAAGACGCTCGACAAAATGAATTCACTATGGGCAGTGTTCGAAGTGTCCGAGGGACTGCTGACCGAAGAGACAAAACAGGAGATGGTAGCGCGAGTCAGAGAATTGATCGTTCGGGAGGCAATACCGAAAAGACGACAAAGGAGTTGCCCGCGCAAAGTCCGCCAACCGGTGACGAGTTGGCCTAGGCTAACAGAAAACGACTCTCGTGAGGGCGAGTTCCTGCTGGAGATTGTTAGCTTTCCCTAAAGGCATTGCCCTTAGCCCGGATGAATCCCGGCTCGTGATTAATTGCGGGGCTCCCGATGCTCATCTGTATGAAATAGAGGAAGACGGGCAATTGATAGAAATCCCCGTCCGGGTGCCGTATGTGACCTATGATGAAGGGCCGAAGTGGTTTATTTCAAGATGGTTTTGGGCATCTAACGATGTCCTCTTGGGCTATAGTTCCATCGAAGACGAAAAGGGGTATGATGTTCTTGAAAATCGACTCTACGCCTTCAACACGAGAACCAGTTCCCTTGCACGGCTCGACTTGTCAGCGTTTGATACAGAAAACGTGCTCGATGTGGTTAGTGTCGGTAAAGACCTTTCGGAGCTCGTGCTCTACGTGGGGGAAGGAAACACCCTCCGCGTGAAGGCGGACTTGAAATTGCCTCACAAACTCATTCAAGCTCAGAAAACCATCAAAGAACCTGTGCCGGGAACAGCCTCGGTCCTCTCGCCTTCCCTTGCCGGAAATCAAGTGAGCGCTTCTGGATCACGGCCATCTGGTAATCCCTTCCCCTGGCTTTGGTGGCTTCTCATCCTCGGCGTCATGCTTGGCGTCGCTTACCTTTACCGCAGCTCGCGTCATCGTTAAACTAAAAAGGCTGACAATGACCTAAAAGTTGACAAAAGGCGCGAGCCACAGCGAGACGATAAAACATGGATTCTCTCTCAAGGAACTTTCGCCAGCACATCAGAGGCTAAAGAAGATTGATAGTCACTGTGAACTCGTCAAAACGGCAGCGGCATGGCTACATGGACCCTCAAGCGAAGAACTTATTAGAGTAATCTTCCCCCCAAAAAACAAAGAGTAAGATGCTTTCTCTTGAAGAGAACTTAATGGTGTCATGGTATGATTTTTCAGAATTTCTTCCTTTGATTGCCGTAATGGAGTATGAGGTCGAAGGCATCAGTGCTTGGTTTTCTCATGCATACCACGACGATTTATTGCCCTTTATCGAGCGCGCAGAACATTGGCACGCTTCATGGCTTCTGTTCGATAATAGCTTCCAGAATTACCGCCAATGCCATTTTTGGGCCTTTGCCTAACTAACTAAATTCGTCATCAGGCCCTCTAAATGCCCGGAAAAATCCCGCTCTTGTAATTTCAAATTTCAATACAATTTGCTAAGGGCCTCCTCTCCCTCGGTGACGGTTAGCTGCCGGGCGACGGCAATGCACAAGTCAAGTTTATCGACCGGCTCAACATCCTGCTCCTCTCCCTCCGGGCACATGAGGTCGGCGATCTCGTGTGCCCGGTCAATGTCACTCCACCCCTCGATCTCTCTCAGACGCCGAGCCTGTGCCGCCCTGTAATCGGGGGACAGGCGAGCCCGCAGTGAGAGGAGAGTGCTCTCCTCCGCCCGGATCAACCGCTCGCCATTGATCCTCTCCCATTCGATGCCCTCCTCGCGGATTATCTTCTGGCAATCCTCCCGCCTCTTCCGCATCTCCTCGGGGGACCATTCCACGATTTGATCAACGTAGATATCGTTACCGGCTCTGATGCAGGGATGGGCTGCTCTTGGGCCTCTTCCGGCTCAACCTCCTGGATGGGCTCTGCCTTTTTACTGACTCTTCCGGGGTGCGACATCTTGGGAGTATACGTATACGAAATCTTTCTTCCGCGCCGCCGCTCTTGTGGCCTCTCATTTTCCAGGAGGTATCTTCTCGGCTTGTTGCCGGGGGCCTTGTCGGCGCTGTCTAATCCCCAGCGTTTCATAAAATGGCCAGTCAGGCCATCATGTAGTAGGCGATTTCTTCTTCGACGGCCTGATTGTCTCCGAGTGTCAATGTGAGTCGACCTCGAGGGCGAGTCAGACGTCCGGCACGTTGGATGATTTTGCGGCGAATCGTGCCGACTCGTGAGTGGGAAGTTCTCAGACCGGTTTCTCTTTGCCTGGCGTGTCTGTCTGACTGCGTAATAGAGCGATCTTCGCCTTGGATAGTTCAATGCTCAGATCGATCAGTTCGGTGGTCAGTTTCTTGAATTTCTTGTACTCCTCTGTTTCTTTTCGTAGTCCCTTCACGTGGTCTGGCCAGACGTGTTCAGTCCGGCTCCTCATCTTATGCGTGTAGCTCAGTTGGTAATACACGCCGCGCTGGCGTTGTCGATCTCGGTATTGCTTGCTGATGCTCCCAGGCCGCATTGGCCCGATTGCAGCTAACTTTGCCGCAAGTTTCTGGACTCTTTTTTCAGTGATCTGATCTTTTTCATGGTCATTAGCTTATATATGCGAATGTCTAGGAAAATCAAATCATTTGTTATGGATCTCTGGATTTCTTGGTGGAATATCGTCTGTTTTCTGCGACCCGCTTTCTCGAGAGCCCGCACCTTTCTCTGGTTTCTGCTCGTCTTGGCCGCTTTCTCCGTGCGCAATGATCTCCTCGGGGTTTCCAGTTTCGTCCGCGCTCTCGGTTTGTCAGAACACTTCTATGAGCACTTACTCCATTTCTTCCACAGCAATGCCGTGAAGACGGACCGGCTTGCAGAACTTTGGTTCGCCATCGTGATCAAGCACTTCCCTGTCTACAAGATCGGTTGTCGCCCCGTCCTGGTTCTCGACGGCATCAAGAAGTCCAAGGAAGGCCGCAAGATGCCTGCGGTGAAGTATCTGCATCAACAGTCCGAGTCCAATTCCAAGCCTCACTTCATCATGAGCCATTCCTTTCAGGCCTTCGGCGTGCTCTGTCAGGTTGGCGGATACTTCTTCTGCGTTCCGGTCTGTGCACGCATTCACGAAGGTATCGTCACTTCAAACCGCGACAGGAGAACCTTGATCGACAAGGCCAACGAGATGCTCGCATCCGTCTGTAGAGGTCAGGAGTTCGTCTTGCTGGCCGACGCCTACTACGCCAACGGAAAGGTGATCCGGAGCACCAAGGGGCGTTCCGGTGTGCTGGTCACGAGGGTTCGACGCACGACAACCGGCTTTCGGCCTGCGGCAGTGCCACGCAAACGCAAACGCGGACGACCGAAAAAGTATGGCGCTGCGGTGAAGCTCCAGAATGTCTTTGGAACGGGCGGCTTCAGTTCCGTTCCCAGTCCCGTATATGGGGAGAGAAACATCTCTGTCCGGTTCAAGTCGGTGGATCTGTTGTGGAAGCCCGCCGGGGCGATGGTCCGCTTCATTCTCGTCGATCATCCCACGAGAGGGCGGATCATCCTCTTGTCTACCGACCTCACCATGGAAGCTCAGGAGATCATCTTGCTCTACAGTTTGCGTTTCAAGATCGAAGTCGCTTTCAAGCAAGCGGTGCATTCGGTCGGCTCATTCGGATACCATTTCTGGATGGCCGCTATGCGACCGCTCAAGCGTCGCAATGGTAACCAATACCTCCACCGGACTACCGAGAAATATCGCAGACAGGTGCAGAGAAAGATGCACGCATATCATGTGTTTGTGCAGACCGGCATGATCGCTCAGGGCATGTTACAGTACCTTGCCATGACATGTGACGGTCTGGTCTGGAAACACTTTGGAACCTGGATCCGAACCATCCGCCCAGACGTGCTGCCTTCGGAAATGATTGTCTCAGCCGCCTTGAAAAACACGCTGCCTGGATTTTTGCACCACGGCGGAAAAGGTTCAGCGTTCCGAAAATTCATCCTTGATAAAATAGACTTCACTCGCTCCGAAGGTTCACGCTTCGCCGCATGATGATCCAGTTACAGAACTTCTCACTCGCGAGGTGCCGAGTCCTTCAAAGATCCACTCCGCAGCCCTTTTGGGGGACGATTTGCGTGACCGCTCCGCAGATCGCATCTGCATTTCGCGTGTGAGATTGTGGGTGAGGATACTGGCCAAAAGGAAAGCTTCGTTGGCGGCACGTCGCTTGGCCGGAATATAGTCCATCTGGGCCTGGCTCTTGGCTTCGCCAAAAATCTTCTCCTGAGAGCCACGCCCTTCATGAAATTTCACCACATGAGCGGCCGTGTTTGTCTTGTTGGTGATGATCGCCTCGTATTCATAGTTCTCCTCGACTGGTTCGAAAAGATCCAGTTGGAGCGATCCTTTGCGCTGAGTGCGCCTCATGGTTCGAATGCACAAAATGCGCGCTTTGCGCGCCCAACTTTTTGGCTTCCAGCGGATTTCGAAGTGATGAGTTTTTCCCTCTCCGCCTCGGGTTCGGGACCAGCGACGGCGCTTCTCGATGATGCCCTTGAGTTCCACGAGCCGCTCGAAAGGCACCGAGAACGTATATTCCAGGCCCAGGGTCTTTGCCTCTGAAACCATCTGATCGCTGAAAAACGCGCTGTCGGCGCGCAACTCGATCTGCACATCAGGCAGCACCTTGCGAATCTTCTCCACGCAGGAACGGAGGAACTCCACTGCTCCATTGGAGTCATGGACGTTGCCACTTCGATGAAGGAAGTCGAAGATTTGTCCGGTTTGAGCGATCGTCGCGAGCAGTGGATAATAACTGCGCTCGCTTTTTTTCTTCTTGTTAAATCCCACAGCCGTCCCTTCCGCATGGCGACTCGTGCTCTGCACGCTTCCGTCCAAATCAAGCGTGATGCGTTTGATTCCCTCCTCCTGAAGTCGCGACAGGCAAACGAAATGATTCATCTCTCTCATCCTCTCAAGGCTTTGACAATCGACCTCTCCCAACATCCGGCTCATCGTTGGGACACTGGGCAATGGGTGCATCCCCAAAACCTGTCGTACAAGGGGATCATCTCGGTAGTAGTCCAAATCGCGAAGCATCCGGTAGCCCAGTATAAGATGCACGATAAGACACATGAAAACCTTGTGGAACTTGTAGAAGCGGGACATGCGCCGATCCAGTGGACCAAAGCACTGCTGAAGCTTCCCCTCCAGATCCAATTCCTGAAAGAGCTTCTGAAAGATAACGAGACCGCCGAAAGAGGTCAGTTCTTGATCTTCAAATTTGATCGCCGGAATCGTTCTGGACTTTGCATGAATCGTACGTCGTGCTACTCTCACTGTAGGTGGCTTTTGGGTTGAAGTGTTTGGTGTTTTGGTAGATTCCAAATCAACCTTATCCCAAAGGCCCCTGCCACTATTTTCTTGGGATTCTTGCCCCGATTTATGAAACTATGGGGTAATTTGTGCTGCAACTCGCGCTCCGTCCATTGCTCGTCCAGGGTGGCGTTGTATTCTTGCATCAATGGTAGGGCCTCAGTCGGGGAGAGCCCGAACCCCTGGACCAGTGCACATGCCACCCGGAATGTGGTGTCGTGCCCGCGCTGGCCGCTGACGGCCTTGTCCATCGTCGCGAGATACTTCCTCACTCGCTCGACTATTGGTACGCACGGTGCCCGGTAATACGCGCGAGAAGCCTTCCTGACCGGGTTCCTGGCGGCCTGGACGAGTTTTACCTCGCGCAGCGGTGCTTCCTGCGGTAATTGCTGGGGCGCAGCTCGGGGCGGCAATTCCTCCACGAGGATGCGGTGGTAGCGCCGGTTTTTGGCCTCGTGGTCTATCATAATCCTCACTAGCTGTCCGTCGGAGAGCGTAACCTCTCGCTCGTGCAGGGCGCGAATACGCTTGATCGTCCTCCGCCAGTTCGCCGTTGATTCCAGGGCATCCCGCCCGATAATTGCCGGGCGGTCCCTGGCCGCGAGGTCCTCCACCCTGGTGCGGAAATCGCGAAACGATAGACCACTCTCCCCAAGCCCCACAAACTCGGCCAGCTCGCGGATACTCTCCGCGTAATCATCGTGATTGTCACCCACCTGGAGGCACAGAGTGATCACCGACGGAGTCAAGGACGGGAGCGATGGCCGTTATGTCGAATTGAACCCGGGAGCGCAATGGGTGCAGATCGACTTGGGAGTCGACGCCGAGTTGTTTGGGATCTGGTTCTGGCATTTTCACAAAAACCCGCGCGCCTACGTGGATGTCATCGTGCAAGTTTCCCGTGATCCGGCTTTTCCCCCGCAAAGCACGCGCACGCTTTTCAATGCGGACCACGACAACACGCTGGGATTCGAATTGGGGAGGGATTGGGCCTATGTCGACACGAACCTGGGAAGGGTGGTGGACGCTCATGGTTTGAAAGCACGCTACGTGCGGCTCTGGAGCAATGGGAACACGCAGAACGAGATGAATCACCCCCATAGTTTCATAAATCGGGGCAAGAATCCCAAGAAAATAGTGGCAGGGGCCTTTGGGATAAGGTTGATTTGAAATCTACCAAAACACCAAACACTTCAACCCAAAAGCCACCTACAGTGAGAGTAGCACGACGTACGATTAATGCAAAGTCCAGAACGATTCCGGCGATCAAATTTGAAGATCAAGAACTGACCTCTTTCGGCGGTCTCGTTATCTTTCAGAACTCGTGAGTGGGAAGTTCTCAGACCGGTTTCTCTTTGCCTGGCGTGTCTGTCTGACTGCGTAATAGAGCGATCTTCGCCTTGGATAGTTCAATGCTCAGATCGATCAGTTCGGTGGTCAGTTTCTTGAATTTCTTGTACTCCTCTGTTTCTTTTCGTAGTCCCTTCACGTGATCTGGCCAGACGTGTTCAGTCCGGCTCCTCATCTCATGCGTGTAGCTCAGTTGGTAATACACGCCGCGCTGGCGTTGTCGATCTCGGTATTGCTTGCTGATGCTCCCAGGCCGCATTGGCCCGATTGCAGCTAACTTTGCCGCAAGTTTCTGGACTCTTTTTTCAGTGATCTGATCTTTTTCATGGTCATTACCTTATATCTCGTGAGTGGGAAGTTCTCAGACCGGTTTCTCTTTGCCTGGCGTGTCTGTCTGACTGCGTAATAGAGCGATCTTCGCCTTGGATAGTTCAATGCTCAGATCGATCAGTTCGGTGGTCAGTTTCTTGAATTTCTTGTACTCCTTTGTTTCTTTTCGTAGTCCCTTCACGTGGTCTGGCCAGACGTGTTCAGTCCGGCTCCTCATCTTATGCGTGTAGCTCAGTTGGTAATACACGCCGCGCTGGCGTTGTCGATCTCGGTATTGCTTGCTGATGCTCCCAGGCCGCATTGGCCCGATTGCAGCTAACTTTGCCGCAAGTTTCTGGACTCTTTTTTCAGTGATCTGATCTTTTTCATGGTCATTAGCTTATATATGCGAATGTCTGGGAAAATCAAATCATTTGTTATGGATCTCTGGATTTCTTGGTGGAATATCGTCTGTTTTCTGCGACCCGCTTTCTCGAGAGCCCGCACCTTTCTCTGGTTTCTGCTCGTCTTGGCCGCTTTCTCCGTGCGCAATGACCTCCTCGGGGTTTCCAGTTTCGTCCGCGCTCTCGGTTTGTCAGAACACTTCTATGAGCACTTACTCCATTTCTTCCACAGCAATGCCGTGAAGACGGACCGGCTTGCAGAACTTTGGTTCGCCATCGTGATCAAGCACTTCCCTGTCTACAAGATCGGTTGTCGCCCCGTCCTGGTTCTCGACGGCATCAAGAAGTCCAAGGAGGGCCGCAAGATGCCTGCGGTGAAGTATCTGCATCAACAGTCCGAGTCCAATTCCAAGCCTCACTTCATCATGAGCCATTCCTTTCAGGCCTTCGGCGTGCTCTGTCAGGTTGGCGGATACTTCTTCTGCGTTCCGGTCTGTGCACGCATTCACGAAGGTATCGTCACTTCAAACCGCGACAGGAGAACCTTGATCGACAAGGCCAACGAGATGCTCGCATCCGTCTGTAGAGGTCAGGAGTTCGTCTTGCTGGCCGACGCCTACTACGCCAACGGAAAGGTGATCCGGAGCACCAAGGGGCGTTCCGGTGTGCTGGTCACGAGGGTTCGACGCACGACAACCGGCTTTCGGCCTGCGGCAGTGCCACGCAAACGCAAACGCGGACGACCGAAAAAGTATGGCGCTGCGGTGAAGCTCCAGAATGTCTTTGGAACGGGCGGCTTCAGTTCCGTTCCCAGTCCCGTATATGGGGAGAGAAACATCTCTGTCCGGTTCAAGTCGGTGGATCTGTTGTGGAAGCCCGCCGGGGCGATGGTCCGCTTCATTCTCGTCGATCATCCCACGAGAGGGCGGATCATCCTCTTGTCTACCGACCTCACCATGGAAGCTCAGGAGATCATCTTGCTCTACAGTTTGCGTTTCAAGATCGAAGTCGCTTTCAAGCAAGCGGTGCATTCGGTCGGCTCATTCGGATACCATTTCTGGATGGCCGCTATGCGACCGCTCAAGCGTCGCAATGGTAACCAATACCTCCACCGGACTACCGAGAAATATCGCAGACAGGTGCAGAGAAAGATGCACGCATATCATGTGTTTGTGCAGACCGGCATGATCGCTCAGGGCATGTTACAGTACCTTGCCATGACATGTGACGGTCTGGTCTGGAAACACTTTGGAACCTGGATCCGAACCATCCGCCCAGACGTGCTGCCTTCGGAAATGATTGTCTCAGCCGCCTTGAAAAACACGCTGCCTGGATTTTTGCACCACGGCGGAAAAGGTTCAGCGTTCCGAAAATTCATCCTTGATAAAATAGACTTCACTCGCTCCGAAGGTTCACGCTTCGCCGCATGATGATCCAGTTACAGAACTTCTCACTCGCGAGCTTATATATGTGAATGTCTAGGAAAATCAAATCATTTGTTATGGATCTCTGGATTTCTTGGTGGAATATCGTCTGTTTTCTGCGACCCGCTTTCTCGAGAGCCCGCACCTTTCTCTGGTTTCTGCTCGTCTTGGCCGCTTTCTCCGTGCGCAATGACCTCCTCGGGGTTTCCAGTTTCGTCCGCGCTCTCGGTTTGTCAGAACACTTCTATGAGCACTTACTCCATTTCTTCCACAGCAATGCCGTGAAGACGGACCGGCTTGCAGAACTTTGGTTCGCCATCGTGATCAAGCACTTCCCTGTCTACAAGATCGGTTGTCGCCCCGTCCTGGTTCTCGACGGCATCAAGAAGTCCAAGGAGGGCCGCAAGATGCCTGCGGTGAAGTATCTGCATCAACAGTCCGAGTCCAATTCCAAGCCTCACTTCATCATGAGCCATTCCTTTCAGGCCTTCGGCGTGCTCTGTCAGGTTGGCGGATACTTCTTCTGCGTTCCGGTCTGTGCACGCATTCACGAAGGTATCGTCACTTCAAACCGCGACAGGAGAACCTTGATCGACAAGGCCAACGAGATGCTCGCATCCGTCTGTAGAGGTCAGGAGTTCGTCTTGCTGGCCGACGCCTACTACGCCAACGGAAAGGTGATCCGGAGCACCAAGGGGCGTTCCGGTGTGCTGGTCACGAGGGTTCGACGCACGACAACCGGCTTTCGGCCTGCGGCAGTGCCACGCAAACGCAAACGCGGACGACCGAAAAAGTATGGCGCTGCGGTGAAGCTCCAGAATGTCTTTGGAACGGGCGGCTTCAGTTCCGTTCCCAGTCCCGTATATGGGGAGAGAAACATCTCTGTCCGGTTCAAGTCGGTGGATCTGTTGTGGAAGCCCGCCGGGGCGATGGTCCGCTTCATTCTCGTCGATCATCCCACGAGAGGGCGGATCATCCTCTTGTCTACCGACCTCACCATGGAAGCTCAGGAGATCATCTTGCTCTACAGTTTGCGTTTCAAGATCGAAGTCGCTTTCAAGCAAGCGGTGCATTCGGTCGGCTCATTCGGATACCATTTCTGGATGGCCGCTATGCGACCGCTCAAGCGTCGCAATGGTAACCAATACCTCCACCGGACTACCGAGAAATATCGCAGACAGGTGCAGAGAAAGATGCACGCATATCATGTGTTTGTGCAGACCGGCATGATCGCTCAGGGCATGTTACAGTACCTTGCCATGACATGTGACGGTCTGGTCTGGAAACACTTTGGAACCTGGATCCGAACCATCCGCCCAGACGTGCTGCCTTCGGAAATGATTGTCTCAGCCGCCTTGAAAAACACGCTGCCTGGATTTTTGCACCACGGCGGAAAAGGTTCAGCGTTCCGAAAATTCATCCTTGATAAAATAGACTTCACTCGCTCCGAAGGTTCACGCTTCGCCGCATGATGATCCAGTTACAGAACTTCTCACTCACGAGAATACGAGGAAGAGAGCTTGAAAAAGATCTATGAACTCGATCATTACCTGCGGGACCGGACGCTCAAAGATCCCGACAACCAACGCATGCGCAATGAGCTTGGCCGGCACTTCGACCAAGGGAATTTAACGATGTTCCTGGAGGATCCGGAGGTAGAGCCGACCAACAACATCGCCGAGCGGATGCTCAGGCCGGCGATCGTCGCCCGCAAGGTGTCGCAATGTTCCAAGACGGAGCGGGGAGCCAATGCCTACGCGGCATTCGAGAGTGTGCTCTCGACTCTCTCGCTGCGAGGAGCGAGTTCCGTATTCAAGTCGCTTGCCAAAATCATCGCAAGCGAGCGTACCCTTGCATGAGATGCCTGTGGCGTTTGCTGGTTAGGAGCGCTAATCAGTTACGACGAAAGCAACAGCCTGGCCTGCCGGGAGTTTGCCCATCGATTCGGCAGGCAGAACATCTTTCAGCTGAGTCCGGAGGCGAAACCAGAACATCTGGAGCGAGATCGCCTGGGACATGAGTTTCGCGTCCAGATTCCTTTCGAGGGAAAGCCGAGTTTTTCGATCCCCCAAGCCCTCATCGACGCGGGCTACGTGTTCAAGAAAACCCGCATGACGGAGCAGTTCGACGAAGGGGCGTTTCGCGAACGCTACGGAGAGAAAGCCTTCGTGCTCTTTTTCTGGGAAGCCGATGGGGAGACGCTGCACGTGGTCACGGAATCGCAACCCTGTCTCTGGAAGCCGAACCAGAGGGTTTTGGCCTTGGTGCCGCCGGAGGAAGATGCTGAGGGCACGGCTCCGGAATCGAATCGATCCGCCCCGAGCTCGTCGAGTTCGGAATGACGTGGAGACAAGAGCGGTGGTTCGGCCGCTCCGCGGACGATGGATGCGAGGAAAGATCTCTCCGGCCTTCCCCGCACCTGCCAATCAACTCAAGACGTCCCGGACCACTTGGCTCGGTTTGACGCCGGTGAGGCGTTGATTCAGGCCCTGGAAGGGGTAGTGGAGGTATTTGTGAGGGATGCCCAGAAGATGCAGGAGAGTGGCGTGAAAATCCCGCAGGGGGACTGGACGATCGGCGGCCTGGTAGCCGAGGGGATCGGTCTCCCCGTAGGTGATGCCCGGTTTGATGCCGGCGCCGGTCATCCAGAGAGTGAAAGCATGGGGATTGTGGTCGCGCCCGACGAACTGCATTTCCCGGCCGTTCCGATTCTCGCGCATGGGCGTGCGCCCAAACTCGCCTCCCCAGACCACCAGCGTGTCTTCCAGGAGTCCACGTTCTCGGAGATCGCTCAAGAGGGCCGCAATGGGCCGGTCGATCTGCTGGCATTTTTCCACGAAACCGCCGTTGAGAGACTCGCTCCGGTTGGATCCGTGAGTGTCCCAGCCCCAGTCGAAGATCTGGACAAAGCGGACGCCGTTCTCCACCAAACGCCGCGCCAGAAGGCAGTTGTTGGCGAAACTCTCTTTGCCGGGCTGAGTGCCATACTTTTCGTGAATGTGCGCGGGTTCACTGTCGATTGACATCACCTCGGGCGCGGAGATCTGCATGCGAAATGCCATTTCGTACTGAGAGATGCGCGTGATGATCTCGGGATCACCGACCTTTTCGTGGGTCATCGCGTTGAGGCGGTTCAGGCCGTCGAGCGCGGCTCGCCGGATGTTCCGAGTCACTCCGGTGGGATTGGCGATGTTGAGCACCGGATCGCCGACGGAACGGCATTGCACGCCCTGGTAAACGCTGGGAAGGAAGCCGGAACCCCACAGCGACTTGCCGACCCGCGGCAAGCGTCCTCCAGAGATGAGCACCATGAATCCTGGCAGATTTTCGTTTTCGCTGCCCAGACCCCAGGTGACCCAGGAGCCAATGGAAGGCTTTCCGAGCGTCGCGTGACCGGTGTGGACCATGAGCTGGGCCGGGCCGTGGTTGAACTGCTCGGTGGTCATCGTTTTGATGAAGCAGAGATCATCGACCTGCTTGGCGATCTCGGGCAGGCGATCGGAAACCCAGGCCCCGGACTGACCGTGTTGCTGAAAGTCGTACTGGGGGCCGAGCATCTTGGGCACGCCCCGAATGAAGGCGAAGCGCTTGCCCTCCAGGAATTCCTGGGGGCAATCCTGGCCGTCGAGCCGGTGGAGCAGAGGCTTGTAATCGAACAACTCCAATTGGCTGGGCGCCCCGATCATGTGGAGATAGATGACCCGTTTGGCCGGAGCGGTGATGTGGGACGGAAGGCTGCCCAGCGGCGACGCGGGATCGTGACTGATCGGCGCCTTGCTGGCAGCGGCGAGCTGTGAGCCGAGCCACATGCCGCCCAGGCCGGTGGAGCAGTTTCGCAGGAAATGGCGCCGAGTGGTGGCGGTCAGTCGCTCCCTTTCGAGCTGTTCTAACAAGATTGACGTTTTCATTTGGTGAGAGCTTCGTCGAGATTGAGCAAGACTGATGCGATGACCTCGAGAGCGGCGGATTCGTGGTCCTTTACGCCTTTCGGTTTCTCCGCTTGGTAGGCGCCAAGAAGACGCTCGTAGAGGTCCATCAGCTCTTCAATGCCTTGCCGCGTGGGATTTCGTGAGGTGGTGAGTCGATGACCGTGGCGTAGTCGCGCCTCCAGGTCGTCGTGTGTTTCTTCCATCCGTTTGGCAAGAGCCCGGGCGGCCTCGACATAGACGGGGTCATTCAGGGTGACCAGGGCCTGGAGCGGCGTGTTGCTCGGAAGCCTGCGCTGCGTACACAGTTCGCGGCTGGGCGCGTCGAAGGTCACCAGAGAAGGGAAGGGTATGCTGCGCTTCCAATAAGTGTAGAGGGCGCGGCGGTAACGGTCTTCATCGGTGTCAGTGTTCCAGGGGTCTCTGGAAAAGGGTTTCCACACGCCCTCCGGAAGAGGCGGCCGGACGGGCGGGCCGAAAGATTTCCGATTCAAGAGACCGCTCGCGGCGAGTGCTCCGTCGCGAATCATTTCCGCCTTCAGACGCCGGCGCGGCCCACGGGCTAACAAGCGGTTCTGGGGATCGCGCTCATGCATTTCTGGCGGCGCGGCCGCGTCCTGTCGATAGGTCGAGGAGAGGACCATCATTCGCAGGAGTTCCTTGACGTCCCAGTGAAGGTGGTCGCGGAAGTGGAGAGCGAGCCAGTCGAGCAGTTCCAGATGGGACGGCTTGGCGCCGGCCGCGCCGAAATCCTCCAGCGTGAGAACGAGGCCGTAGCCGAAGAGCTGTTCCCAGAAGCGATTGACCGCCACGCGCGCGGTGAGCGAGTTTTCCTCATTGACCAGCCAGCGGGCCAAAGCCAATCGATCGCGGGGGGCGTCGTCGGGCAGGGGTGGAAGGAAGGCCGGCGTCCCGGGTTTCACGGAGTCACCTTTGTCGAGCCAATTGCCCCGAACGAAGGTATGGTTGGCCCTGGGCAAATGGGACGGGCGCTCCCGCATGACGGGGACGGTGGTCGCGGGAATTTCCCGGTATTGATCTCGGGCGTCTTCCAGACGCTTCCATCGATCGTCACGGGCGAACCCGGTCCACCGGGGATCATCGGTGACGTGAAAGGCCCCACGCTGTGTCACCAGAGGAAAGGCCCCCAGGGCTTGGATGTTGTGTTTCAAACTCAACATCAGGACGCTGCTGGGCTTGAGGGGAATCGGTGAGGCTGGCACAACGACGCAGCGCCGGCGCTGGAAGATCTTGCTCATCGCGCCAAAACCGCCACCTCCGCGTTTGAGACTCTCGTTGGGATCGTAAACTGGCTCGGCCTCGTCACCAATGACGCGGTCCAACTCGACCGTCTGATAGCTTTCGTCACCTTCGTGCCACACCTCTAACTGAAGGCGGGAGAGGATGCCGCTCCACTCCGGCGTGTGGACGGCGGTGCTTTCATCGACTGGCAAGATGTCGATCTTCAAGGCGGTGAGCCGCTCCCCGGACTCGGGCGCGCTGAACTCGAAAAAGTACTCGGTGCCGGCTTCGATGTTGCCGGTGGCAAGGAACTCGGATCCGTTCTCCCCGTCGATCATCCGAACGCCGTTGCCGGTTGACGTGGCCCGGACGTCGGCGGCGGGAGAGGTCCACCACGTGGTGTCTCGCATCTTTGCGAGGGCGTCCCGTGTGAGATCTCGAGCGAGTTCACGGATCGTTTCGCGCAAGCCTTCGGCCCGGCCGAAAGCGGCCCGGTCGTTGGGAACGCGGAACCGAGGCCAGGCACCGTCCAGATCGGCATCCGCGGTGTTGTTGAAGAACGAGAGAAACTGATAGTATTCATCGTGCTCGATCGGGTCGTAGGGATGGGAGTGACACTGGACACAGCCGAAGGTCACGCCTTGAAAAGCTTCCCAGGTCGTGCTGACACGGTCCATGACGGCGACCACGCGAAACTCCTCGTCATCCGTGCCTCCCTCGCCATTGCTCTGGGTCTGGCGGTGGAAAGCGGTGGCGACCAGCTGATCCGTCGTGGCCTCGGGCAACAGATCGCCCGCGAGTTGTTCGACGATGAATTGATCGAAGGGTTTGTTCTTCGCGAAGGCGCGTACCACCCAGTCCCGGTAGGCCCAGGTTTCCCGGCGACCGTCCACGCCCAAACCGTCCGAGTCTGCGTAACGGGCCAGGTCCAGCCACATGGCGGCCCAGCGCTCTCCGAAGGCCGGGGATTTGAGAAGTTCTTCCACGACCTTGGCGTGGGCCTGTGGATCCGTGTCGGCGAGGAAGGCGTCCAGTTGCTCGGGGGTGGGCGGTAGGCCGGTGAGATCGTAGGCCACGCGCCGGAGCCATGATTCCCGGCTGGCGGGCGGGCTGGGCTTGAGGCCTTCCTCGTCCAGCCGATGAAGCACGTAGCGATCGATTGGGTTTTGGCACCAATCCGGGTCGGAAACGGGAGGAAGCGGCGAAGCCTCCGGCGGTTCGAAGGCCCAGTGTTCTTTCCAGGGCGCGCCTTCCTCGATCCATTGTTCCAGCAGCTCAATCTCCACGGCACCCAGTGCCGGACCATGGTTCGGAGGCGGCATGCGCTCGTCGAGATCGGCTGAACGGACACGCCGCAAGAGCTCGGAGCGCTCGGGCTCCTGGGGGACGATGGCCGCTGCGCCCGATTTGCCTTCGGTAAGGGCGTCCTCCCGCGCGAGAAAAGAGATGCCGGAAGCCTTCTTGACGCCCCCGTGGCAACTCACGCAGTGGGCGTTGAAGATCGGGCGAATGGATTCGTTGAAATCGACCTCGGCGCGGCTCCCGGTGATCCCGGCGAGACTCAGAAGAATCCACGCAATGGAGGAGACCCGTCGGGAGGTCCAGATCCGGTTTGAGCAGAGGGGCGATGGCTTCACACCCTTAAAGAAGGAGGGGGCTTGTAGCCGGTCAAGGGCAGTCGGCGAATGCGGTGGACCTGAGGTTTGGCTACCACGATGATCTTCTTGCGGTCCAGTCTGGACAAACTCGGTTGCGTTCGGGCGAATCGGCGAACGCCTATGAAACCAACGCATCGATTCTTGCTCGCTCTTCCCCTGATCATGGCCTCCGCGTGGTCCGGGATCCAGGCTCAGGAAGTGGACGTTCAGATCCCGCCCTTGCCCCCTCTGCTCGAGCCGGGAATCCCGGCTTTCCCCGGGGCTTGGGGCGGCGGGATGTTTGCCACCGGTGGACGCGGCGGCCGCGTCATCCCCGTGACCCATCTCGGCGATCGCGGACCCGGAAGCTTTCGCGCCGCGGTGGAAAGCGAGGGCCCTCGGATCGTCGTCTTTCGCGTGGCTGGCATCATTTACCTGGAATCGGCCGTCGACATCGAGCATCCCGATCTCACCATTGCCGGACAGTCAGCCCCGGGCGATGGCGTGTGTCTGGCGCACGACTCGGTCAATCTGAACACGCGGAACGTCATCGTGCGTCACCTGAGAGTGCGGCGGGGCAAGCCCGAAGGTGGGCAGGGCTCGGACAACACCGGCGGCAATCCGGAGGGCCAAATTGTGGTCGATCACTGCTCGACCAGCTGGGGAATGGACGAGAATCTTTCTCTCTATCGCCACATGGTGAGGAACACAGAGGACGGAAAAGACCGCAAACTGCCGGTAAAGAATCTCACGGTGCAATACTGCATTTCTAGCGAAGCACTCAATGCCAAGAACCATGCCTTCGGCGGGACCTGGGGAGGCGAAGACGCCACCTTTCACCACAACTTGTTTGCCTGCAATACCGGACGAAACCCCTCCATCGGGATGGGTAGTGAATTTGATTATCGCAACAATGTGATCTTCAACTGGCGACACCGCACGATGGACGGAGGTGATGAGACTTCGTTGATCAATGTGATTGCCAACTACTACAAGCCGGGCCCGGCGACCAATGCCAACATGCGCGGCGTCATCGCCCGCATCGAGGAGCGTTCTCAGTACTCGCCGGGAAGACAGTTTGAGCCGGGCGGCTGGTTTCCACAGGCGGCTCGGCGCCCTGGCAAGTGGTACGTCGCGGGGAATGTGGTCGAAGGGCATCCAGAGATCA
This sequence comes from Verrucomicrobiales bacterium, assembly GCA_965204485.1. Classification (GTDB taxonomy): domain Bacteria; phylum Verrucomicrobiota; class Verrucomicrobiia; order Verrucomicrobiales; family DEV007; genus JAACDM01. Next base: position 87,935 of record CBDBEZ010000131.1, read on the forward strand.
CCGCCGACAATTGGCAGGGCATGAAGGATTCGGATCGGGGAGCCGCCTCGCCCCTGGCCCGGGTGAGGACGTCGTTTGAGGGTTGGCCGGTGGCCCAGCAGACGGCGGAAGAGGCTTATGCGAGTGTGCTGGCCAAGGCCGGGGCCACGCTTCCCCGGCGGGATGCGGTCGACCGTCGGGTAGTGGAGTCCGTGCGGACGGGGAACTTCCTCACGGAGAACGGCATCGTCGAGGATCCCGATCAGGTGGGCGGCTACCCAGAGTATGCTTACGAACCTGCGGAGGTGCCTGAAGATGGCGATGGTGATGGGATGCCGGACGCCTGGGAGAGCAGTCATGGCCTGGACCCTAAAGCTCGGGCCGATGGCACGGCCGACGGAGATGGCGATGGTTACACCAATGTGGAAGAGTTTCTCAACGGAACCGCTCTGCGGGAATTCATCGACTACCGGAATCTCGGGAATAACGTGGACACGGTCTCGCCATGAAACTCGCCGGTTTCTTCATTGCGCTTGGATTGGCATCCACCGCTTCCGCGGAATCGGGCTTGGTCGACACGAGCCAGAGCCCCTTCGCCGCCGTGAGGCCGGTGGGATTGCTTGATGTCCGCTGGACCGAGGGTTTCTGGGCGCGGCGCTTTGCGGTTTGCCGCGATCAGATGGTACCGGCCATGTGGGAATTGATGCGGGGGACCGATTACAAGCCCTTCTTCGAGCACTTCCGGAGAGCGGCTGGTCTGAGCGAGGGTGGTTATCACGGTGCCAAGTGGAATGACGGCGATTTTTATAAGTGGATGGAGGCGGCCATCGTGGTGATGGGCTTGACGGGTGACGAGACCTGGAAGCAGCGGATCGATGAGATCATCGAGGTGATCGGCCAGGCGCAGCGAGAGGACGGTTACCTGCATACGCCCGTCTTGATCGGGCAGCGCCAGGGTGACCCCGATGCGCGTCCTTTTCAGGATCGCTTCGCCTTTGAGATGTACAACATGGGCCATTTGATCACTGCGGCGTGCGTGCATCGCCGGGTCACGGGAGAAGATCAGTTTTTGGCGATCGCGCGCAAAACAGCGGATTTTCTGGATCGGACATTTGAAAACCCCAGCAGCGAACTCGCGCGCAATTCGGTTTGTCCCTCGCACTACATGGGCGTCATCGAGCTTTACCGGCTTACCCGGGAGACCCGCTACCTTGAACTGGCGAAGAAGTTGATTGAAATGCGAGATCTCGTGGCGGCCAGCGGGGAGGGGGGCGACGACAATCAGGATCGCCTCCCTTTCCATGAGCAGACCGAAGTGATGGGACATGCGGTGCGGGCCAACTATCTTTACGCTGGCGTGGCGGATCTCTATGCCGAGGCGGGAGATGATCGCCGACGGGAGACGCTGGAAGATTTGTGGCGCAATCTGGTGGAGCGGAGGATGTATCTCACCGGCGGCGGCGCTCTCTACGACGGCGCGGCGCCTGATGGGTCCAAGGAGCAGGCGATCATCACGCGGATTCACCAAGCTTACGGACGGAACTATCAACTTCCCAACACGACCGCGCACAATGAGACCTGCGCGAACATTGGCAATGTCTTGTGGAACTGGCGGATGTTTCTCGTCACGGGCGAGGCCCGCTACCTCGACGTCTTGGAATTGGCGCTCTACAACAGCGTGCTTTCCGGCGTGAGCCTGGAGGGGCGAGACTTTTTTTACGTGAATCCGTTGCGGACCACCGACCCCCTTCCGGTGGATCTGCGATGGTCGCGAGAGCGCGTGCCCTTCGTGACTTCCTTTTGTTGTCCGCTCAACTTGGTGCGCATGGTTACCGAAGTCGGGACCTATGCCTATGCCCGCTCGGAGGACGCTCTCTGGGTCAATCTCTATGGCGGCAGCCTCTTGGAGACTGACGGGTTCACCTTGAGGCAGGAGACCGCCTATCCCTGGGATGGGACGATCACGCTCACCTGGGAAACGGCTCCTGAGCAGCCCTGCCATTTGCGTTTGCGGATTCCCGGCTGGACGTCGTCGGCGATCGTCAGCGTCAATGGTCGACGCCTTTCCGGGCCGGTGAACTCTGGCACTTTTCACACCTTGGATTTCGATTGGGAGGAGGGGGACCGTATCGAGCTCCGCTTGGCGATGGAGCCGCAGTTGATGGAGGCCCATCCGCTGGTGGAGGAAAATCGCAATGAAGTGGCGGTCAAGCGGGGGCCGATCGTCTATTGTCTGGAGTCGGTCGATTTGCCCTCCGGGGTATCTTTAAGTGAGGTGAGGATTCCCGCCAACATGGATTGGGAAATTCGCTACGACGACCGATTGCTGCAAGGCGTGAGCGTTTTGCAAGGAACCCTGCAAGCCCGCAAGACTGCTTCGGATTGGAGCGGGCGGCTCTACCGGCCCTGGACGCGGGGCGAGGCGATCCCGGTGGAGACCCGGCTCATTCCCTACTACGCCTTGGCCAACCGTGGGCGAGGCGAGATGAGCGTGTGGTTGCCTCTGGCCATCGAGTGAGCCCAGCCAGCCTGCGGGAACGGCTCCGGAAGCGCCGGTAAGGCGGGGCGTTTGCCCTCGCGGGAAGGAAAGAATCGGGGGCCCAGACCCGCCCGGGATAGCGACACGGCGTGACAGTTCTGTCGTTGGAGGGAACCTCCGACGGATTGAGGTCCATCAAGGGGAAAAGAAGATTGGTAGGGGGAGAAGGCGCCTCACTCGGTCGAACCGGTGGAATCGCCGCCCCCCGTGCTCTCCTTCAAGGCGGCCCGGAGAAGCGCCTCCAGACTCGAAAGCCAGGAAGGCACGTCGCTGAACTCCGCGTGTTCTCGGATGACCTGAAACATCAGTGGGATGGCCTCGTCGCGGAAGCCATTCTCGGCGAGGTCCTCACACATATTCCATTTCGCCTCCGGCAGAGTCTCAGTCATGAACTCCTCATAGCGGTCACGCTCCGCACGCGCCTCGGCGGTTGTCTCGGGGTTGCCGCCGCCCCTTGATTGCCGGCGGTCTTCACGTTCGGCCTCTCGCTGTTCCGCGGCCTCGCCTTCCTTGACCTTTTCAGCGTAGTCGGTCATGTGCTCGATCTTCTTGAGCCAGGCGGGGACCAGGCGGGGATCGCGGTGATTGCGCATGTGAGGCAGGACGGCGCTGTCGTAGATGCCGCCGACGTTGGTCGGATCCATCTGCCAGTCTCCGGGATCGATGGAACTCTGAATGTCGTAGACCTCGGTGAAGACCGAGCTATCGGCGCTCTGCATGTGCTCGTAGGCGCGGCCGTCGATGGACAAGAGCGCGTCGATGTAGCTGATGAGCTGGGGCATGAGTTCTCGCCGATCCTCCTCGTGGGCGGCATTGATCGTCATGATGAGATAGCGCAGCTCCATCTGCTTGGCCTGGCGATGGTAGACACTATTGAAAAGGTCGTCGTTGTTGTCCCGATAGGTTCGCCAGGCCTCGGCGCGTTTCCCCTCATCGGTGAAGCGGAGTTTCTTGAGGCACTCGAGATAGAAGGCGTTGGCGGACACGGGCGAGGTCCCGTGTTTGACGAAGGATCTCAAGGCGACCGCGTTCTCCTTGCTGCGTTGTGAATTGACGGTTTTGCGAAGCTGTTCCAGTTGTTCCGCGAAACTCTTCAATTCGTCGGGTTTCAGCGCCTCTGCCCTGGCCGGAGTCAGGGGGGCGTGAATGACCACCAGCAGAATGAGAGCAAGGGCCCAGGAGAGGCGAGAAGGAAGACGGGAATGGAGTCGGGAATTCATGGTCGAAAACATGGGTCTTTCAGACAACTCCCCACAGCTAAGGGGCTCTCGCAAGAATTGCGGCGAAAAAAAGCGCGACACGCGTGGAAGCCGCGGATGGGAAGCCCGCCTGATCCCGCTTGAGTCGTTGGATGGGCTCACAGCACCGCGCCCGCGGAGAGGCTGAGCCGAACCTCCTTCGCTCCTTACGATCGCGGCGTCACCCGGAGTCGATAGAACGAAGCGTTGATGTCCTGGGCACTGGTCGTGCTTCGGGCCAGGACGGTTTCGCCATCGTCTCCGATGGGCTGGACCGCGAGCAATTCCAGATTCACGAGTCTTTCCCAGTGGCTGCCGTCCATGGACGTTTCGATGTCGAAGTGATAGAAATTTGGAGCTGCCCTGTGGCGTTCAAACTCGACGATGGCGTGGTTCGCTTCATCCATGACGATGGTCAAGGGGTCGGTGAGGTTGGCGAGAAGGGGATCGGTGTTCAGGGCGAACTCGACGTTGTTGAACAATTCATCCGTGTCGGGATCGGCGAAGGGATCCACCTGGTTGGGAGGAAGGTCAAAGAAGGCGGTCTCCCAGGCATCCTGCATGAGGTCGCCATCGCTGTCGTCGGGCGGAGGCGGGATACAGGGCGAAGTCTCCTGGCCCACGCTGATGTCAAGATGTCCGTTGGTGATGGGATCGCAAACGCCGTCCAGCGTAAAGATATCCACGGTGAGGGTCACTTGATAACCATTGACGAGCCGCTGCACCTGGACCTGGTTGGCGCTGGCCATGCCCCCTTGAACGAAGGCCGCCTTGAGCACTCGCTGGATGCGTTTGGCGCATTCCTCGGTCGACCCGCTGATGGTAAAGCAGAGATCGGGAGCGTAGTAGTCTAACTGAACCGTTTCGGTGCTGGCGGTGAAGGAGATGGCCACTTCGGCGTCGTCTGGCCAGGGCTGGTCGAGCGTGACTTCGAGAGTGCCGTCGACGAGCTGGCCGAAGAACTGGACGGTCTCCCCCTGACCGAGGGCTGGCATGAGGTTTCTGGGATTGGTCGCCGCGGGAAGCCCGATCCCGCGCCAGGACCACACGCCTTGGCGCTGGATGACGTCGGGGAAACCGAGATCGATGGGACGAGTTCTCCCGATTCCCCGGGCCATCATCACCCGCAGCGGCTGGCCGTTGGCAAAACGCCCGACCACTCGCGCCAGGAGAGACGTGCCATCGCGATTGAGCGCGACCGGTCTCATCGGGATGGTACGTCCCTGGCCGTTGGCCGGCGCCAGGACGATGCAAAGATCTTCCATGCGGTTGCCGAAGTCACGGCCCGAGACTTGCACCAAGCCGCCCTCGGCGACGGCGATCGAGGTGGATTGAATGAGCGGTGGAGAGACGGGAGCCAAGGAGCAGACATCAATCTTGCCAGTGGTCAAAGGCGCCCCGAAGTTCAGCGTCAGGGAGGCCAGGTCCAGGCGCCCGCTAACGCTGATTTGAAGATTCTGCGGCGGCACCAACTGGCGCTGGGTGAGCGCTTGAGTGAGGAGTTCCGCGAGGAACGAAGCGAGCCAGATGACGTCGGTGTTTTCCTGCAAGCGCACTTGAGGCATGTGCAAGGCGATCTTGCGCTGTTCGGGTGTCGTCGCGACGAGATCGATTTCCAATAGCGTGTTGGCGGCCCACTGGTTTCCCTGGAAGGTGAGCACCAGGAGGCCGTCCGGCGTGAACTGGCTGAAGAAGCGACGTCCGCCATCGCGCCTTTCCGGGTCTCTCAATTCCACCTGATAACGGACGGGCGTGGGGACGGGTTGGTCGCTGAAGAAGCTTCGCACGGACTATTCGACCGCGAAGAGATTGACGCCGTGCTGAAGACGTCCAATGAAACCCTGTCCGGTCACCGCCGCGAGCGAGTGGGTGGTGACGTTGGCCGGGTGTTTGCCGACGCGAATGACCGCGTGGCCGCTTTCCGATTCGACCACGTAGAGCGAGATGGGGCGGCTGGGGGTCCCCGTGAAGAAGCATGGCGCAGGTGCCTCCGGTGGGCCGAAACCCTGGCCCAGCAGGCGGCGGACGGCGTTCTCTTCGAGGACAAGGTTGGGTGGTTGTCGCAGCAGGAGGGGCTGGATGGTCGGCGGAGGGGCGGGGGCTGCCAGGACAAACTCCGTCGGTCGACCCACGCGGTGGATCCCGAAACTCCCGGGAACAAGAATTTGCCGGGGGTCGATGATTTTGCCCGATTCCCGGTCAAACCATTGACCTTTTTCCGAGAGCAAATAATGGCGATCGCTGGCGAGGTCGATGTATTCATTCGCCTTGAGATCGCCCGCTGCGCCACCCGGTCGCCCGGGGATGGGGCGAATGTCAGGCGGCACAGGACCGGTGTATCGCATGAAGAATGCTTCCAGGCCGAGAGAGGCGAGCGTGCGGGGCCCGTCGTAGATGCGATTGAAATAGTGGGTGCCGGCCGGCACGAAGAGGAGTGAGTCAGTGAGCCGGGCCAAGCCTGGGCCTAGCGTCAATGCCGTAACTGATTAGCGATCCTAACCAGCAAACGCCACAGGCATTTCATGCAAGGGTACGCTCGCCCGCGATGATTTTGGCAAGCGACCTGAATACGGAACTCGCTCCTCGCAGCGAGAGAGTTGAGAGCACACTCTCGAATGCCGCGCAGGCATTGGCTCCCCGCTCCGTCTTGGAACATTGCGACACCTTGCGGGCGACGATCGCCGGCCTGAGCATCCGCTCGGCGATGTTGTTGGTCGGCTCTACCTCCGGATCCTCCAGGAACATCGTTAAATTCCCTGCCTCTTCAGCAGAATCTGTGGGTGCCCAGGCGGCGCGACTCACCTAGAATCCTGACCAGCAACAAGTTATATCCAATCTTAATGGGCATCAAAGTTGTGGCAACAAGCCAGCTGCCCATCCAAACCTCGGATTTGCGAGGACAACGCTTGCGCCGGGGCTGCCCCTGGTAGGGCTCAGCCCATGAAACAAGTAGTTTCAGCAGTTCTGGGGTCCAGGGGCAGCGGGACCCGGCGTCCAGCGTTCCCGGAGCAAATCCGGAATTTCACCCACAGATTCTGCTGAAGACCCAATTCCCTTGGTCAAAGTGCCGGCCAAGCTCATTGAGCATGCGTTGGTTGTCGGAATCTTTGAGCGTCCGGTCCCGCAGGTAATGATCGAGTTCATAGATCTTTTTCAAGCTCTCTTCCTCGTATTGGTTTAAAGTCAACTCGCCGTTGTGATACTGCTGCCAAAGCCTCAGGCACTGTCGGAGCGAATTCTTCAGTCCCTCGCAGAAACTTCGTGCCCGCCCTCGCTTCTTCTCCAGAACTTCAGAGAGATTCTTCACAATATGGCTCATGCACTTTTGCATGTCCATCTGCGAAAATCGCTCCGCGTCGTAGCTCCGGAACCGATCGGTTCCAAGCACACACTCACAGGCCGCCGTAATGGCTTCGGCCACTTCTTCGGCTCGGTGGCGTGATCGAATCTGAAAATACACCGCATTCTCCTGGCGGCTCACGAATCCCATCAGGCAACTCGTCTTGCCCCCCGTTCGCCATCCCGTATCATCCGTGTTGACGTCATCGGATTGCTGGATGGCTGCTTTGATTCGCTCCGCTTCTTGGCTGATCGCTCCATCGCCGTTTCCCAATTTCAGGGCGTCTTGTGTCAGGGCGCTCTGGCTGAGATCAATGCCGCAAATCTCGCGAACAATCGGAGGAACTTTGCGTAGAGTCACCCCGAAGTGATAGTGCAGAGCCAGTCCAAACGACCGAACCCTGGGACCCACACGGTGAGCGGCAAGTCCCGGTGAGTTCCTCGCGCGCAGTAGCCACAACTGCATTCTTCGACTTCCACTTTCCAGATCGATATGTCTCGGGCAATCTTTTCCGGCACATCGACCGTGCTTGCCGTCTCCAGACGAGTTCCAAGCCTGCCTCCGCATCGAGGACAATTTGACGACCGCCTCTTGGGCAATCGGGCTTCCATGCTTCGAACATTGTCATCCGGCCCAATCTCCGGTTCCTCCCGCCGCCGGAAGGACCCTCGGCCCGGCTTGCGTCCCGGTCTTTTCGGGTTGGCCTCGGGTTTTCCCTTCGAGAACGGAGCCGCCGATCTGTTCTGCTTGCGCTTCAACTCATCCAATTCTTTGCGCAGTCTTCGATTTTCCTCGCGAAGCTTGAGATTCTTCGCCTCCAACTGAGCAAACCGCTTCCGTAGATTGCGGACGAGCCGGATCAGTTCTCTCGTGGGGGGCGATTCAAGAGAATCGGACGACATTAATGGTTAAGATGTCTTAACTATCGAAGCTGTCAAGAGCTTGTTAGATGCGCTAATCAGTTACTCCAGATGAAGCGGGGCAACATGAATTACTGGTTGGCGAATCCAAAAACCACTCGGAAGGCAAAGAGCTATACCGCGCCTCAACTCTTCAACAAATACAAGCGTCAGCTTAAGGCATCGAGCCCCAAGGCGCGCTACCGGACTTATCACGTCAAAGTCTGGATCAACTTGGAGACAGAGGCCAAGCGAGCCCCAAAATGGCAGGAGGTAACCCCAGCGTTTCATAAAATGGCCAGTCAGGCCATCATGTAGTAGGCGATTTCTTCTCTCGTGAGTGGGAAGTTCTCAGACCGGTTTCTCTTTGCCTGGCGTGTCTGTCTGACTGCGTAATGGAGCGATCTTCGCCTTGGATAGTTCAATGCTCAGATCGATCAGTTCGGTGGTCAGTTTCTTGAATTTCTTGAATTTCTTGTACTCCTCTGTTTCTTTTCGTAGTCCCTTCACGTGGTCTGGCCAGACGTGTTCAGTCCGGCTCCTCATCTTATGCGTGTAGCTCAGTTGGTAATACACGCCGCGCTGGCGTTGTCGATCTCGGTATTGCTTGCTGATGCTCCCAGGCCGCATTGGCCCGATTGCAGCTAACTTTGCCGCAAGTTTCTGGACTCTTTTTTCAGTGATCTGATCTTTTTCATGGTCATTAGCTTATATATGCGAATGTCTAGGAAAATCAAATCATTTGTTATGGATCTCTGGATTTCTTGGTGGAATATCGTCTGTTTTCTGCGACCCGCTTTCTCGAGAGCCCGCACCTTTCTCTGGTTTCTGCTCGTCTTGGCCGCTTTCTCCGTGCGCAATGACCTCCTCGGGGTTTCCAGTTTCGTCCGCGCTCTCGGTTTGTCAGAACACTTCTATGAGCACTTACTCCATTTCTTCCACAGCAATGCGTGAAGACGGACCGGCTTGCAGAACTTTGGTTCGCCATCGTGATCAAGCACTTCCCTGTCTACAAGATCGGTTGTCGCCCCGTCCTGGTTCTCGACGGCATCAAGAAGTCCAAGGAGGGCCGCAAGATGCCTGCGGTGAAGTATCTGCATCAACAGTCCGAGTCCAATTCCAAGCCTCACTTCATCATGAGCCATTCCTTTCAGGCCTTCGGCGTGCTCTGTCAGGTTGGCGGATACTTCTTCTGCGTTCCGGTCTGTGCACGCATTCACGAAGGTATCGTCACTTCAACCGCGACAGGAGAACCTTGATCGACAAGGCCAACGAGATGCTCGCATCCGTCTGTAGAGGTCAGGAGTTCGTCTTGCTGGCCGACGCCTACTACGCCAACGGAAAGGTGATCCGGAGCACCAAGGGGCGTTCCGGTGTGCTGGTCACGAGGGTTCGACGCACGACAACCGGCTTTCGGCCTGCGGCAGTGCCACGCAAACGCAAACGCGGACGACCGAAAAAGTATGGCGCTGCGGTGAAGCTCCAGAATGTCTTTGGAACGGGCGGCTTCAGTTCCGTTCCCAGTCCCGTATATGGGGAGAGAAACATCTCTGTCCGGTTCAAGTCGGTGGATCTGTTGTGGAAGCCCGCCGGGGCGATGGTCCGCTTCATTCTCGTCGATCATCCACGAGAGGGCGGATCATCCTCTTGTCTACCGACCTCACCATGGAAGCTCAGGAGATCATCTTGCTCTACAGTTTGCGTTTCAAGATCGAAGTCGCTTTCAAGCAAGCGGTGCATTCGGTCGGCTCATTCGGATACCATTTCTGGATGGCCGCTATGCGACCGCTCAAGCGTCGCAATGGTAACCAATACCTCCACCGGACTACCGAGAAATATCGCAGACAGGTGCAGAGAAAGATGCACGCATATCATGTGTTTGTGCAGACCGGCATGATCGCTCAGGGCATGTTACAGTACCTTGCCATGACATGTGACGGTCTGGTCTGGAAACACTTTGGAACCTGGATCCGAACCATCCGCCCAGACGTGCTGCCTTCGGAAATGATTGTCTCAGCCGCCTTGAAAAACACGCTGCCTGGATTTTTGCACCACGGCGGAAAAGGTTCAGCGTTCCGAAAATTCATCCTTGATAAAATAGACTTCACTCGCTCCGAAGGTTCACGCTTCGCCGCATGATGATCCAGTTACAGAACTTCTCACTCGCGAGTTTCTCTGCACCTGTCTGCGATATTTCTCGGTAGTCCGGTGGAGGTATTGGTTACCATTGCGACGCTTGAGCGGTCGCATAGCGGCCATCCAGAAATGGTATCCGAATGAGCCGACCGAATGCACCGCTTGCTTGAAAGCGACTTCGATCTTGAAACGCAAACTGTAGAGCAAGATGATCTCCTGAGCTTCCATGGTGAGGTCGGTAGACAAGAGGATGATCCGCCCTCTCGTGGGATGATCGACGAGAATGAAGCGGACCATCGCCCCGGCGGGCTTCCACAACAGATCCACCGACTTGAACCGGACAGAGATGTTTCTCTCCCCATATACGGGACTGGGAACGGAACTGAAGCCGCCCGTTCCAAAGACATTCTGGAGCTTCACCGCAGCGCCATACTTTTTCGGTCGTCCGCGTTTGCGTTTGCGTGGCACTGCCGCAGGCCGAAAGCCGGTTGTCGTGCGTCGAACCCTCGTGACCAGCACACCGGAACGCCCCTTGGTGCTCCGGATCACCTTTCCGTTGGCGTAGTAGGCGTCGGCCAGCAAGACGAACTCCTGACCTCTACAGACGGATGCGAGCATCTCGTTGGCCTTGTCGATCAAGGTTCTCCTGTCGCGGTTTGAAGTGACGATACCTTCGTGAATGCGTGCACAGACCGGAACGCAGAAGAAGTATCCGCCAACCTGACAGAGCACGCCGAAGGCCTGAAAGGAATGGCTCATGATGAAGTGAGGCTTGGAATTGGACTCGGACTGTTGATGCAGATACTTCACCGCAGGCATCTTGCGGCCCTCCTTGGACTTCTTGATGCCGTCGAGAACCAGGACGGGGCGACAACCGATCTTGTAGACAGGGAAGTGCTTGATCACGATGGCGAACCAAAGTTCTGCAAGCCGGTCCGTCTTCACGGCATTGCTGTGGAAGAAATGGAGTAAGTGCTCATAGAAGTGTTCTGACAAACCGAGAGCGCGGACGAAACTGGAAACCCCGAGGAGATCATTGCGCACGGAGAAAGCGGCCAAGACGAGCAGAAACCAGAGAAAGGTGCGGGCTCTCGAGAAAGCGGGTCGCAGAAAACAGACGATATTCCACCAAGAAATCCAGAGATCCATAACAAATGATTTGATTTTCCTAGACATTCGCATATATAAGCTAATGACCATGAAAAAGATCAGATCACTGAAAAAAGAGTCCAGAAACTTGCGGCAAAGTTAGCTGCAATCGGGCCAATGCGGCCTGGGAGCATCAGCAAGCAATACCGAGATCGACAACGCCAGCGCGGCGTGTATTACCAACTGAGCTACACGCATAAGATGAGGAGCCGGACTGAACACGTCTGGCCAGACCACGTGAAGGGACTACGAAAAGAAACAGAGGAGTACAAGAAATTCAAGAAACTGACCACCGAACTGATCGATCTGAGCATTGAACTATCCAAGGCGAAGATCGCTCTATTACGCAGTCAGACAGACACGCCAGGCAAAGAGAAACCGGTCTGAGAACTTCCCACTCACGAGTAACTTACGCGGACAAGATTTTCAGCCTCCGCCAACAGTGGAGGCTGCGGGTGCGTGACTCTCGTCCCAAACCACAGATTCCCACTCGAGTTTTCCCGGCAGCATTCTTCGCCATGTTCTGCTGCCGGTTACCAAGCTTCAACGAACTCGAGCAACACCGGAACAAGAGCAGCTGGACCCGTTGGCTCGGTAATCACCGTTTGCCCAGCGCCGACGAACTGGCGTATGTCTCCGAGCGCATCGAGCCTGACAGTGTGCGAGGGTGTCTCGGACACATTTACTTCTGCCTCAAACGCAACAAAATCCTTGCCCCACAGCGCGGTTGGATGCTTGCCGCCGTCGATGGTCACGAAACTCACTGTAGCTACAAACGTTGTTGTCCACCAACGCCGGATCGCCGTCGGAGACGAGGTCAAAACACAGTTCTACCACCGCTTGGTCGCGTTTCAGATTATCTGTGAGGATTTTCAATTGCTTCTCGACGTGGAAATGTTTGAGCCTGGTGAAGACGGAGATCCTGGAGACGACGAAGTCGCTGCGGCTATACGGCTGATAACTCGCGTCCTTAAGGACCACCCACGCTGCTTTGACGTGCTCACTGCCGATGCGCTCTACCTGCGTCCCTCCGTGATCAATCTTCTTGAAGACCACGGCAAATACCTTGTTGCCGTACTCAAGGATAATCAGCCTGAGCTATTGTCCGAAGCCCGCACGCTCCTGCCCCTTGAGGAGCAAGAGCCAGAATCATTTGAGACTCCGGCTGCACCGGGCAAGCCCGCGCGGCACGTTCATTTACAAGAGGCTGAGGGCTTCTGCACTGAATCCATTCACACTCCTCTTCGCGTTGTTCATTCCCATGAGACTGGCATCCGTCGCGAGCGCGTCGCTGGGGATTGGGTCGAGACTCCCATCGATAGCCACTGGTGGTGGGCGACGACCATGCCCCGCTCAATGGCCGATGCCAAGACCATCTTCCATTTCGGGCACGACCGTTGGAAGGTCGAAAACGAAGGCTTTAACGAACTCTGCTCCCGCTGGCATTCCGGTCATTGCTATCATCATCATCCCAATTCCATTCTCGTTCTGTGGCTGATCATGTTCATGGCCCACGCCGTGTTCCACTGCTTCCACAAGCGCAACTTGAAGCCAGAGATACGCCGTGGACACACGGCCATCTATTTTGCCCGTCAAATCGCCGCCTCCATGCGAGAGGATCGATGGTGGCCGCCACCGGCTCCGGGCTGAGGAACGCCCGCCCTGCGCTCTCGGTAACCTTGGGTTCACGTCCGCCATCGGAGCGGTCTGGCTTCCTGTTGCCTATTGCCGACAGGGGGATCCATTTCGCGGCTCGAGCCCTCCGAAATTCGCCCGAGAACCGCCACACGAAACTGTTCGCCCTCTTAGCGCCAGCTTCAACACGCTCAACACCCACCAATTCAGGCCATTACGACTCTTTCCGACGCCGTCTTACGGAATCGCTGGGTCTGACGATTGGTGACGATGATGGTGGGACGGAGTTTGAGAAGCTCGCCGTAAAGCGCGGCCTGCCGTCGCTCCTTTTCGGAGGTGGGTTCCTTGGCTTTCGGAGGCTTGCCCTCCAGGGTTCGGATGACCCGGTGGAAAACGGCCTTGACCTGGGAGTCGGTGAACCGCTGGCCGGCCTCTTCTTGGGCTTGGCGTTCTGCCAGGGCCGTGGTCACGGCGATGGAGCCGACGAGTTGACCGTAAAAGGGATCTTGGAGAATGGGCTGAGACATACCTGTGTTGGCCTGTAAAGACGGAGAGGGGCGGGTGCTGTCAATCCCTTCCTGTGAAATCCTCAACTCTGGGATTCGACCGCCCACTCCTCTCTTCTCTTGACTTGCCTCGCGAATTGGTGACAAGGGAATGGTCGCACCAGCGGTCGAACGGATGGTGATTCTATCGTGAAACTCCTCGAAGTAGCCGAACTCTCCCCCCGCCTGGGGCAATCTTTCGCGGGGCCGGCGGTCGAACGGTTGCTAGGTATCGGGGGGATCAATGCTCTCTATGATTCGGTCCGTTCTGGCGAGGGAACGGGGCAGGAGGAGGACGCGGCGGGATTTTACGACCGGGTCCTGCGGGAGCTGGGAGTGGAGGTGAGTTTGAGTGGCGAAGAGAATCTGGCCTGCTTGAGGCCCGGGCCCTGCGTGGTGGTGGCCAACCACCCCTTCGGTGCGGTGGAGGCAATTCTGTTTCTCTCGCTGCTCCGGCGGATTCGGCCGGACGCCAAGGTGATGGCGAACTATCTCCTGATGCGGATCCCCGAGTTGGCTCCGGGAGTGATCCCGGTGGATCCCTTTGACCGCGAGGACTCTTCTCGGCGCAATTTGAGTGCGATGCGCGAGGCCATGCGGCATCTGCGTTCGGGCGGCGTGCTCGGAATCTTTCCTTCGGGGACGGTGAGTCACTGGCATTTGAGTCAACGCACGGTGACCGATCCCGCCTGGAGTCCTCACGCGGCGATGCTCTCGCAGCGAGCGGGGGCTTCCATTTTGCCGGTTTACTTTCACGGGAAGAATGGCTGGGGGTTCCAGCTGGCGGGGCTGATCCATCCCCTCGTCCGCACCGCTCTCCTGCCGCGGGAACTGCTGAACAAGCGTGGCCGGTCCCTGCACGTCTCGGTAGGCAAGGTCCTCACCAAACGCCAGTGGAGCCGTTTTGACGATCCCGACCGGCTGACGGCCTTCATTCGGGCGGCGACCTATCTGCTCAAGGAGACGGATCCCCGGCTGGCCCGGGCGGAACGTTCGGCGGGGCTTTGGGAGCCCCTGGCCGAGGCGGTGCCCGCTGAGACTCTGGCGGCTGAGATCCGGGGTTTGCCGCCGACCGCTCACCTCCTGCGGCGAAACGGTTTTGAGGTCTACCTGTTCCGTCGCCAGGAAGCCCCTCGGCTCCTCCAGGAGATCGGGCGGCTGCGTGAGCTGACCTTCCGGGAAGTTGGCGAGGGCACGGGCAAGGCGGTCGACCTGGATTCCTTTGACGAATACTACGAGCATCTGGTGCTCTGGTCTCCGCGAGATCAAACCGTGATCGGGGCCTATCGGCTGGGCCGGGTCGACGAAGTCCTCGCCAATCACGGGCTGCCGGGACTCTACACCGTCACCCTTTTCCGCTTCAAACGCGGATTTCTGCACAAGCTGGGCGGGTCCATTGAACTGGGCCGCTCGTTCATCGTGCCCGAGCATCAACGCCAGCGCCACTCTCTCATGTTGTTGTGGTGCGGTATTGGCGCGTTTCTCACCCGTCATCCGCGCTATCACACGCTCTTCGGACCCGTGAGCATGAGTCAAGAATACACCACCCTTTCGCGACAGCTTCTGGTGTGGTTCTTCAAGCGGACGCACCGGCATCCGGTTCTTTCGCGCTTGGTGAGGGCGCAACGCCCTTTCAAGGGAAAGGACAAGCTGGCCGCGCAGCGCGCCTTGATCAGCGACTGCATTCAGAGCATCGACGACGTGTCGGCCCTGATGTCGGAATTCGAGCATGACGGCAAGGGCGTGCCGGTCCTGTTCAAACAGTATCTGAAGATGAATGCCTTGCTCCTCGGCTTCAACGTGGACGCTTCGTTCTCCAACGTTCTCGACGGGCTGGTGATCGCCGATTTGAGAACGGCAAATCCTCGCATTTTACAAAAGTATTTCGGTGAGGAAGGCCTGCGGATATTCCTGGACGCGCATCAGTCCTCGGACCCGGTGTCGGATTCATCCAAGGGTTGATGTTGGAAAGGGTCGCCTGACATGGCGATGGCTAACCGCCAGTAATTCGCAAGTTCGTTGTGTCCGTTCCCGGTGGTGCCGGCGGGAAGGGTCAGGAGGACGTGTTCCATGGAGTTCTGGGCGCTGACCGCTTCGAGAGCATCGGTCTCCGCCTGCCAGGTCGCGAGGTCGCCGCTGGATTCCAGGGTGAAGGTCAATCCGCGCAAGGGCGCTTCGGATCGACGGCGGTATGCGATCTCGAGGGAGCCAGACTCCGCATTCCGGGCCAATCGAAGGGAGTAGGCGGTGGGAGAGTCGGCCATCACCGGGTCTCCGCCCAGCGCATACTCGAGCAGGTTGGGGAATCCGTCGCCATCGGGATCGTCGGAGGGATCGCTGGCGTTCTCTGGCAGATTGACGGCCCGCGCCCAGTTTTCTAAGTAGGTTTGCTGGCGTTCGACCTCGAGGATGGGGGCAATGAGCAAGTCGCGATTGAGAGGGACGTTGTTGAGCCCTTGAATGGCGAGCAGGTTGGCTCCCGACCGGAGAAGATGCCGGTGCTGGGTTAGTTCGTAATTCTCCGGTACCACCGCCTCGACGTCGTCTCGCTGGATCGCCGCGATGCTTTCCCAGTCCAATTCCCCCGTCTGCGGCGCCGTGGCGCTGCGGGCAATCTCCGCTCCATTGAGATAGGCGATGAAGGCGTCGTCATAGCGGATGCGGAGAAGCAGCGAGCGGATCCCGTTCACCGAATCTAACTGAAAAGGAACGCGGAGATAGGCGGAAGTCGAGACCGAGTACATGGCATCCTGAATGTTGGTGTCGATCCACGGAAGAAACTCGGTGTCGAGATCGTAGCCGACCCGTGAGCTTCCCTCCGTCCAGGAAGCGTCGTTGAAGGCGAGTTCCCGCCAAGAAAGATCTTCGGAGGCGTCGGCGGGAACGTGGACAAGGGCCGGGGAAGCTTCGTCCACCAAAACTTTCGTGCGCAGGGGAGGGTCTTGCGTGACGAACGAGACCGGCGGCGACCACACGACCAGGCCGCCGGTGGAGAGCCTGAGCCGGTAATGATAGGTGGTCTGAAAGAGGAGATCGCTCACCGGCGCAGAGAGAGGACCGCGACCGACGGGACCCAAATCCCGTTGGTGGGCCCACTGCTCGGGATGGGTCCCCCCGTCGGCGGTTCCCCAGAACCAGGTCGCCTCCGCCGATCGATGGAGCAAGAGGGCCGAGCCCTGGAACGTGGCCGATGCCGGGCCGACCTGTGAAGGTTGCATGGCGAAGGCGCCGATGTTGTTCGGATCGGCGGTGTCGAGATTCACCAATACGCGCAGGTCGGCGAACGTCGTGACGCCGTGACGATCCACAGACAAGCGAAAATGATAGTCGCCGTCTGCTGTGGTGGCGATGGCGGTTTCGGCCGCGCGCGGATTCTCGAAGAGGGCGGTTTCCGGGCCGCTCAGCTGGGACCACTGAAGGCTGGCGCCCTCCACGGGGCTCACGCTGGCGGTCAGCGTGTTGATGAGGCGGGTGCTGCGGAAATCGCCGGGAAGCTGGACGCTGGCGGCCAGGGGGAATGTGGCGGGATTGCCCGGCTGAAGGACCTCGACGATCAAATCGATGGATTCGGTCGTGCCGCCGGCTGAGCTGAAGGCCTGGAGGCGATAGGTTCCGGGCAAGAAGAATCGCGCCGCCGTCTGCGCGCTCTCGGCGTTCTGGAACTCGACTTGACCGGGTGATCCCTCGATCACGGACCAGGTCACCGGTCCACCCGCCGCGGCGCCGGCAGGTTCGATTTCCAGGCTGAGCCAGGTGTCGGTGAGCAGGGAGACTTCGGCGATTTGAGGGGCCACTCGTTGGATGCCGCTCGCCGTCACGCTGGCCTCCAGTTCCGGCACGAGAAGAAAATCCGAACTGGTCAAGGAGGCGTTCAGACCGTGAATGGCCAGAAGATTGTCGCCCTCGTTGAGGAGATGGCTCCAATCGCTGAGATCATAAGAGGTGAAGGTGAGGGCCTGGCTGTCCGAGGTGGACGAAGTCGTTGAAGCATTCCAGGGAAGCGGCGTGGGAACTTCGGGCACGAGCGGAGATCGCGCCACTTCCTGGCCGTTCAGGTAGGCCACGAAACCATCGTCGCTCTTGATGCGCAGTGCCATGTTCGTGAACTGCGCGACTTGGTCGGCGTGGAAGGGCAGGCGCACCCAGAGGGAGGTGGTCACATTGCGGAAGCCGGGGAGGGGAGTGGCGATCTCGGAGAGGTAATCGGCGCCGGTGTCGTAGCCCAAGCCGATAGGGCCCGACTCCCAGGCCCTGTCATCAAAGCCTGGGTTCATCCAGGTCGCTTCATCGGTGTCATTGCTGGGAAAGTGATAGCGAGCAGTGTCCCCGACGGTCACCAGCGTCTCGATGCGAAAGGGAAGGATGATCTCGACTCTGGCTTTCGCTCGGCGGCCGGTGGCGTCTTCGGCGCTGTATTCCAAGAGGGCGGAGCCCGAGGCCCCGCTCCTGGCGGTGAACGTGACGGTGCTGTCGAGGCGATTGTCGCGACGGCCATCGATGATGAATGGCAGGGTCCGTGTGGAGAGAGAGCCTTTCTCCGGGGTGAGATTCGTGATACTCGCCAGGCGGAAGGTGGTGGGAAAGAGGGCGTCGCCACCGGGGTCGTGGCCGTCTGTGCCCACGACGAGGGTCGGCCGGATGGGGTTGAGCCAGGGTTCGCCGGCCCCTTCGTCGTTGAGGAGCGGGTTGAAAGTGAGGCGTCCCGCCTGCACATCGTAGAGGTAGCGATCATCGGTAACCCGCGGAGATGGAGCGTCGTAGCGGAGGGTGTAGGTGCGTCCGCCCGCACGGAAAGTCTCGAGGCCGCTGGCATCCGCCTTGACCCGGATGATGAGCAGGGAGGTCTCGTCGCGAGAGCGGTCGATGATCGCCTGTGAGGGCTGTGTCAGGCCGCTGGTACCCCCGGCTGGCGGAAAAGAATAGGAGGCGCCCGGCGCCAACGTGATGCTGAGTGGGTCCGGGACGGCCCCCACGCGGACGGCGACGTCACCCTTGTGCAGCCAGCCTTTTCCCGCGTTCCCTACGTTTCCGCGAAGCGAGTAGCTGAACCAGGCCGTTCCCTCGAAACCGGGAGAGGGCGTGAATCGGATCTGATTGCCTGAGAGCTTAGCGGTGCCCGCCCCTAGCGGAATGACGGCGCTGACCTCTTCCAGTGAAAGGAGATTGACACGGCCGTTGCGCATCTGGACCTCGTCGTTACCGAGCGGCGAAAGGGTGACCGGGCGGTCGATGGGCGTGGCCTCGAAATCCCGGTTGGCGAAGGGAATCTCCTCCGGGTGCCGGAGCTTGGCCTCGCCGTAGAGCCGTGAAGTTCCCGATTCCACGTAATCATACATGTCCTTGGCCGAGGTCTCCCCGGGGGTGACGTCGGTGAAGAAGGTACGGATGGTGCCGCCGCTCGATGAGGCGTTCATCAGTCCGCCGCTGCTGTGTTCGGAGCCGAGATTGTGCCCGATTTCGTGAGCCAACACGTCCCAGCGGGCGGTGGACTGGCAAACGCTGACCGCACTGGTGTTGGAAGTGGCCCTGACATAAGCCACGCCCAGCGTCTGACCCTCCAGTCCCGCGCCGAACTTGCTCGCCATCGACCAGCCATAGGTGCGGTTCAGGCGGTGAAGAACCAGCCAATCGAGGAAATCTTCGATCCCGTCACTGGGAACGTCGTCGTAGTCGTCGCTGTCCGGGATCATGATCATCTCCTGAACCAAAAGACGAATGCCTAACTGATTTTCGTAGACGGCCGCTACGTTGGAGACGGTGGCGAGGAAGAGCGAGGCTTTCGAAGTCAGATTGGCGACCGAGGAGCTTCCGGTGGCTTCCTTGTCCAGAACCAGTAACATGAGCGCGTCCTTCAGCGAGGTGTCGTAGCGGGTGGCCTGGGGGATCCGGTTGATGTATTTGTCCAGGCGATTGGTGGCGGGATCGAATCCGGTGAGAGCCGCGGTGGCGGGGACGAGATCAGCGTCTCTGGCGTCGCGCCAGAACGCCTTCCCATCGGGCAAGGGGTCGTCGCTCCTCAGGTGGAAATGACGCGGATCCGCGGGAGAAGCCGCGCAAAGCGTGTCGAGTGCCGCGAAGGTTTCCGTCCGGGCTTGCAGCTGGCCCGTCCGCGGGTGGGAGCGGACATAAGTGATTTCAGCGTTTGCCCGACGCACCACCATGCCAATGCTTTTCCCCGCGAGCGCAAGCGTCGCTGTGGTCTCGCGGAAAGACGGGTTGGTCGAGAAGCCCTCGAAAGTCTCGATGGATGCCTTCAGGGGCGGACCTTGCGGGCCCAGTCGGAGCGCGAAGGAATCGCCGACTGCTGGTCGGGGACGAAAGAGAAAGGTCTCGGGCAGGGATCCCTCCAGTGACAGCGAAACGGGGTTTCCCGTGCGCAAGCTCGTCAAGAGGTCTGCGGTGGAATTTGATCCCTCGAGAGCGGAATCGCCCGCCGGGGCTCCCTGCTGACCTGTCCTCTGGTGCGACGCGGCCATCGTGGGGGAGGCGTCGGCGGCTGAGAGACCACGCTGCGCGGGATTCGTGACGTCCACCGAGGGGCCGGAGGATGAGGGACGATGGGGGAATCGGAGGAGGGCGAGGGAGAGCAGGAGGAGGAGCGCGAGGGCCGGAAAGGCGCATCGGTTGAGCATGACAGGTTCGGGGTTGGACGTCCTGGCGGGTTGGTGGAAGCGATCGGAGGGATGAAGCTGCCTGTCGGGGCTGCCCCGGGATGAGTTTAGTCCGGAATAGGTCGGGAGGCAATCTTTTGGGCGTCGTCCACCGGCTGATGATCGGCTCTCCAGCGCCGAAAATTTTCATCATCTCCTGGCCGCCGAGCGCTGCCATCCGCGCCCGCCGCACGGTTCCTGCCCTGGGCGAAGAACCCCTTCAAACCCGTTCTTGTGGTTTTTGCCAAACTTTGGCATGATTCTTTCTAGCATGAGAGGTGAAACGCTAAGGGATTTCTCCGAAAGACATTTCAATCCTTGCCAATAGAATCAAGACAACCCAGAAAGTGACCATATCATTATGAAGAAGATCGAAGCCATCATCAAGCCTTTCAAACTCGAAGCCGTGAAGGAGGCCATCAGCGAGACCGGCATTCAGGGTATGACGGTGAGCGAGGTGAAGGGGTTTGGCCGTCAAAAAGGCCATACTGAAATCTATCGCGGCAGCGAGTACACGGTGGACTTCCTTCCCAAGGTGAAGATTGAGGTCGTGGTGGACGATGAGAACGCCCAAGCGGTGATCGATGCGATCGTCAACAACGCCAACACCGGAAAAATCGGCGACGGGAAGGTCTTCGTCAGCCCGGTTGAGGAAGCGATCCGCATTCGCACCGGTGAGAAAGGTTCCGCGGCGGTTTCTGGCGCCGCTTGAGGCACCCGACTCCTTTTACCCACCTGCTTCGCCCCGGAGGCGAAGCAGGTTTTTTGTGTTCAGGTTGCGGGGAAACTTCGCGGGGCTCCGGGGGTTTGTTCTCGCGATCCGTGTGCTCAATAGGCGCTTGACTTGTTTGAGTGCCCTGGCGCACGGTTGAACTTATTCTTAAAAACATCATGAATTCAGGTCGTCGTTTGCTCTTTTCACCGTTTTTCGCGCTTCCAGTGCTGGCACTTTCCGTTTCGGGGCTCTCCGCGGAGGAAGAGACCATCTATGCCAAGGTCGTGAAGCCCATCCTCGAAGCCCGCTGTGTGGAGTGTCACGGTCCGGACAAGGCCAAGGCGAAACTTCGCCTCGACGCCCCGGAGCACATCACTGCGGGCGACGGGATCGTGGTGGCCGGGGAATCCATCGAGAGCCTCCTCATCGAACGGATCGGTCTCCCGGAGGATGATGAGGACATCATGCCCCCCAAAGGGGATCCGCTGACCAAGGAGCAGATTGAGGCCATTTCCTGGTGGATCGATGAGCACCAGGCGTCTTACGAGGCCACTTTCGTGATCGCCGAGGCCCCTGATGCGGTGAAGAAAGTCGTCGAGAGTGGAGTGGCTGCGGCACCCGCAAAGCCGACGGAGCCCGAGCTTCCCGAGGTGGACCCGGCCGATCCGGCCTTGATGAAGCCCCTTCAGGACTTGGGCGTTTTGGTCTTGCCGCTGGCGCAGAACACCAATCTCCTGCACGTGGAATCGGTGAGCGTGGCGAAGAACATCACCGACGAGCATCTCGCCCTCTTGGAGCCCTTGGCGCCTCAACTGGCCTGGCTCTATCTGAACAAGACCCAGATCACGGACGAGGGGCTCAAGCATTTGGCCGGATTGAAACAGCTTCGTCGGCTTCACCTGGCGAACACGGCGATCACGGACGCTGAGGTCCGCCATCTGGAAGGACTGGAGAATCTTGAAACATTGAACATCTACGGGACGAAGGTGACCGACGCCGTCCTCGAGAGCGTGGCCAAGTTGCCCAAATTGAAGAAGGTGTTTCTCTACGACACCGAGGTGAATCCCCGGACGGCCTTTCGTTTTCTCAACAAGCACCCTGAACTCGACGTCAATCTGGGTTGGGACTTTGAGAGTCTCAAGAACCTCGACAGTGGCATGGCCTATCACGAGGTTTTCGATGACGGTCATCAGGGTTCGGCCGAGGGCGGCAGCGTGAGCTACGGGGACGGACCCTCGGGCAAAGCCGCCAAGTTCGACGGCAAGGCCTTCATCGTGGCGGGTGACCACGCGAACTTCGACAAGGAAGACGCCTTCAGCGTGACGGCCTGGGTGAAGGGCGAGCCGCAGGACGATGGAGTGATCGTGGCGCGTTCCGACGTGGCGGACGGCAACCGGGGATGGAATGTGCACCTCACCAAAGAGGCCATAGCGTTTCAACTGATCAGCGATGATTCTGACAATGCCATCAAGGTGCATGCTCCGGTGACGATGGACAAGGAAGCCTACTATTTTGTCTCAGCCAGCTATGATGGCTCGGGCAAGGCCGAGGGCGTGACGCTCTATCTGGATGGGGCTCCCTTGGAAACTCAGGTGGACCATGACAACCTCTCCCGCACGACGAAGACCTACCAGGTCTTGCACGTGGGCCGCCGGAGTGACGGCGCCATTTTCAAGGGTGAGATCGACGATCTGCGGATCTATCCCTCCGAGCTTTCCGCCGATCAGGTCGGCGCACTCTTCGATCGCTACGAACACAAGGAGGCTCCGGGTGAAGCGCAAGCCGAGCAGGCCAGTGCGGCCGATGATGCCGGGGGCGCCGTTGCTTTGGTGGCCTTGTTCGATGAAGGAAGTTGCTGTCACAAGGCCCATGCCAAGGAGGAAGTCTGCAAGCATCCCTGCTGTGTCGAGGCTGCCGACAAGGGCGTTGTGTGTTTGAAATGCAATCCGGGCGTCAAGGATAAGATCGTCAAGGAGGCGCTCTAGGGTCGTGTTTGGAAAATAGATAGACGAAATTAGCGAAAGATCACTCGCCGAGGACAAGAGGCGCGAGGAGGGAGCTGGGTGCACTCAGCAACCGATGAGCGACTCGGAAATCGGTGACAACGGCCGCGGTCCAAACGCACTGAGCATGTTGGAAAACTCTTCTTTCATCTCTTCTCATTTTCTTTAGTTATTTCGCAGACACCACATTATTAGCCGGTGCGGATGTCCCGGGGCCGAGTGCTTCGGGCCGCGCCGGGCTGGGTAGAGCATGCTCGCTTGCTTGATTGGTGGTTGTCTGCTCTCCGCTTCCCTTCCCACCCTCGCTCCGTGAACGCTATTCGGAATCATCATCGATGGCGGTCGCTCATGGCCGCTGTTTTCCTATGCACGCTGGTCTTTTGGAGGACGCCGAAGGGAGTGGCCGAAGAGGCCTTTTTGCCGCCCCCTGCGATCGTGGCGACCTCGGCCATGGTCATCGATGCTCAAACCGGCCGGAGTCTTTACGAGAAGAACGCGGATGAGAAGCGGGCGGTGGCCAGCACGCAGAAATTGTTGACGGCCTTGGTGGTGTCGGAGTCGGGCGAACTGGAGCAGCCGGTGGAGGTCGAGCGAACCGATCTTCGGGTCGTGCCGACACGGGTGGGTCTCAAGGTCGGGAGAGAATATGGCCGGGGGCTCTTGTTGAGGGCCTTGTTGGTGAAGAGCGGCAACGACGTCGCACGCTGTCTGGCGCGTGATCACGCGGGAGGACAGGATGAATTCCGCAGCGTGATGAATGCCAGGGCGCGCGAGTTGGGCATGGGAAATTCGCATTTTGTCAATGCCCACGGCCTGACGGAGGACGGCCAGCACTCGACGGCCCGGGACATGGCCAAACTCAGTTGCGTGGCTTATCGGAACGCCGTCATTCGGGACGCGGTGGCCACCAAGAAGCTCAGCTTTTCTCACCAGGGCTGGTCTGAAACTTTGAAGAACACCAACCGCCTCTTGCACGGCCTGAGCTTCGTGAACGGGATGAAGACGGGATACACCGATGCCGCAGGGCGTTGCCTGGTGTGCAGCGCCGCTTACCAGGACCGCGAAGCGATCGCCGTGGTGCTGGGGAGCGATTCGCGGAATGTGTGGGACGACGCGGAGCGGCTTCTGCGATGGACGCTCAAGGTGCCGGAAGGGTATACGGGAGAAGCGGATGCAGACTCATCAGACGCCGGGGAGGACGAGTCGGAGGAGTGAAGGCGATGTCTGGGTTGAGGCCTCCCGCGAAAGCCGAGACCTGGGAAGCGGTGCGAACGGCGCGCGAGGCGATCGCCGCGGACGGCGGGCGCCTGGTTCTCACCAATGGCTGTTTCGACATTCTCCACGCCGGCCATGTGCGCTACTTGAATGAAGCCCGGAGCCTGGGAGACGCTCTCTGCGTTGCCATCAACGCCGACGCCTCCGTGCGGAAATTGAAAGGCCCGGGCCGCCCGGTGAATTCGGTGGAGGCCCGTGCCGAGGTCTTGTTAGGCCTGCGAGCGGTCGATTCGGTGGTGATTTTCCCCGAGGAACGGGCGACCGGCGTGATCGAGGCCATCGCGCCTCACATCTACGTCAAGGGAGGCGATTACATGCCGGAATCGCTGAACCCAGAGGAGCGCGCCGCCCTGGATCGGGTGGGCGCGGAAGTGCGAATTCTCCAGATGGTGGAAGGACAGTCCACCACGGAGGCCCTGCGGCGCCTGGGGAAAATGGGTGGATTGGCAGAGGGCTCGAAGCGGCTTCGGCTGGGCGTTCTCGGATCGGGAAAAGGCACGACCTTGTCCGGACTGTTTCGGGCCATTGATGACGGTCCGCTGTCCGACGCGGAGGTGAGCCTGGTGATTGCGGACGTGGAAGCGGCCCCGATCTTGCAGCGGGCCGGCGAGCGGGATGTGCCGGTGGTCTTTGTGAATCCCGGTCCTTACAGGAATCGCCTGGGCGAAGCGGCGCAGAAAGAGATCCGGGACCGTCTCCGAAGTGCCTCGGTGGATTTGGTGATTTTGGCAGGTTTCATGAGGCGGCTGAAGCAGCCCGTCTTGGAGGCCTTTCCCCAACGGATTCTCAACGTGCATCCCTCGCTCTTGCCGAAGTTCCCCGGACGGGAGGCCTGGGTGCAAGCCCTGGAGGCGGGAGACAAACAGACGGGCGCGACCGTTCATCTTGTCGATGAGGGGATCGATTCGGGCCGTATCCTGGGTCAGAAGGTGGTTCCGATTCTCGCCGGGGACGGCGCGCAAGAGGTGCAGGAGCGCATTCAAGAAGCGGAGCGAGAGCTCTATCCTCGAGTCATTGCGGAATATGCCAGGACACTTGCTCAGTGCGCCAGTGCTTGATTTTCGGCGACGGGGAGTGGATCGATCAGGGATCCGGCGCGAAGGTTGACCGTCCGATTCAATCTCCGAAGGCATGCGTCGCGGCGCCGGTCAGACCGGGTCGGAGGCGCAGCAGATGGCCCGAGTCGGGATACTCCGCCGCCTGTTCTTGGGTGAGATTCATTTGGGCGGAAGTGATGTAGAGATCCGTGAGAGCGGGGCCGCCAAAACAGCAAGCGCTGGTTTGGTAGGCGCGGGTCGGAAATGTGGAGAGCACGGCTCCCGTGAGAGAGTCTCTCCGGGTGATGCGAGCGCCGGCCCAGTGGGCCACCCAAAGGTTTCCTTCAGCGTCGCTGGTCATTCCATCAGGGAAACCTTCGTCCTCGTCGAACTCACAAAAAACCCTCCGGTCGCTGACCACTCCCGTGGCTAGATCCATGTCGAAGACGAATACGCGCCGCGTGGGGGAATCGATGTAGAACATCGAGCGTTCGTCCGGCGACCAGGCGAGTCCATTGGACACGCCGATGCCGTCTGCCCATTGAGTCACTGTTCCGTCGGGATCGACGCGGTAGAGTCCTCCGATCGATTCTTTCTCCTCGAGATCCATGGAGCCCACCCAAAACCGGCCCTGCGGATCGCATTTCCCGTCATTTAGGCGCGTCTTGGGATTTGGATCGACGATGACGTACGGTTCCTGAACGCCGGTTTGGGGATGGAAGATGACCAGCCGGTCGGGAAAGGCGAGAAGCAAGCCGCCAGCCTTGCGCGGCGCCACGGTCCCGATCCTCTCGGGAAAATCCCAGGAAGCGGCGTCCCCCGTTTCGGGATCGAGTCGATGGAGGCGTTTTCCCTCGATGTCGACCCAGTAGAGCCTCTGCTCCTCGGCGTGCCAGCAGGGGCCCTCTCCGAGGCGAGCGGGCTGGGAGGTGAGCCGTTCGATCACCATGGAGCAGCGAGGCAAGGCAAAGCGATGAGGGGAGGAGAGGAGTGGGTTCGCCGTGGAGCGGAAAAGAGGGCCGGTTAGCGCGATGACCGACTCGCAAATGATGGACTAACAAACACCTGATGAGCCACTACCATCGCGGCTGGCGCGGTTGCCGTGGTTTCCGGGGAGAAATCTGGATCGGGAGAAGCTGCCGCGAAATCGGGCTTGTAGGATTGGCATTGGCAAAAGAGCAGAGAAGTGGGCAGGGCGAGAAACAGGAGACGCAGACGCATTCGTTCAGCATCGATAGCTGATCTCGGTGGTCAAGGTGAAATGCAACCCTGTCGAACGGGCGAGGAGGCACGCCAGGATGATTCCGTCGCCTGGCTATGCTCTCGCCTGGCCTTGTAGATATCAGTCTCTGGGAGGTTTACACGTGCCGGAACCGGTTGATGTAGAGAAACATCAAGGGAACGATCCCGAGGATCTCCTGCCCGGATCGGCTCAGCGTTTGGTGAAAAGAATAGGAGGTCGCCGCGTTGGCCAGGAGCGAGCAGCCGAAGATGATGGAACAGCCGACGACGAAAACGCTGAGCGGGGAAATCACCTGGCGGGTTGGCTGACAATGTTTCTCGACCAGGTCGAAGAAGTAATAGGCGCTGGAGCAAAAAAGCATGATGGCGAAGAAGGCGCCTTCCGATTGACTGGCAAGGAAGTCATAGATGCCGTGAACGAGGATGACGACGATGTAAGTTGCCAGAAAGCGATCCCATTCACGGCGAGGGGTGTAGAGAAAGCGGCAAAAGGCCAATCCGAGAGTTCCCGTGAGAATGATATGAAAAAAGTTGGCGGTGACGAACCGGGAAAGCGTGCCTCCGTAGCGTTGGAAATAGCCGATGTTTTCCTGCACGGCGAATCCCAAGCCGACACAGGCCGCCGCTATGAGGACGGCTCGAGGATCGCGGCTCCGGTAGAGCCAGGGAACAAGCGGCAGGAAAAGGAGGAGTTTGATCGTTTCTTCCCGCACGCCCACGCCCAGCACGTAGACCATGAGGTCGTTCAATGCTTCGCCGTTGAGTTCCAGTCCCCAGATGTGTTCTTGCCAGACCACCGCGAAGAGAGTCACCGTCGTGCTGATGACGCCGAGGATCATCCCGAGGAAGCCAAAGAGGACGGGCTTGGATTTCCACGAAGGCACGAAGCAGATCTTCTTGAGGATCCAGAACCAGAGCAGGGCCACCGGCAGGCTCAGCACCCAAACGACGGGCGGAAGATCGGCGTAGTCATGCATGATGATCCCGCGAAGAATGAAGCCCGGATCTCGCAGCATGACGCCAAGGCGAAGCCAGTGGGCGTGATTGTCCATCCTCAGATCGGGATTGCTCATGAACGCCTTGAGGGCCTCGCGATCATTGATTTCCATCAGGTGAAGGAAGATCTGATCGCGCGAGTGTGTGGCTCCCGGGTAGAGCTCGATTTCGGCGCGATAGTGTTCCTGCGCCTTCGCGGTGTCGCCACGCCAGCGATAGACATCGGCCAAGAGTTCGTTGGCAAAGAGCATCGGCGGCTCCTTGGCGGCGTGCTCGAGGAGTCGCTGGTATCCCATTTCCGCTTCCTCGGTGTCACGTTTCGCGGCGTCGGTGAAATCGAGGAACAGCTCCCGGTAGACGGGATCGAAATGAAACCGGTTGAGAATCATGTCCTCCATCGCTTTGCGGTCCCAGGAATCGCCTTTGGAACGCAAAGTGATGAGGGCTTCCCGCACGAGTTTAAGTACCCCGGCGGCGCTTTCATACTCAAGAACGTCTGTATACAGTCCCGTGGCTAAATCATTGCTAGGACGAGAGGCGAAGGTCCGCGGGAAGAAGAAGGTGAACACGACAAAGATGGCGCCGACCGAGAGAGCGAGCCAGGCGATGAGGCGGGTGTCTCGACTGAGTCGATGCACTTCAGCTTCTGAATACTTAAGACGCAAGCGTGGGCACGGTAGAGGGGAATCCGCGGGATGGCGAGTGGGAAGGGAAGCTTATTACTGGCCGTTGGACCAGATTCTCACGCGGAACAGCGCCTCCGAGGGATCCCCGCGATTCTCGGAAAGATCGGACAGGGGGAAGCCGCTCAATGAGCCGACGGCCTGAAGGAAGCCGGGGTGCACGGCTTGCCAGCGCAGAGCGTGACCGATCAGCTGGGCCCGTTCCACGGTGTAAAGACCGCCGGGGACGGATCGCCAAATCAGCTCCGCTTCCCCACCGGTGAACATCAGCTCGCCGATGGCCACGTTCGATCTGGGATCACGCGGGTCGGTCCTCGCGGAGTACTCGGCCAGCTGGGTCATGCCGTCACCATCGGCGTCCTTCAGCCCGTCCATCGGATCGCCGGGATCGAAGCCGAAGCGAAATTCCCAGGAATCGGGAAGGCCGTCCTGGTCGGCGTCCGGATGGGTGGTCACTTCGAGCTGGCTGAGCGCCTGCCCCAGCGGATTGCTCGCCACCAGAGGGATCTCGTAGGCGCCCGGTGCGCTGAGGCGGAGAATGGAGCGGCCATCAAAGCGCGTCAGACTCGCCTCGGACGGGGCTTCGGCGCCGAGCGACGCCGTTTCGATCAATGGATCCGAGAGAACAAAGAGAGCGATGGGCTCGTGGACGGTTCCCTGGATGATCAGTCGCTCGGGGAGGAAGGGGGCGGCCGTGGGGAGAGCGGGCAGAGTGATTTCCGCAGACTCTAGATTCCCTGGATGAGTCGTGGCGTGAAAATGGACGTGCGATCCGAATGCCGGAGTGCTCCAGCGTGCCTGCCAAACGCCCTCGTTGAATCCATCTTCCTCGAGTAGTGTGAGGGGGAATGCCTCTCTCCGGGTGAGCAGGCTTGCGCCTGTTCCCGGGTCGATGAAGAAATTGAGAGGCGGGCGTTCGTCGGGGGGCGACCAGGTCCAGTCGGCTGCTTGATCGGAATCGAACGGCATGGTCCGGAAGAGGACCCGACCGGGGGTTCCGGGGTGGGGGACACCGTCCTCTTGCCAAGGCCTACCCTGGATGGCAGCACCCGTGGCGTCCGTCGGATGCCATGCCTCCAGTTCCTCCGCGCTGTATCCCCACACGACGGAATCCACGACGGTGTTCGAATCGTCGAGGACGAGGGCCCATCCTCGCTGGCCACCGTGCGTCAGCTCAGGTGGATCGTCGGACCATAGGAGATCGAAGCCCAGCGAATCTTCAAACACTTCGAGACTGACAAAATCCTTGGGGAGCGTGAGCATTTGTCTGGAGGGCTGGTCAAGTCCGTGCACCGCATTGAGACCCAGCGTGGCGGCATTGAGCCACACCTTCCAGCCCTCCGTGTTGATCTCTGGGTGCAGTTTGATGAGGACCAATCCGTCCGAACCCGCGTCCCGGATTTCGGAAATGATCACCGCGGGTGGAGGCCTGCGGTCGACGGAGGCCTGAACGTCGACGGTCCCGTCCATGTTCCGGACGTGGCGCCCGGCTTCATCGAGGACAGCGAGGGCAAGGACAAAGTCTTCGCCTTGCCGGATCGTGTCTGGATGGGTTTCCCAAACGAGTTGAGCCGGTGGGCCGGATGCGGCGACATTCAGTTCCCAGGGTTGATGCCGCGTTCCGGAAGCGTTTTCGATGGAGAGCGTCACCTCGAACCGTCCGAAAGCGCGTGGAGCCCCGACGATCAGCCCGGTGCTCGAGTCGATGCTCATCCCGGGAGGGAGACCTTCCGCGAGGAATCGGGTGGTCGCATGGGTCGCCTCCACCTGGTAGACAAAGAAATCGTCGAGAATGGTTTCGACGAAGGGCTTTGAGAAAACGATCGGAGGCTCGGGCGCTCCGGGGCTGCCTCCTGGCAGGGCACTCGCTTGCCAGTCCTCTGCCCGCGTGCCTTGGGGCCGCCGCTCGGAACGAAGCACCAGGGATCGGTCTTGGCCATCGGACTCCGGGTACCATTCCGGTGCGTAGGTGAATGACAGGATCTGGTGTTCCTCGGGGGGAGGAAGCTGGAGAGCCAGGGTCTCTCCGGCGTTGTCGAGGCGTCCTTGGAAGGTACCTCCGAGGGGAACCTGATCGCCGTAACGGCGCCGGAAGGCTTCCTCGTCGGAGGTGATGACCAGGCGTTCGCCGGGCTCCAGAACCATTTGAGAAAACGTGAAGGTGAGACCCCGAGAGAATCGAAGTCCGGCCAGAGGCAAAGTTTCTTTACCCGCATTGAACAGTTCGAGCCATTCGGTGTCCTCGAAACTCGCGGGGGCGTACATGATCTCGGAGATTCGAAGATCTCGAAGGAGAGCCAGCCGCCGTCGCTTGGCTTCGGCTTGAGGATCGACGTGAATGCCTTCCAATCGGGCGGCGAAGACGACATCGCTGCTGCGGCGGTCGTCCTGATGCACGCTGGCCGCGATCAAGTTCTCTCCGGGTGCAAGAAAAGCGGCGTCCAATGAGAAGGGCCCTTCGATGGTGGCGTTGGAAACACCGCTCGTGGCGAAGTGAGCCAGGGAACCGTTGACCTCCTCCGGCATTCGCTGGCGGAGAACCGGTTCGCCGTTCAGGTAGACCACCGCGCCGTCGTCGACGAGGAGGGAGAGAGACAGTGCCTCGAACTCGGTCGGGTCGGCCACGGAGAAGACCTGCCGGAAAGCGTGGGCAGTCGGCGGGTTCAGTGTCAGGGGAGTGACCCTGGGAATGGCCAGTTCGGCATTCTCGCGGAAAAACGCCGCGCTGTCCCTGGACCAGTTCTCGGGAATGAATTCCGGCAGGTGCCACCCTTCGCCGGGCGAGTCATCGTCTTGATAGAAGTGCCAGTCACTCTGCCAGGCGACCAATTCGGACGCTTGCCCGGGGCCCGTGAGCGCTCCGTTGTCGCGCTCGGGGGTTCCGATGGAGAGCGAACGCCAGGGTCCCGTGCCGTCTGGCCAACGGCCCAGCGTGCGGCCAGGAAGCTGGCCCTGCCAGAACACGCGGTCGATCACTTGGCCGCTCCCAGAGGGATCCTGGAGTTCCAGACCCTCGAACCAGGTGTCGAGGGCAAAGCTGGTTTCCGCTTCCCGAAATACCAGAGCCCCCAGTGGTTCCAGAAAAGTGTGAGGGGGGAAAGTGAAGGCCGGGCCGCCTGTGGCGGGATCATTGGCGAGCACGAGGCCACCGAGATCGATCGGCCAGGAACGCAGATTGAAAAGCTCGATGAAATCCTCATCGAAAGCAATCCCGCTGGCTGCGTGGATTTCATTGAGGCGGGCCGCGGTCCCTCGACCGGTGCCGGCAGATTGGTTGGGGTCGCCGGGCGTGGGCTGACAGAGGCCCCAATGGTCGGGAGAATGAGGAAGGCGGCCCAAGGTCCAGCCGCCCAATTGGCGGCCGAAGACGATCCGGTCGACCAAGGTGCCTCCGGGATCCGATAGGTGGAGGAATTCGCCCTGCCGATCGAGCGCGAAACCGGTGGCTTCGTCGCCGTCCGAGGTCAAGGCGACGAGATGATGGGCCCGGGGAGCGATCACGGTATCATCTGGAAAAATGTAGGGGTCCGCGCTGCCGCCATCATGCAATTGGTAGCCCGCGAGGTCGACCGTTACGGCGCTGGTGTTATGAATCTCGACCCAGTCCGGAAATCCGCCATCGGCGAAAGAATCGGTGGTG
Source organism: Verrucomicrobiales bacterium (assembly GCA_965204485.1). GTDB lineage: Bacteria > Verrucomicrobiota > Verrucomicrobiia > Verrucomicrobiales > DEV007 > JAACDM01. The sequence goes on from CBDBEZ010000131.1 coordinate 119,636, forward strand.
TTGAGAGCGGCGATCTCATTGAGAATCACGGGTGAAACGGTTGAATCGATGGTCCAAGAGAAAGTGTGAATCCCGGCCTCGGGATGTTCTCGAAATTCGAGGAATTGATCGCCGATAGGCAGTTCTGTCAGGGAGATTTGGGCGTCGCGATTTTCCCCGTCTTCGGGAAACAGGGAAATCGTCAGGGAAATCCAGGAACCGCCGTTCAAGCGATACTCGGCCTCTGTCCAGCCGCTTCCGGAAATCCGGAACGACTCCCAACGGCTTGAGGTGCGGGTGAACGGGCGGGGACTCAGGGTGGTGAGGAGAGGATCGATCGGTCCAAGCGCTTGACCGAGGACGCCGCCCGAGGCGGCGGGACCATCCGTGATCCAGAACTGGGCGAGCGCGGTCTCTTCGGGTGGCGTCAGGTTTTCGACGAACATCACACCAGCATGTTCCGCGGCTTCGAGCCTTTCCCGGGCTGCCTGGGGGATCGCGTTGTTTTGGAAACGCGCATGGCTGCCGGGACCGATCGTGGGCGGGAGGAGCGATTGGAGATCGAAGAAGAGATTGTTCGCGGCGTGAAGTTCGATTCGGGATTCCGGGGGACCGTGGAGAAGATGCGCGGTCCTCGCCGTTTCGCTGTGTTCGATGGCGACCCGGACGTCGTCCCCCGAGTAGGCGATGAAGGTATCTAGTCTGTCGATGGTTTGATTGGCGACGAGCACGGTTCCTCCTTGCAGGATGATGCCCGTGTCCAGCGTCTCGAATGAATTGTCTCGCAAAACGGCGTCGCCGTTGAGAACGAGGCCCGTGGCGTGATCGTGGAAACGATTGCTGGAGAGCGTGATCCGTTCTTCATCGCCGATGGGGCGCTCCTCGATCCGGACACTGCCGAAGTCGTTCCCGGTGAGGATGAGAGGAAAGCCATTGAGCAGTCCGTGAGTGCACTCGATCGAAACTTTGTCGCCATCGGGACTGATGGGGAAGCGGCTGTCCGCGAGTTCGATCGAGGAAGCTTCCAGGACGAGGCAGCGTTCCGCGAGCAGGTTCTCGAACACGAGATGATCCGCGCGAAGGAAAGCATTGCGAAGGCTCAGGGCAGGCTGGCCGGCCGCGAGATTCTTGAAGGTCAAATGAGAGAGCTGGTGATCGGTGGAGTTCTCGAAGTGCAGTCCCAGCCAGGGTTGGCCTTCGAAACCTGTGAGGGATATGGGCTCGGTGGTCGAGCCGAGGGCCAGCAGGCGGCCGCGGACCACCAGGCCGGCTTCGCCGGTAAACTGAAGCAGGGTGCCAGGGGAAAGGGTCAGAGTCACGTTCTCCGGGACGACGAGCGTCTCCCGAATCAGGTAGGGAAGGGGAGAGGCTTCGAGGGTGAAATCGGCGGTGAGGGTGCCGAGCATCGGGCGCGGATCGGCTGGAGTGGCGGTGACGGGCAGGCTGCGGACGCTCACCGGATGGCCTTCCGCATCGAGAGCCTCGATGAGAATCTCGTGGACGCTTGGCGCGACCTCGAGGCCGTCGATGTTCCAGGAGCCAAGGCCACGGTTCCACTGAGCGAGCGTTCCGTGGACGCGGACCTGGGTCACCCGGCGGGGACTGGCGGTTCCCTCAAGGCTGGAGAGGGTGCTCGCACGGTAAGTGCCCTCGGAGTCCGAAGGCGTGGTGACCTCTACGGGCGCGTCGATGACACTTCGGACGTGATCGGTTCGCGCCTGGTTGAAGGCCTTGATACGGTCGCGCTCTCGCATGGGCACATGCGGCAGAAGACTGTCGACGAAGGGATCGAAGTGCAGGGGATCGAGCACGTCTTCCAGCAGATCGTGGAGCGCCTGGTCATAGGCCGGGCGGATCTCGGGATGTCGGAAAAAGGCTTCCAGTTGAGGGATGGTCGCCGCACCCAAGCCGAATCGGGGATCAATCGCCTGGAAAAGGGTGTCGGTCGGCTGGGTGGCCGTGTCGCCCAGGCCAAAGATCGTGTCGAGATCGTGGGGAATGAGTTGGACGCGTGGATCGATTTTCCCCAGGTAGATGCTGTAGTCGTCGTCGATGCCGTTGCTGAGATTGGTCTCACGATTGTTGATGAGCGTCATGAGAGCGAACCAGCGGAGCCATTGGTCCAGATGGATGCGCGAGGAAACCTCCTCCAGATAAGTTTCCGGAGCCGCCTCATTCATCGTCAGGATGAAGTCTTGAAAGCGTGACCAGTCATTGGCGGCTGCGTTCGTTTGTTTGGTCCAGCGATCCGTCAGGTACCAGTTTGGCTGTTGGTAGACCACTTGATTTTCGAAATGCACGCCCCAGCGCTTGCGATCCCGTGAAGGATTGGCGCTGATCTTGCGATAGAGATCGCCGTCGGGGTCGTCTGGGAAAGCTTCCCTGACGAAATCGCTATCGAGAGGCTGAAGGTGGGCGTAGGAGCCGTAGTGAACACCGAAACGGTTGTCCGCGCGGGCGTAGTTGACGCCATTGAGCCTGAGCTGAACGAAGAAGGCCTCCGGAGCCGAGAGATGGGCCGCCTTGAAGAGATGCATGCCCAGGACCTGGAGATAGTTGTATTGCGCCACCAGGTTGAGGGCGGTGGCTGAACGCCAGGGAGCGTCCGAGGGGAGATTGAGGCGAAAGCTCCGGGGATCGCGGCCGCGGCTGCCGTTGCCCCGACGACGCAGACCCGCTCGATAGCGAATGCTGGTCTCGCCGTCACGGGAAGCGATGAACGTGGCATTCATCTCGGCATCGCTGCCGGCGGGGAAATTCTCCGGCCGGAAGCGGCGATCTTCCTCTGCGGTCAGCACCAGCCGGTAGTAGGGTTGGTGCACGTCTTCATGGGCAAAAGAGTCGTCGACCTGATAGAGTGCGTTGGCGCCCTGGGTTCCCGAATCATCGCTCGGCGCGGGCCAGGTACGCTGGAGGCCGTTGGCGCGGGCCCGAACATAAAACTCGATGACCGTGCCGTCGAGGTGTGGTGGGATCTCGCCGGCAAAGGCGACGTCGTCGTCGGTTTTTGAAACCATGGCAACTTGCCGGAAAGTCGAAGGCGGATCTTCGCTGATGCGATAGTGAAGCGTGACGACCGGAGGAACGCTGCCCGCGGATTCAAGCGTGGCGCGAACGACGACGGGCTCACGGGATCCGGGGACGGCGGGGTGATGCCGAACCTGGCCGATGAGAGGAGCGCTCGCCTCTTGATGGCGTGTGTTGAGGGCTCCCGGTGTCCCGCCTGGGATGAGACTGGAAGCCCAGTTCTGTCCGTGGGCATTGGTGAGGAACGGGTTGATCAATTCAAGGGAGCGTCCTTGGCCGTCGAAGGGCGCTCGCCATTCCCAGCCGAGTTCGCCAGATTGTTCCACTTGCCGGCGGTCCGCCCAATCGCCTTCATCGGCATAGCTCAGCTCGTCGATCACCAAGCGGTCGGCGTCACGCAGGCGCAGTGTTTCGCCCCCGTTGCTTAGTTTTCCTTCAGTTTCGCCCCCGTTGCTTAGTTTTCCTTCAAAGAGGCCGAGGACGAGATCGAGCTCGGGATAAAGGGCAGGATTGGCCGCCAGCACGAGGAAGGCTCCCGCGGGCAGAGTCGTGGCGGGGAAGGTGAACCGGATCCCCTGGTCGAACTGCCATTGCGAGAGATCGACCGGCTGCTCGCTGCGATTCCAGAGCTCGACGAATTCCAACTCCACGGGTTCGCGGCCTTCGACGGGCGCCGGATGGAGCATCAACTCGCTGATCACGACCTGCGCAGCCCCCGTGGCTGCGAGAACAGCCCAGGTCAAAAGCACGGCTAGCGCCATTTGAAGACGGGGGATGGGCCTCAAGTTGAACAGGGGGTCAATGGCTAAACCAGCAGCTTAAGGTGGGCCGGTGGGATGTCAACCCTGAAAGTTCATAAAATTCACACTTCGGACACGTTAACCCCTTGAAATCAGATGCGAAAGCACGATTCAGTTAGGTTTCGGAATCTCACTGGCGGTGAGGTTTGAAAACCTAACTATTATTATCGGTTTTATCGATAACTCCTCGTGAGTGAGAAGTTCTGTAACTAGATCATCATGCGGCGAAGCGTGAACCTTCGGAGCGAGTGAAGTCTATTTTATCAAGGATGAATTTTCGGAACGCTGAACCTTTTCCTCGTGAGTGAGAAGTTCTGTAACTAGATCATCATGCGGCGAAGCGTGAACCTTCGGAGCGAGTGAAGTCTATTTTATCAAGGATGAATTTTCGGAACGCTGAACCTTTTCCGCCGTGGTGCAAAAATCCAGGCAGCGTGTTTTTCAAGGCGGCTGAGACAATCATTTCCGAAGGCAGCACGTCTGGGCGGATGGTTCGGATCCAGGTTCCAAAGTGTTTCCAGACCAGACCGTCACATGTCATGGCAAGGTACTGTAACATGCCCTGAGCGATCATGCCGGTCTGCACAAACACATGATATGCGTGCATCTTTCTCTGCACCTGTCTGCGATATTTCTCGGTAGTCCGGTGGAGGTATTGGTTACCATTGCGACGCTTGAGCGGTCGCATAGCGGCCATCCAGAAATGGTATCCGAATGAGCCGACCGAATGCACCGCTTGCTTGAAAGCGACTTCGATCTTGAAACGCAAACTGTAGAGCAAGATGATCTCCTGAGCTTCCATGGTGAGGTCGGTAGACAAGAGGATGATCCGCCCTCTCGTGGGATGATCGACGAGAATGAAGCGGACCATCGCCCCGGCGGGCTTCCACAACAGATCCACCGACTTGAACCGGACAGAGATGTTTCTCTCCCCATATACGGGACTGGGAACGGAACTGAAGCCGCCCGTTCCAAAGACATTCTGGAGCTTCACCGCAGCGCCATACTTTTTCGGTCGTCCGCGTTTGCGTTTGCGTGGCACTGCCGCAGGCCGAAAGCCGGTTGTCGTGCGTCGAACCCTCGTGACCAGCACACCGGAACGCCCCTTGGTGCTCCGGATCACCTTTCCGTTGGCGTAGTAGGCGTCGGCCAGCAAGACGAACTCCTGACCTCTACAGACGGATGCGAGCATCTCGTTGGCCTTGTCGATCAAGGTTCTCCTGTCGCGGTTTGAAGTGACGATACCTTCGTGAATGCGTGCACAGACCGGAACGCAGAAGAAGTATCCGCCAACCTGACAGAGCACGCCGAAGGCCTGAAAGGAATGGCTCATGATGAAGTGAGGCTTGGAATTGGACTCGGACTGTTGATGCAGATACTTCACCGCAGGCATCTTGCGGCCCTCCTTGGACTTCTTGATGCCGTCGAGAACCAGGACGGGGCGACAACCGATCTTGTAGACAGGGAAGTGCTTGATCACGATGGCGAACCAAAGTTCTGCAAGCCGGTCCGTCTTCACGGCATTGCTGTGGAAGAAATGGAGTAAGTGCTCATAGAAGTGTTCTGACAAACCGAGAGCGCGGACGAAACTGGAAACCCCGAGGAGGTCATTGCGCACGGAGAAAGCGGCCAAGACGAGCAGAAACCAGAGAAAGGTGCGGGCTCTCGAGAAAGCGGGTCGCAGAAGACAGACGATATTCCACCAAGAAATCCAGAGATCCATAACAAATGATTTGATTTTCCTAGACATTCGCATATATAAGCTAATGACCATGAAAAAGATCAGATCACTGAAAAAAGAGTCCAGAAACTTGCGGCAAAGTTAGCTGCAATCGGGCCAATGCGGCCTGGGAGCATCAGCAAGCAATACCGAGATCGACAACGCCAGCGCGGCGTGTATTACCAACTGAGCTACACGCATGAGATGAGGAGCCGGACTGAACACGTCTGGCCAGATCACGTGAAGGGACTACGAAAAGAAACAGAGGAGTACAAGAAATTCAAGAAACTGACCACCGAACTGATCGATCTGAGCATTGAACTATCCAAGGCGAAGATCGCTCTATTACGCAGTCAGACAGACACGCCAGGCAAAGAGAAACCGGTCTGAGAACTTCCCACTCACGAGCAGAAGTAGAAATGAGTGTAAATGCGCTTGGCTTTCTTGACGATAACGTAATTCGGGTCGCTGGCGGCAAACTTGGGATCATGACATGTGAAGGCTGGGCCTTGCTCGCGCGATTTCAGAATGTAGTAGACTCCGAACTTGCCGGCTTTGATGGCAGCTTCGCGAAACGGCTTCAACTTCGCCTCCTTCCGTGAGCCGTCGGCCCACTCGATCGGGATGCCGTTCTTGGCGGCATGGGCCTCGACCCAGCCTCGGTAGCGGTCGGTGCGTGCCCGGAGAAATTCCTTCGTCACTTTCGGCTGTCCGTTGACCGTTCGAATCCAGTAGACAATGTTGGCCGGTCGAGAGAGCACGGAGAGGTAGCCTTTGAGGATGACGCGATCGAAACAGCTGTAAGAGAATTGCAGCCAACGAGAAAATAGGGTAAGCACGAGTTGCATGGGCCTTCTGGTGGGTGGTTTTCGCAACTCTCATTCTACCGGAAGTGTCCCATGCTGAATACCCCCGATTTCACCACCTCCGCGAAGCGGACCAGGATTTCAAGGCCTCTTGGCTAGCTTTCTGATGTTGACTCTAAAACCGCCAGAGCGTGTTGTGGTCGGGCACCTGATTGCCGCATAGCCAGATAAAGCCCAAGTCGTTTAGGCATGCCTCCTCCAACTTACGCGAGCTGCGGATCTTCTTGAAATAGCCGTAGAGCCAGAGTCGCAGAAGCAGGGCCGGGGCGAAGGGTGGACGGCCAGCGGTCCCGAAGTCCCGCACTTCAATGCCGAGATCCATCAAATCGAGGGATTCGACAAAGCAACGAATGAATCGCGCCGGGTGAGTCGGGCCGACCCAGTCCTCGATGCTGGGAGGTAAGATGTGAAGTTGATCGAAATCAGCGTCAATGTGAGTCACACCGAAACCAATACCCACGCTCGCGGCGGCGCCAACGACTTTTTCGAAAAACTCCACGGAGTAGAGCAATCATATTGCACTCGTCCGGCCGTCACACGAAAACCCGGGTTTTGAGACAGCCTCGGGAGCGCGGCCCTCCCGGGTGGGGGCGAATTCATCCACGGCGGGCGGGGAAACCCGGCCCGCGTCAGGAGGCGTCGCCGGCGTCGCCCGTGTCTCTGGAGGCGCTGACCTCCGCCGTCATTCTCCAGAGTTGTTCGGGAAAGGGGCAATCCTCGCAACCGGAAGCGTCACGGAGACAAAAGTCGTCGTAGATCTGGAGGAGGGCCTGCTGGTGGTAGGCTTTGCGCTGAAAGCGCTGATGGCGAGGATCGTCGCCGAAGAGACGAAGGGCCGCTCGGCGAAGCTTTTCGTTGCTCTGCGAGGCTCCAAGCCGCCGGTAACACTCCCACGAAGCTTCCGATTCCCGGTGATTGCGCAAGGGAAGGATCTGGTTGATCAGGATATCGCGGGCGCGGGACGGGCCGATCAACGCAAGGGGCTTGCGGGCCGGGGCTTTCAAGGTGTAGTGGCGGTCCCAATAGGGATGGGAGAGTTGCGTTAGGAAGGATTCGATGGCCCTGGGGTTCAGGTCGTCCTCCAAAACGATTCGAGCAAAGGGCTTCCACGCAGCGACGAGTTGTGAGAGGGCGGCGAGGCGGCGTTGAGGGTGGTTTTGTGGGCGGACGCCGACGGTCTTCCACGGCAGGTGCGTGGGATCGGCCCGACGCCAGCCCTCACGTTGACGCCACCAGGCGGACCAGAGGTCCCGCTGATAACGGGTGGTTTCTTCCCGGTCACTCTCCACATGGTGAGGGGCCTCGAGAAAGCCGGCCAGTCCGAAGAGGAGAGCGTCGATCTCCATGGGTGCGGAAAGCTTGGTTAGTTCGCCGATGGGTGCTTGCTGACTGAGCACACGCAGAGGGAAGGCATTGCGGCGGTAGCCAAGGGCCTCGGCCATTCCCTGAAAGAGTGCCTGATCCTTCCCGTGTACCTTTTCGGTGCGATGCAGGCGCCGGGCCTTTTGTTCCAGACGAAAACGGGTGGCGGCCAAGAGGATCTCCTCGATGAGGTCGTCGGACAGTTCCTTGAAAACGTAGGCGCAGCGGCCGAGGTGAGCGTCGGCCGGACGATCCGGAGAGGGATCGAGGTTGGGATGGTCTGCGAGGTCGATTCTCAGCTGAGTGACCTCGCGGTGGGCGGGTGTCCGGGTGAAGAAACGGCCGGGCCCGGCGTCGAAGAAGACGTGGAGGATCACGTTTTCGTAGTCGCGATTCTCGGCGTGCCCGTGGCGTTCCCAGTCCCGCGCTTCGGGATCCAGTTCGATGGCACCGCGCAGCAACTCGTCCCCAAGGCGAACGGCGGTGTCGATGAAATCCGGGCCAGCGGAGTGGTTCCAGTGGCCGAACTGAATGATTTCCAGAGGGGCACCAGCGGCCGTCGTGAAGCGATTGCCGAACTCGCCGGCGAACCACAGGCTCTGGAGTTGCAGTTCGGAAAAAGCCGGCGAGCGGGTTTGCAGCCGATCTCCCGGATCTTGTCGGTCCAGGTCTCGTCGCAGACGCGCATAACGAGACGCGCAGACGGGCGATGGTGAGCCGAGATGCCCGGTGGTGGACATGGAGGATAGTGCCCGTCAGGATCCCGAACCGGCGGGAGGGCTCAACCGTTTGATTAGCGCCGTGACGGCGTTCAATTCCTCCAATCCCTCATACTCGCGAGCCGTTTGCATGGTTCGCAAGAGTGAAAGTGCTTTCTTGGTGTTGTGGCGCTGCCGTTCGAGATCGACGATCTGCAGGTCGACCCGGAGCCGGTCCTTGGCGGACAGGTAGCGGCCCTTGGCGGTTTCCAAGAACGTGGCCGCAGCGTTCAACTCGTTGGCGTTGCGATGCCGATTGGCCAGGGCCTCGTCGTAAAAGCCGGTCTTGTGGTTCTTGGCGGCGATCTCGAGATTGGGTTCGTACTTTCTCGATTCGTTGGCCCAGAGCCTGGTGGCGATATGGTAGGTCTTGGCGTGAAGACGCTCGTTCTCGCGAAAAAACTGCGGTTCGTAGGTGCGGAAACCGTCGAACGGACGGTAGAGCGGATCGCCTACCAAGACCGTCATCCACGAGAGCGAAGGCGTTGCCATGTAGGCCGCCTCCGCCACGGTGTAGCCGTCGAGGAGACGTTTGAAAAAGAGGTCGAGATGGGTGGTGAACTCGAGGTAGGGCTCGTAGACATTGCCCAAGGCGGCGGCCGCCCCTTTGTGGACCAGCGGTCCCACCCAACGAGCGGTCTTCGTTCGGAGCGTGGTCGCGCTGTAGCTGTGAATGTGGCAGGCCACGGCTCCCTGGACGAACTGGAAATCGGGGTTATTGAGCGGTCCGTCGGCGTCGGTGATGTACCAGCCGAAATAGAGGGCGGCCTGACTCATCGGGTAGTGGGTGGGGAAGGTCCCGGGGTTTGCGTCGACGACCGCAGGGATCCCGTCCCGGTCACATTGTGAAATGATGGCCTTCAACCAATTCTCGCCGAGGGCGAATCCCCCATTGCTCTTCTGGGCGAGATCGATGTAGGCCCGGCCCCAGAGGCCGACTCGTTCCACATCCGAAGCGTCGTCGATCAGGCGGCGACAGGTGGCGACGTCGGGACCGTCGAGCCGGCCGACCAGCATCAGGTCGGTGAGGCAGGCGTCTCCGAAGGCCACTTCCTTACGGAAATAGGGGTTGGGAGTGGGCCCCTCGTGGCGCTCGTTGAATTGGCCCAGCAAGGCGAGTTCGGTGTCCACGCTGGCGGCGTCCGTCGCCAACTTGCCGGCCTGGGTTTCGCTGGCCTCGGCCGGGCGCGAATCCTTGATTTTCAGGGGGACCCCGTGAGCCAGCACAATCATGTGGATCTTGTTGCTCTTGAGGCTGCGCTGGGTGCCGCTCTGGTTGACCTCCCACCATTTCCGGTCAGGATCGGAAAAGATCCTCTGGAGGGGCACTTCGATGGTGTTGCGGTACTCCGCCCGCGTGATTTCTTCCTGGGGAGGACAGTCCAGGGCGATGAGGTTGGCCGAGGGGATGCTCCGAAGGGTCACGTAGTGAGAGGCCACGGTGTCGGATCCGGGGAAATTCCGGTTGTAGACGACGACGGTGCTCTTGGAGTAGACCGAGTCCTTGGCCAAGACCGGCGCCGCGGTGACTGCGAACGTGGCTCCGAGAAGGCCGATGAATCGGGAAGAATAGAGGCGTGAACGTTCTAGCATAGTCAAATCTGCAGCTTGAGACCATCATAAGCCAGGGCGACCCCTTTGGGAAGCGTCGCTTCGGCCTTTTCGTGGTCCACCTCGTCGCAGAAATGGGTGAACCAGGTTTGCCGGGCCTCGAGGGCCTGGCTCGCCTCGAGGGCCTCGGCAAAATTCATGTGCGTGGGATGGGGGGTGAAACGGAGGGCATCGAGCACCAGGACATCGACGCCCTGGAGACGGTCCATGGACTCCGGGAGCAGGCGTTTGCAATCACTCACATAGCCAAAGCGACCTCCCCCGGGCAGCTCGAAGTGGTATCCAATCGTCTCCACCTTGCCGTGATCCACGGGGAGCGGCGAGACCTCGCAGTCGCCCAGGCGAAAAAGACCGTCGATTTCGTGGGGAGCCGGTTTGAGATAGCCCTTGTAGCGGTTCTCCCCACTGAAGGCGAAATGAAACATTCGCCTCAGGTCGTCCAGGCATTCCCGGGTGGCGTGGATCGGGAGTTCGACGTCGCCAAAGGTGAAACGGCGAAGGTCATCGAATCCGACGACGTGATCCATGTGAGCGTGGGTGTAGAGCACGGCGTCCACCTTGCGGATGTTCTCTCGCAGGCATTGCGTCCGGAAATCCGGGCCCGTGTCGACAATCCAGCTCTCGGCCTCGGTTTCGAGGTAAATCGATGAGCGAAGACGCTTGTTGCGCGGGTCCTCGGACTGACAAACGGCACAATCGCACCCGATTACCGGGATTCCGATTGAGGTTCCCGTCCCCAAAAACGTGACCCGCATTTTTTCCATCAATCCACGTATTGTATTGCCTCGTCCGGCTACCTAAGCTCGCCGCCTGAGAAATCAACTCCGCTCGGGCCGCCCCCTTCTTCATGCTCAGCCTCCTCAAGATTTCCAATCTCGCGCTCGTCGAGTGTCTCACCTGGGACGTGGGCGAGGGATTGATCTGCGTGACGGGTGAGACGGGAGCGGGCAAATCGATCATCGTCGGCGCCATCAAGCTCGTTCTGGGCGAACGAGCGGACCGGGGAGTGGTCCGGACGGGAAGCGAGGCCTGCACCGTCGAGGCGGTGTTCGATCTCCCGGACGCCGAGGCGGTCAGTGCCCAGCTGGAGGCGGCCGGTCTCGATCCCTGTGAAGACCGGCAGCTGGTCGTTAAACGGGTGGTTGGCGCGAGTGGCAAGAGTGCGGGCCGGCAGTTTGTCAATGGTTCGCCCACCACGGTGGCCGTGCTCAAGGGGCTCGCCCATTTCCTGGTGGACCTCCACGGGCCGCATGAGCATCAGTCGCTCATTTCGCAGGAGCGGCAGCTCAACATGCTGGACGCCTTCGCCGGAGCGGCCGCGCCTCGCCAGGCCTATCGAAAGGCCTACGAGGAATGGCGACTCCTCAGCCGGGAGGTCGACGCGCTGGGAAGTTCCGAGCGAGCCAACGAGCAAGAAATCGATCTGCTCCGCTATCAGTTCGAGGAGATTGCCGGTGCCGATCCGAAACCCGATGAATGGGAGCCGCTGGAGGCGCGTTATCAGGTGGCCTCCAACGCGGCTCATCTCCTGGAGCTGGCGCGGAAGCTGGTCGATCAGCTGGCGGAGGGCGATCCCTGTGTGCTGGATCAGTTAAGTGAATCTCACCGCTTGATTCGCGACTTGCAGGCCACCGATCCGCAGACGGCGGAGTTCACGGCGGAGTTCGATGGCGCCAGGGTGGCGCTCGAGGAGATCGCGGACTCCGTGCGGCACTACGCGATCGAACTCGAGTTCGATCCAGAAGAGATCGCCGCCATTGAGAATCGAATGAATCTGCTGGAAACCCTGAAGCGAAAGTATGGCGATACTCTGGAGGAGGTCATCGCTTTCCGGGAGCGTGCCGAGCAGAAATTGGAGCGGATCGAGGGGCGCGACGACGCGCTGGAGCGATTGCGTTCGGCGCTGGAAGGGGCGCGGCGGGCGCTGGAGGCCGCCGCGGTATCGCTGACTCAGGTCCGGCGGGCGGCCGCGCCCAAGCTTGCGCGGCGGATCGCCGATCACTTGAAAGATCTGGGTTTCAAACGATCGAAGATCGACATTGCCCTCGTTCCCTTTGAAGCCCCGTCGGTGCAGGGTGCGGAGACCGTGGACTTCATTTTTGCGCCCAATCCCGGCGAACCCTCCAAGCCGCTCCGTGTGATTGCCTCCAGCGGGGAGATGGCCCGGGTGATGCTGGCGGTCAAGAGTGCTCTGGCGAAACAGGACGCCATCCCGCTGCTGGTCTTCGACGAGATCGATGCCAACGTCGGTGGTGAGATTGCCAGGGCAGTGGGGGGCAAGATGGCGGAGCTGGCCAAGAACCACCAGGTGATCTCCATCACCCATTTTCCGCAGGCGGCGGCGCTTGCCGATGGTCATTGTGTGGTGGAGAAGCTATTCGCCGACGAGCGGACCTACTCGTCCTTGCGCCGTGTCGAGGGAGATGAGCGGATCGGCGAATTGGCGCGGATGTTAGGTGGCGATGAAAAATCCGCCAGGGCCCACGCGGCCACCTTGCTCGAGGCGCGGTAGTCCGAGTGGACCAAGGATCGTGCGGCGATGGGATCGAATCCGATACGCGGTGAGACGAAGTGGTTCAATGCCAGGAGTCGTCATGTTTTCGGTGCGGCGCCCGTCCGGGAAACGGTGACGCCCCCGGGCGGATCTCGGAAACGCGTCTCCTCGCCCGGGAGATTCTCAATGGGTGCGAGATGAAGCGGGGTTGGGAGTTCCGGCAGGCAGCTGGTTTGCGCAAGCCTGGGAAACACGACTCATCGACGCGATTCCGGTACGGTGTTGCGGGCGAAGGGGCGTTTGTGGGGATCGCGGCTGGATGATCGGGCGAGGTGCGGCGATCTTGGCCCATGCAACATGGTCGTCTGTTTTCGTGTCCGAGGTTCGTCGGAGGAGTCCTTCTTTTCCTGGTGATGGGATGGGGAGTGACGGCCAAGGCGGATCAAGGAGAAAACGTGAGCATTGGATCACGAGCCATCGTCCTGCCGGTTCCCCGGGGTCTTGCGGCGGGGCCCAGCCAGGGCGAGGTCTGGGAGCGGTGGAGTGCTCCACTGGTGAACCCGAGCAATCGCCTGCTGCACTACTACCCGGAGTCGTCCGAAAAGGCTGAGGCGAACGGCGAGGAGACTGACCAAGCCGGGCGGGTCTACTACGCGCAGACGCCCAAAGGCATTGAGGAGATCACCTGCTCGATCGAGCAATTCGGGGAGATGGCCCATGCCATTGCGGCGCAGTTCCTCGCCGAGGCGAGCGGCGGGACGAAGAGTGTGGGCAGCCTCCTAGCCGAAGCCAAGAACCGTCCCCGAGAGCCGGTTTCACTGGGTGATGTGAGTGCTTTGTCGATGGGTGAGACGCGCGGATTGGGGGTCTACGAGCGGGGTGATCATCATGTGAGTTTCGCCATTGTGGCCCGTCCCGCGCCAAGTGAACCGGCGTCCTCCGGGGAGCCCGTCGCCACCTACACGGCGGCCAGCATGTGCAACGTTGGCGGGAAAGTCATCAATCTCTATTGTCGCGTTGAGGGCGTCTCCGAGACGGTTGCGCGCGCGGCGCGTGAGGGACTGTCAGAATGGCGAACGGCGGTCTTGGCGGCCAATCCGGCGCCAATGTCAGAAGGAGATGCGGAAGTGGCGGTGAGTTCCTGGCGGCCTCGACTCTTGGCGGGGTGTTTTGCGAGTGGCGTGGCGGTCCTTTGCTTTGGGATCGCTCGTTGGCGACGGCCACAGGGTGAGCGGTGAAGCGCCTCTTGTCCGCGGGAACGAGATCCCCTGGGCAGGTCGGGTGAGATTTTGCGCCGCGCCGCTCCGCAAGGAGAGGTGACAGGGATCGAGCAACCCTGGTCAGATCCAGGTTTTTCCCGCCAACTGGCGGCGAGGAGCCGTGGGATTCTTTTGGATTCGGCGCAGGATCTTTTTCACCCGGTGGCCCCCGCGCACATGGCGAAAGACCACATCGAATCCTCCGGTGCCGGCGGAGGAGAGTTTGACATCCCCGACGTTTAGCAGCCCAAGCCATCCTTTCTTATCGACATCGATTCGTCGCACGTCCGAGATGCGCACCTCGTTGGAACTGCGCGCGATGATGCCGCGCACGACTTCGGCTCGCGTGCGCGTGACGTAATAGTTGTCGAAGTGACGGAGGACGAGGAGCAGCGCGAAACTGGCGGCCGCCGCGAGACCGAGAGGGGTGTCGACGAAGCTTGGGGCGAAATCGAGTTGGGGACCGAGCAGATGTGAAGCGCCGGCCAGGGCTCCGAGTGCCAGGGCGGTCACGAGGAGCTTGGGGTATCCTAGGATCGAGGGGTGCAGGCTGCAGATGATTTCATCGGGATCACGCTCGCGAGGCGGAGGGACGCGCTCGAGCGGTTCGTCGGATGCCGGCTCCTCCTCGGCCTCTTCCTCCTCCTCGTCCGGGTCGTCATTTTCCCGATCGGAATCGGTGGCCCGCCCACTTCGATCCGTGCTCTCGTCGCCGGCGATTTCCTCCATGACGGACGCCGGTGCCGGTCGGGGTGTGAGGACCGGTCGACGGCTGGGGGGCGCTCCGGGTTTTTCGAACAGCTCGTGAATGTGCTGGATTTCGCCGTCGCCCACCCGAATGCAGAGGGAATCCAGATCGATCTCTCCGTCGGCGAGCATCGCGGCCAGTTGGTGCCGGGTGTAAGGGCCGTACTTGCGGTCGCCGCTGATGAGGTTGTAAGCGGGAGTGCTCATGGATGCGCGGCGGGAAAGGGCCGCGGCGGGTAAGGCCGCCGCCCGGCTGCGTCAGGCATCATCATCGACGATACTGACGGGGGGCAGCCAATCCTCTCGTCGCATCAGGCGCGGCACGTCAAGAGTGAGTATCTGAGCGGCGTCGCTTTGATGGATCTCCGCCAGGAGGGGCGTCATCCGGTCCATTTCGGCGACTGCGGTGTGAACCAGGGCGTGAACGATCCGTGGAGGGAGTGGTGCCGCAGGGTCGAAAAGGTTGGGCGCTCGGAAGAGCACGTGACGTTCATCCCAGCGCATCTCGAAGTTCCCCACGGTGAGTTCCTGTGAGGTGCGCATCAGCAACTCGGAAAGCTTCAGCCGATGGTGCGACTGGAATGGATAGGGCGAGGTCGACACGACGTGAAGAGCGTGGATGGGCTCGAAGGCCTGGACGTGAACGACCACGCGGGTGTGGTGGGCCTCGAACGACGACTGGAGCACTTCCTGGCCGGGGACCTCTTCGAACGCCCACTGTTTGGCGCGGAAGGCCGCCTGTACGTCTTGGAAGAGGCCGGGCACGGCCCAAACTATCCCGGAAAGCCCTTGAGGGTCAAGCTCGACGGATTGGAGCCAGCGATTCCGTAAGACGGCGTCGGAAAGAGTCGTAATGGCCTGAATTGGTGGGTGTTGAGCGTGTTGAAGCTGGCGCTAAGAGGGCGAACAGTTTCGTGTGGCGGTTCTCGGGCGAATTTCGGAGGGCTCGAGCCGCGAAATGGATCCCCCTGTCGGCAATAGGCAACAGGGAGCCAGACCGCTCCGATGGCGGACGCGAACCCAAGGTTACCGAGAGCGCGGGGCGGGCGTTCCTCAGCCCGGAGCCGGTGGCGGCCACCATCGATCCTCTCGCATGGAGGCGGCGATTTGACGGGCAAAATAGATGGCCGTGTGTCCACGGCGTATCTCTGGCTTCAAGTTGCGCTTGTGGAAGCAGTGGAACACGGCGTGGGCCATGAACATGATCAGCCACAGAACGAGAATGGAATTGGGATGATGGTGATAGCAATGACCGGAATGCCAGCGGGAGCAGAGTTCGTTAAAGCCTTCGTTTTCGACCTTCCAACGGTCGTGCCCGAAATGGAAGATGGTCTTGGCATCGGCCATTGAGCGGGGCATGGTCGTCGCCCACCACCAGTGGCTATCGATGGGAGTCTCGACCCAATCCCCAGCGACGCGCTCGCGACGGATGCCAGTCTCATGGGAATGAACAACGCGAAGAGGAGTGTGAATGGATTCAGTGCAGAAGCCCTCAGCCTCTTGTAAACGAACGTGCCGCGCGGGCTTGCCCGGTGCAGCTGGAGTCTCAAATGATTCTGGCTCTTGCTCCTCAAGGGGCAGGAGCGTGCGGGCTTCGGACAATAGCTCAGGCTGATTATCCTTGAGTACGGCAACAAGGTATTTGCCGTGGTCTTCAAGAAGATTGATCACGGAGGGACGCAGGTAGAGCGCATCGGCAGTGAGCACGTCAAAGCAGCGTGGGTGGTCCTTAAGGACGCGAGTTATCAGCCGTATAGCCGCAGCGACTTCGTCGTCTCCAGGATCTCCGTCTTCACCAGGCTCAAGCATTTCCACGTCGAGAAGCAATTGAAAATCCTCACAGATAATCTGAAACGCGACCAAGCGGTGGTAGAACTGTGTTTTGACCTCGTCTCCGACGGCGATCCGGCGTTGGAGACACTTTGGACAACAACGTTTGTAGCTACAGTGAGTTTCGTGACCATCGACGGCGGCAAGCATCCAACCGCGCTGTGGGGCAAGGATTTTGTTGCGTTTGAGGCAGAAGTAAATGTGTCCGAGACACCCTCGCACACTGTCAGGCTCGATGCGCTCGGAGACATACGCCAGTTCGTCGGCGCTGGGCAAACGGTGATTACCGAGCCAACGGGTCCAGCTGCTCTTGTTCCGGTGTTGCTCGAGTTCGTTGAAGCTTGGTAACCGGCAGCAGAACATGGCGAAGAATGCTGCCGGGAAAACTCGAGTGGGAATCTGTGGTTTGGGACGAGAGTCACGCACCCGCAGCCTCCACTGTTGGCGGAGGCTGAAAATCTTGTCCGCGTAAGTTAGTAGTCGCGTGAGAATGGTCGCTTCTTTTTTGGTGGAGAATTGCGCCCGGACTTGGCTTTGCCGGCTGATTTCTTACCGGTCTTGCCCTTCTTCTTGGCGGAGCTACTCGCCGCTCTGGCCTTGGTTTTTGCCTCCTCGAGTCGGAGGCGCCCCTGCTCGTCGAGGGCTTCCAGCAGAGCATTCGCCTTCTGGAAATCATCGATCCAGCGTCTCGCCTGAGCTTCCAACGGTCTGGGGACGTGCAGCATGGTGGTCTTGCCCTTGCGAGTCTGACCGATGGCCAAGGAGCGATGGCGCAAGGAGTCGTCGGAAGCGCAACGGCAAGTGGGCTTGCCGCATTTACGAGAGAGTTCGATGGGCGAGCCGTGAAGGAAGCCTTCGGCCTGGTCGAGGAGCTGGCGGAGGCGGCTGCGAATCTGGCGTTCGGTGGGGGGCAGGGAGTTTCTGCTTGGCATGAAGGTCGGCTCGTTCAGCGCACTGTAATATAAGACTATTACAGAAACAAGCTTAAAAAAGATGAAATAACGAATGCGAATTTGCCATGGGGTCAAAAATGGGCGCCGCCGATCCGAATTACCCAAAAATACAGGGCTTGAGCCGCCTCAGCCGCCTATCTTACGGAATCGCTGGATTGGAGCCAGCGATTCCGTAAGACGGCGTCGGAAAGAGTCGTAATGGCCTGAATTGGTGGGTGTTGAGCGTGTTGAAGCTGGCGCTAAGAGGGCGAACAGTTTCGTGTGGCGGTTCTCGGGCGAATTTCGGAGGGCTCGAGCCGCGAAATGGATCCCCCTGTCGGCAATAGGCAACAGGGAGCCAGACCGCTCCGATGGCGGACGCGAACCCAAGGTTACCGAGAGCGCGGGGCGGGCGTTCCTCAGCCCGGAGCCGGTGGCGGCCACCATCGATCCTCTCGCATGGAGGCGGCGATTTGACGGGCAAAATAGATGGCCGTGTGTCCACGGCGTATCTCTGGCTTCAAGTTGCGCTTGTGGAAGCAGTGGAACACGGCGTGGGCCATGAACATGATCAGCCACAGAACGAGAATGGAATTGGGATGATGGTGATAGCAATGACCGGAATGCCAGCGGGAGCAGAGTTCGTTAAAGCCTTCGTTTTCGACCTTCCAACGGTCGTGCCCGAAATGGAAGATGGTCTTGGCATCGGCCATTGAGCGGGGCATGGTCGTCGCCCACCACCAGTGGCTATCGATGGGAGTCTCGACCCAATCCCCAGCGACGCGCTCGCGACGGATGCCAGTCTCATGGGAATGAACAACGCGAAGAGGAGTGTGAATGGATTCAGTGCAGAAGCCCTCAGCCTCTTGTAAACGAACGTGCCGCGCGGGCTTGCCCGGTGCAGCTGGAGTCTCAAATGATTCTGGCTCTTGCTCCTCAAGGGGCAGGAGCGTGCGGGCTTCGGACAATAGCTCAGGCTGATTATCCTTGAGTACGGCAACAAGGTATTTGCCGTGGTCTTCAAGAAGATTGATCACGGAGGGACGCAGGTAGAGCGCATCGGCAGTGAGCACGTCAAAGCAGCGTGGGTGGTCCTTAAGGACGCGAGTTATCAGCCGTATAGCCGCAGCGACTTCGTCGTCTCCAGGATCTCCGTCTTCACCAGGCTCAAGCATTTCCACGTCGAGAAGCAATTGAAAATCCTCACAGATAATCTGAAACGCGACCAAGCGGTGGTAGAACTGTGTTTTGACCTCGTCTCCGACGGCGATCCGGCGTTGGAGACACTTTGGACAACAACGTTTGTAGCTACAGTGAGTTTCGTGACCATCGACGGCGGCAAGCATCCAACCGCGCTGTGGGGCAAGGATTTTGTTGCGTTTGAGGCAGAACTCGTGAGTGGGAAGTTCTCAGACCGGTTTCTCTTTGCCTGGCGTGTCTGTCTGACTGCGTAATAGAGCGATCTTCGCCTTGGATAGTTCAATGCTCAGATCGATCAGTTCGGTGGTCAGTTTCTTGAATTTCTTGTACTCCTCTGTTTCTTTTCGTAGTCCCTTCACGTGATCTGGCCAGACGTGTTCAGTCCGGTTCCTCATCTCATGCGTGTAGCTCAGTTGGTAATACACGCCGCGCTGGCGTTGTCGATCTCGGTATTGCTTGCTGATGCTCCCAGGCCGCATTGGCCCGATTGCAGCTAACTTTGCCGCAAGTTTCTGGACTCTTTTTTCAGTGATCTGATCTTTTTCATGGTCATTACCTTATATATGCGAATGTCTAGGAAAATCAAATCATTTGTTATGGATCTCTGGATTTCTTGGTGGAATATCGTCTGTCTTCTGCGACCCGCTTTCTCGAGAGCCCGCACCTTTCTCTGGTTTCTGCTCGTCTTGGCCGCTTTCTCCGTGCGCAATGACCTCCTCGGGGTTTCCAGTTTCGTCCGCGCTCTCGGTTTGTCAGAACACTTCTATGAGCACTTACTCCATTTCTTCCACAGCAATGCCGTGAAGACGGACCGGCTTGCAGAACTTTGGTTCGCCATCGTGATCAAGCACTTCCCTGTCTACAAGATCGGTTGTCGCCCCGTCCTGGTTCTCGACGGCATCAAGAAGTCCAAGGAGGGCCGCAAGATGCCTGCGGTGAAGTATCTGCATCAACAGTCCGAGTCCAATTCCAAGCCTCACTTCATCATGAGCCATTCCTTTCAGGCCTTCGGCGTGCTCTGTCAGGTTGGCGGATACTTCTTCTGCGTTCCGGTCTGTGCACGCATTCACGAAGGTATCGTCACTTCAAACCGCGACAGGAGAACCTTGATCGACAAGGCCAACGAGATGCTCGCATCCGTCTGTAGAGGTCAGGAGTTCGTCTTGCTGGCCGACGCCTACTACGCCAACGGAAAGGTGATCCAGAGCACCAAGGGGCGTTCCGGTGTGCTGGTCACGAGGGTTCGACGCACGACAACCGGCTTTCGGCCTGCGGCAGTGCCACGCAAACGCAAACGCGGACGACCGAAAAAGTATGGCGCTGCGGTGAAGCTCCAGAATGTCTTTGGAACGGGCGGCTTCAGTTCCGTTCCCAGTCCCGTATATGGGGAGAGAAACATCTCTGTCCGGTTCAAGTCGGTGGATCTGTTGTGGAAGCCCGCCGGGGCGATGGTCCGCTTCATTCTCGTCGATCATCCCACGAGAGGGCGGATCATCCTCTTGTCTACCGACCTCACCATGGAAGCTCAGGAGATCATCTTGCTCTACAGTTTGCGTTTCAAGATCGAAGTCGCTTTCAAGCAAGCGGTGCATTCGGTCGGCTCATTCGGATACCATTTCTGGATGGCCGCTATGCGACCGCTCAAGCGTCGCAATGGTAACCAATACCTCCACCGGACTACCGAGAAATATCGCAGACAGGTGCAGAGAAAGATGCACGCATATCATGTGTTTGTGCAGACCGGCATGATCGCTCAGGGCATGTTACAGTACCTTGCCATGACATGTGACGGTCTGGTCTGGAAACACTTTGGAACCTGGATCCGAACCATCCGCCCAGACGTGCTGCCTTCGGAAATGATTGTCTCAGCCGCCTTGAAAAACACGCTGCCTGGATTTTTGCACCACGGCGGAAAAGGTTCAGCGTTCCGAAAATTCATCCTTGATAAAATAGACTTCACTCGCTCCGAAGGTTCACGCTTCGCCGCATGATGATCCAGTTACAGAACTTCTCACTCACGAGGGCAGAAGTAAATGTGTCCGAGACACCCTCGCACACTGTCAGGCTCGATGCGCTCGGAGACATACGCCAGTTCGTCGGCGCTGGGCAAACGGTGATTACCGAGCCAACGGGTCCAGCTGCTCTTGTTCCGGTGTTGCTCGAGTTCGTTGAAGCTTGGTAACCGGCAGCAGAACATGGCGAAGAATGCTGCCGGGAAAACTCGAGTGGGAATCTGTGGTTTGGGACGAGAGTCACGCACCCGCAGCCTCCACTGTTGGCGGAGGCTGAAAATCTTGTCCGCGTAAGTTAGTAGTCGCGTGAGAATGGTCGCTTCTTTTTTGGTGGAGAATTGCGCCCGGACTTGGCTTTGCCGGCTGATTTCTTACCGGTCTTGCCCTTCTTCTTGGCGGAGCTACTCGCCGCTCTGGCCTTGGTTTTTGCCTCCTCGAGTCGGAGGCGCCCCTGCTCGTCGAGGGCTTCCAGCAGAGCATTCGCCTTCTGGAAATCATCGATCCAGCGTCTCGCCTGAGCTTCCAACGGTCTGGGGACGTGCAGCATGGTGGTCTTGCCCTTGCGAGTCTGACCGATGGCCAAGGAGCGATGGCGCAAGGAGTCGTCGGAAGCGCAACGGCAAGTGGGCTTGCCGCATTTACGAGAGAGTTCGATGGGCGAGCCGTGAAGGAAGCCTTCGGCCTGGTCGAGGAGCTGGCGGAGGCGGCTGCGAATCTGGCGTTCGGTGGGGGCAGGGAG
This sequence comes from Verrucomicrobiales bacterium, assembly GCA_965204485.1. Lineage (GTDB taxonomy): Bacteria > Verrucomicrobiota > Verrucomicrobiia > Verrucomicrobiales > DEV007 > JAACDM01. The sequence continues at coordinate 140,972 of CBDBEZ010000131.1, forward strand.
TTTCTGCTTGGCATGAAGGTCGGCTCGTTCGGCGCACTGTAATATAAGACTATTACAGAAACAAGCTTAAAAAAGATGAAATAACGAATGCGAATTTGCCATGGGGTCAAAAATGGGCGCCGCCGATCCGAATTACCCAAAAATACAGGGCTTGAGCCGCCTCAGCCGCCTATCTTACGGAATCGCTGGATTGGAGCCAGCGATTCCGTAAGACGGCGTCGGAAAGAGTCGTAATGGCCTGAATTGGTGGGTGTTGAGCGTGTTGAAGCTGGCGCTAGGAGGGAGAACAGTTTCGTGTGGCGGTTCTCGGGCGAATTTCGGAGGGCTCGAGCCGCGAAATGGATCCCCCTGTCGGCAATAGGCAACAGGAAGCCAGACCGCTCCGATGGCGGACGCGAACCCAAGGTTACCGAGAGCGCGGGGCGGGCGTTCCTCAGCCCGGAGCCGGTGGCGGCCACCATCGATCCTCTCGCATGGAGGCGGCGAGTTGACGGGCAAAATAGATGGCCGTGTGTCCACGGCGTATCTCTGGCTTCAAGTTGCGCTTGTGGAAGCAGTGGAACACGGCGTGGGCCATGAACATGATCAGCCACAGAACGAGAATGGAATTGGGATGATGGTGATAGCAATGACCGGAATGCCAGCGGGAGCAGAGTTCGTTAAAGCCTTCGTTTTCGACCTTCCAACGGTCGTGCCCGAAATGGAAGATGGTCTTGGCATCGGCCATTGAGCGGGGCATGGTCGTCGCCCACCACCAGTGGCTATCGATGGGAGTCTCGACCCAATCCCCAGCGACGCGCTCGCGACGGATGCCAGTCTCATGGGAATGAACAACGCGAAGAGGAGTGTGAATGGATTCAGTGCAGAAGCCCTCAGCCTCTTGTAAATGAACGTGCCGCGCGGGCTTGCCCGGTGCAGCCGGAGTCTCAAATGATTCTGGCTCTTGCTCCTCAAGGGGCAGGAGCGTGCGGGCTTCGGACAATAGCTCAGGCTGATTATCCTTGAGTACGGCAACAAGGTATTTGCCGTGGTCTTCAAGAAGATTGATCACGGAGGGACGCAGGTAGAGCGCATCGGCAGTGAGCACGTCAAAGCAGCGTGGGTGGTCCTTAAGGACGCGAGTTATCAGCCGTATAGCCGCAGCGACTTCGTCGTCTCCAGGATCTCCGTCTTCACCAGGCTCGAGCATTTCCACGTCGAGAAGCAATTGAAAATCCTCACAGATAATCTGAAACGCGACCAAGCGGTGGTAGAACTGTGTTTTGACCTCGTCTCCGACGGCGATCCGGCGTTGGAGACACTTTGGACAACAACGTTTGTAGCTACAGTGAGTTTCGTGACCATCGACGGCGGCAAGCATCCAACCGCGCTGTGGGGCAAGGATTTTGTTGCGTTTGAGGCAGAAGTAAATGTGTCCGAGACACCCTCGCACACTGTCAGGCTCGATGCGCTCGGAGACATACGCCAGTTCGTCGGCGCTGGGCAAACGGTGATTACCGAGCCAACGGGTCCAGCTGCTCTTGTTCCGGTGTTGCTCGAGTTCGTTGAAGCTTGGTAACCGGCAGCAGAACATGGCGAAGAATGCTGCCGGGAAAACTCGAGTGGGAATCTGTGGTTTGGGACGAGAGTCACGCACCCGCAGCCTCCACTGTTGGCGGAGGCTGAAAATCTTGTCCGAGTAAGTTACTCGCGAGTGAGAAGTTCTGTAACTGGATCATCATGCGGCGAAGCGTGAACCTTCGGAGCGAGTGAAGTCTATTTTATCAAGGATGAATTTTCGGAACGCTGAACCTTTTCCGCCGTGGTGCAAAAATCCAGGCAGCGTGTTTTTCAAGGCGGCTGAGACAATCATTTCCGAAGGCAGCACGTCTGGGCGGATGGTTCGGATCCAGGTTCCAAAGTGTTTCCAGACCAGACCGTCACATGTCATGGCAAGGTACTGTAACATGCCCTGAGCGATCATGCCGGTCTGCACAAACACATGATATGCGTGCATCTTTCTCTGCACCTGTCTGCGATATTTCTCGGTAGTCCGGTGGAGGTATTGGTTACCATTGCGACGCTTGAGCGGTCGCATAGCGGCCATCCAGAAATGGTATCCGAATGAGCCGACCGAATGCACCGCTTGCTTGGGGATGATCGACGAGAATGAAGCGGACCATCGCCCCGGCGGGCTTCCACAACAGATCCACCGACTTGAACCGGACAGAGATGTTTTCTCTCCCCATATACGGGACTGGGAACGGAACTGAAGCCGCCCGTTCCAAAGACATTCTGGAGCTTCACCGCAGCGCCATACTTTTTCGGTCGTCCGCGTTTGCGTTTGCGTGGCACTGCCCGCAGGCCGAAAGCCGGTTGTCGTGCGTCGAACCCTCGTGACCAGCACACCGGAAACGCCCCTTGGTGCTCCGGATCACCTTTCCGTTGGCGTAGTAGGCGTCGGCCAGCAAGACGAACTCCTGACCTCTACAGACGGATGCGAGCATCTCGTTGGCCTTGTCGATCAAGGTTCTCCTGTCGCGGTTTGAAGTGACGATACCTTCGTGAATGCGTGCACAGACCGGAACGCAGAAGAAGTATCCGCCAACCTGACAGAGCACGCCGAAGGTCTGAAAGGAATGGCTCATGATGAAGTGAGGCTTGGAATTGGACTCGGACTGTTGATGCAGATACTTCACCGCAGGCATCTTGCGGCCCTCCTTGGACTTCTTGATGCCGTCGAGAACCAGGACGGGGCGACAACCGATCTTGTAGACAGGGAAGTGCTTGATCACGATGGCGAACCAAAGTTCTGCAAGCCGGTCCGTCTTCACGGCATTGCTGTGGAAGAAATGGAGTAAGTGCTCATAGAAGTGTTCTGACAAACCGAGAGCGCGGACGAAACTGGAAACCCCGAGGAGGTCATTGCGCACGGAGAAAGCGGCCAAGACGAGCAGAAACCAGAGAAAGGTGCGGGCTCTCGAGAAAGCGGGTCGCAGAAAACAGACGATATTCCACCAAGAAATCCAGAGATCCATAACAAATGATTTGATTTTCCTAGACATTCGCATATATAAGCTAATGACCATGAAAAAGATCAGATCACTGAAAAAAGAGTCCAGAAACTTGCGGCAAAGTTAGCTGCAATCGGGCCAATGCGGCCTGGGAGCATCAGCAAGCAATACCGAGATCGACAACGCCAGCGCGGCGTGTATTACCAACTGAGCTACACGCATGAGATGAGGAGCCGGACTGAACACGTCTGGCCAGACCACGTGAAGGGACTACGAAAAGAAACAGAGGAGTACAAGAAATTCAAGAAACTGACCACCGAACTGATCGATCTGAGCATTGAACTATCCAAGGCGAAGATCGCTCTATTACGCAGTCAGACAGACACGCCAGGCAAAGAGAAACCGGTCTGAGAACTTCCCACTCACGAGTAAGTTAGTAGTCGCGTGAGAATGGTCGCTTCTTTTTTGGTGGAGAATTGCGCCCGGACTTGGCTTTGCCGGCTGATTTCTTACCGGTCTTGCCCTTCTTCTTGGCGGAGCTACTCGCCGCTCTGGCCTTGGTTTTTGCCTCCTCGAGTCGGAGGCGCCCCTGCTCGTCGAGGGCTTCCAGCAGAGCATTCGCCTTCTGGAAATCATCGATCCAGCGTCTCGCCTGAGCTTCCAACGGTCTGGGGACGTGCAGCATGGTGGTCTTGCCCTTGCGAGTCTGACCGATGGCCAAGGAGCGATGGCGCAAGGAGTCGTCGGAAGCGCAACGGCAAGTGGGCTTGCCGCATTTACGAGAGAGTTCGATGGGCGAGCCGTGAAGGAAGCCTTCGGCCTGGTCGAGGAGCTGGCGGAGGCGGCTGCGAATCTGGCGTTCGGTGGGGGGCAGGGAGTTTCTGCTTGGCATGAAGGTCGGCTCGTTCGGCGCACTGTAATATAAGACTATTACAGAAACAAGCTTAAAAAAGATGAAATAACGAATGCGAATTTGCCATGGGGTCAAAAATGGGCGCCGCCGATCCGAATTACCCAAAAATACAGGGCTTGAGCCGCCTCAGCCGCCTATCTTACGGAATCGCTGAACCTGCTGGAGGCCCTGCGAAGAAAGCCCGGCGTGTTTCGTCGCTACCGCGAGCAGTTCTTTCCCTCGCTGATCTGGAGGAAAGCCTATGACACTTTCCAATCGGCCTTCTCCGAGGGGAGAGCCGAATGCGATTATTTGGGTTTGTTAGCCTTTGCGCTGCCGGAGTCTCAGCAGAAACGCGTGGAAGAGGTCGTGGCGAGGTTGATGCAGCAAGGGGCCCTGACTCTGGACGCGGCGCGCCGTGAGCTCGGCACCCCTGAGAGCACGAGCCATCGAGCGTTGTGCATTGACGCTCTGGAGGCGGATCTAAACGCCTACGATGATCTTCTCATCGAAGACAAAGCCTAACGTTACCGTTACAATGACACAGAAACAAGAAGTGACGCTTAAGGCGATGGCACCGATGTTACGGAGTTTTCGTTTGACTTCGATGCTAGCAGCCTTGGATGAGATCACGGAGAGAGCGCGTGGAGAGAGCTGGGACTACCCGGAATATCTGCGGCGCCTCTGCGAAGTGGAATGGGAGGCGCGCCACGGTCGCAAGCTCGAGCGTTTGCTGAAAGGGGCGAAGTTGCCCGAAGGCAAGACTTTGGCGACTCTCGACGAGACGAAGCTCTCACAGAAGCTTCGAAGAACTCTCAAGCAACTCATCGACGGAGGTTTCGTGGAGAGACGCGAGAACGTCATTGCTTTCGGACTACCGGGACGAGGAAAGATCCATTATCTGAGCGCCGTGGCTCACGAGCTGATTATCCGTCATCAGTATCGCGTGCTGTTTGTCCCGACATTCAAACTCGTCCAGCAATTGTTAGCAGCCAAATCCTCCTTGAATCTCGAGGCAATGCTGAAAAAGTTAGACCGCTACCACGTCGTGATCCTCGACGACCTGGGATATGTGAAGCAAACACGCGAGGAAATGGAGGTACTGTTCACGTTCTTCGCGGAGAGATACGAGAGAGGCAGCGTGATGATCTCTTCAAATCGGGTGTTCAGTGAGTGGGACCAGATCTTCCACGATCCGATGACGGCGATGGCGGCAGTGGACCGATTGGTGCATCACAGTGTACTGCTCGAGTTCGGTGGCTCGAGTTACCGGGCGACGAAAGGAGAGAAAAGCGAAAAGGCGGCGCTGTGACGGGCGATGTCGCTGGCGCCGCAAATCAAAGGCACACGCTTCCGCGAACCTCCCGCGAGGTGGCGCCCGAGAGTGCAAGCAGGGCCGGAAGCTGTCCTCGGCGCCCTTGCGGGAACGCTGGATCATGGGCCCCGATCCCCCTGGACCCCCGGGACAGGGCGGCCGGGGGTGGAGGGGAGCCGCCTGCCGCCTCGGCAAGGCTACCAGGGGGATCCCCATGATCAGCGTTTTCCTCGGACGCCTGCGAGATCTTCCGGGTTCCCCGAAGAGGGGACGGGTTCGGCTGGCGCTGGTATCGGGAGGGTTGGGGTGCACCCCCTTCCCCTTTCGCCCCCCTCACCGAGGCGCACCGGCAAGGAAGGAGCCCCGTGAAGGGGGGCGTCCACCTTGGCACCGCCCACACCCCGGTGCGGGCGATACCAAGGTGGACGGGCCCCGTAGATCGAGAACCGTTGGGCAGGTCAGCGCCACATTCCGCTAAAAATACAGCGCCCACTAGAGTGGGGAATTATAGTTGTCACCAGATGGGGAGTTTTAATTGTCGTTGACCACTCGTCCCTCATTCTCGCCCCACCGTTTTTTAAGGATCTCATAGCGAGGGTCCACCTGGGGATGGTGTTCGGAAACCCGGTCCCAGAGATGTTTGCCAAGCCTCAGATTCCACAAAACGACCAGCGTGGTGACGGCCATCCGCCTCCACTACCAGCCCTCGCCCGAGACGCCATGAAAAATGGCGACTGGCGTGAAGGAAAAGGCCCAGACCACGTCCACCACACTTTCGTTTCCAATCCTTCTGGCCAGGATCCATGTCCCAAAAAAAGGATGAGGAGCCCCAATCCGCCAAGCCACAGAGATTCCATGGGTCTAAACCGGTATCAGGTTCGTCGACCCCGTTTTCATAGCCCTCGTTTCTCTCATGACAGCGCCAAGTTGCCGGGCCGAGTGAGAATGACCGGAAGTTGTGGATGAGGGCGGTCGGGGCATCATGAAGAGTTCAACCATTTACCAAAACAACTGAACTCCAATGAAAACCACCAACCACCCCACCGAATCAGCATCTATCCTTCGCCAGGAAGGAGCAAGCACCGTCTGCCAGAACGCCCTTGAGGCCACCCTGCGACAAGGAGCCCAAATGCTTCTTCAGGCCGCCATCGACAACGAAGTCTCCGACTACATTCAAGCCCATCAACATCAGCGTGATGACCAGGGTCATCGCCAAGTCGTCCGCAACGGCCATCTTCCTGAAGCGGCAACTTCAGACTGGAATAGGGAACGTTCCTGTTCGGCAGCCCAGGATCAATGATCGCCGATCAGGCCAGCGGTTCACCAGCGCCATCCTTCCGCCGTACCTACGCCGAGTCGCTTCACTGGACAACCTCATCCCAGCACTCTACCTGCGAGGAATCTCAACCTCCGGGATGAGTCGAGCCTTAGAGCCGATCCTCGGTGAGAACGCATCGGGTCTTTCTGCGACCAATGTCGTTCGACGAGGAAGAGCAATGGGAGAAAGAACGCGAGCAATGGAGCAAGCGTGACCTCAGCGACAAGGAATACGTCTATCTCTGGGCCGATGGGATCTACTTCAATGTCAGGCTCAATGACGACCGCCCGTGTGTTCTCGTCATTGTCGGCTCCTTACCCGATGGAACCAAGGAATTGGTAACCATCAGCGATGGAGAACGAGAGAGCAAACTGTCCTGGAAAAATGTGCTCAGAGATCTCGAGAAACGAGGATTGAAGATCCCCCCGAAATTGAGTATCGCCGATGGAGCTCTCGGGTTCTGGAGTGCCTTGGAAGAGGAGTACCCGACAAGCAAACAGCAACGATGTTGGGTGCACAAGACAGCCAACATCCTCGACAAGCTGCCGAAGAAAGTGCAGCCCCTTGCCAAGGAACGCATCCATGAGATCTACATGGCGGAAACAAAAAAGGCCGCCTTGGAGGCCTATGACGAGTTCTTCACGCTCTACGAAGCCAAGTATCCGAAAGCGTGCGCCTGCCTGAAGAAAGACAAGGACACGTTACCCCATAGTTTCATAAATCGGGGCAAGAATCCCAAGAAAATAGTGGCAGGGGCCTTTGGGATAAGGTTGATTTGGAATCTACCAAAACACCAAACACTTCAACCCAAAAGCCACCTACAGTGAGAGTAGCACGACGTACGATTCATGCAAAGTCCAGAACGATTCCGGCGATCAAATTTGAAGATCAAGAACTGACCTCTTTCGGCGGTCTCGTTATCTTTCAGAAGCCCTTTCAGGAATTGGATCTGGAGGGGAAGCTTCAGCAGTGCTTTGGTCCACTGGATCGGCGCATGTCCCGCTTCTACAAGTTCCACAAGGTTTTCATGTGTCTTATCGTGCATCTTATACTGGGCTACCGGATGCTTCGCGATTTGGACTACTACCGAGATGATCCCCTTGTACGGCAGGTTTTGGGGATGCACCCATTGCCCAGTGTCCCAACGATGAGCCGGATGTTGGGAGAGGTCGATTGTCGAAGCCTTGAGAGGATGAGGGAGATGAATCATTTCGTTTGCCTGTCGCGACTTCAGGAGGAGGGAATCAAACGCATCACGCTTGACTTGGACGGAAGCGTGCAGAGCACGAGTCGCCATGCGGAAGGGACGGCTGTGGGATTTAACAAGAAAAAAAGGAGAGCACAGTTATTATCCACTGCTCGCGACGATCGCTCAAACCGGACAAATCTTCGACTTCCTTCATCGAAGTGGCAACGTCCATGACTCCAATGGCGCGGTGGAATTTCTTCGCTACTGCGTGGAAAAGATTCGCAAGGTGCTGCCTGATGTGCAGATCGAGTTGCGCGCCGACAGCGCGTTTTTCAGCGATCAGATGGTTTCAGAGGCAAAGACCCTTGGCCTGGAATATACGTTCTCGGTGCCTTTCGAGCGGCTTGTGGAACTCAAGGGCATCATTGAGAAGCGCCGTCGCTGGTCCCGAACCCGAGGCGGAGAGGGAAAAACTCATCACTTCGAAATCCGCTGGAAGCCAAAAAATTGGGCGCGCAAAGCGCGCATTTTGTGTATTCGAACCATGAGGCGCACTCAGCGCAAAGGACCGCTCCAACTGGATCTTTTCGAACCAGTCGAGGAGAACTATGAATACAAGGCGATCATCACCAACAAGACAAACACGGCCGCTCATGTGGTGAAATTTCATGAAGGGCGTGGCTCTCAGGAGAAGATTTTTGGCGAAGCCAAGAGCCAGGCCCAGATGGACTATATTCCGGCCAAGCGACGTGCCGCCAACGAAGCTTTCCTTTTGGCCAGTATCCTCACCCACAATCTCACACGCGAAATGCAGATGCGATCTGCGGAGCGGTCACGCAAATCGTCCCCCAAAAGGGCTGCGGAGTGGATCTTTGAAGGACTCGGTACGATTCGCCGCAAAATCATCCAACGTGCCGGACGTCTGACTCGCCCTCAAGGTCGACTCACATTGACACTCGGAGACAATCAGGCCGTCGAAGAAGAAATCGCCTACTACATGATGGCCCTCGTGAGTGGGAAGTTCTCAGACCGGTTTCTCTTTGCCTGGCGTGTCTGTCTGACTGCGTAATAGAGCGATCTTCGCCTTGGATAGTTCAATGCTCAGATCGATCAGTTCGGTGGTCAGTTTCTTGAATTTCTTGTACTCCTCTGTTTCTTTTCGTAGTCCCTTCACGTGGTCTGGCCAGACGTGTTCAGTCCGGCTCCTCATCTCATGCGTGTAGCTCAGTTGGTAATACACGCCGCGCTGGCGTTGTCGATCTCGGTATTGCTTGCTGATGCTCCCAGGCCGCATTGGCCCGATTGCAGCTAACTTTGCCGCAAGTTTCTGGACTCTTTTTTCAGTGATCTGATCTTTTTCATGGTCATTACCTTATATATGCGAATGTCTAGGAAAATCAAATCATTTGTTATGGATCTCTGGATTTCTTGGTGGAATATCGTCTGTTTTCTGCGACCCGCTTTCTCGAGAGCCCGCACCTTTCTCTGGTTTCTGCTCGTCTTGGCCGCTTTCTCCGTGCGCAATGACCTCCTCGGGGTTTCCAGTTTCGTCCGCGCTCTCGGTTTGTCAGAACACTTCTATGAGCACTTACTCCATTTCTTCCACAGCAATGCCGTGAAGACGGACCGGCTTGCAGAACTTTGGTTCGCCATCGTGATCAAGCACTTCCCTGTCTACAAGATCGGTTGTCGCCCCGTCCTGGTTCTCGACGGCATCAAGAAGTCCAAGGAGGGCCGCAAGATGCCTGCGGTGAAGTATCTGCATCAACAGTCCGAGTCCAATTCCAAGCCTCACTTCATCATGAGCCATTCCTTTCAGGCCTTCGGCGTGCTCTGTCAGGTTGGCGGATACTTCTTCTGCGTTCCGGTCTGTGCACGCATTCACGAAGGTATCGTCACTTCAAACCGCGACAGGAGAACCTTGATCGACAAGGCCAACGAGATGCTCGCATCCGTCTGTAGAGGTCAGGAGTTCGTCTTGCTGGCCGACGCCTACTACGCCAACGGAAAGGTGATCCGGAGCACCAAGGGGCGTTCCGGTGTGCTGGTCACGAGGGTTCGACGCACGACAACCGGCTTTCGGCCTGCGGCAGTGCCACGCAAACGCAAACGCGGACGACCGAAAAAGTATGGCGCTGCGGTGAAGCTCCAGAATGTCTTTGGAACGGGCGGCTTCAGTTCCGTTCCCAGTCCCGTATATGGGGAGAGAAACATCTCTGTCCGGTTCAAGTCGGTGGATCTGTTGTGGAAGCCCGCCGGGGCGATGGTCCGCTTCATTCTCGTCGATCATCCCACGAGAGGGCGGATCATCCTCTTGTCTACCGACCTCACCATGGAAGCTCAGGAGATCATCTTGCTCTACAGTTTGCGTTTCAAGATCGAAGTCGCTTTCAAGCAAGCGGTGCATTCGGTCGGCTCATTCGGATACCATTTCTGGATGGCCGCTATGCGACCGCTCAAGCGTCGCAATGGTAACCAATACCTCCACCGGACTACCGAGAAATATCGCAGACAGGTGCAGAGAAAGATGCACGCATATCATGTGTTTGTGCAGACCGGCATGATCGCTCAGGGCATGTTACAGTACCTTGCCATGACATGTGACGGTCTGGTCTGGAAACACTTTGGAACCTGGATCCGAACCATCCGCCCAGACGTGCTGCCTTCGGAAATGATTGTCTCAGCCGCCTTGAAAAACACACTGCCTGGATTTTTGCACCACGGCGGAAAAGGTTCAGCGTTCCGAAAATTCATCCTTGATAAAATAGACTTCACTCGCTCCGAAGGTTCACGCTTCGCCGCATGATGATCCAGTTACAGAACTTCTCACTCACGAGATGCGAATGTCTAGGAAAATCAAATCATTTGTTATGGATCTCTGGATTTCTTGGTGGAATATCGTCTGTCTTCTGCGACCCGCTTTCTCGAGAGCCCGCACCTTTCTCTGGTTTCTGCTCGTCTTGGCCGCTTTCTCCGTGCGCAATGACCTCCTCGGGGTTTCCAGTTTCGTCCGCGCTCTCGGTTTGTCAGAACACTCCTATGAGCACTTACTCCATTTCTTCCACAGCAATGCCGTGAAGACGGACCGGCTTGCAGAACTTTGGTTCGCCATCGTGATCAAGCACTTCCCTGTCTACAAGATCGGTTGTCGCCCCGTCCTGGTTCTCGACGGCATCAAGGAAGTCCAAGGAGGGCCGCAAGATGCCTGCGGTGAAGTATCTGCATCAACAGTCCGAGTCCAATTCCAAGCCTCACTTCATCATGAGCCATTCCTTTCAGGCCTTCGGCTTGCTCTGTCAGGTTGGCGGATACTTCTTCTGCGTTCCGGTCTGTGCACGCATTCACGAAGGTATCGTCACTTCAAACCGCGACAGGAAAACCTTGATCGACAAGGCCAACGAGATGCTCGCATCCGTCTGTAGAGGTCAGGAGTTCGTCTTGCTGGCCGACGCCTACTACGCCAACGGAAAGGTGATCCGGAGCACCAAGGGGCGTTCCGGTGTGCTGGTCACGAGGGTTCGACGCACGACAACCGGCTTTCGGCATGCGGCAGTGCCACGCAAACGCGGACGACCGAAAAAGTATGGCGCTGCGGTGAAGCTCCAGAATGTCTTTGGAACGGGCGGCTTCAGTTCCGTTCCCAGTCCCGTATATGGGGAGAGAAACATCTCTGTCCGGTTCAAGTCGGTGGATCTGTTGTGGAAGCCCGCCGGGGCGATGGTCCGCTTCATTCTCGTCGATCATCCCACGAGAGGGCGGATCATCCTCTTGTCTACCGACCTCACCATGGAAGCTCAGGAGATCATCTTGCTCTACAGTTTGCGTTTCAAGATCGAAGTCGCTTTCAAGCAAGCGGTGCATTCGGTCGGCTCATTCGGATACCATTTCTGGATGGCCGCTATGCGACCGCTCAAGCGTCGCAATGGTAACCAATACCTCCACCGGACTACCGAGAAATATCGCAAACAGGTGCAGAGAAAGATGCACGCATATCATGTGTTTGTGCAGACCGGCATGATCGCTCAGGGCATGTTACAGTACCTTGCCATGACATGTGACGGTCTGGTCTGGAAGCACTTTGGAACCTGGATCCGAACCATCCGCCCAGACGTGCTGCCTTCGGAAATGATTGTCTCAGCCGCCTTGGAAAACACACTGCCTGGATTTTTGCACCACGGCGGAAAAGGTTCAGCGTTCCGAAAATTCATCCTTGATAAAATAGACTTCACTCGCTCCGAAGGTTCACGCTTCGCCGCATGATGATCCAGTTACAGAACTTCTTACTCACGAGGATGGCCTGACTGGCCATTTTATGAAACGCTGGGGGTTACTGACCTTCTACGACTTTCCAGCAGAACACTGGAGACACATCCGGACGACAAATCCGATAGAGTCGACGTTTGCCACGGTACGCCATCGAACTCGACAAACCAAAGGATGTGGATCGAGGAAAGCAACCCTTTCAATGGTCTACAAGCTCGGGCTGGAAGCCGGGAAAGGCTGGCGTCGACTCAACGGGTATCGTCAACTTGACAAAGTCGTGCAAGGAATCATCTTCGTGGACGGCATCGAGCAGCAAGCCGCTGCCTAACCCCAATGCCTTTAGGGAAAGATCCAAAATATTTTAGATAAATGTTGCATTTTACCATAATAGTTATAATTGGGGTGGATGCCTCACTCCCATCCCAATCAAGTTAGCGGTTTCCTTGGTCAGTTCGAACATCTTTTCGGATTCGTTCGCGATCGCTTCGAACGCTTGCAGAACCCAGGCCGCGGCCCCAACCCCAAGCTGCCGGCCTGGGATCTTCTCGCCTCCCTGGTCTATCACGTGATCAGTGATGCTGGCCATTCCTCGGCCCATGTGTTCCAGTTGTTCGAGGTGGTGATCAAGGATAGTTCGCTCTCGGAACGGCGCCAGAGGATGGGGCTTGAGCCATTCGCTTGGCTCATGAAGCAGGTGTTAAAGCCCCTCGCCGATGGACGCGTACACAAGGGATGTTTCTACAAGGGGCTGCGCCTGTGCGGGATCGATGGCTCGAAATGGAGCGTCACGAACACGCCGCAGGTTCTGGCTGCCATGAGCAAGGCGGCCTCCAGGGGAATGACCGCCGCCTTTGCGAAAATAGAGATGTGCGCGCTCGTGGAACTTGGCATCCACAACCCGTTGGCGGCGACGGTCGGCCTGAAAGGAGAAGGCGAATGGACCCTGGCCAAAGAACTTCTCGGGAGTCTGCCGAAGAGGAGTCTGCTGATTGTCGACCGGCTTTACGGTTGCGGGAAGTATCTCGACGAACTCGTGAAATCATGCCGGGCGGCACATAGTGAATTGTTGGTGAAGGCACGCGGCAGCAACAAGAGCCATAAGACTGAAAGGCTCTCCGATGGAAGCGCGCTGGTCAGCATCAGGGTGCCCAGAAAGAAGGCTGATGGGCCGCGGGAGAATCAAGGGGAGATCCGTATCCGTGAGATTCGAGGCCGGATCAGGAAGCCGGGGGCACGACAGTGGAGCGAGGAGAGGCTATGGACGACGCTTATTGATGAGCAGGAGTATCCGGCGCAGGAATTGCTGGAGCTCTATGCCCTGCGCTGGGAACACGAGATATTCTACAAGGAACTCAAGCTCCACATGCGCGGGAATAACGTTCTTCATAGCCATACGCCAGAAACAGCGGCCCAGGAGGTGGCGGCATTGCTCATGGCCTGCTCGATCATCGCGCAGGAGCGATGCGAAGCCGCGAAAAGCGGCAACATCCAGCCGTTGAGCATCAGTTTCCTGAAGACGCTCGACAAAATGAATTCACTATGGGCAGTGTTCGAAGTGTCCGAGGGACTGCTGACCGAAGAGACAAAACAGGAGATGGTAGCGCGAGTCAGAGAATTGATCGTTCGGGAGGCAATACCGAAAAGACGACAAAGGAGTTGCCCGCGCAAAGTCCGCCAACCGGTGACGAGTTGGCCTAGGCTAACAGAAAACGACTCTCGTGAGGGCGAGTTCCTGCTGGAGATTGTTAGCTTTCCCTAAAGGCATTGTGCCTAACCCATCATCGAACTTCGAATGGTGTTCCGGTAGCTGCCCTCATCCACAACTTCCGGTCATTTCTCGGGCCGAGTGTAAACCGCCTGCACCACCGAAATGTTCCGGCTTGCAAAAGCAGCCTCACAATACTTCAAGTAGTAGCTCCACTTGCGAATAGACCTTTCAGAGAATCCCAGCTCGCGCACTGCATCGATTTCCAGATTGAACTTCCGATGCCATTCGCAGAGGGTCCGGGCGTAGCTGAGTCCAAGATCCTCCAGATCGTGCAAATAAAACCCTCCCGCACGGGACAAGACCGAACCCATTCGCCCGACACTCAACAAGAGCGACCCCGGAAAAACATGCTTTTGAATGAAATCCGTGCCACGCCGCAGGGTTTCATATTCCGAATCTGGCACCGTGATCATCTGCACTCCGAGCAAGCCCTCCGGCCGCAGTAATTCCTGACACTTGCCCGCCCACACCGGATGGTAGGCGTGCCCGACCGCTTCCAGCATTTCAATGGACGCAATCTTGTCATACTGCCTATCGAGATCTCGATAATCTCGCAGCTGAAGATCGACCCGCTGAGCCAGCCCAGCCTGCCGGACCCGCCGCAATGCTTCCGCGTGCTGCGAGGGAGAAATCGTGACTCCCGTAACGCGGCACCCATGATGCCGTGCCGCATGACAACTGAACTCGCCCCAGCCACAGCCAATTTCAAGCACATGATCTTCCGGCTTCAATTGAAGCTTCTGGCAAAGCGCTTCATACTTTGAAGTCTGAGCGTTCTTCAACGATTGTCTTTCCTCGGTAAATCGCGCGGAGGAATAGGTCATGCTGGGATCCAGCCAGAGCCGGTAGAAGTCATTCCCCAGGTCATAGTGTTCCTCGATGTTACGCCGGCTATTTCCGCGGCTGTTTTCACGTCGACGATGACCTCGCCGATCCAGGAACGCCAAGCAACCCAACCAGCGGAAACGCTGAGAGGATCCTCTCAAATGCTGGTCCGCATGGAGGTTGATGATAAACCAGGAAATCACCTCGGCGATGTCTTCGGTCTCCCAGTCTCCGTCCATGTAGGATTCCCCCAGCCCAACGCCACCTTTGAGCGCGCATTTTCTGAAAAACGCCTCGTTTCCAATCCAGATGGAGGCTTCGGGCCCGCCGTTCCCTTCACCCAAGCAATGCACGGTCCCGTCGGGCAGGGTGATCTTGAGCCGGCCATTGCGGAATCGACCGAGGATGCGCAGAACGGCTGCCCGATACACCCCGGCCTTCCGTTTGGTCTTTACTGAAGGAGCAATTGCGTTCATGAATGGGTCGTCGGTGAGTTGGTGGAGGGACCGGGACGCGAGAGAATCTCCCTTTGAAGCGTGACTTGATCGGCCTTGCGGATGAAGGGTAGGCCCTTGGCCCACAGCCGTAGCGCCTGCCAGTGAATCTTCACCATCACCTGAAGCGTCAGCACCGGGTAGCGCAGCGCATACCAGGCGAGGCGCGCATCGGTCAAGGGCCGGCGACGACCGCGTATCCAGCTCACCAGGGTGATCTCATCATTCTCCAGGTCGTTGATCGCGATCTTCAAATCCTCTCGAGGCACGCCAATTGAAAAGTCAAAACAAGTGGTGAGATTCGAAAACGGCGACACGTAAAAATGTTTGGGCACCACCTTGCGGAAGATTTCTGCTTCGGACGGCACGTCAAGAAGCCAGGCCTTGATCTCCCGGAAGGTGTTGCAGACCTCCACGACCGAGAACACTGGATTCCCTTGACGGTCCTCGACGAAGAAGAAAGAAACCGGGTTGAATCCATAGCCGAGAATCCGTGGCATCGTTACCAGACGGATCTTCGCGTCGCGCTCGATCTGGACCCCACGCTCCGCCAACCAGTCTTGCAACTCCCTCCTCAAATCATCTCCTCGACGCCTCAAGTGATCCCGATCGCGAAAAGCGAAGAGATTGAACCGATTGCGACTGAAAAGCCACATCCGTTTCGAGACCAGCGGCAACTCATCCAGATCGAGATCCATGAGGAAGAGCTTGTAACGGAACCGGTGTGACTTCGGCTTGAAACGCTCGTGGTAAACCTCACATTCGTAAAGGGACGAGTTCATGCTGCCAAGTCCTCCATCAAGTCTTTGCCTTCCAGTTCCCGGCAAAGATCCACTGCCGAGCGGAAGGCATCTTCATGAAATCCGTAGCCGAAATAGCTACCGCAAAAAAACACACGGCGATGCGATTCTCGATTCAATTCAGGCAGGCGGGACTGGGCATCGATGGCCGGCAAATCAAAAAGCGGGTGCTCGTAGCGAAGCGCCCGCCTGAGCTGGTCTTCGCGAATCACTTCGGGTGCATTTAAAGAGACGAAGTAATCCCTCTTTTTGGAAACTCCCTGGAGAGAATTCATCCAGTAGTGAATGCTGTTCCGATCCGCTCGATCGGTGCGAACGTTCCACGAAGCCCAACAGCGTCTCGTCGACGGCATGAATTGCGGACTCGTATGCACCCTCACATCATTTCCTTGGTAGGCGAAACGGCTCAAGAGTTCGCGCTGAAGCGGCGTCGGAGTTTTCAGCATTCTCAGAGATTGATCCGCATGGGAAGCCATCACCACCTGATCAAAACGTTCAACCCCAAATCGGCTCTCCACCTCCGCCCCGGAAGCCGCCAGCCTCACACCTGAGACGGGCGCGTTGAGGCGAATCTGCTCTCGAAAAGGCTCAATCAATCGGTCAACATACTGGCGTGCACCCCCCTCGACCGTTCGCCAGGGATGTTGAGTGTTGGGCCCCAAAAATCCGTGGTTGTGCCAGAATCGCAGTAAAGTGACCGCCGGAAATTGCATCATGCGCTCTCTCGGCGCGGACCAAACCGCCGAGGCCATGGGCAACAAGTAACGCTCCAGGAAGGCTTTTCCATAACCCCGCGCCTCCACATACTCGTGCAAGGTCATTGCATTCCACTCGGGTTCACCCAATGCCTGAAACGCTTCCTGATTGAAACGATTCAACTGAATCAGGAAGCGCCAATGCCGAACATCGAAGAGATTTCTCCGCTGTCCAAAGAGTGTGTTCAAGCCAGTCCCGTTCCACTCAGTCCCGGAGGACCCGTGCTGGACGCTGAAAGACATCGTCGTGGGCTTCGTGATCACGCCAAGCGTCTCAAATAAGCGTGTGAGGAGTGGGTAGGTGACTTCGTTATACACCATGAATCCACTGTCCAGCACCACCGTCCCCTCATTTTCCTCAACCGAAATCGTGTGACTGTGACCTCCCACATAATCGTTGGCCTCGAAGAGCGTCAATCTCGCGCGGCGATGCAGCAAATGGGCGCAACCCAAGCCCGCAATGCCCGTCCCAATGATCGCGATCGATTTCATGACCAGTGCAACATGTCAATTCCGAGCCTCAGCTTTCCAATGCCTCGCGATAGATGTGCTTCGGAACTCTCTTCAAGTCCCAGATGACCCCAATCACCGAAAGCGCCCTGAGCACATAGTACGAAACATCGACTTCCCACCAGTAAAACCCCTGGCGGGCCGAGTGCGCGTAGCGATGATGATTGTTATGCCAACCCTCTCCCAGCGTCACGAGTGAGAGCAACAGACTGTTGCGGCTGTTGTCCTTCGTTCGAAAGCGTTGCCTGCCGAGAACATGGGCAAGAGAATTGATAAAAAGCGTACCGTGAAGCAGCACCACCGTGCTGATCAACCCTCCCCAAACGAATAACTGGGGACAGCTCGTTCCCAGTCCGGGCGCATGCACCGCCAACAAACTGCCGATGCCCCACAGAGAGGCGCCAAAAAGAATCGGCACCAGATAATCGCGCCGATTGAGAAACACCAGTTCGGGATAACGAGCCAGGTCAGGTATCAGTCCATAATTGGTAGGTAAGTTCTTGGCGCTGGTCAACCATCCGATGTGCGACCAAAGGAAGCCCCTCTGGACGGGCGAATGCTTGTCCTCTTCGTCATCCGAGTGCCGGTGATGGTGCCGGTGAGTCGCGGCCCACCAGAGGGCCCCGCGCTGCATGGACGTATTGCCCAACACTGCAAAAACGAATTGAAAGAAGCGACTGGTTTTGAAAGCACGATGAGAAAAGTAGCGATGATAAAACGCCGTGATCGCGAACATCCGGAGCAAATAAAGAGCGATCGCCACAGCCACCGCAAAACCGGACCACCCCACCCAGAACACCGCCAGGCAACCGACGTGAATGAGAACGTAAGGAATCGCCCGCCAAGCGTCGAAGCGATCCTCGAACGGCTCCCTGTCAGCTCCAGGAGGCTGATAATCGGCGTCCAGCCACTGTCGCAAAATCTGGATCATGCCGGCGAGGGACCACGAGACCCCGGCTCTGGACGCTGCACGACAATTGGACACATAGGCGCTACGCAGCCAACGGAAGACAGGATTCCAGAAAATCAAAGACAAGTTGAGGATTCCACTGAGTCATCATCACTCCGCACCCGAAGCTGTTTCCTTCCCGCTCCATCATGCCCGACACGGCCAATACAAGCGCCAAGGCAACCAATCCCGCTCCTGATCCAAAGTCACGGAAGCGCGGCGTCCAAACCCAAAGCTTGGGCGAGGCGGTGAATCAAGGTGTTTGGATGGACGCGCCAAGGAACTCAGACTAACCGGGCCGGTAATCTCGCGTCGCCTCCGGATCTTCCGTGGAGTAAGGAATGGCTGCCAGTTCATCCCAAACGTCCTCTGGAATGGGAAATTCCGCCCATTCCCGGGTCTCCACCACTCGGCTGAGTTTACTCACCCCGCAGATGGTGGAGACCACCCGCGGATCCCGCATGGAGAATTGCAAGGCCGCCGCACCCATGGGAACCCCATGCCGTTCACAGACCGCCTCGATCCGGCGCACCGGCTCCAGCATGGTCTCACTCGCCTCCTGATAGACATACCGAGGGTACTCGCTTGCGCCCTTGGCGAGAACGCCGCCCGCATAAGGGGCCGCGTTCAACACCGAAATCCCTCTATCCCGGGCCAGATTCATCATGGCGTCCGCATTGCGATTCAGCAGCGTGAACCGGTTGTGCGTGATCAAGAGATCGAAGTCCCAATCTCGCAGCATGGGAATCATGACCTCAACATTGCCCGCCGCCAGCCCCACAGCGTCGGCCAGGCCTTCTTCCTTCATCTTGAACAGCTCGGGCAAGGCTCCACCCGGTCCGACCGTTTCCCCGAACGAGGCCGCATGCTCCGGGTCGTGCAGTTGAAGAATGGACACGCGTTCCAAACCCAGGGCGGTGAGACTCTGCTCGAGCGATCGCCTGGCCTGCGCCGCATCGAAAACACCGGTTTCCAAGTCACGATCCAGTTTCGTTGCCAAAACGAATCCTCGGGGCAAACCGCACATATCGCGAATGACCTTCCCGATCCGCTCCTCGCTTCGACCAAAGCCATAGGCCCGAGCCGTGTCGAGAAACCCGGCCGGACTGGCGAAAATCTCGCGGATCGTCTCGATGGCCCGCTCTTCGTCCACCGCATACCCATAGGTATCTGGCATGTCGCCGAGCCCACTGGTGCCGAAGCACAAAGGACCCACGCGGATCCCCGTGTTCCGCCCAATCTCCGTCAATCCGCTCATGGTCGCCATCCCTGCCTTCACTCCGGCCGCCGCGCACGGTAGTAGCCCTCCACCGATCCGAGGCGCCCCGCATCAGTATCCTCGTAGATGCCCGTCACCCCGTTGGCAATCACCGACCAGTCCTGCAAGTCCGTGGAATACTCGATATCTAAAGTCTGGCCCTCAGGAATATCGAACGCCACCCCGTTCGCCGTCCGCACGACATTCGCCAATGGAGCCAACACCGTGGGCACGCCCGGATCCACCGGCTCGACCGCATCTAGCTCTAGCAGTGCTTGTATCGATTCCTGACCTAAGGAATGGCGCAAAAATAAAATGAACAATGCCTCTTCAGCAGAATCTGTGGGTGCCCAGGCGGCGCGATTCACCTAGAATCCTGACCAGCAACAAGTTATATCCAATCTTAATGGGCATCAAAGTTGTGGCAACAAGCCAGCTGCCCATCCAAACCTCGGATTTGCGAGGACAACGCTTGCGCCGGGGCTGCCCCTGGTAGGGCTCAGCCCATGAAACAAGTAGTTTCAGCAGTTCTGGGGTCCAGGGGCAGCGGGACCCGGCGTCCAGCGTTCCCGGAGCAAATCCGGAATTTCACCCACAGATTCTGCTGAAGACCCTGAACAATTTAAGGTTTCTCAACCTTATTTCTATGCTACTGTCAGTGCCATGCCTGACAGTTCCGTTGTCGAAAGCATTCGCCGGAAGTTCGATTCCCTGAGCCACCTCATGGACGAGCGGGCTCGGAGGTGTTGGGCGGCGGCGGCGGCCATGGAATTGGGTTGGGGCGGCGTATCCGCAGTTTCTCTTGCGACATCGATGTCGCGGACGACGATCACTGAGGGCATCAAGCAGTTACGGCGCGGCGACTACACGGCACCCGAAGCCGACGGACGCATCCGTCGGCTTGGGGGCGGACGCAAGCCGGTGACCGAGACCGATCCGGAACTGCTTGGGGCTCTTGAGCGGCTAGTTGATCCTCTCAGTAGAGGCGACCCTCAATCCCCATTGCGCTGGACATTGAAGAGCACTCAGAGGCTTGCCAGGGAACTCACATCTCAGAACCACCCGGTCGGTGCGCGTACTGTTGCCGCGTTGCTGCGCAAGGCCGGCTATAGTCTGCTGGCAAATCGCAAGACCCGCGAAGGGGCACAGCACCCGGACCGCAACAGGCAGTTCGAATACATCAACGATCAGGTGCGTCGCTTCCAACATTGCGGCCAGCCAGCAATCTCAGTGGACACCAAGAAGAAGGAGTTGGTGGGCGATTTCAAGAACGCCGGGAGGCAGTGGAGGCCGAAAGACAACCCTGAGCAAGTCCGCGTGCATGACTTCAAGGACAAGGACCTGGGCAAGGCAATCCCCTACGGCGTTTACGATATGCTCAACAACCAGGGCTGGGTTAGCGTCGGAATCGACCATGATACGGCCCAATTCGCGACCCGCAGCATCCTGTTGTGGTGGACGGAAATGGGCTCTGCGCGGTTCCCCCACGCCCGTCGGCTGCTAATCACCGCCGATGGCGGTGGGAGCAACAGCCACCGCTCGCGGCTTTGGAAGCTTTCGCTCCAGGAGTTGGCGAACGAGACCGGGCTGAAGTTGGTCGTCTGCCACTTCCCGCCGGGGACAAGCAAGTGGAACAAGATCGAGCACCGTCTCTTCAGCTACATCACCCAGAACTGGCAAGGCGAGCCACTGGCAACCCTGCAGACGATCGTCGAGTTGATTGGAAGCACAACGACGAAGGGAGGCCTGAAGGTCAGGGCCAGGCTCGATACCAAAAGCTACGAGACGGGGATCAAAGTGACGGACGAGGAACTGGCCGCCGTAAAACTGGAAAGGCACGAAACACACGGCTCATGGAATTACACAATCAAACCCTCGAAGTAAATGTTCACCTTATTTTTGCGCAGTTCCTAACTGAGCGATTTCTTCCGGAGAAAGCGCTCGATCCCAGACCGCCACTTCATCGATGAGCGACTGCGCAAATCGTTCCGCCTCAGCCTGAAAGGCCGAGCCGATGGAGAACGTCCTCGCTCCATTGTCAGGATCGATCTCCGTGTTCACGGGCCGGGTCAACCCGCCGTTCTTGGCCGGATCCGCCACGCCGTCAACGTAGTGAATCACATCGCCGATGATTTCTCCGCCCTCAGGAAAGACCGAGACCACGTGGTGCCACTGACCGTCGTTGACGGGAATATCGCCGAAGTTGTTGCCTCCTTGATTCTCCGTCCGCAAGCCCTTGGTCGAGGCTTCGATTTTGAAATGCCATTTCTGCTCGTCCGCACTCACGCCGAATCCAATCAGCGCCGTGTTGCCGTCGGGCACTTCCCAATCCGTCTTGATCCACATCGAGATCGTACGGGGCGTGCTGCCCCCAACGCCGTAATAATCGGGAACGTGCAGGCTGGAAGCGCCGTCAAAATCACCCGCCTGGCCGAACCGGCCCTCTGCCCAGCCGAGCTGACCGCTCAGGGGCACCGCATCCCGGCCCCGGCCCGAAGTGTCTGTCGCCTGCGAGCCTCCACCTTCATCAAACGGCCAGTAAGCCTGCAGCCCCGCCGCCAAGTCACCGTCCCCACCGGAAGGCGGACCGCTCACCGGCACCATCAGCTGAAAGCGATTGTCATCGAACTCCGTGATCTCACCCTGCTCGGTGGCGATGTAGAGTTCCGCCGCCGAACCGCCGCCACGCTCCCACATGAAGAATCGGATGTCGTGCTCACCCGCCGCGAGATCGACCGAGCCCAGGGTGTCACCCACCCCGCGATTCTGCGGAAACTCCGCCACCACCACGCCATTCACCTGCAATTGACCGCCGTCATCGGTGTTGAATCCCATGGTATAAATGCCAGGTTCATCAATCTGGATCTTGCCCGTCACCAGGATGGCGAAATCATTGAGATCCTGCCCTTCGGCCGTCATGTGAGGGAAGACTTCGTTGTCTCCGTAGCGTCCGTCGCCGCCGGTTCCGAGGAAATTGATTACCGGATGATAAGTCACTTTCTCGCGGGCGACATTCTCTCCGGCAAAAGCCGCTTCCGCCGCCGCGATACCGCCGATCTGCCCGTTCGACTCGACCGTGCGCACTTCCCAAAGGCCAATCTTGCTCTCCGCGTCCAGCGGATCCACCCCATTCGCCACCTCGATCCCATCACTGATGCCGTCCCCGTCGGTATCCGGCTCGGTCGGGTCCGTCTGATGGGTGTTCAATTCTTCCGCGTCGGTCAAGCCATCCCCATCGGTGTCCGCCAGAGCGGGATTCGTCCCGTGATCATTGACCTCAACGCCATCTTCCAGCCCGTCGCCGTCACTGTCCGTCGCGGTGGGGCTCGAGCCATGCACCGCAAACTCGTCGCCATCACTCAGCCCGTCACCGTCGGAGTCGGCGCTGGCCAAGTCCGTGCCCAAATAAAACTCCAACTCGTTGTTCAGCCCGTCCACGTCCCCGTCGCCTTCCCGATCGTCAACGGCCGGATCCAGGCCGTTCTCGACCTCCCAGGCATCGGGAATGCCGTCGCCATCCGCGTCGTCGGAAAAGAGAATCCGACCGGATGGGTCGCCATCGGTCGACTGAATCAACTCCTCCAGGGGGCCCAGATCGGGATTGTCGAACCAGTCCGCCGCAATAGGCGTTCCCTTGGGATCACCCAGCAAACCATCGAGATCAAACTCGGCCTCCTGTTCACGGTCGGGTTGGAAGCAGAGTTCTTTCACATAAATGTCATGGTCGAGCTGAAGCGCCGCCTCCGTGCCCACGATCGTCAGTCGTTTTCCGGCGAGATTGATCGCGGCGTCGCTCCATAGCTGCCCCGAGAGCCGGAGATCGCTTCGGCCGAGACTACCCGGTGCGGCATTGGTGACCGTGATGTCGCGGATGTTGATCGCCCCCGAAAACGTGCCGATCGGAGAGTCCACCGAAAGCTCGCCGCCCAGCACACCGGTCAGAACCAGCTCACCGGACCCTGACAAATGCCCGCTGTAGTTCAAACGGCGATTCTCGCCCTGCACGTCAATGATCAAGCTCTCCTCGACCGCGAGGTCCGCCGACAAGCCAATGGTCTGATTGGCCTGGCCCTGCTGAACGACGGCATTCTTGACCGCTGTCGGCGGCAGGACAGCGGTTCCGCCATGTTTCAAACGCAAGGTGCCCCCGTCCTGGAGCGATAGCGTCGCCCCCAAGAACACCGGGTCGTTGCTCGCCGGCGAACGCAGGATGCCCCCCAGACCAGGCACGCCGCCGGCCTGATAAGACCTGCCAGGACGAACGGGCTGATCGTCGGACCAGAAATTGCCATCGAGCCAGCTCCGACCCGTGCTCTGATCCCGCAGGAGAACCACCGTGTCCGGGATGCTGTTGCTATCCGTCGGCGCTGATCCCAGAGTGATCTCGATATTGTCCCCAATGCCATCTCCGTCGGTGTCGCGCAAATTGGGGTCGGTCTGGTGTTCGTTGACTTCCGCGCCATCGCCGATGGCATCGCTATCCGTGTCGAAGCGATTCGCCGCCGTTTGATGGACGTCGATTTCCGGACCGTCTTCCAGTCCGTCCCCGTCGGTGTCTTTCCTCGTCGGATTGGCGCCGAATTCCGACTCCAGCGAATCTGTCAGTCCGTCTCCGTCAAAATCACCGCTGCCGTCGCGCTCCAATCCTCCAAAGTAGAAGTTTTCCCAGAAATCGTCCAGGCCGTCTCCGTCGGAGTCCTCGGTCATGACGTTGGCGATATCGAAGGCCGGCATCAATTCCATGACCGACGCGTCCCAGGTTTCCTGAGAGCCGTTTTGCAGCGAAGAAAAAAGGTAGATCCCGGTGTCACGATTCGGCCAATGATAGAAAGCCACGTCATGTGGGCCTGCATCCAGGTCGATCGAGGCGAGATGAGAAGTCCGTCCTGTATTGTGGGAGGTGACGCCCATCACTTCTACCTCTTGGCCGTCAATGAAGAGACTCGCCAAACCACCATGAGTATCAAACCCCACCGTCACCTTCCCTGTTTCTCTCACAAAGATGCTTCCCGTGACGCGCATGCCAATTGGTTGCGCCACCGGATTCTCCAGGATGGGATAGGTGGTCAGGGTATCGAAGAAGGCATCGACGCTCGTGGTCACCTGAAAGTTGATCACGTCCCAATCCGTCGTCTGCACTTCTCCGGTCAATCCAACGCCATCATCGAGCAGTGCCACAACCTCGTCCACACTCGAAAGCTGGCCATCGGCGATCGCCATCTCCACCTTCCACTGTCCTCCGCGCACCAGCGAACCGGTCACGCTCGAGGCGTCGGCCGGGTCAGCGCCAAATCGAGTCTCCAAGCCATCGCCATAGCTGTCCCCGTCCGTGTCCGGGTTGCTCGGATCGGTGCCCGCGGCGATCTCGTCCCCGTCATTCAGCTTGTCGTCATCGGTGTCCGCATTGGCCGGGCTGGTGATGAAAGGATTCTCCGCAATCTCATCCTGATCCAAAAGTCCATCGCCATCGCTATCCGTCTTGGTGGGATCCGAGCGCCAGCTCACGACCTCGGCGCCGTCGGAAATGGTGTCCCCGTCCGTGTCCGGGTTCGTTGGATCGGAACCCGCCACGAATTCGCCCCGGTCATTGAGACCATCTCCATCGTGATCCGCATTCCCCGAAAGTTGCGTCAGGTCACCCTCGAAAAAACCCAGTTCCCATTCATCTTCCAAACCATCGCCGTCCGAGTCGGCCCCCAAAGCCGTCACGTGCAGCACGGGCAAACTTTCACTGCCACCCAGGCGATAGAAATGCTTCCCGTCCTGGGGATTCGCTTCAAAATCGGGGCAGTGAACCGTCAGGTAGAGGTAGTCCTGACCATTTTTGAGCGCCTGGTCGACGGCTGCGGCAAAGGCTTCCGTCGTCTCGAACACCACCTCCGTATCGTGCGGCCAGTCCGCCTTGTAATCGGCCCGGGCAAAGGTCGAGAGCACGGGGCCTGAGACATCGCCTCCCGGAGGAGTGAAGTCATTCCACTCGGCCGTCTCCCGGTCAAAATCCGGCGAGGCGTCCTGATCACCCACACTCTTGATCGCCATGTCTCCCGGCGAGCCTTCCGGGTTGGTCACCGAGAACCCCGTCTTGCGGGTGAAAATGGAAAGCGAGGCCGAGGCGATTCCCGGTGAGTCGCTGGGAATGACCGAGAGATCAAATACCATCATCCCCCGCATCAGACCCCAACCCGCGTTGTCCGGCCAACCTCCCGCCAACATCCGCGGAGCAGCCGTGTCGGGAGCATTCCCGGAATTCATGTGAAAGGCCCGGGTCGCTTCGATGTCCACGGTCGTCGCGGCGAAAACATCGAGGGAGAAAAAGGCGAGCGTAGCCAAGCCAATGGTCGCCGAAGAAAGCGAAGAGAGTAACCGATTCATAGTCTGTCAGATGGAGTCGTTGATTCCAGAATTCGTTTCTAAGAAATCCCTCCCGTGCGGTCAATCCCCTGATGGTCCACCTGTCGGGCGGAATTTCTTTGCGCGGCCATTCAAGGCCACATCGGTCGCACGACGGACGGCGAGGACGCCGTCCCTCCAGGGCCGGCACGTACGATAGATGAGACCCCCGAGTCGCACCGCCCGGGGATGGTGGCATCCCCGGCTAGGGCGCGTGCCGGGGAGTTGCCGTCGCGCGGAATTCCTTTCCACGGTCCGTTCCGCTTCCTTCACGGCCAAGCCCTCCCGCCTCCTTGCGATCGAATCGCTGGCGTGGCCCTGCCAATCTCTTTGCGTCTCCGCCTCCCCTGCCAGGACCGTCAATCCGCGACAGTCACCGAAAGCCTGATGTAACGCGCCGCGCGGTCCAACCCGCCGGCCGGCTTCAGGGTCACTTGCGAAATACCAGGATTGCCTGCTCCGAGAGGAGCCGCACTCTCGTCCCATTGCGGGGCATCGATCGCCGCCCAGGTCTCCAAATCTTCGCTCACCTCCACCTGAACCGTCACTCCGGAGGGATCATCGAGCCGACGATAGACAAAAGCAGGCACGCTGGCTTCAGCCAGTAATACCAACGGTTCCACGCCGCGGCCCCGATCGCTCTCCCTCGGGTTCGTTCCGTAAACGTACTCGAAAAGGTTTAGAAACGCATCACCGTCGTCATCGCCAAGCGCATCGGTGAGACCGTGCGAGACCAGCCACTCCGCGAAACCGGTCGTGCCGCCACCGCCGCCTTCACCCTGCACCGGCGTCCCCTTCCCCCAGCTCGCAGCCTTGTCAGATCCCGAGCCAGTGGAGGGATCCGAGAGCACGAGGCTGGCACCCTCGCCATCGGCGGCCGTCGGCCAGGGCTCCGCATCATCATACCGAAAAGCGTGAATCACATTCCCGGCCGCATCCACCAAGCGAACGGTCTCGCCACTGTCATCGAGCCGCTCCCCGTACTCACCGGCAACCGGCAGACCCGTGCCGTAGCGAGATTCAAAAGCGGCCCGATTCCGCACGAGAATGGCCTGCCCGCCCGGCGCCAGCCTCTCAAGCGCACTCCCAGTGAAATCGAAGTCAATCCCCGCAGCAAAACGCACGCCTCTCAAATCCGCCTCGTTGGCGCCGACGTTCTTCACGACCAGATATTCGAACAGACTGGAAGCCGTCCAGCCCGCAGCAATCTCCGCCTCGGTTGGCGGCGTGGGATGATACATCAACTCGGTGATCAAGAGCTGATCCGAGCCCAGGGTAAAGGTGGCCTCCGTGAGAGGAGACCAGGTGACCGAACCAAAAATGCTCTCGCTAAAGTAGCGGGCCTTGACGGTGGTCGTCGCCTCAAGGAGCACGGGGTTCTCGTAAGGCAAGGCCGACTCATTGACCTCGATGCCGCCACTCTCAGTGAATGTGTAAGGATCGGAACCGTCCATGGTGTAGAAGAGTCCCGAGGTGGAGCCCACAAAGGCCAGCTCAAATCCCGATTCCACGTCGCTCCCGTGCTGTGTCAGCACCGGCGCCGCTTTGTCCGGGAAGAGCCCCTTGTCCTTGAACTGTTCCAGGACGATATCCGTCCGCTGGGGAAGGTAGGTTTCCAGCATCCAATCCCGCTCATCGCGCCACTCGTCGATGGTGTGAGGACTGCTGGCGTTGTCATCGCCCCAGCGCGCTGTCTCCGCGTAGATCGCGGGCTCGATCTCGTCGGCCATGGCGCGGTAGCGCTCGATGAGCGACTTGGGCGCCAGCGGGCCGCCGTTGAAAAACAGACGCTGCGTGCGATCCGCCCACTCGATTTGGAACCAGAGCAGATCCTTAAGAGAATTGTAAGGGCGCCCAACCCAATCCGTGTTGCGGGGCGCGTTCATGTTCAGCGGGGACCGGCTGCGGTTGTTGCCCATGGTGTTCTCAAAATCCCACACATAGTGCTTGAAGCCCGTGCTCTCCGAGCCATTTCGCCGACCGAACCAGAAGTTCTTGTTTGGCCAGTCCCAGTTGCCACCCCAGAAGTTGATGATCATGTAATCGGCGTAGTGGTCCGCGTCGAGATAGACCTCGTGGTCGGGATTCCGGGAACCGTCCAGATTGAGCCCCTGAAGCGCCATCCAGTCCTCGTAGGTCTCCGCCGCAATCGCCACATCTTCGTAGTCCCTCCAGGCATCGAGGCTCCCGCTCTTGACCTCCCCGGAATTCACCGAGTCCCACTCTTCGGGCTCGCCACCGAGGTAGGTGGAGGAAAAATCTTCGTTGGGACGCTCGGTCAAATTGTAGAGGCCCCAGTAAAGGCCGTTGATGTAGAGATGCTGGAAGCCGCCCTGGGGGGAAGGATGCCCCGCTGCGCGCGCCAGGCGCCTTCCGAACTCATCTCGGGTGAACTGCACCGTCGTGCCCGCCGCACCCCAGGCGTAACCGTCGTTGGCCCCGGCTCGGAAGACGATGGTGTCGAACTCCTCCGCCACTCCCGGCTGCCGCACAATGTCCCGACGCAGCTTGCCCACACCATACTCGCCCTTGAAAAGGAGGCGAAAGGAGTGCTTCTCCGTGGCGCTGGCCTGACGGAAGAAGCCGCCTTGAATGCGAGCGCCGCAGTCGACCTGGAAAAACGGCGTGCCGTCACCCTCAATCCACTCGAAGGAAATCGGGCGCTCAAATTCGACACCCCGGGACTCCGGATTGCCGTAAATCCCCTTCGAGCCGAAGAAATCCTCGGTCTTACCGACAAACGAAACCGTCGGCAGCGAACGCAAGGAATCCCGCATCTTGTCCGCGTTGGGTTCGACGATCTCCGGATCCATTTCGTAGTCCACATTGAACCGCCCCCAGCGGTCGGGGAAACCCTCAGGATCGCTGGGCTGCTTCACCACGTCATCGTGGAAGAGGTAAGTATGTGTGTCGGTGTTCGTACTCTGCCAGCCCGTCTTTTTGGCCATCGCCCGCACCACCGCCGTCGTCTCAATGGAAATCGGCCCCGTATACTTTTGGGCCGGGGAAAACAAGGTCCCCTTGGCAGGATCACTGCCATCGAGCGAATAAAAAATCTCCGCCCCTTTCGTCGCCGTCGTGACCTCAAGTTCGAAAGGCTCATCGTGAAAGCCCCGATCGATGCTGAACTTGGTGTCGGCCACAAATCCCAGCACACCCTCTTCGTTGTCCTCCCCGGGTGTCGGCGTTTGAAAATAGTGCAAGTCTTCACCAAAGGTCCCGTAAGACACCGACCCGAGCTGTTCCGGGTAATCGAATTCACTCAAGATCTGCCCCGAAGGATCCGAGAGAGCGAGGTACTCGCCGCCGCCGTCCAAGGCGAAATTCGCATGCCACTCGCCTTCCACGGGCGAGCCCGAAGCCTCTCCCGCAGCAAAGACGATGAGGAAGGCCCCGCCTTCCAGAACCGTGCCCTCCGGAAAGATCCACTGGTCGAGGACCTCCTCGTCATCGGTGAGGGCGTAACCCATAAGATCGACCGGCTCCGCATCTGGATTGTGGATTTCGATCCAATCGGGCGTCTCCCCACTGGCGTCTTCCAATCCATCGTTCCCACTCGCGAGAAACTCGGTGATCCGTGGAGCCGCCGATACAGTGGCCGTAGAAAACGCCACGAAGACAACGGGCAGGAGGTGACGAAAAGGAAACTTGACCATGGGGTTTGGATTGGGGTTGACCCCCACCATACGCTCGGTCCCGATACGAGTTCAAGAAGCTCCTTCAGGCATTCGTGCCTCCGGAGACGCCTCGAACGCGCGGGCCCGCCTCGTGCAAGGCGAGCCCGCGTTCAAACCCTCAATCGAGCCAAAGTCGTCTTCCTCAGCCGACCTTACTCGGGATCGCGAACCTGAAGGCGCAAGCGATAGAAGCCCAGGGGCTCGCCGCCCGCCGGTTCCTCAAGGAGCAGGCCCTCCACGGAGTCGAACGGCGTCGCGACCCATTCACGCAAGTCGCCCGAACGCTCCACCACCACGGCCACGTCCTTGGCGCCGATCCGATCAAACACGTCCCCGTCGAGGTGAATCGCCTCCTCCGTCCACCGAATGTCCAGGCGTGGACGGGAAATCGACCCAAACAAGGTGGGATCGGTCTCGTAAACAAACTCGGTCACGTTGAGGCTTCCATCGCCATCGGCATCGCCCTCAGGATCGCCAAGCGTCACCCCTGGGTCGCCTGCGGCATTGAAATGAGCCATGGCCCAATCCTCGTAGCGCTCGAGGCCGGCCGACGCTCGAAAACGCCAGGACTCGTCTTTCCCCAAAGGCCCCACAAAGTCGCTGCCGCCCGCGAGCACGTAAGCGAGCCTGTCACGGTTCACCGGCACCCAGCCCTCCACTTGCGCCGCCACATTGAGCGCCGGCAGTCCGGCGAGAGCCTGTGAATCCGCCAGTCCCGCGAGATCCAATGGCTCCACTCCATAGGTGCTCACCGCCAGCCAGGCCGCACTCCGATCGGATGCCACCTCGACCTCGCGCAAGTTCTGCGTGTAGACCGGACCGGAAAGCCTCACCTCCGTCTGGCGATCTCCCTCCAAGACGGTCACCGTCTGCTGAGTCCCCGCAAAGAGAAGCCCTTCGTGCACGGCCACGTCCTGCGGCACCTCGGCCATCGAGATCAGCCCATCTCGCTCCAACCGCATGGAACCGCCCACGTGTTCCCAGCGCCAGACCAAGAGGCCCGGCCCGTTTTCCTTGTCGGTGCCCGGCTTCAGAATCCGGTCGCCAAGCACCGTGGTCGAGGTGTAACGGCCATCCGGCACCACGGTCTCCGCCGCCAAAAAGGCCTGCTGACCGTCGTAGATCGAGGCCTGCAAGAGGGCGTTGCCCGTCGTGTAGAAAGACACCGGCTCATCACCCTCCTTGACATCTTCACGCAATTGCTCCTGCGCCTCGGGAGAAGAAGTGAACAAGATCTCACCGCCGTTTTCCTCGTAAACGCCTTCCAAAATTCCCGGGATGCTCACCGGCTCCCCAAGCACGGGCTGAGCTGGATTCGCGTAATTCACATCCCGCAAACGGTAACGATGGATGGTCTGGTTTTCCGTCTTCTGATCGTCGTAAAAACTCTCACGGTAGCTGAGCAAGAGCCGCCCATCGCGGAAGATCATCGGACCAAACTCGCCGTAATCCTTCGGATCGATCACCGTCCGTGCGCCCAAAGCCGGCACCGTCGGATCGGAAACGTCGATCACCAGCAAGCTGACCTTGTCGTGGTTGGGATAACCTCCGTAGTAATAACCACCGCGTCCTGGAGCGGCGATGTCCACGTCCACCGCGACGCCCCCGCCGCCAAAGAACCAGGGATTCCAGCCGTAGTGCCCGCCACCCGCGAATGCGGGGATACCAAATCAGCCGACCATCGACCAAACGCCCTTCGACCTCATTGAGGCCGTCCATCCCGTAGTCGTCCCCTGACAAATCCACTTCCACCGAGCCATGCAAGACCGGAGCCAAGGGATCGCTCACGTCGTAAACATCCGTGTAGAAAAGGCTTTGGTTCACCCATTCCGAGCGCAATTCGGGTTTCTGGCCGTCCGGGAGAGGTTCACCTTCATTGCCATCCTCTTCCACGGGCACAAACACTTCCTCGTTCCACTGCCGGTAACGCGCCACGTAGAGCGCATTTCCTTCGAGCAAGGTCCCCGCCACACCACCCGCAGGCATCTCGAATTCCGCCAGCGGCGTGTCCAAGCCAGCCGTCGCCTTCCCGCTCACCCGGACCGTGGTGGGCTTGGCATCCTTCCAGCTGTTTCTCTGACCGATTTGCCAGAGCACGTCACCCATTTCGATAACCTTGAGCACGTCCCAGGCCAGAATTTCCTTGGCGATCACCACGGGCTCATCCCGATCGGCCGCGTCCACCACCAGCAGCTCGGTCCCTGACAGGGATACGACATCCGTCTCCAGTGCCGTGGCCCGACGCCCATTGACCTCGTGCTCGATGGATCCCCGTACCTTCAGACCGTCATCGTAGACGTCGACGATCTGCATGAGATTCTTGTACTCGTAGCCGTTCGGCGTCTTGATCTGCGTTTGAATCGGCAACAATAGAAGATCCTTGTCCGTCAGGTAACCGACCGCCTTCTCGTCCCAGTTTGCCTCGCTCCAGGACCGTCCTTCGCCAGGATAGACCCGTTCGACAAGCTTCAGCCGCGACGGATCCGAAACGTCGAAAAGAGAAATCGCCACGCTGTTCTCCTCGATGCCAACCGAGAGCAGACGATCGCCCTCGGGCACCAGATAAGTCGACCAACCGGGAATCTCCAGTTCGCCGAGCGACTTGAGATTGGCCGGGTCCGTGAGATCGATGACGAAAAGCGGGTCCTTCCGAAGTTCCACGAAAAAGGTCACCACGTAAAGGCGATCGCCGTCAAAGCGCGTGGCGTGCAGCCGTTCCTGCGGCGCCAGAATCAGTTCATCGAGTTTGCGCGCCCTCTCCCCGGAGAGATCGAAGCTCTCCACGTAGGTCGTGAGGGTTTCACGCCACACATTGCGCTGGGTCACCGTGGTCAAAATGTCATCCTTCACCCGCAGCTTGAACTTGTCCGGCAGATGGGACTTCAGAGAGACCGTGTGCGCCACTTCCAGATTCGCCAATTCACGCCCGATGGGAATCACGTGCACGCGCGAACGGGTGTCACGCGCCACGTCGTCATAGTGCGAAGTGGTCACCAAAAGATGCTCGGGCGAGGCGGTGACCACGGAGTTCCAAAACCAGCCGTTGGCATCGACCAGCTCCAATGGCTCCAATTCTTCCGGCGCCGCGGGATCCGCCAGCCGGATTCCATTGACCAATAGGCCTTGTTTCCAGTGGAAGCCTCCCTCCTCGTCCTCCACCGGCTCGTGCAATTGGGTCACCAGGTAGAGACGATCTCCCACGAGCCGGCTCTCCACGTAGTTGCCCTTCATCGCCACGCGACTCACCACTTCCAGCTGATCTCCTCGGTGCCTCACCACGATGGCTTCCGTCTGCTGAATGGAGGAGTAGGGAATCGCAATGTCTGCCCATCCATAGGCGGAGTAATTCACGTAATTGGCTAACAAGAGGACGTGCTCGTCATCCAGAAGATACATTTGATCGCCGACCGCCGGCATCCGCAGGGTGGCCACCTTCCTCGGGTTCGCTCGATCGCTCAAATCGAACACCTGCAAACCTCGCTGCTGGTTGAAGAAATAAAGTGTGTCCCCGCGCCACTGCCAGAGATCCGATTCCTGTACCTGATCCGGCTGCCCCCCGTCGTCGTCAGCCTCGGGAGCTCCCGCGACCCCGCCCGCGCCGTCGAGGGCCACATCGCCCCGGAAAAACTGTCCGCTTCCAGTCTCCTTGAGCTCGTGCTCGGTCTCGCCCCGATAGAACTCGTAAGGAAAGGGGTCGCTCATGCTGATCTCGGCCTTGCAATCCTCCAAAGGCACGTCGTCCGGCAGACGCAGCTTCAGAAAACCCTCGTCCCCCGCCAGGTGCACGAGGGTGAGGACCTCCCACGCGCCGGCCTCATTGCGCACCTGAAGACGAGCCTGGCGCGTGCCCGGGGCGAGTTCCAGAAGAAAGGCCCGGTCCGAAACCAAGGGCTCGGCGTCGGCCGGTTGGAAGGACTCCGCGCGAAGTCCGCAGAGCGCCAGGCCAAGAAAAAGAGTGAGTAAAACAAAGGGTTTCATGATCTTGGAAGTTTCGCGTGTCGAGTGATTCAATCCAATGGTTCAACGACGTCATCGCCCGAACTCATCGGTTCTTTTTTCCGCCCCGGGGGCCGGAAGCGGGCTCGCGCACGATCGCAGGCTTCCCGAACGTGACAGCCTTCCAGATGATCGTTCACCATTCCCATCGCCTGCATGAAGGCATAGACCGTGGTGGGCCCCACGAAAGACCATCCGCGGCGTTTCAGATCCCGGCTCAGAGAAGCAGAGGCCGGCGTCTGACTCATTGCCTGAAGCGCGGGGAGATCCATTTTTCGGGGCCGCTCCCCTGCGGACGGTTCGTGGCTCCAGAAATAGGCGCCCAGGCTCCCGTACTCCTCCACCAAGTCCAAGGCGCGCCGCGCGTTGTTAACCGTCGATTCGATCTTTCCCCGATGCCGAATGATGCCGGCGTCCGCCATCAAACGCTCGATCGTGCGAGAAGTGAAGCAGGCGATTCTCTCAAAATCAAAACCTTCGAAGACCTCCCGGAAACGTTCCCGCTTGCGCAAGATGGTCCACCAGCTCAGGCCGGCCTGGAACCCTTCCAGACAGATCTTCTCGAACAGTCGATGATCGTCGGCCACCGGCCGTCCCCACTCCCCGTCATGATACGCCACATATTCGGGATGCCCCCCGTGCCACCCGCACCGAGGCACTCCGTCCGGCTCCACTGTCAGTCCTTCACGCATTCCCCATTCTTCCCCATTGGACAGGCCCCGGTCAAATCGCATAGAGATGCCGTTCCTTCCTTCCCGCCAAGCCCCGCGCCGCCATGCCATGCCCACGGACCTGATCAGCGTCATCCTCCCCGTACACAACGGCGCCGCAACCGTGGCGGCCGCCATCGACACCTGTTTGCAACAAACGCATCGTTCGCTCGAACTCCTGGTCATCAACGACGGCTCGACCGATGCCACTCCGGCCATCCTCACCGATGAAGCAAAGCGAGACCCGCGCCTGCGCGTCGTGCACCTACCGACCCGCCGTGGCGTCGCCACAGCCTTCCAGGCCGGCCTCGATCGTGCCCAAGGCCAATGGATCGCACGCATGGACGCCGACGATCTCAATCACCCGGAGCGGCTTTCCAAGCAACTCGCTCTCATGCGTGCACGGCCGTCCCTGGACGCCGCCAGCTGTCTCGTGGACATCCGCAAACGGGAAGACGACGGCGAACTGCGATCGCCGGACGAGGGATATCGCCGCTTCGCCGACTGGCTGAATCACCTCGTCGAGCCCGACGCCATTTGGGCTCAGCGATTCGTCGATCAGCCCATCGTCAACCCGACGCTCTTCATGCGCCGACGCGTCATGCAGGAGTTGAAGGCCTATCGTGCGGGCTTGGCGTGGGCCGAGGACTACGATTTTTGGCTGCGGTTTTTCGAAGGAGGAAAGGCAATCGCTAAAGTTCCCGAGACGCTCTACACCTGGACCGATCACCCGCGACGCCTCACGCGAACCGACGCCGCCTACACGCAGCGCGCCTTCATCCGCTGCAAAGCGCATTATCTCTCACACTTGCCGCTCGTCCACGAACGAGGCGTCTCCATCTGTGGAGCGGGCCCCATCGGCAAACGTCTGGGGCGGGCCTTGAACGACTTCGGCGCGCCCCTTCGCTGCTACTACGAAGTCAATCCCCGGCGCATTGGCGAAACCATCCACGGCATCCCCGTCCTTTCGATGGAGGAATGGCACCCAATCGAAAAAAACTCCCCCGTCGTCCTGAGCGCAGTGGGCCAGCCGGGAAAACGGGCCCACGTGCGCGCCCTGGCTCTCGCGCGCGGCCATCGCGAGGGTGTCGACTATTTCGCCACCGCGTAAGGCGCACACGCGTGGACTCCCATCCGCCAAGGCAAGAACGAGGTCCCGACCGAACCTCCCGTGATGGCCTATCACCCGCCCGGTCGCTTGACGGCCCACAAGATCCAAAAGACCGCACCCACCGCCCCCAGGGCGATGCCGGCAAAGTTCGCCTGTTCTCTTGGCAATAAGGAAAAACCCGGCGCCCCGGCCATGAAAGCCAGCCCGGACAGCACGGACAGCCCCAAAGCAATCCCAAAGATCACGACATGGTTCATCCGCACAAGCTGACAACATCCGCGCCTCAGGACAAGCCTTCAGCAAAGTCGTTGACCACTCCGTGGTCAGTTGCCCCCGTCCCCTGACCAAAGTCGCTGACCACTCCGTGGTCAGCCCTCCATGCCCTCCCGCAGGCGGATTCTCACGAGCTGGTTTTCCAAGAAAACCACAACTCTGACCTCAGGGGGAAAACCCTGCCTTTCAATACCGGATGATGGCGTGCACCGGCGCCGAAGTGCCGAGGACTTCCCGGCCGTTCAAGAAACCGAGTTCAATGAGAAAGGCACAGGCCACCAGCCGTCCTTTCATTTTCTCTATCAAATGAATGGCGGCCGATGCCGTGCCGCCGGTCGCCAGGAGGTCATCCACGAGATAGACGTGCTCGCCTTCCGCGATGGCGTCCGAATGCATCTCGATGATCGCTTCCCCATACTCCAGGGCATAGGCGATTTCGAGACGCTTGAAGGGAAGCTTACCTTTCTTCCTGAGGGGAATGAATCCGGCCTTCAGACGATCCGCGATCGCCGCGCCAAAAATGAACCCTCTCGCGTCAATCCCCACCACCTTGTCGATCCGTTGACCCGCGACCTTTTCCTCAATCGCATCGAGGGCCAGACTCATCGTTTGAGGATCCGCCAGCAGGGGCGTGATGTCTTTGAACACGATTCCCGGCTTGGGAAAATCCGACACGTCACGAATGGCATTCCGAATCTTTGTCAGGGCGACTGGATCCATGATACGATCGTGTTCGCTACACGCCAAAGGCGAGGATTACCAGGCTTCCTTGGTCGTGGGGAGTTGCCCCTCTCGCCGCGGATCCCGACGACAGGCCTGATCGAGCGCTTTGGCAAGCCCCTTGAAGAGAGCCTCCGCCATGTGATGCGCATCCCGTCCGTAAAGAATCTCCGAATGGACGTTGGCCAGGACATTGTGGGTGAATCCTCGAAAAAATTCTTCGACCAACTGAAAGGAAAAATCACGGATCATGCCCTCACGGTTTGCCGCTCGAAACTCCAGAAAACTCCGGCCGCTCAGGTCCACCGCGACCCGCGCCAGGGTCTCGTCCATCGGCAAGAAACACCAGCCGTAGCGCTCGATCCCCTTCTTGTCGCCGAGAGCCTCCTTGAGGGCCTGGCCCAACACGATTCCCACGTCCTCGACGGTGTGATGATAATCGACCTCGACATCTCCCTCCGCCTCCACCCGCAAATCCATCAGGGAATGCCGCGCCAGCAGCGTCAGCATGTGATCGAAAAAGGGGATCCCCGTCACCACCTCGCTCCGCCCGCTCCCATCGACCCGCAAAGTCAGCCGAATCCGGGTTTCCGTGGTGTGACGCTCAACCGTCGACTCGCGAATCTCCGCCACCCCTTCCCTATACACGTCCCACGCGACAACACCAAATGCGAAAAAATTTATCAAAAGCCATAAAACTCTTGCGGATAAGTCGCGAACACGATAATTTTTCCCGACTATGTTTTTCAGAAGCCACGAACTGAGGAACCAACTGGCCCGTCGAGCACTCTTCTACGGCATGGTTCTGATCGTTCTCTGGCTGATATAATGCAGTCGTTGTTGTTTGTTTGTTGTCTAGAGAGGCCGGGGTTTCGCCCCGGCCTTTCTCTTTTTTGAGAATCAGGCGCCTCCATAATTGAGGCCGACCAGCCAAGCCCGGTCAGCCTTGATGGCAACGTTAGACGATCAGCATGGCGTCACCGTAACTGAAGAACCGATAACGGGCTTCGACAGCCCGGGCATAGGCCTCGAGAATCAGCTCCCGTCCTGCCAGGGCGCTCACCAGCATGAGCAAAGTCGACTGCGGCAGGTGAAAATTCGTCAAGAGACGATCCACGCAGCGGAAGGCGTGGGGCGGGTAGATGAAGATGTCCGTCTCCCCCGCAGCGGGTGCCGTCAACCGGGCGGAGCCCGAGGATGCCAACCCAAGACCCGCGCAATGCTCCAACACCCGAGTCACCGTCGTTCCCACCGCCAAGACGCGCTTGGCGGCATTGATCGCCTCCACGGCTTCCCCCGACAGGACGAAAGACTCCACGTGCATCCGGTGATCCTCCAGACGCTCCTCACGCACGGGCTGGAAGGTCCCCGCCCCAACATGCAGCGTCACAAACGCATGCGGGAGCCGGGCGATGAGGTCTTCCGTGAAATGCAGTCCCGCCGTCGGCGCGGCCACCGCGCCGTCCCGGGCCGCAAACACCGTCTGATAACGTTCCCGATCCAGCGACTCGCTCTCCCGTTCCATGTAATGCGGTAAGGCCAATCGGCCATGACGCGCCACATCGACCTCCCGATCGAAGCGAATCATCCGTTCCCCGTTCTCGAGCACTTCTTCCACCGTCCCTACGGCCTCGCCGATGATCACTCGATGACCCGGACGAAGTTTCCGGCCCGGCCGCACCAGACAGCGCCAGCGCCTCGGCTCATGGAAATCGAGCCTCAGAATCTCTTTCTTGCCGTCATTCGAGTAAAACCGCGCGGGCATCACGCGCGTGTCATTGAAGACACAGAGATCTCCATCCTCCACGAAGGATGGAAAATCGGTGAAGTGCGCGTGCTCGATTCGACCGGTTTGCCTCTCCACCACCAGGAATCTCGACGCCGAGCGCTTCGGCGGCGGACGGGTGGCGATCAGTTCCTTCGGCAACTCGTAGTCAAAATCGGAAGTGCGCAGGGAACTTGGCGGCCGGCTCATCGAGGATCGGATGGAATCTCGGTGATCCCAGCACGCCTGGCGACCTCCCGCAAGCGCTCGATCCACCCTGCCAGACGCCGGCGAGTCCACGCGTAAAAACCCGCGCCCACTAAAGCCCACACCAGGAGCCCCGCACCCGTCATCCAAAAATGACCGCCCAGCGCCTGTCCCAGCACCCAGGCAAATCCGAGCGCAAAGAGCAAACCCGTCCCCCGCCGGAGATGGGCCCGGACCCGAAGACGGGTCAAACGGCCACCGCCCTCGTGAATCTCGGTCGCCGTCACGAGCACCCAGACCAGCCCATCGGACGCCGGCAACTCGCCGTCTCGCACCGCCCAGGGATTGACCGATCGTCTGAACGGTTTTCCCGGCGCCCCTTCGCCAACCGACCATTCCCGCTCGAGTGCCTCCAGCAAGCGCTCGCGCCCCTCTCCCTCCGCGTTCCAAAAGGCCAGGCTCTCGTCGACGACCAGCGGCCATCGCCCATCCAGGTCACGGCCGTTCAACCATCGCACCCACTGCCGACACACACTGGCGCTCCAATGGATCGTCGCCAGGAGAAGGCGCCGCCGCCATCCACCCGCAGATGACCCCACCCAAACGCCCTGAATTTCTCGCGCACTGGCCCACCACGATAGCAACAGCATCAGGCCCGCCACGCCCCAGGCCCACCGAACGCCCAAGCCCATGAGCAAGGCGCCCATCAAAATGGCCATCCACGCCGCCGAGGTGAAGAAAAACCTCGCCACCCCGGCCACCCCCCCTCCGCCGCCCGCTCCCCGGGGGTAGACCAGCTGATATGGCGCTCCCCCCGCCGCTCCCTGATAGATCACCGCCGACGAGACGGAGGGCCCGCGCACCGGCGACGTGTAAACGGTTCCCGCCCACCGAAGCCCGCCCAAGCCACCCATCTTTTCCGGATGATCTTGCTCTAAACGCGCCTCCGCCCTGCCATAACCGTACTGTTGCCTGACAAAGGCCCGCCAGGTGCGACGGCGCCGATGCCAAACCACCGCATTTGGCGAAAATCCCAGAGTGTTCCCGGCCATCCGCAGCCGCCAGCAGAAATCAACGTCGTCGCCTGCGACCCGGTAGGCTACTTCGAAACCGCCGATTTCGTCGAAAGCTTCCCGCTTCACGGCGAGATTGCAGCCTGGCAAGTGTTCGGCGCGCCAGTCATCGAGCATCACCTGCGCGGGATGTCCCGGCGCCCACTGAATGCAGCGAGCCACCAGTCCCTCCGCTTCCGTGTCGATGTTGGGCCCCCCGCAAGCATCGAGATCGCGTTCAAGCATCTCCAGCACCAATCGAACAAGCCATTCGCGATCGGGCGCGCAGTCGTCATCGGTGAACACTAGGATCTCTCCTTTGGCCAACCTGGCACCGTGATTGCGCGCCGCACTCAGCCCTTCATGCTCCTGTCGCAGGTAGCGCATCCCCTCAAAATCACTCACCAAAACGTCGATGCCCGGCCTCGAGCCGTCGTCCACCACCAAGGTTTCGAAATCCAGATAACGACAGGCCAACAGACCTTGCAAGCACTGTGGTAGAGACGCATGGCCATTGTGCGTGCAAACAATCACGGAGACCTTGGGCCATCGGCCTCCACGTGGCGCCTCCGAATAAGGAATCCCCTGATTGTTTCCTGGCACCTCGAGGCCACGCAAAGCCTCCGCCACCCGTTCCCAACTCGGTTTGGGAGAGCGATCCGACCGCACCAAGCCGAACCGCCAGTCCGTCATGGACCGCCTCCCGTTGAACCACTCGTCGGTGTAGCTGAAGAGAAAGGCGCCCATCGCTCCGGCCCGGAAGATCGTCTCCGCCATCCATCGAAGGGCTTCCGCCTGTCCGTCTTCCCCGTGGCGAAGACTATCCATCCCGTACTCGCTGACCACCAGGGGAAGATCTCCCGCCACGTGATGGAGCCTTCGAAGATAGGCATCCATCGCTTCTGGCTCCTCAAGGTAGAGGTTGAAAGCCGCGAAATCTCCGTTGCGCGGCTGAACGGATTCCGTGGAGGGATAGTTCGCGTAGGCAAACAGTCGCTCGCGATCCTCGCCCTTGAGACGATCTGTGACCTTCTCCAAAAAATCGCGCACCCAAGGCCAACCCATCCAGCGCACGAGATCGGAGGGAATCTCGTTCCCAACAAAATAACCGGCCACCGCAGGCGCCTCGCGCAGAGTGCGCACGGTCTTCACGAGTGCCTCGGAAACCTCGCCTGCCTCTTGCCGAAAATCGCGAGAGGCGCCCCACTTAAGGGAGATGAAAACGTTGAGGCCTCGCGCGGCGCAGGCGCTCAGGAATGAGGGTGCCGGACGTTCGTAAATCCTCAGGGAGTTGAAGCCGACCTTGCGAATCTGGTCGAGGTCCCGCCTCGTCTCATCCCCACCCTCAAGCGGCCGTTCAAAGGGCCCATAGGTCACCCCCAGAAGGCGATTACGCTCGTCATCCCGGTGAAAAAACCGCCCCTCCCGGGAGAGTGCCGAAAGCCGCTGCGTCACGAGGCCAGCCTAAGGGCCGGCCCGTCCAAGTCAATGAGCGTCCGCCGCGAGCAGCGATTCCGTAAGACGGCGTCGGAAAGAGTCGTAATGGCCTGAATTGGTGGGTGTTGAGCGTGTTGAAGCTGGCGCTAGGAGGGCGAACAGTTTCGTGTGGCGGTTCTCGGGCGAATTTCGGAGGGCTCGAGCCGCGAAATGGATCCCCCTGTCGGCAATAGGCAACAGGAAGCCAGACCGCTCCGATGGCGGACGTGAACCCAAGGTTACCGAGAGCGCGGGGCGGGCGTTCCTCAGCCCGGAGCCGGTGGCGGCCACCATCGATCCTCTCGCATGGAGGCGGCGATTTGACGGGCAAAATAGATGGCCGTGTGTCCACGGCGTATCTCTGGCTTCAAGTTGCGCTTGTGGAAGCAGTGGAACACGGCGTGGGCCATGAACATGATCAGCCACAGAACGAGAATGGAATTGGGATGATGATGATAGCAATGACCGGAATGCCAGCGGGAGCAGAGTTCGTTAAAGCCTTCGTTTTCGACCTTCCAACGGTCGTGCCCGAAATGGAAGATGGTCTTGGCATCGGCCATTGAGCGGGGCATGGTCGTCGCCCACCACCAGTGGCTATCGATGGGAGTCTCGACCCAATCCCCAGCGACGCGCTCGCGACGGATGCCAGTCTCATGGGAATGAACAACGCGAAGAGGAGTGTGAATGGATTCAGTGCAGAAGCCCTCAGCCTCTTGTAAATGAACGTGCCGCGCGGGCTTGCCCGGTGCAGCCGGAGTCTCAAATGATTCTGGCTCTTGCTCCTCAAGGGGCAGGAGCGTGCGGGCTTTGGACAATAGCTCAGGCTGATTATCCTTGAGTACGGCAACAAGGTATTTGCCGTGGTCTTCAAGAAGATTGATCACGGAGGGACGCAGGTAGAGCGCATCGGCAGTGAGCACGTCAAAGCAGCGTGGGTGGTCCTTAAGGACAATGCCTTTAGGGAAAGATCCAAAATATTTTAGATAAATGTTGGATTTTACCATAATAGTTATAATTGGGGTGGATGTCTCACTCCCATCCCAATCAAGTTAGCGGTTTCCTTGGTCAGTTCGAACATCTTTTCGGATTCGTTCGCGATCGCTTCGAACGCTTGCAGAACCCAGGCCGCGGCCCCAACCCCAAGCTGCCGGCCTGGGATCTTCTCGCCTCCCTGGTCTATCACGTGATCAGTGATGCTGGCCATTTCTCGGCCCATGTGTTCCAGTTGTTCGAGGTGGTGATCAAGGATAGTTCGCTCTCGGAACGGCGCCAGAGGATGGGGCTTGAGCCATTCGCTTGGCTCATGAAGCAGGTGTTAAAGCCCCTCGCCGATGGACGCGTACACAAGGGATGTTTCTACAAGGGGCTGCGCCTGTGCGGGATCGATGGCTCGAAATGGAGCGTCACGAACACGCCGCAGGTTCTGGCTGCCATGAGCAAGGCGGCCTCCAGGAGAATGACCGCCGCCTTTGCGAAAATAGAGATGTGCGCGCTCGTGGAACTTGGCATCCACAACCCGTAGGCGGCGACGGTCGGCCTGAAAGGAGAAGGCGAATGGACCCTGGCCAAAGAACTTCTCGGGAGTCTGCCGAAGAGGAGTCTGCTGATTGTCGACCGGCTTTACGGTTGCGGGAAGTATCTCGACGAACTCGTGAAATCATGCCGGGCGGCACATAGTGAATTGTTGGTGAAGGCACGCGGCAGCAACAAGAGCCATAAGACTGAAAGGCTCTCCGATGGAAGCGCGCTGGTCAGCATCAGGGTGCCCAGAAAGAAGGCTGATGGGCCGCGGGAGAATCAAGGGGAGATCCGTATCCGTGAGATTCGAGGCCGGATCAGGAAGCCGGGGGCACGACAGTGGAGCGAGGTGAGGCTATGGACGACGCTTATTGATGAGCAGGAGTATCCGGCGCAGGAATTGCTGGAGCTCTATGCCCTGCGCTGGGAACACGAGATATTCTACAAGGAACTCAAGCTCCACATGCGCGGGAATGACGTTCTTCATAGCCATACGCCAGAAACAGCGGCCCAGGAGGTGGCGGCATTGCTCATGGCCTGCTCGATCATCGCGCAGGAGCGATGCGAAGCCGCGAAAAGCGGCAACATCCAGCCGTTGAGCATCAGTTTCCTGAAGACGCTCGACAAAATGAATTCACTATGGGCAGTGTTCGAAGTGTCCGAGGGACTGCTGACCGAAGAGACAAAACAGGAGATGGTAGCGCGAGTCAGAGAATTGATCGTTCGGGAGGCAATACCGAAAAGACGACAAAGGAGTTGCCCGCGCAAAGTCCGCCAACCGGTGACGAGTTGGCCTAGGCTAACAGAAAACGACTCTCGTGAGGGCGAGTTCCTGCTGGAGATTGTTAGCTTTCCCTAAAGGCATTGTCCTTAAGGACGCGAGTTATCAGCCGTATAGCCGCAGCGACTTCGTCGTCTCCAGGATCTCCGTCTTCACCAGGCTCAAGCATTTCCACGTCGAGAAGCAATTGAAAATCCTCACAGATAATCTGAAACGCGACCAAGCGGTGGTAGAACTGTGTTTTGACCTCGTCTCCGACGGCGATCCGGCGTTGGAGACACTTTGGACAACAACGTTTGTAGCTACAGTGAGTTTCGTGACCATCGACGGCGGCAAGCATCCAACCGCGCTGTGGGGCAAGGATTTTGTTGCGTTTGAGGCAGAAGTAAATGTGTCCGAGACACCCTCGCACACTGTCAGGCTCGATGCGCTCGGAGACATACGCCAGTTCGTCGGCGCTGGGCAAACGGTGATTACCGAGCCAACGGGTCCAGCTGCTCTTGTTCCGGTGTTGCTCGAGTTCGTTGAAGCTTGGTAACCGGCAGCAGAACATGGCGAAGAATGCTGCCGGGAAAACTCGAGTGGGAATCTGTGGTTTGGGACGAGAGTCACGCACCCGCAGCCTTCACTGTTGGCGGAGGCTGAAAATCTTGTCCGCGTAAGTTAGTAGTCGCGTGAGAATGGTCGCTTCTTTTTTGGTGGAGAATTGCGCCCGGACTTGGCTTTGCCGGCTGATTTCTTACCGGTCTTGCCCTTCTTCTTGGCGGAGCTACTCGCCGCTCTGGCCTTGGTTTTTGCCTCCTCGAGTCGGAGGCGCCCCTGCTCGTCGAGGGCTTCCAGCAGAGCATTCGCCTTCTGGAAATCATCGATCCAGCGTCTCGCCTGAGCTTCCAACGGTCTGGGGACGTGCAGCATGGTGGTCTTGCCCTTGCGAGTCTGACCGATGGCCAAGGAGCGATGGCGCAAGGAGTCGTCGGAAGCGCAACGGCAAGTGGGCTTGCCGCATTTACGAGAGAGTTCGATGGGCGAGCCGTGAAGGAAGCCTTCGGCCTGGTCGAGGAGCTGGCGGAGGCGGCTGCGAATCTGGCGTTCGGTGGGGGGCAGGGAGTTTCTGCTTGGCATGAAGGTCGGCTCGTTCGGCGCACTGTAATATAAGACTATTACAGAAACAAGCTTAAAAAAGATGAAATAACGAATGCGAATTTGCCATGGGGTCAAAAATGGGCGCTGCCGATCCGAATTACCCAAAAATACAGGGCTTGAGCCGCCTCAGCCGCCTATCTTACGGAATCGCTGCGCCGCGAGCAGCGATTCCGACGCTCGGGTCTGGTGAATTTCCCGTGGCGGTCTACGATGACGGCTCGGGTCCGGCCCTCTACGTGGGCGGTTTGTTCGATGTCATTGACGGTGTCGAGGCCAAGGGCATCGCCCGCTACGATGGAAAGTCCTTCGCGCCCGTGGGAGAAGGATTCCAGCATGGCGAAACACAAGGGCCCTTCGTTTCGGCCATGGCCATTTACGAGGGAGAACTGCATGTGGGGGGTAACTTCACCAAAGCGGGCGATCGCGAAGCGTCCGATTTTGCCCGTTGGGACGGCAGCTCGTGGGCTCCTTTCGGATTGTTCGAGGATTCCGATGTTTTTCAACCCAGGGGGCACGCCCCCAACAACCGGCCGGATCGTCTGTTGGTGTTGCCCAAGCCGGACGGAAGCTCGCTTCTGGCCGTGGGCGGTCAGGTCTGGATGAACTCGATGAACTTGGTGCAAGGGCTCGTCTTCTGGGATGGACTCCAGGGACGTTGGCTCGGGGGGCGGCACGCGGGACGACTGGCTGGCCGCTCCTGATGGGCACGCACGGGCACTTCATCATTGGCGCACGGGCGCCGAATCGCACTTGTTGGTAGGGGCCGGCAACAATCGATACTCCGACGGCGTGTTCACCGATCGAGAGATC
Organism: Verrucomicrobiales bacterium; assembly: GCA_965204485.1. Lineage (GTDB taxonomy): Bacteria > Verrucomicrobiota > Verrucomicrobiia > Verrucomicrobiales > DEV007 > JAACDM01. Next base: position 185,930 of record CBDBEZ010000131.1, read on the forward strand.
TATCATTTTCGCAACGAGGAACGCATCGAAACCGTCACCACGAGTCTGAGCCGATGGTTTGTCGATTGTCTGGACTGAAGGCATGAACCCCAATCCCTGGTCCATGCGCCACCGGGAAGAGGTTTTCAGCAAGCTCGGGTGGAAAGCTTGTCGCGCGAGCAGTCCTTGCCGGCGGCAGACACCGGGGATGAAGAGGAGTTATCCCAAGATGCCCCTCACCACGTTCCCAGCCAGGTCCGTCAGGCGGAAGTCGCGACCCTGGAAGCGATAGGTGAGTTGCTCGTGACGAATGCCCAGTTGGTGGAGGATGGTGGCGTTGAGGTCGTGCACGGGCACGGGGTTCTCAATCGCGTGAAAGCTCCATTCGTCGGGGCCGCCGTATGTGATGCCTGGCTTCACGCCGCCCCCCGCCATCCACATGGTGAAGCCGAGATGATGGTGTTCCCGGCCAAAGTTGGTCTTGGTCAGCTTGCCCTGACAGAACACCGTGCGCCCAAACTCGCCACCCCAGACAACGAGGGTGTCCCTCGAGCAAGCCCCGCTGTTTCAGGTCCAGGATGAGAGCGGCATTGGCACGATCCGTGTAGGCGGCGTATTTCTCGATTTCTTTAGTGTAGCCCCGAGAGGGACGACCTTTTCTCCCCAGGTGAATTAGTGTAGGCGGCGTATTTCTCGATCTCTTTAGTGTAGTCCGCCCTACAGATGATCCATTTTAAGCTTGCACTCAAGTCGGATAGTGTTAGTTTAATGGAAATGAGAACTGCTGTGCCGATCAACCTTGAAGCAAGCCTGCGAAACAAGCTCCTGCGTTTCAGCAAGGCGTCCAACGTTTCTCCGAAATTGAGAGTTCGTTCCAAGATCGTGCTTCTCGCCAGCGAGGGGATGACCAATAAGCGGATCGCGGAAGAACTTGGATTGGACGAACCACAGGTGGGCCGCTGGCGAAAGAGGTTCGCAGAGATGGGGCTGGCGGGAATCGAGAAGGACAAGACCCGGCCTGGACGTATCAAAGCTTTGCCGGTAACTGATTAGCGCATCTAACAAGCTCTTGACAGCTTCGATAATTGCCTCTTCAGCAGAATCTGTGGGTGCCCAGGCGGCGCGATTCACCTAGAATCCTGACCAGCAACAAGTTATATCCAATCTTAACCCCTCGTGAGTGAGAAGTTCTGTAACTGGATCACCATGCGGCGAAGCGTGAACCTTCGGAGCGAGTGAAGTCTATTTTATCAAGGATGAATTTTCGGAACGCTGAACCTTTTCCGCCGTGGTGCAAAAATCCAGGCAGCGTGTTTTTCAAGGCGGCTGAGACAATCATTTCCGAAGGCAGCACGTCTGGGCGGATGGTTCA